>KL370850.1:0-38253 GCA_000702025.1 Blautia schinkii DSM 10518
TTTGCGGAAGCGCGCCTGAAAATCCAGTTCTTACGGAGACTTAGCCGCGAACGCTCTTCGTGAGCGGCTTAGTCGCAGTTAGAACTTAGTTGAAGGCAAGCGAGCAATGCCTGACAAACCAGCGTCACCGCCCGCCCCGGATTTCCTTCTCCTTACCGTTCAACAAACCTTTCCAGGGGCCCCTACCTAACATCTATTGCCCTTTCCGGGCACATCTCCTGGCAGCAAAAGCACCGTATACACTTCTTATAATCATAAACCGGCGGATTCCCCTTCCCGTTCTTGAAATCCACCGCTTTCCCCGGTACCGGACAGCTTTTCACACAAATACCGCAGCGGATACACTTATCCTTAATGATACGCGGCTTCTTCTGAAAAATATTCAAAGCTTTTGCCGCTCGGGTCCAGATATTGCTACGCATAGGACTTCTGTCCACATTGAAGTCCGGCTTGCCAAACTGCTGCACCGCATCTTGCATAGTAATTTCGCCTGATGGAGTAAAAAGCTCGATGTTTTCTTCCTGCCAAACTCCAAGTCCCATCCGCTCCCCGTGGTAATTCGTGGGCACAAGCTCAGGCTTTAAGTTCACAAGGCGGCAGTATACACTGTCGAGCGCAACCGGATCTGTAGAAAGCAGCATCACCCTCATAGGCACAGGATCACCGGAGCCCGGCCCGTTGCCTTCCATTGCCACAATACCGTCCATTACATAAAGGCGCGGCTTCACATACTGATTTAAATCTACAAGCATACGCGCAAAACTATCCGCACTCGGATAAACAGTATGCCCCTTTGCCTTATGAAGTCCATAAATAAAACCATAGCTGTTCTTAACCGCCCCGGTAATACGCTCCAACGCATGCGTTTTCATCTTACACAGAGAAATCACACAATCACTTTCCAACAACTCCTTAGGAATCACAAAATCCTTCGCCTGCACACCCTGAGGATACTCCACACGCACACCCTGCGAAAAGTCAACCACCGGAATATCATATTTCTGCAGATAATCATCCATCCCAGTGCCCTTGATCACCCTGCTAGTCGTACTCGTCCCACAGGAATCCGCCAAAATAATATTACCATACCCCTCTTCCCGAAGAATCCGGGCAAAAGCCCCCACAACCACCGGATGCGTAATCACCGCCCGCTCCACCTCAGATTTTTTAAGCAGATTCGGCTTAAGAAGAATCCTCTCCCCCTTACCAATCATCTTCCCAAGCCCGCCCAAAAGCGCAACCCCCGCCTTTAACCCTTCATATACAAAATCTTCCCTATAATCATCACAGGGAAGAATAATAACTCTACTCTTATTCATAAAATTTCCTCACATTCCTACAATCTCCACATACCCAAACAATCTCCTCACCCCCACGAATCACCAACACCAACGATTACAACCATAAATAAACAAATTAAATCACACGCCCACGCGCCCCGCTGGAAAATCCCAATACCATAATCTAGAAAATCAAAATAAACCAAACTCCCACTGTAGCACGTTAAACATAACAATCCCGGCACCACAGCGTCAAAAACTCAATCTAAACAAAACACCCACAACAACTCCCAATTAAAACACTCCCGGCCCCACACCCCAAAAAAATCAAGCTAAACAAAACGCCCACAACAGCGTGCCCAACAGGGGGAGCTCGAGGGGGCATTCGGGCTTTCGCAACTCTGAGATTGCCCCCTCGAAAAGGCATTCGGGCTCCACAGTTCTGCCTGTCCCCTACCCCTTCACCTACTCAAATCCGTCTCCCTCAGCGCCTTACGCACCGGCAATATACACGCCGGTACCACAGAAAGGGAATCCACACCCATCCGCAAAAAAGTTTCCGTAAGCCCGGTATCTGCCGCCAATTCGCCGCAGATACACACCTTACAGCCCTCCTCATGTCCTGCGTCAATCACCATGCGTATCATACGCAGCACTGCAGGATGATGATCATTATATTTCCCCCGCAGCAACGGATTCTGGCGGTCCATTGCCAATGTATACTGGGTAAGATCATTTGTTCCAAGGCTAAGGAAATCCACTCTTCTTGCAAGCTCACGGCTGATCATCACCGCCGCAGGTGTCTCGATCATAATCCCTGTAAGAATCTCCTTAAAAGGGATTTCCTTTTCCCGAAGTCCTGTCTTGACCTCCTCAATGATGCTTTCAATCTCATCCAATTCTTCCTCTGAGGTGATCATGGGATACATAATCCCCAGATTTCCATACGCGCTGGCGCGGTAGATTGCGCGAAGCTGTGCCTTAAACATCCTCTTTCTGTCAAGACAGAGGCGGATACCGCGGTTGCCCATGATCGGGTTTGCTTCCTCGGGAATGTCCAGGTAATCTGCCTGCTTGTCCGCCCCCAGATCCACGGTACGTATGACTGACAGCCTGTCACCCATCGTCTCCGCAACCTTTTTGTACGCTCGGAAAAGCTCATTCTCCCGGGGATAATTCTCCCGTCCAAGATACTGGAATTCACTCCGCAAAAGCCCGATTCCGGCGGCTCCGTAAAAGAGCACACTGTTCAGGTCGTCCAGATTACCGATATTGGCATAGAGGCCGATTTCCTTGCCGTCCGCGGTCATATCACGCTGGTCCTTAAGCTTCATCAGCTCTTCCCTCTCCTTGAGGTCGGCCTGACGGCGGATTTCATACTCCTTAAGCAGCTCTGCATCGGGATTCACATAAAGCGTTCCGGTATAACCGTCCACGATCGCCTGACTGCCTTCCCACTCATCATCCGGCTCAATGTCCACCAACGCGGGGATATCCATTGTCTTTGCCATAATGGAGGCGTGGGACACCACAGAGCCCTGCAGGGTGACCACAGCCAGCAGCTTGTCTTTATCCATTTCCATAATCTCAGTGGGGGAGAGCGTCTCCGCCACCAGGATCACGGGCTCCTCGCCCAGGTCGATTTTGGGGGAGATTCCTCCCAGCACACTGATAAGACGGTCGGAAATCTCCTTGATATTAGCGATACGCTCACGGATGGCCGGCTCCTCCAGATTACGGAAGGTAGCCGCAAGCTCATCCTTGGTGGTCATCACCGCATAAGCAGCATTCACCTTTTCTGAGACGATCAGACTTTCCACCGCCCTCTGGAAGCTGCCGGTCTCGAGAAGCTTGGCCTGCTTAAGAAAAATCTTTGCTTCCATCTCCTGCACCGGGCAGTTTTTTTCATATAGCTCCTTGAGCTGGCGGATGACCAAAAGCCTGGCCTGGTTAAATTCACTCAGCTCCTTCTTCACATTGCTCACCAGATACTGGCGTATCTGATATTCGCTTCTATGATAAAACAGTATTTTTCCGATGGCAATTCCGGCAAAGGTTGCAGCGCCTTTATAAATTTCCATCACATGTCCCCCTTGTTCCTTTTAGTCGCAGGCAGCCTTAAATTCCGTCCAGTTTTTACTATACTGCTCTTCTGCTTCCTGACTGACATTCTGCACGATTTCTCCCTTTGTAACATCGTCCGGTACTACAAGATTCGGGTTCACCATCTCGTCTGCTGCCTTGTTCGTGCAGTAATAACCAATATAATCAATACACTGTGATGCGATTTCCGGTTTCAGAATATAATCCACAAATTCATATGCAGCCTCTTTATCCGGCGCATCGCTTGGGATAAACATACCCATGATTCCAAAGCCCAAGCCTTCCTCCGGGTACACGACTTTAAGATCAGGATTCTCACTGAGTGCAGCCGTCACCTGTGAGGTATAAAGGAAGCCTACGCTGGCCTCGCCGTTTAACAGCGCATTCTGGGTATTGTCATCCTGGATCATACGGATGTTCGGCGCAAGCTCGAGAAGCTTCTCACCTGTCTCCGCGATCACGTCCACATCCTCCTCATTCATGCTCCTGCCCATAGAAAGCTGGGTAATGCCGTTGATCACACGGTAATTTCCCACCAGGGCTATGCTGTCCTTCAGAGACGGGTCCCACAAATCCTTATAACCTTTTATTTCAATATCCACCTGCTCCGGATCATACACGATCAGCGGAATGCCAGCGCCATACGGCACCGTATATGCATCCTCAGGGTCATAGAACTGTCCCTGGTAAAGTGGATTCACATTTCCGATATTTTTCAGCTTATCCTTATCAAGCTTCTCGGCCAGTCCCTGCTGGATCACATTTTCCAGGATATAATCGTCGGCAATGATGATATCATAATCGCCGCCCTTAGCCTGGGAAAGCTTCTCAAGCATTGTCTCATCTGTATCAAAATTGGAATAAATGATTTTCGTGCCAGTTTCTTTCTCAAATCCATCCAGCACTTCCTGGGGGAACATGCCTTCCCAGGTGTAAAGTACCATCTCTTTCGATTCCTTAGAGCCGCAGCCGGCCAGCATGGAAGCTGCCAGGGCTGTCAAAAGAATACCTGCTGTTGCTTTCTTCATATTATCACTCCTCTTTATTTCGCTTTGACCTTGGTCCATAATTCTGCGTATTTCTGCTTTATATTTGGCTTCTGGTACGCAAAAATCTCACTGTTTGGATTGTCATCCTTTGGTATATAAGAATCAATCCCCTTGTAGTCGCTGTCTTTCATCGTCTCAAACGCACTCTCTACAGTAGAAGTATATCCTACTTCCTGCGTATTGGAAAGAGCAGATTCTTCATCCAGCATAAAATTAATAAATTCGTGTGCTAAATCTACCTCATTACAGTCCTTGGTGATCACCATGGCGTCATACCAGAGATTCGTTCCCTCCTCAGGCGTGAAATAGCCGAGGTTTGGATTTTCGCTGATAATATAGGATGCATCGCCCGAATACACAACTGCCATTGCTTTGTTGCCGGAAATCATATTGTCGATCACATCGTCTCCTGCGTAAATCGGCTCCATCGTATCTCTCTGATGGATGAGCCATTCGTATGCCTCCTGAATCTCGTTCTCATCCGTCGTATTCATGGAATAACCCAGTGCCTTAAGCGCGATCATAAAGGAATCGCGTTCGGAATCATACATGTAAATATTCCCCTTATATTTCGGGTTACTCAGCAGGTTCCAGCCGTCCTTCAGGTCCTCCGCGTCCACAACTGTCTTATCATAAAGAATACCCACCGTGCCCCAGAAGTACGGACAGGAATAGCGGTTGCCCGGATCATAGCTCTTGTTTTTCACCTGGGGAAGCAGATTTTTAGCATTTGGAATCAGATTCCAGTCTAAAGCCTGCAGGTATTCCTCCTTGATCAGCCTCTCGATCATATAGTCCGATGGAACCAGCACGTCATATGTCTCACCGCTGGAAAGCTTGGTGTACATCATTTCATTAGATTCAAAGGTTTCATACACAATGCTGCAATGAAACTTTTTCTCGAATTCATCCAGCAGATTTAAGTCGATGTATTCACCCGCATTATACACCTTGAGCACATGACTGCTCTGGCTCACGCTGCCGCACTTCACAAGGCCTGCGGCAAGGAGCAGGATGAGCACCATAGCTATGGCACGCTCTGCCTTTTTGTTTATTTTTAAGGAACGGGCCTTAAGCCTTGGTATCACATTCGCAAGGATCAGCACCAGAATGATGACCACGATCACAATCGTGGACAAGGCATTGATGGTGGGGTTGATGCGCTTCGTCATATTGTACACGACAATGGAGATATTCTTCACGCCGTTCCCGGAAACGAAATAGGAAATCACAAAGTCATCAAAGGACATGGTGAACGCCAGAAGCGCTCCGGCAAACACGCCCTCCTTGATCATGGGCACGATAACCTTTGTGAGTGCCTGATATGGCGTGGCCCCGAGGTCCATGGCCGCATTCGCCATATTGGGGTCCAGGCTCCTGACCTTAGGGTACACGCTGGTGATGACATACGGCGTACAAAACGCGATATGTGCGAGCAGCATGGTGAGGTAGCCCTTACGCATTCCAAGTGAGGAAAACAAAAGCATCAGTCCGATAGCTGTGACGATTTCCGGGTTCAATATAGGAATATTGTTAACATTCAGCAGCAGCTCCTTGACCACCTTCTTGGATTTGGAGAGTCCGATGGCTGTCACAGTCCCGAGGACCGTGGAGATTAGGGTCGCCAGAATCGCCACGGTAAGGGACACATACACTGCTTTTGTCACTTCCACATTATTGATCAGCTCGCTGTACCAGCGAAAAGAAAAGCCGGTGAATCTGGTCAATGATTTTGACGAATTAAAGGAAAATATCATTGTCACCAGGATAGGCAGATAGAAAAACACAAGGCACAGCAGCACATAAAATTTTGAAAATATCTTTTTCTTATTTTTCATCTCTTCCTCCTGCTCCTACTCATCCTGTTTATCCATCTTCTTCATCAGGCTCATGAATATCAGGATGATCACAGCCAAAATCAGTGAGATGGCGCTTCCGAAGTTCCAGTCTCCCACAGAGATAAACTGAGACTCGATCAAGTTACCAATGAGCATGTATTGTCCGCCTCCCAGGAGCTTGGGAATAACGAAGGTGGAGATGGACAGAAGAAAGACCATCATGATTCCGTTTACCACACCCGGAATGGAAAGCTTCCAGATTACCTTGACAAAGGTCTGCACCTTGTTTGCTCCCAGGTCATAGGCAGCCTCGATGAGCGATTTGTCCATTTTATTCAGCGAGGTATGGATTGGTATGATCATAAAGGGCATAAAGTTACAGATCAGGCCCAGGATTACAGAAAAATCTGTGTACATCATCGTCACCGGGGAAATGCCCAGAAATGACAGCAGATGGTTGATAATGCCGTTGTCTGCCAAAAGGTTCATCCACGCATAAGTACGCAGAAGCATATTGATCCACATGGGAATGGTGACCATAAGGATCAGCGTGCTCTGCACCCGCTCGGAAAAACGGGAAATAATAAACGCCAGCGGATACCCCAAAAGCAGGCAGATAAAGGTTGTGATCAGCCCCAGCTTAAAGGATTTCAGAATCACGTTCAGGTAGGTGGCCTCCAGGAATTTCGCGAAGTTTCCCCAAGTAAAGGAAAGAGTGAGGACCTCATTTCCCTCCTCCGTAAATGCATAAAGAGCGATCAGAAGCAGGGGGATCACGATCAGAATCACGGACCACACAATATATGGTTTGATTAAATGCTTAAACTGTTTCATCAGTATGCTCCCATCTTACACATCACATGGATATCCTCCGGACCAAATTTCAGTCCTACTTCTCTTCCGGCCTCGGCATAGTCAGTAGTATGGATCATATAGGTACGCAGGTCTGTCTCCACAAGTATTTCATAGTGCACGCCCTTAAAGGTGATATTGCGGACAATTCCCGTAATTTTAGCCTGCTCCGGGTCCACAATGTCCAAATCCTCTGGACGCAGCACCACCTCGATTTCTTCCATATCCTCAAAGCCCTTGTCCACGCACTCAAACTGAAAGCCGTCGAATTCTACCAGATAGTCCTTGATCATCACGCCCTCGATAATATTGGACTCCCCGATAAAGCCGGCCACAAAACGGTTCTCCGGCTCATTGTAGATATCCGTGGGGCTGCCAATCTGCTGGATCTCGCCATTGTTCATGACCACGACCGTATCAGACATGGAGAGCGCCTCCTCCTGGTCATGCGTGACATAAATGAAGGTAATGCCTACCTCCTGCTGGATTTTCTTAAGCTCCACCTGCATCTGCTTGCGGATTTTCGCATCCAGAGCGCCAAGAGGCTCATCCAGGAGCAGCACCTTCGGCTCGTTTACAAGCGCACGGGCAATGGCCACCCTCTGCTGCTGGCCGCCGGAAAGCAGGGTCACATCCCTTTTCTCAAAGCCTTCCAGTCCCACCATTTTCAGCATCCGTTCTACCTTCTGGGCGATGACGGATTTGTCAACCTTTTTCAGATTCAGGCCAAAGCCGATATTGTCCGCCACATTCAGATGAGGGAAAAGTGCATATTTTTGGAAAACCGTATTTACCTCCCGTTTGTATGGGGGCAGCTTGGAAATCTCAATCCCGTTAAACAGCACCTGGCCGTCGCTTGGCTCCTCGAATCCGGCGATGATACGAAGCGTGGTGGTCTTGCCGCAGCCGCTGGGTCCAAGCAGGGTCAAAAATTCATTCTCATATATATCAAGATTGATGCCTCGCAGTACCTGCTGATCATCAAAGTTTTTTGTCAGATTTTTAAGCTCGATCAGTTTGTTCATTTTTTCCTCCTTTGTGTTTCCCAACAAGAGAATAGAGTATTAAGACCAATATGGTAACACCCAGCATGATGGTGCACAGAGCATTGATCTCCGGTGTCACTCCGGTCTTTAACTGGGTGTAGACCTTGATGGGAAGGGTGGACAAACGCGGTCCGTTTACAAAAATACTGATGACCACGTCATCCATGGACATGGCAAAGGCCAGCAGAGAGCCGGAAACCACAGCCGGCATGATGAGCGGCAGGGTAATATCCCAAAATGCCCGGAACGGACTTGCTCCTAAATCTCTGGCAGCTTCCTCAAGGGAAGGGTCCATGCCTACGAGTCTTGCCTTGACTTCCATTAAAATATAGGGAACACAGAATACAGTATGCCCGATTAACAGGGTCAGCATGCCGAAAGGCAGGCCAAGCATATAGAAAAATGCCATCAGCACCATACCGAGGATAATCTCCGGTATCATCAGGGGCAGAATGGAGATGTATTCAAGGATACCTTTTGACTTCCAGTGAATCCTTGACAGTCCAACGGCCCCGAGCGTGCCGATCACTGCGGAAATCGCACAGCTTAACACGCCGAGAATGAGGCTGTTGACCAGAGCCTCCATCATTGCGCTGTTGTGGAATAATTTATCGTACCATTCCAGGGAAAATCCGGTAAACGCAACCGGAAGCTTGGATTGGTTAAAGGAAAACACAACCACCACAGCAATGGGAAGGTACATCAGGAAAAATATCAGGCCAAGGTAAAAGCCTGAAAGCTTTGAATTCTTTTTCATCCCAATCCCTCCAATTCTTTCGCATTTGTAAGTTTACGGTAGAAGAAGATCATGGCAGTGGTAAGGATCATCAATACCACGGCCAATGCCGCTGCAAAGGGCCAGTTATTTCCTCTGGTCATCTGCTCCTGGATCAGACTTCCCACCAGCACAATCTTATTTCCGCCCAGGATATCTGCGATGAAGAAAAGCCCCATGGATGGAATGAAGGTGAGAATGATACCGGATAACAGCCCGGGCAGGGTAAGCTTCAATGAGACGGTAACAAACGCCTGCAGCTTGGTCGCACCCAGATCGCGGGCGGCCTCCACCAGGGACCAGTCCAGCTTCTCCGCGCTGGAGTACACGGACAAGATCATGAAGGGCAAAAGCACATACACCATACCCACCACAATTGCCGGATAGCTGTATAATATTTTCAGCGGCTCATTGATCAGACCCAGCTTCTGCAGGATAAAATTAAGCATTCCTTTGTTCTGCAGGATAATGATCCAACCATAAAGCCGGATGAGGGAATTCACCCAGAACGGCAGCATCAGAAGCAGCATTGCCTTTTTCTTACGGCTCGGCGGCATTTTTGCCATAAAATAGCCAAAAGGATATCCGATCAGACAGATTGCCAGGGTGCTGGTAACTGCCAGCTTAAAGGACTGCACAAAGGTGCTCAGATATACCGGTTCCAAAATCCGCTTATAATTATCAAGGCTAAAGCTCCAGTTTACCCCATATCCAGCCCCCGGTTCAGCGAAGCTTAATGCCACCATGTAAAGAAGCGGCCCCGCCACGAATACCAGGGTAAAGAAATAAAGCGGCAGAATCATCCAAATGGAACCGGATTTACGCCTACGCATGGGACTCCTCCTCAGAAGCAGCCCCGGGTGTTTCCGATTCCGCTTTGACCGTTCCGTCCGTAACACAGGGCTTTTGCCTGTCTACGAGTACAGCATCGGCAGCATTGAATCGATAGCATACCTTCTGTCCCACTTTCACATTTGCATCAATCCCGTAGCGACTGGAAACAAGTTCCTTGCCATCCGGCAGACGGAGCACCATGCGGAGCTGTCCGGCGGCAAAGCTTTTCTCCTCCACCACTGCTTCCAGGCCGCAGCCGCAATTTTCGTCCAGCTGGATATTTTCGCTGCGCACGGCTATCGTCACACTCTCGCTGGGGTGCAGCACCTCGCCGCAGCACTCCACCAGAACCTTTCCTCCCCCAAAGGATACAAGAGCCTGGCTGCCTGCCATACGGTCCACTGTACCCTGAAGGATATTGGCGCTGCCAACAAATGTCGCCACGTAGCTGGTACGGGGATGGTTATAAATCTCGTCCGGAGTGCCGATTTGCTCAAAACATCCTTTATTCATCACGGCAATGCGGTCGGACATGTTGATGGCCTCCTCCTGGTCGTGGGTAATATAGATAAACGTAATGCCAAGCTTTTTCTGCAGACGCTTCAGCTCCACCTGCATAGCCCGCCGAAGCTGTAAGTCCAAAGCGCCCAGCGGCTCATCCAGAAGGAGCACCTTGGGGTTATTCACAAGAGCCCGGGCAATCGCCACACGCTGCTTCTGTCCGCCGGAAAGCTCGGAGGGCTTACGCTTCTCGTAACCCGGAAGCTGGACAAGCTCCAGCATGTGGGAAACCTTTTTCTTTATCTCAGCTTTTGGCAGCTTTTTAAGCTTAAGTCCGTAGCCTACATTTTCCGCCACAGTCATATGCGGGAAAAGGGCATAATTCTGGAATACGGTATTCACATCCCTGGCGTTTGGCTCCAGGTCCGTCACATCCCGGCCGTCCAGAAAAACCCGGCCCTCGTCCGGCATCTCAAGCCCTGCAATGATGCGCAGGGTGGTTGTCTTGCCGCAGCCGGAAGCCCCCAGAAGGGTGATGAACTCTCCCTTGGCAATGGAGAGACTGACCCCCTGAAGCACCTCTTCCTCCTGGACAAAACTCTTTTTTATATTTTTAATCTCTAAAGAAATCTCTGTCATCTTCTACTCCTATATCCTGTATAACACCATTATTCCTTGGCTGTAACCTAAGCTCCACGCTCGCGATTTCAGTCTCTGCTTATTCGGAAATGCGCCGAGACTCTCACGATGACAGCCTATACGGCTTCTTTCTATTGCGTGTAAACCGTAGCTACAGAAAGCCCGCCGCATCCTGGCCACAGCTTTTCTCAATATAAGAACAGTAATCTCTGATTCCGAAAACAGGCGTGAATTCTTCGACAATCTTCTTCGCGGCCAGCGCATTGTTTTTCAGAAGCTTGTATGTAGTAAGAGCCAGCATCTTCGCCGGTATGATATAAGCCTTATCCGGGTCACTGATGCGAAAGTCCGCTCCGTGAAGCTTGCCGCTGAAACCGGAAAACGTAAAGTTCAATACCGGGAATAAATGTGTCAGATCTCCCACATCCGTACACGCGTTATTAAAATCCCCCGATGATACACACCGGACACAGACCTTTAAGTCATCCGCCGCTTCCTTAAGAACCTTGTCCGCCGGACGGTAAATCACAGGCATATAGCCCTGGAGCAGCTCCCTCTCTACCTTTCCGCCAAAGGCATAGGCTGCGCCGTCGTAAGCACGGTCCACCTTTTTCTGCGTCTCGCGGATTGCCTCAAGGGTGGCAGCGCGCACCTTCGTCTCCACCACAGCCTCATCGGGCACACTGTTGATCACATCTCCGGCCTTTCGCACAATATTGTGCAGACGGACATGATCCTCCTCCCGGAACGTCTCACGCATCAGTCCCATCATCTGGATTGCGCTGGAAGCGATGCTGAGGGCATTTACCCCATCCCAGGGATCAATAGCCGCGTGGGCGGCTTTTCCACGGATGGTCACCCGTTGGGCCGTATAGCCGTTGCAGGCGGGATTTCCCAGGTAAAGGTCCTCCTCCACAGGCACCATGTGTACGTGTGTGGTAAGCACAATGTCTGTATGATCCATGGCGCCTGTGCGGATGAGTTCACTTTTCCCCGAGCCGGCAAAAACAATGCCTTCCTTCTTCAGGCTTCTGCGTTTATCCGCGTCAATATATTCCTCCGCGGGAACGGCAAAAAAAGATACGGACCCAGACAGGGAAGCTCTCACTTCCTCATCGGCGAATGCCAATGCTGCGCCAATCATGGCGGCAAGCTGTGCGTGGTGTCCGCATGCATGTGCTGCCCCGGTACGGGAATCAGCCATCGGATGAGTTCTGCATCCGATGGCGTCCATTTCTCCTATGATTGTCACGTTCGGTCCGTCCTGCTCCATCCAGTCTCCGCGCACGCCGGTGCGGGCAAGCTGTGTATGTACATCCTGGCCAAGCCCACGCAAAAATCCCGCAACCTTCGCTGCGGTTCTCTCTTCATAAAACCCCGGCTCCGGATGTGCTGCCACATCTTCGGCAAAGGCGATGATTTCTTCTCTGTGGGCGTCGATCAAGCCGACGATTTTCTGCTCTAAACTATCCATTTCGTCATCATCCTTCAGCAATCATCAAGGTATGCATAAAGTCATTAGTTTATATCTTAACATATAATTGCGGGTTTGCAAATATGGAAATTTTTATTCCGGAATGGAAGGGGGACCCCGGGAAGGTGTTGAACGGTGAGAGGAAGGAAACTGGGGGCGGCGGCACTGGTTTCCTTCCTCTCACCTTGCGCTACGTTCCCACCCCCTTCGGAAAGATTATGTTTTCGCCGGGAATTTGTAGATAGTTTGCATTTTTGTGGATTGTTTGTTTTTCGGGGATGGTTTGTTTTTTATGAATAATTTACCTTTATTTTGTGCAAGATAGGGTTGAGGTGATATGATGGCATCCTATATATCCCCGGAAATCTGGGAAAAATTTGAATCTTTGTCTATTGATCTTAAAAATCGTATTCTTGAACGGGATGAGCGTGTGGAAAGTATTCATGATCTTATCCGCGTTCTGGAGGATATTGTCCACGAGGATGAATAGCTTCCAAGAGAAAACAGCCGGAATCCATAGATTTTCTGGATTCCGGCTGTTTCTTATAATTTTTATTGACAAATAGATTTACTTGCGTTATTCTAAATTATAAGAAATGGGTTTTCACCGCACTTATTGTTGCGGCTTGCTCGTTTCTTTTTTTATTGCCAGAATATCGTACAAATACTTTTTTCCATTTTCTGCATGATTTATGAGTAATCGGGCACTGAAAACATTATATCTGACCAACACTTCATTTTCGTATACAGGTAGTGCAAATTTTATGTCATACTTGTACCAACCATTTTTAGCTCTTTTGACATGCTTCTCCTTACGATTTATCTCAAAAGATGGATTGGTAGCAATCTGAATCAATTGAGGAATTGCTATTGATGCATTGGCTTTAGCTTTCGCATTAGCTCCCATTAAGGCTTTTCTGCTCTCTGACTCTGTGCATTCTTCTGGAAATTCATTTCCAATATAGATGATTTCAGAATTTTCTGTTATCTCATAATAAGTACCAACATACTCCTGAAGATATGATTTCACACTTTCCCAATCAATCTTCCTTTTTCCTTTGAACCTAATGTTATTAATAAGTACAAGTTTATTTCCTTCTGTGTCACTTATAACGTGTATATCTCTTTTATCAGTCAATAACCCCTGCCCCTCCTCCAAAAACCGTATATGTTTTAGTATTTACTTTGTCTATTTTAACATGGCTTCAATGAAAAAAACAGAAATATATGGGCCACAAAATTCTCTCGGGCTAAAGACAAGCTTGCTTCAAATTATGTCAGCACTATCTCCTCCACCCTTGTGCCAAACCCATAGCAAAAAATTATGTACTAAAAAAAGGCGGTTCCCCGTCCTCACTTTTTTCATTCATCTTCTACTTCAATTGGTTCATGCTCCATACCTTTTCCAGCATTAAGGGTAGAAATACCGCGCCGTAGGTGCGCCATATTGCTTTCGGAATAGAAAGGGTCAGCCGACAATCCAAAAGGTATACGGCGCTCTCTTGAAACCTTTTTTAAAAAGATATTGACATCAGCATCATCACACAAACTAATCCGTGCCATAAAATCACTCCTTTCTTGTACATTGTAATACATTTAAAAGCAAATTGCATGCATTTTTATATATACTTCAAAATATGGTCTATATGCATTCGTGAGCAATAATGTAATGGTTGGAGCCATTATAAAAAGATTTAAAATGTTAATTGAAAGAACAAAGCGACAAGTCCACTTCCCCCCCCCCCCTAAAATGTAAAAAACAGCCCATCCCCAGGCTGTTTTACCAGTATTCACGCAATCCCGCATAAACACTGCATTTATAAAAGCTGGAAAAGAGACTCGAACTCTCGACCCCTTCATTACGAGTGAAGTGCTCTACCGACTGAGCTATTCCAGCTTGTGTTTGACACAAATGATATTATACCGTATTTTCCTAAAAAATCAAGTGATTTTTTAAGTTTTTTACAAATCAATAAGTCGTACTATCTTTTTGGCAAGGATTCCACCACCCGCTACAGTGGTGGGAAGCTTGCCTGTTATATTAAACGTACTTTATTTTAAATCAAGATGACACGCCGCGAAATGATGCGGCCGGATTTCTTTAAGTGTCGGAGTCTCCTTCCGGCAGATGTCCATGCAATGCTCGCAGCGGTTTGCAAACGGACAGCCCGGCTTGGGATTAATGGGGCTTGGCACGTCTCCGGTCAATACCTTCGCCTGCTTCTGTGCTTCCTTGTCCGGGTCCGGGATGGGCACGGAGGAAAGAAGCGCCTGGCTGTACGGATGAAGGGTGTGATGATAAATCTCGTCACTGTCCGCCAGCTCCACCAGATTTCCCAGATACATAACCGCAATCCTGTCGGAGATATATTTGACAATATTCAAGTCATGAGCAATAAACATATAAGTAAAACCATTCTCCTCCTGCAGCTTCTTGAGAAGATTGATGATCTGGCTCTGGATGGATACGTCAAGAGCTGAAATCGGCTCGTCGCACACGATAAACTCCGGCTCGATGGCCAGGGCACGGGCAATGCCGATACGCTGACGCTGTCCGCCTGAGAATTCATGAGGGAAACGGTTCGCATGCTCTCTGTTGAGGCCTACGGTTTCCAGAAGCTCATAGACTCTCTCCTGGCGCTTTGCCTTGTCATACATATTGTGGATTTCCATTCCCTCGGAAATAATGCTGCCCACTGTCATACGCGGATTCAGAGAAGCATAAGGGTCCTGGAAAATAATCTGCGCTTTTCTGGCATAAGCAAAGCGGTCCTTGGTATGCTTGACATTGACCTCCTTGCCCTCGTAGATGATTTTTCCTTTGGTCGGGTGATAAATGCCCATCACCGTTCTGCCGAGAGTGGATTTACCGCAGCCGGACTCACCGACCACTCCAAGGGTTTCACCTCTGTAGATGTCCAGGGAAACATCGTTTACCGCAACCAGTGTCTGATGCTTGCCCACATTAAAATGCTTGGAAACATGGTCCAGGGTAATCAATTTATCCATTTTAGTGTTCCTCCTTCTTCGGGCAATCCGGATGCAGCAGCCAGCAGGAGGCCTGATGTCCTTCGTTTAAACCGAACATCGGCGGCTGGTTTCCCTTGCAGAGCTTCATGCACTCCGTACAGCGGCTGGCAAAGGCACAGCCCTTAGGCGGTGCGAAAAGGTCCGGGGGTGTTCCCGGAATGGACACCAGCTTCTCCTCCCTGTGGGTATCCACGGTGGGAAGACTTTTCAGAAGGGCTCTTGTATAAGGATGGGAGGGATTGTAGAAAATATCGCGTACATTTCCCTCTTCCACTACCTTTCCGGCATACATGACAGCCACACGGTCCGCCATGTTTGCCACCACACCCAGGTCATGG
Organism: Blautia schinkii DSM 10518; assembly: GCA_000702025.1. Taxonomy (GTDB): domain Bacteria; phylum Bacillota; class Clostridia; order Lachnospirales; family Lachnospiraceae; genus Blautia_A; species Blautia_A schinkii. The sequence continues at coordinate 15,760 of KL370850.1, forward strand.
GTGATCAGGATGATTGCTGTCTTTGTTTCTTCACGGATATGTGCCAGAAGCTGCATAATCTGCGCCTGGATTGTCACGTCAAGGGCAGTGGTCGGCTCATCGGCGATCAGAAGCTTGGGTTCACATGCCAAAGCCATAGCAATCATGGCACGCTGGCGCATACCGCCGGAAAACTCATGAGGATACTGGCGCACTCGCTGTTCTGCATTTGGAATCTGCACCAGCTTCAAAAGCTCCAGCGCTCTCTTCTCACATTCCTCTGCGGACAGTTTTTTCTTTCTGCGAAGGGTCTCGGTAAGCTGCTTGCCCACACGCATGGTGGGATTCATACAGGTCATCGGGTCCTGGAAAATCATACTCACAAGCTGGCCGCGGATGTCCTGCATCTCCTTCTCAGAGGCAGCAACGATATCTTTTCCGCAGAGATTGATACTTCCTTCTTTGATTCTGGCAGGAGGCATGGGATTTAGCTTCATCACAGTCTGGGCAGTCACACTCTTGCCGCAGCCGGACTCGCCTACGATTGCCAGCACCTCGCCTTCATGTACGGTCATTGACACTCCACGCACAGCATGTACCTCTCCCCCATAAGAATCAAAGGAAACATGGAGATTATCTATTTTCAGTATTTCTTCCATCTTTTCTTACCTCCTTAATTTCGGGTCGAACGCGTCGCGCAGCTGGTCGCCAAGTAAGTTGAACGAAAGCATGGTGAGACAGATAAACAGTGCCGGAATCACAAGCTGCGACGGATAGGACTGGAACACAGAAATACCGTCATTGGCCATAATTCCCCAGGAGGACTGGGGTGGTGCGATACCAAGACCCAGCATGGAAAGGAACGCCTCCACGAAGATTACGTTCGGGATATCCAGGGTAATATTGACAATGATAACACTCAATATATTCGGCACAAGATGCTGTCCGATGATCCGCGAAGGCTTGGCACCCATGGTCTTGGCGGCGATCACGAACTCCTGCTCGCCAAGACTCAGCACCTGCCCTCGGACAAGCCGCGCCATTCCGGTCCAGCCCGTGAGCGAATAAGCCAGGATGATCGTGCCGATTCCACGCTCAAAAACAGTCATCAGCAGGATAACGATGATCAGATAGGGAATACCGCTGATAACCTCTACAATACGCATCATAATGTTATCCACCGCGCCTCCGAAATATCCGGAGATGCCGCCGTAAACAACGCCTACCAGACAGTCGATCAGTGCAACCACGATGGCTACGGTAAGGGACACACGAGCGCCGTACCAGGAACGCACAAAAATGTCACGGCCCAGAGCGTCAGTACCAAACAGATGTGTCTTGCCGTTATTCGGGTCCTGGAACATCATAGGCTGGTTGCTGTATGCAACATTCTGGTCAGAATAATTAAACGGACTTAACATCGGCGCAAAAATAGCACCCAGGATCAAAAGGCCTAAGATAATCAGACAGACTACGGCCACTTTACTCTTCTTAATTCTCTGGAAAGCGTCCTTCCAGAAGCTGATGGAGGGGCGGACAATGGATTCCATGGCCCCGGTGTCTACGCCTACCTGTTCAAAGGCTTCCGCGCTTATTTTTCCACTGACGTCATACACAGACTCCTGCTGAACCGCAATCGGTTTCTTTTTCTTTTTAAACATGTTCTACTCCTTTCCTCCTGTCAATTTCACTCTCGGATCAATAAAGCCGTAAATCAGATCCACAACGAGATTGGCAAGTATCAGGAATGTCCCGTAGAAAATCGTCGTACCGGATATGACCGTATAATTGTTCGTCTGCACACTCTGGACAAAGTATTTTCCAAGTCCCGGGATAGAGAAAATATTCTCCACAACAAAGGCTCCCGTGAGCACAGATGCCACAAGCGGTCCCATAACCGTAACAACAGGCATAATCGCATTACGAACCGCGTGCAGCCAGATGATCTGACGCTGCTTGAGTCCTTTCGCCTTGGCGGTTTTAATATAGTCCTGGTTGAGCACATCCAGCATACTGGTACGCATCAGACGGCTGATGGTAGCCATGGAGCTGAATGCCAGGGCAAAGGCAGGCAGTATCTTACTGTTGGCAGTCGTCCAGCCCATAATAGCAAAAACCTGGGTTCCTGTGGCCTGATATAATTTCAGTCCCAGGAAATACTGGAGCAGGGAACCGATGATAAAAGAGGGAACAGACACGCCAATCAATGCAAGAAACATAGATGCGCTGTCCCAGACCGTACCACGTTTGATAGCGGCCACAATTCCCAGAAGGATACCGATAATGAAAGCAAAAATCAGGGAGCGGATACCAAGCTCCAGAGACACCGGGAATGCCTGCTTGATGATATCAGTCACCAGACGGCCGTCCGGCACAGATGCACCCAGATCGCCGCTCAGAACATTGCCCACATAGATAAAAAACTGCTGCAGCAGTGGCTTGTCAAGGCCATACTTCACATTCAGCGCCTCCTTCACGGATTCCGGGATTGCCTTAGGTCCGGTGAAAGGATCGCCAGGAAGCAGGTGCATTAAAGTAAAGGTCAAGGCTATCAATACAAAAATCGTGATTACCGCGTAACCGATTCGTTTGATGATGTATCGTACTCTGTTTGACACGTTTTTACTTCCTTTCTTTTGTTTTTTTGCAGCTATCCGGTACCATTTTAGTTACGGCTTCGCCGGATATTCTACCGGACAGTTGCTGTAATTTTTTTAAGCATATTGCTTATGTAAAACACCAACCGCGCGCATACGGATTCGTGTTTTACATAAGCAAACAGAAGCTGTTGTCTGTGTCGGCAACAGCTCCTATCTGCTTCTTTCATATTTATTTAGCGATAGTCGCACCATCCTGGAAGTCGAATTCCTGGAAGCCTGTACGTGTCATTCCCTGAAGCTTGTCAGATACCGCATATGAGACTGCTGAGAAGTATAACGGGAATACCGGAGCATCTGTAGAAACCAGAAGGGTCTCTGCCTGAATAAGCATATCCTGACGTTTCACCGGATCTACTTCCTTCATAGCGTCTGCAATCAGCTTATCATATTCTTCGCTGGAATATTTACCATAGTTGTTTCCGTTTTCGGTGGTAAACATATCCAGATATGTCATAGCATCGTTATAGTCCGGTGCCCAACCTGCGAATACGATATCAAAGTCTCCGTCTGTCATAGCCTGGAGACGAGCCTTGAACGGCATTGGAGAAATATCTACAGTAATGCCGAGAGCCTGTTTCCACTGCTCCTGATAGAAAGCACTTTCTTTCTGAGCCTGGGTGGTATCGTCCGTGATCAGACTGATCTTGAACTCATCTGCTGTCATGCCTGCTTCTGCAAGACCTTCCTCGAACAAAGCCTTAGCCTGCTCTGCATCATAGGTAACCAGATTTCCACGTGCTTCTGAATAAAGTTTATTCTCCGCACCATTGATGCCTGTAGGAACAATACCTGTTGCCGGAAGGGAACCGTCCTTACGAACATTGTCGCATAAGCTCTGCAGGTCGATTGCCATACCAAGAGCCTGACGGATCTTCGCGTTGTCAAGGCCCTTCACCTTTGTGTTGTACTGGAAGTACCAGTTTCCGTTATCCACATAGGCCTTTGTCTCAAAGCCTTCGTTTGCAAACTGCTCAATCTGCTCGCCGCTTAAGTTAAAGCAGTCAAGCTGTCCTGCCTTGAATGCGTTCATACGGGCATTGGTATCTTTCATCATCAGGTATTTTACCTTCGGGATGCTGATGTCGGCTGCGCCGTAGTATTCTTCGTTTTTCTCAAGAGTAACGTGGTCGTCATGTACCCACTCTGCAATCTTGTAAGCGCCGTTTGTAACGATGGAGTCTGCCTCTTTGGCATATTTGTCAGCGCCGATTTCTTCATAAGCCTTCTGGTTTAACGGATAGAAGGATGCGAAGGAAAACAGATGCAGTGCGTATGGAATCGGGTTCTCGAACTGCACTTCCAGAGTATAATCATCGATAGCCTTAACGCCCATCTCAGACTCGTCCATAGTGCCGTCAAATACTGCCTGTCCGTTCTTTATATTCTGATATACGATAAAGCCGTAAGCAGATGCTGTCTCCGGTTTGGAAATCATATGCCATGCATATACGAAGTCATTTGCGGTGACAGGTTCGCCGTTTGACCATTTGCCGTCCTCTCTCAGATGAAGAGTGTAAGTGGTTCCATCCTCACTCACGTCCCAGGATTCTGCTAAATCCGGCTGCGGGATGTCATTCTCATCCAGTTTGGTAAGACCTGCCATTGTCATACGGAGAATATTTCCGGAAGCAACGTCTGTTGTAAGCAGGGAGTTTAATTCTGGCGGCTCTGCACGCATGTCTATAGTTACCATGTCTTCGTCAGGGGTTCCCGGATACAGGGAAGCCGCACTTGAGGTTACAGCGGTGGATACCACCATTGCGCAGGCTAAAGCTGCTGCAAGTACTTTTTTAAATCTCATTCAAATCTCCTCCTTTATAGTAGTTTATACCATCCTATTGTACCCCCCCTCCGAGGTAAAAATCAAGTGTAAAATTCTTCTATGCACAAACACGTTTCCGTGGCATACAAACATAGGCCTAAAAAACCCTCCGGGGCTGCCGGAGGGCTATGATTATTACATGTAGTTATTCTGGCTTATTCTTTTTTGTAGTACGTTTTGCCGGAGATTTCACAACTGTTTTCTTCGTAACTTTGTTAGCAGCTATAAATGCAGACTCCTCTGCTGTATCTGTTACTGGCTTTGCAGCAGCTTTCTCTGGCACCTTTGCGGTGGACTTTGCAGCAGCTTTCTTCGCTGCCTCTGCGGTCGGCTTCATGACAGTTTTCCCCGCTGTCTTTACAGTCGGTTTCGCAGCAGGCTTCTCCGCCGGACTGCATGAGAACACAGTGACGCCTAATGCGGGAACCTTCACACGGATGGAATACTCGCGCTCATCGCACTCATCCTTTTTGGCAGTTTTTATTCTCGGGTTTACCACGCCCTCCCCGCCATATTTCTTCTGGTCGCTGTTATACACCTCTTTATATTTGCCATAGAAAGGCACGCCAACCTGGTAATTTTCATATGGAACTTCTGCAAAATTACAAACGGCAAGAAGCGTCTCCTCCGGCTTATCTGTCCTGCGCATAAAGGTGAGCACATTCTCCTCATACTTCATTAACTGCACCCACTCGAATCCGTCGTAATCATCATCCTTCGCATAAAGTGCAGGCTGAGAACAGTAAAGAGCATTCAAATCCTTAATGCAGCCCTTAAGCTCCGCGGCCGCATCTTTATCCGGGGCCATCATCTTACAGCCCGGATGCAGCATCATATAAGAATAGGCAGCCCGTACCTGTGCAAGCTTCTGGGCTTCCGAGCCGGGAAGCTTTTCCAAAAACGCGTTCAGGTCTCCCACATCTCTACGCCCCAGGGTGAGCACATAATGTTCGCAGTAAGCATACACCATGGAAAGTGTAAGCTGGTCGTGATAATCACGGCGTTTGTCAGGAGCAGCGCTCAGATACGTAAGGAAATCCTTTGTCCAGCCCCCGCTCCATTTATAATCAAATCCCAGATGGTCATTATCCACACTGTCCGTAAGCTCAGGCCAAAGACCGTCCTCCTGGGCGATCAGCAGCACTCCGGGATTACGCTTTTTCACAATGGAATTCAAATGCTTGAGAAACTCCACCGCATGCAGGTTCTCATTACTCCCGTAAAGATTCGGCACCCACTCTCCCGGATTTCTGCCGTAGTCCAGGTAAAGCATGGCGTCCACATCATCCATCCGAAGCCCATCCACATGATAGATTTCCATCCAGAAGCACGCATTGGCTATGAGGAAATCCTTAACCATGGGGCTGGCATAATTGTAGAGCATCGTACCCCAAAACGGATGGACAGCCATGTCCGGATCCTGTATTTCATAAAGCGGCGTGCCGTCAAAAGCCTCCATTCCGCCCTCAAAGCGAGGAAACTGTGCAGGAGTCCAGTCTAATATCACACCTACACCCGCCTGATGCAGCATGTCCACAAGCTTCTGAAAATCCACCGGAGAGCCAAAACGGGTGGTAGGCGCATAATAATTAGATGTGGAATACCCCTTGGTACCTTCGTCCAGATATTCCATCACAGGCAGAAACTCCACATGGGTGTATGCCGTCTCAGCGAGAAAAGCAGCCAGCTCCTCTGCCGAAGCCCAGTCTGTCAGACTTGTCTCATAAATGGATACAGGCTGGCGTCGGTCTGTGTATCTGCTCCGCCCCTTCATCCACTCACCGTCATTCCAAGTAAATTCACTCAAATCTGCCACTACGGACGTACAGGAGGGCGGTACCTGTGAGGCCGCGGCATAGGGGTCTGCCTTTAAAAGCAGAGCGCCTCCTTTAATTTTAATCTCGTATTTATAAGAATCTCCGGCTTTCACACCGGGTACAAACAATTCAAAAATCCCCGACATGGGCATCCGGTGCATCATATGGCAGCGCCCGTCCCAGTTATTGAAATCTCCCACCACGCTCACACGCATGGCATTGGGCGCCCACACTGCGAAATACGTACCCTTCACCTGATTGACGGTCATGGGGTGCGCGCCAAGCTTCTTGTATGCCTCGTAATATACGCCCGCGCAGAACGCTTTTTCTTCCTCCTCGGAAATCTGTCCGGGAAAAGCGTAGGAATCATAAAACTCTTGCGTCTTTTCTCCACGCTGCACTTTAAAACGATAGCGGGGGATTTTTCTCCCCGGAATAAGCGCCGCGAAATATCCCGCATCATCCTCTAATTCCATCGGGTAAGACTGCCTGCCCGCAAGCACCTGCACACTGTCCGCACCCGGGAAAAATCCCTGCACCAGCACTCCGTCAGGTGTCAGCCTGGGGCTCATCACGTCCTTGGGAGAAGCCTCCTCTGCGTAAACTACCGCCTCAATCCTCGGCCAATCCATATAGCTGTAAACTTTCTCTGTCATATTCACTACCTCCCGTAGGCCCATTTCGTAATCTGATCGGGATGGTTACGCATCCAACTCAGTAAATGCGCGAACCTGTCCGTTCTGTTACCATTTTATCATTTTTGTCCATAAAAATAAAGAAATTTGTTTGACAAAACCAGCCTACTGCGATAAATTGAAATAAACGCCATATAACTGACAATTCATATATGGCTTTAGGAACCAAAGGAGGTTTTCAATATGGAAAACAAATTATTTGACGTAACCGCAATCGGCGAACTGCTGATCGACTTCACAGAGAACGGCGAGAGCTCCCAGGGCAACCCCCTTCTGGAAGCAAACCCCGGCGGCGCTCCCTGCAACGTGCTTGCCATGCTGGAACGCCTCGGTAAAAAGACAGCATTTATTGGTAAGGTAGGCAAGGATATGTTCGGAGCACAGCTTAAGAAGGCTGTGGAGGAAGTGGGGATTGATACCCGCAACCTGATCATTGACGAGGAAGTACATACAACACTTGCTTTTGTGCATACTTATCCGGACGGCGACCGCGATTTTTCTTTTTACCGCAATCCGGGCGCTGATATGATGCTTACCAAGGATGAGGTACAGAAAGACTTAATTGCCAATTCTAGTATTTTTCATTTCGGCACGCTTTCCTCTACTCACGAGGGCGTAAGGGAGGCTACCAGACATGCGCTTGAAATCGCGAAAGAGTCCGGCTGCATCATTACCTTTGACCCAAATCTGCGCCCGCCGCTGTGGAAGTCTCTTGACGATGCCAAGGCTGAGATTGAGTACGGTATGACGAAGTGTGATGTTTTGAAAATTTCGGATAACGAAGTGGAATTCCTTTTCGGAACCACAGACTATGACAAGGGTGCTGCCCTTATCCGTGAGAAATATAATATTCCATTGGTGCTCATTACTATGGGCAAAGATGGAAGCCGTGCTTACTATAAGGATCTGCGAGTTGAGTCTGCACCGTTCCTTCAGGATAACACCATTGAGACTACAGGCGCAGGCGATACTTTCTGTGCCAGTGCTCTTAATTATGTGCTGGAGCATGGGCTTGAGGGGCTTACTGAGGAAAATCTTATGGAGCTGCTCACTTTTGCAAACGCTGCGGCTTCGCTTATTACCACCCGTAAAGGTGCGCTGCGTGTGATGCCGTCACGGCAGGATGTGCTTGATTTTATCGCCGCTCGGGGGCGTTGATTCTGATTTTTTGATTTTTCTAGTTTTTTATTTTATCATTTTCCGATTTCCCGGGGAGTTGTTGAACGGTGAATAGGAGGAGTAACTCGGATGGTTGTTGAACGGTGAACGGGAGGGGGATCCGTGCGGGGAGCTGGCGTTGTCTTGTCAGGCATGCTCGCTTCCCCTCAACTAATCGGTAACTGCGACTAAGCCGCTCGAGAAGAGCTCTCGCGGCTAAGTCTCCGTAACCGCTGGATTTTCGGGCGCGCTTCCGCAAAATGCCTGACAAGACAACGCCAGCTCCCCGCACGGATCCCCCTCCCGCTCACCTTCCACTACGTTTTCGTCTCTTCTTCTACATTTCCATTGCTTCTTCTACGTTTCGTTTCTTCTATGTTTTGATACTTCTTCCACGTTTTGGAATTTTTTCTACGCTTTCATACATCTTCTACCTTTCGTACATCTTCCACCTTTATAATGTACCCATAACAGTGGACACTTGAATTAGTGTAGTCCCCCACTTTTTGGACACTCTTCCTAATTCGTCCCCTGTTAATAGACAAATCTCTTTCGTACATCTTCTACTTTTCGTATTTTCTACATTTTGTTTTTTCTCAGAGAACAGTATATGTATCGGTATAATTTTCGCGGTGTTTACTTTTTACCAATATTGGATAACTCCGTTTTTATTATATCGAGTCCTTGGATGATTTCCTCTTTTGGTAAACCGGCATAGCCTAAAATGATTTCATGCATATGCTGGGTTTTTATGAGCGAGTGCTTTTCAACAGGGACGATATATACTCCAGCTTGCAATAGATGTCCGATTGATTTTTCTGTAAAAGATACGTCTCTGAATTCTACAACAAGATGCATTCCGGCTGCGGTTCCAAATACACGTACTTTATCTCCAAAATAAGATGGAAGTAACTCCAATAGGTAATCTCGCCGTTTGCGGTATTCCTTTTTCATGCGGCGAATGTGTCGGTCAAATTCTCCATTTTCGATAAATCGTACCAGTGCAAGTTGATAAACTGAGTTTGAGTGATGGTCTGCCAATCGTTTTAATTCTCTTATTTGTGGAACAAGATGTAATGGTACAACAAGATAACCCAGCCTTATGGAGGGGAATAGCACTTTGCTGAAAGTACCGACATAGATTACCCGTTCATGGTCTAACTCGAAAATGGAGCGAGAGGGAGGAACATCATAAACAAATTCGCTATCATAATCATCCTCCAGCAGATATGCGCCAGATTTACCTGCAAACTCGACAAGTTCAATTCGCCGTTGAATAGGTAAAATACCACCCATTGGAAATTGATGGGATGGAGTTGTAAAAATAAGTGTAGGTTTCCCTCCCTTTGGGAATATTTCCGGCCGAATCCCTTGTGCGTCAACTTCGAATGGTACGATATTTCTGGTATGGTAAGAAAAAATCTGGAACACATTAGCATTTGATGGATTTTCTATCCATACTTCACTACCAGCATGAAGCAGACATTTTGCCACCAAAGACAGGCCTTGTTTTGCACCTGCCGTAACGATAATCTGTTCTGGAACACATGAAATACCACGGGCTTTTTTCAGATAGGAACACAGGAGACTTCTAAATTCCGGTCTTCCTTGTGGATCATCATAACCTAAAGACGAAGCAGGAGCATTCAGGAATGCATGAGACACAGCGCGGTTCCACTTTTCACGCGGAAACAAATCAAGAGCCGGCAATCCACTATCAAAATTAATAATTTTTTCTGTAAGAATTGTATCTGAAAGAGATGCAATTTGTTGATTGCTAATCAAAGTAGTTTGTGAAACTGGCTTTACATCAGAGCTTACATAGAACCCAGCCCCGGCAATACTGTAAACAGCACCTTCTGATATTAGCATATCATAGGCAGTCAGTACAGTATTTCTGGCAACATGAAGTTCCATGCTTAAATCACGAGACGATGGAAGTAATTCACCAGCCGACAGCTCACCTGACAAAATTTTTTCTCGTATCTGTGAGTATATCTGTTTCGTAAAAGGGCGTTTTTTTGTTTGGTCTAAAGAAAGATGAAGCATTTCTAACCTCTTATCTGGCTCAATAAAAAAACATTAAAATTGTATCTTTTATATACCGGTAATTTGTGTTTTTATTATAGCGTAACCTTTTCATCCATGCAAGTAGAAAGGAATCGCTTATGAATTTCAAAAACAGTTTTCATCCTTATGCCATTATAACAATTATATTTTGGTCTTTAGCCTACGTTCTGACGAGACTTGCTTTGCAATACTTTTCTGCGTTCTCGCTGGGATTCCTAAGATACTTCATTGCTTCCTGTGCACTCATAATAATTTCAGTATATACAAAAATGAAACCGCCAGCGCTTCACGACCTATCGTGGTTTCTTCTAACTGGCGGTGTTGGATTTTTCATTTATATGATTACTTTTAATCAGGGGCAGGCAACTGTGACCGCTGCTACAGGAAGTGTTATGATTGCCACAGTTCCTGTAATAACCGCATTACTTGCCCGCCTCGTTTATAAAGAAAAATTACATACATTACAATGGATAGCTATCATGATTGAGTTCTCCGGCGTTGCTTTTTTAACTTTAAAAGAAGGCATCTTCTCAATTAACCCCGGGCTTGTTTGGCTTCTATTCGCAGCACTGGCTTTGAGCACTTATAACCTGCTCCAGCGGAAATTAACAACGACTTATACTGCATTACAGACTTCGACATTCAGTATTTTTTCGGGCACATTTATGCTATCCATTTTCGCACCAACCTCCATTCAGGAAATACAATCAGCGCCTCCGGTCCAATTCATTTATCTTGCAATTCTAGGCATCGGATCAAGCGCTATTGCCTATGTTTCATGGGCGAAAGCATTTACCAAAGCAAAACAAACTTCACAAGTCAGCAACTACATGTTTATAACACCATTCCTTACAAGCATTCTAGCCTTTATAATTGCCAAAGAAGTCCCCGATTACACAACATTGCTTGGCGGTGGAATAATTTTATCAGGAGTTCTGTTTTTTAATCTTGGAGGGAGAATCTACAAAAACCCTTACGATACGAAAAATCAATTATGAAGAATCAGACCTGTGTATCTGCCTGATAAGATACTGCACCAAAACCCGAAAAAGCTATTTAACAATCCGCACAAATCAACAAACTAACTTCCTCCACCCTCTCGTCCAGGAAAAAACAACTACTGTCTACATCCCCCAAAAAGAAGTACAGCAAACATAGAAAAAGAGAGCAAACGTAGAAAAAAGGAAATAAACGTAAGAAAAAGAGAACAAACGCAGAAAAAGGGAACAAACGTAGAAAAAGGTGAGGAGAATGGACTTGGGGGAATCCACTTTTGACTCACCGCTCCACAACCTTCCGGGATTCTCCTTTCCTGGAGCCCCCTCTCCACTCGGAAATCACCATCCCCGACATAGTCAACAGCACCCCAAGAAACGCCTTCCCCGACAGCCTTTCCCCCAGAAATACCGCCGAGAATACCACCGTCACCACAGGAATCAAATAAATATAAAGCGCTGACTTCACAGCCCCCAAATAACCAATGGCACTGTTCCAGATCACATAGCAGAGCGCCGAAGCACCAAGCCCCAGATAAACAATATTAAAAAGATTCTCCGGCTTCAAATACCTGGAAAAATCCAGCGAAAAATCGTATATCCCCAGCATAGGAATACAGAACAACAGCCCATAGAAAAAAATCCTTCTTGTATAGAGCAGCACCGAATACCCAAGTCCCTCTATCTTCTTCGTAAAAATCCCATACATTCCCCACACCCAAGCCGCTGCAAGCGCCAGCAAATCCCCCATCGGATTAAGATGCATTTTCGTTCCCTCAAAGCTCAAAAGGAACACCCCCGCAATAGCCGCCAAAAAGCCTATAAAAAACTGCTGGTTAAGCTTCCCCTCCCCGTTTTTGAGAAAAATCATTGCCATAATCCCCGTAAAAAACGGAGCCACAGTCACGATTACGCTCACATTGGAGGCATAAGTATACACAAGCGCCGAATTTTCCATCAGGAAATACAAACTCACTCCTGTAAGTCCTCCGCCCGCAAACAACAGCTCCTCCTTCAATCCTTTTGATTTGAGCTTGTGAGGATAAATCGCCCACAACACAAGATAGGCAAGCAGAAACCTCGTCACCAGAATCTCAAGCGGCGTAAAATCCCTGAGCAGCGTCTTGGTGGAAATAAAGGTCGTGCCCCACAAAATCGCAGAAAAAAGGGCAAAAATATGCCCTTTAATCCGATTGTCTAAATTTTTCATCATATATGAATTCCTTTATTTTATAATGCCGTTTTTCTTATCAGAGCCGTTTTTCCACTGCCTGGCCCACGCTTTTTAATACATGGGCCAGACGTTTGCGGTTTTTATAGATTGGTTTTAGCAGCTTATATCTGCGCATAGCTCTTTTCGCTTTTTTGGCTCTTTTTGCCAGACTGCCAGTCGCACGCATAAGAATCTCCTTATCTGACTACACGTACCTTTGCCACGCCCTCAACAGCCTTCAGCTCATCCAGTGCTTCCTTGGAAGCGGCACTTTCCAGGTCAATGAGAGTGTATGCATATTCGCCCTTACTCTTATTTGTCATATCGGCAATATTTAATCCCTCTGCGCCGAGGATCTTTGTCACCTGGCTGATGATATTTGGGATATTCTTGTGGGTGATGGCGATCCTGCCCACAGCCACACAGCTTCCCATATCACAGTTGGGGAAATTCACGGAGTTCTTAATATTCCCGTTCTCCAGAAAATCGCGGATTTCTTTCACTGCCATCACTGCACAGTTCTCCTCAGATTCCTCTGTAGACGCTCCCAGATGTGGCGTTACCAGGATTCCTTCTCTTCCGGCAACCGTCGGATTCGCAAAGTCTGTCACGTACTTCTTTACCTTGCCGCTCTCCAATGCCTCAATGAGCGCTTCCTCATCCACCAGCAAATCGCGGGCAAAGTTAAGGATTACAACGCCCTCTTTCATCTTATCCAGCGCATCCTTATTGATCATCTTTCTGGTGCTGTCCAGAAGAGGCACATGAACTGTGATGTAATCACACTGGGTGTAAATCTCGTCCAGTGATTTGCTGTGCTTGATGGTACGGGAAAGATTCCAGGCCGCGTCAATGGAAATATAAGGATCATACCCGAATACCTCCATGCCGAGCTTTGTGGCGGCGTTGGCCACCATTGCTCCGATTGCTCCCAGACCAATGATACCGAGCTTTTTACCGCTGATCTCACAGCCCGCAAACTGTTTCTTCTTCTTTTCCACAAGCTTGCCGATGTCGTCGCAGCCCTTCTGCTGCGCTACCCACTCGATACCGCCCACGATATCACGGGAGGCCAGCAACATACCTGCGAGCACAAGCTCTTTCACACCATTCGCGTTAGCTCCCGGAGTGTTGAATACAACCACACCCTTTTCAGAGCACTCCTTAACCGGAATATTGTTCACTCCGGCACCCGCACGGGCGATGGCAGCCACGGTTTCCGGCAGCTCCATCTCGTGCATTTTTGCACTTCTCACTAAAATCGCATCACAATTGTCAATCGTCTCCGATTGCTTATATTCGTCGCTGAAAAGCTCCAGACCTTTTTCAGAGATCGCATTCAGGCAATGATACTGGAACATTACGCATTTTCCTCCTCAAATTTTTTCATAAAGGCAACCAAGGCTTCTACGCCTTCCTTGGGCATGGCGTTGTAGATACTTGCACGCATACCGCCTACGCTTCGGTGTCCCTTTAAATTCATGAGTCCGGCAGCGGAGGCCTCCTTGACAAACTTCGCATCCAGCTCCTTATCACCGGTCACAAAAGGAACATTCATTAAAGAGCGGTCTTTCGCCACAACGGTTCCCTTGAAAAGCTTGCTGCTGTCCAGGAAATCATAGAGGATTTTCGCTTTTTCTTCATTGCGCTTCTTCATCTCCTCCAGGCCGCCCATAGCCTTCAGCCATTTAAATACCTTGCCGCACACGTAAATACAGTAAGCGTTTGGAGTATTATACAGGGAAGCTGCGTCAGCATGTGTCTTATAAGTCAGCATCGTCGGTGTACCGGGCAAAACATCCTCAGTGATCAGATCCTCCCGGATGATCACAATGACCATACCTGCCGGTCCGATGTTCTTCTGCACGCCGCCATAGATGATTCCGTATTTGGACACATCCACCGGCTCGGAAAGAAAGCAGGAGGAAACATCGGCCACCAGGGTTTTTCCCTTGGTATTCGGAAGTTCCTTGAATTTTGTTCCGTAAATTGTATTGTTTTCACAGATGTATACATAGTCCGCATCCGGGCTCACCGGCAGATTGCTGCAATCCGGAATATAAGAGAATGTCTGGTCCTCAGAAGAGGCAATCTTGTTGGCTTTCCCGTATTTCTGTGCTTCCTGGTATGCTTTTTTCGCCCACTGCCCCGTAACAATGTAGTCTGCCACCTTGTTTTTCATCAGGTTCATGGGAATCATTGCAAACTGCTGGGAAGCTCCGCCCTGGAGAAACAGTACCTTATAATTGTCCGGAATCCCCATCAGATCACGGAGATCCTGCTCAGCCTCGTCGATGATCTGCTGGAAAGCCGCGCTTCTGTGGCTCATTTCCATCACAGACATGCCTGTGCCGTTATAATCCATCATCTCTTCTGCGACTTCCTTCAGTACCGGTTCCGGAAGGACGGCTGGTCCTGCGGAAAAATTATACACTCTGCTCATTTTTTTTCATATCCTCCTCGTCAAAAACATCATCTATATTGGCTCCTGCAGGCACCATGGGGAACACGCTCAAATCCTGGTCAATCCAGCAGTCGAGCACGAAAGGTCCCTTGGCCGCAAGTGCTTTTTCAAGTGCAGGCTCTACTTCCTCGAGCTTGGTGACACGAAGCGCCTCCGCTCCCATCGCCTCCGCAACTTTCACGAAATCCACCGCGTCGTTGAGGATGGTATGGGAATATCTCTGGTCGTAGAACAGGGTCTGCCACTGGCGTACCATTCCCAGAACATGATTGTTGAGAATAATTTGCACCAAAGGATTACCGCAGCGCACAGCCGTGGCAATCTCATTCATGTTCATACGGAAACAGCCGTCTCCGGCAATGTTGACAACTGTCTTATCCGTTCTTCCCATCTTTGCTCCGATGGCAGCGCCCAGGCCGTAGCCCATGGTTCCCAAGCCGCCGGAGGTGAGAAGTGTCCGTGGTTCTTTGAATTTATAATACTGTGCAGTCCACATCTGATGCTGTCCCACATCTGTGGCAACTATCGCATCGCCCTTGGTCAGCTCATAAAGCTTCTCTATCACATACGGACCTGTAAGCTGGGTATGGTCATAGTTTAAAGGATATTTTTCCTTCATTTCTTTGATGTGGTTTACCCATTCCGGATGCTCCTTCACCGGAATATCCTCCAGAAGGCGGCGGAGCACTTCTTTGATATCACCCTCAATATAGGCGTCCACCACCACGTTTTTGTTAATTTCCGCGGCATCAATATCTACCTGGATGATCTTTGCATTTCTTGCAAAGGTCTTTGCATTGCCGGTTACACGGTCACTGAAGCGTGCTCCGAGAACAATCAAAAGATCACATTGGCTCACACCAAGATTAGAGGTCTTGGTCCCGTGCATGCCGAGCATACCTGTATACAGCGGGTCCTCCCCTGAGAAAGCACCCTTGCCCATCAGACTGTCGCACACAGGTGCCTGGATTCTGTGTGCCAGCTCTGTGATCTCTTTGGAAGCGCCGGAAATCACTCCGCCGCCGCCCACGAAGATAAAGGGCTTCTCTGCCTCTTTGATCATACGGATTGCTGCTTCCACATCTTCCTTACGGATTTCGCTGGTCTCACGGTTTACAGTGGCCGGACGACGTGATGTATACTCAAATTTAGCTCCGGTCACGTCCTTGGTCACGTCCACGAGCACCGGGCCCGGGCGTCCGCTTTTTGCAATATAAAATGCTTTACGGATGGTGTCCGCAAGCTTGGATATATCTTTTACAATATAGCTGTGCTTTGTGATTGGCATCACAACGCCGGCAATATCTACCTCCTGGAAGGAGTCCTTACCTAAAAGGGAGGTTCCTACGTTTGCGGTGATCGCAACCACCGGAACGGAATCCATAAAGGCTGTGGCAATACCTGTTACCAGATTGGTAGCACCGGGGCCGGAAGTAGCCAGGCAGACGCCCACCTTTCCTGTGGCGCGGGCATAACCGTCAGCCGCATGGGAGGCTCCCTGCTCGTGGGAGGTGAGAACATGGGTAATCTCGTCCCTGTATTCATAAAGCGCATCATATACGTTGAGGATTGCTCCGCCCGGATAACCGAACACAGTATCAACGCCCTGCTCTTTCAGACATTCTACGATAATCTCTGCACCTGTAAGCTGCATGTATAACCCTCCTTATTTTGCTTTTGGTATCTCTAAGATGGCGCCTCTGTTGCCGGAGGTTACCATTGCCGCATATCTTGCAAGATATCCGGTGTTCACCTTTGGCTCTCTCGGCTGCCATTTTTCTCTTCTTGCCTGCATCTCCTCATCGGAAACCTTCACTTCAAGCTTAAGTTCCGGAATGTTGATGCTGATGATGTCGCCCTCCTCAATGAGTGCGATGGGGCCGCCAACGGCTGCCTCCGGGGATACATGGCCGATGGAAGCGCCTCTGGATGCTCCGCTGAAGCGTCCGTCCGTGATCAGGGCTACGCTGGAGCCAAGTCCCATACCTGCGATGGCAGAGGTGGGATTGAGCATTTCTCTCATACCCGGACCGCCTTTTGGTCCCTCATAACGGATGACTACTACGTCTCCGGCCACGATCTTATTATTCTTGATTGCCTCGATGGCATCCTCCTCGCAGTCGAATACGCGGGCAGGTCCTTCGTGCACCATCATTTCCTCCACAACTGCGGAACGTTTCACCACGCCGCCGTCAGGAGCCAGATTTCCTTTCAGGACTGCCAGGCCGCCTGTCTGGCTGTAAGGATTGTCGATAGGACGGATTACCTCCGGGTCGAGGTTTACACTGCCTGCGATGTTTTCGCCGACGGTTTTTCCGGTAACGGTCATGCAGTCTGTGTGAAGCAGGCCTTTTTTATTCAGCTCGTTCATCACCGCGTACACGCCGCCGGCTGCATTTAAATCTTCCATATATGTAGGACCTGCCGGTGCCAGATGGCAGAGGTTCGGTGTTTTCTCACTGATTTCATTTGCAAAGCTGATGTCGAAATCCATGCCGATTTCATGAGCGATTGCCGGCAGATGCAGCATGCTATTGGTGGAGCAGCCAAGAGCCATATCCACGGTGAGGGCGTTCAGAATCGCATCCTCTGTCATGATATCTCTCGGGCAGATATTTTTGCGGTACATCTCCATTACCTGCATACCCGCATGCTTAGCAAGACGGATACGCTCAGAATATACAGCCGGGATGGTTCCGTTTCCGGGAAGTCCCATACCAAGCACCTCTGTCAGACAGTTCATGCTGTTCGCCGTGTACATTCCTGAACAGGAACCGCAGGTAGGACAGGTTTTATTCTCATATTCGGTAAGCCCTTCCTCGGAAAGCTTACCGGCCGCATAAGCGCCGACTGCTTCAAACATGCTGGAAAGACTTGTTTTATGTCCGTCTATACGTCCGGCCATCATCGGGCCGCCGCTCACGAACACAGTGGGCACATTAATTCTGGCCGCTGCCATCAAAAGTCCGGGCACGTTCTTGTCACAGTTAGGCACCATCACAAGTGCGTCAAACTGATGAGCCAAAGCCATCGCTTCTGTGGAATCTGCGATCAGGTCTCTTGTCACCAGGGAATATTTCATGCCGATATGTCCCATGGCAATACCGTCGCATACAGCGATAGCCGGGAATACCACGGGAGTTCCGCCGGCCATAGCCACGCCCTGTTTAACCGCATCCACGATTTTATCCAGGTTCATATGTCCGGGGACGATTTCATTATAGGAGCTCACAATGCCGACCATTGGCCGCTCCATCTCTTCCTTTGTCATACCAAGGGCATTAAACAGGGACCTGTGCGGAGCCTGCTGGGAGCCTTTTTTTACTGCGTCACTTCTCATTATCGATTCCTCTCCTTTATCTCTCAACATCTGTGCTGTACATGCTGTTCTCTTATAATGTCTGTATTGTACATACTGCTGTTTTACAATATCTATACTGTACATGCCATAGTTATACGCACTTACACCGTCTGGGCTATCAGATCGCCCATCTCCTTAGTGCCAACAAGCTTACAGCCGTCTGACATGATATCACCGGTACGGTAGCCTTGGGTAAGTACCTTCTGTACTGCTGCCTCCACTGCATCCGCCTCTTTATCGAGGTCAAGGGAGTAACGAAGCATCATAGCCGCAGATAAAATCGTGGCTATAGGGTTTGCCTTATCCTGTCCTGCAATATCAGGTGCAGAACCGTGGCTCGGCTCGTAAAGACCGAATTTCGTCTCATTCAGGCTGGCAGAGGACAGCATACCGATGGAACCCGTCACCATACTCGCCTCGTCGGATAATATATCTCCGAACATGTTCTCCGTAAGAATGACGTCAAACTGCTTCGGATCACGCACAAGCTGCATCGCACAGTTATCCACAAGCATATGCTCAAGAGTGACATCCGGGTAATCCTTAGCCACCTCTTCCACCACGCTTCTCCAAAGCCTGGAGGAATCCAGTACATTCGCTTTATCTACACTGGTCACCTTATTGCCGCGCTTGCGGGCAATCTCAAAAGCTTTCACAGCAATACGGCGGATTTCCTTTTCATTATATGTAAGGGTGTCGACTGCTGTTCTCACGCCGTCCTCTTCATACGTTTTCCGTTCCCCGAAGTAAAGACCTCCGGTAAGCTCTCTCACGATGATCATGTCAAACCCGTCTCCGATGATCTCATCACGCAGAGGGCAGGCATCTCTCAGTTCATTATATAAATAGGCAGGGCGCAGGTTTGCAAACAGGTTCAGGGCCTTGCGGATGGCAAGCAGACCGGCTTCCGGACGTTTGGATGGTTCCAGCTTATACCAGGGCGATGTGGCGGCATCTCCGCCGATTGAGCCCATGAGTACAGCGTCCGATGCCTTTGCTGTCTCCACGGCTTCCTCTGTGAGCGGCACACCGTGCACATCAATGGAAGCGCCACCCAGCAGAACCTCTGAATATGAAAAGGTGTGATGATATTTCTCACAAACCTTATCCAGGACCTTCCTGGCCTCTCTCACAATCTCCGGTCCGATCCCATCTCCGGGAATCAACGCAATCTTATAATCCATAGTTCTCTTTCCTTTCGTCAGTTCCATCTTAGAGTATTGTTATTATAATAACGCACTTTTCAGCAGATTTCAACCTATTAAAGTGAAAAATCGCTAAAATAACAAAGTGGACAAGTCCACTTTAACTCCCTGAATTTCTCACTCATGAAGGACTTGTACACTTTGTGCGCCAATGTGCAGCTGCGAAGCAGCCTTCCTCTGCACATTGTGTGCATCCCCCGGAGGGTTATATCATAGGAAAGTGATATTTTTTATTTCAGAACAGATTGGAGTTCTTTCCTATGATATGAAAAAAGTAAGCACCGCTGCTGCAGCACTTACTTCTGACCATGCATTGTCCTTAAGCAGACGCCTGTTCTGCCTTCTCTACTTCTGCAATGGCTTGTTTTCTCATTGGAATACGGCAATTCTTGTTATTACCAAATTCGATGATCACATCTTCGTCTGTCATGTCGATGATCACTCCATAGAAACCACCTGTAGTGACTACACTGTCACCGACTTCCATGCTGCTGAGCATTGCCTGCACTCTTTTCTGCTCTTTCTTCTGCGGACGAATCATCAAAAAGTACATAATTCCAAAAATAACTACCATCCACACAATGGTAAATCCCATGCCCATTCCGCCTTCTGTCATGTTAACTCCTCCTAATCTATTGCTCTCAATAATAAATCATGCTGTCCCGCATTTTCAGGACGCTACACCATATCATACACAAAAATATCCATTTCTTCAAGTGGTTTTCGCATTTTTATAAAAATTATAAAATTGAGCCTGCGTGGGCTTTCCGCAACACTGCCTGATTAATTTCTGATCAGCTCTCCCGACAAACTTCCTGATTAGCTCTGTTTAGCTTTTATGCGACACTTATGCTACCACACCGCCTAATTATTCTTTACATCGAACCATAATTGTTGTATGATACTTTTACAGCAAATCTGTTACTCATTCTTATGGCTTATTCAGCCACCTTGCCCTTTACTACATTGAATTTCGAAATAAGCCATAAAACACTCTTATCTTTTCTTAAATGGAATTTACATTTTTTAACTCCTTTTTCCATTTCTTAAAAGCAAATCTAAACAAGTTCTTATTTCATTTCTAAGGAGGTCATGTCTATGAAATCAACACAAACAAAATCACATTTACACGAAGAAAAATTGTCAGGTAAGATTCCTTTTGGTTTTACCAACGACTACATGTTCCGGGCTGTATTACAAAAGAATGAAAAAGTATTAAAATGATTATTCTTGTTTCCGAGAGCCACCTGTCCGGACTGGACGGAGCCGACATTCCGGCGGGTAAGAGCCACCAGAAAGCTTATGCCGCGAAAGGCTCTTTACATGAGTAGGCATATGATAGGCTGTTCTGCCCAGGCAAACATGCCGCAGGCACTGGCTTGCCTCTTTGCCACGAATACATGTGCCGTGGAGGCTCATGTCAAGAGCACCGTGGAATAACATTTCTGGTGGCAGTTGGGGTGGCTCTAGGGTTCCGGAACGGTGGCTCTCAAAGTCCGGACAGGTGGCTCAACAGTCCCCGGAATAATCAATTAAAAGGCATTCTCAGCGCAGTTCTCAGAATCCCGCCAGAGGAAATCACTTCCTGCCAGATTACAAATCCCATTATCCTCGGAGAAGCCATCAACGAAAAAACCTGCATTCTCGATGTGCGGCTTTTACTGAACAATGAAAAGCAGGTGAATCTGGAAATGCAAATTGGCAATATCGGCAACTGGCCCAAACGCTCCCTGTATTATACCTGTGACATGTACGTGGATTTACATAGCGGGGAAGATTACATGAACGCCCTGCCATGCATACATATTGGATTTGTAAACACATCCCCCTTCCCTGACTATCATGAGTTTTTCAGCAAATACCGACTGGTCAACGAAGAGAATGGACATGTTTATACTAGTGATTTGCAGATAATTATGATACAATTAGACCAGGTAGAAAAAGTTGATACGGCAATGAAAAATACTGATATTTATCGTTGGACAAAGCTTTTCACAGCGACAAAATGGGAGGAGGTCTTTCAAATGGCAAAGGAATCAGATGTAATGCAAGAAGCTGTAGTAACACTAAAAAACCTTACAGATGATGAAAAAATAAAACTGCAGTGCAAAGCAAGAAAACGCTACGAAGCTGACCAGAAAGCGATCTTTTTGTCAGGTAAAGAAAAAGGCATAGAGGAAGGCATTCTTAAAGGCGTAGAGGCATTGATTTTAGACAACATAGAAGAAAACAAAACCGAACAGCAGATATTAGAGAAATTAATGAAGCGTTTCTCCATAAGCCAGGAAATGGCCGAAGAATATTTGCATAAATATATGGTTCGCTAACACTGAAGTATCAGGATATACACACCTGTGTGCAGTTCCATCGACTGTTATCAGAGTACTTTGCATTTCCGAACAAATTCGGATAAGCCTGTATACTTTAATCCGCACCAGCAAAAAATAAGAATTGCAGGGCATATGGTGCATTGTAGAGCAATTCCAACAACCATATGCCCCATTCCCCTCAAAAAGTTTTGAAAAATTACAGAATATCTATTTTCTTATATGGAATATCTATCTTATGATATCTTCATTTCTTAAAACCAACTCTAAACAAGTTCTTATTTCATTTCTAAGGAGGTCATGTCTATGAAATCAACACAAACAAAACCACATTTAAACGAAGAAAAATTATCAGGTAAGATTCCTTTTGGCTTTACCAACGACTACATGTTCCGGGCTGTATTACAAAAAAACGAAAAAGTATTAAAAGGCATTCTCAGCGCAGTTCTTAGAATCCCGCCAGAGGAAATCACTTCCTGCCAGATTACAAATCCCATTATCCTCGGAGAAGCCATCAATGAAAAAACCTGCATTCTGGACGTTCGGCTTTTACTAAACAATGAAAAGCAAGTAAATCTGGAAATGCAGGTGGGCAATATCGGCAACTGGCCGAAACGCTCCCTGTATTATACCTGTGACATGTACGTGGATTTGCATAGCGGGGAAGATTACATGAACGCCCTGCCATGCATACATATTGGATTTGTAAACACATCCCCCTTCCCTGA
>KL370850.1:38358-416849 GCA_000702025.1 Blautia schinkii DSM 10518
TTTCAAATGGCAAAGGAATCAGATGTAATGCAAGAAGCAGTAGTAACACTAAAAAACCTGACAGATGATGAAAAAATAAAACTACAGTGCAAAGCAAGAAAGCGCTACGAAGCTGACCAAAAAGCAATTTTTTTGTCAGGCGAAGAAAAAGGCCGAAAAGAAGGCATAGAGAAAGGCCGATCAGAAGGCATAAAGGCTTTAATCTTAGACAACATAGAAGAAAACAAAACCGAACAGCAGATATTAGAGAAATTAATCAAACGTTTCTCCCTGAGCCAGGAAATGGCCAAGCAATATTTGCATAAATATATGGTCCGCTAATCCCCCAAACCAACATCCCCCTAACTCAAAATCCTCCTCCACCACCATCCTCCCGCCGAAAACACCGCCCTCCATGATAGGGAGAAAACGTACCGGTAGGTTAGGAGAAGGAAATTGGGCGGGGTGTGTGCCGGGGTGACGTAGGAAAGCTGTGGCCAGCGAGCGGCTGGAGCAGGAGCAATCCGTGTCAGGCAGTTTTGCGAAAAGCGCGCCTGAAAATCCATTGCCTACTAAGACTTAGACGCGAAGGCTCTCCTGAGCGTCTTAGTCGCAGTTGGCAATTAGTTGAAGGCAAGCGGGCAACTGCCTGACACGGATTGCTCCTGCTCCAGCCGCTCGCTGGCCACAGCCTTCCTGCGTCACCCCGGCACACACCCCGCTCAATTTCCTTCTCCTAACCGTTCACCACACATTTTCGGGTCCCCTATCTCCCCCCATTAATCTTCCCCATCTCAAACCCTTCCAATCTCATCTTCTTATACTCTGCAAACCTCCCATCATCCAGCGCCTCCCGTATCTCCTCCATCATATGGTTATAGAAATACAGATTATGCAGTACACAAAGCCTCATCCCCAGCATCTCCTTAGCTTTTAACAGATGACGGATATAAGCCCTGCTATAATGCCGGCACGCCGGACACTGACACCCTTCCTCAATCGGTCGTTTATCCAGTTCATACTTTGCATTAAAAAGATTCAGTTTTCCCTCATTCGTATACACGTGGCCATGGCGTCCATTACGACTGGGGTAAACGCAATCAAAGAAATCCACACCGCGCTCCACGCCCTCCAGAATATTAGCCGGGGTCCCTACTCCCATAAGATAAGTAGGTTTATTTTGAGGCAGATAAGGCACCACCTCATCCAGGATACGGTACATCTCCGCATGCGTCTCACCCACTGCCAGTCCGCCCACAGCATAACCATCCAGGTCAAGCTCAGAAATAGTCTTTGCATGCTCGATACGGATATCCTCATAAATCGCTCCCTGGTTAATCCCAAATAAAAGCTGCTCTTTATTGATCGTGTCCGGCAGACTGTTAAGCCTCGCAATCTCCTCCTTACACCGCTTCAGCCAGCGGGTCGTGCGGTCCACAGACTTCTGCACATACTCACGGTCCGCCACACTGCTTGGACATTCATCAAAAGCCATGGCAATGGTAGACGCCAGATTTGACTGGATCTGCATACTTTCCTCCGGTCCCATGAAAATTTTATGACCGTCAATATGAGAACGGAAATATACGCCCTCCTCCTTAATCTTACGCAGCCCTGACAAGGAAAACACCTGGAATCCGCCCGAATCTGTCAGGATAGGCCTGTCCCAAACCATAAACTTATGCAGTCCCCCCAGCTCCTTCACAATCTTATCTCCCGGACGCACGTGGAGATGGTAAGTGTTGGAAAGCTGTACCTGCGTACCAATATCCTTTAAATCCATGGTGGAAACAGCCCCTTTAATCGCCGCAATCGTCCCTACATTCATAAACACCGGTGTCTGTATCGTCCCGTGCACCGTGTGAAACTCAGCACGCTTGGCACGTCCCTCTGTTTTCAAAATTTTATATTCTGCCATTTATAATCTCCTCTTTTTACTGTAAGCACCCAGCAGGTGCTGTTCTCACTGTCTTTCATTCCGCTATAATTTAACTGCCACGCTATCCCGAGCACAACTACTACTCTGTCCCAAGCATAGCTGCTGCTTCGCCATTGACACAATTGCCATTTTGTCCTGAACAGCGGCGATTCGCTTCATTATAGCCCGATTTCATCTAAATTTCAACTGCAATCCGTCCAATGATTGTTAAACTTTGACATTGTCATTTTGGAGACATTGTCGTATAATATTACGGAATATCTGAACATACATTATTAATAAGAAGCAATGTAATTGAACCAATTCATCCTCCCCGGGCTCACACAGCCCAAAAAGGGGAAATCACGGAACGAGGAGGCATAAATAGATTTTATGGATAAGTATACATTGGGAATTGATATCGGCTCTACCACTGTCAAGATCGCAATTCTCGACCAAAACGAAACTTTACTGTTTGCAGATTATGAGCGCCATTTCGCCAATATTCAGGAGACACTTGCCGCACTGCTTGAGAAAGCAAAAAAGCAGCTTGGTGAGCTCACTCTCAATCCGGTGATTACAGGCTCCGGTGGACTTACACTGGCAAGCTGCCTGGAAATCCCGTTTGTGCAGGAGGTCATTGCAGTGTCCTCATCCCTGCAAAAAATCGCACCTCAGACAGACGTAGCCATCGAGCTTGGCGGCGAGGACGCGAAAATCATTTACTTCGAGGGCGGCAATATTGAGCAGCGTATGAACGGTATCTGTGCAGGCGGTACAGGCTCCTTCATTGACCAGATGGCCTCACTTTTACAGAGCGATGCTTCCGGACTGAACGAATATGCCAAACACTATAAAGCGCTCTATCCTATCGCTGCACGCTGCGGTGTATTTGCCAAGACGGATATCCAGCCACTCATCAATGAGGGTGCTACCAAGGAAGATTTGTCTGCCTCCATTTTTCAGGCGGTAGTGAACCAGACCATTTCCGGACTGGCCTGCGGCAAACCAATCCGCGGACACGTAGCCTTTTTGGGCGGCCCGCTTCACTTCCTTTCCGAACTGAAGCAGGCGTTTATCCGTACCCTTAAGCTGGACGATGAGCATGCCATCACACCGGATAACTCCCACCTTTTCGCCGCCATAGGCTCTGCCCTTAACGCAAAACCCGAGGTCACCGTATCTCTTACAGAGCTTGCTGACCGACTGCGCCATTCCATTAAGATGGATTTCGAGGTGGAACGTATGGAACCGCTGTTCGCCTCTAAGGAGGAATATGAATCCTTTGAACAGCGCCAGAACTCCTATAAAGTAAAAAACGCTGAGCTGTCTACATATAAAGGCAACTGCTATCTGGGCATTGACGCAGGCTCCACCACCACCAAGTCCGCCTTGGTGGGCGAGGACGGTACCCTGCTTTATTCTTTCTATAGCAACAATAACGGAAGCCCCTTAAGCACTGCCATCCGCTCCATCCAGGAGATTTACAGCCAGCTCCCAAAGGACGCACACATTGCCTACGCCTGCTCCACCGGATACGGCGAGGCCTTGATCAAAGCTGCTCTCCTTCTGGATGAGGGTGAGGTAGAGACTGTGTCCCACTACTATGCAGCTGCTTTCTTTGACCCTGAGGTTGATTGTATTCTGGACATTGGTGGTCAGGATATGAAATGCATCAAAATCAAGAACCAGACTGTCGACAGCGTACAGCTCAACGAAGCCTGCTCCTCCGGCTGCGGTTCTTTCATCGAGACCTTTGCCAAGTCCCTGAACTACAGTGTACAGGATTTTGCCAAGGCCGCACTTTTTGCAGAGCACCCCATTGACCTGGGCACCCGCTGTACTGTATTTATGAATTCGAAGGTAAAGCAGGCGCAGAAAGAGGGCGCAGAGGTATCCGATATCTCCGCGGGCCTTGCTTACTCTGTTATTAAAAACGCGCTCTATAAAGTAATCAAGGTATCTGATGCTACGGAGCTTGGAAAGCATATCGTAGTACAGGGCGGTACCTTCTACAATGACGCGGTACTTAGAAGCTTTGAGAAAATCGCGGGCTGTGAGGCCATCCGTCCGGATATCGCAGGAATCATGGGAGCGTTCGGCGCAGCTCTTATTGCCAGGGAACGCCACGAGGAGGGTAAAGAAACCACCATGCTCTCCATCGACAAGATCAACGCGCTGAAATTCACCACCTCCATGGCGAACTGCCGGGGCTGCACCAACAACTGCCGCCTGACGATCAATAAATTCACCGGCGGCCGTCAGTTTGTAAGCGGCAACCGCTGCGAGCGCGGCATTGGCAAGGAAAAGAACAAAGATCACATACCGAACCTTTACGAATACAAATATAAACGCCTGTTTTCCTACGAGCCTCTCTCCGCAGACAAAGCAGACAGAGGAAAGGTAGGAATTCCACGTGTACTGAACATGTTTGAGAATTACCCCTTCTGGTTCACTTTCTTTACAGAGCTGAAGTATGAAGTGGTGCTCTCTCCCACCTCCACCAGGAAAATTTACGAGCTGGGTATTGAATCCATCCCCAGCGAATCCGAATGCTACCCGGCCAAGCTTGCCCACGGTCATGTGAGCTGGCTGCTGAAAAACGGAGTAAAATTTATTTTTTACCCCTGCATTCCTTACGAGCGTAACGAATTCCCGGATGCGGTAAATCATTATAACTGCCCGATTGTTACCTCCTACGCGGAGAACATCAAGAATAACGTGGATGAGCTCAATGACCCGTCCATTGATTTCCGCAACCCATTCCTGGCCTTTACATCCGAGGAAGTCCTCACCTCCCGCCTGTTGGCAGAGTTTAAGGATATCCCCGCGGAAGAAGTAAAAGCTGCGGCACACAAAGCCTGGGAAGAGCTGAACGCCGTGCACCTGGACGTGCAGAAAAAAGGAGAAGAAACTCTCGCTTACTTAAAGGAAACAGGACGCAGAGGCATCGTGCTTGCCGGACGTCCTTACCATATAGACCCGGAAATCCACCACGGTATTCCGGACCTCATCAACAGCTACGGCATTGCCGTACTTACCGAGGATTCCGTGTCACACCTGGCAGAAATTGAGCGTCCTATCCGTGTCAATGACCAGTGGATGTACCACTCCCGACTTTACGCGGCTGCCAACTTTGTCAAAACAAGAGATGACCTTGATCTCATCCAGCTCAACTCCTTTGGCTGCGGCCTGGATGCCGTGACAACGGATGAGGTTTACGAAATCCTCGACAACAGCGGAAAGACCTACACCTGCCTGAAAATCGACGAGGTCAACAACCTGGGTGCCGCGAGAATTCGTGTGCGTTCCCTGCTGGCCGCCATCCGCTCGAAAGAGGTGCAGAATGCGTCCCGCGTGATCAAGCCCTCCTCTATTGAGAAGGTTTCCTTCACCAAGGAAATGCGCAAGGACTATACGATTCTCTGCCCACAGATGTCGCCTTTCCACTTCGGCATTCTTCAGGCCGCGTTCAACACCTGTGGTTACAACCTGGAGGTGCTGCCAAACGATAACAAAGGTGCTGTGGACGTAGGGCTGAAATACGTAAACAATGACGCCTGCTATCCTTCTCTGATCGTGGTGGGTCAGATTATGGATGCGCTTCTGTCCGGTAAATATGACCTGGACAAAACAGCAGTCATCATGTCCCAGACCGGAGGCGGCTGCCGTGCCTCCAACTATATTGCTTTTATCCGCCGTGCGCTGAAAAAAGCCGGCATGGAACAGGTGCCTGTGATTTCCCTGAACCTAAGCGGACTCGAGAGCAACCCCGGCTTCAAGCTCACCCTCCCGCTGATCAAACGTGTGGTTTACGGCGGCGTATTCGGGGATATTCTCATGAAATGTGTATACCGCATGCGCCCCTACGAGCTTGAAGAAGGCATTGTAAACCGCAAGCATAAAATCTGGGAGCAGCGCGTAATCTCCTTCCTGCAGGGAAGCAGCGTGAGCCACAGCCAGTTTAAGCATATGTGCAAAGAAATGGTGCACGAATTTGATACCATTCCCATCAGCGACGAGAAGAAACCACGCGTGGGAATCGTAGGCGAAATCCTCGTGAAATTCCTGCCCGCGGCGAACAATCATTTGGCTGACCTTTTGGAGGCCGAGGGTGCGGAGGCAGTGGTGCCGGATCTTATCGACTTCCTCTGCTACTGTTTCTACAATCAGAACTTCAAGGCGGAATATTTAGGCTTTAAGAAATCAAAGGCCACAATCGCCAACTGGGGCATCAAGGGCATTGACTGGATGCGCAAAGCTGCCAACGAAGCCTTTGCCCAGAGCCGTCACTTCACGCCTGCCGCAGACATCCGCGACCTGGCCCGCATGGCCTCTCCCATCGTGTCTCCGGGCAACCAGACAGGCGAGGGCTGGTTCCTTACAGGTGAAATGATGGAGCTGATTCACGGTGGGGTGCCGAATATTGTTTGCATCCAGCCGTTTGGGTGTTTGCCGAACCATATCGTAGGTAAGGGTGTAATCAAAGAGATACGGAGGACGAATCCGGAGGCTAATATTGTAGCCATCGACTATGATCCGGGAGCCAGTGAGGTTAATCAGCTCAATCGTATTAAGTTGATGCTGTCTACGGCACAGAAGAATTTACATAAGCAGGAAGAGAGGAAAAAAGAGGTGGATGTGCAGGCGGAGGCTGTGACTGCACGGACACATGAGGCGCTGCCGACGCAATAAAATGGGAAGGGGGCCCCGAGGAAAGTTGTTGAACGGTAAGGGGGAGGAGCCGGGGACGGGCGGGAGTTATTTATCCTGGTCAGGCTGATGCCCGCTTGCCTTCAACTAAGTTCTAACTGCGACTAAAGCGCTCACGAAGAGCGTTCGCGCTTAAGTCTCCGTAAGAACTGGATTTTCAGGCGCGCTTTCCGCAAATCAGCCTGACCAGGATAAATAACTCCCGCCCGTCCCCGGCTCCTCCCCCTCACCTTCCACTACGTTTTCCCTCCCCTTCTTATCGGCTGTCGCACAAATATAATGTATTGACACAATTGTATCGAATCTCATGAGGGATTCTATATTGGCACAATACAGCAGATTAAACTCCCGGCAGGGCAAGTCCAATTCCAGCCCATTGTAGACCACGCGGCGGGTAAGGGAATTAATCAATTTCTCAAATCAAAACCCTCTGCTCCGCGTTCATAGCGTGGCCCTCCTTTCCGATTGTTATTCTTCTGTGAAACTTGTTACGCCAGACGAGACTTTCGTAGGGATGGAATAAACTATACTTCGATTTTGTGGAAACAACTGCGGGAATAGACGGATACTATGCTGGATAGTGCGACAGCCGCCAATAACACGACCCACGGCAACTCTGCAAAACGCTCGAAGCCCCAGCCAGCAAGCCATTGACCAACGGGCTGAGCACAAAGATTAATTGCCATCAAACAGGAAAACACCTTGCCCATTATTTCTTCCGGGACCACCTGCTGGATGAACGCAAACAACTGTACGCGCATCAGTACACCGGCAATCATAGCAAAAAAACAAGCCGCAGTAATGATACCATAGCCAATTATAGCTGAAACGCCTAACAGTAGCCCTAACACAATCGGTACAAAGCACAGAGCTATCAGTAACAGTAATCTGTGTATTTTTTTAATGGACAATTTTTTTGCTAGCACTCCAGCCAGCACTCCGCCTACTAATCCCCCACCCATCATAACGCCTTGCGTCACACCTAGCCATTGGCTGGAAAGCGCATATGTTTGTGTAATCAACACTGGCAAACCGATAATAAGTACTGAACTTGCAAACAGTTCAAACAATGTCATGATAAAGATAATTTTTGCTAAAATCGGTTTTGTTTTGAACATAAAGCGAAGGCTGCTGCCCATATCCTTTTTCACTGTAGCCCACATATTTCCGGTGGACTCTTGCTTTTTGTGCGGTATTCTAATAAATAATTCCATGACCGCAGATAGAAAAAAACATATGGCACTTACAATAAGCACTATGGGAAGTCCAAACGTTCCATAAAGTACGCCGCCTATGACCGGCCCCAGCATATTAGACAGTGAGTTTACAAGGTTTACGGCAGCGTTTGCTGGAACTAACTTTTCCTCTTCCACCAGCAAGGGGATACTGGCTTGCACCGCCGGGCTATACGCCCCTTGAATGGCATAGAGTGCCATCATCAGTACGACTACAATGGCTATGGCAGAAAAATAACCGCTTATGACAATATAGCCAAAAACCAAAGCGGAGGTAATAAAGTCTAAGACGACCATGATGCGTTGTTTATTCACACGGTCTGCAATCATGCCTCCCACTGGCGAAAGCAGAATCATAGGTAAAAAAGCCAGTGCGGAAACTTGCCCAAACAGAGCAGGGGAGCCGCTCTGCTCCAAGATATAGAGCGGCAGGGCAAAGCGAAGAACAGCGTTGCCGAACAGCGAGATAATTTGGCCTATCACGACCAGTGTAAAATCCTTGTGCCAAAGTTTTGCTTTTGGTTCCATGTGACTTTCTCCTTATGTGAGTCATAATTTCACGAGTTACTTCTTGTCATACTATCTTCATAAAAACGGGTCAGATTGTCTCGCAACTCATCCAAATGGCTTTCAGGAGGGTGCACGCAATTTCTCCACAATGTTATCATGGCATCAATTCGTCTCTTCCTCTTATCCTCATTCGTGGCGGGGCCAAATATTTGATCACTGATGGAAACAGCCAACATCAAGAGGATTTCCGCTATTTCTTCAGGATAATCACATGTATAAAACCCGCTGTCCACATACAGTTTAATAATTTCCGTCACCAGCGGAACCGACATTTTCATACGCTGTTCCCGCAGCTTATAGGTTACGATTGAACTATCTCCCGATCTGCTGTATTGGAGCAGCTGACTGGAAAAGCTGTTCGCTGTATTGGTGAAACACAGATACATCAATCTGTCTTCCGCCGGTAACTCCATTATGTGATTGCGCACTTCGTCAATCCAATCCCCTATCCCTTTTTCAATTACAGTATCCAGTATTTCTTCCTTGCTGGTGAAGTAATGGTACATTCCGCCCTTAGTGAGCCCAAACGCTTTTTGCAAGTCAGTGATGGTTGTATTTTCATAACCCTTTTCGAGAAACTGATCCAAAGCAATTTGAATCAGTTTCTCTTTACGCGACGCAAAGTCTTTCTGGGTACGTGACATAAGATCCCTCCTTATAATAAACCGAACGCGGTATAATTATACTATCATAGACATCTGCACATGTCAATTATCAATTTGGAGGTGGTCTGGGTTCTAAAAAGCCAGCAT
Source organism: Blautia schinkii DSM 10518 (assembly GCA_000702025.1). Classification (GTDB taxonomy): domain Bacteria; phylum Bacillota; class Clostridia; order Lachnospirales; family Lachnospiraceae; genus Blautia_A; species Blautia_A schinkii. Next base: position 47,526 of record KL370850.1, read on the forward strand.
ACAAGTAGGATTTTTAGATTCACAGGCAATTTCATAGGCACTTCTACATGTGATTCTTGTGTGATTATATACTGATTTGTAGACAAGGTAATAAGTCATGAGGGCAGGTCCATCATGTTTGTTTTATATCCTATTATCCATACAAAAAACTCCTATGCTTTCATGTGGCCTGCCAGGCCAATATCATTTAAGCATAGGAGTTTTATTTTTAGCGTTCCAAACACCACTTCGCTGGGTTAGAAGTGGTTAGGGTTTTGGTTTTTTCCATTTTCCCATCTTTAATTGTAATAACGGCTTTTTCAATCAACACTTTCCCACAAACCTCCCGGCGAAAGCGCCGCCTCCCCGCCCCGGATTTCCTTCTGCTTACCGTTACACCACCTCTCAGGGGACACCCCTTCACTTTTTAAATGATATGAAGAAGATGTGCAAGTTTTTTCACGTATTTCCCCCCCGGCATGGCCGCCAAGTCATCCTCTGAAGGCTTACTCAAAAGCATATAAACCACGAAATATACAAACACCGCCAATACCACAGACACACCCAAACAGATCAAATTTGAATGCACAAAGTAATACATCCCATAATAAATCCCCCCAGCGACCACGCCCATTGGCACAGAAGCAAGAAGCGGATAAAGATACGCACTCTTCCAGGGATTTTTATACCGCATATACTTTTTCATAGCCCGCTCATTGAGCAGACACATTATGACCGCATACACGATCATTGCGATAACCACAGTATAAATGCCCAAATCCGTCACAAACAGAAGTATCGCCATCACGATTACATCCGCAACAAGTGCAACGGCTGCATGTATCATAGGAATATTCGGCTTACCGATACCCTGGAGCACACCGTTGGAGATGTTGGAATTGCCGTTTAGTATTATGGTAATTACACCAATCATCATAAGCTCTCCGGCCACTCCGTTGGTCAATGGGAAAATCAGCCTGGTGATAGGTCCTGCAAGCACTGCCAGTCCCACTGCGGCCGGTATGGAAATCAGCATACTGATCCAGGTCGCCCTGTCAATCTTTGCGTGAGCGCTTTTTAAATCGCGCTGTGCATAATGCGCAGACACCTCGGGTATCATGGAGGTAGGCGCAGTACTTGCCAGGGTAAGCGGGATGTTGATCAGGGTCATGAAATATCCATACTCTGCATAGAGATTCTGTATCAGGTCCTTATCCATTCCTCGCATGCCCATAATCCCGGAATACATATAGCTGTTGATATAACCGTTTACATTGTAGATAAATGCACTGAAAATAATGGGCATTACAATGAGGATGATGGTGCGCATCACAACAGAATAGCTCTCATTCACCGAAGCTCTGTCGCGGCGCAGCTTCTTGCTGATTGCTTTCTTATTTAAGAAATACACCAACATCATAAACAGCAATGCAGAAAGCACACCAGCGCCGGTTCCTATAGTAGCTCCGGCTGCTGCCCAGCGGTCTACCACCTCTTCCCCCTGTCCGCTGAAATGCTGAATCATTACATTGGACATCACAAGTGCGAAAACAGCCACAAAAATCTGCTCCACAATCTGTGAGAGGGAGGTCGGCATCATATTCCGATATGCCTGGAAATAGCCGCGGAAAACTCCAAGTATTCCGGACAAAAAGATGGTCGGAGCCAACATCTGCAGAGCAAGCCTGGCCGAAGCCATAGTATCGGGCACAAGAAGCTTTGCGCCGAACAAGCAGAACAAAGCAACGACACCGCCAGCCACTGCCGCATAGACCAATGCACAATGGAAAACCCTCTGGGCGTCCCGGTAACGCTTAAAAGCAAGCCTCTCGGCCATTATCTTTGACACAGCCTGGGGAATACTGAAAGAGGCGATCATCAGCAGGATAAAATACGCGCCCTGCGCGTACTGGAAAAAGGAAAAGCTGTTGCTCCCAAGCGTGGATGACAGCGGACTCTTATAGAGCATTCCGATCATTTTGGAAATCAGAGCCGCCACCATCAGAAAAGAAGCATTTTTTACAAGTGTATTGTCGTTTCTCTTACCCATATCTTTAACATTCCTTTATATATTTTCAATCTGCCAGTCAATAGGAGTAAGACCATTCTCCGTTAAAAATTCATTGGTCCTGCTGAAATGCCTGCACCCGAAAAATCCCCTGAAAGCAGACAAGGGACTGGGATGAGGTGCCTCGAGTATCAAATGTCGTGGGTTATTGAGCATGGAACGCTTCATCTGCGCCGGCCTTCCCCAGAGTAAAAATACGATAGGACGGTCCTGCTCATTCAGAATGCGGATGGCCGCGTCCGTAAACTCCTCCCAGCCAATCCCTCTGTGGGAATTCGCCTGGTGCGCCCGCACGGTGAGCACCGTATTTAAGAGCATCACACCCTGTGTCGCCCATTTTTCCAGATAACCATTGTTTGGAATATAGTAGCCGCAGTCGTCGTGCAGCTCCTGGTAGATATTTACCAGGGAGGGCGGAACCTCCACACCTTTTTTCACAGAAAAGCACAGACCATGGGCCTGACCGTCGTTATGATACGGGTCCTGCCCAAGGATCACCACCTTCACCTGGGAAAGCGGCGTAAAATGAAACGCATTGAACATGTCCTCAGCCGGCGGAAAAATCTTCCTCGTGCTGTACTCGTTCATCACTGTTTTATATAATTTGGCATAATAAGGCTGCTTGAACTCATCCTTCAGCGCCTCCAGCCAGTCTCCTGCTATGGGAGCCATAAAAATTCACCTCTTGTTCTTTTCTCACAGGGCCAACAACGGCTTCTGCGTTTTTCTTTAGAATAATCATATACCTTGCGCGCACGCAAATATCCGCGCTGCACCTTTATCTGCGTACCGGCACGCCTCTATCCGCCAGATACTCCTTAACCCCGGAGATTTCCAGCTCTTTATAATGGAACAGCGAGGCCGCAAGTGCTGCGTCCGCACCGCCCTGGTTAAGCGCCTCGTAAAAATGCTCCAGCGTCCCGGCTCCTCCTGAGGCGATCACCGGAATAGAAACAGCGTCCGCGATTGTCCTGGTAAGGGCAATGTCATACCCCGCCTTGGTGCCGTCGCAGTCCATACTGGTGAGAAGGATTTCCCCCGCACCGAGACTCTCGGCTTTTCTGGCCCATTCCACCGCGTCAATCCCGGTATCCAGCCGTCCGCCGTGTTTATAAATATTCCAGCCGCCGTCCTCCCGGCGTTTCGCGTCAATCGCCACCACCACACACTGACTGCCGAACTTCTCCGCAGCCTCACGGATCAGCTCAGGCCTGTCAATGGCCGCGGAATTCACGGAAATCTTGTCCGCACCCTCCCGCAGAAGTCTCTTGAAATCCTCCACTGTGCGGATTCCACCACCCACAGTAAAAGGAATAAACACGTTTGCCGCCACTGCGCGCACCATCTCCACCACAGTGTCGCGCTGTTCACAGGAAGCAGTGATATCCAGAAATACAAGCTCGTCCGCACCCGCGGCATCGTAAGCCCTGGCAATCTCCACCGGGTCGCCCGCGTCTTTCAAATCCACAAAATTCACGCCCTTGACCACCCGTCCCCGGTTCACGTCAAGGCAGGGAATAATTCTTTTCGTAAACATCAAAAGTCCTCCTTCCCAAGCGCAGCGAAGTTCTCCAGAATCTTAAGACCCAGCCGCCCGCTCTTCTCCGGGTGGAACTGGCAGGCAAAAACATTGTCCTTCTCTACAGATGCATGGATTGTCGTGCTGTAGGTAGTCTCTGCCTTAACAATCTCCGGTTCCCGTGCCTTAAGATAATAGGAATGCACAAAATATACATAGGACTGCTCCGGAATATCCGCAAACAGCCTGCCGTCATTTTTAAGGTGCAGGGAGTTCCAGCCCATATGAGGGATTTTAAGCCCCGGACATGAAGGAATGCGCAAAATTTCACCCTTAAGAATTCCCAGACCTTCCACCCCCGGACTTTCCTCACTGCTCTCAAACAAAAGCTGCAGTCCCAGGCAGATACCCAGAAAAGGAGTTCCTCTGTTTATCATATCCTGGATAACAGAAACTAATCCATATGTATGAAGATTTTCCATAGCCTGGCCGAAGCTGCCCACGCCGGGCAGAATCACCTTGTCAGCCTTTTCAAGCACCTCCGCCTCCCGTGAGACTACCGTCTCATAACCCAGAAAGTGAAGCGCCTTTTCCACACTTTTGATATTACCTGCATCATAATCAATTATTCCAATCATCGTTTCACATCCTTATACTCTAACACCTATTATATACACCCGCCAAAGGCGGATATGTAATCCCTACTTTTGCTGCAATCCAAGAAACGTCTGCAAGGAACAGCCGCACCATTTTTACAGTATAACGCAAAAACAGACAGTTGCAAAGAGATTTCTTCGCTTCTGTCTGTTTTTCTGCCGCATCTGCGTAACAGTTCATACAGGTCTGCGCATTTTACCGCGCTCGCCGTCATAGCTGAGCTTTCATTGCCGCACTCTCACTGCTCCGCTTTCATTGCTGTGGCCTCACTGTGCTTCTTTCATTGTGCTGGCCTCACTGTGCTGCTTTCAGTGCTATGCCTTCACTGCTCCGCTTGTCACTCCGGCGATGATCCATTTCTGGCAGAAAATATATACAAGAAGTATAGGGATCAGCACCAGCAGGTAGGAGGCAAATGCCAGGTTATACTGAGTATTGAACTGGCCCTTAAACACATACTGGGCAAGCTGCAGGGTCTGGTCCTTCTGGTCGCTCAAAAGCACCAGCGGCATGAGGAAGTCATTCCAGGTCCACATAAAGGAGAGAATAGCAACTGTGGCACTCATAGGCTTCATCAGCGGGAAAATAATCTTAAAGAAGGTCTGGAACGGAGTCGCACCGTCAATATACGCTGCCTCATCCAGCGCTACCGGAAGAGATTTCACGAATCCGGTGTAGAGGAAAATATTCATCGGCAGGCCGAAGATAATATAAAGGAAGGTAATACCGTAAATATTATCCAGGTTGAAGGCAGACGCCTGTTTTACCAATGGCAGCATGATGACGTTAAATGGGATGAACATGGCGCTCACAAAATAGTAATACATCATATTAAAAAATCTGCTTTTACCACGGTTTCTCGTAATCGCATAAGCCACCATGGAGTTGCTTAAAATCGTGAATAAAAGATTCACCACTGTGATAAAAAAGGTATTAAAAAACTTCTGCGGATAGTTGGTCATGGTCCACGCGTCCGCGAAATTCTGCCAGCGGAACACCTTCGGCCAGGACAGCACATTTGCCATATCCGACGGGTCCTTTACCGCGATGACCACCGCGATATACAGCGGCCCCAGGATAAAGATCACTGATAACGCGATCAATAAAATGGTCATGGGCCAATTGAATTTATCTTTTACTTTCATCGTCGTCTTTTCCATCAGCTCATCTTCGCCTCCCTCTTTTCAAGTACCTTTAACTGGAATATGGAGATTCCGGCTATGATCAAAAACAATATTACCGCGTTGGCCGACTGATAAGCAAACTGTCCGCCGTCGAATCCACGCTTATAGATGAGCACGGAAATTGATGTGGTGGAGGTACCCGGACCGCCGCCTGTCATCGCCATGATCTGGTCAAAGGCCATGAGGAAGTTCTTGACGCTCAGTACCATATTGATGGTAAAGAACGGGGCGATAAGCGGGAAAGTAATCGTACGAAAACGCTTAAATCCAGTGGCGCCGTCCAAATCCGCCGCCTCATACACATCCTTATCCACAGTCTGCAGACCGGAGAGATAAATCATGGTATTAAAGGCCATGGACTGCCACACGGTCACAAAGAGGATTCCAAGCCACGCTTTATTTGTTCCCAGAATATTGGTGCTAAGCGCTTCAATTCCCAGGCTCTGTCCCATGAGCGGAATCACATTGCCGAAAATAAAGTTAAATACAAATCCAATGATCAGGGTACCCAACATATATGGCAGGAAATATACTGCTTTAATGGTATTTTTAAACTTGATTTTCGCGTTCAGGCCACAGGCCAGTGCAAGACTTAATACGTTCACGAGAATGGTGGCACTAACGGCAAATTTTAAAGTAAAAGCGTACGTCTGGCCAATGGCCGGGTCTTTAAAGAACTGAATGTAGTTCCGAAGTCCCACTGTATTCCAGATGCCGTAACCCTTCCAGTCCGTAAAGCTGTAAAAAATTCCCCGCAGGAACGGAATGGTATGAAACGCGAAGAACAGGACCACAAAGGGTACTACCATCAGGTAAAACGCCGGATTCACCTTAGGCTTCAATGCTGATTTCTTTTTCATGTAAATTCCCCTTTCTAAAGCTAAGGGACGAAACCTTTTCCTACGGTCCCGTCCCCTGCTGTCATTCGTCAGTTCACATTCAGTGTGTCATAGTCGCTGTCGATTTTTTTCAATACAGCCTCGATATTCTCAGCATCGTCCTTGCCATTGTTTTTCTCCAGGAAGAAACCGGAGAGGTCCGCGCTCAGGTCAAGTCCGCTTGGGTAATAGTGGTCAGGGAAGTCCACCACATTACCAGCCTCAATATCATCCTTCACACCTGCAACAGAGGGGTCATTCTGCTCCACGCCCTTGACTGCGGAGAATGCAAACTGTTCCTCAGCATAGAGCTGTGCGTTTTCCTTCTGTACCATAAAGCTGATGAAATCCTTTGCCGCATCCACGTCGCCGCAGCTTGTGGTCACACCGAGCAGAACGTCCACACCGGAGTTGACCATGTTCTTGGCTGCATCGTCAGTTGTCGGGAATTTAAACTGGTTCACGTTGATATCCGGGTTTGCCTTCTTAATCTCGGTGATAGCCCAGCTTCCGTTGATCATCATCGCAGCCTCACCTGCCGCAAACTTCTTATTCCCGTCATCGTATGAGGTTCCCATGTAATCTGTCTGTGCATAATTTACAAGCTCAATGTATTTTTCCATAACCTCTGCATGTGTATCAGCAAAGGTGGTGGAACCTGCCTTGCGGTCCGTGTAGAAATTCTCAGGCTGGATGATTGGTGCCACGGAATTCCAAACCGGAAGGATGGTCCAGGCATCCTTATATGTAAACTCAAATGGTGTCACACCTGCTGCCTTAAGCGTTTCACATGCATCCATCAATTCGCTGTAAGTCTCAGGAACCGTAATACCGTTGGCTTCAAAAATATCCTGATTGTAGATGATTCCTGACGAATTGGTCGCATAAGGAATACCGTAGGGCTTTTCCTCCTGGTCCTTGTTTAGCTGGTAAAGCATGTTCATGTAAGACTCATTGATGCTGTCTAACATATCCGAACCGGACAGATCCGTGAGCACGCCGGCTGACTGCAGCTCTGCGTAGTTGAAATCACCGCCCATGGCTACCATGTCAGGCAAATCGTTCTTTGTCATTCTTGTTTTCAACACCGTACCCGCGTCAGCCGGCTGGGTGAGGTTGATCACTACCTTGTCCTGTGACTCGTTGTAAGCGTCCACCAGCTTCTGCAGAGTATCCTTGTTTTCCGCCTTTGTACTTAAAAACTCTAATTCCGTCTTTCCGTTCGATGATTTTGTCTCTTTGGCGGTCGATCCTGAATCTCCTCCGCTGCATCCTGTGAGCATCCCCGCACCCATCACAGCAGTAAGGCCAAGTGCTAAAAATTTCTTCCCTTTCATTGAAAAATCCTCCTTAAACTTTAACTTCGTGCAAAATCGTCTTGCCTCTTGTTGATATCAAGTATACGGATTTTCAAACCGGGAAGGTATAATTTATCTGATATGATAGATAAGAGATTTCTGACTAATCCTAAATTTATTTACTATTCGGGCTACGCTGAGTATTTTACACCTCTGCTATCGAAAAATCAGGCCAGCGAAACATTAAGTTCTTTACTGGGAGTGATACCAGTATGCTCCGGCGTATTTCCTTCAAACTACACGTCATGTATGTCATAAAATTCATGTCTTTCATAAAATTCATGTCTTTCATAAGCAAAATACCGCGCCGCAGTACGTTATTTGTACTACAGCGCGGTATGATATATGTTTGTGGATCATTCCCCGGACAGCTTATTCTTATACTGCTCCGGCGTCATCTCATAATACTTTTTAAAGGTTTGAATAAAATAGGACACGTCATTATACCCCACACACATGGCAACATCACTGATTTTCAGCCCGCTCTCCGAGAGAAGTCCCGCAGCCTTTTTCATCCGAAGCTCAATCAGATAACGGGAAAAGGTCTTGCCCGTCTCCGCCTTAAAAAGCCTGCTCAAATAGCTTGGATTTACAAAATACTTATGAGCAGCCAGCTCATTGACCGTGATATTATACTGGTAATTCCTCTCCAAATAACGCAGAAGGTCGTCAATAATAGAAGATTTCTGACTTTCCTCATCCGACACATCTCGGAGAAGCTGCAGCGTATACTCCTTAAGCTCCTCCAGGGAACGGAACGCATAAAGGTCAGTCTTAAAGGAAAACAAAAGGTAAGAGCCCTTATCCGCGGCTTCACTCCCATCCACTTCCCTGCGCATGCCATACACTCTGTTTACCACATTGATAATCTTGATCAAAGAAGTAAACAAAGAATAAATCCCCACCTCGCAATTCTCTGCACAATGCTTGAAAAAGCTGCTTCCAATCGCCACAGCATCCTCTGTGCGGTTCTCCGTGAGACAGCGCTCAAGCTCCCGCTCCTCACTCTGGCTGAAAAGCTGCACCACATTTACCTCAGCCTCATACCGGTATACCTGCTTCCCGGGCTGCAGAAGCCGCTGGTTGATGGCATACACAGCCTCTCGGTAAGCAGCCGCAGCCTCCTTTTCCACACGTTCCATCGGCTCATGGATAAGACTCAGTCCCGCATGCAGGTTTACCCCCGCCTTAGCGCCGCATTGGATAAAACGCCGCTTAAGCTCTTTTTCTGCTGCCCCCACATCGCCATTTGGAACGGAAAACACAAGGATAAACTCTTCCTTTGGATAAAAATAATACACCTTAAGCCCAGTACTGTTCCTGTCACTGCCTCTTCCCAGAATATCAAGCACCTCTGTGATTTTCTCCTCACCCAACTTCTTCTCACTGTTCTGAGAGACGGCCATCATCCAGGAGCCCTTTTCCATTTCACGGTAAGCTTCACCAAGTACCCGTTCTCCCAGCTCTCCGCTTTCCAGCAGCCTGGCAAAATCCATATACTGTATCTTGCGCTCCTCTATTTTCCTTTCAATCTGCTGGCGTTCTTTACGCTTCTCCGCCTGCACCCGCCGGATGGCCTTATCAAGCTCTTCGCTTTTTACCGGCTTGGTGAGGTAATCCTTCACACCGTACCGAATGGCTGTGGTAGCGTACTCGAAATCTGCATAACCGCTTTCAATAATCACACAGGTATCCGGAAAACGGCTACGCACCTCTTTGGCAAGCGCAAGTCCGTCCATATCCGGCATACGGATATCCGTAATGACAATATCCACCTGCTCCTTTTCCATAATTTCAAGCACACCAAGCCCTGTCTCCGCCTCGCCCGCGATGACCAGCTCATCAGACAGCTGCCCCAGCATCTTTACCAGCACCTTGCGTGCAAAAAACTCATCATCAGCAACCACAACTCGTATCATTTTCCATCCCTCTGCTTTCTATACGTCCTTCCCGACATTCCTCTCCGTGTTCTTCCCGATGTTCTCCCCGGTGTTCTTCCTGACGTTTATCCATATACTGGATTCTCAGGCAGACTCTGGTATAACTGTCCTTCTCACTCTCCACGTAAATGCCGTAGCTGTCCCCGTAATAAGTTTTTAACCGGGCATTCACATTCTGCAGTCCGATTCCCCCGGATGTGCCTGAAAACTCCGCACGTGAAAAAGCTTTGTTTAAGCTCTGCACCTTCTCCGGTTCCATGCCTATACCGTCATCCTCCACCGTGATCCGCACATCCTCGTCCCCCTCACGGAACACGCGGATACACAGCACATCCCTGGCCCTTTTCCTGGAAAAGCCATATTTGTATGCATTCTCCACAATGGGCTGGAGTACAAATTTCAGAACCCTACATTCCCCCAAACCTTCCTCCACCTCATAATACGTCTCGAAGCGCTGAGGAAAACGGATTTTCTGGATGCTCATATAGTGCTCTGTCTGCTCCAGCTCCTCGCGGATTGTCACAATATCGCTCCCGCTGATATTATAGCGGAACATATCCGAAAGACTCGAAGCAATCTCCGGGATATACTCCACATCCTCAAGTCTTGCAATGGCGCTTATGGTATTGAGTGCATTGTACAAAAAATGAGGGTTTATCTGAAACTGCAGCATTTTCAGCTCTGTCTGCTTCTGATTCAGCCTGTAAACATACATTTTGATAATATTATCATTAATACGGCGGGCCATGGAATTGTAGCTGTGGATCATCTGTCCAACCTCATCCTCCCAGACAATATCCTTATCCTCAAAAAGCGGGATTTCCTGCTCCTCCTTTGAATCCCGGGCTACCTTTCCCATCACCTGAGAAAGCACCTGCACGGGACGGCTTACCTGTCTGGAAAGCACCGCACTGCCCACAGCCGTTACCACGATTACCGCGGCCAAAATCATAAAGAACAGCCACATATTGGAAACGATCCGCTCCATGAGCAGTTCATTGGGAAGATACTGCACGATCACCCACCCTGTACTCTCATTTTTCGTTGCAGAAACCACACACCTTTTCTCATGAAACGAAAGTGTGCCCTCCTGTCCACCGCTGTTGAGAAATTCCGAAATCTTCTCTGAAAAAAGGTTCTTTTCAAGCTTAGTATCAGAACTCTGAACTCCGGAGTCAAACAGAATCTGAGACGCACTTAATATCATAAAATCTGAGCTCTGCCCCACTGCTGCGGAACGGTGCCACTGATTTGCAATCTTATTAAAATCCAAATCCAAATATACCATAGCCAGCGGCTCATCACCAAAGACATTCCACACAGGACTCACCATGGAAATCACCTGATACTTTACGAGATCAATGATCTCTCCATGTACCTCACTGAAATAGGAGGACTGCACATCCCAGTCAATCCCCTCAAGACGCTTGTCCATTTCAGATAAATATCCCGTATAGTCTCCACCGATGCTCCCATATATCCTGCCGTCTGCGGTCACCACCAACGCCCTTAGCACATGATCCTGCATGTCTGCCAGAAGCGTAAGCTGCTGCTCCAGCTTCTCCGCTGATTTCTCCTGTACAGCCGCATCAATATCCTTGTCATCACTGCTTAAGAGATTACGAATCCTGTCATCGGAAAAATGCAGATACCGGAAAGGGTCCGTACTGGAAACAAGGGTATCCAGATTCAAGCTCAATTGTCCATTATATTCTGTCATATGAGCAAGCTCTGTAGTCCGCACCTGCACAAAGCTTCGGAAAAAGAATACCAGCAGCGCTGCCAGAGACACCACAAACAAAAGTCCATAGCTGTATAGCATTTTTTTCTGTAACGATAATTTATAGAACCAATGTTTCATCCAACCTTCTCCTTTGCATCCAGATACAGCTTCCTGTGCTTTTGAAGGCTCTTCGTGTATTTGGAAAGATAAGCGCTCACCTTTTCCGCAGAAGCAGCGGGCATCAGCTCTGCAATATCCTTGTCACGGATGACACTTGTCTGCAGGGGCAGCCAGGAAGCGTCCATCCGCGCCTGTCCACTTTCAATCAGCTCATTGATCCTGGGAGCATATTTCGCACGGTCAGAAACACCCTCCAGACAGCCGATAGAACACTCATCATCCAGGTACATCTGCAGGATTTCAGGCTTTGTGAGAAACTCCAGAAACTTCTGCGCAGCCTCAGGATACCGGCAGTCTCTTGAAATACCTACACTGCTGTCCACCCAGACAGCAGCTCTCTGCTCCTTGCCCTCTTCCACCGGAAAAGGAATCAACTCCAGATTCAGATCAGGATTTATCTCCCGCATATTACGGTAGGCCCAGCTTCCCTGGATAAACATAAAGCCCTCTCCTGCCGCAAAGCGCTCCATCGCACCCGCATAATCCAGCTTCTCAAGCTCCGGCTCCGTATACTCATGAAGCTTTAGAAGCTTTTCCAGCGAACCCCTGCTGATCTCGTCCGTCTCAAAAGAGCTTTTCCCCTCTGCCACCTGCGTCCAGAAATCCTGGAAATTACCACGATAAGCACTCTCAATGCACTCCCAGTTCTGATGGATTGTCCAGCTGTCTCCATCTGCAAACAAAAACGGCGTTTTTCCCCTCTCCTTGATTACCTCTGCCACGGCAAGCAGCTCCTCATAGGTCTTGGGAAGCTCCAGGCCCTCCTGCTCAAACAAATCACGGTTCACATAAATCCCTTCAAAACTCATCGCCAGAGGCACCTGGTAAATATGATCGTCATAACGGAGATAGGGAATATATTCTTCCTTAATCCGTTCCATACACGAAAGATTGTCCAGGGGCATCAGGTAGCCTCCCATAATATACTCAAAAGACTCCACACTCTGCAGTCCGCCCAGCTCCACAATATCCGGGAATTCTCCCTTCACCGCTGCCACACGAAGGGTCACGTCACTGTTGGTGTTCATATTTTGGTATACTTCAATCTCATCCTGGGACTGGTTGAATAGTTTTATGATTTCCTCCAGAACAGCATAAACTTCCCGCTTCCGGTTATAAAACTCCAGGCGAATTTTTTCCTTTCCCTGCGTATTCTCGGTACTGCCGCAGCCTGTAAGTGACATGAGCTGTATAAGGGAGAAAAGCAGCGCCAGCACGGCTGGTATTAGGCGCTTGGCGGTGGGCTTTGTATATAATTGTCTTTTTATAGGTGTTTGTTTTGTGTATGTTCTCATATGTCTCCATTTGCTTTGTATAACGTGGTGGTCATTCTTGGGTGGTTCTTTATAATTATAATACGTTACGCGTAGGAAAAAAACAAGTGGCGGTTGATCTGGGATTTTATATGGTTTAAATCGAAATTTCACTTTACCTTTCATGTCCTAAATGGTACAATATTTTAAACAGGCAACGGTGGTCCTGCAGGATGTCGCTGTTGTAGTATAATTTTAATTTCAATATTTTTAAAGCATTTCTTTATGAAACCTTTTGTCCGTCTCGGACAAATTTTCCCATCTTATTAAGTATGACGTGTGTGTCAAACGCGAAGTTTTTTAGAACAATAAATCAAAAAACCGTTGTCTGTATTTTTCCCATATACTATAATAGAGACAAGAACCTGCATGGCCTTGAAAGGGAGGTATTATGCAGGCAATTTTGTATGCTCTGGCAGTCAAAACACTGGACAGCAAAGATTTAGAAGAGATTAAGGAGGCGATATCGATGACAATATTAGGACAGATGCTCGTAGAAGATGGCATCAAAAAAGGTGAGCAAAAAGGACGAAAAGAAGGGCGTAGAGAAGGGATAAACGTTTGGAAGCTATCTGCTCAGGGTGAATCTCCCGAGGCCATCTCCAAAAAGCTGCAGATTCCTTTAGATGAAGTAATCGAAATCCTGAAAGACTGAGCTTTGGCCTCATTTTTAGCCCGGACACACAGAAAGAAAAAGCAGGTCGTCAAGACTTGCTTTTTCTTTTATCTTATCTTCACTTACTATCCAACGTAAACCAAAATTCCACCCCATTATCGTAATTCTGCACCCCATACTCCTGGTTCATACTTTCCAGCACGGCTTTTACAATAGAAAGCCCAATGCCGCTGCCACCGTACTCTCTGGTGCGTGCCTTGTCAACTTTGTAGAATTTCGTCCACAGATTAGGCAGATCCTCCTCAGGGATAGGCGTGCCTGTGTTAAATACAGAAATCTTAACCCTCTCCGCCTCTTTTGCCACCTTAATCTCAATCTGGCGGTCTCCGTCTAAGTGATTGAGCGCATTGCTGACATAATTCGTCACAACCTCCTCAATCTTAAACTCATCCGCCCATACATACACAGGTCCCTGTTCAGGAAAAATCACAGTGGCCTCTTTTTGCTGCACCATAATATCCATGCTCTGGAGCACGCCCGCGATCACGGAGACAATATCAAAGCGCTCCATCACCACAGCGTCCTTCCCGGATTCCAACTGATTTAAGGTAAGAAGATTTTTCACAAGCTTGTTCATCTTGGAAGCCTCATCCATGATAACCTCGCAGTAGAAATCCCTGCTCTCCGGATCCTCGGAGATGTTTTCCCGCAGGCCCTCCGCATAGCCCTGGATTAACGCAATCGGGGTTTTCAGCTCATGAGAAACATTGTCCAGAAATTCCTTACGCATCTCGTCAATCTTAATCTTATCTGCAATATCCTTCTGAAGTTTATTATTTGCGGACTTAAGTTCAGAAATCGTTCCCTCCAGCTGTCTGGACATACGATTAAAATTATCGCCGAGCAAGTCAATCTCATTCCCTGCATGGCTCTGGTATCTTGCGTCAAAATCAAGCGCGGACATCTGCTGGGAAAGCTGGGTAAGTTCACAGATTGGCTTTGTAATCCGTTTCGTCACCACCCAGATCAAAAGCCCACTGATAAAAATGATCACCAATCCCACATAAAAATAGAAATTGTTAGAGATTGCCGCGCTCTCCTTAATGCTCTCAAGAGGTGTACGGATAAGGAAATAGTAGTCCCCGTTATCCAGAGAACCCCAGCATTCCACATAATCCATATTTGCAAAACGGTCGTGCACCTGCTGAATCACATAGGTATCCGTTGATCTGAGGATTCGTGTCCTGCCATGGGTTTTATCCTGATCCAGATCATAGGCATAGCCAAAAAGCTTGTTTCGCAGCATATTTTCATTTTCACCACGCACAATCCGGCCTGTATTATCCCAGGGAATGATCACCCAGGATAGATTGTTCTGTGAGCTGTCCCGCTCCAATTCCTCGGGCACTTCCTCAATTCCGCCTGTCTCCTCGCTCCCTGTCTCGTCCAATTCCATTAAACTTTCGATGTCAAGCTGAGTAAGGGCAATCCTGGCCTCATCCAACACATCCACTTTCTTCGACACATAATACTTCTCGAGAAACAGTCCGTTCACAATCGTAATCGAAAACATAGAAAGCATCAGCAGACCGATAAACATGACAGCAATCTGGCTTCGCAGAGAGCGGAACTTTTTCGGCTTCTTCCCTCGTCTGCTTTTCCGGCACGGGGTAATCTCCGGCTTTTTTGTGTCTGTCATTCTTCCACCTCGAATTTATAACCCATGCCCCACACAGTCTTGATATACTCACCCTTATCACCCATTTTGCTCCTGAGCTTTTTCACATGGGTATCAATGGTGCGGGCATCGCCAAAATAGTCATAATTCCACACAGAGTTAAGTATTTTCTCTCTGGAAAGAGCAATCCCCTCATTTTCAAGGAAATAAGTAAGAAGCTCGAATTCCTTGAAGCTAAGCTCCATGGGCTTACCGTCCACCGTCGCAAGATGCGCAGCCTTGTCAATCACGATACCACCCGCTGTGAGCACATCCTCCGGGTTACTCTGCCCTGTACGGCGGAGAATCGCCTCCACCCTGGCAACTAAAATCTTCGGACTGAACGGTTTGGAAATATACTCATCCACTCCTAAATCAAAGCCAAGCAGCTCGTCCCGCTCATCTCCGCGGGCAGTAAGCATGATGATCGGCACCTTAGAGTTTTTACGCACCTCACGGCACACCTCCCAGCCGTCCATCTTTGGCATCATCACGTCCAATATGATCAAAGCAATGTCCTTTTCCTGATAAAAAATATCCATGGCTTCCTCACCGTCTCCGGCCTCAAGCACCTGAAAATTCTTTTTAGTAAGAAAGTCTTTCACCAACTTTCTCATACGGCTTTCATCATCCACTACCAGGATTTTCAATGTCTCCATTGCGCATTCCTCCATTTCGAATGTACTTTATCTTATTTTATCACTTTTTTTAGTGATAATATAGCAAATAATTATGTTTCTTCTGTGAATTTATCCGGACATATTTTATGATATCCAAAAATACCAGTCACTAATTTTAGTGATAAAAATAAATTTATATTTCTTGCATCCATTTAAGGTCTTCGCTCGTCTAATGAGTAGAAGCGCAGATAACCACTGATTCTTGACCGGTCAGAAAAATACAAGTGAAGGATAGGGGGAACTTATGTTAGAGATTTTAATACGAAAGGCCAAAAAGGGTGACGCGGACGCTTTTTGCGAACTGATGGAGCTGCAGATGCAGAGCATGTATAAGGTAGCCAGGGCTTATCTCAATAATAATGAGGACGTAGCAGACGCGGTCCAGGACACAATCCTGACATGCTTTGAAAAGCTGCAGACCTTGGAGCATAACCGTTATTTTAAAACCTGGATGACCAGGATTCTGATCAATAAATGTAAAGACATCCTGCAGGCCAGAAGCCGCATGATGTACACGGACAACTTACCTGAGACACCCGTATATGAAGAAGATTTCGAGGCACTGGAGTGGGACAACGTGCTCGCTCCTGTAGATGAGAAGTACCGGACCGTATTGCTGCTTTATTATATGGAAGGCTTCAACACAAGAGAAATCAGCGAAATCCTGAATCTCAAAGAAAGCACAGTAAAATCAAGACTTCAGCGCGGCAGACGCAAAGTATCTCAAGAATATTTTTATAAAGTCAAGGAGGGACAGGCATGAATTTGACATGGAACGATAAAGAAAAATTACTCCAGAAAAAGCTTAGGGAAGAGGTTGAAATCCCGGAAATTGTAACAGAGAAAACACAGAAAGCATTCACTATGATCAAAAACGGACGGATTGTCCAGACAAAAGCCCCGAAAGCCCCCTACGGCTGGATGAAAACCACCATGAAAGCAGCCGGATGTACCGCCGCTGTACTGGGTGTTGGCTTCATTGTATGTGTAACGAATCCTGTTATGGCGAAAAATTTGCCGCTTGTGGGAGGAATCTTCGCAGAGCTGCAGGATAAGGTGAGTTTCTTCGGTGAATTCGCTGACAAGGCAATCCCACTTACCTCTGAGGCAGACGGCGGCAATGCAGGCGTAGGCAACGCAGAGGCAGACGGCAGCAATGCGGACATAAGCAACACAGAGGCAGACAACAGTGCGGCGCACGCAGGCAATGACACAACCGGCAGCAGCACAGACTCCGGAAAAAACAGTACGGATGCAGACGGCAGCAGCAACGCAGCAGGTACGGCAGATTCCGACGGTGACTCTGTATATACAAAAACAAGTGACGGTCTTACCATCACCTTCTCTGAGGTTTACGCAAATGAGCAGGCAATCTATCTGACCATGAAAGCAGAAAGCGAGGAACCCTTCCCGGAAACCATGCTCGATACAAACAACGAATTAGGTATAGAAAGGCCTGTGATTTCAACAATATTTACGAAAAATTACAGTTTCATGAACAACGGGCAAAGCGAAGTGGATGCCCAATATGATTTAGCTAATCCTGAGGGTGTCTTCCTGGATGACCATACCTACACCTGCATATTGCGTATTGATCTCAAAAATGATACGTTGGACAGGACTGAATATAATCAGAAATATGACGAACTTACTCAGGAAATTATAACTTCTCTTGGCCTGACAGAGGAGGAATTTCATAACCTGGACGCATACAGCGAGGAGGGTGACGCGCTGCTCAGCAAATTTAACGATGAAATTCTGAGCCAAAGCGGTAGCTTAAAATCATATATCAAGCAGATTCCCATACCGGAGGATTTCACTCTCAAGCTTAATTTCGAAGAGTTTTTGGGCAAAAAGAAAAATCCCGAAACCTGGGACAGCGGCTACACGGATGAGGAGCTGGCCGCTATGACCGATGAGGAATGGCGTGAGGTCATGAATCAGATGCCGGAGGAATACTCCAAGCATCCCAATGAGCATGAGCATTACTGGTTCAATGGCCCATGGAACTTCGAAATCCCCATCCATGTTGACACCTCCCAGACAGTTGTTCAGGAAATCAACGAGACAAACGAGAACGGAATTGGCCTAAAGTCCGTAGTTAAGACGCCTTATGAGCTTACTGTCTACGATATGTATGAAGAAGGCGCTGACAGCGATACCTTCCTGGTTGCTCTGGATGCCAACGGCAATAAACTTCCTTATAACGAATCAAACGCAGATTGTGACAATTTTACCATCCAGGACAGAGACATTTCCACGGTAGATATCTATATTCTCGACTATATGCAGTACATGGACGAACTGAAGGGTGAGGAACGTTATAACAATAATGAGAACAAGCCTGAAGAAGAGAAGTGGAGCACCCTTCTGGAGGCAAATGCGAAATATCATAAGACACTGCACTTCTGATCCAATTTCTAATTCAATCATTGCTAAAGATGCCGTCCGACAGTAACCAACTGTTGGACGGCATTTTCTAATAAAGCTTTTTGAATTTTTATAAAATCACAACTTTTTCAAAAAATCATCTAAAAATCTAACCAAAACTATTGTCTTTTTATCCGAAAGTGCTATAATAAAACACATGGAAGCATAGCTCAGCTGGGATGAGCGTTCGCCTCACACGCGAAAGGTCAGGAGTTCGAGCCTCCTTGCTTCCATTTTTTATGCTCTAAAATCATACAAAGAACAGCACCGCTGCTTTTACTGACTAAGCAACGGTGCTGTTTGATTCTAATCGTCATATTTCATAATTCTATTCTATGGAACAGAGCAGAAAGTCGACCAAAAGCGCAAGCTTTTCCACATCAAGCAATTCCGGCTTATCAGCATCCGTATGGATCACACTGTCTACCAGTTCAAAGATTCCGCCGGAGGTAACAGAGACTGCCGGCACACCGGAAACAGCAAACAGGGTATGATCCCCCTGCGGCCACGGTTCCATTTGCACAAAACTCTCTCCCCCGGCCTTTGCAGCGGATTCGGAAATCTTGTTCGTCAGTTTTTCCGGACATTCATAAAACGAATATGCGAGCTTCTGCTCCTTTACCCCCACCCCGTCAATATTAAAGGCATAGGCATAATCTGCCGGGGCAGAAAGGTGCGACGCCATATATGCCATCTCGCCCGGATTGGAATAGTAATCCTCTCCATTAAAAAGCACGAACTCAATCCGAAACGGAAATTCCCGGCCAGACAATTCCCCGGCCAACGCAAGCAATACGGCTGTTCCTGATGCATTGTCAAGCGCACCTCTGGTTCCAGGCTTTGTATCAATATGCGCTGAAAAGCAGACCTTTTGATTGCCGCTTCCATATTCCGCAATCACATTGGCCGCCTTCGCGGGACGCCTTTCTGTAAAGAGCGTGAGTGACGCATAAGAGCCGCCTGAAAGCTTCGGCAGACTCTCCGGAAAAACAATGGCACACGGAACTTCAAAATCCCCGTCTTCAATGATTGGTATCAAGCATTCCGAAGAAAGACTGACCGTAATCACTGCCTGCACTTCTCCATGCTCCAACAGGGAAATAATCTCCTTATGCTCATCAGGATTCCAGAATACGAAGCTTTTGGGCATAAGCGGCTCTGAAGCGACAGCGTCACATAAAACGACTATTTTTCCGGCAAGCGTGGCTGTACGCAGTTCCTCAAGAGAATGTACGCAAATGAGCTCCCCTCGTACACTGCACGGCAGGGAATAAGGCGCAGGAGCTGTAGGAATACTCTGATCTCCAACCATAAGTATTCCTCCGCTCTCTGCCTTATTTCTCTCTATTGTCCAGTCCATACAGTCGAATTCCTGTTTTGAGACTTTAAGTCCGGCCCGCGCAAATTCCTCGCAGGCATAGGCAACTGCCCTATGATTTTCCTCTGAGCCTGTAGGCCGTGCGCCAATTTCATTGCAAAACATATCCAAATGCTTCTTAATTTGATTCCTGATTTCCATTTTTGTTTCCTCCTGCTTCTTAACTGACTTTGTGTTGTTGTGTACCGCATAGCGTATTGCCGTTCGCTGAGTGAACAGCAGCATTTCTATAACAAAGATAGCAGAAGGAACACATAGGTGCTTGACTTTCCTTGTGATGTTTACAAAATCTCTTTTACCGGCCTCGCCTCAATATATCCTCTCCACCCCTGCGGGTCAAGCTGAAATCGGGGCGCGTCCTCATCAGCCCACTCATAACCCGACTGCTTCGGATCATAAGCATCGATGATTTCCGTCAGATTCATAATTGCCTCATGGAACCGAAGATCATCATATGGAGCGCTTTGGAACATCATCATTTTACATTTTGGCAGATCAATGAGGTCAAAGCCCTCCGGTACCTCACCCGCATAGTCTTCCGGCACTTCCACACCCTGTACATAGCGCGAAGTACCGGGCAGACGCAGCGAATCAGGAAGCCACAAGCCTGCGGGTTCATACAGCGCCTCCTTAATGCTGCACAGCAGGCCCCACACGTCACAGCCAGCTTCCTCGCAGTAAGAAAAATAGTCGTTTGCGGAAACACCTCGTCTCAGCAGCAGCTTTCTTTTGGGAAAATTACGCACCTGAATGAAAAAACTCTTGGAAATTGGGGGTATATCCTCCTCTTGTATATCTCTAAGCCAATAATAATAGTCCCGCACAGGCCAGGGATGGAAAAGAGAAATCGGCGGCGTATGCTTTTTATACTCATTGGGACTCAATCCAAACTGCCTGCGGAAAGCCCTGGTAAAGCCCTCATGACTGTCAAAGACAAAATCCATTGCCACGTCTACAATTTTAAGATTTTTATCCCGAATCTCCATTGCCGCCTTTGACAACCGACACATGCGGATATATTCAAACGGAGTCTTTCCGGTAAGCTCTTTAAAAATTTTCGCACAATGCCAGGGCGAATATCCCGCTTTTTGTGCAAGCGTGTATAATGTAATCGGTTCGTTCAAATGTGTTTCAATATAGCTTTGTATCTCCTGAACCGCATGAATTTGTTCCAGGCTTTCCATATTCTTTGTCTCCTCTTATGTCTCAATCAAATAACGGCTCTATCCGATTTTCGATAAGCTCCATTCTATCCTTCACCCTGGGAGCAAATAGTGATGCGATGGAAATCACCATCTTTTTCCGGGGATTTACATAAATCGCATTTCCTCCGTCTCCTAAGGCAGCGAACGACTGATTCTTCTCATCAATGACCCACCATAAATATCCGTACCCTTTATCTATTTTATCCCATCTGCTGTGTTCCCTTGTGCTCTCCTCGATCCATTCAGGCGAAATGAGCTGCTTTCCCTGCCAGCTGCCCTTATTTAAACAGAGCTGTCCTATTCTGGACATTTCCTCAGGAGTAAGACTCAGCCCCCATCCTGCAGTGTTTGTCCCACACTCGTCAGAAACCCAGCCGTTCACTGATTTCGCTTTGTAATAAGCTAACTGTTCATCCTTACTTTTAAAAACCAAATTTCTCTCAACCGAAATTCCCAATGGCTCAAATAAATTCTTTTGTGCAAACCCAAGCACAGACTCCCCTGTAACGTTAGTAAGTACTCCGGATAAAATATCCGGCCCGATGACCGGCGCATACCGAAATTCCCCAACTTCACCCCTTCCGCCAAGCAGATCAAGGGAAGCCTTTACCCAGTCCGGACTTGTAAAAAACTTGGTATATGGATTGAATTTATATTTGTATGGGGCAGTCATTGTAAGAAGATTCCTGAGTGTAATATGCTGTATTGTTTTCTCCCTTTTCTTCACTGTATAATCTGGAAAAAAATCAAGTATTTTTTTGTCCAGGCTCCCGATATATCCCCTGTCCACAGCAATCCCGACCAGCAGGGAAATTATGCTTTTCGTCGCAGAAAAAATATGGATAGGGTCCTTTGGCGTACAGTCATTAAAATATTTTTCATAGCGCATTTCCCCATCCTTAAATACAGTTATTCCCGCAATATTGTTATAATCCTTTTCAATTACCGCCTCCAAATACTGAATCTGTTCGCTATTCATCGCTTTACCTCTTCCCCTTATTTTTTTCTCACAGGTAAATATACCTCCGTGACGAATTCGTTTTCATTCGTTGTGTGCGAAGGATCTGTGACATAGACCTCAAACAAAGCATCCGTATACTCATATCCCTCTTTCTCCGCCCATTCCATCTGTTTGGCATATACAGAGGATAAAAGCGAGTAGCTTCCTCGCACAACTGTTTTCAAACAAAGTCCTGGCTTAAAATCTCTGGTGCCCATCACATACTCTTTGACCGGAACTGCAAACTCAGTGTCCAGCCCAAAGGGAGTAAACTCATCATTATGGAATAGCACCATGGGCGGAGCCGCTGCAGTCAAATGCTCATCCTGCATTTTTTGAAACAGTCTGCCAAAGCAGTACGCATACATGTCCGGAAACTCGCTCTCCCTCACCATTTGGCGCATGGATAAAATATACATGTTCGGGATTTCGGAAAGCTGAATCTCAATTTCGTCAAGATATGCCATGATTGATTTGCCTTGCCGCAGATTAGCCAGATCCTGATTGAGCTGCTCCAGATTTCTTTCATATCTTTCCATCTGGATTTTCATTTGGCGGGATTTCGTCATAAGCGCGCCGTACAATTCTTCCTCCTGTAACTCACCTGCATCCAGAACTGCTTTGATCTCTTCCAGGGAAAAATTATATGCTTTTAGACGATTGATGAGCAGCATGGTTTCCAGCTGTTCAATCGCGTAATACCGATAGCCATTTTCCGGGTTAACCTCCTGGGGCATAATGAGACCTATCTCCGCATAATAACGCAGTGTTTTTGCGGATACCTTACATATCTTAGAAAATTCTCCAATTGACAACATTCTGTACTTTCCCTCCACCTTGTCAAGGTCTGTAGGTCTATCTTACACCTTGACCTAAGGGGAAGGTCAAGGTGGGTTTCTTCATTATGCCGTTTTCTTTATTATGCTGTTTTCTTTTCCAGCTCTGACACCCTTAAATTTTAAAATGGGATATGATATGACACGACATGCAACACAAAAAAGAAAAAACGCCGTAAATACGGCGTTTTAGTAGTGGACCTGGCGGGAATTGAACCCGCGTCCGAAAGCCTATCCCTTGAGGCATCTCCCATCACAGTCGCTGATTTAACATTCCCTCTGCAGCACGCCCACCGACAGGCTTACCGCTTCAGTAGCTTCATAATACATCTACCGGGGCAAAGCTTACCCGGTAAGGTTTCTCACAAAGTCGGCGCCAGATTCCTAATGTGTGAGTGCACTAGGGCTGACGAGCAGCAACTAGGCTGCTAACGCTAACTGTTCGTCTGCGTTTATATTTAGTTTCCCGGTTGGTACGCAGTCCAGGAGTCTGCGGATGGCTTCCCCAACTTCAAAACCCCCGTCGAAACCAGTACAAGCCCGAATGGGTGTTGTGGCCGGCAAAACATATAGCAAATATTCAGCCGGAACTGGCGGGCAGACGAAATTGGTGCAGAATTTTCTGCTGTCATATTATTATATGCGCAGCAGAGATACCTGTCAAGGGGTATTTTTTATTATTCGCCAAACTCCTGCGCACACTTCTTAAGCATCTGTCTGATCGGCAGATGATATGGACATCTCGGCTCACAGTCACCGCATTCCACACAGGCCGAGGCTTTTACCGCCATGCTGCCGTAGCGGTCTCTGGCCCACGCTTCCAGGTTGTAGCGCTCCAGATAACCTGCAAAAAGGAAGACATTCGGAATGCTGATTCCCTGGCTGCAGGGTGCACAGTAATTACAACGGCGGCAGAAATTAGTGCCAAGCTGCTCCCGCACAGCATCAAGCTCTGCTTTTTCCTCTTCGCTCAATGGAGAGTTATCACAGCAGGCGTTTACATTCTGCTCGATTTCCTGCTCCTCAGCCATTCCCGGGATCACCACACTGACATTAGGATTTGCACAGATGTAGCGCAGGGCCAGAGTTGGGTTCTCGATGGCGCCGCCGGCCAGAGGCTTCATATCCACAAAGCCGATGT
This sequence comes from Blautia schinkii DSM 10518, assembly GCA_000702025.1. GTDB lineage: Bacteria > Bacillota > Clostridia > Lachnospirales > Lachnospiraceae > Blautia_A > Blautia_A schinkii. Next base: position 71,328 of record KL370850.1, read on the forward strand.
TTTTCTCCGTACATTTGGCGATAAGCTCCTCGCCCTGGTTTTCCACAATGTTATATGGAAACATGATCGTCTCCACCCAATCCAGGGACAATGCCCGCTCAAATACTGCCGTAGAATGAGCCGTAAGCCCAATATGGCCGATTTTCCCGGCTTCCTTGGCTTCCAATAAGGCTTCCAGTGCACCGTTCTCTCCGATAACTTGGTCAAGCTGCTCCATACTCGGATTATGTACCTGGTACAAATCAATATAATCTGTACGCAGATTCTTAAGACTTGTCTCAATATCAGCAGCCATTGCTTCCTTTGTTCTTACCATACTCTTCGTAGCCAGCACGAATTTATCGCGGATACCTTCCAGGGCATATCCCAGATATTCCTCGCTCACCGTGTAGCCTCTGGCTGTGTCAATGTAATTCACACCTGCTTCGAGAAGCTTGTGCATCAACTGCTTTGTTCCCTCAGCGTCAATACGCTGGATGGGGATTCCCCCGAATCCAAGGCGGGAAATCTTAAGCCCGGTTTTTCCTAATACTCTGTATTCCATGTTTTCTCCTCCTCAATATCCGTCACATATATGACACACGCAATATATCACTCCTATATCGGCCATCCTATGACACACACAACATATCACTCCTATATCTGCCATCCTATGACACGCGCAATATATCAGTCTTATATCTGCCGTCCTATGATGCGTGTAAAATGTCCCAACTCACCACATTACAAAGACTGCCACCGGAAAAACCGGTGGCAGCAATGATCACTTTAAAACTGTTCCATTTAAAGCGGTTACTCTTATACTCTGGAGAGATATTCTCCTGTTCTGGTATCGATTTTCAGTTTGTCGCCCTGGTTTACAAACAGAGGAACCTGTACCTGTGCACCGGTCTCTACGGTTGCAGGCTTGGTTGCGCCCTGTGCAGTATTACCGGCAAAGCCTGGCTCTGTCTCGATAACCTCCAGCTCCACGAATAACGGCGGCTCGATTGCGAACACGTTGCCATTGTGGGAACAGATTTTAACCATCTCATTCTCTTTTACGAATTTCAGTGCATCTCCTACATTGTCAGCGCTTAAGCCGATCTGGTCGAAAGTTTCTGTATTCATAAAGTAGTATAACTCTCCATCATTATAGAGATACTGCATGTCCACACGCTCGATACGCGCCTGCGGGAATTTCTCTGTGGGGCGGAACGATTTCTCTAATACAGCGCCTGTGATAATATTTTTGTATTTCGTTCTGACGAAGGCAGCGCCTTTTCCAGGTTTTACATGCTGGAACTCGACAATCTGACAAACGTTGCCGTCAATTTCAAGTGTGATACCGTTTTTGAAATCACCTGCTGAAATCATAATTATGTTTCCTCCTTATTGTACACTTCACTACGAACCATTCTATAATACCTGAAAGCATTTTTCAACTATTTTTTGAATATGCTTCCAATTTTTCTTCAATCTCTGCGATAAGGCCCTCAAAAGGCTTCACTCCGGTGACCACCTCAATGTCAGCAAATTTGGCATAAATGGGGTCCCTCTGCTTCAAAAGCTTCTTAATTTTCTCTTCTCTGTTGTCGCCCTCCAGAAGCGGATCGCTGCTGGAGCCCTCCAGTCTCTTCTTAAGCGTCTCAAGAGAGCCTTTCAGGTAAATGATGGTGCCAAGCTGCTTGAGATACTTCTCATTCTGCTCCTGAATGGGAAGTCCTGCTCCCAGCGAGATCACCTTGCGCTCCTTATCTTCAATCAAGGTTTTGATCGTCATAGTCTCAAGTGCACGGTAAAAAGGCTCACCGAATCTCTCAAATATTTCCTTGGCGGTCAAATCCATCTTCTTCATGATCACTCTGTCTACATCAATAAAAGGCAGACCTAAATCCTGTGACAAACGTTTGCCCACTCGTGTTTTACCTGAACCCATAAATCCTGTAATAACTATGTGGTTCATGAATTCCCCTCCTCTTTCTGGTAAAAGTATAGTACAATCTTTTCTAAATAGCGCTTCAGGACAATCTGAATCTCTTCCTTGGGATGAATGGGCTTCACAAGAATATTGCGGATACCCGCCCGTTTAGCCCCGTAAATATCTGTAAACAACTGATCCCCGATAAAAACAGTATTACTCGTATCCGTTCCCAGAAGCTCCATGGCTTTTAAATAATTCTTAGCAGACGGCTTGTGGGCATTTTCGATAAAAATCTCGCCGATTGCCTCATTAAAGGAGGAAACCCTCTCAATCTGGTTGTTGGATATAAAACAGCTTTTAAATCCCAGCTCCTTAAGGTGGGCGAACAATGCTCTTGCCCGCTCGTCTGCCGGGGCTCCGTGCGGAACCAGGGTATTGTCAATATCAAACAGCAGCCCTCTGTAACCCTCTGCATATAATCTGTCAAAATCTATCTCATATGTGGAATCAAGATATTCATCCGGAAAAAAACAATTAAACATCTATGGTCCGTCCTTTATCTTTGCGCTCACGCATGGAGATATTCCTCCATTGCCGCAAACTGTTCTTTCATTTCATCATATCCATGCTGGTAAAAGTCTGTTAACGCCTTTACATTCTGCTCTGTGCGGGAAACAGTCTTAACGCGCGGACGTATCACAAAAATACGGCCCTCTTTCTCCCACTTCTCCACCAGCTCCAGTGTCCTGTTATACACACGGTAACGGTTCAGAAGTGTGTTCGCTAAATTCGGATAATCTTTAAAAGCCGCTAAGTAAAACGCCCGGCTTTTGCCCGGTCTTTTCTTCCGGTAGCCGTAATTCCTGGTAAGGATCACCACATTTTTGCGGCAGCCCTGCTTCATGGCACGGATGATAGGAATGGAATCCGCGATTCCTCCGTCAAGGCATGGATGACCATCCACCATGACCATGGGACATGCGGCAGGCACACTGCTTGAGGCCCGGCATATCTTCATCAAACGCTGCTTATCCTCGTTCTCAGTAAGATATTCTGCCCTGCCTGTCAGGCAGTTCGTCACAACCAGCTCACAGCGCGTCTTTGTTTGGAAATAAGTGTCGAAATCAAACGGAAAAATCTCATTCGGATAACGGTCAAATATCATATCCATGTCAAAAAGGCTCTTATTCCTGATCGTCTTACGTAAGCTGATATAGCGGTACTGTTTATCCTCGAGTATCATACACTGCTTCGTCCTGCCCGGCTGTCTGGATACATAGTCCACAGCATTGCAGGCCCCCGCCGAAACACCGACCACATAGGGAAATTCCACGCCGCGTTCCATAAGATAATCCAACGCTCCCGCAGTAAATACGCCTCTGGTGGCGCCGCCCTCGAGAATCAATCCCGCCTGATTTTTTTCTGTCATTCACTCACCTGTCTTATGATTATTCTGTTACTGCCGCGCTTCGGGCAGCTGCGCCCGAAAACGCGGATCATGCGATGTTTCTTAACGCTGGTCAAGCGGCACATACTGTGCTGGCTCGAGTACGTTCTTGTATGCCGGACGGATGATCTTGTCTGTATTGATAAGCTCCTCCATACGGTGAGCGCTCCAGCCCACGATACGCGCAACCGCGAACATCGGGGTGAACAGCTCCAGCGGAAGGTCGAGCATACTGTACACAAAGCCGCTGTAGAAGTCGACGTTTGCGCTGACGCCCTTGTAAATCTTTCTTTCCTCTGCGATCACCTCGGGAGCCATACGCTCTACCATAGAATACAGGCGGTAATCCTTCATCCTGCCCTTTTCTTTCGCCAGCTTCTCCACAAAGCCCTTGAATACTTCTGCACGAGGGTCAGATACAGAATAGATTGCATGGCCCATACCATAGATCAGGCCGCGGCGGTCAAATGCTTCTTTATGAAGGAGTTTTTTCAGATATTCCCTAACAGCGTCTTCATCCTCCCAGTCCCGCACTTCCTTCTTCATATCCTGGATCATGCTTACAACCTTGATATTCGCACCGCCGTGCTTCGGACCCTTTAAGGAGCCAAGTGCAGCTGCGATTGCAGAGTATGTATCGGTTCCCGAAGAGGAAACCACGTGTGTGGTGAAGGTCGAGTTGTTACCACCGCCGTGCTCCATATGCAGGATCAGAGCGACATCAAGGATTTTTGCTTCCAGCTCCGTATATTTCTTATCCGGGCGGAGCATACGCAGGATGTTCTCTGCTGTGGATAATTCTTTTTTGGGATTGTGGATATATAAGCTTTTTCCACGAATATAATGATTATATGCCTGATAGCCATATACAGATAACAGCGGAAATACGCTGATCAAATTCAGACACTGCCGCAGAACATTTGGCAGAGAAATATCATCCGGATTGTTATCGTAAGAATACAGCGTCAGCACACTTCTGGACAAGGCATTCATGATATCCTTACAGGGTGCTTTCATAATTACATCACGGACAAAGTTTCTCGGCAGAGAACGCTGGTCTCCCAGAAGCTTGGAAAAATTCTTAAGCTGCTCTTTATCCGGCAGCTGGCCGAACAGAAGCAGGTAGCTCACTTCCTCGAAGCCAAAGCGGTCATCCTTCAGAAAGCCGGCGGTAAGCTCCTTAATATCATAGCCGCGGTAGGAAAGACTTCCTTCGCAGGGAACTTCTTTTCCGTCAACAATCTGTGTAGCCTTAACATTGGAAACCTGTGTAAGGCCGGCGAGAACACCTTTTCCGTTAATGTCACGCAGTCCTCTCTTTACGTCATACTTTCCGTAAAGGGAAACATCCAGACTGCTATGATTTTGACAGATTTCTGTCAGTCTCTCAATCTCCGGTGTTACTTTCATGTTAAATCCTGTCATAATTACTATCCCCTTTCATTTCATTGTCCTAGCCGATAAAGGTCCCTCCTCATCCCTCTATTCGTTATTGTTTTACAGTTAATAGATTTATTATACCATTAAATTCCTCATCGGTCTATAAATTACTTTTGTCTGTAGGTGCTGAGGAAGTCTTTCAGCTTCCTGGCTGCCTTTTCAAGCTGCAGTGTATTAGGCAGATAAACAATGCGGAAATGGTCAGGCTGATGCCAGTTAAAGCCCTTCCCAGGCACAATGAGCACCTGTTTTTCATGAAGAAAATCAAGCGCAAACTGCTCGTCATCCACAATATTAAATTTCTCCGTATCAATCTTCGGGAAGATGTAAAATGCTGCGTGAGGCTTGACAGCGGTAATTCCCGGAATGTCCGTGAGCGCCTTATATATATAATCCCGCTGTTCGTACACACGTCCGCCCGGCTGCACATATTCATACACACTCTGATAACCGCCAAGCGCTGTCTGCACGATCGCCTGGGCAGGTACGTTGGAGCAGAGGCGCATGGAGGAAAGCATATTGATGCCCTCGATATATCCGCGTGCTCTTTTCTTTGCACCGCTTAAGATCATCCAGCCGATACGGAATCCCGCGATCATATGGGACTTGGAAAGCCCTGAAAAAGTCACACAGAACACATCCGGTGCAAGGGAGGCAATGGAGGTATGCTCATAACCGTCCATGATCAGTCTGTCATAGATCTCATCGGAGAAAATGATCAGCTCATTCTCTCTTGCCACCTGCACGATCTGTTCCAGGATTTCCTTCGGGTAAACCGCGCCTGTGGGGTTATTGGGATTAATGATGACGATAGCCTTGGTCTTATCCGTAATCTTGCTGCGGATGTCATCCAGGTCCGGATACCACTCAGACTGCTCATCACAAATATAATGCACCACATTTCCCCCGGCCAAGGTCGCCGTCGCTGTCCAAAGAGGATAATCCGGCGCAGGAATAAGAATCTCGTCCCCGTTGTTCAGCAGCGCCTGCATACAAAGGCTGATCAGCTCACTCACGCCGTTTCCTGTGTAAATGTCATTCATGGTTACATTCGGAATGTTGCGAAGCTGTGCATACTGCATGATGGCTTTCCTTGCGGAAAAAATACCCTTGGAATCCGAATATCCCTGGGAGGTGCGCACATTGCTCAACATGTCCAGGATGACCTCCTGCGGTGCGGAAAACCCGAACGGGTACGGATTGCCGATATTCAGCTTGAGGATCTCCATCCCGTCCTCTTCCATTCTTCCGGCCTCATCCACCACCGGGCCGCGCACATCATACAACACATTGTCCAGCTTGCTTGACTTCTCAAAAGTTTTCATAATAAATCACTCCTCGTCTCTATTCTTTAAGCTGTTTTGCGGTTTTTCACAAATAGTATGAACACCAGACCGCTGACTGCCATCAGAATCGGATAAAAACAATACGGGATAATCTGATACGGCGTCAATCCGGTCAGGCTGGCCGCAGACAGCAATTGCGCCCCGTATGGTATCAGGCCCTGTCCCACTGAGGTGAACATATCCAGAAGAGATGCCGACCTTTTCGGGCTGATATCGAACTCGTCGCTGATTTCCTTAGCAATAGGACCTGCCATAACGATCGCTACGGTGTTATTGGCGGTACACATATCCACCAGAAGGGCAAGGATGGCAATACCCAGCTCGCCGCCCTTTTTGCCGCTGATGCGCTTTTTAATAAACTCCAGAAGGAACTGGATGCCGCCCATCTCCCTTACCAGGGAAACAATACATGCGACAATCATGGAAATAACGGTGATATCATACATTCCCATCACACCGCCACCCCCGTCCGGGCCGGATGCAACCACTTTAAACACATCCCCCAGTAAAATGGAGCCGGATGCCACGCCCACGATCAGGGAAAGCACCGTACCAGCAATGAGAACCAGAAATACGTTAAAGCCAATAAGCGCTCCTATCAAAACTACCAGGTAAGGAAGAACCTTCCAGATACTATAGGTAAGCTCCTCAGTCAGCTCATAACTGCCGTTTCTGGTAATGAACCAGAAAATAATGATCGTGATCACCGCAGCCGGAAGTACAATGAAGAAGTTCTCCTTAAACTTGTCCTTCATCTTACATCCCTGCGTCTTAACCGCAGCGATGGTAGTGTCCGAAATCATGGACAGATTATCACCGAACATTGCACCGCACACAACCGCACCGATACAGATTGCCATGCTGTAACCTGTTTTCTCACTAATCCCTACCGCGATAGGCGCTAACGCTGCAATCGTGCCCATGGAGGTACCCATGGAAACGGAGATGAAGCAGCCGATGATGAAAAGTCCCACCACAGCCACGCCTGACGGCAGGATTGAAAGTCCTAAATTTACTGTGCTCTCCACACCGCCCGCTGCCTTCACCGCACCGGAGAAGCCGCCTGCTACCAGGAAGATGAGGCACATGGTAATGATATTGTCATCCCCCACACCCTTGGCAATGATATGTATCTTTTCATTAAAGTTCTGGTGGCGGTCCTGGATAAAGGCCACAAACAGTGCAATGAGAAATCCCACGATCGCAGGCATACTGTAAAAATCTCCGCTGATAAATCCTGCTCCTAAGAAAATCACCAGGAAAACCAGAATCGGCAGCAGGGCCGATGCCTTCCCTTTTACTTCTTGTTTCATAAGCAATATCCCCCTCTTCAATTCTTTGGTATGCTTAATATAATCTCACATTTGCAGCCGTTTCGCAAGACTTTGTGTGTAATTTGTCGTGTTTGCCCAGGGGTTTACCCTAATTTACCATGCAAATAGCATAACATTTAAAAAATTTCCAACACGCTCTTTCCTTTTTTAACACTTTAGTGTATAATAACGGACATAAAAAAATCACATTATGGACGAGGAGGAATTATGATGTCTTATACTGAAGAAGTTTACGAGAGAGTCGTAGCGCAGAATCCCGGAGAACCTGAGTTCCATCAGGCTGTCAAAGAAGTCCTGGATTCTTTAAAAGTGGTGATTGACAGAAACGAAGAAGAATACCGGAAGCTTTCCATCCTGGAACGTCTGGTTGAGCCTGAGAGAATTATCTCTTTCCGTGTGCCTTGGGTAGATGACAATGGCAGCGTACAGGTCAACAAGGGCTACCGCGTACAGTTTAACAGTGCGATCGGACCATACAAGGGCGGTCTGAGATTCCATCCATCCGTAAACCAAAGCATACTGAAATTCTTAGGCTTTGAGCAGATTTTCAAAAATTCCCTCACAGGTCTTCCGATCGGCGGCGGCAAGGGCGGCGCGAACTTTGACCCCAAGGGCAAATCCGACAGAGAGGTAATGGCTTTCTGCCAGAGCTTCATGACTGAGCTTTCCAAATACATTGGTGCTGACACGGACGTTCCGGCCGGCGATATCGGCGTAGGCGCGCGTGAGATCGGTTTCCTGTTCGGCCAGTACAAGAGGATCCGTGACGTTTACGAGGGCGTGCTTACCGGCAAAGGCCTGACCTACGGCGGTTCCCTGGTTCGTACCCAGGCTACCGGCTACGGTGTGGTATACATGCTCAACGAGATCATGAAAGCCCACGGTGATTCACCTGCAGGCAAGACTGCTGTTGTCACCGGTTCCGGCAACGTTGCTATCTACGCGGTTGAGAAGCTTACACAGCTTGGCGCAAAGGTAGTGGCAATGAACGACTCCAACGGTTACATCTACGATCCGAACGGTATTAAACTGGATGTTGTAAAGGATATCAAGGAAGTGAAACGCGGACGCATTAAAGAATACGCAGACCGTGTAGAAGGCTCCACCTTCACAGAAGGCAAGGGCATCTGGAACATCAAATGTGATATTTATCTTCCATGCGCAACTCAGAACGAACTGGACATCGACGGTGCGAAGATTTTGGTTGCAAACGGCTGCAAATACCTGGTAGAAGGTGCAAACATGCCTACCACTCTGGAAGCTACCAACTACGTAATGGAGAACGGCGTACTCTTTATGCCGGGCAAGGCTGCCAATGCCGGCGGCGTGGCTACCTCCGCTCTGGAAATGAGCCAGAACTCCATGAGAATGTCCTGGAGCGCAGAGGAAGTAGATGAGAAGCTCCACAACATCATGAAAGAAATCTTCAAAAAGGTTGACGAGGCAGCAAAACGCTATGACCTCACAGACAACTATGTTGTCGGAGCGAATATCGCAGGCTTCGAGAAAGTTGTTGAGGCAATGAAAGCGCAGGGAATCGTATAAGATACGGTCATATTTTGTGTATTACCGAATGTAAATAGAAACCACCGGGCGTTTTACTTCCCGGTGGTTTTGTTAATTTTTAATTCTGTTAATTCATAAATTTCTTCAGCTCGTCCATGAACGTGCTCACATCCTTAAATTCCCGGTACACAGAAGCAAACCGTACATAAGCCACCGCGTCGAGACGCCTCAGATGCTCCATCACAATCTCTCCGATTTTGGTGCTGGAGATCTCTTTTTCCTCTGTATGAAAGATCTCTCCCTCAATAGAATCCATCATTTCTTCAATCTTCTCAATGGATATGGGACGCTTATAGCATGCACGCAGAATACCATCCTGAATTTTAGAACGGTCGTACTGCTCGCGGGTCTGGTCCTTTTTGATAACAGTGAGGGGGATGGTTTCTACCTTTTCATACGTAGTGAACCGCCTCCCGCAGGCATCGCAGAGACGGCGGCGGCGTATGGAATTGGTATCCTCCACCGGTCTGGAATCTACGACTCTTGTGTTATCCTGATTACAAAACGGACATCTCACAGCACTCTCCCCTTTCAGCTCCGGCACGTTGTCCGGATTTATATGAGGTATTATACTTTATTTTTATCTTATGTGTCAACAAATGGACCTGCATAATCCTTCGCATTTCCGCATAAATTTTCAAAAAAAGCAGGTTTGCCTATGCGTGTATGTGAACTTAAACAAAAAGAAATCATCAATACCTGTACCTGCCGCAGCCTTGGCTGTCCTATCGATGTGGAATTCGATGTAAAAACCGCCCGGCTTACAGCTCTGATTGTCCCCGGACCCGGCCGTTTCTGTAACTTTTTCGGACGGGAAAGTGAATATATCATCCCCTGGGATTGCATTTGCCAAATCGGGGATGACATCATCCTCGTGGAAATCCAGGAAGAAAAGTGCTTTCATAAGGATCATCTCTTATAACTCAAATTAGGCAGTATGCAGCAGTTATGCTATCTGTGCAACCACTATTCACAAGGCTCTTATGCCATATGTACAGTGACTTATGCTATCTGCACATCTCTTAAACTATTTGCACAGCCACTCCGCTACCTCCTTAAGGGAGGATGCTTTCCTGTCAAGGCAGGGACGTATACTGCTGAAATCCTCGATCAAATCCGGTATCAGCACCGTATACATGCCGGCTCTGTGGGCGGATAGGATACCGTTCGGCGCATCCTCAAGAGCCATAGCCCTGGACGGCTCTGTTTCCACGAGAGCACATGCCTTTAAGTATATTTCCGGAGAAGGTTTGCCCTCTGTGACCATATCGCCTGTGAGCACTGCCCGGAAGCGCCGGAGGATTCCGGCACGCTCCAGGTTCGCAAACGCATGCTCCCGGCTTGAGGATGTGGCTACCGCACACTTTATCCGCTTGTCCTCGAGCACATCCAGAAGCTCATATAACCCGGCCTTTACGGGCACACCGTAAGTATCGGCGTATTGATGATATACCTTTCCGTATTCCTCGTGAAACACTTCATATGGGAAACCATTTCCGTACTTTTCAAGGAAATACTGCTTTCTCCGCACACGGTTGAAGCCCAGGGTAAACCGGATGTTATCATCCCCCAGCCGCCCAAGCCCCATCCTTTCTCCCACAACATTCCACGAATGCTGCACCACTCTCTCACTGTCAAACATCAGCCCGTCCATATCAAACACAACTGCCTCCGGGCAAAACTCTCGCTCTGTCATACTATATTCCATCCCTTTATTTCAATCTAAGTTCGTTTATTATAACATCATATCATCGACAAGTAAACTGACAGGGGTGCTCACTTGTCAAGGGCTTTTATTTTTTATATTTTTCCGAAAAAAGTATATTTATCCTCCGCACTGAGAATCATTTTTAGTAGCGAAAGGTAACTGCTTCGCTGGCAGTACTGTTTAACTAAATGTGAACGGGACGATACACCAGCCATGTTGAGACCGAACAGTTACAGCTAAAGAGATAAGGAGGATTCTTAAGATGGCGCTTAACAAAGTAGAAATTTGCGGGGTCAATACATCGAAGCTTCCAATTCTGAAAGCCGAAGAGAAAGAAGAGCTTTTTCGAAGAATCAAGGAGGGAGACGAAGAAGCCCGTGAGCTTTACATCAAAGGCAATCTGAGGCTGGTCCTAAGCGTAATCAAACGCTTTTCCAGCAGCAATGAAAACGCCGACGATTTATTCCAGATAGGATGTATCGGCCTCATCAAGGCCATTGACAATTTCGACACCACACTCAACGTAAAATTCTCCACCTACGCAGTCCCGATGATCATCGGTGAAATACGTAGGTATCTGAGGGACAACAACTCCATCCGCGTCAGCCGTTCCCTGCGCGACATCGCCTACAAAGCGATCTATGCCAAGGAAAACTACGTAAAACAGCATTTAAAGGAGCCCACCATCAACGAAATCGCCGAAGAAATCGGCATTGAAAAAGAAATGATCGTCTACGCCATGGACGCCATCCAAAACCCGGTCAGCCTCTTCGAGCCGGTATACACCGAAGGCGGAGACACCCTCTACGTAATGGACCAGATCAGCGACAAAAAAAACAAAGAGGAACGCTGGATTGAAAACCTTTCCCTGCGGGAAGCCATGCAGCGCCTCGGCGAACGCGAACGCCACATCATCGAGCTGCGCTTCTACGAAGGCAAAACCCAAATGGAAGTCGCCGACGAAATCGGCATCTCCCAAGCCCAAGTCAGCCGCCTCGAAAAAAACGCCCTAAAAGCCATGAAAACCTATCTACGCCCCTAACTAACCCGGGCTGCCCCTCCGGACAGCCCGTACAGTTATCAACCGAGGGCCTTCTCCAACTCCTCAATCACAATCTTCAACGCCTTAATCCTCGCATACTTCTTATCCACAGACTCCAGGATATGCCACGGTGCATAAGCCGTACTGGTCTTCTGCAGCATCTCATTTACCGCCACCTCATATTCATCCCATTTCTCCCTGTTACGCCAGTCCTCATCCGTAATCTTCCACTGCTTATCAGGATTATTCTGGCGGTCAGTAAACCGCTTAAGCTGCGTGTCCTTATCGATCTGGACCCAGAATTTAATGATCACAGCGCCCCAGTCAGACAGCTCCTTCTCAAATTCGTTCATCTCATTATACGCGCGTTTCCAGTCATTTTCACTGCAAAAGCCCTCCAGCCGCTCTACCATCACGCGTCCATACCAGGTACGGTCAAAAACAGCGATATGGCCATCCTTGGGAAGCCTTGTCCAGAACCTCCAGAGATAATGACGCGCCTTTTCATGCGGCTCCGGGCTGGCAATGGGGTGCACCTCAAAGCCTCTGGGATCAAGTGCCTCTGTGATACGCCGGATATTGCCGCCCTTTCCGGCAGCATCCCAGCCCTCATAGGTGATGATCACCGGCACGCGTTTACGATACACACGGTTGTGCAGATCCCCAAGCTTCTTCTGCAGACGCTTAAGCTCCGCCTTGTATTCGTCATCGTCGATTTCCTTCCCCTCCAGTTCAATATCCGAAAGCTTGGACATTTTCACCAGTGGAAAGACATTCTGCAGAATGGGAACCGAATGAGCACTGTTCTGCATTGCCACCTCAATATTGCTCACCATCGTCTCCAAAACCTGCAGCTCGGCCCACTTTTTATCCTTGGCATCCACTATATACCAGGGCGCGGTCGAAGTATTCGTATCAGCCAGATAGCGGTCAAAAATTTTACCGCATTTCTTATAGTGCGCATTCTGCCATCTATCAAACTCAGCCACTCTCCACAGAGTATCCTTGTCATTTAACAGGCGCTCCATACGCTCTGTCTGCTCTTTTTTGTCTATCTGCATAAAAAATTTCAGCACCAGATACCCATTGTCCGTGAGCTGGCGTTCAAACCGCTTGATACTGTCAATACGTTTCGTATAGTCCTGTCCTGCCAGGCCATCCAGACAATCCTTACAGGTCTGCTCCATCCAGCCGGAATCAAGGAATGTAAATTTCCCGGCTTCAGGTATTTCCTTAAAATAACGGTAAAGGAAGGGCCGGCGCAGTTCATCCGCGGTAGGTGCTGACAATGTGGCAACCTTAAAGAACCGGGGATCAATATTCTTGATGATCTTACCGATGGTACTTCCCTTACCGGAAGCCCCCCAGCCCTCAAACAACACAAGAACCGGAAGCTTATGCTCCTTAATTCTCATCTGCAGCTCATAAAGCCTCGTCCGCGCCGCAGTCAAACGTTCCTTTACTTCATTCTTCTCCGGAATTGCCTCCGGATTCCAATTTTTCAGCATATGGCTCACCTCGTTTTCTGTCTCTTTACACAACGTTTCCAAATAATAGAAATATTATAACATATATCTCTACTTATTTCGACCACTTTTTATTCCCTTTGCCCCACCTCCTGTGATATAATGATAAAAAGTTAAACATAATTGGGAAAACTGCTCCCTAACAGCAGTTCCCAGAAAGGACCCCTTATATGCCATTCTCAGTATTCATCGACATGACCGTCTCTGCCTGTGTAACCGTATGGTCCCCAGGCCCGAACAATATCCTCCTGCTCTCCACAGCCAGCAAATACGGAGTCAAAAAAAATCTCCGTCTCATGCTCGGCATCTGGACAGGCTCTCTCACCCTCATGTGTCTGAGCGGTATTTTCTGCAGCGCCTTAAGCACTGTCATACCCGGCATCCAGCCCTACATGAAATACGTGGGCGCCGCTTACATACTATACCTGGCCTTTGTCACCTTCCGCCGCCGTCCGCCCACGGATGCAGCAGCAGAAAAAGAGCCGTCCTACTTAATGGGGCTTATCCTACAGCTTCTCAACGTAAAAATCATCATATACGGGCTGACCATGTTTTCATCGTTCATTCTGCCTCATGAACAGCGAATCCCTGTGCTTTTTTTATATGCTGTGTATTTAATGATAATCGGAGCTTTAGGTAATCTCATCTGGGCCTTTGCCGGAAACGTGCTCAAACGCTTCTACAGTGAACACTACCGCCTCATGAATAGTATTATGGCATTGCTGCTTGTATGGTGTGCCCTGCGTATCATGGGAATCCTATAGCGCAGCAGCTATAGAGAAAGGACAAAGCAATGCACTATGTGAATGTAAAGGGGATTTTATCAGCCAAAAATGGAATGAACTTATACCGCGGCTGCTCTCATGGGTGTATCTACTGTGATTCGAGAAGCAAATGCTACCACATAGAACATGATTTTGAGGATATTGAAATCAAAGCAAACGCAATTGAATTATTAGAAAGCGCGCTGAAAAGAAAACGCACAAAGTGTATGTTAGGCACCGGGTCTATGACAGACCCTTATATCCCTCTCGAAAGCGAAATCGGAAATGTCAGAAAGGCATTATCATTAGCGTACCAGTACGGTTTTGGTTTTACTTTGATCACAAAATCAAGCCGGGTTTTAAAAGATTTAGATCTGTTGAAAAAAATCAATACGGAAACAAAATGTGTGGTGCAGATGACTTTAACAACCTATGACGAGGACTTATGCAAAAAGCTCGAGCCAAACGTGAGTACGACAAAGGAACGTTTTGAAGTATTAAAGGAACTGCGTAATGCAGGCATTCCCACAGTTGTATGGCTATGTCCTATTCTTCCATTTATCAATGATACAGAAGAAAATATAACAGGCATTTTGAATTACTGTATTGAAGCAAAGGTTTATGGCATTATTTGTTTTGACATGGGGCTGACTTTACGCGAGGGAAACCGGGAATATTTTTACAAGAAATTAGACCAGCATTTCCCTGGCATGAAAGAAAAATACATACAGGCCTACGGCAATCAATACGTACTCAGCAGTCCGAGAAACAGCAGCCTCATGCGATTGTTTCACCAAACCTGCGCCGAAAATGGAATTGTCCATGACAACAAAGAAATCTTTGAGTATCTGAATACCTTTGAAGAAAAACAAAACAATGTGCAGCTAAGTCTGTTTGACTAAATTCACTTCCGCTGTTGTTTTGCGGCAGTGCTCTGCCGCGTAATAAAAAGGGTGTATCGTCATTTCGACAATACACCCTTTTTGATTACCGGAAAGCAGCTACCAATTCAGCTCCATCCTCATAATCCTGTTTCTTCAACTCCTCCACAAACCAGTCGTCAATTCCCTCAACTGCACTTCGGAAGGAATCCATATCCATATCGCCCTTCTCTGTAAAGGATACGCCGTTTTTACTCTGCCAGCGGCTCATGATCTCTTCATCCCCGGCACGGTTAATGTAACGCTCATACTGCACTGCCTTTTGTCCGGCCTCGTCAACCACGGCCTGCTGCTCCGGTGTCAGACTGTCATAAATCTCCTGGTTGATACAGAAGAACAGGCAGTCATAAATCGTATTCCAGAGCGAACAATACGGCTGTACCTCCTGCACACTGGCTGCATCAATGGCAGGCAGCGGATTTTCCTGGCCCTCCACGGTATTCTGCTGGAGCGCAGTATAAGTCTCAGACCAATTCATACTGGTGGCGTCCGCGCCCCACCTCTTATAACATTCCATGAGCAGATTGGAGCCTGCCACACGGATTTTCAGATTCTTCATATCCTCCACGGATTTCACCTCATGCACACTGTTTGTGAGCTGGCGGAAGCCATTCTCAGCGATTCCCATACAGTGAAGCCCGTATTCTCCCAGAATCTCGCTTAACTTATCGCCCGCTGCACCGTCCAATATAGCGTCCGCATCCTCCACGGAATCAAAGAGGAAGGGCAGGGAAACCACATTAAATCTCGGGTCGAACGCAGAATATATGAGGTTAGAGTGCATGGAAATCTGCACCGGGTCACCGTTCATCAGCGCCTGGATACCCTCGGACTGGTTTCCGTTGGTAAGCTGGTCTGCCGCGTAAACATTGACCTTCACCTTACCTCCCGTAGCTTTCTCCATAAGCTCACCGAACTTGCGGCCGCCTTCTGCCCAGGTACTTGTCTCTGTGGTGGAGCAGGTGAAATTCCAGGTCATTTCCGGCCAGTCCAGGTCGCTGTAATCCGCCATATCATAGCTTCCGCCAGCCTCGGATACAAAGATATCCACCAGCTCCTGCGCATCCTCGTAGCCCTGGCTTTCCAGCTCCTGTACATACCAGTCCTCGACTCCGTCCACTGCCTGACGGAAGGAATCCATATCCATATCTTCCTTGGCAGTAAAGGCCACACCATTCTTTTCCTCCCAGCGGCTCATGATCTCTTCGTCGCCGGAACGGTTGATATAACGCTCATATTCCACTGCCTTCTGTCCGGCTTCGTCCACAACCGCCTGCTGCTCCGGTGTAAGGCTGCTGTAGAGTTCTTCATTTACACAGAAGAACAGACAGTCATAAATCGCATTCCACAGGGAACAGTACGGCTGTACCTCCTGCACACTGGCTGCATCGATAGCGGGCAGCGGATTCTCCTGGCCCTCCACAGTGTTCTGCTGAAGCGCGGTATAAGTCTCAGACCAGTTCATGCTGGTGGCGTCCGCACCCCATCTCTTATAGCATTCCATGAGCAGATTGGAGCCTGCCACACGGATTTTCAAATTCTTCATATCCTCAGCGGATTTCACCTCATGCACACTGTTTGTGAGCTGTCGGAAACCATTCTCAGCGATTCCCATACAATGAAGACCGTATTCACCTAAAATCTCCTTCAGCTTTTCACCTGCTGCGCCGTCAAACTTCGCATCCGCATCCTCCACAGAATCAAAGAGGAACGGCAGGGAAACCACGTTAAACCGCGGGTCAAACGCAGAGTAAATAAGATTGGAGTGCATAGAAATCTGCACCGGGTCGCCATTCATCAGCGCCTGGATACCCTCAGACTGATTTCCGTTGGTAAGCTGGTCTGCCGCATAGACATGGACCTTCACCTTACCGCCTGTAGCCTGCTCCATAAGCTCACCGAATTTCTCGCCTGCCTTAGCCCAGGTACTTGTCTCCGTGGTGGAGCAGGCAAAATTCCAGGTCATTTCCGGCCAGTCCAGATCACTGTAATCCCCAATCGTCTCAAAGGAATTACCGCTGTTTCCATCTGAGACGCCGCCTCCGCTCACTGTCTCCGGATTTCCGCTGTACGCACCGTCCTTGGCAAGCAGCTTTGGCAGACCTACCGAAACTGCAGGCACATAGGTGACTACGAGAAGCACAGCCACCGTAGCTGCAATCATTGGCACCACAGCCCTGGAAATCTGCTGTAGAGTGACCTCCAGGCCTTTCTTAATCTTAATTCCGATAGCTACAAAAAGGTTTACTCCTACCGGAGGCGTCACCTGTCCGATGGCAAGGTTCACGGTTGCCATTACACCAAAAGCTACCACATCATACCCAAGTGCCTTGCAAACCGGAAGCATGATCGGAATAAATATGTACATTGCCGAGTTCGCGTCGATAAAGCAGCCCGCAATCAGGAAAATCACATTCACGATCAAAAGGAAAATAAACTGGTTATGCGCGATATTTGCCAGCAGCCCGGACGCCGCCTCCGCAATACCGAACTTGGTACAAACAAAGGAAAACAGAGAAGCACTTGCCACGATCAGCATAATGCCGCCCGTAGTCTTTGCAGAATCCACAAGAATGTCTAGCAGATCCCTAAAACTTACCTCACGGTAGATCACCATACCCACGAACAGTCCATACACCACGGAAACCGCCGCAGCCTCAGTCGGGGTAAAGATACCGCCGTAAATACCACCAAGAATGATGACCGGCATTAAAAAGCCCCAAAATGCATCCTTAAAAGCGTCCCAGCGTTCCTTTGCGGTGGCCTTCTGCTGGCTGGGCTTTATATTTCTCTTTCTCGCTTCCACCATAACCACAATGACGAGCGCAACGCCCATCAGGATGCCGGGAACAATCCCTGCCATAAACATATCCGCAATGGAGACACCCGTGATGGATGCATACACAACAAAGGCAATACTCGGCGGAATAACAATGGCTATAGAGCTGGCCGTAGCCATCAAAGCCGTGGAAAACGGTGCGGAAAAGCCTCCCCTCTCCACCATGGCAGGCACAAGCACAGCACCCAGGGCCGCTACTGTAGCCGGACCGGAACCGGAGATTGCGCCAAAGAAGCATGCCACGATAACACAGACAATAGCGATTCCCCCGCGTCTGTGTCCTACGCAGGTATCTACAAATTTGATCAATCGTTTAGAAATACCGGCCCTGGCCATGATATTTCCGGATAATACAAAGAACGGAATCGCCAGAAGCAAAAATTTGCTGATTCCTGAATACATATTGGTAGCCACAATCGTAAGAGAGGTGCCCGAATACAAAATGGCACATACAGAGGACAGGCCCAGGCAGATTCCGATGGGCACTCCGATAATCAGGAAAATAAAAAATGAGATAAAAAGTATTGCGCTGATCATTTATTTATCCTCCTTTTCTTTTGTACAGAAATCAATGCAGTATTCAATAAAATGTAAAATCATACACCCAGCGCCGATGGGTACAAAGGACCAAAATATCCACTCCGGCCAGTTCAGCACAAAGGTACGCTTGCCGTTTTCCAGCTGGGTGAGCACCTTGTCCATACCGTATTTAAAAAGAATCACCGTAAAGATAATGCTGAGTACTGTAATCAGGATTACAGAAGGCCTGCGAAGCTTTTCAGGCAGACGGTCTGTAACCAGGGTAAGGCTTACCAGTTCTCCTTCCCGGCTTGCCAGCGCCGCTGCCAGCAACGTGATCAATACAAACACCGCAACGACAAGCTCCTCGGTAAAGGACCAGGAGCGATGGATGACCTTACGGGAAAATACGTTTCCCACAGTCAGTACGAGAATCAGAAGTGTAGAGACGATCAGCAGAAATTTTTCCACTGCTGCTACTGCATTCATGATTTTTTTGTAAGTTTTCATGCTTTTTTCCTCCTCAAATTTTTACCGGTTCAGGAAACGCTCCCGATTTTCGGACAAAAAAAGCCCGCCCCAAACTAGGGACGGACATAAACATCCGCAACCACCCTGTCTCCTCATTGAAACAAGTACGATTCCTCGGCGTACCGGCATACGCGGCTCCTGTAACGGGGAACAGCCGTGGAAACCTACTGACTCATGCGTTCGGCTTCCCTTCTCAGGGAGGATATTCAGAACAGTCCGCCCGCTGCTTCCCACCATTGGCAGCTCTCTGTGCGGCGGTTACCTGCACCTACTGATTCCCTTCATCGAATTTGCACTTTAAAATTTCATTCAATTACTGAACTAAAGTAATTTTACTCTTCTGAGAAGGATTCGTCAAGAGTTTTTTGCATGCGGAGTATTTTTGCATGCGGAATATTATCACTACGAATTCTTATCACTGCGGATTCTTATTTCGCGAGACCTCAACGCGCACGAAATACTAACGTCTGTAAATTAGCTTTCCTCTTCGGTACGTAGCCATCACACGTATATTTTTAATCTCCGTCTCCGGTGTTTCCAACGGGTTCTTATCCAAAACCACAAAATCCGCAAGCTTGCCCTCCCGGATGGAGCCCTTTTCCTTCTCTTCAAAGTACTGATAAGCTGCATTGATAGTCACTGCCTTCAAAGCCTCATAGACGGGAATGCGCTCCTCTTCTCCCAGCACACGGCCGTCCCTGGTCACGCGGTTTACTGCACACCATACAGTCTCCAGCATATCCGGCTGAATGACCGGATTATCCTGATGGAATGTAAACAAAATCCCGTTCTTAAGAGCTGTACCCGCAGGACTTATAGCACTTGCCCGCTTCTCACCGAAATTCTTCCGGTGCGTCTCACCCCAGTGATACACATGCGCCACAAAAAATGAAGGAATCATGCCGCTTGCCTTCAACTTGCCCATCTGGTCACGGCGGAGAAGCTGGGCATGGATCATAACCGGACGGATGGCGGCCACATCCATTCCTTCTGTCTTGGCCTTCAGTACCATATCCAGATACTGTGCCGCTGCCGCATCTCCGTTACAGTGTGCCAGAAGCTGCATCTCTGTGTCCACAGCCTTTTTCACCGCTTCGTATACCTTGTCATTAGAGAGCGTGCCATAGCCACGGTACTCCTCCTCTCCCTCGTAAGGCTCCAGCATCCACGCAGTACGCCCCTGGGGAGAACCGTCCAGAAAAATCTTATATCCGCCCAGTTTAAAATGCTCATGATATTTGCCGATGGATTCTGCAAACGCCTGTCTGAATTCATCAGCACTGTTCACATCCGCATAACCCACCACGTCCAGCTTCAGGTAATTGTGCTCCATCATATACTTGTACATAGGTATCATCTGCGCTGCCATCATGCCCTCCTGGACTGTGGCAATCCCGTAGGAGGCATAAATATCCTGCGCCTCCTCAACAGCACCCAGAAACTGCCCCATATCCGGGCTGCCGATTTTCTTCTGACAGTCAATAAAGGCATTTTCCTCAAGATAGCCGGTAAGCTCTCCGTCCTTCTTACCGATCAGACCGCCTTTCGGCGCCTCTGTCTGTGCGGTAATGCCTACAACTTTAAGAGCCATGGAATTAAGTACGCCCATATGTCCTGATTTATGCTGGATCACACAGGGATTGTCAGGCAGCAGCCCATCCAGAAGCTTCCTTGTGGGAAACTCCCGCTCCTCCATCTGGTTGTGGTCAAAGCCTTTGGCGCGTATCCAGGCTCCCGGCTGTATATGGTTTTTATCCAGATAGTCAAGAATAGCAGAACGCAGCTCCTGCATATTATGCACATTTTCCAGGGGAATCTGCAAAAGCTCAGACGCCGCCTGGGAAAGATGACTGTGCGCGTCAATAAACGCCGGCATGAGCACACCACCACGCAGATTGTGAAGCTCTGCATGAGGATAACGTGCCTTCGCCTGCTCCTCTGTGCCTACGTACACAATCCTTCCGTCCTTCACACATACTGCCTCTGTTTTTTCCTCTCTGTCGCATTCCTCTTCCATTGTAATGACGGTTCCGCCATAGTAAATTTCCATATTTTCCTCCATTTCCGCTGTGTTCAATCTCCTCTGTGCCTGATACTGAATCCTTTATTAATGGAATCCTCCTTCAGGAAAGCTGCCCGCTTCACCGCATCCCGCCCGAATTTGCGCCGGATTTCATCCACTGCCTGGTCCATCTGCTCCCATTTCTCATAACCGCCATCATCAAACAAGGAAAGCTGCCGCGTTTCCTCCTCTTTCGTATGGCTGGTCTGGATTCCCAGCAGACGGATGGGGCGCCCGTCCCACAATTCATCAAACAATTCACACGCTGCCTGGTAAATCTCATTGGTGATATCCGTGGCGGCAGGCAGCACCTTCTGATGAGACATCCGTTTAAGCTGGTTGTCCTTAATCGCCACACTCACCACCTGGATTTTCACCTCGTCCTTTCGCAGTCTGGCTCCCACTGATTCTGCCAGGGCAAGCAGGACTGTTTTCGCCGCCTCCCCGTCCGTCACGTCGAAGCTTATAGTGGTACTGTTTCCGTAGCCCTTATTCATCTCAGGCTCCGTCTGCACCAGGGAAAAATCAATTCCATTAGCAAAATTCCATATGCTTTCTCCCTGCTTTTTCAGCGCTGTCTTAAGTATGCCCAAATCTGTACGGGCCAATTCTCCAATGGTGCGGATTCCCATGGACTCAAGCTTCGCGACCGTGGACCTGCCCACGAATAATAGCTCTCCCACTGGCAGCGGCCACATCTTCTCTTTTATCTCCTCCGGAAAAAGGGTATGTACTTTATCCGGCTTCTCGAAATCAGAGGCCATCTTGGCAAGGTATTTATTTCGGGAGATTCCTACATTCACTGTGAATCCCAGTTCTTTATGAATGCGGTCCTTGATGGTGTGGGCACAATGTACCGGTTCCCCGAACAGAGTCTGCATACCAGTCATATCCATAAATGCCTCATCAATAGAATATTGCTCCACATCCGGCGAATATTCCCTTAGAATCTTCATAAAGGCAAGAGAGTTTTTCTTATAAAGCTCGTAATTAGCAGGTGCAAGGTATAGCTGGGGGCACTTCCTGCGCGCCTCCAGAATGCTCTCCCCAGTGCGCACGCCGAAGCGCTTGGCTGCGATGGACTTGGCTAAAATGATTCCCCTCCGCTTCTTCTCATCTCCGCCAATCGCGGCTGGAATTTCCCGTAAATCCACTTCCTCATGCAGCTCCTGCAGCCTGTAGACCGACTCCCAGGACAAAAAAGCTGAGTTCACATCAATATGAAAAATCACGCGTTCCTGCATAGCTCTCACCTCTGACAATGGCTGTGTTTTGTAGTGCTTTTGTCAACTATTCATAGTATAACAGAACAGGCGTTTGCTTACAAGCATTTCCTTTGGGAGGTACAGGGTTGTTTTTTCCACTTTATCTCCCATTCGCAATATGGTATAATCATAGAAACAGACAACGGTGGTCCTGCAGGGTGTCGCTGTTGTAGTATGGTTTTTCATCATGCTTTTGCATAAAATCGAAAAAATTCTTTATGAAATCTCTTGTCCGTTTCGGACAAATTTCTCGCAACCAAAAGTATCACGTACATGACAAAAATAAAATTTAAGAAAACCGTTGTCTGTATTTTTCCAATATACTATAATAGAGGCAGAAACCTGCATGACCTTGAAAAGGAGGTATTATGCAGGGAAAAACAAAATTAAGCACAAATCAAAACATTAGCCAAAACACAAATGATAAGCTTCTTACCCGGATAAGTTCTGACGAACATACGGGTAATCAGGAGAAGGTCTATGCCCAACTGGAAGATGCTGCACTGAAGGCAGCCGCCCAATTTTTCAGTGAAGAGCTGTTTCCGTATTTTAGCATGGAGGAAAAGCCGGCAGCAATTCTACCCACTGAAATGGTTCATTTGGAGGTTAAGAAAATGTATGAGGACTTCAATTTTCTGATGAAGGATAACTCCTGGCTTCATATTGAATTTGAAAGTGACAGAATCACCAAGAAGGATCTCCGTCGATTCCGTGAATATGAGGCTGTCACAAGCAATACATATGGACGCAGACTCTGTTCTGAAAAATCTGTCACAAAAGAAAAACAGCGAAATAGAGAAAAGTGATCTCGTTCCTCTGCTGCTCACACCTCTGATGAGTGGGAAAATGCCAGAAAAAGAACGGATTCTCCAGGGTTTCAAGTGGTTGAGCAGGAAATATCCGGGGATAGCTGAGGAAGATTTAAACAAAATGCAAGCGGTTTTATACGCGCTGGCAGTCAAGACACTGAAAAGCAAGGATTTAGAAGAAATTAAGGAGGCGATATCAATGACGGTATTAGGACAAATGCTGGTGGAAGATGGAATCAAAAAAGGGATGAAAAAGGGGCGAAAAGAAGGACGGCTAGAAGCTACAAACGTGTGGAAGCTCTCTGTCCAGGGTGAATCTCCTGAGGCAATTTCCGAAACGCTTAAGATTCCTTTAAAAGATGTAGTTAAAATACTGAAAGCTTAAGCTTTCACCATTACAATCGCGAAAACACTATGATACCCAGGAGGGAGATATGAGTTATAAACTATTGGTTTTAGATATTGACGGGACGGCTACAAATTCAAAGAAAGAGGTCACCCCGCGCACCAGAGAAGCAGTGATACAGCTTCAGGAAAAGGGGATTCCGGTTGCAATCGCCTCGGGCCGGCCCACACCTGGCGTGGCTCCCGTGGCGGAGGAATTTTTGTTCGGAAAATACGGAAGCTATACGCTCTCCTACAACGGCGCACGGATTACAAACTGGAAAACAAAGGAATGCATTTACAGTAAGGTTCTGCCTTCTTCCCTGCCGCGGAGTCTCTATAAGGATGCATGCCGCTTTGATACAGGCATCATTACCTATGAGCCGAACGATTCCGCAATCCTCTGCGGACGGCATATAGACGAATATGTAGAACTGGAATCACGAATTTGTCAGATTCCTATCCATACCTGTGACGGAGATTTTCCTGAGCGTGTGGCTTTTCCGGTGAATAAGTGTCTGCTTACCGGAAGTCCCGACGATATGGAGCGCATCGAGCCTCTTATTGCGGAGAAATACCAGCACGAAGCCACCGTTTTCCGCTCAGAGCCCTTCTATCTGGAGGTCATGCCGAAAAATGTGGACAAGGCCTATTGTCTCTCCAAGCTGCTTAAAATCCTCGGTCTTAACCGAGAAGAAATGGTGTGCTGCGGAGACAGCTACAATGACCTCACTATGATCCAGTACGCCGGACTCGGCGTCGCCATGGCCAATGCAAAGCCCGTTATCAAGGATGTGGCGGATTTCATCACTCTCTCCAATGACGATGACGGCATTGCGCATGTCATCGAAAAATTCTTTTTATAAAATATGACGGCTGCCGGTTTCCCGGCAGCCTGTTTTAATATAAGCATACATACAAAATGTAATCCCAACGCATCCATATCTGTTCAATTACTGTGCGGAATCTCCGTCAACTGACTGATACCCGTTAATAAGGATGATACTATTAAATACATTTTCTGCACAACGCTCAATCTCACCAAGAGTTACATCACCGGAAACATAGCCGGTTATCAGTCCGGTCCTGTCAAGCAGCCATTCCGCATAACCAACGACAGCATTTCCTTCTGCATCATAAACAAAATCTTTATCAAAGGTGTAGCCTTCCGGCAGTGTAGGCGTAGCTGCCTCTTCGTATGGACGATTGCAAGACTCTACCACTCCGTTTTCATCAAAACACGGTTCAGAGGCCGGGACATAAAGATTATTAATTTTAAACAGTGAATAATCTCCGTATTCCGTATTGCAGTATTCACAATAAATGTTGCCAGAATGTACAGTACCATACCAGCTGTCGGTTGCACCTGTTGTGGTAAAGCCTTCCGGAAGCTGGGGATCTGCACGACCCACAAGACTTGGCATACACAAATCTCCCTGTGCACGAATCATGCTAGCATTTCCGTTATCCTTACCGGAAGCCCAATCAGTCATTACAGAACCTTTAAAGCCCCATTCATCGCGAAGTACGGTAGTAAGAAGTTCATAGTTTGTAGCAGCATAAGAGCCATTGATTCTATTGTAGGAGGTCATAATAAACCAAGGATCAGCCTCTTCGGTAAGTATCTGGAAACCCTTCAGATAGATTTCTCTTTGTGCACGCTCTGTCACGATAGAATCACCCCCGCTACGGCTGTATTCCTGATTATTTAATGCAAAATGCTTTACAGCTACGCCTACATCAGCAGACTGCACACCTTTCGTGATTGCTGCTCCACATAAACCGGCAAGTACAGGATCCTCTGAATAATATTCAAAGTTACGCCCGCATAGAGGGTCTCTGTGAATATTAATAGCAGGTGCCAGCCACACGCTTACCTGATTATATACGGCTTCTTTGCCGATTTCGGCACCTGTTTGCTCCAGCAATTCCAGATTCCAGGTGCAAGCCTGCATAGTACCCATAGGGAAATAAGTATTGCCGCTGTCATCTTCATCCATTGTCAGACGAAGTCCTGCAGGACCGTCTGCCATAACAGAAAAGTTTACACCCCTGTTTTCCAATGTCTGGCCGATACCGCCTGCTGCACCGGCTGCGGATTCGGGGAAGTAGTGGTAATTATCTGTCCGCACTCCATAAATACCGCCGAACAATTGAATCAGCTCAGGTAAGGTAAACTGGGAAACAAATTCCTGCATTTTTGCAGTACCATCAGCTACATGGCCAAGCTTGATATTTTTATCTTCACCTGTCAGTTCATACGCTTCAAGGTCTGTATCCCATTTGCTTTCCACCTTATTATCACCGGAACGCAATGCAGCCTTGACCATATTCATAACATAATTTCCGTCATCATCCTGTACCGCCGCTGCAACATCGAATGCAAAAGTAGGTGCCAGAACTTCACTGAGTTCCTGGGTAACCTTCAGTTCATCCAAAGTATAAGTGCCTGCCTGTGTCAGCTCCTTAACAGTAGGACCCACATAAATATTGTAATCCCCTGCTTCCATCACGTAACAGCTTTCATGCTCCGTCACGCCGGAGTCATCGTAAGATGCCATATCCTCCGTTTCAAAGGAAAGAGTAAGTGTACATGTTTCGCCAGGCGCAAGCTCCGGTGTCTTATCAAAAGCTGCCATCTCATACGCTGCCTTTCCAAGAAGTCCTGTAGGTGCGCTGTAATATGCCTGAATGACCTCTTTACCGCTACAGTTTCCGGTATTAGTAACATCAACCGTTACAGAGATATTGGTATCATCAATGCTGGTGTCTTTTATTTTATAATCAAAGCTGGTGTAACTAAGTCCATAGCCAAACTCATAACGTACCTCATCCGGGGCAAAGGTTTCAAAGTAACGGTAGCCCACATATATGTCTTCACCGTAAACTGGGTTAATAACATTTTTGCCAAAGCTTGCACTGGCAACACTTTGTGCAGGATATGAATCATACTCATAAGCCCAGGTGTCCATCAGACTTCCTGAAGGATTGATTTCACCGGTAATGATTTTCCCGACGGATACAGCACCATAACCGCCTGGCTGCCAGGCCTGGAGCACTGCGTCTACATTGTAGGTATCAATAAATCCTGCGTCCATCATTCCGCCTGTATTAAGGATTACAAGAACTTTTTCAAAGGAATTGCTCACTACCTGAAGAAGCTGTTCCTCTCCCTCTGATAAATACCAGTCACCTGCAATAGCAGAACGGTCGCCGCCCTCACTGGAATTACGCCCAAAGATAACCACCGCCATATCTGTCCGTCCTGCGATTTCTTCCATATTCAACCCGTCTACCGGCATCTCCACTTGCGAAGCACCATTCCCCATAGTTCCGAACGTACTGCTGTCATCTTCCGCTGAATTATCCGCACACCACTTTGCATAGATTTCAGCTAAATCTTTGTCGTATTGGATACCGGCTTCTTCAAACCCCTGGATAAAGTTATAAGAGGCATTGGTGTGTACTGTGCCGGAACCGCCTCCGCCTTTACAGATATCCACCTGGGTACGTCCGAATACGGCCAGTTTGGATGAATCCTTCTGGATAGGAAGAACCCCATTGTTTTCCAAAAGGACCGCACCCTCTGCGGCTACCTGTAATGCAACTTCTTTTGCATTTGAATCGGGGTCTAAATTTCCTGCATAACTTACTGCAGGCATAGCGGTCATCATTAATGATGCAGCTGCCAGCACGGCTATGAATCGCTTTCTTTTCATCTTTCAACTTCCTCTCTTTCTTTGAGTCAGAGGTACGCGTATCACTCGTCTATAGTTCTTAATTAAGTGAGACAAGAATAAAATAACTGCTCACAAAAGTCAATTAGTTGAGCGCATCAGAAAAAGAAACCCGAATAAATCAAAAGATTCCCCCCTAAAATAAAAAGAACACAGTACTATTTACGGTACTGTGCCGGAGAAACCTGATAAAATTTCTGGAAAACACTGCTGAAATGTTTTACGTCCTTATAACCCACCATATCAGCCACCTGCGCAATGGTAAGGCTATTATCATCCAAATAGCTGCGGGCATTTTTCATCCGCACCTCTGTGAGATAACTTACAAAGTTAATGCCCGTTTCTTTTTTGAACAAGGTAGAAAGATAGCTAGTGCTGACATAAATATGCGAAGCCACATTTTCTAATGTCAGATGCTCACTGAAATGTTCCTCTATATACTCTTTTGCTGTCAAAATCAGCTTACGGCAGGATTCCTCGCCAGGCTGAGGAAGCTTGAGCTTCTCGAGGACGAGGGATAAGGTTTTTGACAATTCTCTGCGGCTTACAGGCTTGGGCAGGAAATCCTCCGCGCCTAACTGAATTGCCTTCCGGGCATATTCGAAACTTGCATAAGAGCTTATTATAATAAACCTCGTAGGCAACCCGGCTTCCAGCGCTTTTGCAATAATTTCAAGACCTGAACGGCCAGGCATCTGAATATCTGTAATCACAATTTCAGGGCGAAGAGAAAAAATCATTTCATACAGCTCATCTCCATCCCGGGCACAGCCTGCGAGGACAAGACCTTGCTGTTCCCAGGCAATATGGTGTTTCAGTAATGTAATTGCTAACGGTTCGTCATCAGCTAAAACCACTTTAATCATCGCATTCTTCTCCTTTTTCTGTACTCATTACCGCCGGAATGCACAAAGAGACATTTGTTTCAATGCCGGGAGTGCTGGTGATGCTATATTCCACATTTTCGTTAAAATAAGCCCGAAGCCTTTGCAGAATATTATAAAGACCAATTCCCTGTGCATCATCATAATCTTTATTATTCAACCGTTCCAGAATCTCACTGAGCCGTTCAGGCGAAAATCCTGCTCCGTTGTCTACAACAGTAATTTGTACCTGTTGTCCACACATTTTGGTACGTAAACAGATGCTTCCGCCAGACTTCATAGGCATTATTCCATGGATAAGTGCGTTCTCGCACAAAGGCTGGAGAACCATGGATGGAATCTTTAAATGAGACACTGTTTCTTCATATTCAATCGAAAATTGTATCCGCTCCCTAAACCGCCGCCTTTGGATTTGAAAATAATCTTCCACATTCTGCAGCTCCTCTTTCAAGGTTACAATTTTATCCAGCTTATTTAGAGAATAACGGAGATAATCTGCAGTCTCAAGAAGCATGTCCATTGTGGTAAAAGCTGCTTCCTCCGCAGCCTGACCGGCAATTACATTGAGGGTATTAAAGAGGAAATGCGGATTAACCCGGGACTGCAATATGCAAAGCTGCGCATGCTCCATTCTGGTTTTCATGTTGGCTGCCGCCACCTCAGCTTCTTTTAGATGGCGTTCCATAGCTTCCTGCCGTTTAAGCTGTTCAATTTGTTGATGTATCACCTCCAGCATGTGATAAAATGCTTTTGCCAGCACCCCAACCTCATCACGCACTTCTATCTGCCCGGGAACCGCCGTATTCCATTCCCCTTGGCTGATTTTCTCCGCTTGTCCGGTAAGAAGAACAATCCTCTTAGTAATATGACGGGAAAAGCTAAGAAAAAACAAAGCACAGACTCCCAATAGTGCAATACACGCCCCTACCATAATTTCATTTATAATTTCCTGCAGTTGAACAAGCTGCTGCTCACGTTCAAACCGGTCATTATCAACTTCATAATTATACTCATGCATCAAAGATTCTATGATTTGCAGATGCTCGGTACAGGCATGATACATAGAAAGCATACGGCCTGTTTCCAAACCTCTCGCTGAAAGCAACTGGTCTGCCGCATTCGTGTATGTCTGAACCATATAATTAAGATCCACGAAAATAGGCTTATGCACAAGTTCTGAAAGCTGTCGTGATGCCTCCGTTACGCTATCCAAGGAAGCCCTACATTTGTATTTCAATTCATCTGTACTTTTTTGTGCAAATGAATAAAGAGCACTGTCCGCCTCTCCCAGACCATAAACGAGAGTGGAAAAATGCTGTTGAACCTTTAGTAACCGGTCCTGCTGCTGAAAAAGATAATGATTACCTCCCCAGATGAGCAGAAAAAATACAACTATAAGACAGATTAATAAGGTTGAAAACCAAAACATTTTTTGCTTTATAGACCGATATTTAATTTTATCTTTCATTGGTTTCCTCCCCCTTAAGATCCTCCGATGCCACCAACGTACAGTCGAAGTAAACATCGTCACCTTTTTCAGCAGATCTATCATGGGCCAGGCGGATTAGAGCCTCAGCGCAGGCTTTACCGATTTCCTCTGTATTTTGTGCAAGGGTCAAATCCAGTGCACCGCTGCTCAGGTCGTCCTTCATACTTTCGTTTATATCATAAGTGATAACCATGATTTCATCATCCAGTCCACGAGCATGGACTACATCAGCTGCTGCCTGACCGGAAACAGCCTCAGTACAATAGAGCACTTCAACATCAGGATGAGTATCCAGAAGCTTTTTAACACGTTCAATTGCTGTAAGCGAATCATAGGAGGTCTCACAGTAGGCATCGATTATAAGCCCGCTTGCTTCCGCTGCTGCCTCAAAGCCCTTCAAACGTGCATTTACACTGCAAAGAGTAGTTTCCAAGGCAGGTGAAAGCACAGCCACACAGCATTCCGTGCCCATAGTATCCACAATTGCGTCATTTGCCTGTTGCCCTGACGTATAATTATCTGTTCCTATATAGGCAAACCGACCGCTTTCCTCCAAATCTCCGTCTACCAGAAGCAGTTGGATCCCCTTATTTTTTAGACCTCGATAGCTCTCCAGTGCAGTTTCAGAATTTATGCTATAAAAAATCAAAACATCTGTCTGCATATCGATGGCAGTGTTAACCGCATCCGTAACAGACAGACCTTCCGTACCATATTTACTTAAAGCCACCTCGTAATGGCCAGTCAGATTTTTCTCGATACTGTCGGCTATCTGCCGCATAATGTTGATATCCTGCACCCAAATATCGGAGCGGTAAAAAATAGCCGCACGTAGCGGCTCCTTCGGTGTTTCTTCCGTACCGGCGCTACAGCCTGAGAAAATAAACAAAACCGCCAGAATTAATGCTCCTGTTTTTCGCATACTAAATCTCCTGCCCATAGTCCCCTCCTGATATCCGGCTCCAACTATAATAACTCGGAAAACTCCGGCGTACACACCACCATTTCATCACCTGTAAACGGCTGCCGCAGGCATATCCGTTGAGCGTGCAGGCATAGTCTCGGAGCTTTGTCCCCCACACCGTAAATTGGGTCGCCGAACAGAGGATGACCTTCATATGCCATATGCACCCGGATCTGGTGGGTACGGCCAGTATCAAGGACACATTCCAAAAGCGAAGCTTTCTGGCCGAAAAGCTGTCCTTCCTGCAAAACTCTATAATGAGTAACAGCAGGCAGCCCCTGTTCATCCGCCTGCATTTTATTCTTTTCCCCCGGAATCTTCATAACCGGTATTTTTATAGTACCGCGTTTCACCGGCATATATCCGTGTACAAACGCCTGGTAATACTTCACAAAGGTACCGTCACTCCGCTGCTTCCACAGGCGCGCGGCTGCCGCACGGTTCTTTGCCAGGACCACCAGCCCGGAAGTATCCTTGTCCAAACGACCGATAAGACGCACTGCATTCACACGACTACTTTTATCATCTGCACAAATTCTCTGCAGAATGCTGCCCAGGTTATCTTCATAATGCCCTCTTCCAAGATGACACGCAAGACCCGCTGGCTTATCAACTACTATAAGGTCCTCATCCTCATAGCATATCTGCAAAGGAAGCCGCCGTTTTCCTATACCTGCCTCTGACATAACGGCTTCCCTGCTATACATATCCGGTGTTTTGGTCCCAGAAACTCCATCTTTCCTTCCGTTCCTATCCGGCGATGCGGGAGAGCCTGTCTTCCCCTCCCGCAGCATAAGCGCTACCATCTGCCCTTCATGCACTCTGCATGTCACACGGCACTGCTCTCCATCCAGAAGGATTCCCCCGGGCAAAAACTTCTGTCGGCTGATTTCCTTTTTAGAAAACCCGGCGGCCCTCAGAATCTCACCAACCGTTTTCCCCTCGTCCTCGCTGCCTGTCAGGTATTTCCATTCCTTGTCCACAGTTATCCCACCATTCATTTTCCGGTTTTATGCCCAGGCGTTCTCTCTGTACACTCCTCTGCCACCTGCCAGACATGCCATATTTCTACACATTCCACTTTTCCCAGTCATACTCCCGGTTTAGCTGCCGCTCATTTACAGGCTCATTAAATCCATAATCCGTGATGCCCTTCCCCATATTGGGATGAAGCCGTGAATACGAGGAATCCGCGGCAAAAGCGGCAATCAGCATCAGACAGATAAGCATCTGACGGTAAGGCGGTATTTTTTTATACAGCTCATCAAAGAACGGGGCCAGAATATAGATAAACGCACACCCGCCAAGGCCGAATACAAACAGTCCCTCCGCGCAGATCCTGCCGTTGAGGTTCAGGAAATAGCCGGAATAATCCCACCATTTCGTGCCCTTTGTGACCTCCAGATACCAGCTGGTCCCATACTCCACAATCCCGCAGATAACAACGGTAAGGAAAAAGGTAAGTCCCGGATTTCTCCGAACCTTCTGCAATAACACAAGGATCAGCACTCCCCCTGAGCCGTAGATAGGAAGCCAAGGTCCGTACATCACCCCGCGGTTGACAAAAGCCCCATCCTGCACAATGTGAAGGCAGACTTCCCAAATCCACCCGATAAACGAAAAGGTAAAAAACAACAATATCACAGACTGCAGAGAATAGCGACGCATGTAATCATTCCGAAGCCATATTCTGTGTCTGTGCTCCGGAATCGGAAAATATCCGATTGGGTAAGAGTAATCCTCATCCGGACCACGCTTAATACTTTCCGGCATCTCAAACAGCCACTCATCATTGAAATTCTCATATCCTGACATCCGCTCGTCAATCGCCTTAAATCTAAGCGAACGGTAAAGCTGGGCGTGAGCCGAAGTGAGATACGGATTCAGGAAGAAAATATTAACCAGTCCAAAGGTCAGAGCACTCAAAATAAACCATCCTGCAAAGGACAGATCCAACAGAAATACCTGCCACTTTTCTCCCTTCATCATCTGCTTTGACATATTTAATGCCTCCCGTGGCTTCACAGCAGGATTTTCCGCGAGAATATACGGCACCATCAAATAAGAATAGTGCTTGATAAAACCTCCCACAATCGTCAGGTCCCACAAAAACTGGAAACAGCTCTTATAAGCCATGGCTGCGGCCGTATTAAACAGCTTGCCCACATGCACTGGCAGCAGCAGGGAGCGGAAGGGAATCTCTGTATAATTTATTTTTTCCAGAAAAAACCTCTTTTCTCCCACCAGCAGGATATTCTGTACGAAAAACCACCAGCTAAAGGTAAATGCAATACCTGCCAGGGATATCAACAGCTGCATAAACTCACTTTTTTGAAAAAACGGTATCAGTGTATGTACCACACCGAAAAATAAAGAACCATCCGCATTCGTGTTATGATATATCTTTGCAAACACACCCCGGGAATTCGGCACAACGGTCTTGGTCCCACGGGGATTTTGGATTACTGGCACGCTCTGCCGTGTCTCCTCCTGCGTTTCCTGCTCCTTCTGTCCACTTTTCTTAAGTTTTCCTGTGACCTCCTCTACCACATGGGCATCATAAGGCTGTAAAAGGTTATTCTCCACTGTATCGATTTCTCTGCTCTCATCATAGTAGCGCACGGTCCACAGAGAATCTCCATATTCTCCCGCCACAAAAGCCAGGATAAAACATATGGCCACCACCCTCAGGTAATGATGCCGCAGCATACCCTTTGCCTTTTGCTTTAGGTCCTTTCTGTTCCACATACGTCTGCTCCTCCTAAGTGTATGCCTTATACTATACCTGCTGTCCCCATATTTGTCAAAAAAAACTGAAAAAACAGCAG
The DNA here is from genome assembly GCA_000702025.1 of Blautia schinkii DSM 10518. Classification (GTDB taxonomy): domain Bacteria; phylum Bacillota; class Clostridia; order Lachnospirales; family Lachnospiraceae; genus Blautia_A; species Blautia_A schinkii. The sequence continues at coordinate 104,656 of KL370850.1, forward strand.
CTCCACCTGAGTAGGATACTGCTGTTTTCAATTCACTTATTTGTCTATCACAGGCACCGGCGTGTCATCCTTATCATCCAGCCGCCCCAGATACCTTTTCGTCTCGCGGACAACTACATTAGACAATAGCAGCACCGCCACCAGGTTGGGCACGGCCATCAGCGCATTCAGAATATCGGCGATGGTCCATACCAGATTCAGGGAAACAACCGGAGCAATGGCCGCCACCAGTATGTACAGCACCCGGTAAGGGATGAGCCCCTTCTTTCCTGCAAAATACTCCACGCAGCGCTCACCGTAATAAGCCCAGCCGAGCACAGTGGAATAAGCGAAAGAAATAATTCCCACCACCAGAATCAACGGCCCAAGCACCGGAATCTGTGAAAACGCAAGCGTAGTGAGGATTCCTCCATCTGTAATATTTCCCATATCAATGGCCGGATTCTTCATGATGCTGGTTACGAGCACAAGACCTGTCATTGCACACACAATAACCGTATCCCAAAATGTACCTGTACAGGACACAAGGGCCTGACGCACCGGATTCCTGGTACGTGCCGCTGCAGCCGCGATTGGAGCAGAACCCATACCGGACTCATTGGAGAACAATCCACGGGCAATACCGTACTGCATTGCCATCATAATCCCGCGTCCCACAAGCCCGCCGGCAGCAGCTCCCGGGGTGAAAGCCAGCTTGCAGATCGTCTTGACCGCCGGAAGGATAAAGTCAAAGTTAATGCCCAGAATGATCACACAGCCAATCACATAAAAAACAGCCATAAAGGGAACGAGCTTTTCACATACATTGGCAATGGACTTGATTCCGCCGAAGATAACAAGAGCCGTCAGAGCAGCCACCACAAGACCGACCACTGCATGAGGAATGCCCAGATTCTCCTTGCACACGGTAGCAATGGCGTTTACCTGCGTGGCACAGCCAATACCAAAGGAGGCAAAGCCGCCAAAGAACGCAAAGATCAAAGCAAGCCATTTCATATTCAGACCGCGCTCCAAAGCATACATTGCACCGCCCTGCATACGTCCGTCCTTTGTCTTAACACGGTATTTTACCGCGATCAGGGACTCACTGTATTTCGTGGCAATACCGAACACGCCGGTCAGCCAGCACCACAGTACCGCACCGGGTCCGCCCAGAGCCACGGCTGTTCCCACACCGATGATATTTCCTGTTCCGATGGTGGACGCAAGCGCTGTAGTCAGAGCACCGAATTGGCTTACCTCTCCCTCTGCGTCTGGGTCCTTGGACACGGACAGCTTAATCCCTGTGCCTACCTTCCTCTGGATAAAGCCTGTGCGGATGGTCATGAAAATATGAGTGCCCAGTAGCAATAGAATCATCCACCAGTCCCACACGAACTTATCAATGCTGTTAATCACATTTGTCACTGTTTCTAACATATTTTTCCTCCCTCACCTTATTTTTTGGTATCCGGGATTTCTTTGTCTGCAGACTTAACCCCAGCGGCACAACTCTGAAGCTGGCGCTAAGTCTGCAGGCACTCTTCCTTCCTGCCATTATATGTGTCTGACGGACGGCATATGCACATCCCGCCTCCACCCTGACTTAAGCAAAAAGGGGTGTACTGCGGCATAGTCGCTGTACACCCATGTACTTCCTGTATCCCAGATATTATAAAAATCACTTATTATTATACAGGAAATATTTTCTTTTTGCAATGAATATTTTGTCGAATTAAAGCAATAACTCGATGGCGCAGGATAGCTGCCATGGAACTTTTTTACTCGCGCAGGATAACTGCCAACCAGGCTTTTGCCGGCACAGCGTCATTTTACACTTATCAGGCTGTACGGCAGAAATCTCTGCAATACCACAGACAGACTGTATTCCTTCTGTAGCAGGCCTTGAGTCTTGCTTTATATTTATCCACCATAAAGGCCGGATGATAAGAAGTTTTTGCCTTTCTCAGCCCCTCCAGTCCTAAATCCTCCTCACGGTTCACGTAACGGTAGGCTTTCAGCTGATGTTCGGCGAACTGCTGGTTTATCACCGCATACAGCTCAGGTATGGTGTCGAGCGCTTTCTCGAAATGTGTGACAAAAGTATCCTCCGTCACCTGCTCTCCCAGGGTAAACGCCATCACCCTTCCGTCCACACGGATAAGCCCGCCCTCAAAGCCAAGCGCCTCATAATGGCGAAGCGCAAGGGAGAGCGCCTTTGTCTCTGCCTCAAGGGAAGGCGTCATCTCCCGGCCCTCACGCCAAAGCGCTGCCATCTGCGCACACTCCTCAATATTTTCCGGCGTAATCTCCTCATAGGTAAAAGCAACATTCTTTTTAAAACGGTTCACGTGATTTTTCTTTTTGTGGTAGCGTTTTCCGCTTAATGTGGCAAGCGCTTCGGTTTCATACACATAATCGCTGCCGTCCCTGTCATATTCAAGCTCAAACATACCCGGATAATTCTCATCCAAGGTATCCTTCATCTCCTGATTAAGATCTGCAAAAAGCATTTCCTTATCAAGACTTCTGGCATCCTCAGAAAGCTTCTGGATCATTTCCGGGAATCTTTCACTATACTGCGCGATGTGATAGATTGCCTCCTTATCCGTGATGGTACGGAATACGATCACATCCTCTATAATAGTATAAGTCAGCGGCAGGTCCTGTCCCCAGATAAGGATATTGCCTACACTGTAATTACACCCTCTGTTTCCTGATTTATTCAGATAGTATCTCATTTCCTCTAAATTTTCTAATGCTATTTTCTTAAATTCCATATAACCTCCTGTACGCGTTTGTCTGCAGGTTCCTTTTTCAAATAGGGATTAATCCGTGAAGCAGTTCTATCCCTTTGCCGCCCTGAACGGATATCGGATATCCTCCGTACTCATTAAGCTCCCGAAAGTAAAATTCACATGGGTTATGCTGTGCCGGGATTTGTATGGCCGTAATCTCTTCCTCACGCAACGCCTCCCCAATCTGAAGCCAGCAAGAGTGGTCCATGCCATATACAGACACTTGTAAAATGTGCTCTTCCCGTTTCCCCAAGAGGAAACCGGCCTCCCGGTCTCTGCAAAACACCTTATAAAAGACAGCTTTTTCCTCCTTAAGCGCCCACTCCAGGCAAAATGCCTCCACAGCCTCCGGAAAATATACATTCCGGTTCGTATATTTCCATCTGCCGCTTTTCATCAAAAGAGCAGCCTCATCCATAGATGCCTGTTTAACTGTAATACTGCTCTCCACCGTCTTCTGCCTGTCTGATTCTGCCCTTGAGCAATGCGTCTCAAATACCGGCAGATTTCTAAGCGGTGTAAAACCAAATCGTTTATAATACCCTTTCAGACTCTCCTGGGCAGGAATCAGAAAAACAGTTTCCACTCCCTCACTGCGGATTTCCTCATACGCACGCTCAATGAGCTGTCCCATAATTCCTCTGCTCCGTGCCGCGGATCTGGTAGCAAGGGCAAATAAATAATACACATTTTCATATACCCCCTGCCCCATTTCAATATGACAGGGGATTTTATGAAGCATGGCAAGTACCGTATCACCCTCAGTCTCACACAGCGTATGCTCCGGCCGGAATATACATGCATAAAACTCCTCGGCATAATCCTCTTCACCGAATGCCTCGCTCCATATCTCTTTCAACTGGGGAATATCTTCAAAATCTGCATGACGTATCATAATGTTTCTTTCCCTCTTTTCGCTTTTTAGTATAAACAAATCCCTCTCATAATACAAGACTTTTTTTGTTAAGTTTTTGTGTTTTCGTCACAGACAAGGGCGTTTTTTAACACAAAGCAGCAGAGACTTCCCTCTCCGGAATCGTCTCTGCTGCGATAAATCATTATTTAAGGATATTCTCAATCTCCTGGTACAAATAATGCACATCTACCGGCTTAGGAATAAATCCGTTCATACCAGCCGCTATGGCAGCGTCCACATCCTCCTGGAAGGAATTCGCCGTCATTGCAACGATTGGAATGCTCTTTGCCTGAGGATGGCTGCATGCCCGGATTTCCCTTGCCGCCTCCAGCCCGTTTTTCACAGGCATTTGTATGTCCATGAGAATGAGCCGGAAGTAACCCTTTGCACTGCCTTTAAAGAAATCCACTGCTTCCTGCCCGTTGACCGCTATATCTACGGCTGCCCCCTGCTTCGTCAGGAACTCTCTTGCAATTTCTGCATTGAGCTCATTATCCTCCACCAGCAGGATACGTATATTATGGAAATCATAATTTCCATAGTCTTTTTTCACAAATGACGGGGTTTTTTCTTCCCCGAGAGCAAGCTCCAGAGTGAAATAAAACTGTGACCCTTCACCCAGCGTACTTTTAAGCTCCAGCGTGCCGCCCATCATCTGTACTATGCTTTTACAAATCGGAAGCCCCAGACCCGTGCCCGCACATTTAGAAATATTGCTGCCGCTCTGTTCAAAAGCCTCAAAAATACGTTTCTGCGCTTCCTTCTCAATACCAATGCCCGTATCCTTTACCTGAAAATCAACCACTGCCTTGTCATTGTCACGGGAAATCTCTTTTACATGCAGCAATACCCGTCCATCCGGCATCGTAAATTTCACAGCATTTGTAAGAAGATTGACCAATACCTGCTCTAACCGCACAAAATCCGCGAAAAACCATTCGTCCTGCACATCAATCTCAAAGGAAAGATCCACTCTCTTGCGCTGTGCTTCAGGCTGTATCATACTCCTCACCTGGTCCAGCATCTGCAGCATAGAGAAATTTTCCGGGCTAAGCGCCATTTTGCCATTCTCAATCCTTGACATGTCAAGGATGTCATTGATTAGGGCAAGCAGATACTTCGAAGAAGCCTGCAGCTTTGACAAGTGCTTCATCAGTTCAGGAGAAGCCTCGCCTGAGGAAGCCGCAAGCCCCGTAAGACCTACGATTGCATTAATAGGCGTTCTGATCTCATGTGACATCTTCGAAAGGAACTCACTTTTCGCCTGGCTTGCCGCCTCCGCCTTCTGAAGCTCACTGAGCATCAGCGCATTTTTCACCCTGGAATGGGACACGATCATCACAATGGCAATCACCAGAATCAAAAAGATTAAAAGGATTCCAATGACTCCCTCTGGATTAGAGTACAAAAGGCTCCGCAAAGTCCAATAGCTGTCCGCATTGGAAACCATATTGTTGTCTACAATGGCCTGCCGTTCCTCAGTATTGAGATTCTCAATGGATTTATTAATAATACGAAGCAAGGTTGTATCTATAGGTCTTGCAAAAGCAAATGAAATATTGCTCTGTACATCATTCAGCGTAAGGACCGTCACATCCGGGTATCGCTTACGCTGGATTTCCTGCTCAAGACACACGGAGAGCCCATACAAGATATCCGCCTCACCCTTGTCTACTGCTTCAAGCCCCTCCTCCATCTTCGTACAGTATGCCACCTCATCCGTTCTAACCGTGGACGGCAGGTGTCTGCCTTCCAGAATCATTGTAGTCAGTCCGTCAGACGGATATGTCACTGAATTATTCTTAACAAGAACATTGTTAAAAGATGTATACGCTATGGAAAGTCCCAGGCCCTGTCCAAGCGCCGTCTCTTCGGAATCATAATAACACCCAGCAAGATCCGCTTCTCCGTTCCGCACCTTGTCGAGCATATCCTGGTAACTGTCAGCGTACACATAGGTAAACTTAAGTCCCGTATCCTCACTGATTTTATCTAAAAGCTCAGGGCAGATTCCCTCATGCCCGTCCGTTTCATAATCACAGTAAAATGGATGCAGCTTCGGATCAATTGCTACTTTAACCGGAGGTGAATCTTCTATGTACTGCTTCTCTTCATCCGTATAGGCAATTTTAATACCGCGTATATCCTGAAAATGTTCTGCATAATGCTCCGAGGCAAACTCCGGAATGCACTGACTGATCTGCGCAAGCGCATCATTAAGCCCATTGAGAACCTCATCATTTCCCTTCTTTGTTACGAAGTAAAACGGCTGAGCCTGAAACTCCGCAATTACCCGGAATGTCCCGTTATTCTCCACATCATTTCCCATAAGCAGATCCACTTCACCATCGATGAGATGCTGATAGAGGTTATCATTTGTCATATCATCTGCTGTATAATACACAAGCTCGCAGTCGATCTGATTATAATCGAGAAATTTCTTCAACCGCTCTATCTTTGCGGTTGCCTTTTCAAAAACTCCGATTTTTTTGCCTTTAATAGATTCATAATCATAACTGCGGACACTGTCATCATCCTGTCGCGCAAATAATAACCCATAATTATAACCTATATTATAATCAGGATACGCTAGTTCTTCCTCGTATGAAGGTTCGTAAAACATCCCCCCCATCAAATCTACATCCCCTGCTATCAGGGAAGTATAGAGCTCTTCGTATCCGCCCTCCACGTATTCATACTGCCAGTTCGTATACTTGGACATTTCATTAAGATAATCCACGATCAAACCTGAATACCGGCCATTACTATCCTTCTCGCTGAATCCGTCAATCAGCGGATAAGCAACTCTGACCACACGGCCTGCAGAGGCTCCTGTATCCGAAGCTGTCGAATCTGCAGTCACCGAAACGGCCAAAGAACAAAACAAAAACAGAACCGTCATCATGCAGACAAATAGCTTCCGTTTACTCAATTTTTTTAATGACATAGGCTTTCCTCCTAATGTAAAAGTCCGGGCCTGGTCAGGCATTCTTATACAGCCGCATAAATTTTTGCACACTGTCGCGGATTACCAGTTCTTTAAGTCGTCTAAAAACTCCCGCACATAGTTCTCCTTCGTAGCCCAGCTTGTACAGAAACGCACAATGCTTTTCTCCGGACCACAAGCGGCGGTATAGGAAACCGCATATTTTTCACTGATTTTTGCAAGAAGCTCATTGCTCACAATGGGGAACTGCTGATTCGTACTGCTGTCCACATAAAGCTCCCAGCCTTTTTCACAAAAGCCCTTCTTAAGCTCCATAGCAAGCTCATTCGCATGACGGCAGATTTCAAAATACAGGCCGTCTTTAAAAAGCTCAGCAAATTGAATACCTAAAAGACGGCCCTTAGCCAGCATTCCGCCCTTCTGCTTGATCACATAACGGAAGTCCTTCTGAAGCTCAGGATTCGTAATCACAACTGCCTCCCCGAAAAGAGCACCGCACTTCGTTCCGCCGATATAGAATACATCACAGAAGCGTGCAACATCGGAAAGCGTCAGTGTATTGTCAGGAGCCGTCAGCCCATAGCCCAGCCGCGCACCGTCCATAAACAGATAAAGGCCATATTCCCGGCACACTTCCTTAAGCTTCATAAGCTCATCTTTCTGATAGATCATACCGTACTCCGTAGGATTAGAGATATAAACCATCTTCGGCTGTACCGTATGCTCAAAGCTATCGTCATTGATATGCGCCTCACAAAGGCTTCGCACCTGCTCGGCGGTAATCTTACCATCCTTCGACGGCAGTGTGAGCACCTTATGTCCTGTAGCCTCGATCGCTCCTGTCTCATGGACGGAAATATGACCGCACTCTGCAGATATCACACCCTGGTGGGCACGCAGCGCTGAGCTGATCACCGTTGTATTCGTCTGGGTGCCGCCTACCAGAAAATGCACAGCTGCCTCCGGCGCTTCACATGCCTTCTGAATAAGCTTCCTTGCCTCCTCGCAGAATTCATCCTCCCCATATCCGGTTGACTGCACAAGATTCGTCTCTGTCAGCCTCGCAAGTATTCTCTCATGTGCACCCTCGGTATAATCGCTTGTAAAATAAATCATTGCTCTATCCTTCACTTTCTTCCAAATAATGTTTTCTTTCTATTCTAACATCATGGAAAGAAAAGGTCCACATCCTTTTTTACATATAAAAATTACTGTTCATACTCAAAGGCCGCCCTGCAGGACTCAAATGAAAATAACGTTCGCCCATCCACCCAAAAGCTGTATACCGCCCTGCATTCCGGACTCTCATGAATGATCCTCGTCATCGCCCCGCCCTCCGGTGCCAAAAGAGGACGCTTTGCGCGCTCCAAAAGCCTGGCCCGGAGCACTGCACCGCTCTGTCGGATGCATACCTCGCCCGGCCCGGATATCACTGCCTTCGCCCCCAGATAAGTGGCAAGCCGGTACTCCTTCCCTCTGTAAACCACCACCGCGATCACACCGGTAAAATTCACACACCCAAGAGGGATGTCCGCCACAGAAAGCATCAAAGAGCCCTCCGAGAAATGACATTGGCTCCACACATAAGACTTCGGAAACGAGTGCCCCCGGTCGCCCTCAATATACCCTCTTCCCTGTTCAAAGCTGTACTCCCGCCCATTGACGCATATCCTTCCCTCAACGGAATGCTCCATACTATACACACTATGACGGCATTCCATAAACGGTACAAAACAAAACGGTCCCATAATGTCGTATTTCAAAGGCCGCAGCGGACCAAACCTCACTTTGCCGTACACCTCAAGTCCCTCCGTACGCACATCCACCGCCATTCCACTCTCCGTAAACACACTGTCCCCTAACCTCACCTGCAGTCCTCGCTTCCCTATGCGCAAGTCCGCACAGTCAAAATCAAGGTTCCAGTTCTCATCCTGTGTAATCACTTGGAGAGAGCAGGTCCTCTCATGATCCTTTACATGAAACGCCGGAATAAAGGCCAGCGTTCCCGTATCATTCTGACATTTAAAATACCATCCACAAAAATAATCACGCATAACGGTTCACATCCTCCTGTGCCGGATTTGAAATCAACTTTCCGAAACGGTCAAAGCGGGAGCCGTGACAAGGGCAGTCCCAGCTCAGCTCATCCGGGTTCCACTCAAGCTGACAGCCAAGATGCGGGCAGCGCACGTCCACTGCATAGAGCTTACCGTCCTCATCCTTATAAACGCCCACCTTCTCTCCCTCCAGCATCACAATCCCGCCGCTGCCCTTCGCAAGCTCGGAAGCCGTCTCCGCCGGAAGCTGGAAAAAGCGCTTAGTAAGGCCCTTTACCGCATGTGCTCCCTCGCACATGATTCCCGATATATCCTGCCCGTCCAGGCGGTCCGGGGCAAACACCTCCGCAAAGGGATTCTCAATCCCACAGATTAAATCTCGGAGTATCATAGCGGACACCATAGACGAGCTCATCCCCCATTTATGAAAGCCCGTAGCCACATACCAGTCCGGCTTCCCGGATGCATACCTGCCGATATAGGGGACATTATCCGGTGTGATACAGTCCTGGGCAGACCAGCACGCCACTTCACGGCAGCCCGGAAAAAGCTCAGCCGCCTTGTCACGCAGAGCCTGATATCGTCCTCCCTCCCGGTTCTCCCCGGTACGGTGGTTCCCACCTCCGAAAATCAATAAATCCCCGTAATTACGGAGTGAATAGGTGATTTCACCCTCTCCGATATACATACCGTCCACCCTGGCCGCATTCTCAAGCGCCAGCACATAGGAGCGCTCCTGATGCATACGGGTAAAATACATCCCCGGGAAATTCACAAAAGGATAGTGGCACGCAAAAACTACTTTCTTTGCCCTGACAATGCCACGATTGGTGGAAACTACCTGCTCCTTTTCTCTGTCTTCTGCAGAAGCATATCCTGCTGTATACTCTGCAGCTTTCCCAGCAGTTTGCTCCTCCACCTTAAGCACTCTGGTATCCTCGTAAATCTCAAGCTTTTCTGTGATTGCGCGCAGAAATTTCAACGGATGAAACTGAGCTTGGTTCGTAAATTTCACCGCTCCGGCATTGGGAAACGTAAGCTCCGGTTTTTGCATAAAGGACGCGGGCAGACCAAGGCTCGCGGCAGCCTCGGCCTCTTTTTTGAGCACCGATTCCTCCTGTGCGTATACATACGCGTCCGTTTCTTCAAAATCGCAGTCAATCTCCCGTTCCTGAACCATGGCCTTATATTCAAGAATGGCCTTTTGATTGGCGGCCGCATACTGACGAGCTTTCTCTTCTCCTAGTGTATCAATCAGTCCGGAGTAAATAAATCCGTGCTGTGAGGTTATTTTTGCCGTGGTATTCCTGGTCTGGCCCGAGGCTATCCGTTCAGCCTCCAGCACCACCACCTCCCTGCCCGATTTCTGCAGCGCATTTGCAATGAGGATTCCAGCCATTCCCGCGCCAATCACCACCACCTCACGCTCAATATCCCCGGGTAGAGCCTCCCTCTTTTCTATCTCACAAGTTTTCGACCAAACAGAATCCATGGTATCCTCCATTTCACTCAACATAACTGTTGCGCAGCGTTTTTGCCTATAAACATGCCGGACATATGCTGAGTTTTTTTCTATTAATACCAGGATTTCCATTTTTTTCTTTTTTATTCTACAGCACTTAAACAGAAAAACCCCTGTTGGAATCAGAATGATCTGTATCCCAACAGGGGCTCCTTATTTATATGGTTCCTAAATCGATATATTTTACCTTATGGTAGCTTTGGTTCTGCCTCTGCCTTATTCTGATCAGTCAAAAACCTCTGCAGTTTTCTCCAGGAAATCAATGATTGGAAGATGCTGCGGACATTTCTCCTCGCACTGGCCGCAGGCGATACAGTCTGATGCACGGCCGTGGTCTTTGCTCTGCTTGGCATACCGTGCTTTCAGCTCGCTGTCCTCCCCGTACTGGCAATGCAGGTTATACAGCTTGAAGTACTCCGGGATCGCAAGCTTCTCAGGACATCCCTCCACACAATACTGGCAGCCTGTACAGCGGACTGCAATGCTGTCGTAAACAATCTTCGTCACCTTGGCAATGATCGCCCGCTCCTCTTCATTGAGCGGCTTGAAATCATTCATCACAGCCGTATTGTCTGCAAGCTGCTCCTCATTGGACATACCGGACAATACCATCATAACAGACGGAAGTCCCGCTGCATACCGCAAAGCCCAGGAAGCCACAGAGCTGTCAGGCGCGTAATCCTTCATAAGCTTCTCCGCCTCAGCCGGAACTCTCGCAAGCGTGCCGCCCTTTACCGGCTCCATCACGATCACCGGCTTGTTGTGCGCCATACATATCTCATAACATGCACGTGCCTGAACGCTCTCGTCCTCCCAGTCCAGATAATTGATCTGAAGCTGTACGAATTCCACCTCCGGGTGGTCGTTTAAAATCTTCTCCAAAAGCTCCGGTGTGTCATGGAAAGAAAATCCAAGAGTACGCACCTTCCCTTCCTTTTTCATCTGTAGCCCGAATCCAAAGCCATCCACCTTCTGTGTGGCCGCATAATTCTCCTCATTTAGGCAATGCATCAGATAATAATCAAAATACTCTACCCCGCATTTAGCAAGCTGGTCCTTAAAAATCCTCTCCAAATCCTCTTTTTCCTTAAGGATCATGGTAGGCATCTTTGTGGCAAGCTGGAAGCTCTCACGCGGATAGCGGTCCACCAGGGCCTCCTTGACAACTCTCTCACTTGCAGACTCATGATACAGATACGCCGTATCAAAATATGTAAATCCCTGCTCCATAAAGGAGTCCACCATCTTACATACGGTAGGAATATCCACGCTTGTCTGGTCATCCTCATTTAATAAGGGCATACGCATTAATCCAAAACCTAATTTTTTCATATAAATCCTTTCTCCCTTTCACATTCATCAAATATCCTTTTATTATACTACACACTATCCACCCCAGGTCAAGAGAAATATCCGAAACTGATATCTTGCGGCCGGATTTTGCCGGAATTTTATAAATTTTCAGTTTACATAAAGTTGCAAAATTTTCCTTTTTCAGCTATAATAGTAAACGGTAGGTTTTTTCCGGAGCTAGATGTCGAATTAAGGCATACCAAGTGGGAAAAACTAATAAAAAAAGAAAGAAGATGATGGAATGGATTGGAAAAAAGAATTAAGAAACAATGTAACAAAAGCCAGCGAACTGAAGGACCGGCTGAAGCTGAACGCTTCACAGGAAACACAGCTCCAAAGTATTCTCGACAGATATCCGATGAGCATCCCACAGTACTATTTGTCTCTCATTGACTGGAATGACGAACACGACCCGATTCGTAAAATGTCCATCCCATCTATCCAGGAGACAGACCTCTCCGGTCAATTCGATACCAGCGGCGAGGGCGACAACACCAAAATGGTCGGCCTCCAGCATAAATACCATGAAACCGCACTGATTCTCTCTACGCACCAATGCGCCATGTACTGCCGTCACTGCTTCCGCAAGAGGCTGGTGGGCGTATCCACAGAAGAAACCACCGGAAACATTGATATGATGGCAGATTATGTACGCAGCCACGAAGAAATCAGCAACGTACTTATCTCCGGAGGCGATGCATTCTTAAACAGCAACCACATAATCGAATATTATCTGAAGCTTTTCTCTGAAATCGATCATCTTGATCTTATCCGTTTCGGCACGCGAACACCCGTAGTTTTGCCTATGCGTATTTATGATGACCCCGAGCTTTTAGATATTCTCAGAACATATAATAAAAAGAAACAGATTTACGTGGTAACCCAATTCAATCACGCCAAGGAATTGACGGACGAAGCAAAAAAAGCAGTCTCTGCCCTCCGGGAAGCCGGTATTGTGGTGAGAAACCAGACCGTACTTTTAAAAGGCGTAAACGATGACGGCCAAACCTTAGGCACGCTTTTAAAGCAGATGACAGCCGCGGGTATTATCCCCTACTACATATTCCAGTGCCGCCCCGTAACCGGAGTGAAAAACCAGTTCCAGGTGCCTCTGCACAGAGGTTATCAGATTGTGGAGGAAGCCAAGAATATACAGAACGGCCAAGGGAAATGTATCCGCTACGCCATGTCCCACAGGACAGGAAAAATAGAAATCCTCGGAAATCTCGAGGATGATAAGATGCTTTTCAAATACCATCAGGCCAAATCCGACGCTGACAGAGGAAGGATCTTCACTCTGCCAATCGCGCCGGAACAGACCTGGCTGGATGACTGACAGTCGAGTCAGGCTCGAACTGTTACAATGACGAAAGGGCTTATCTTACAGGACACACACCATTGACACATTCGGAATCTCCGATGTCAAGCTCTGTCTCCTCATACTCATATTTGGACAAAAGAGAAGGGTTGAACGGCCGCATGGCTGCCTTGCGGCGTTCGTACTCTTCCTTGGATATCTCCTCATAAGGCAGCAATTCATAGAAATTATCGTCATAGCTCAGGAAAGAAAGAGCCACCACCTCATCCCAATTATCCCAAACCCATTCCTCAACCTCTTCCCATTCGTTCTCCCTAACATGTACTGTGATCGAACAATTATGGTCCACATAATGCTTCATAAACATTTTATAATTTTCCAACTGCGCAATGGCCGATACGTCTGCCTTGACACAGCCGGACGGCGACTGCACGGGGAATTCCACCACCTTAGTGACCGGATTCTCCGGGTCCTGCCCCACCTCCGGCAGCACCGGATAGCCCAGATCCTCGCACACACGGCACAGCGGGTCGGTTGCGCTGATACGGATGCGCCGGATATAATACGGCGCGTGGGAATAATGCACACCGTTCGATACTGTGGGAAGGAGCGAAAGCGTTCCCTCAGGCTTAATCGTAGTCACAAGCAATGGCTTTTCCGCTCCCAGCCTGGACGCCAGCTTGCCCGCTGCCTCATGAGCCGCCGCGCGCAGCTTCTCCAAAAGCTCAATCTGGCCTTCACGGGTCAGGCCGGTGGCATTGACCATATCCTGCCATCCCGTCAACGAACAGCCAAGCAGACGGTCACGCTGCTGCACCTCATTCCAGCGGTGGATTTCCAGCTCCCGGCAGGTCATACGGAAGCCTGCCTTGGCAGAAAGCCGCTGCGCCTCCAGCAGTCCTTTTTCATCCAGTACGCCGCCCTTTACAAATCCCATTACATTCAAAGTCGTAAGATTGCAGAGTCCATGGCTGTCCAGAAGGATTTCTCCGCAGGGATTACAGCCATTGAAATTCGGCCGCCGCTTACGTCCCGCCTCCTCATTAATCCACCCCGGCTCCCCGGAATACCGCATCTGCTCCAAATGCCAGTGAAGCATATCCCTTGACGGTTTTTTACGATAGTAAATAGAATTATTGCTCATCTGGCGGTGCGCAATCGCCTTGTTGATTTCCCAGCGTCCGTTTACCTGGCGGTAGAGATGATTCTTCGCTTCAATACAAGTCCTGTCATCCGCGTCAATCAGGCCGATTTCCGAGGTCCGCCTTACCCCGCCGGAAACCACATTTTCACCGATGATATTTGCAATGTCCAAAAGGTCGATGGGCTGGAGCTGCGTGCGCTTCGCCCCGTCACGGGCACCTGCTGCCACAATCACCTTATGGATTTTATGAAGCATGGTCATCATAGACTCATATCCACTGGCCGTACCGCCGAAATTCTTCAGACGCTCGCCACGGGGACGGATAGAATCATAATCAACCACAATCTCTTTAATTTTCACATATTCATTGTTGGTGAGAATCTCAAAGTACCGCTCAAGAGCCTGGGCCCATCCCTCCTTGGAATCCCCAACCGCCAGAGTGACTGTATCTCTGGTAAAGGTCACATCCGTAAATTCCAGACGCTGCTCCTGCGGCCTGCCGTCATAAGCCTTATGAAGAATCTTCACATCTGTACGGATTTTCGGAAGCTTCTGCGCATCCTCTTTGAGCACACGGACTCCCACGCCGCTGCCCACCATCAATAAATAAAAAAGGTCATGGTATGCGTGGAAATCATCAATCACCTCAAAGGCGCAGTTATAGTTCGCCATGGGATAAGCGTCCGCCACAGGCGTATTTCCCACCCAGAGCGTGCGACCGGACAAAAACTGCCGCAGGTGATAGATATTGTCATACAGCTTCTCCGCCTCATCTCTGGAGGTGGGCGCGAGGGAACAGTTATATTCCACGGCTCTTCTCACCGTTTCCCACCAGAACTCCCGTCTCCCAATCCTCGGCAGAAAGCGGGAATAAGTCCTCGTGTATACAAAGGAGCCAAGCTGCTCCATAGGATTGGGCGCATGCTTATAGGAGCTTAAAAACTCCCTGCTTAAAAGACCGTCCTTCCAGTTGCCGTTGGCTCGCTCCTTCTCCTTCTCAATCCGGTATAGGATATATGCCTTGGCCGTATGGTAGCAGTGCTGCTCGAACAAAGCCTCCTCCACCATATCCTGAATCTTCTCAATATCAATCATCTCTTCCCCTGCGGCCGCAGCTTTCTTCTCCACGTCCTCAGTCACCTTCTGTATCTCCTCCTGGCTGAGCTCTCCTGTGGCCGCAGATGCCAGGGCAATGGCGCGCGAAATAAAACCAGCGTCAAAGGGCACCACCTTGCCGCTTCGTTTCCGTACATTCATAGTGATTCCTCCTGATGTCATATTTTCTCAAAAAACAGCAGATATTGTTGTTTTATTTTACCAATCACACCATATATAGTACAACATACAGCTAAAGAAATCAAGAGGATTATTTTAGTCCAGATTTATACAAAATACTTATCTACTAACAATTACGTTAAATCACACCTTGATTTTTTTCATTTCAGACCACTTGCTGAATACTTTTTTCCCATCTTGTCTTGTAAAACTATGAAGGGCAACATTGTATTTTCCTGGCTTGACATTTTTAAAAACAATAGTGGTTGATTTTTTATTTTTAGCAATATATTTGTATGTTGCAGGTTTGATTTGATAAACAGGGTCTTTTCGTAGTTCATTGCATTGATAGTAGCTAAGTGACTTTTTCTGGCCTGTACCCAGGACACAATCATAGCCAAGGGCATCTCCGCCTGTTATCTCAACCGTAACAGTTTTTCCTTTGACTTTTACACGCTTAATTTTAGGTTGATCCGGAGTATTCACTGTAACCACAACCTTAGCTGGGTTACTCCAATCTGTGAATTGTTTATTACCTTTTTCATCTCTTATCCACCCATGGCTGTATATATAATAGGTTCCCAGTCCAACATACGGAAAACATACCTGTTGACCGGGTTTCGCATTTTTTTGTACGCGAAAATCTACGCTGAAAGGAACTGTTATCCATTCGTCTTCAAAATAATTATTAGACGAATATTTCATCAGATAATCATAGCCCTCTACAGAAAGATTGCTATTTTCTGCTGTAACATAGACCGAATTTCCGGTGACACGCGCATCTTCGATGAAAACCCTGCTTTCGGAAATAGAATTCCCGGTACTTTGAAAAGCGATTCCCATCCCTCTTGCATAACACTCTGCATAAGAACCGGTATCACCTACTATGACAAGTTGTTCACTACTTTCATCAAAAGCAGATTGAGAAATGGATTTCACGTTTGCAGGTATATAGACTTCTTTGAGATTCGGACAAGACATAAAGGCCCCCGCACCTATTTGTGTTACGGCGGTACCTATTCTCACTGTCTCAAGAGAACCGCAGTTAGCAAAATACATAGCGCCGACAGCATTTATTCCATTACCGGTATCAACCGTTTTTAAATTGGGGCATCCCTCTGCGATATAATCAGAAGCAATACCTTTAACGCTGTCTGGAATAATCAGTTCTTTAATATTTGACCCGCGAAATAGGAAACCCTCCTGGACAGAACCCAGGGAAGTAATAGAATCCGGTATTTGAATAGTCTCTAAGGAATCTTCAACGTCCTCGAGATGGTCAACAGGAATGCCATAAATACTATCTTTTAGTACAACATTTACACCTCCTGCCCACGCGGAATAGGAAGAATCATCTCTTCGGGTATAGATTACACCATCGATTGTAGTCTGCGGCAAAAAATCCATTGCGTTTACTTTAATATTTTCGTTTAACGCAGCTTGATAAATCGGCGTATTTTTATAACATGATATTGTCAGGTTAAAACACCCTTCAAAAACATTAGTACCAATTTGTGGAATAGCAGCTTCAATAGTTAAAGATACAAGCCTTTCACAATTTTTGAAAGCGCCGTCAGCTATCCGGGTAATTCTCTTCCCATCTGCTCTCCCGTTGATTTCCAAGGTTTGGGGGATATCATCAGTATATCCGACAATACTGCATGTTTTTCCGCTTTCTTCATTTTGGTAAATAATACCGTCAACAACAAAATCTCCAGCCACAGTATCTGCTAATCCTGATTCTTCGCTTGAAAAGATTTCCGCAGATTCATTCTCTCCGTCATTAAAAACATCCGTATCAAGTTCACCGACAGAAAACTGATCCTGGTCTGTATCAGTTATTATGGTATCCATATTGGAGAATATATCTGTGTCTGCTGCAAAAGCAGACGTACTTGCTCCAAATACGAGTGTTAAAAAAAGAACAGTAGTTAGTAGTTTCAATTTCATAGTAGCACCTCCTGAATTTGAATATCTGTATGTAAGGATATAAAATTATGCTTGAAAGGGAAGGGGGAGTGTACGATTACCACTCCTCCTTCCCTCTGTAAATTGGCTATGCCTTACTTAATCGTAACTTTTTTCATAGGAGCCCACTGGCCGTAAACCTTATTTTTGCCTTGAGTCCTATATGGCTGAACACACACATAATATGTGCCGGGTTTAATGTTTTTCATCGTTACAGTTTTTTTGGTCTGATTTAATAACCTATAAGCAGTGTTGCCGGGTGAACGTACTGCTGCTGTGGAACTGTCGCTATTTACAGTCTTTTTTGCGAGTGTAACATTATATCCGGTTGCATCCTTAGGACGTTTTACCGTAATGGTAAGTTTTCTGCCCGATACCTTAACAGATGGAGCTACCGGTCTGGAAGGCGTTATGGAAGTAATCTTTATCTTTCTTACCTCTGACCATGGGCTTTCATATTCCTTACCATCCACTTTTGTTACAGATTTAAGGCCTATATAATAAGTTCCTTTGTATATATTTTTAAAAGTGACTTTATTTCCATCCTGATTTTCCGCTATTCTGGCGTTGCTTCTGGTACGGACAGGTTCCCCAAATCGATTCTTTGCATTGCCCAGAACACAGTAGAACACATCCCCGGAAAAATCATCGAGATTGACGGTAATCATATTCTTATTTATGGATATACTTTTAATCTTTGGCGCAACCGGTGTATAGATAAAATCAATGTTGTGTTCTTTTGCGTAACTCTCGGCATAGGAGCCTTTTGTCACAGAAAAAGTAACATACAAACAATTCTCAAATGCATCATCTGCAATTTCTGTAACACCGGCAGGAATCCGGACCTCTTTCAGGTTTGTAATGGCAAAAAAAGCCTTGGTTTCAATACGCTTCAGATCAGTGGGCAATACAATTTCCTTTAAGTTGGAACACCCATAGAATGCTTTGCGTCCGATTACCTCCACATAATCAAGAGAATGTGTTAAATCGAGTGTCGCTTTGGAATCATCATAATCTATGATACCCGAGGTATATACAGGAGAATCATTTGGCGACAATTTCCAGTAATGTGAAATTTCCACCATGCCTTCAGAATATTGTATGTTTCCACTCTCTATATCTTCAGCATAGTATGGGTAGCCCTCTTCTTTATAGGGAAACCCTCCATAAGAAGTAACCAGCACCTTGGTGTCAGGGTCAAATGCATCATCTGCGATGGTGCCGAATTGCTGTTGGGCTGTATTAAGAGTCGCTAATCTCGGACAATTCCAAAACGCATGGCTTTCAATATATGCAACATTAAGTGAAACTGCGCGCAACTGATAACAGCCTTGAAAAGCACGTTGGCGAATCGTTATGATTTTAGAATCAAGTGAATATATCCCTACGTATTTCAAATTTTGGCTGTTGGCAAATGCATCTTCGCCAATTTCCAAAACAGGCTTGTCAAGATGGGTTCCTGGAATTTTCACTGTTTCCTGGTCCACACCACGAATCAAACGATAGCCGTCGAGTTCCGGCATATATTCATAAACAAGCCCCTCTGTTTCCTGTATTTCATAATCTTCAGACACTTCAGAAGTAAATGCATCTTCTTCCGGCTCAGCGCTAAACGCAGATATGTCGTCTTCACTATCGCTTAGTAAATCGGCTGTATCCTTAGCAACATCCTCTTCTATGGAAAGCGTTGTATCAGTTTCCTGGCTGCTGTCTGTAAACTCCGCGCCGAAAACCGGCAATGTTAAATTTAAAGATAAGATACCAATCAGTAATATAGATTGTATTTTTTTCATTTTCATACTATTTTCACCTTTCTGAGAAATAAAAACACTCTGCACTTTTCGTTTGTCATTTAACCTTAATCTTCGCCGTACGTGCTCTCCATTTGCTGCAGACCTTCGCACCGTTTTTCTGCTTGGCGTAGCCCTTGACCAAAAGCTGGTAAGTGCCTTTCTTCACATTTTTAAATACAAGCTTTGTAGTGGAGCTGTCTGCGCTATAACGGACATTGTCAGGCATCAGAAGCTTCTGGGCACCTTCTTTTTTAGTACCATTGGCAAGTACGCCTGCATATCCCTTGGCACCTGCTGTTTTATTGAGCACCACAGTAACAGTATTACCCTTAACAGTCACGCTCTTGACCGTCGGGGACTTAGGCGCCTGAGTTGATACCACAGTCAGGACCGGTTTTGACCATGAACTGTATTCCGTCTTTCCATCCTTAAGTGTTCTGACGGATCGTGCGAATGTATAATAAGAGCCTTTGTCCAGAAGTTTGAAATCCAGTTTTTGCTCTTCCGCTCCTGCGAGCTTCTGACGCGCCACATATTTTCCCGATTTAGGGAAGTTTTTATCTTTAGAGAGGACATACTCATAAGACTCTGCGTTATAGCCTCGTTTACTCATTATTATATGGATGCAGTTGCCGTCAAAACGCTCCATGGCAAGCACCGGCGCACTGAGCACAGCTTCGCCGTCTGAGACAAAGGTATATCCATTACTATTAGCGAAATTCTCCGCCACGGAACCGGATTTACCATAAATCACACAGCCATCCGGCAGGTGATTTTCTCCAATTGAATAAACACTTTCCGGAATATGAATTTCTTTCAGGCTATTGCAGCCTTCAAATGAATAGCGGTCAATCACTTCAACTCCTGTAAGAATTTCAATCTTTTCAAGCGCAGTGCAGTTGGTGAAAGAATCCGTGAACATTTTCACATTGGCTGGTATTGTAACCTGCTTCAATGAATCGCAATATGCAAACGCGAACATTCCAAGTGTTTCAAGTGTATCCGGCAATTCTACAGATGTAAAGTTACAGTTCTCAAAGGCACCTCCCTCAATCCGCTTCAATGAGCCCGGCAAATCTATAGATGTCAGGCCGCAATTTTCAAAAGCATTTGCATCAATTTGTTTCAGTGTATCCGGCAGAGTCACTTTCGACAGATTATAACAGCCCGTGCAAAGCGAATCTGGGATTTCTGTAAGTCCTTTAGAAAAATGAATCTCTTCCAGTTTTTCACAGCGTGCAAATGCAGATTTGCCTATGGTTTTTACCGAAGCAGGAATAGTTACCGATTTAAGCCCACTCCATATAAATGCGTTATTGCCGATTGATGTCAGGGACGATGGTAAATCTACCTGCTCCAGAGAAGAACACATACCAAAAGCTCTCTCGCCAATGGTTTTCAGGGAAACCGGAAAATTGACCTGTTTCAAGGCGGTACACTTATCGAATGCAAAACCACCTATAGATGTCAGTGATGCAGAGAAATATACCTGTTCCAGAGATGTACACTCACTGAACGCGTAGTCTTTAATAGTCTTTATGGTATCAGGAAGCTTTACGGAACGGATATTCTCACACGCACTAAAGGCTTTAAGGTCAATAAACGTTACCTTTTTTCCTTTAATGGTACCTGATATAACAATATCTCCCTCCAGATTTTTGTCTGCTTCTATAACGGCATAATCTTTTGAGGCTGGCTGGTACTCGTACCTGATACCGTCCTGCTTCACAATAGAGTTATCTATGGTACCGTTAATATAAGAAATTTTATTATTCTTGGCAAAGGTCTCTCCATAGGATCCCTTTACCACGTAAAACGTCAGATTATTGCAGGAACCAAAAGCATTCTTGTTAATACTTTTTACGCTTTTGGGGATGGTAAGTCTGCGGAGTGCAGAACTGCTGTATGCATTACTGCCAATCGTAGTAACAGTATTCGGAAGAGTCATATCTTCCAGTCCGCACTTACGGAAAGTATTATCCGGCACGGTTTTTAATCCTTTTCCCCACTGCACATTACGCAGATTTTTGCAGTTCTCAAATACATTTTTTCCCATTTTTGTTACAGAATTAGGGATAGTAATGGATTCGATTTTAGAGCAATTGAATGCAAAATCGCCGATGGAGGTCAAGGATGACGGAAGAACCACTTCTTTCACGCGGCAATTATTAAAAGCATAAGAACCGATGCTTTTCAAACCGGAAGGCAGAGTAAGGGAGCTGCTGACTCCTGCATTAGAAAACGTAGACACAGGAAGGCTTGTCATATTTTCAGGCAGACGTACCTCCTCTACACTCGCACCATAAAAAACCCCTTCCCCCAGGGATTTCACACTGTCAGGGATAAGCACCTGTTTCAGGGTAAGCCCTTTAAAAGCATAATCGCCAATACTTTTAAGTCCATCCGGCAGGATGATTTCCCTAAGGTTGATACATGAGAGGAAACTTTCCTTTCCTATATTTTGTAAGGTATCAGGCAAAACAACCCGGCGGATTCTGTAACAATCAATAAAGGCTCTCTCTCCAATTCCCGTAACGGACTTGCCAAGGACAGTATCCGGGATGATCACTTCCTCGGGGATATCACCTGAGTAGTCTGTCACCAGATAGCTGTCAGAGGACTTTTGATATGTATAGCACACGCCGCCCAGTGTTACATTCTCCTGACCAGGTTCAGGGGCAGGTTCCTCCCCGGCGAAGAAATTGAGACCATGCTCCCGGGCGTATTCTTCCGCATAGGAGCCTTCCGGTGCGATAATCGTCACCTTTGCATTTTTTGCAAATAAGTCCTCTCCGATTTTTGTCATGGACTTGGGAAGATATATTTTTTTAAGACCAACACACCGATTAAACGCACCCGGCGCAAGCTCAACGACACCTTCCGGGATTTCTATTGTTTCCAATTTACTGCAGGAGCCAATCACTCCTTCCGGAATCACTGTCATACTTGCCGGAAAATGAATAAACCGCACATCTGTGTTTGAAAATGCACCAACCTGGATTTCTGTTACACTGTCCGGGATATGCAGGGAGAGAAAGCAGCTCCCATCAAATGCCGAATGCTGGATTACCTGAAGTCCATCCGGCAGAATCAGATCACCGGTGGTTTCATAAAACTCATGTTCCTCCAAACTTGCATCATACACATATGGCCCGATTTCCGTAACCTTTTTGCCGTTGATTTCTGACCGTACAACTATTGTCTCCCCATAAAGATTACGAATCCATTTGACATAGTAGCTGTCCTTATCTTCCATATACTGGTAGCTGACATTATCC
Source organism: Blautia schinkii DSM 10518 (assembly GCA_000702025.1). Classification (GTDB taxonomy): domain Bacteria; phylum Bacillota; class Clostridia; order Lachnospirales; family Lachnospiraceae; genus Blautia_A; species Blautia_A schinkii. The sequence goes on from KL370850.1 coordinate 127,004, forward strand.
AGAGTAACGTATTCTTCGAAGTCACCGTCAGAAATATCCGTGTCACCAGCCTCATCCCCCGGATTATCCTGCTCCGAAGAAAAAATTTCCACTTCATCCTGAGACGCAGACTGGAAAAGTTCATCCGATTGGATAGCTTCCCCGTCGGACAAAATTTCTTCCGCTTCGGGCAAAGTCTCCGCCACAGGATTACCTGCCCCGGGCAGAGCCTCTTCATCCGGCAGAACCGCTCCGTAACCCGCATCCGCCTCCGCTGCTCCTGAGTCGCTGAATTCTGAGTCACTGAACTCTGCGGCAAACACAGCGGTTGGAGACGATGCGGCAAGCATTCCCGCCATTAATAGTGTAAATAGCCTTTTCTTTTTCATAAAATCCCTTCTTTCTCAAAATATAGTGTTGTTTAAGAGTTACTCTTTCTTCCATAAATTGGTTATATAAATATAATGCTTCAAACCAGCAAAATATTGCATGTAAAACAATAAAATTTAAGAAATCAGCCACAGCTAGATATAAAATGCAATCTCACTGTGGCTTAAATCCAACTATTTTTTGACAATATCATACTGTCTGCGCCGTCCCCAGACAAGAACAGTCAGCAGCACTCCCGCTACCGTCAGCAAAGCGCCTAACCGTATATACGGTGTCGTATAGCGTAAATGCACTGTATGGCTGCCTGGTTCCAGCTCAGCCGCCATGAATAATCCGTTAGCTTTCTTTAATTCTGCTGTTTCTCCATCTACAGTGAGGGACCAGCCCTTATGATACGGAATGGAAAAAACAAGGGCCTTAGGTTCTGTCAGATTGATACTGCAGGTCACATGGTTCCCGTCAACAGCTAAATCCTCAACTTGATCGGCCGCACGCTCAGAAGATAAGGAATCCAGCGTATCCATCTCCTGGCAAACGGCTTCAAAGCTATCGAATGTATATTTTCCTTTTGAGGTAAAAGTCAGCTTAACCCTTGTCACAGGCTCATCATGATACCCCAGATTAAAGAGATAACTGTCTCTGCTTGTCTGGTAATTACTTCTTGGCGACCGCAGTTTAATCTTCTGGCTGTTCGCACCGTCGTCATCCAAGACATTGATAAACACCTCACCCGCAGTGGTAGCACGCTGTTCAAATACCTTAGATTCACCGCGTACTCTGCCCTGATAACGGAACTTCTCCAAGGAAAGATACGTTTCACAGGCCGCTTTCCCTTTTAACTCCAGAACACAGCTTCCATTCTTCTTTTTGACCCCGAAGCCATGTTTTCCAAGACTTACCCCATCACTTTCCACAACCGTAAAAGGTATCTTTGCAGAAGTAAATTCCGGCTGACATTCCGGCAGACTGCTGCTCTCCAGCACAACTCCCTGAAGCATGGCTTCCTGCCTTTCGTAGGTTGTCATCCCTTCAAACTCTTCAGAAGAAATATATTTGTCATAGGTATATGCAAGTGGCAGCGGATTCTTATCCTCATAAATGCAGACACCTCCCGAAAGCTCCCCTCCCTGTTCCACAGGGTAAAAGCCATATGGCACCTTTCCTTCCTTTCCCACGAAATACCGCATGGAAAAAAGCTTCATCAGCCATGTACGGCTGTTGATTCCCGGATATATCTGTTCCAGAGGATGACTCACCCCTGTTTTTTCAAAAAAGTCATTTACCCCGGCAGGCGCCACGGAGAAATAATACTGTCCCCCGTTCAATCCATTGAGCATTGACGCGTTATACAATGTGGACGGCAGATTCTGCTCAAAACGGTAGGCTGAAATATCCGGCATGGTTTTCATAGCGGAATAGATTTCACTATGGGACCTTTCATAAGCTGCCCCGGTTTTCAGGTACTTAGAAAGCCTGGTCAAGCTTGTTCCGGTAAACCCAAAACCATTACTCATATTTGCAAAGATACTTCCGCCTATACTGCAGATAATGATTATATTGATCACATTTCTTCCCGTCTTACCTCTGTCCCGCACAGCTAAGAAGCAGATTGCAGTGACAATGAGCACCAGTCCGCTGACCACATTTCCGACTGACCTTGTAGAGGGCTGCCATATCACATAGATTCCATAAACAAGAGATATTGCAAATAAAATGAGCCGTTCCTTTTTCTTAAGTTCGAAGAATTCCGGGTACATTTTTACAAACAGATACGTAAAAAACATTACTCCGGCCCAGCTCCACCGGTTTGTCACATAGGAAAATCCATTCATCACATGACCGACCACCGGCAGACAATACAGAAGCATCAGAAATACAGCACCGACCTTCAGCACAAAATATTTCTTCCGCTTCATGAAAAGCACAGCCAGTGACATTGCGCATATCCCCGCCACACCGACGATCGTATACCGCGCCAGCCTCGAACCAATCAGCGACACAGGCAGCTGCTTATAAAAGTAAGGCCGGTACAAAGCAGCCACATAATAGGAAGCCTCCATCCTGTCTGTCCCCAATGCCGTCATGATTACAGGAAGCAGAATAACGGCTGAGATCATAAATCCCACGACACTGTACAGGAAAAAACTGCCCAGCAGCTTCCCAATCCTCTCCCAGTTCCAGCCTTTATAAACCATAAAATACCGAAACACAGCATAAATCACGGTAAAAATACCCAGCATATAGAAGAAATAAAAATTCACCATACCAGCGATTCCCACGGAAAGGATATATGTGAGCGGTTTCCTTTCCGTAAGAATCTTGTCAACCCCCAGCAGCAAAAGCGGCAGGTAAATACAAGGGTTGACAAAAAAAGGATGGTCAAAGCCTGTGGCAAGAATCCACAGGGAGGAAATATAAATCATAGAGCCAAGCAGTACCGGAATTTGTTTATGTTTATGGTAAAAACAAAATCTGGAAAAAGCAAATCCCGCCAGATACATGCGCAGAAAAATCAAAAATCCATACAAATACTCCGTATACCTCTCAGGTACCAGCACGGACAGAAGAGTCAACGGATCTCCCAGTACATAATAATTCAGTGTAGATACAATATCCGAACCATAACCAATATGCAAATCCCACATCGGAATCTCAAAAGTATGGTCGATAAAAATATTTTTCAGAATGGAGCGCAGATAATTCCCGTAGTACGCAAGACTTATATAATGCTGCTTCATCCCGTCGCTGTTCCACACAAGGGACCTGTCAACACGGAAAAACAGCAGATATATTCCGGCAAAGAATAACACCGCCAAAATTGTGTATGCCGCATAGAACCTGCGGCGGTGTTCTTCTTTAAAAAACATAGATACCTTCATTTTTTCACCTTTTTCTTCCAAAATGTCTTATATACATATAATGCATCAAAATGGTAAAATATTGCATAAAGAATAAAAAAATTCATATTGATTATATCGGCAAGGAAATCTCTGGAATATTAATTGATCTCCCAAAGAACTTCCCCTGCCATTACTAATTCCTACGTAATCATGTTAGCATACTTCTATTCGAAAATTTGAATTGTTCCTTTAACTTTGACATATTGTCCTCCTACAGAATAAATTACGCTGAATTCCCTGATCAAATTCAAAAATACCCCACAGCAATCACTGTGAGGTATCCCGATTCTTTACTGATTTATGATAATTGACACTTCAAAAATATTGTTACTATGCTGGAATGCAATCTGCCCATCATATTTTTCGACAATATGTTTCACACTCTCGATTCCCCAGCCATGTTTGGTCTTGTCCTTCTTGCTCGTAATAAAGCGGTCATTTTTCATATTTGGTTCCGATAGATATGTATTTTTCATTCTTAAAATGAACATCTCATTTACACTTTGAACAGATAGTTCGATAAACCGATTGCCGGATTCACATTTACAGGACGCTTCAATTGCATTATCAAATAAATTCGCCAGCATAACGACGAAATCCGCATCCTCCATCGGTATACTTTCTACCCGGGAGTCCAGATCGAATTTAATCGCCGCTTCGTTCATTTTCCTCATTTTTATATTTAAGACAAAGTCTAATGTCACTATTCCTGTCCAGGAACTGTTTTCATTATTTACAATGTTATCTTGATAATTTTCAAGAAACCTTTTTCCTTCCTCAAGCTTTCCTTTCTCCAAGCACTCCCTCAGGTAAAATATCATATGTTTTTCATCATGAATCAAACAACGATATTTATCATAAGAGTCTCTTAGCTCTTGATATTGAGACTCCATGGCTTCACTTCTTACATCGAGAAGGTTCCGTTCCACAACAATGGCTTTTCCTAACATTCTTACAAGCATTACCATAAGACAAATCATAATTGCAACAACTATAATTAATGTAACAGCCAGATTTTCTTTACTTATTTTACCTCTTCCATAATTCATAAGTACATATAAAACAACACATTCGAAAATTACAACCAGGAACAGTTGGATTCTATATTTTCTCATTACTTTTTTTAAAATGCGTGTAACCGGCACACAGTAAACTAAAATTGCAACGGCGATCAAAAGAACCATCCAATATATAAGTTCACTATATAAATGGATTCTTGGAGGATATAAAAATGCTTCAAAATTCTGATTTCCAAAAGCACCTGCATATGTTACATAAATCATCTTCAACAACCCTATATTCGTAACATATAAAAGTTCCCACAAATATGCTTCAAATAATGTACTTTCATAAAAGGCAAATAATAAGAATATTAGCCCAACATTTCCTAGTAGAATTGCTGGAGCTGATACATAGGAATTCCAATATTGTGCACTTAACATAAGAATTGCTCCTGAAAATAAAATAACTTCCGAGATGTTTAATTCTGTTTTTTTCCAAATCTGTTTTACAAATTTATTTATTATATACGCAATCAATACAGAAATATAAACCACAGCAAATATTTTTACTTGTAACTGCCCTTTATTCATTTTTAAATAATAACGCAATAAATTAAATGTACCAGCCAGAATAATAATAAACCATACCCCTTCAGAAATATGGTGTTTTTTTTGCATACAATTTCTCTTCGGAAACATCTTGGCGAATATCCAAATCCCAATGGCCGTTTCCATAAAAGTCGCAACTACATATAACAGCATCTTCAACATGCTCTTCCCCTCCTGAATGCCACAATACCACAATAGCCTGCTTCTCCTGTCTAAATCTTGCAGTTGCTACAAGCCAAAATTGCAATGGAATTTAATGCATTATTCATTTATGATAATTGACACCTCAAAGATATTTCCACTATATTCAAATGCAATCTGTCCGCCATACTTTTCGACAATATGTTTCACGCTCTCGATTCCCCAGCCATGTTTGGTCTTGTCCTTCTTGCTCGTAATAAAGCGGTTATTTTTCATATTTGGTTCCGATAGATATGTATTTTTCATTCTTAAAATGAACATCTCATTTACACTCTGAACAGATAGTTCGATAAACCGATTGTCTGATTCGCATTTACCGGATGCTTCAATTGCATTGTCAAACAAATTCGCCAGTACAACGACAAAATCCGCATCCTCCATCGGTATACTTTCTATCCGGGAATCCAAATCGAATTTTATATTTGCCCCCCCCCCCGTAATTTTCGCATTTTTATGTTTAAAACAAAGTCTAAAGTTACTATCCCTGTCCACGAATGGTTTTCAGTATTTACAATGTTATCTTGATAATTGGCAAGAAAGCTTCTTCCTTCCTGAATTTTTCCGTTATCCAGGCACTCCAACAGATAAAATATCATATGCTTTTCGTCATGAATCAAACAACGATACTTATCATAGGACTCTCTCAATTCTCGATACTGACAATCCATTGCTTCATTTCTCACATCAAGAAGATTTATTTCCGCATCAATAGCCTCCCCTAGAAGTCTTATCACCACAAACAAAAGGCTGATCATAATTAACACCACTATGATCAATGTAACCGATAAATCTTCTTTCTTTATCTCCCCAATTCCAAACTTCATAAGTACCAGAACTGCAGCAAATTCAAGAACCGCAACTAAAGACAATTGTTTTCTATATTCCTTAAGTATCTTTCCTAAAACACGATCAACATGAATATAAGATACTGAAATTAAAATAAAAGCCAATATTGCAAACCAATATAAGATTTCACTATATGTATGAACTCTTGGCGGATACAAAAAATCCTCATACCGTTGCTTCCGAAATGCGCCTACGTAAGAAATATAAACCATTTTTAAAAGCCCTATGTTGGAAAGATAAAGAAGTTCCCATACATATGCATCACTAAAAGTACATTTAAAAAAAGTATATATAAATAATACGGGCAAAGCATTCCCTAGCATTATAGCAACACCCGAATTATAAGAAGTCCAATATTGGCAGCCCAGCCAGATTATTGTTCCTGCAAATAAAATGGCTTCAATAATTTTCGACTCTATTTTATACCAAGTTTTTTTTGCAGTCTTATGTATAAAGTATGTAAGCAAAATACCAAAGTAAAGTCCTACTAAAACACTTAAAAGCTGTTGTTTAGCACTTATATAATAAAAGAATACTGTATAAGAATATGAACCTTGCACAATACAAGCAAGTAATAGTGCTTCTGAAAGATACTGCCTTTTCTCCATACATTTTCTCTTCGGAAACATCTTCCCAAATATCCATATGCCAATAGCTGTTTCCAGAAAGACAGCAACCACGTATAGAAATTTCATAACCATACCTTCACCTCCAGAAATCCACAATAGCCTGCTTCACCTGTCCAAACCTTGCAGTTCCAACAGGCAGTATCATCCCGTCCCGGAGGTACAAATCATAGCCTTTCAATTTCATCACATGTCTGATATTAGCCACATAACCTTTATCCACCAAAAGAAATTCGTCGGAGTCCAATTCTTCCTGAACCAGTTTTAGGGATTTTCTCACTCTGCTTTCCCCTCTTCTGTGGACAAATACTACATATTTCCCTTCTTTCTTCAAATAAAAAATGTCAGAATAGGCAATTTTTTCTAATTCTCCTTTTTTCTCAATAATGTAATAGCGTTCCTCCTTTTCCATTATCTCAGGGAGAAGCGCGTCATAAGCCTGTGGCAGCTTCGTATCTAATGCCATTTTAGGAATGTACCGATATGTATTTACCTCATAGGCCTCCACCGCGTACTCCAAATAATTGGTAACAAAAATAATTACCGGTTCCGGGTATCTCTTACGTATCTCCTTGGCGACTTGTATTCCGTTCATCCCAGGCATTTCTACATCAAGAATATAGAGATCGTAAATCTCCTCGTCCAGTCCGCAAAGGAACCATTCTGCGTTTAAAAAAATGTCTATCTCGCACGGAATACCCTTTTCTGCAAAATATTTCTCTGTTATCTGCTTTTGTTTATCAAGATATAATTGTTCATCATCCAGAATCATCACTTTTATCATTTTGTTTCCTATTCCTCCGTAAAAGTATAAAATCTAAATTTTTTCACATCATAGAAATAGCTTTCGTCCTTATTTATAACTAATTCATACACTTCTGGTTCATCTTCTCCTGCATACTTCCTTTGATATTGATAAATGTACCTTCCTGTTTCGTGATTTTTGACTTTTTCAATAATATCATCAACGACTTCTCCAATGGTCATTGGATTCTCATGGGAAGGCATCCATTTACCCAGCATTCCTCTGATTTGCGCCTTGTTTAATTTTATTCTCTTGCCTATTACATAGCCCTGTGGATAAAAATCATTTTTAGATTTTCCTGTCAGTTCCAGTATAGTTTGCACTATGCGCTCATCTTCGTCAAGTGCGAATCCCATATTCGCATATGCCTGCATGTGAAGCATGGCTATCTCCAGGTATTCCTTGTTATTTGACTGCTGATACCATCGCAAAAGATTTTTCAGGCTTTCATAAACAGTGTCCTTAATTGTAATACCACGATTATGAAGAGTTTGCAATGCAAATATCATAACATACAAGTCCTGAAATTTGCCATCTTTAACCATTTTCCTCCTTTTGTCCAGCTATACTTAATTAATAAGCACCGGACTTACTACATATTTCGCCGCGAAATTGCAAAGCTTTCATCAAATGAGGTGAACTATTAATGAGCAGCATTTAACATTGCATTGAACGCCGGCTGTATGAGGCACGAAAGGCAAAATGGTTCTGTGATGTTCTGGATGTTGGTCGTATCTATTATCTTATGACCAGTAATAGCTGCCATTTACAGTTCATCTCATCATAACTATAGCAATTTATCTGTAAAAAATATGCAAATGTCCCTAAAATCCATTAAAATATCCTTATGTCATAACCAAACAATTTCCTATAAGTCTCGTTCAATAAAAAACGAGGATATTGCCTTCCCCTGCAATATCCTCGCATTACTTTTTATTTTTTAACCGAGCATAACAAAGTAATTATGCTTATTCGGGCAGAGAGAGGTAAAATACTTCTCCGTTTTCGTTAACAATCGGTTCTCCGGTGTCCATCGCGTCTTCCACATTACCGTAAAGAACGTCGTTTTCATCATACCAGCCGCCGTCGCGGCGTTTTACCAGCACGCTTTCCCCGTTGCTTCTATAAAGCATTGCCTGGAATTCTCCCTGGCGTATAGCACCGGAGGGTGTCTTTTCAAGTATCTGCCAGTAAAAGGTATCTCCGTTTTCGTTGGTTATCATGCTGCCCTCATCCATGAGCGCCTCTGCGTCTCCGTAGGAGATACCCTCATCATCATACCAGTTCCCATCATCTCCGCGCTTTACAATCACGTCTTCATCCGTATAAATGTTGTAAAGCACCATCTGGAAAGCTCCCTGGGGCGGTATTTCTGAATTGTCACCACTGCCGGAGTTTGTACCGTTCTCTGAGCCTGTATTACTATTTTTTTCATCACCTGAATCTGTTTTTTCTTCGTCTGCCTGGTCAATGACTGAAGGGAATTCCAGATAATCGGATTTCACGTACCCCTTCTTTTCATCATATGTCACATATGCCCAGCCAGTTTCCAGGTTTCCGGTCACCCATACCCCGCTGTCGGACGGAATCACATCTAGCACCTTGCTGTTTGTCGTCTGCCCGTCACGGAAATTTACGTCAGTTGTGGTATACATAGGTGCGCCCGGGTATTTAGAAACTGCGCTTTTGCAAATCTCTGTCACATCATAGGACATTTTCTTCCACTCATTTAGAAGCTCCTCATCCTTCTGGTAACCGTGCAGGTCACCGGGGACTGTTATATAATACACCGTATCTTTTCCACTTCCTACCAGGTAATAGTTGGGCAGTTTTTTCGCAAAATCATAATTATCACTCCAATTTAGCGAAAATATGTACCCGCAGCTTTCTTCCCCATCCTTTTCCCCTGCTTCCTTAGAAGCCTTGTGGTAAAACGCTGCACTGTCACCCTGTTCTTCAATCTCATACTTTCCTTCCCAGTCCTTGGGGAGCTTCAAAACTACCTCTTCAAAATTATAAATAATCCTGCCCTTTTCTGTGTCGTCGGCAAATTCCCAGGCAGCTTGCGGCACCTTTGCCCATATAGGAGATGACATGCTTACTATAAGGCAGCCGCATGTAAGTATCACCCCCATCCCTTTAAAAATTTTCTGCTTCATTTCACATCATCCTTTCCGTTTATTTATGTATAGAATACACCCGATTCCCATTATATTTGTAATATTAAGAATCCGGCAGTTTTATTTTACTTCAGATTAAGGATACATTTTAAAAAGGGGCATTAAATACCATGAAATGTCTTTCAACTATACCAGACACCCGGCGCACAAAAAAACAGGCAGCCGCGAATCTTATTCACGACTGCCTGTGCTATAAATTATTCAAGCCATCTTATCAGCGCCTCTGCCTTTCTTTCCGCATCCCTGCGCCCAATCTCGTACGTCTCCTGGATACGTGCGGGGTCGTGCTCCATCCGCCCGATGGTAAGCTCGACGCTTGGCCGGATGGCGAAGATTTCCCCTTTTTGCTCCAGGCGTCGGATGTATTCCACCGTATGATTATAGATGAGATGGCGTTTTTTCACTGCCTGTGTAAATAAGGGGTACTTATGGTAGAAAAGCTTGGTAAATCCGGCCCGTTCCGGTTTCTTCCTATATCCATCATGACGGGTGAGCACCACCACCGTTTTTCTGTACCCCATACGGCGAAAGGCTTTTACCGGTATGCTGTCCGTACAGCCGCCGTCCAGCAGCTTTTTTCCGCGGAACTCAACGATTCTGGACACAAAGGGCATGGAGGCGGAGGCGCGGAGAAGATCGATCTCCGCCTTCATATCCGTGACTTTAAAATACTCAGGCTTCCCAGTTTCCAGATTACTGCAGGTCACATAAAAATCTGTCGAAGTGTTATCAAAGCTCTCATAATCATAAGGATCCAGCTTTTCCGGGAGCTCGTGGTAGCAAAACTCTTTCTCCACAATATCCCCGGTCCGCAGAAGGCTGTGGAAGCTCATGAAACGCTTATCCCGGCAGTACTTCTTATAATACCGTATACTCCTTCCCTTCTGCCCTGAAACAAAGGAGCAGCCATGTATCGCGCCTGCCGACACTCCCATCACTCCGTCAAAGGTAATTCCATGCTCCATCAGCACATCCAGCACGCCAGCCGTATAAATCCCCCGCATAGCGCCGCCTTCCAAAACCAGTCCTGTTTTCATATTATGCTCCTGTATCAATCCTTCCTCACGCCTTAACTGCATTGTAAAACTCTTTCAGCTCGGCTTTAATCTCAGCCGGAAGTTCACTCTTTTTAATCTGACGCACAGCACCCTCCAGCGCATAAAGGCGGTTGATACACGCGGAACTGTCAATCTCCTGAATTTTGAGCCAGGCCTGCTTGCTGCCGATTTCCTTTAATTGTTCGTAAGTCGCGATTCCTACAGCATTAAGCTGCTCCTCCACTGCCGGACCAATGTTTGGCAGTTTTGATAATTCACCCATATGTAATCCCTCCCATTTCTATCATGATAATCATTTTAAACCATTATGATAATCTTTTCAAATAGGTTCGTCAAGTTCATTTATTTCTCATAATCAAAATTGCAAATCCCCCGCCATACCCTCTTAAGGTATTGTACGGGGGAAAATTTCACAATTATTGATGTCTGCTGCATCAGCAAACATGCGGTTTTAGATTCCCAGCGCAATCTCCATCATTTTATTGAAGGAGGTCTGGCGTGCCTCAGCAGATATGGCTTCTTCTCTGTAAATATGGTCGGAAATCGTCAGGAGTCCCAGTGCCTGCTTGCCGGCTCGGGCTGCGTTCATATAAAGCCCCGCACACTCCATCTCCGCGCAGAGTACGCCCATTTTTCTCCATGCGTCAGACACAGCGGCATTGTCACTGTAGAACACATCGGAAGAAACCACGTTTCCTACATGCACCGGAGTACCCTGCTCCTTGGCAACCTCTACCGCTCTCGCAACCAGCTCATAACTTGCCGTTGCAGCAAAGGTTCCCGGCAGACAGAACTGGCTTGCGTAATTGGAGTCTGTACAAGCGCCCATCGCAATAACCACGTCCATCACATTCACATTGTCCTGGAGAGCACCGGCGGAGCCGATACGGATGATCTGGTCCACATCATAGAAATGATACAGCTCGTAGCTGTAAATACCGATGGACGGCATACCCATGCCGCTGGCCATCACAGACACCTCTTTGCCTTTGTAGGTTCCCGTATAACCTAAAACATTACGTACGGAATTAAAGCACACTGGATTCTCCAGATAAGTCTCCGCAATATATTTCGCGCGCAGCGGATCACCGGGCATTAAAACCTTTTTCGCGATATCACCTTTTTTTGCTGTATTGTGTGGTGTTGGAATACACATATTCATACCTCCTCATTTTCTTTAATAAGTAACCTCTGCCTTGCCTTTTCCCCTTGCAAGAAGGGATTTCTGTAAGCGCACGGCCTCTTCCATAAGAGCCGCCGTGTCCAGCTTCAGCCTTCCATCGTACTTCAGGAACTCTCCTGCCACCATGGTGTATTTCACATTCTGGCTGTTGCTGCTGTAGAGAATGCTTGATATAGGGCTATAAAACGGGAACGTATCCATCTGGTACAGATCCCAGACAACCAAGTCCGCAGGTGCCCCCTCCTTCATCAGACCTGTGTCAAAGGGGAAAGCCTGATGTCCGGCCATGAGATGTCTCCAGATTTCCTCCGCCCCAAAAGTCGAAGCATCACGCGCCTGAAATTTGCCCATAAGTCCGAACAGTCTGGCCTGTTCCACCGGATTCAGGGTATTGGAGCTGGCCGCGCCGTCGGTTCCGAAGCCAAAATTGAGCTTCTTATAGTGATCAAAGAATCCGCCCCTGCCGGATGCCAGCTTCATATATGTCTTCGGGCAGAATGCAAACCAGGTATCGTCCTGCAGATACTCCAAGTCGCCTTCCTCTACCCAGAGGCCATGTCCGATCAGTACCTTCAGATCAAATCCCCCTGCACGGTGCAGGATGCCAAACGGCGTAAGCCCTGTTTCCCGGCGAGCCTTTTCCACCTGCACATCCTCCTCGGAAACATGGAGATGTATGGGCAGTCCCAATTTCTTAGCCTCGTCCACAATCTGGCCTAAGGTTGGCTCCGGGCACGTATAATTTGCGTGCGGTCCCATATGAAAGGCCACTCTCGGTGAATCCTCGCGGTGGTTTTTGATAAACTCCGTGACCTGCGCAAGTCTCTCCGAGAAGTCAGGTGCAGCCCCAAATAGCGTAGGCGCCAGGTCCCCGCGGATCCCTGTCTCCTTCACAGCTTTAAGCACCTGCTCCTCACCGAAATAGTGGTCCGCAAAGACCGTAACTCCGTTGTTCAGCATCTCCGCAATTCCCATCAGGGTGCCGGTATACACATCATCATCCGTCATCTTGCTCTCATAGGGCCATATCATTTCATTAAACCAGGCATCCGCAGTAACATCCTCGGCAATGCCTTTAAAGATATTCATAGCCGTATGCGTATGGAGATTCGGCAGTCCGGGGCTTACATAAAACTTTGAACACTCGATTACCTCATCCGCAGCTACGCTGCCGTCATCTGCCGATATATCGGTGATTTTACTGATCAAGCCGTCCTTAATATAAATATTTTGATGCCGGATGCACTGCGCCTGCTCGTCCAGCACGGATGCATCCTTAAGTAATGTCGTCTTACCCATGTAGTCTCCTTTCCTTATATCTATGCATTATCATTCTCGCCGTCTGCCTAGATTAATCCGAACTGTTATCTTATTTTCATATGGCCGCACGAAAACGCTTCTTTTATATTGTCAGCCGCAGAAAACTATGATAGCATAGTTGTGGTTTGTTTCATCTGAAATCCATTGTTACCAAATATATCAACAAATACAGACGAATAATCTATAGGAGCACACTATGAAAAAAGTTTTAGTTATCGGTTCCACTGTTGTGGACGTGATCATCGATCTGGTCGACCATCTCCCCAAGACCGGGGAAGATGTGCATGTACGCAGCCAGCACATGTCTCTGGGCGGCTGTGCGTACAATGTTTCTGATTCCATCCGCCATTTCCAGGTCCCCTACATACTCTTCTCACCTGTCGGCACTGGTGTGTACGGCTATTTCGTCCGTGAGGAGCTTAAGAAGCGGAATATTTCCACCCCCATCCCCACGCCCAACCAGGACAATGGCTGCTGCTACTGCTTTGTGGAAAGCACAGGCGAGCGCACCTTCATCTCCTACCATGGCGCGGAATATCTTTTTAAGCGGGAATGGTTCGAGCTTGTTCCCCTGGAGGAAATCGACACCGTGTACATCTGTGGTCTGGAAATCGAAGAGGTGACCGGAGAAGCTGTCATTGAATTCCTGGAAAAGAACCCAAAGCTTAACATCTTCTTTGCCCCCGGCCCAAGGCTCACCATCATCAATCCTGACCTGGTTGAGCGCCTATACCGCCTTTCCCCCATCCTCCATCTCAATGAGACAGAAGCGCTGGAGGTAAGCGGCAAAGCCACGGTTGCCGAGGCCGCCGCCCATCTCTACGGCAAAACTCACAATACAGTCATTGTGACTCTCGGAGAAAAGGGCTGCTATTATTTCGACGGCGAAAACGGGGAAACCATCCCGGCAGTACCTACCAACCAGATAGACACCATCGGCGCTGGTGATTCCCACATCGGTTCCGTCATTGCCTGTCTGAAAAGAGGCGACTCCCTGCACCAGGCCATCGAGAAAGCTAACCTCGTATCCTCACGGGTGGTCGGCGCAAGCGGCGCTCTGCTTTCCGATGATGATTTCGTAAAGCTTAATTTGGCATTGTGAATACTAAGTAATATCCGATTCACTTGTCTGACTAATCATCTATTGCGTATAGCGGCTCTGGATACTGCGAAGTAGCGGCTTCTGGAATTCTTCTGCCGCTATTTCGCCAGCCTGCGGTCTAGCTCGTAAACTGCATCCACCAGATATTCCTGGAACTTCTCACTGTCTGCGTCAAGCAGAACGGTGGTTGTGGGTTCTTCCTGATAGGACCATTTCCTCGTATCGCATACAGTCATTCCACGGTTCATGCCCTCTGAGCAGTCAACGCTCACGGGCATTTTCCTTGTCTGAAAGATTTCCGGGTGCAGCAGATACATGTAGGTCACGGCATCATGGATACTTGCATAAGGCTTGTCGCTGTATGCAGGCCCATTTAAATAGAACTGGACCATCTCACCCACTGCCTTGCAGATGCTTCCCTTCTCACCGGCAAGCCGCCCGGCTGTTTCCCGGTCAATGCCGCACAGATTCGTGGCATCCAGCCCGCACATCACAATGGGAAGTCCGCTCTCAAATACAATGGCTGCTGCCTCCGGGTCCTCATAAATATTGAATTCCCCGGTAGATGTGACATTGCCTCCAAATGCAGCGCCGCCCATAAGCACAATCTCTTCCACCCGTTCCTTCACCTCCGGGAACACCCGGAAAAGCAGAGCGATGTTGGTCAAGGGACCGGTGGGCACCAGTGTCACTTTCTCCCCTTCCGGCAGATCACGGATCATTTCATATAGAAATAATACTGCATTGTCTGAAGCCAGGGGACGTACTGCTTCCGGAATCACCACATTTCCCATTCCGTTACTTCCATGAATGTCTGAGGCTGTCTCAATTTTTCTGAGAATGGGAATGACTGAGCCCTTAGCCACAGGGATATCCAGCCCATAAAACTCCACCAGCCGTCTCGCATTTTCTGTTACTTTTTCTATTGTCTGATTCCCGGTCACAGTGGTAAATGCCAAAAGCTTAAATGCTTCCGGGTGTGCGGCGGCCAAGGCTAAGGCCACCGCATCGTCAATGCCGGGATCTCCGTCCATGATGATGTTTCTTCTATTTTCCACTTAACCGCTCCTTTTTCTTTTTCTGCGCATAGTAGTATACGCCAAGACCAACCAGTGTCGTCAGATATGGCACCATAAGGATGATCTCATACGGCATGAGGGACGTGAGCTGCATAATGTTCGCCAGCGCCTGCGCCACACCGAAGAGCAGCGAAACAAGGAAGCCGCCCACCGGGGTATTTCCGCCCATACTCGCCGCAGCCAGGGCAATGAAGCCTCGGCCTCCGGACATATCCTTGGTAAACATATTCATATAGCCGCCTGACAGATAGAAACCGCCCATGGCAGCCAGAGCGCCGCTGATGATCAATGCTATGTACTGTACCTTCCTGGAACTAATACCTACGGACTCGGCCGCATCCTTATTCTCACCCACAGCACGGATGGATAATCCAAGGGGTGTTTTATATAGGAAGAGATGCAGCAGGAGAACCGCCAACAGGGCCAGCCAGGTAAGCACATTCTGCCCGGAGAGCACATCGCCGATAAAAGGAATCTTCTCAATCAGCGGAATGGTAATATTCGGCGCCGAAACACTCCTGATGGAGGAGGAAACACCACGGTCTCCTGAAAAGGCTACCAGGATCAATACCGTACCGCCCGTGGCCGTCAGGTTAATGGCAATGGCGGCAAGAATCTCATCTGTTTTCAGATTCAGCACGAAGAACGCCAGAACCAGGCCGATCAGTCCGCCGATGGCAATGGTGATCACCAGTCCCAGCCACGCGCTGTTTGTAAGTGAGGAAAAAATAACGCCGAACAGTGCCGAAAACAGCATGATACCTTCCAGCGCCATATTGGTAATGCCGGATTTCGCCGCGATAGCTGCTGCCAAAGTTGCAAACAAAATAGGGGTGGCCGCCCTTAGGATGGCCCCAAAGAAATCAGGGGATAAAATCGCTTTCCACATACTATGCCGCCTCCTCTTCTTTTAATGCTGCCTTGGCTTCCTTAGCGATCAGTTTATGCTTATACTTGCTGAGGAACTGCTCTGCCACGATGAGAAGGATGATGATTCCCTGGGTGATCTGCACGATTTCCAGAGTAACATCCGTTCTTCTTGCCATGATGGAAGCTCCTGTACGCAGGTAAGCCAGAAACAGTGCCGCGAACGGTGTATACAGCGGGTTCTTCCTGGACAGGGTGCAGATAATGATCGCGTCCCAGCCATATCCCAAAAGGGAGGTCCAGGTAAAGCGGCTGTATATCGGACTCAGCATCTCCACGCCGCCGCCCAGGCCGGCCACGAAGCCGCCCAGAAGCTGTGAGATCAGGATAACCTTCACAATGCTGATACCGGAATATCTTGCAAACTCCTCATTCTCACCGGTCAAACGAAGCTCGTACCCGGTCCTGGTACGATAGAGGAAAAAGTATCCAAGCACTGCCACCGCAATGGCAATGATGATTCCGAAATGCACACGGGTCCCCTGCAGGAGCACAGGCAGCTTAGCCGCTTCGTTGAGCTTGAAGGAGGCAGCGCTGGCCTTCGGGTCGCCGATGACATTGTTGAGCATATAGTTTCCAAAGTAGAGCGCAATGTAGTTGATCATCAGAGAGGATACAAGCTCATTGGCAGTCGTCGCAATCTTCATGATTGCCGGGATTGCTGTAAATAAAGCACCTACAATACCCGCGCACAAAAGAGCTGCCACCGGAGAAATGAAGTCAGCAGTCATCTTGATCGCGATACAGGAGGCGATAAGACCACCCACATGGAACGCTCCCTCACCTGCAAGGTTGATCTGGTTGGCAGAAAACATGATACATACACCGGTTCCGGTGAAAATCAGAGGAATCATGGATTCCACCACATTTCCCATATTTCGTTTACTGGTCAATGGTCCGATTAATAAATTTTTGATAGCTTCTACGGGCTGTTCACTTACCACAAAAATAATGGCAAATGAGATGACAAGTGCAATCAGGACAGAAAGAATAGTCCGCAGAATGTCGAATCTTTTTGCACTATTCATACATGACTCCCTCCAATACGTCGTCTCGCTTGATACCCAGCATGTGCTGTCCAAGCTCTTCTTCTGTTACGCTCTCCACATCGTTAAAGAAGCCTGCGAATTTCCCCTTATACATAACGGCCAGACGGTCGCTCAGGGAGAAAATCTCAGTCAGGTCCGCGGAAATCAGGATTACCGCGCAGCCCGCATCCCGGAATTCCAGAAGCCGCTGCCTGATAAAAGCCGCCGCTCCTACGTCGATACCACGGGTAGGCTGGTTCGCTATGATGATATCCGGTCCTGTAGAAAATTCACGGGCAACAATCACCTTCTGGATATTTCCGCCGGAGAGCATGCCCACGCTCTGTTTCCTGTTCCTGCATTTGATGAGGTATTCCTTCACCAGCTCGTCGCTGCGCTTCTCTATGGCTTTACGCTTGAGCATCATTCTTCCTGAATATTTGGAATCCTTGTACTGGTTGGAGAAAAGGTTCTCCTGGATGCTCAAGGTCTTTGCACAGCCTGTGGACATACGGTCCTCAGGAATATGTGCCAGCTTCATGGCGCGGATATCGTCGATGGAGCAGTTGGCAATCTCCTTGCCCTTGATTTCAATGGTGCCTTTATATTTCTTATTCAGCCCTGTCAGCGTGTCAATCAGTTCGCTCTGTCCGTTGCCCTCCACACCGGCAATGCCAAGGATTTCCCCACCCTTCAGATCAAAGGAGAGGTCGTCCACCTTGAGCACGCCCTGGGTATTGTTTACCGTCAGATTGCGGACCTTGAGGAAAATATTGTCTGTCAGGTGCTGTTCATTCTTTTCAAACTTAAGGGACACTTCATGTCCTACCATGAGTCTGGACATCTCCTGCGTGCTGATGTCAGCCACCTCGTAGGTACCCATGCTCCGTCCGTTTCTCATGATGGTCGCACGGTTACAGATTTTCTTGATCTCATCCAGCTTATGGGAAATGAAAATAATCGTGTGGCCTTTTTCACGCAGCTTCAAAAGCTGTATGAATAATTCATCGGTTTCCTGTGGAGTCAATACGGCTGTCGGCTCATCAAGGATCAGAATCTCGGCCCCGCGGTACAGAGCCTTAAGGATTTCCACCTTCTGTTTGATTCCTACCGGAATCTCCTCCACCTTATCCCGCACATTAATCTCAAAATTATACTCCTGTGCAATACTCTGGGCTGCTTCCACAGCTTTGTCCATATCAATAAAAATCCCTTTTTTCGGAGCCACCCCGAGAATGATATTCTCAGCCACGGTCAGGGACGGGACCAGCATGAAATGCTGATGTACCATACCGATTCCTTTGCTGATGGCATCCTGTGGGGATTTGATGACTGCCGGCTGTCCGTTGAGAATGATCTCGCCCTGATCCGGAGACTCGATGCCGAAAAGCACTTTCATCAGTGTACTTTTTCCGGCGCCGTTCTCTCCGAGCAGCGCATGGATTTCACCCTTCCGAAGCTCCAGAGACACATCTTCGTTTGCAACCACACCATTGCCGTAAATCTTCATGATATGGTTCATCTGTAATACAATCTGATTATCCAAACCTGTTCACCCCGTCTCTTTCTTAATTTAAAAGCCGCAAACAAGTGGCTATGTAAATAGGCATCCCTAATATGACAAAAATCCAGTCCCGGGCAAACTCCCGGAACTGGATTTTCCATGCCCATTACAAACCTGTATGAAATTTACTGATAATCTGCAGCCGCTCCGATTCTACGCAGCATCCGCTTCGCAATGCTGCCGCCGAACCGTTGCTATAACTCAGACTTTATTTCACTTTAACAGAATCAATTAAGGCTTTGATCTCGTCCTGGCTCATTGCATTGTCGCCAAGTGCGGTCGGAACCGTGATGTCGCCGTTTGTGATCTGCTCTTTGAGCTCAGCCACCTTAGTGCGGATTGCTTCCGGAACAACTTCCTCATAGTGAGCGTCCTCTACTAACTCTACGCCGCCCTCTGCGAAGCCGAGGTATTCCAGAACACCGTACTCCAGTGTGCCGTCCATGTCAGCCTTGATGGCACGGATCAGAGAGTTTCCAACATTCTTAAGTGCGGAAGTCGGAATATATTCTGCATAGTCAGGAAGAAGAGCTGCCTGGTCGGAGTCAACGCCGAATGCATATCTGCCGGCATCTGCTGCTGCCTCGATCTGTCCGAGTCCTGCGCTTCCGGCTACGTTAAAGCCTACGTCAGCACCGTTCTGGTACTGGGTCAGAGCCATATCCTTGCCTGCTGCGGAATCATAGAAGTTACCAACATATGCCAGAGCCACCTGGATTTCTTCTTCAATGTCTTTCGCACCCTGGATGTAGCCTACCAGGAAGTCATTGATTACGGAGTTCTCCATACCACCCAGGAAACCGATCACCTTGTTGGAAGGATCGATCTTCTCAAGACTCTCGTCTGTGGTCATCATGGCTGCTGCTGCGCCCACCAGGTAGGAAACCTCGTTCTGTTTGTACATTACGTTGTAAACATTTTCACCGCCGTTGCTGTAATCAAAGGCTTCATCAAAATAGATGAATTTCTGATCCGGATAATCTGCGGAAGCGTTTGTCAGCGCGTCGAGCATCTGGAAGGTACCAACAATGATTACATCATAGGAACCATCGTCACAATAGTCATAAAGTGTAGGCTCCCATTTCGCCTCGTCTGCGGAGGTCGCACCCATCTGCTCTGCCTTAAAGGTAAACTTGTCCTCTCCCAATTCCTCCTGCAATGCGGTCAGGCCTGTGTTTGCTGAATCGAAGAAAGATTTGTCTCCCAGTGTACCGTTTAAGAGAAGGGCTGCTTTATAAGGCTCGCCGTCTCCCTTTGCCATTACCGGTACGGTAACAACACCTGTGGATACCACCATAGACGCGGTCAGTGCTAATGCTAACATTCTTTTTTTCATTTCTTTTCCTCCTTTTATTTTTGAGCTTTTTTTATACTGCATAAAGTATCATTGACTAACTCCTCCAGGGTAATCTTCCGGAAGCGGCCCCGCATATAAGTCGCCAGCTCGGAAAAAGCCGGGTGAATCAGTTCGTTTGGAATGATACGCATTCCCTGGATAATTGTGATCAGTGGCATGATCATGCCCGCATTACAGTCCACGTCAATCCCGCACATCGTAATGATATGCAGTGTCTCCCGGAAATCACCGCCGCCGTAAAGCAGGGCAATGATCTCGCAGCACGCGTTGGGATAGGCGTGAATCCAATTGTAGCGTCTGTATTTCTCACGGCACGCTTTCAGTGCATCCCGCCAGTCCGTGTATTTCCCGCAGCATTCATAGGCAAAGGAAATCACCGAATAATACTCACTGTCCTTAGGAATCAGCTCCATGGCAGCTTCCACCACCCTGCGGATATCCTTTTCCACAAAGGCAAGGGAGGTCATCACTGCATTGAACACTTCGCCGAGGATCCCATTGTTCGCATGGGATACCTCACCGTCGCTGAAGGCAAGCTTCGCCGCCTGATATGCGTCTCCCGGTGCGCACATGCCGCAGATTCCGCCACGCATCTGAGCACCGATCCACTCATTAAACGGATTCCGGTAAGTACCGCTCATGGGTGGGAAAATTCCATTTTTTATATTACGGATAGCAATCTCCTCCGCGGACCAGCCGCAGGGGATGAGTCCTACCCAGGACAGTGCGATATCTGTAGATGTTACGTCATAGCCTTTCTTTGAAAAAGCATCGAGAAATGCCAGCTCAAAGGTAATATCATCATTGTATGTATTGGGCTCGCGGAGATACCCCCGCACATCCCCAAAGGCTTCCTCAAGCTTCTCGTATGTATATCCCTCCACCATAGTGCCCATGGCTCCGCCAATCAACTGGGACAGCCAGGCTCCGCGGATTCTATCACCGAATTCCGCGCTGTCTATGTCCACCTTCTCCGCTGCCGGGAATGTGACAGCCTTCTCATATTGGACAAAGGACTCATAAACCGTGTAACCCCAATAAGGGGAAGTCTCATCCTTCTCCGCCGCGGCAAGCTCTCTGCGCAGCAGCGCCGAAATCTCATGAAGCTCCACGAAATCTCTCTCCTTATGAGCGATAAGCCCCTGTTCTAAAAGGCGGTAACCCTCCTCGCTCACCCGGTATCCGCGGTTCTCTAAAGCTTGTATGGCTGCGACCATGATCTTCTCCGGCGCGCCGGACCCAGGTACATTGCTTCCCCAGTCCAGCGAAAGATTGTCATCGTAAAACCCTGACACATCCACATTGTCTGTCCAGGTCTGCTCCTCGGCACTACGGATGACCGGCTTGGCTGATGTAAAAATGCATTCTGCCATTTCCCATGCTTTCATCTGTATTCTCCCTTATATACTGCCTGCTAAGAACTTGCTAATAACACAATGCAGTAATTACTGTAAATAGTGACACAATTCATCGTTCGATAGCTCTATTTTACTATACATTTCTATAAAATTCCATACATATTTTATATTTTACAAAAATTATTATTTTACCATATACTATTGTTTTTTTATATGACCTATGTCATATTAGAAGAAAAACTTATACTATAATGCCACGCATTTCATGAGCCAAAGCATTACATACACTAACGCTCTGTAATACAGCAGTATTTTATCGCCCCATGTGACATATGTCATATACATTTGCTATTCTATAGATTATGATGAGGAAAAGGTCAAAAGGATACCAACCCACTCATCATATTGACAAGAGAAAAGAGGTTTCCAATGATACGAAAAACATTTTCCGAACAATATCTGCCTGTTCTGGAGGAGTTCGGTCTCTCGGAACTGCCCCGGGAGCTCCTTTCTCTGATTCAGTTCGACAAAAAAGAATACATATACCAGGAGGGTTCTCCTGTCAACTATCTGCTCATCCTTTTAAAAGGCAGAGCGAAGGTAGTGACCTTAACTGAGGAGGGGCGAACCCTGCTGCACAGCTTCACAGACAAGGGCGGCATCCTGGGCGAAGTAGAAATGCTCACCGGAAATCCTGATGCAGCACTCCACGTACAGGCAGTGACACCTGTGCTCTGTATCGCCATCCCGCTTCCCGAGGGAGCAAAAATTCTCCGAAGCAATCTGGCATTTATGAACAAACTCGGCATGATGCTTGCCCGTAAGCTTGCTTCCACAAATTATAATTCATCGCGGATCATTCTCTATACTCTGGAGAACCGACTCTGTTCCTATATTGAAATGACCAGTCCGGCGGGCTGCTTCGAGGAACAGCTCACCCAGGCCGCGGAGCTGCTTGGCACCAGCTACCGCCATCTGCTGCGCACCTTTGAAAAGCTTTGCCGGGAAAACATCCTGGAAAAGTCAGGACACAGCTACCGGATTGCGGACCCGGCCGCCCTGCACAAAAGGGGACGGGGGTTCTATTCATGTTATCTGGGTGACACGATATAACGGTTTTTGCTGAAATTTTGATATTATTAAATAGCTATACAGGTTAAATAGCTACACAGGAGGTACTTTTCATGTATGCATTATTCACTCTGATTGCCGGGGCCTGCCAGTCTGCCATGGTCAGCTTAAACGGCATGATCAGCAATTATGTCGGTATGTTTGGCATGAGCCTTGTGGTCCACGTAATCGGCGGAGCACTGCTCATCCTTTATATGAAGCTCTTTGCACACGAAAAACTGAAAATAGCCGGAATGCCCTGGTATCTCTATTCAGCGGGCTTCTTCGGGATATTTCTGGTAGTCACATCCAGTTATTGCATCGGTATCCTCGGCGTATCGTTTATGACCTGCATCTCAATCACAGGGCAATTGGCAATTTCCGCTGTAATCGACCATTTCGGCTGGTTCGGCGTGCCGCGTATTCCCTTTAACCTGAAGCGCCTGCCCTGCTTTGCACTGATACTTGTGGGGCTTATCATAATCATTTTGTAGCTGTTCTGTAGCTTTACAGTTACATCAATTTCTTTGAACGAAAGGAGCTTTTTCCATGGCTTTCGTATTAACACTTGCGTTTGTAAATGGCTGTGCCACTGTAATATCTAAAATGATCAATTTCCGATGCACCAAGGTGCTCGGCAGGAACAACGGTTCCCTTGTAAACTATGTGGTAGCTTCCGCGATTTCCTTAGTGCTGCTCGTTGTTTCGTCTAAGTTCCATATTGATTTTTATTCCTTCGCAGAAGCTCCCTGGTGGATGTATCTTGGCGGAGCCTTTGGCATTGTGGCTTTCATCGTCTCCATGATCACCCTCTCCCACCTAAAGGTAATGGAATCAACCATCCTGCTCCTGGTGGGCCAGCTTACCGCCGGAATCCTGTTTGACACCTTCATGTTTCAGAACATCAGCCTCAAGAAAATCCTCGGTATTGTTTTAGTGGCCGCGGGAATTATCTGGGATAATAAAGTGTCAGCAGAAAATAATGAATCTGCAAAAAACAATGAGCCTGCTGAAACTGATATTTTGTAATTTAATGCATAATAACCTGACGTTTAATGCCAGATATTTAACAACCTGACATTTAATTTCAGATATTTAAAAACCTGACGTTTAATTAATATTCAAACCGTGCAGTTATGAATTTCGACTTATGTATCTTTATCCATACTGCCCAGTTTTTCCATATCGAGAATACGGATTCGGTTGCGGTTTCTGGAGATTATGCCGTTTTCCTCCATTGCATGAAAAATCCGGTTGAGATGACGCACGGAAACGCAGCATTCAATCACGGTCTGCTTGCAGGAGATTGTAAACGCTTCCTGGTGGGTACGCACCGCGCGCTCATAAAGACACTGGGCAACCCGCACCTTTGCGTCGAGAAGTCCCACACGTACACGCTCCTGCCCACTTTGGGTAAGCTCCCAGCCAAGCTGGCGGCATATGGCCCGGAGAAATGGCGGATGCTGCATCATCTTCTTTTCCACCACATGAATGGGAATGCGGAAAACAACAGAGTCCTCCGCCATATCCACACTGTGGAAAAAATCAATTTCTGCTGCTATCTCCATCTCTCCGATCCATCTTCCCCGCGGGATGTCATCATCAATATAAATTTCCTTCCCGCCGCTGGTACCGTTTATAATCCTACATTTACCGTCCGCCAGAAAGTAAATGGCATCCACCTTACCTCCGGCATGAAAAAGGTATTCACCCTTTTGATAATGCTCGATTGTAATGTCATTTGATTCCAGGCAGGCAAATTCCTCTGTCACATCCAGCTCTTCCAGATATCTGCGGATGATTTCGTCTTTTTTCATAGCTTCTTTTCCTCTGAGATATCCCTTAATATAACTTGATTGCCCTCATAAGAATCGGACACATGTCCGCTTTTCACCATTTTCCACATTATAGATAGAATTTGCCATTGTATTTTGTGCACTTTTTTCGTATTTGTTATCTACCCTCTTCTCTATCCTGGGCAATAAGTCTGCGGAGAGCACCGATTCCCACACGAACTGCCATGTCTGTGTCGTGTGCCTGAGGATTGTCAAGCCCCTGCTTTGCCCGCTCCTGATTCGCCACTACAAGGAAAGCAGAACCACAGCGCACGCGCAGATAGCTTGCCACTGTAAATAACGCGGCGGATTCCATCTCTGAGGCAAGACAGCCCAGACGCAGCCACGCATCCCATTTATTTAAAAGCTCATACCCCACCGGCTTTGTCTCCGGAGAATGTTGTCCGTAGAAAGAATCCTTACACTGTACTACACCTGTATGGTATGTTACCTTCTGCTCTTTGGCAGAACCAACCAGCGCGTTCACCACATCGAGATTCGCCACTGCCGGAAACTCAATGGGCGCATATTCCTTGCTGGTACCCTCCATACGGATAGCACCTGTCGCCACCACGATATCTCCGCCTTTCACATTGACTTCCATTCCCCCGCAGGTTCCCACACGCACAAAGGTGTCAGCGCCGCACTGCACCAGCTCCTCCATAGCAATGGATGCAGAAGGGCCGCCGATACCGGTGGAAGTAACACTTACCTTTTCGCCGTCAAGATATCCTGTGTAGGTCACATACTCTCTCTTATCCGCAATCAGCACCGGATTGTCAAAATACTGGGCAATCGAAGCACAGCGCTTGGGATCGCCCGGCAGGATTACGTATTTCCCAACCTCACCTGGGGCAACATTAATGTGATACAGCCTTCCGTCATCTGAATATACCATAATAAAATCCTCCTATTTTAATTTTTTCTTTGCTTTTTCCTTCGCTGATCCACCTTAGAGCCCCCTGCACACATGCTCCACTTCATCAAGCGCCGCCTCTAAGATAGCCTTTCCATCCAAATCCACCATATCAAGGCCGTCGGCATAAATGTGGTAATAGGTGTCTATCCCAAAAAACTGGCACAAAGCCTCCATGTAGCTTCCGCCTTGTTCCATATCACTGCCCTCCCACACGCCTCCGCGGGTCGTGAGAAACAGCATCCACTGTGCCTTGCAGAGGCCGTACAGTCCCTGTTCATTACAGCCAAAGGTAACGCCGTCAGCAGAAACATTTTCAATATACACCTTGAGCACAGCGGGTACACTTAAGTCCCAGAAAGGCGCAGCCACAATTATTCCGTCTGCCTGCTGGAACTGGCGTCCGTAGGCAAACACCGGGGCGTCGTAAGCCTTTTTTGCCAGAAGTTCATCTCTGGCCTTGAGCGATTCTGTATTCCAATATTTTAAATCCAGGTCCATGAGGGTAAGTACCTCGAATTCCCAGTCTGCATGAACCTCCTTCAATGTCTCCAACGCCCGGTCCAGCATTTTCTTCGTACGGGACTCCTCCCGCCTCACACACGCATCCAGGACAAGTATTTTTTTCATGAATAAACTCCTTTCAATTTCCTTTTTCTTACTTTCGCTTATTTCCAGTATAGCGAATTTGTGTATATTTCACAAGTGACAATGGGATTATTTTCAGATATACTTATTAAAAATGCTGCTGTTTATACTAGATGGGGGATTTGTTTCAAATATATCCTGAATATTATGGGGACGAAGGGGTTTCCCGGGAAGGTGTTGAACGGCGAGGAGGAGTGCGGTTGGCGCGGGAGCGCTGGTGCTTGTCAGGTCACGCATTGCTCGCTTCCCTTCAACTAAGTTCTAACTACGACTAAAGCGCTCAAGAAGAGCTTTCGCGCTTAAGTCTCCGTAAGAACTGGATTTTCAGGCGCGCTTCCGCAAAATGCCTGACCTGACAAGCACCAGCGCTCCCGCGCCAACCGCACTCCTCCTCGCCTTCCTCTACGTTCCCACCCCTTCGTAAATGCTGTCTTTTTCGCCGGGAGTTTTGTGGCGTATGGAAAATGCGAAGCATAGTTGACTTAGGTGATAAGGTTGACCGTCGCGGAACGTCTAATACTTTTCCGCCATAACAAAATATCCGGGAAACTAACAGCCTTTATGAAGGGGCGAAAACGTAGCGGTAGGTGAGCGTGAGGAAATTCGGGGCGGGCAGTGACGCTGGCCTTGTCAGGCATTTTGCGGAAGCGCGCCTGAAAATCCATTGCCTACGGAGACTTAGGCGAGAACGCTCTTCGTGAGCGCCTTAGTCGCAGTTGGCAATTAGTTGAAGGGAAGCGAGCATGCCTGACAAGACAGCGCCACTGCCCGCCCCGAATTTCCTCACGCTCACCGTTCAACACCTTTCCGGGGATCCCTTTTCTTCGTAAACATATTGCCATCCAAAACCGTATCCTATGTAATCCAACAAAACACATAAACACACATAAAACCATATGGAGGTACAACATGAAAATACTTTTAAAAAACGCCATGGTGATTACCATGAATCCAACCCGCGATGTCTACCGCAGCGGAAACATCCTCATTGAAGACGACAAAATCACAAAACTAGGCCATTTCAATCCCCCCGCAGACTGCGACGAGATTATGGACTGCCAGGGTAAGACCATAATGCCAAGCTTTGTGAACACCCACACCCACACATCCCAACAGCTTGCCCGCGGTCTGGCGGACGATGTGGATCTGCTTACCTGGCTGCGGGAGCGTATCTGGCCCTATGAGAGCAGCATGACTGAGGAGGACTCCTACATTTCCACCCTTCTTTTCTGCGTAGAGCAGATTAAGGCCGGCTGTACCTCTATTGCAGAACCAGGCGGGCAGTTCGTCTCCGGCATGGCAAAGGCTGTGATTGAGGCCGGAATCCGTGCAAAGCTTGCGAAATCCGTGATGGACTGCGGAGAGGGCCTTCCAAAAGCCTGGCAGCATACCACAGATGAAGAGCTGGCGAAACAGGAAGAAGATTTAAAGAAATACCACAATACCGCAGACGGCAGGGTAAAGGTCTGGTTCGGTATCCGCACGATTTTCAATGCCACAGATGAGCTGATTTTACGCAGCAAAGAGCTGGCGGACAAATACGGCGTAGGTGTACATATGCATATCGCGGAAGCAAAATCAGAGGTGGAATATGCAAAAGCCACCCGCGGCTGTACCACAGTGACCCACTTGAACAATCTTGGATTCCTTGATAAAAACATTATCGCTGCCCACTCCGTTTGGCTAAGCAATGAAGAGGTAGAAATGTTCCGCAAACACGATGTGAAGGTTTCCCATAACCCTGCCTCTGCCATGCGCGTGCTGGGCTTTGCCAAAATCCCGCGTATGCTTCGCGAGGGCGTATGTGTAGCCCTTGGCACAGACGGTACCCCTACAAACAACCGTATGAATATGGTAGATGAAATGTGGGTTACCTCCCTCATTCATAAAGGCTGGAGACTGGAACCGGATGTAGTAAAAGCTGAGGAAATTCTCGCCATGGCAACCATTAACGGAGCCAGAGCCGTAGGCGACGAAGCACTCTACGGAAGCCTGGAGGAGGGCAAAAAAGCGGATTTAATTATCATCAATCCTAACCTGAACGCGGACATGCTCCCTGTCCACGACCCCATTGCAAACCTGGTCACCTCCATGCACAGCACTAATATCGAATGCACCATGTGCGACGGCAGATGGCTGATGAAGGACAGAATACTGCAGACCCTCAACGAAGAAGAAATCCTCCGCGCCGGGCGGGAACATGCGGCGGCTATTTGCAAACGCGGCAATATCGTGCTGCCCGACCGCTTCCCCATGCTGTAACTAATACACAACGATTACTCATCTCATAATAGTAACAGGCTGCTGCCGGTATCCCCCACTGACATGAGGTCAAGACACGCAGCTATAAAAGTCGTACTCTGTGAAATTACCGAGCGTGGATTGAAACAATTTGAGTTATGCTACCAAAAACAAAACAGCGAATACTAAGCTCTTAATATATTGACTTAGAATTCGCTGTATTTGTATATTATTTCGTTCATATTCAATTTAGACATTTGGCAAAGCATCTACATACCAGTACACTGGCTTAATTTTTACTATCTTGAGGAAATCACAGAATCAATCAGGCCATATTCCAGTGCTTGCTGGGCGCTCATAAAGTTATCTCTTTCCGTATCCCTTTCGATTTCTTCAATCGTGCGCCCTGTATTTTCGGATAAGATTCTGTTTAATCTTTGTTTGCTTTTTTGCAGATAATCAGACATTATTTTTATATCCGTGGCTTGTCCTTGGATGCCATTGCCGTGCATGGCGGGCTGGTGTATCATAATTTCCGCATTAGGCAGCGCCATACGCTTGCCATGTGTACCTCCGGCCAGCAAAAATGCCCCAAAGCTTGCTGCCATACCGATGCATATTGTTGCGACATCACATTTGATGTATTTCATAGTGTCATAGATTGCAAAGCCGGCAGTTATGGAACCACCCGGGCTGTTAATATATAAATGAATATCTTTCCCAGGGTCCTGGGCTTCCAAAAAAAGCAATTGTGCTACAATGATACTGGCAGAAGTGTCACTTACCTCTTCTCCCAGAAAAATCACTCTGTCTGACAGCAAACGCGAGAAAATGTCGTAACTGCGTTCTCCCCGGCTTGTCTGCTCAATAACATAAGGAATTGTACTCATGCTGCCATCTCCTTTAACATACTGGTGAATAAACTACATGTTGTGTTATGGATATTCCCACAAAGGAAAATTCTGTTTTGCTTTGGTACAAACACCCCGATACTCCTATAAATTTTCGGCGGATACATATACAATTTTTTAAAAGCAAATGAAAATGCTTGTTGAGAATCATATCCTGCTTCGTAAGCAATTTTCATAATCGGTTCGTCCGTTTTTATCAACCTTTCCGCAGCAATTGTGAGCCGGCGGCCTTGAAGGTACTTATAAATGGTAATCCCTGTACATTCAGAAAATATGCGATTAAGATAGAATTTGGAATATCCAACAGCTTTGGCAATTTTATCTACGCTGATTTCTTTCTCAATACTTTCCTCGATATAGTTCAAGACCTTTACTACAATTTCTTTTTGCTGTTCCATAGTTTCGCCTCCCTTTTGATTATTATAGCAAGTTTAAACCTGCGCGTCTTAATAAAAAGTGCTGTTTTGCATTAAATCACCTCCCTATCATAAAAAACAGGACTGTCGCACCAGTGATTGAAAATCATAGGTGTAACAGTCCCAAACTATATTCCTTTCATCGTAGACTGAAATCTTTATTTTTCTATATCTTTCTACTCAACTACAATTTCTATATATCCTATTATATCGTGAAAATCAATATGTTTCGTATCAAAATACTGTCCTTTATAATACAGAGAAAGGTGGCTGATCTGCCCATCTTTCACATTGACGATGCAGCACTTTGGCGGAACAAATTCTTTTCCTTTTGTGTAGATGATCTTATCACTATGCGAAATGCCATAATAGTCCAATGTTTCTAATAACTTTGAGAGGGAGCATTGCCATGCTTTTGCCTGCATAACATCAACAACCTCATCTACACTCAGCCCTGTCAGCATCGCAACACATATTTGACCGCAATATCCGTCTTTTGGATAGGTAACAGCTTGGATATTGTCAATTTTGCGTATTGGGTTTTCCTTAGAATAGGGACTATCATGATTAATTCGGGATAATCCGTTAATAATCTCAAAGGAAATGTTTATCTCATCATCACAAGGAATCTGATTTACTATATTCTTAAGTATTGGTATGTAGTAATTACCCTCGCCCTTTGGAACAAGGCGGCATTCGAATGCACAGCCTCCTGTACCTTCTATGAAAACCCTCACCGGAATCAGGCCCTTTTGACCACACTCTTCCCAAACATTAAAGGGGATTTTAATAAAATATCTATTTCCCTCTTTGAATATCTTTTCTGCAAATGTATAAATCATGATACTTGATTTCCCTCCACTTCAAGCTTCATTTCCCGTGCTTCTTTTGATATTTACCCGTTAACACTGCCTTTTGCAGAACATGTCCTTCCATTGCTGCCATCACATCTTTTTTTCTTGAATTAGGGCTGACAGTAAGTTTTGTATCCAGAATATATACGGTAAATAAATATTCATGTTTCCAATTAAAAGGCGGCTTAGGTCCGCGATAGCGGTGCTTTCCATAAGCGATACCTTGCTCCAGATGAATTGGCTGTTCGACTATCCTCCCTTTTGGCAAAGCTTCCGGGATTGTACTCATTGGTTCAAGGTTCCATGCAACCCAATGATTATAATTAGGAAATATGGGATGTCCCATGTCATCTAAAGTAAGTACCATTGAAACAGCTCGTTCGCTAATTCCATCTATTATAAGTTCCGGCGACTTATCCTCACTGTATCCACTATAACAATCTGGGATCCAGCCGCTATTTTGAAATGCTGTGCTCTCTAATTTCAATTCTCTGGCCAATTTGTATCCCTCCATACCTCCTAATGATTATCGGTGCTATCTAACCCTCGAAATGTTTTTATATATCGAAGGTTTTTAATAATCCAATCAGATTTCCACCAGTTTTTGCTGATGCTCCATTCTTCCGGATAATCAGTCCACGACCAGGTAATGGCCCAGGTTCCGTCCGGTTCCTGGGAATCAGCTATGAATTCACACTCATATTCACATATTTCCTGATTTTCCGCATAGAAATCGCTGGTCTTCGAGCTGATAAACAGGGACGGCTTACACACATATTCGGTGGCCCATGTGTGGGTATCATATGTAATCAGAGATTGTATCTGTTTCTGCAGCAGGGTCCTGAATTCAGCCAAATCTATCGTAATATGGTCAGGATTTTTATTGGTATGAGCTGCGTTTTTAGTCAAATAATCATACAGCTCTACGAAGCAAGAAACTGTGTGGGCCGATTCCAGTGGATAGTTCTGTTTAAAATACCCATATGCTTCTTTTGTAAGTTCGAGAGCCAATGAATACAGTTTGCTTTCTATATCCGCAAATTTTAAAATAAACGGAATCAGGCTTGCCGTCGGGTTATATGATATTTCCGCATCAGGAGCATAATCCCACCAAGGAGCATGCGGGCTGTCATTATTTGATGCTATCGTGTTTGCCCAGGTATGCCCGTTAAAATCTTTTCCGGAAGATAGATACTTAAGTATTCCTTGTATAACAGGATGTTCTTTTTCCTCCAGTTCTATTTCTTTGATGATTTCCACTGCCACCCACGTCTGGACCGGCGATGATTCCGGATTCCAGCAGTCTGGTTCCAAAGCATGGCCAAAACCGCCGTCCTCATTTTGGTATACCGCTAACGCAGTCATCACAGCTTCTTTACTACCGCCTTCAAACAGATACTTCCAACGGGCAATATCCAGCGGTCTTGCATTCTTATAAATAAAATTTCTGGCTTTATTATAATTCATGAAACTGTCCCTTTCCAAAATATATGAACTTCCGCAGCCTGCTTTTTCACTGTCTACCGTCACTATCTGAGCAGCGGAAGGCTCCCTGTCAATTTGTTTACCAGTTTTTTCGCTCCGCAAATCCCAACCCCAAAATAATTGAAATCGCTCTCTTCCACTGATGCAGCTTTTTGAATGTAGTCTTCATAGACATTGCAGCACTGCGCAACATCGGAAAAGTCAACCACGATCAAGCCCTCGAACTCCGGCTGATAGAGGCGTTCTCTTATTTCTTTGATTTTTTCCCTGTCTGCCTTTAGTATGGGTACCGGAATCTGGATGATTCCCAGATGAGAGCTGCCGCTCTTATCCGACACTTCCGGGCCGACGGTTTCCGGTATATATTTTCCCAGCGTAATCCCCATAATCCCGGCAGTATTTGCAATCATACCAAGGGGAAGAGCCTCGTCGATCACCATCACACATTTATTAGCATTGAAATCCATATTGTTTAATCTCCTTTTCTGTCTGTAGATATAAAAACATTGCCATCTTATCATATCAATACAAATTTTTCTTGTAAGAAATGACACAGACAAATGACACAGACAAAAGAAGATTAATCATTATTATACGCTAATTAAGCCCCATTGTAAAATTAGATTTTTCCCATGCTTCAACTTCTTTTAGCAAAAATTTCTCAATGTAGGGATTGTTCTCCGGGCAGACCAAAAACATAAACGCACTGTTCCGGCACTTCTGATAATGCGCACCCTTCATCCAAAAATCATACCCCATAGAGCATTTGGGATTGCAGGCATTCGGATCTGCCATACGCTTACATATGGGCGCTTTGTGAATTGCAAGAGCCATTTCTTCCGGCAGGGTTTCCAGAAGTTCTTCATATTCATTCACATGTACTCCATAAATCCGCACAAGCATTCCTTTTTTCCGGAACACATAATTAGCAACAGTCTTTTTATTATATAAGTAGGAAACCACGTATCCGCTTTTCGCAGCTTTTATCTCTATTTTACATCCGTGATTTATTAGTTGGTCATGCACTTCTTTTACAAACTCCTGGTTCTCCATTGGAACCGTAGCAATAAAATCCTGAAACTCTATCTTTTTATCCATAACAATCAAATTCCTTTCATTATTTATAATTTTTATCGTAACTTATCGGAAGCATGAAGTCTTGTAAATTTTCGACATATTCTCTCACTGTTATGAAACCTAAACGGACCCGTCAAACATTTTACCTTCCTATGGAACTGTTATGAATATGCCCGCTTTCCACTGGTATCCATATCTGGCTCAGATAGTCCTTATCATAGGAGTTTCCGATGCTGTACCATTCCAGTTCCGGGCAATCCGCATGTTCAAACGGATATTTCACCAGCCACTCTTCCTGCAGGTATTTCCACCCGTTTTGAATCGCCTGGGGCACAGGTCCCCGGCAGTCAAATACTGCCCATGTGGCTTTGGGAATCCAGACTTCACTGTATCCGTCCGGTAAAGGTTTGTCCGAAATTACCATAATTGAATATTCTATTTCCTTTGCACTGATTTCCCAATAGCGGTACAGGCCAAATAGACCTTTCGGTTTCCCCGTATCAATTGAAATCAGCTCCGAGAAAACACCGGAGTTTTGGCAGTCGCTCCAAAATTCAGGTATTTTTAAATGCTGCTGCCCATTGACACAGCGGATACTTTTGCCAATCAGCCTGAATGCGGGAATCTCCTCCAGCCTCCAGGAATATTGCTGCTTCGTTAATATCTGCATTTTCGGCACAACCCGTAACTTCCGGTCCCCGCATCTGGCCTCTTTTGGCGTGAGTCCGTGAAATTGCTGGAACGCCTTTGTAAAGGATGTGGGCGAATCGTACCCGTATTGATAGCTGATATCAACTACCCTTTTATCCGTACTTTTCAAGTCATAACCCGCCAATGTAAGTTTTCTTGAACGAACATACTCTGAAAAGCTGATACCATTCATATAAGAAAATACCTTTTGAAAAAAGTCGAAGGAACACCCCGCAAGCTCTGCAATTTCCTGATGGTCGATGGGCTCCTGTTTCCTCTGCAGATGATTTTCTACATAATCAATAATCCTCTGTAATTTCTCATTCCAGTCCACATTTCTGCTCCTTTCTTATTACCGTCTCATTATAACTGATTCGGCAGTATGTGTCCTCTCTTTTGAGGTACTGGTTGGATAGGTTGTGTATGCATATTTTAACATTTACTTTTATCAAGTTCAGCAGGGGAATGCTTCCAATAAATAATTCGTTGATATAGATTTTCTTTCGACGTTATGCTAACATAAGATAATCAAACAGACCATTGCAATCATGAAAGGAGTACCGCCGGATGAAAATGCGCAGTGATTACACTTGTCCGCTGGAAATGACCCATGATATCATCAGAGGGAAATGGAAACCGCTGATTTTATGGCAGCTTAGCAAGGGGGAATGTTCTCCCTCTGCATTAAAAAAATCCATACAGGGAATCAGCCAAAAAATGTTAATACAGCATCTCAACGAACTCTTAGACTGTGGGGTGATTGAGAAAACATCCCATGAGGGGTACCCTTTAAAAACCAGCTATTTTCTTACTGAACGCGGAAAGAAGATATTCGAAGCCGTTTCCATTATGCAAAGCGTGGGAATCGAGATGATGCTTGAGGACAACAGGGAAGATTTCTTAAAGGATAAGGGACTTTTATAGTTACAAAAAAGTGTGTAATTTACCATACACTCCATTTGGCTTATAATAAAGGACAAGATAAAAACCTGGAGGTACGGAAATGATAGATGCACAAAATACAATCGGAAACTTAATAGATAAGCAAAATGTAGCATTCATAAGTTCTATGGATGAAAACGGATATCCCAACACAAAAGCCATGCTGCCCCCGCGGAAAAGGGAAGGACTAAAGGTTTTCTACTTTACTACAAATACCTCTTCCATGCGTGTAAGCCAGTACCGGAATAATCCCCGGGCCTGCATTTATTTTTGTGACAGGAGATTTTTCAGAGGCGCTATGCTCATTGGCACAATGGAGGTGTTGGAGGACAGCGTTTACAAAGAAATGATCTGGCAGGAGGGTGACACCATGTACTATCCCCAAGGCGTCACCGACCCGGATTATTGTGTGCTGCGTTTTACCGCCAAAGAGGGCAGATATTACAGTAACTTCAGTTCTGAAAATTTTGATGTTGTTTAAATCCACGCTCGGTAATTTCACAGAGTACGACTTTTATGGCTGCGTGTCTTGACCTCATGTCAGTGGGGATACCGATTTCTCTCCGCCCACTACTGCCGTTAATCTTGTTTTAGGTGATTCATCTCGCCACCTGTAGAAGTGGGAGAATTCTCACTTATTTAGTTAAATAACCGTATTTTCCTGAATCTCGAATACCGTATATCTCATTCACACTATAAGGCAGCGCATCCAGTGACTCTCTTGTCACAATCACATAGTAATTGTCTGTCTTTTGTATTTCTTCAGCAAAATCTGTCGAAGTAACAAAGGGATTCCCTTCATCTATAAAAATAATGCTATTGTGAAGTACCGATAGCTGCATCTTCCAGTTTCTACCAGACAATACAGCACAGGTCCTGCTACACTGAAGCTCAATTCCACTATCAACCCCATTTTCATAAAAATCTTGTATCATGTCAACCAATGCTGTCTTACCTGTGGCGCTGTCACCGCGTATAACGGTAATGTTCCTCTTGATTTCAAAATCATATTTTATTTTATTGTTTTGGACTATTATTCTGTACTTACCTTTCATGCTCTCACCTATACATACATTCCGGCTATTGGAATTAAGTCTTTCATGTTATGCACAACCTGTCCCGTATTCAGAATTTTAATTTCAAATTCCCCTTTTCCAAAATCCATAAGATGCCGGAGGTTAATGGTAACTTCCCGTTCTGCTGCAAGTTTCAAAATCCATTTTGCACAGTTATCACCACAAGTTGACGCATTGAATATCTTATCAGGCACATTCGCGATGAGTATCAATGTCTTCACTCCCCCTGAGAGACTGACAGGCGGGATCATCCCCATAGAAAATATTCAGCATATGTTACCATCCCTTCCAAGTTTACTAGATTTTCTGTATTATCTAGTATACCCTGTATTTTCCCCAATCACAATACCCTTGTGCCCTAACATTTCGATAAAAATAAAGTTTTTCCATAATAAAGCACACAGATATGATTTCATATCTCTAATTATGTGATATACTTAATTAAACATTACGAAATATTATTATAGCAGCCTTAAAATAAGCGTCGAGAGGTAGGTAATTGATATGGAAATAACCGGTCTATCCAAAAAATATAATGTTCTAAGATTAGATAAAAATGATGTCGATATACTATATGAAATGATGAGCAAAAATCATATCTTCTATGAATATCATCCCCCTTTCATTACAAAGGAAAGCATATTGGATGATATGGTTGTCTTGCCGCCCGGAAAGAAAAGTGCTGATAAATTTTATATTGGATTTTTTAAAAATGCATCTTTGGTTGCAGTCATGGATTTAATTCTTGATTATCCAACTAAAGACATTGCTTTTATCGGATTATTTATGATGAACACACAGTACCAGAACCAAGGTGTCGGAACAGAAATCATCTGCGATGTAAAGCAATATTTGAAATCATCAGGCTGTAAAGAAATTCAGTTGGGCGTTGACAAAGGCAATCCGCAAAGTTACTCTTTCTGGACAAAGAATAACTTTGTTACGATTGACGAAAAAGAATATATTCGTATGAGGCTTATACTATAGCTGAAACTATAGTCATAATCCAGCACCCTCAGGATAAGACATTTCATAGATACGAACAGCGGCTTTCCCGCTGGGTCTGTTCCAATTATAAACGTTTTCATCCACTGTTATAAAACAATAATTGCCAGCATCGTTTTGATATACATCATAAATTCCTCCCTTCAGCTTATGCCTGGAAAGTAACTGAAGTGCCGGATTTAAGACGATAACCGTGGATGCTCCGCTGATTAAAATAATATTTTTCCTTCGATCAATTACAATTGCATTTCCGTTTACAGGCGCAGCACAGCGGGATACTTTATGACTGCCCAGGTGACAAGAGCATCCGTTGAAATAAATTGTATCATTTTCCGTTGAATAGACGAATCGGTCATTCATATGCTCCTGCTCTTTATAGGTGGTAAATTCCTCCTCGCGCAATAAATTCAGATTTTCGTCAAAAAAGCGGATATTGTTTCCTATTTTGCCGGTATGTCCATAATAGATTTTCTGGGTTACCAAGACAATCTGTTTTTCAACAATCTGCAGGGAAACCTGACCAAACCCCCAAAACCATTCCTGTCCTTCATCTGACTCGTACAGATAGGCCTGGCATTCCGTCTGATCCAACTGTTTTTTCACTAAAGCAGGGACACGCTCAGGCAGAGATCTTTCCTCACAAAAATATTGAAAATTTCCGTCAGATGTCTCAAGCATATTTGCCGGATGTGGTTTCCGTGCCAGTGGATGTGATTTCAGCTGATGTTTATCAGAAATCAAACACTCCAGCTCATCAATATACTTGTCCCAAAAAAGCTGTCCATCCCCATTTCCAAATGCATTGATATCTAAAATCATAATATCCTTGTGATAGTAATCCAGCCGAAGGCTCTTATCCTCCTCGTGAAACAGTTCTTCCGGATATCGGTAATCATAAACCTGTACGAAAGCTTCATTCTGAATCATATAACAACAGATATGATTGTATACAAAGGAACCCTCTCCATTTGGAGGACATATACGTATGATACCGTATTCCCGGTCATCTTCCACGGGCGCATGTACTCCCTGAAGTTCGCAGCATAATTTCATACGTGTATGATTCTTGACTCTGTTCAAAGCCCGTCTTTCCCCCAGCCATTTCTCAGTCCAATCCGGCTGCCTGCAATAAGGTACTGGTACTTTTGCATCTGCAAAATCCGGAAAAACCGCTTGAAACAAGGGTACTCCTATTATATGAGACAATAATTCGAAAGCTTCGCCGGGAGACTCTGCACATTTACTAATTTCGTGCAATGCCTTTTCTTCCGTTTCTGTTAATTCCAAGACAGATTTCCACACTTTTGATTTTTGTAAATATGTATGACCGCAATTGTCTGTCTGATAGCTGCAGACTTTTTTTCTTCCCTGGTACACCACCAGTTCTGCCATATCATCGTCGAAATAGCTCACCCATAATACGGGAAAACTCAATTCCCCTGATAACCTGCCTGCCAGCTTATTTCCTTCACAAAAGCGCCAGCCATCCTCCGGAAATAAGGTCAGCCAGTTTTCTGCCAGACGGATTACTCTACATTTCAAAGACTGCACTGCCGGCACCTCATTATCTTTTGTAAAGATGTGGATATTTTCAAAACTTGTTCCCATATGCTCGCTCCTATGTGATAGTGTTTTCTCTCATCGATAAAGCCGTTACAATATTTTTTTATTATTATACGGTATCACACCACTAATAGCAAATATAGTCTGCCATTAGTTTGTGTCAAGTAATCGTTACCATTAACGAATCAGGAATGAAAAATCAACATATTTTTCATGCTTGAAATATGCCGTTCACTATGATATATTAAAAATAGAAAAGGAGCAACCGCCCACAAAGTGGTTAGCCTCAATTGTACGCAATAAGCCTACCTGACTGCCAAGTACAAGGTAGGCTTATTTATTTTCGCTTGTTTGTCCTATCTATGTAGGCACACCGAAGGCGTCCCTTGGGAAGCAGCGCAATCAGAAAAGTTGCGAATAGCATCAAATCGCTAAATGTAAACATCTCCATTTGCACCACCTCCCCTCTTTTGCAAGTTTGGGAGGCTACCACCTTGTCTCACGATTACTCCATATACAAAGTATACCACAGTAATGTATCAAGAGCAATTTGTTCTTACGCATTAACAGCCACATATCTTTCGCTCATGAATCAACTGTGGTATAATCATCCACAGATTAGGATTATGTCCAAATATATCAAGACAATTTCTATATGAACAAGTATGGTTATGAAATTGCTCCAAGCTTCAATTTCGGGGCTGACGCAACCACCGGAGCAAAGGTAGCAATTCCGGCTGCAACCGTATAAACTGCAGAATGAGGCGTGTATCCTTTTTTAAGAATACACGCCTCATGTCATTAAAAAATGTAACCTCCGCCCCCAAAACGGTGCTTATTATTATGAAGGCCTTTCAATACTAAAGGAAAGGAGATGAAAGCCTTGGATGACAGTAAAATCGTTGAGCTGTATTTGTGCCGTGACGAAGCTGCGATTAAGCAAACCTCCGAAAAATTCGGAAGCCGTTTACGTTCTCTGGCCTATGGGATAGTCAATGACCAACAAACAGCCGAAGAATGCGAAAACGACACTTATATGAATGCGTGGAACTCAATTCCTCCTCATGAGCCGAGAAGCTATCTGTATGCTTTCCTGGCCCGGATCACCCGCCATATCGCTTTGAATTGCTGCCGTGAGCGGCACCGGCTGAAACGCAGCGCATTTATATGTGAGCTCAGCGCAGAAATGGAACAATGCATTCCCTCCCCGGACGATATTGAATGCCGTATTGATGACATGGTTTTAAAAGAAACAATCAACCGCTTTCTCAGTACGCTCAGTGAAGAAAAAAGAAATATTTTCATACGCCGCTACTGGTATCTGGATTCCATTGCTGACATCTCAAAACGCTTTGCACTGTCACAGAGCAAGGTGAAAACCATGCTTTTCCGAATCCGCAATGAGCTTCGGAAGCACCTTGAGAAGGAGGGATACACTCTATGAGAGGAAATGAATTTTTAGATAAGATGAGTCTTGTTGATCCTGCTTATGTCGAAGCTGCGGCTCTGATGCCCAGGCGCAGGAAAAACAGCCTGAAAAGATGGTGTGCAATAGCAGCTTGCCTTTGTCTTGTGCTAAGCCTAGCATTGCCCGCAATGGCAGAGAATCGTGCATTTTATAATGCGCTCTATACCATCTCTCCCGCCACGGCACAGTTCTTTAAACCTGTACAATTGTCCTGCGAAGATAATGGTAT
This sequence comes from Blautia schinkii DSM 10518, assembly GCA_000702025.1. Taxonomy (GTDB): domain Bacteria; phylum Bacillota; class Clostridia; order Lachnospirales; family Lachnospiraceae; genus Blautia_A; species Blautia_A schinkii. The sequence goes on from KL370850.1 coordinate 166,983, forward strand.
CCGCATGGAGGTGACAGCCGCCTACATCCACGAGGATACCGCTGAAATCTATATTTCTATGCAGGATTTAGAGGAAACACGATTTGATGAAACCATTGACCTTTTTGACAGCTATCGAATCAATAGCCCATTTGACTGTACATCGCACTGCCAATTTTCGAGCTACGACCCGGATACTCACACTGCCACATTTCTTATTACCATTGAACAGTGGAATAAGCACAATATTGTTGGCGATAAGCTCACTTTTACAATCCGGGAGTTTTTGAGCAATAAAAAAACCTACGAAGGAATCATTGATGGTGTCAGCTTAGCCAATATTGGGAAAAACGCTGTAACACAGACGGTTGCGCCACGAGGTTATACTTCAGCAACTCTTAATGAGGAGAACAATAATACCACTACCGAAACGCGGATGACCACTCTTAAACCCGGCAGTAATATCAGTTCTCCAATTAATGGCGTAAGCTTGACAGGTATCGGCTATGTTGACGGCGCTCTTCATGTGCAGACATATTATAAGGATATCCTTAAAACCGATAACCACGGTTCTATCGCTCTTATAAACAAAGAAACCAGCGAAATCATCACCTGCAATGGTTCTATCGCCTTCTTTGACGATGAAGGAAAAGGCAGCTATGAGGATTATATCTTTACCGGGATTGCTGCCGAGACCCTTGACGAATATGAGCTATATGGAGATTTCACCACTTCGCAGGGCTCTGTGGAGGGAAATTGGAGTGTAACCTTTCCGCTAAAGGATACTCATACCGACGCTGTCAAATAATCCTATTCCAGCCCATATTTTCTGTACAAAAACACAAACAGCACGATAACCAGCAGGAAGTTAATACCAATGATAACTATGCTCTGTGTACCTGCCCCATGCACACCAATCCCTTCCATGATTTTGTTACACTGTTGAGAAAAAATATATTTCGACACCTTTGCAACTTTATCATTAAAGGAGGCGAGCATAGGCAGGAAGGAAAGCACCATCATCGTAGGAACCGCTATGGATGTAGCTGCCATCTGGCTCCTGCTTTTTACGCCGATAGCAGCTCCCAAAAGCAGAGAAATCAGGATACCCACACACATAGCCAGCACAAACCCAGCCAGCTCTGCTCCCCGGAATCCGCCTATCATACCGAAGAATAACGCTCCGAAAGTACAGATCATTAACACATAACCACCAGCCCCGATCAAATACTCTCCTGCCTTCACATTGGACATAAGCAGCACACGAAGCGTCCCCCGCTCCTTTTCTTCAGAAATAATGGCAGCCATAGCGGTAAGCGGTGCCATACCAATATACATGGTGGCAAACAGCGAAACAAAATAGTTTTTCGGCATCCCGTCTATATTGATGCTGTTCGTCATGATTGCGGCCAATACGGGGAACATGACAAACTGAATCAATATCTCTTTATTCTTTAACGTATCTTTTATCTGCTTTTTCCATATTGCATATATTTTTCTGATATCCATCACTATTCAAATCTCCTTCCCGTCAGCTCCAGAAATACTGTTTCCAGATTGGGTTCTGTGGAATGAATACTTTCCACCTGCTCGGATGCAAAAAGCTCCTGTATTTTTCCCGCGGCCTTGCTCTCATTTTGAAAGGTCACCTCGTCACCGTTTTTCAGAAGGATTTTGATCCTGTTCTGATGGTTGTATTTTCTACAGATTTCTTCCGGATTCCCGTACTCCACGATTTCCCCCTCATGAAGAAGCGCCACATGGTCACACAGCTTGGTTGCTTCCTCCATATTATGAGTGGTCAGAAAAATCGTTGCCCCTTTTGCCTGCGCTTTTCGAATCAGGTTATGGATTTCCTGAACCGTGGACGGGTCCAGGGCGCTGCCCGGCTCATCCAGGAAAAGAATTTCCGGGCTGTGCATCAATGCCCTTGCCATGACAAGGCGCTGCCGCATTCCTTTTGAAAGCTTGCTGACCGGACGTTTCTCAGCCTCTAAAAGACCTACATCCTTTAAAATTTCCCGGATTTTCGTGCTTGGAAGCCGGTAAATCTGTGCAAACAACGCCAGATTATCACGGCAGCTCAGCCGCTCATAAAGCCCTGTGTTGTCAAGCACCATGCCCATTTTTGTATACACCTCGCTGGTCAGCTTCCTGGTGTCTGTTCCCAGTACCTCAGCACTTCCCCCAGTCTGCGTGAGCTGGCCTGTGAGTATCTTAATCAACGTGGTTTTGCCAGCCCCGGACGGCCCCAGCAGACCAAAAATCTCCCCTTTTTCCAGTGTCAGATCAATGTTTTTGAGAACTGTTTGATCACCGAATTTTTGAGTGATACCCTTAATCCTAATACCTCTGTCATGATTCATATTATTCTTCCTCCCCTGCCTTTTCCTCATTCCATTTTTCCTTCATTCGTTTCAGGCCTTCCTCCAGTTTTCGGTTTTCAGCCTTCGTTTTCAGACTCATAACAACGGTGCTGACCGCTACACTGATAAAAAAGCTCAGGAAAAAACAGACCCACGGCTGCCACATATCTATTGGAAACCAGCCAAATCCCCAGATTGCCAAACTAATGATGCTCAAAATGCAAACCAACATGCACACTGCCCGTTTGCGTTCTGACATATGCGGAAATACCTTTTCAGAAAAAAACAGGTACTGCATACTTGTCACCAGAAATGAGGTCAGCAGAAACTCAGCCATAACCTTCAGAGGTATTCCCTTATTACCAAGTCCGAACAGACCGGAAATTTCTTTTGCGGACTCACCGAACAGCAGGGCGAATATAATGAGCATCGCCATGGTAATTCCATATATACAAAATGCATTGGCCAAAAAATCAAATATTGTCTTATCCTTTTCCATATTCTACCGAACCCCCAGTTTCTCTTTCACATATTCTGCATATTGTCTGGATACAATCAGCTTTTCTCCGTTCGTCATGGTTACAAGAAGCCGTCGGTTTAACTCAGATTTCAGCGAAGCAATATGCCGGAAATTAATAATACAGGATTTGTTTGCCCGGAAAAAATCAGCCTCCTCCAGTTGTTCCTCCAGCTCATATAGCTTCAGCGCTGTCTCATATACTTCATTTTTTGTATACAGAAATGTCTTTTTGTCTACAGTATCAATATACAGCACATCTGCTGCTTCAAGCAGATACATTTCTCCCGCTTTATACCCGGCCAGTTGTTTGTTCAGCATGTGCAGCATGGAGAGAATTCTCTCAACTTCCGAGGTCATGCTCTGACAGGTGATGTCGATTTTTATCTCTTTTTCTTCTGCAGCCGTGCGCACTGTTATCTTCAAACCACTAACTCCTTTCCTGTTTGTATCAACCTTACCAGACTCTCTCCGGATGTGCAATAGAAGGAACCCCAGTTGCCGGAAACTGCCGCTAAGTTGCCACAGGAGAAAGCGTTTCCGAAATAATGCTCATATCGTACTGACATCGCCGTTTTAAACGCCTTACATCATAAAAAGTCCCCGGCTGTCACAAGAAACAGACGGGGACTTTATTAGGGAAAATTACTTTTACATTTCGATTTCGGAAATCTTCACAGGTCTGTGCTCCTGGAGTGACTTCTTTGCTGCAAGGCCCATGAGTACTGGCTTAAGGCCGTCCATAACGCCTAACGGTGTATCGGTATCCTTCTCGATGGCTTCGATGAAGCAGTTCATTTCCTTAGCAAAGGAATCCATATAGCGCTCCAGGAAGAAGTACAGCGGCTTCTCACCGGTAACTCCTGCCTCTGTGCTGATTACTGCGGAGGATAAGGTATCGTTTGTTGTTGCTACCATTCCTTTAGAGCCGAACACTTCTGCTCTCTGGTCATATCCGTAAGCTGCCTTACGGGAGTTGTCGATCACTGCAATTGCTCCGTTCGCCATTTTCAACGTAATCACTGCGGTGTCTACATCGCCTGCCTCGCCGATAGCCGGATCAACAAGCACTGCAGCCTCCACGTAAACCTCCTCAGCGTCACAGCCTGCTAAATAGCGCACCATATCAAAATCATGAATGGTCATATCCAGGAAAATGCCTCCGGATACTTTTACATATTCGGCACTTGGCGGCTCCGGATCTCTGGATGTCACGCGGATAATATGCGGATCTCCGATTTTCCCGCCCTGAACTGCATTTCTTACAGCTTCAAAGTTATGGTCAAAACGACGGTTAAAGCCAACCTGATATTTTACCTTGTTCTCTTCAAGTGCTTTGATTACATTTTTAATCTTCTCTACATCGTGGTCAATTGGTTTCTCACAGAAAACATGCTTTACGGCCTGGATTGCTTCCACGGAAATGGGGGAATGTGTGTTTGTGGATGAGCAGATAAGCACTGCGTCGATTTCCGGGTCGTTGAGAATCTCCTTATAATCCTTGGTGGTGTTCTCCACGCCCATGCTCTTTGCCCATGCTGCTGTGTCCTCGTTCATAAACGGGTCTGCGATTGTTTTGATTTTTGCATCCTTCACTCTTGTACAGATGCTGGTGGTATGTACCTTGCCGATTCTTCCTGCGCCGATAATTCCTACTGTTACCATCTGGGTTCCTCCTTTTTTGACTGCCTTCTTGACTGCCTTTTCGATTTTTGTTTATGATGTTCTTTTCGCACATTTTTGTGTGCTTTTATCTTCTATCTATCTTATGTGCTCATAATAGCACGCTATTAGCCCGCATGCAACTGTTTTCTGGTAACTTTTATCTTTTCTCTGTTTTGCACGAATATCAAAGGCTTTTATTGTGCACAAATGCCCGCATAGTAACACGCAAAAGCACGCTATTTGCGTATCATTATAATTTCCCTTACTCTATAGTCCGCGCCAAGTTTAAACCTATTCTTTATTCTTAACTGTGATTGCCCCAGACAGCGCCATACAGTAAGTAAATCACCTCCAAAGAGTACCAAAAAGAATACAAACATAAACCGCACATTTCTGTAAATACTGATAGGTGAATACAATACCATAGGAGCAATATAGGACCAATATAGGAGCAATATAGGAACAAGTACGATTTCCACAAAACTCATATGTGTAATCATCAATTACAGATTATCAATATACATCCCCGGAGGCACAAGTACTTATGAAAAAAACATTATCCTCATCCCTCACCGTCATCAAACGGAACTGGAGCACACTGCTGTGGTTTGAACTAATATATCGGATACTGATTTATACGGTCCTGTATCCGCTGCTAAAATTTCTTCTTTACAAATCACTGACAGTTTCCGGCCTGTCCTACATCAGTATGGAAAACTATACCCTCCTTCTCCGTTCCCCACGTGCAGTCAGCGTGCTTGTCCTCGCCCTGCTATTGCTCTCTTTTTCCGTCTATCTGGAAATCTGTGCCTTAATCCTTTGTTACGAATCAGGATGGCATGGTGTGCGCATCTCCCTCAAGGAGCTTTGTAAAAAAACACTAAAAAGCACACTGCTTCTGGCTCGTCCCAGCAGTCTTTTGATGTTTGTGGGACTACTGCCACTTTTGGCGCTTTCCCTGTTCCGCGTCTCCAGCAGCATTCTCACCGCTTTCCGCGTGCCGGAATTTATTCTTGAATTCATCCGGGCGGATATCTCGCTCTATGTCCTTTACCTGTGCGTGCTGCTCTTCACAAATCTCTATTTGTTTTTTTACGTATTCGCCCTCCCTGAGGTAGTACTTCATAAGCATTCCTTTCCCAAAGCACTGAGAAACGGCCGCCGTCTTTTAAAGGGCAAAAAAAAGAGAGCACTGATGACCTCTGTGCTCTGTGTGTGCGGTCTTATTCTCACTGCTTTGGCTGTCACCGCCGTGTGCATTGTACTCATATATGCATACAGCAGGTTACTATTTCCTGTTGACGAACGCCGCTATGTATTCGAAAACCAGCTTATCATCTGGGGAGAGATTGGGGGCGTGCTGGCAGAAGTGCTCTCCACAGCAGCAATCCTCTCCATTACTCTCTCCATACGACATCTGTGCTGCGGTGATTCTATGGCTGTAATGGAGAGGAGGCCCTTTTCCGTTTACAGGCTTCTGCGAAAGGTGGGCGTGCTTTTGTGCACTTATGTTTTTCTCGGACTTTACAGTGAATCCGAATTCTTCAGCGGTTTTTCCCTCCCCGCGGATACCTCTACACAGATTGTAGCCCACCGGGCAGGCGCTGCCTATGCACCCGAAAATACAGCCGCCGCCCTTGAAGAATGCATCGAAGACGGCGCTGATTGGGCGGAAGTCGATGTCCAGCAGACAAAAGACGGTACGCTGATTCTCATGCACGATGATAACTTTAAACGCACTGCAGGACTTGACGAGAATGTGTGGGATGTGAATTATGAGGACGTAAAGCATCTTGACGCCGGCTCCTACTTTTCCCCGCGCTATACAGGCGAGCCTATCCCCACCCTGGAGGAAATACTTCTCCTGTCCAAAAACCGCATTAAGCTGATGATCGAGCTAAAATACACCGGGCACGAAAGCAGGCTGGTAGAACAAACGCTTGCCCTTATCGAAAAGCATCATATGGAAAAGCAGTGCATGATCGTGTCTATGAACCTTTCCCTATTGGAAAAATCAAAGGAGCTGAACCCCCGCATAAAAACAGGTTACGTGAGCGCCCTTCTGCTCGCGGGGAGCTACAACCAGCAGGATGTAGATGCGTACAGTGTGGAAACCACCAATCTCACCGCGGAAATGATAGCCGAGGCCCGCTTCCACCAAAAGCTCGTATTTGCCTGGACCGCCAACTCCCCGCGTACCATCAAAAAAATCCTCGCTCACCAGGCAGACGGAATCATCACCGACAATCCGCTCCTCGCCCGCTACTATCTGAACGAAAAGGATGAGAACTCATTCCTTGATTTTTTGAAAGACGTGTTTTATCCGTATCCGCAGAAGAGCCGTCCACTTTAAAGTCTCCGCCAAATACTGCCAACTGAATTGTTTTAATTCTCCTGTCATGAGCACCTGCTCCTTACAACGGCAGATTCCTCCGGCTGAAGCGTCCGATGCCCACAAGCATCAGCATAATCCCCACTGCATAAAGCACACTGCACATCAGCCACGCCTTCCCATCCCCGGCGCTGAGTCCATCCACGTCAAACAACGTAAGGGGTGTGGCATATTTCAGATAATCAAATTTGTCTCCCACCCGGGAAATCATCTGTACAAGGACTGCGTATACCACAACGGCTGTTCCGATTCCTGTGGAGGTTTTCGATTCATTAAACAGACACGAAGCACAAAAGCACACTCCCGCCAGGAATACCAAAAGCCCCAGCAGTCCCACATTTACCCGGATAAATGCCGCAGTGTCCAACTCACCCGGAAACAAAATCTGTTCTGTACCAAGAATCAAACACGTGATATACAGCACCATGACTGCAAGAGAAGCCACTAAAAAGATACCCTGAGTTGTGACAATCTTCCGCCTTTTTTCCGGCACTGCCAGCAGGTATGCCATGGAACCATTATCCACATATTTAACAACCAGACGGTTCGCCAGTATAATGATATATACCGCCGGAAAGGCAATAAACAGCATTCCATACAGATAACTTGAGACAAAATCGAGCAAGGTAACACCCACGTTCAGCATACCGAAAGCGGCAAATATCTGCGGCATACTTTCCGCCATCATACGGAGGCTGTCGCCCATTTTAGGGTCGAACATCATCACGATCATCACAGCGTACATACTGAGCACAGCCATAAATATAATAAGCAGCACCCAATTGGATTTCATTTCTTTCTTAAATAATGTCGTATTCATTTGCTGCCCTCCCCATAAAAATGCATAAAAAATTCCTCCAGACTCTGCGGCCGCACTTCCAGATCCGTGACTGTAAACTGCGCTGCCTTCTTCACGAATCCATCCATATTTTTGCTCACTCTGGCAGTCACAGTCCTGTCTCCCTCCCGAAGGGAAACTTCCCCGCGCGACGTTTCCTGTATCTGCCGGGCAAAGAGCCTTGCCATCTCCGCTGTGCCAAAGGTGACCTCCACAATCTTCTGCCGCCCCTCCTTCAGCCTCTCAATCTCCTCCACAGCCACTAATTTTCCATTACGAATAATGGCAGCTCTGTCACAGGTACGCTCGATTTCCTCGAACATATGGGACGACATCAGGATAGTCTTACCACGCTTTTTCTCCGAAAGAACAAGCTCAACAAAGCGGTTCTGCATCAAAGGATCGAGACCGCTGCTTGGCTCATCGAGTATCAGAATCTCGGCATCCTGCATAAATGCACACACGATACCAATCTTCTGTTTCATACCCTTAGACATCTTTTTGAGCTTTCCCGAGGGCTCCAGCTCAAACATATCCATGAGCTCCCGGGCGCGTCCTAAGTCCTTCATTTTCTTCATCTTTGCCACGAAACGGATAAACTCCATGCCATCCATAGAGTCAATAAATGCAATCTCCCCGGGCAGATATCCGAGACTTTTCTCAATCTCGTCTGCCCTGTCAAAGCAGTCCATACCCAGAATAGAAACACTTCCGGAATCCGGCTTGATGAAGCCCATCAGCTGACGTATGGTGGTCGTTTTACCCGCGCCGTTCGGCCCCAAAAAGCCCAGCACCTCTCCTTTTTCCACGGAAAAACTGACGTCAAAAACGCCTCTCCCTTTTCCGTAATCCTTTGTAATATGGTTAATCTCTATGACACTCATTCAAATACTCCTCCTTATATACCAGCTTCTGCATCATGTCCATCCAATCCTCAAACTCCCGGAGCATGTCGTCCAGATTAAAGCCTACGCCTGACATCTGGATATCATGAATATATCCGTCACCCATCCAGCGCAGCATCTTATAGACCTTAAACGGCTCCACATCATCCCGGAATTTGTACGTGTCAATATGGCCGAAGCACGCTTCAAACAGGATTTCCTCCTGCATGGTATTGACTATTTTTAAATCCTCAGATACGGCCTCTTTCTCAGAATAAAACGCCCGCATGGCGAACTCCATAATGTAAGGATTCTTATCAAGTATGGAAACCTTACTCGCCGCCGCATATCTTAAAAGCTCAAAAAAGTCTGTAATCTCCTTGTAATTCTGATCCAAAATCTGTTCCTTCATGGTCTCAATCAGATAGTTATATATGTACAAATACAATTCCTTTTTGTTGTGGAAATAATAGAACAAAAGCCCTTTTGAAATGCCTGCTTTTGCGGCAATCAAATCTGTTGAGGCTCTGGTATAATCATTTTTCCCGAATACCTCCAGGGCCGCGTTGATAATGCTCTGCTTCTTCTCCTCCGGAAGAGAATCAAATTTCTCATTCATTATATTTTCCTCCTGTCCGTCTGAATTTGACTGACTCGGTTAACCTACAATATCAGAATAACGTATTGACTATTTTTTACAACCCCCTTTTTAATTTTATTACGCTTGACGCTATGGGAGATGACTCTTATAATCAAAAAAAGAAGATACCTTTGAATCATATTATCGGGAAAGGATTTCCAGACTCATGAAACTTCCAGGCTACTACTCCTCCGGTGAATTTGCACGCATGGCCCACGTGACCCTGCGCACAATCCGCTATTATGATAAACACGACATTTTGAAGCCCTCCTATGTCAACGAATCCGGCGCCCGCTTTTATACGGATGAGGACTTCGCAAGGCTGCAGCAGATTCTTCTGCTCAAGTACCTTGGCTTTTCTCTGGATGATATCCGGGAAATGACCATTGACGACTCAGACTACCACTTCATGCTCAACTCCCTGAACATCCAGCTCAAGCTGGTGCGCGACCGGATCGAGCAGATGCAGCTTGTGGAAAAAGCCATTGAGAACACCGCCGAGGCCATTTCCGAGAAACACTCTGTGGACTGGAGCAAAATGCTGGACCTGATACATCTGACCGCCATGGAAAAAAGTCTCAAGAACCAATACCAGAACGCATCCAATATCGCTGCCAGAATCAATCTCCACAGCCTTTATTCCCAGAACAAACAGGGCTGGTTCCCCTGGATATACGAGCAATGCGGCATCCGGCCCGGTATGAAGATTTTGGAAATCGGCTGCGGTGACGGCACCCTGTGGACAGAGAATCTTACAGAGCTGCCTGCCGATGTGGATATTACCTTATCAGATATCTCCGAAGGGATGCTCCGCGATGCCAGGCGTGCGGTGGGGGCAGGCGATTCACGCTTCCATTACCTTGTATTTGACTGCCACCGCATTCCCTATGAAAGCGAAAGCTTCGACCTGGTGATCGCCGGACATTTGCTCTTCTACTGCGAGGATATTCCCCAGGTCTGCCGGGAGGTGCACAGAGTGCTCAAAAAAGAGGGCCGTTTTCTCTGCAGCACCTATGGCGGCAGCCACATGAAGGAGGTCAGCCGTCTGGTCGCGGATTTTGACGACCGGATTGTTTTGTCCGCAGATAAATTATATGAGAGATTTGGACGGGAAAATGGGCATACTATCTTAGAACCGTTTTTTCCACAGGCAAAATGGATGACTTACGAAGATTCTCTGCTGGTAACCTCCCCCGAGCCGCTGATTTCCTATGTTTTGTCCTGCCATGGCAACCAGAACCAGTATATCCTGGACCAATACAAGGAATTCCGGGCGCATGTGAAAAAGAGGACGTCAAACGGCTTTCATATCACTAAAGATGCCGGTATCTTTGTATGTGAAAAGTAACTTAACTACTATGCGGTGCGGCTACTAACTATCCATACAAGTATGTGGCGTGACCGCTGACTGTCCATGCAAATTCGTTGACATACCCACCGCCTTCTTTTTTTCTGTGCAAGACTTTCACAGAAATTTAAAGAAATTGTAAAAAAGTGCTTGCAGGTGACCTAAGGTCACCTTTTATAATAACATTATCAATCACTTACCAATTATTACAAAGGAGAGTATTTATGAAGGGAATTATATTAGCCGGAGGCTCAGGCACACGCCTTTATCCCCTGACCATGGTAACCTCTAAACAATTACTGCCGATTTACGACAAGCCTATGATCTACTACCCTATGTCCGTACTCATGAACGCAGGCATTCGGGATATACTAATCATTTCTACCCCCCAGGATACCCCGCGTTTCGAAGAGCTTTTAGGTGACGGCCGCCAGTTCGGCGTAAATCTCACCTACGCGGTACAGCCAAGCCCTGACGGACTTGCACAGGCCTTTATCATCGGTGAAGAATTTATCGGCAATGATACCGTAGCCATGGTGCTCGGTGACAACATTTTTGCCGGAAGCGGACTTACCCGCCGTCTCAAGGCTGCCGTGGCAAACGCGAAATCTGGAAAGGGAGCCACTGTTTTCGGTTACTATGTGGACGACCCGGAGCGTTTCGGAATCGTCGAATTTGACGCTAACGGCAAAGCGGTATCCATTGAGGAAAAGCCTGCCAAACCGAAAAGTAATTACTGTGTGACCGGATTATACTTCTACGACAACCGCGTAGTACAATATGCAAAAAACTTAAAGCCCAGTGCCCGCGGCGAGCTGGAGATTACAGACCTAAACCGCATCTATCTGGAAAACAACGAGCTGAACGTAGAACTTTTGGGACAGGGATTTACCTGGCTTGATACAGGGACCCATGAGAGCCTTGTGGAGGCAACCAATTTCGTCAAAACCATGGAAACCCATCAGCACCGCAAAATTGCCTGCCTGGAGGAGATTGCCTACACCAACGGCTGGATCACCAAAGAGGATGTTCTCAAAGTTTACGAGGTGCTGAAGAAAAACCAGTACGGCCAATACCTGAAGGATGTTCTGGACGGAAAGTATGTAGATATCCTGCATCAGACCAATTAAAAGGAGATTATAAATCATGAATATCATTGTCACCGGCGGAGCCGGATTTATCGGAAGCAACTTCGTCTTTCATATGTTAAACAAATACCCTGACTACCGCATCATCTGCCTGGACTGCCTCACCTACGCAGGTAATCTGTCCACCCTTGCGCCAGTCATGGACAACCCGAACTTCCGCTTTGTAAAGGAAAGCATCACAGACCGCGAGGCTGTATACCGTTTATTTGAAGAAGAGCACCCGGACATCATCGTAAACTTCGCAGCTGAAAGCCATGTTGACCGCTCCATCGAAAACCCGGAAGTTTTCCTGGATACAAACATCAAGGGAACCGCCGTGCTCATGGACGCGTGCCGCAAATACGGAATCCGGAGATATCACCAGGTATCCACAGATGAGGTTTACGGCGACCTGCCGCTGGACCGCCCGGACCTTTTCTTCACCGAAGAGACTCCCATCCACACCAGCAGCCCCTACAGCGCATCCAAGGCCTCCGCGGACCTTCTGGTGCTGGCTTACCACCGCACCTACGGTCTGCCTGTGACCATCAGCCGCTGCTCTAACAACTACGGCCCCTATCATTTCCCGGAAAAGCTGATTCCCTTAATGATTGCCAACGCCTTAAACGACAAGCCTCTCCCAGTATATGGCAAGGGCGAAAACGTGCGCGACTGGCTCTATGTAGAGGACCACTGCAAGGCCATTGATCTCATCATCCACAACGGCCGTGTAGGCGAGGTATACAACATCGGCGGCCATAACGAGATGAAAAACATTGATATCGTAAAAATCATCTGCAAGGAGCTTGGCAAGCCCGAGAGCCTGATCACTTATGTGACAGACAGAAAAGGCCATGACATGCGCTATGCCATTGACCCCACCAAGATTCACAATGAGCTTGGCTGGCTACCGGAGACGAAGTTTGCCGACGGCATCAAAAAGACAATCCAGTGGTACCTGGACAATAAGGAATGGTGGGAAACCATCATCTCCGGCGAATACCAGAACTACTACGAAAATATGTACGGCAACCGCTAAGCTGTACCGGAAAGAAGGGTGAAGCAAATGAAAGTGCTTGTAACCGGCGTAAAAGGCCAGCTCGGCCACGACTGTGTAAACGAGCTTACAAAAAGAAATCATGAAATCATCGGCGTCGACATCGAAGAAATGGACATCACAGACGCTGCCTCTGTAGACAAGGTACTCCGCGACGCCGCCCCGGATGCTGTGATCCACTGCGCTGCCTGGACAGCCGTAGATGCCGCCGAGGACGAAGAAAACAGGGAAAAAGTCCGTCTTGTAAACGCTGTGGGAACCGAAAACATCGCCAGAGTATGCCGTGAGCTAAACTGCAAAATGATGTATATCTCCACAGACTACGTATTTGACGGCCAGGGCACAGAGCCGTGGCAGCCTGACTGCAAGGATTACAAACCTCTGAACGTATACGGTGCCACCAAGCTTGACGGCGAGCTTGCCGTGTCCCGTAATCTGGACAAATACTACATTGTCCGCATTGCCTGGGTATTCGGAAAGAACGGCAAGAACTTCATCAAAACCATGCTGAATCTTGGAAAAAACCACGACACCATAAGAGTGGTAAACGACCAGATTGGAACTCCCACCTACACGTATGACCTGGCAAGACTTCTGGTAGATATGGTAGAGACGGAAAAATACGGCTACTATCACGCCACCAACGAAGGCGGATATATCAGTTGGTACGATTTCACAAAGGAAATCTTCCGCCAGGCCGCAGAGCTTGGACATAAAGAATACACAGAGGACCGCGTACACGTGATTCCTGTGACCACCGAAGAATACGGCGTATCCAAGGCCGTACGCCCGGTAAACAGCAGGCTTGATAAAAGCAAGCTCACAGAAAACGGCTTCGAGCTGCTGCCAACCTGGCAGGACGCACTGCACCGTTATCTGCTGGAATTGGAATTTTAAAGAAGAAGCTTCGGGTTAGCATTTTACATGCTGCATCCGAAGCTTCTTTTAATATTTAAAATTAATATTACAAATTTCCTACTGCAGATTTTACACTACAGATTTTTATTCGACAGATTACACAGCAGCTCTCATATCTCAGGATATGTAAACACATACAAAAATTCCAATGTGTCAGATCACTCCAATCCCCATAAATACGGCCCACACATAAGGCGCACCATACACATTCAGCGACTTAGGCCCTGTAATCTTCTTTTCTCCGCTCTCATTCTCCCGGTCCGCCTGCAGCTTCGCAAACGCCTTCTCAAAGGTACTCCTGGTTATAGAACGGTCACGGCGGTCCGTAAACAGCTCCCCGCCCTTCACCGTATAGGTAAAGGGAAGCCCCTTTTTCGTATAAAATGTCTTCCCCTTGCAGAATACGATCACCTCCCAAAGATTCTCCGCAGTAATCCTCTGCATCTCCTTTGGCAGACTGTTTTTATCCATATTATTATCCACATTATTGTCCGTATAAGGATTCATAGACTCATCCATTGACCTCAGTAACTCCTTTCCCTTTTAAAAACGAAAATGTATTCAATATGAATACTCTACTATAAGTCAATCATGGTCTATGGCAAATGTCAATAAGATTTTACAAATAACATGCTAATAATACACATTTTTCCAACAACTCAGGCAAGCCCGGACTGTTATATATTTTTCCAGCAGTTCTTATTTCACTTTATCCAGCGCTGCATTGCAGGTCTGATCAATATCCGCCGCCACTTCCTCCGGCGTCCTTGTTCCCAGGAGAAGATTCTGTATATTGATATAGAATACATCCCGTACGCCCTGCCAGCCGCGGTTATTGTGGATATTGTCCACGGAATTCTCTATATTATTTCCGTAGGCTTCAAGCATACGGATTTCCTTCCCATACGTTTCGATTACAGAGTGATTTACCGGAAGGGTACCAAGCGTATATTTCATCAACTCCTCATCTGTATAAATAAAACGGATAAAATCTTTCGCAGCCTGAATTTTATCCTCATCTCCGTTATCAAATACACAGAATCCATTTGTACTGCTTGTACAATACCCCTTACCGTCCAAGCTTGGAAAATTCACGGCAAAAGCATCAATCCCTTTATTCCATGCATCCCACAAATTTGTAAGGTTTGCCAGGGAAATGGCCAGCTGTCCGTTATTAAACAAATTGACACAGTCCAGAAGCTCCAGATTCTCGGCTCCCATAGGAGTAATCCCCTCTTCGTCCAACGATTTCATCCACTTAAGCGCCTCAATTCCCTCAGGCGTGTTCACTGCAAATCTGCCGTTCTCATCATACAACGTGCCTCCCCTGGAGCGCAGCAGAGTCATGATATGACTGTCGCCCTGGTTATTCGCGGCATACATAAGAAATACATAGCGATTCTCCTCCGTAATGGACTCCTTAAGCTCATGAAATACCGTATCAAAATCATCTAAAGACCATTGGGCAATCGTATCCTTTTCCGGGATATACTTCTCCAGTCCTGCTGCCACCATCATGGCCGCATTTACCACCAAGGTATTCTGAAGCTGTTGATACGGCAGAGTATAGACCTTGCCGTCAATGGAATTCTGTTCCCATATTGTCTCATCAATGTCCGAACGAAGCTCCTCATCAATAATATCATCTAGGGGCACAAGCCAGCCGTTCGAAACATAATCCGGCACATTCCAGGAACCCGCATAAAAAATATCCGCAGCCTCCTCTGTACCATATTTATCTACCAGCTGTTCCTTTTCATCCAGATAATCATACCGGCTGATTTCAAAATTCACATCATATTTGTCATACTGTGCAGCGAACTTCTCAGATGCGGCCACAAAAAGATCATAAACCTCCACCTCCCCCAAGCCGGATATCGTGCCCAGGCCAATGGGAACTGTCTTAATATTTAATGAGATTTGTTTCTTTGTTTCCTCTTTCTTTGTTGCTCCCTCTGCACCGCATCCAACCAAGCCAGCGCAGATTGCTGCCGCTATGAATAAATAACATACTCTCTTTCTTTTCATTGAACTCCTCCCTGATTCTTTATTTCTTTGACTTTTCTTAAGAGCAGCGGGACATCCATGGGCTTCGTAACAACATCGTTCATACCATTTTGCAGCGCCTTCTCCACGTCCTCACGAAATGCATTGGCGGTCAGGGCGAAAATAATAACTGTTTTACTATCCTCACGCTCAAGGCTTCGTATCATATGAACAGCCTCATATCCGTCCATCACCGGCATCTGTATATCCATGAGTATCAGGTCATAGAAGTTTGGCTTACTTTTCTCGAATTCTTCAACCGCCTCCTGCCCGTTTACTGCCTCGGTCACAATACATCCGGCTTCTTCCATGACAGAAGCCGCGATCATCCTGTTTATCTCATTATCCTCCGCGACAAGCACGTGTTTTCCCTGAAATTCCCATTCTTTCCCTGCATCATCAAGCTTTGACTTTGCCTGTATAGCCTGACTGATCCGGAATGGAATCTCGACCGTAAATGTAGTACCTTTACCCGGCTGGCTTTCTACAGCAATGGAGCCATCCATCTTTTCCGCAAGCGTTTTACTTAAAGTCGTCCCCAGCCCGGTACCGTTCTGGGAGGCTGCCCTCTTCTCCTGTTCAAAAGGCTTCCATATCCGTTCCAGAAATTCCTGGCTCATCCCGCTTCCTGTATCTGACACCTTGAACGTCGTATGCGCGGTTTCATTGACTGCTCTCTGGGAAACCGTCACTGTGATATCCCCGCCTTTTGGCGTAAACTTCAATGCATTCCCCAAAAGGTTCATCAAAATCTGTTTGACGCGAAGTGCATCCCCTTCAACATTGGGATAGCTGATATCTTCGCAGTCGACACGGAAATTGATTCCATTCTCCTCCGCCTGTGTCTCCAGTACAATCTGAATTTCCTCTACCACCTCCAACAGGTTCATGTCATTATTAAATATTTCCAGTTGTCCGCTCTCAATTTTCGACATATCCAGCACATCGGTGATCACACTTTTTAAAAACTGAGCAGATACCTCCGCCTTGGTCAGA
Organism: Blautia schinkii DSM 10518; assembly: GCA_000702025.1. GTDB lineage: Bacteria > Bacillota > Clostridia > Lachnospirales > Lachnospiraceae > Blautia_A > Blautia_A schinkii. Next base: position 183,756 of record KL370850.1, read on the forward strand.
TATGCTTCCAATTTTTCCTTATTATTAATATTTTTGCGCATTAAATACTGCAGACCCACAATCCCATTAAGAGGAGTCCTGATCTCATGGCTCATATTTGCAAGAAAAGAAGATTTTGCCTGCTCGGAAGCCCGGGCAACCTTCGCTTCATTCACATTGTGATAAACAATAAACATGACACAAAGCACCAGAACTCCCAAAACCAGAAAAAATGGCACAGAGCGCAGGATCAGTACACGCACCTGACTGGATGTCACCTGCTCAGAAACGCGCACCACAAGATACCACCCATTATTTACCTGTGCGCTCAACGGCTGGAACAGAACATGAAAATCCTGACCATTGAGCCGGTATCTCGCGAACAATTTTTCATTCTTTTCGATACTTTTTCTGCAAGTATCTACAGAACCTCCCTCCAGGAACCATGCATTTTCTATTTCTTTCAGGAAATTCTGTGTGTCTGTACTACTGCTATAGTTTTGACTGGCAGTAATAATCTCACCGTCCGGGCTCATAACAAGTGCGATTCCCTGACCGTCAAAGCTCTCCATACGCATCTGGCTGCTAATCTCCGATATCGACACCTGCCCTACCATACCGACGATGTTTTCTGCCCCGCATACCATTGGAGTATCCAGACTGATTCCGTAAACAAGATACTCCCCCCAATGCTCACGGGTGCTTTCACGATAACGTGTGACAAACTTATCCTCAGCCCCCCGGTAATCTTCCTCCCAGGGCATTTTTTCCAAGGAGTATTCTATGTAGGAGCTTCCCAAAACACGTTCATCCTCTGTGATGAAATACAACTCCTCAAAAGAGTTCGCTTTAGCCTCTACACTTAAACTATAAAGTGCATCTTCCAAGGTACTATTCCGGGTGCCTGTGATACGTTCCCGAATGGAATATAGGTATTCCCATTTTGTGTTCATCTGATTTATAATATTTAACTGATCATGGTCAGCAATCTGATCCATAAAAGAGACTGTAGTCGCATGGACAGCCTTCTCAATACTGTTCTTGTACATCTGATATCCGCCGAATAATAAAATTACACACCCTATAAAAAAAAGGACCGGTATCCATATTTTATCCTTGTCCTCTCGTCTTAGCTTTTTCATTCCTCATTATCTCCCAATATAGCATAAATCTTCTTGGCACCTGTACAGAGTAATCATAACACTCAAGCCAGTGTAAAGCAACAAAATTTCTAAATTCCTGATAATTTCATAGAATAAAAATTTTGCTAATTTCTGCTAACTTTCTTATAGTTCTTATATATCCAAATGTAATTCTATACGGTATAATAAACTCAACAATGATAACCCTTTCTGATTATTTGCGAAGGAGGAATGAATATGAAGAAGAATTTGTCTCTTATAGTTTTGCTTACCGCAGCAACAGCCTTAACCGCATGCTCCGGTATAGGTGGTTCTTCTAAAGAATTAACCAAGGAAGGAATTGCTCCATATGAGCTGTCTGATAGCGAAAAAAATCTTTTTATCTCATTCGGAATGTTAGATACCTCACAAATCATTTCCTTTAAAGCGCCTAAGGAAGCCATCACATTAAATGCAAATGTGTACCAGCTTGACAAGAATGGCACATGGGAAATGACAGGGCATGGCGCTATGTCTATAGGCAAAGAAAGGGAACCTGTAGACCAGTTATCCGGGTTGTTTACAATGCAGCTAAGGGACCATTTCGCCATAGATTTTAACTTTAATTGTGCCGGACTTGCTTCGTACAAAACTGATGAGATTGAGTATGACATAGAAAATTTTGCGAGCACAAAAGGATTTTTGCAGGAATTTCAGAAGATAGAATTGAACACAGAAATGCCTGTAGCCATTATGGTATATGACAGTGGCACAAGCATGCAAAGCTATACACCACAGGATTACTTTGAACCATCAAAATTCAAAGATATGGACCTGGTACAGGCCGTGACTCTGGAATTCACTGATAAAGAGTTCTAAGCCAAAGCCTGTATCAGGATATAACACCGGACTGTCCCGGATATCACATTACCTGTGTAAGTTTATCAACCATAACATTCACATCCAGCGGCTTTGCGATATGGGCATTCATGCCCGCTTCCAAAGCCGCATTCACATCCTGTTCAAAGGCATTCGCCGTCATAGCAATGATAGGAATGTCACCGGCATCAGATCTGCATAGCGCCCGTATTCTCCGGGCTGCTTCATAACCGTCCATCACAGGCATCTGAATATCCATCAGAATGGCGTCATAGATTCCCGGCTCAGAAGCCTGGAATTCCTCCACTGCCAGCGCTCCATTACTTCGAAGCTCCGTTTTTGCGCCGCACATACCCAGGATTTCACAGATAATCTCTGCGTTAATCTCATTGTCCTCCGCTATCAGAAAACGACGCCCTGCGAAAAGACCTTCATGCATTACCTCCAGGGTCTGTTTCTCCGAAGTCCCCTGCTGATGGTCTGGCACCGCTGGTTCACCCCTGAGCCGAACCGAAAATACAGTTCCCTTTCCAGGTTCACTCTGCACGGAAATGCTTCCCTCCATCAAGTCAACCAAGCCTTTCACAATGCTCAGCCCCAGTCCGGACCCTTCTACCCGGGATACCGCGCGGCTGCGCACAAAGGGTTCAAAGAGATGCTTCATGGTTTCTTTTTCCATTCCAATACCCGTATCTGTGATCGTGAATTGATAATACGCCCACAGCGCATCCCCCTTCGTCAAAAGCTCTTCTGCCAGTAAGCACACCCTGCCGCCCTTCGGTGTAAACTTGACGGCATTCCCAAGAATATTGATGAGTATCTGGCTGATACGCATGGCATCACCGTAAAAGCAAGGATTTTTCATCTCCCCAAGGGTAATCTCATATTCCAACTCAGACTGCTCCGCCTGCGGTGCAATGATCTCTCCAACCTGCTTTACCAAATCAGGCAGATATATCTGCTCACGGTTCAGTGTAACCTGTGCTCTCTCAATCCTGTTCATATCCAATACATCATTGATGAGGTTCAAAAGATGGTTGGAAGCGGCAGATATTTTATTCAGGCAGTCGCGTACCCGGACTGGATTGCTGCTGTTGGCATTCGCCAGAGTAGTCATCCCCATAATGGCATTCATGGGCGTACGGATATCGTGACTGACTGCGGACAGAAAATCGCTTTTAGCCAGACTCGCCTCTCTGGACAGCATCAGCGCACGTTCCAGTTCCGCTTTCGCCGCACGTTCCGCCGCCAGCATATCCGTCACATCAGACCTTACCAGGCAGACAGTCTTATGATCCTGATCACCCAGCAATACATTTACCTGTTTATAGCGCAGGCAGTCCTTCGTGCGGTAAGGGAGTACAAAATCGTATCCATACGGTTTTTCCCTGAGCTGCCGTATCAAAGTATCTAAATGGAACATTGTTTTCACCTGTTCACAGTCAGCCGCTGTCTCATAGTAACCCGCCAGCTTGTCCAAAACAGCATTATAATCCCTCCCTGTATGAGGCGGCAGATTTTCCAGGACCATCTGTCTCGTATACATGACAAAGCTTCCGCTGGCTGTATCAATAAAGGCGGCCAGTTCACAAGTATACGCAATCACCCGCAGAAGTCTCTGCTGGTCACGGATGGAATCGGTAATATCTGTTCTGGACAGACACACTCTTCCCAAACGCAGATCAATAGGAGAGACCGTTACATTCTTAGTCCGCATATCTCCATCGTCACTTGTCATAGAAAAAGCGAACGTATAAGCCTGTTCCTGCTTCAAACGTTCCAGCATACGCTCCGGGTTCAGACTGTCCCGGTACTGTTCCCGGTCTCTGGGCACAATCCTTGATTCCAATGCCTGAGTCACCCAACCCGAATGCCGCCCCTCTGCCGGCGGAACACACACGGCATTCTCATCCTGGGACAGTATCTTGTATGTATCACGCCTTAAATCAACATCTGCCACGAAATCATAGCCGGTAACAGACAGCTGATGGACAATCCTGTCAGACACTGTCTGCTCTGTTATATCCATGACAGTCAGTATACCGGTAACATCCCCGCTGTCAGGAGCGGTCAACATATTCATTTCAACCCTTACATAACGGCCAATTTCTTCATTTGGCAGACGGACAAAGAAGTCCTTCACCTGCTTACGCTCGCTGCGCTCAAAGGCTTCCAAAGCCGGGGCACGGAGATAAGCCTTCCGGAAAGCCTGCCGTTCTTCATCCTCCACCACAAGGTCCGCCAGGCCGTTAAAAAATGCCTCTCGCTCAGACCCAAATCTCTCCAGGAGCCCTGCTCCCGTCTGATCGCTGATCTGTATAATCCGGTCCTGCGTAATGTTGCAATGTCCCATTACCAGGGCGTTCGGGTCAGACTTCTGATGATGGCGCAAAAGCAAGTCATTGTACTCACGCCGGACGCGGGCGCGCTCCTCTCTCTCCTTAGTCATATCGTTGAAAACCGAATAGATTTTCTTTTCCCCGCCCTCATGTTCGATAAGCGACAGCGTATTCTTAACCCATACATAGTCTCCGTTCCCTTTAGGGAGGCGGTATTCGATCTCCCACTGGCTTTCCCCGCTGATAAAATATGCATTCAGCTGCCGCCGCACCTCCTCCAGGTCATCCGGATGCACCCCTGTCAAGGCATCCTTCTGGTAAATCTCCCAAGCTTCCTTGAGGGGCATCCCGGTTGTGGCGGCAAATCCTTCAGACATATATTCCGGTACAATACTCCCATCTTTTTCATATCGTACCACTACTACACCGCCGGGAAGGTTTTTCAATGTATTCTGAAAATACTGTTCCAGCCGTTTCTGCTCTGTCACATCACTATAGACTGTGAATATGAGCTCACTTCCATCCTCCAACACCCTGCGTGAGCCCTCAATGCAGATCCATCTGTATTCTCCCAGTTCATCGTGAAAAAGCCGGCAGATATGCCGCAGCGTATCTCCGCCGTCCAGCAGACCATACAGTCCCTTAAGCAAAGCGTCACGGTCATCCTCATGAACACCGATAAAATCCACCTTTTTCTTTAACTTTGCATGTCTGTTCGCGGACCCCAGCACTTTATAAAAGGCCGGGTTATGATACAGCGGATAAAGCTTTCTCTGCTCCACGCGGTAAATACACATACCACTGGGAATACTGTCAAGAACGGCTTTTAATTCATTGGTCAGCATTGATTTCATTGCCTACTCCTCCTCTCGGCCCTGTATGAAGTCGAACAGAACCTGAAACAGCCGTTCCGGTTCAATAGGCTTGGCTAAATGGGCGTTCATCCCCGCCGCCTTGCTTTTTTCCATATCTTCATCAAAGGCATTGGCCGTCATAGCAATGATCGGGATAGTCCTGGCATCGGAGTTCGTCATATGGCGGATATTGTTGGCTGCCGTCAGACCGTCCATCAGCGGCATTCGGATATCCATAAGCACAGCGCTGTAATACCCGGCATCCGACTTACTGAACATCTCGATAGCCCGCAGCCCGTTTTCTGCTGTATCCACAGCAAACCCTCTACTTTTAAGTATCACCATAGCCACCTCTGTATTGATGGCATTATCCTCTACCAAAAGGACTCTGTGCCCGGTAAAATCATACATGACAGGGCTGTCCTTTTCCTGGCTTTCCTCTTTCTCCCCCAATACCTTGGAGAAAGCGGAAACTAAAGTCGACTTAAACATAGGCTTGTTCATCAGCAGATTCACACCGGCCAATTTCGCCTCATGTTCGATAGCAGCCCAGTCATAAGCGGTCATGATGATAATCGTCACTTCCGGACCTACGATCGCACGTATACGCCGTGCCGTCTCGATACCGTCCATATCCGGCATCTTCCAATCGATCAGGATCATATCGTAATACTTGCGGCTTTCAAACATTGTCTTCACACGGGCAATCGCTTTACGGCCGCTGTCCACCCATTCAGCCGTCACTCCCATCTCCTTAAGTGTAACCACAGCACTTTCACACACGGTTACGTCATCATCTACGACCAAAGTGTTCAAGGCAGAAAAATTAGGGCTTATCTTTTTCCTGTTGCGCCGGAGAAGCTCCTCCTCCGTAATGCCAAGCTGTACATCCACAGTAAACTCTGATCCGATATCCTTGATAGAACGTACGGTGATTTTGCCGCCCATCATATCTACGATACTCTTTGATATGGCCAGGCCCAGTCCTGTGCCCCCATAGATTGCCGTGGTCCCCATTGATTCCTGGGCAAAAGGCTCAAACAACTGATGGATAAAGCTCTCGCTGATTCCAATCCCGTTATCATTGACAATAAAACGCAGTTCGGCACCTTTTTTGGTTTTCCTGCGCACACCCACAGAAAAAGAAACCTTGCCGCCCTCCCCTGTAAATTTAATGGCATTGGATAAAATATTGAGCAAGACCTGCTGCAGCTTCATTGCATCTCCTATGTAAAAATCGTCAAGCGTAGGGTCTACAATACATTCATAATCCACACTCTTCGCTGCTGCCTGGCTGTAACAAATGGCATTCAAGCCATTTATAAAATCCTCCATAGGTATCTTTTCGTTTTTTAAAAGCATTTTACCGCTTTCAATCCGGCTCATGTCCAGGATATCATTGATAAGCGAGAGTAGGAAACGTGAGGAAATACCGATTTTAGAAATACACTCCGCAACCTGCTCGTCATTCCCAACAGACTGGGCTGCGATGGTACTCATGCCAATAATGGCATTCATAGGTGTACGTATCTCATGACTCATACGTGACAGAAAGTCCGTCTTAGCCGCGTTAGCCTGCTCTGCCGCCGTAAGTGCTGCTTCCAGTGCCTCCTTCTGCTGCTGTTCCTGACGGATAATGTCAGTGACGTCCGTACGTGCAACACACACGCGTCCCAGCTCACGGCTGATATAAAACACCTGAAACCGCTTCACCCGGGAATTTCCGTGCTCGTCACAGGTTTTCGTCATGAAGTTATAGCTGCTGTTTTGGGACAATCTCCTCTGCATATAGGCAAAATCCAGCTTTTCAAGATACTCCTGCCCAGCATCCAGATCCATAAATGCGGCCGCGATTTTTCTGGCTTCTGCACGGAACATTCCTTTATCCGGCATCATATTTTCGGTACCGGGGTGGAAGGATACCACATGGTAGGTATCCTTGTGTATATCAATGTCTGAAAGGATTTCATAATCCAGCTCTGTGACTTTACTCAAGAGCTGCTCCTGTATTTTTTGCTCTGTGACATCAACGGTATAAAAAAAGGCGATAACATCACGGCTCTCCGGATTCTGATGGTACCTGAAATTTGTTCTGCTCCAAAAAACGCTGTTGTCATTTCTTTTCCGCAGGAATTCAAAATAAGCATCTGTTTTTCCGGCATCAAAATCTTTCAGGACAACCGTTCTGTCAAGAACCGTGCGCAGGTATTCCCCATACCCGGCATCCACTGCGGAGTCTGCCAACTGCCCAATTGCCTGGTCATAGGTATCCCCCTTCTGCGCAATCGCCGCAGCGTCGGTAGACTGATAGCTTTCCACCCTGTCCCGGGTCACATTCACACGGCCCTGGATACTTCCTTCCGCCGACGCTCCCTGGGCAAAGTAGGCAAGCTCTTTATCATAAAGCTCCCTCACCCTGCTCTGGGCAAGCTTCTCATCAGTAATATCCACAAAAACGCCATAAAAATAAGGTTCCCCGTCATCTCCGGGAATAAGCTGAGCCTTCAAAGATATCCACTTGATACTCCCGTCCTTACAGACCAGCCGGTGCTCATCCCGGATCGTGTCACCACAGCCCGTGTCTGCCATGAGCTTATCACGTACTGCATCCAGATCGCCCGGATAAACCACAGCAGCCATCTGGTTCCCTATTGCACAAAACTCTTCCCTTGTATAGCCCAGCAGTTCATACAGGCTGTCATTGGCGTCTGCAACGGAAAAATTTTCATCATATCTGACACGAAAGACTGCGCCTGGCACATTATTGTAAAGATGCATGATCTCTGTCTGTGCTTTTTTCTGGGCAGTGATGTCAATACACACAGATATAATGGCTGGTTTGCCGTTTTCCGCGATCACCGCTCTTCCCAAATCATGAACCCAGATATAAGTCCCGTCCCGCCTCTTCATGCGGTACTCCACCACATATTCCCCGTGCTCCGCTATTTGCCGGTCCACCTCTGCATCTACTGTAGCACGGTCATCCGGGTGCATACAGTTTGAGATCATACCACTGATATCTTCCACAAATTCCGTCTCACTGGAATACCCAAGATATACCAGCATACGATTGTTGATAAAATAGAAAGGGAAACCATCCTCTATGTAGCCGCCCATCATTCCGCCCGGAAGAGAATCGTTAAGCAGCTCCTGCCGCTGCCTTGCGATAGACTCCATCACTAAGGCCCGCGGGTAATGCTCTTCCCCTCTCTGACTGCTTCCCGGCTCCGCAAACCACAAGGTGCGCAGCCGCCACCGGCCCTGCTGACGTACGAAGGTGAAAAATCCCCGCAGTCTCCAGCGGTACTGCGTATTTTTCAGCAGAATCCCAACGGACACATTACGCGTATCCTGAGCAATCTCCTGTTCCTGGAAAATCGTAAGCTCAACAGAAAAAGGCTCCGGAATCTCCCGGACGTCCTGCTTCAGGTATTCTCTCATTTCCTGCGGACTGTGGGCAAATTCATCATCCCCTGTCCCCACAAAACAGAGTTCATCACCTAAAAAGGTACACACCTCCTCTGCATTCCTCCGTTCAAACCAAGCGCTGCACAGTGCCCTCACTGTCTCCCCGGCAGTCATTGTATTTTCCATTCGTCAGCTCTCCTTCCATGACAGACATCCGCCCTTACCGCTGTCTTTCGCAGCATACAATGCTTCATCTGCCCTACGTATCATTTCATGTATTGACTCTTTTTCATGCCATAGTGTAACACCCGCAGAGCAGGCAGCAGTATCTAAATCTGCATAGCGGCTTCTGTAAAATGCTTCACAGATAGCCGAGCCCTTTTTCAGTGCATCCTTTAGTGAGCGCATCTGCCGCATTACTACAAGGAACTCATCCCCGCCCATTCTGACCAGCACATCATCCGCACGCGTATGGGCGCGCAGCAGTGACGCAAAATGAATGATGAGATGATCGCCTTCCACATGTCCATATTTGTCATTAAATTTCTTTAGATCATCCAGATCAAACATAAAAACAGCCGAACTTGCTTCCTGTCTCAAAGTTTCGGCTATCATATCCAAGCCCCGACGGTTTAAAAGACCGGTCATGGTATCCCGGCAAGCCTTATCCCGTAACGTCCGTCTCATCTGTGCCCGGTAATGGTGATCCTGGTCTATAACCAGCAGAAGTCTTTCTTTATTCGCTTGCGAGGTCATAGTCCGACTGCTGCTTGCTGCTCTGGCTGACGCCGAATTGATAAGTATCGTCTCAAATGCCTCCACAGGCATAGGTTTTGCAAAATAATATCCCTGTGCATAATCACATCCATCATTTTGAAGCCGTTCCAATTGCTCCTTCGTTTCCACGCCCTCTGCAACCACACTTAGTTTCATCCATCGGGCCAGTCCCACCACAAAAGGGAGGATTCCCTGACCGGACGGCCTGGTAATCTCGGTCTGAATGAACTTCATATCCAGCTTCAGTACGTCGATAGGCATTTCCGTAAGCATATTCAAAGATGAATAGCCGCTGCCGAAATCGTCCATCTCAATGACAAAACCAAGACTGCGCAGATTCCTCAATGTCTCGATCATCTGCTTGGAGGTCTCTGTATAGGCACTCTCCGTAATCTCCAGGTGGAGGCGTGAGGGAGACAAATCATACCGTTTCACCAGACTGTAGAGAAACTCAGCCAAATCCACATTGTGAATGTCCATCCGGGAGACATTCACAGAAATACTAATATCCGGATAGCCTTTCTGCTCCCACTCCTGCAGCAAGGCACACACACGCTCCCATACAAATTGATCCAGCTTTGTAATAAAGCCATTGCGTTCAAAAATTGGAATAAATTCTCCCGGCGGCTGTAGGCCCCATTCCGGGTGATTCCACCTCACCAATGCTTCTGCGCCTGCCAGATTCCCGTCCCAGATCTGATATTTAGGCTGAAGATACACCTCAAACTGTCCGGTTGCCAGGGCGGTTTCCATACTGTCTGTAATGGCTTGGCGGCGGAGCAGCATTCCCCGCAGTCTGTCGTCATAGATTGCGTAATGTCTGCCGTATTTACCCTTGATACTATGTGCGGCCAGCAATGCCCGGTCACACATCTGCGCAACAGAAATCTCTCTGTCCTCTATGGTGTAAATACCGTATTTCATCACCACATTCAGATCACGAAATCCACTGTTAATCTGATCGTCAGACTGTGTAAACATCTCATCCTTATAATCCTCACGATGCTCCAATAAGCATGCGAACTGGTCTGCACCCAGTCTCCCACAGATACCGTGGTCCCCCATCCGCCGCGTATACAACTCCGCTACCTGCCTTAAAAGACGGTCCCCTGCCTCAACACCAAAGGTATCGTTGATCAGTTTAAAGTCCTCGATATCAGAGCATAAAATATCATATTTCACATCTGGTTCCCGAAACAGGATCTCCCGCACCTGCTGATAAAAAAATTCTTTACTGTATACCCCGGTTGCCTGGTCATACTGGATTTGATTTATGATTGCAGAAGTTTCCCGCAGATGGATGATGCTTGCCACCCGGTGCAGGATTATCTGCGGACGGTAGGGCTTGGTGAGAAAATCAGTGGCGCCGTGTGCCAAAGCTGCCACCTCATCGGCCTCACTGTCGTTAGACGTAGTGACAATGACTGGAATAGAAGCGAGTCTGGGATCAGCCTTCACATGTTGCAGAAACGTATATCCATCCATCACGGGCATAAGAATATCAAGCAGAATTAATGAGATTCCTTCCCGGTATTTTTCAAGAACCTCTAACGCCCGCGCCCCGTTTTCCGCTTCCAGAACCGTATATTGAGGTGCCAAAATGACACCAAGCGCTGCACGGTTAATCTCGTTATCCTCTACCACTAAAATTTTTTTATCCAATAACATAACTTTATACCTGACCTTTTTTATTGTATGTACATTCCTTAGAATTCCGCTTAAGCATAACCGAGAATCACCATATATCTCTCGCAGAATAATTGTCAATACGAATGACAATTATTGCCAATTATATTTTTCTAGCTTCCTATAGTATACTTGGTATTTATTGATTTTTCAATAAAAAGCACACAAATTCAATACAGCAAGTCAATCATTTTCAATGACTTTTTATTGTCAATAACTTTGACATGTGATATACTAATAAAAAACTATAAATAGAAGGAGTCCGGATAATGCAATTTTATGAAAAACTTATTTTTATGATGAATCTCACACAAACCTCAAACCGGGAGCTGGCACAGGCTATCCATATCGACCCGGCTGTCATAAGCCGTCTGCGCACAGGGAAAAGGGGACTTCCCCGCAATACCAAAATACTGCGCAATATGGCTCAATTTTTCGCCGGACGCTGCACCACAGAATACCAGAGACGCGCCCTTTCTGAAATGACAGGAATCAAACGGATGATCACAGCCAAGCATGACCAATTGTCAGAATTTCTTTATTGCTGGTTTTGCGGGGATACGGATGGAGTGGAGCGCTTTATGCGTACCTTTGAATCCCTGTCTATCGGCGGCCTCACCGCAAATGCCCAAATCAACCCCATTAAAATAAGTACAAAGGGAAATTTCATCTATTATGGTAACGAAGGAAAACGTGCAGCAGTGAGAGCTGCCTACCAACATATGCTGGCTCAGGAGGACCCTGGTATGATCTGTATCTTGGCTGATGAGACGGATGATTGGCTGATGGAGGATTACGATTTTACTTCTAATATGCAGGCCGGACTGATAGCCTGTGTGCAGAAGGGCTTTCAGATCTGTCACATTATACCGCCCATCTACTCGGGTGATCAGATATTGGAATCCTTAACACGATGGATTCCCCTATACATGACCGGAAAAGTGGAAGCCTTTTTCTATCCCCATATCCGTGACCGCCTTCACCGCCATTCCATCATAATGGTTCCTGGTAAAATCTCGCTTGCGTCTCACTCATTAGCCGGCAGACGCACCAGCTATGCAACCATGCTGACCACAGATACCCGGCTTATCCAGGCCACTGAGGAAGAATTCCAAGACTGCTTGTCCATGTGCAGGCCCATGCTGAGCACCTTTTCCGAGCTCCCACAATTATTCCAATGTTTTATGCGCTTCCTCACGCCCCATGGATTCCGCATACAGAAAATACTTTCCTTATCCGCAGTTACCGCCCCCACCGAGCTGATTGCAGAATCCATTGACAAAAGAACAGACCCCGAGCAGAAACGTCTGGGCAGGCTTTACCTCGAGGAAATAAAAAAGGCAGAGCAGAACCAGGACCAATACAACCTCATCGACATTGTACACCTTGCCAGCGCGGAACAGGTACGCGCAGGTACAGTCCCCATCACCGCTACCTGCAGTGGTTCTGAGCAGCTTTACTACACACCAAAAACCTATGCACAGCACCTGAAAAAAATCCTTCATATTCTGGATACCCATGAGAGCTATCACTTTGTCCCTCTGGAGGGACCGATTGAAAACGAAAGCGCCCTCATGGTAAAAGAAAACCATCGGGCGCTTCTTGTGCATAGCTCTGAACCATTTACGGTTTTTGAAATTTCTCAGCCTGAGATCGTGGGTATTTACCGTGAGTATCTGCTCAGATTGGCAGAGAAACACGGCTATACCGGTATCCACCGGAAAAGAATCAAGTCCCGGATACAAGAATTAATCCGGGAGCTTATGGAAGAATAAAATACAGTGTGGAAGACTGCGAAAAAGTGTATTCCTTAATTTATTATTTTATTTCAGCAGCTGCTGGATTTCCCTCTCAGAAAAAATGGGAGCAAGTATTGTATAAATATCTTGAGAATCAGAAGGACATTTTTTCGCGGTTTGTTCCCAAAGTTTATAGGTTCCCCAATAAAATGAACTCCAGTTATTGTTTATCTGCCTTTCCTTGGCAACCGCTGTGATAAACAGTTCTTTGGTCAGCTCATTGATGCATTTGGCAAAGGTCTTATCAGACAGGAGCAATATATTCTTTATTTCCGGGGTGGTTGCTTCTCCAAATCCATCGAGAAATCCAAAAACCTTTTGACTTGTCTGCGACAGCTTTTCCCAACGCTGTTTGTATGATTTCATACACCAATATAACTCGTTGGACAGATACGTAACTCTGTTCTTGTATAATCTCGAATAAAAAACTTTTCTTGTTTCTATTAATTTCATAATCAAATCCCAGTCACCGCCCATTTTGTCCAGTGAGGGGAGTCTCTCGTGGGCATTGCATAAAAACAGAGGGGTATTGGAAATCACTTGCTCAATCATATCGTTTGTTCGATTATCATTCATATCAATTGCATGGTGTTTTATGAATAAATACACCAAATTCTCCTCCTTAATTTCTCCCATTATATCCTACAACACACACAAAGTCACGGCAATGAAAAAACACTCTTTATCCCTTTCCTTCAGGAGCTGCTTTAAACTGAAACAATATCCCCACAACCGCAAAAGCCCCTCCCAGTATAAACGGTGCATATATTGGCAGGCCTTCTATTACGTTTATGTCTACAATTTCTCGCAATAACAAAATAAAATATCTACCAACTGCCATACCTCCTATAAGGCCGGTCAAAAGGATTATCAATGGTCTATTCTGCCTTACAGCCAGCATTCCCAGAAAAAAGCCCACAAAGATTCCCACAAAAATCGCCACCCATTCATTAGAGATAATTTGATTCGCCACCCGTACTGTAATCACACAGACGGCCAGCACGATTCCCATGACATAAAGATTAAAAGATATCCCTGCAATAATTAATCCAAAAACAATTGCACAGCCTATGATTGCCCCTGAGTTATCAGTGAACTGAGCGACAATCCTTTTTATTACTTCAAAAGCTGCTACGAAGGCTCCTATCGCAATCCATACATTCTGGAGCCGATACCCCAAAAAACAGCAGACAAGCCCTAGCAATAATATAAAGATTGTCCTAAATAATTCGCTTGTAAAAAACTCCTTCATATTGCTTTCTCCTCCTATATGCTACTGTTGTGCTGTCTCTTCTACAGAAACTAACAGTCCGGCCAGCCGCTCTTCTGTCCATACATAATCTTCACGATCTATGATTCTCATCTCTTTTCCATTGTCCCACCAAATACACGGAATCCCCCTTTTTCCCGCCTGTTGCAAATAATAATGTGCCCAGGTTAATCTTACCTCTTCCTTTGATTTTTTTCGGCACCCGAACTCTGTAATCACTACAGGAATCCTCTTTTTCAAAAATAGCTCTTCCAAATCATTGAGCATAGAATCAATCTTTTCTGTATCCTTTAGGTCATCAACCTTCCATTCATCATCTCCTTCATGCGTAAAACGGTAAGGTATATACGCATGGACAGTCACAATGAGCCGGGAGTCAGCCGGGAGCATTAAATCCTCCAATGCTTCCCTTTCACTACTGCTTCCATAGGTGGAAATCAGTAGCCATCGGTTACGGTTGCCACCTCCCGAATCCCTGACAGTACGCACAAAAGCTTCGTTAAGGCGGTTTACAACCTGTCGCGTCTCTACAGTTCCCCCTTTCCACTCTTCTTCTGCTCCCACAACACGTGGTTCATTCATCCCTTCAAAAAGCAGACGCTCATCCTTGTTGCGAAAGCATCCTGCTATCTGCTCCCATAAACTACATAGGTGCTCTGTGACCTCTATTTCTTGCTCTGGAGACGGTATCAGCCATTTTTCATGATGAGTATCAAGGATTACATATAATCCGGTGTCTAAAGCCCAATCCGTAACCTGTTTCACACGTGCCATCCACTCTCGGCTGACCTGGCCACTTTCATCCATATGCTCTCCCCAGCTTACCGGCAGCCTGAGTGTACGGAACCCTCTTTCGTAAACTGTCTCTATAAGTTCCTTTGTCAAAACGGGATTATCCCAATAGGTCTCATAATCCTCCACAGTTGCATCCGGTTGCGAAGCACACAGGCCTTCCACGTCAAGAGAGTTCCCCAGATTAATACCACCGTATAAATTCTTTACAAAGTTTATTCCGCAGTACATCCTTTTATATACTCCTATTCCTATGAATATCACCAATATAGCAAGACATACACTGCCTGCTGTTATTATAAATTTCTTTCTACTCATCTGGCTCCTATAAATGTTTCATCTCGTCAAAATCATCAACGTGTTCTACTTTTTGCATTTCCAACGTTTGATTTTTGTCTTTTTTTCCCTTTTGCCATTGCTCCTTCAGCCATGCTTCCAGATAGCTGTTTTTTACCTTATCACGATATATTTCCTCATAATTGACAATTTTATATAAAACTCGTCCCTGTAAGCGGCTATTTACTTTCCGGCACAAGAGGCTAAGACCTATTTCCTTATTAATTGTCAACTTCATTTCGTCCAAAGAATCTACATCTGATTTCACGGTGCAATACTGATAATTAAAGTCAACCAAATGGTATAGCTTTCCTTCTTCATCCGGTAGCTGCACACAAAGAGATACACGTGGCAGACGGCGGTTTTCATAAAAAGGCTTAGCCACCCTGCGCGTTATGTTGATTCTGAGATCATCATATCCTCCGCTGGTTATATCCAACTTTTGGGGAAGGGTAGGAATCCTGTCATATATAATCTGAAGGTATTGGTCATATGTTCCACAATAGTCCGTAATCTTAAATGCATACTTCCAGGACTCTTTCTGATCATCCACATGAGCTGTCTTAATTTTAAGCTGCGCCGTATAGGGTCCATCGCTAATGCGCAGCTCAGCCTCCTCCGCCTCATGTACATTAATTGGTTCCTCCAAAATCAGTGCCACGCCCTCCTCAGAAATATCCCTGGTCATACAGTTATAAACACCACCGCTTGTTTTTAGCTCACATTCCACATTAACCTGAGCACGTTCCGATTTACGCATGAATTTTCTCCCCAGAACAAAGAACATAGCCATAACCAATGTAAATAGATTGACAATGAGCCAAAACAAAACAACCACCGGTCCCATATCATTACTTTCAAAAATCATCCTCAGGCAGTTGAAGATTCCCACGACGGATAATACTATTAAAAGGATAAAGGGAATCAGGTATAAGGGATTTTTTCCATAATCAGCTTTATTGCGATCTTTATTTGTCACCTTGAATTTTTTCATGGTTACACCAAAAGTTTCCAGGATTACCGGTATCAACAAAAAAGGAAACAGTACTGTTTCGTATACACTCGTCCATTTGGTAGTTCGGATATTCCGACTCAGCATACGCAATGATACATTACTTGTAATGTACATAGGCAGCCAGAATAAAAGCACCTGCCATAACGTACATTTTAAAACCATATAACCAAATGTTGCATATAGTATGGGACTCATGAAATAAATCAGCCTTTTCAACGGTGCATACCAATACCATTCTGATGCCCAGTAATTCATCTTCTGTGTAAAACGCAAATCCTTCGATCGGAAAACATGCATCTTACGATTTGAGGTAATAACTCCTCTTGCCCAGCGTATTCTCTGGTCTATCAGGCTTTTTAAATCAGTAGGTGATATACCGGAAGCAAGAACATCATCTGTAGCATAACAAATATAACCTTTCTTTTGTATTAAAATCCCCGTAGCATAATCCTCAGTAATTGTTCCCGTATAAAATCCTCCGATATCATCCAGCGCCCTTCTGGACAGAACCGTATTAGAGCCGCCATAGATTACGCTGTTGGATTTATTTCTTGATACCTGAATGTCTCTGTAAAAATAATCTTGTTCATTGGGGATACGTAGCTCACTATACAAAAAATACTGAAATAAATCCGGGTTATAGAACGACTGCGGTGTCTGAACAAAGCCCATATGCATTTGTTCTCCCTCTTTTTTCCCTTCATTTTTCATCTCCATATCAATAAAATATGGAATTGTATGCATTAAAAAATCCCGCTTGGGTATCATGTCCGCATCAAAAGTAACAACATAAGGGGCGTTCGTTACTGAAAGGGCATGATTTAAATTACCTGCTTTTGCATGCTGATTATCCTCACGGTCTAAATATCCGACTCCCATCCTGGCTGCCAGCTCCCGTACCTCTGCTCTGCGCCCATCATCGCATAAAAAAATATGTACCTTGTTTTTATCCGGATACTGCATAAACTTACACCCGTTGACTGTTTTATATAAAAGTTCACAGGGTTCATTATATGTCGCAATAAAGACATCGACCTCCGGATATTTATCAATGGGGATGTCCGGGATAGGATTGACCTCCACCTCATACATATTAAAATAGTGAATCAATGCTTCCAACATTCCCAAAAACTCTACAAGAAACAAAGACAACCCTGCAACTACAGATACCACCCCATATTCAAAAGGAACCGTAAAAAACAGTCTCCAGATTAAATAAACACAAGTGCAAACTATATTGAGCAGAAACCAGACCCTGTTTTTCAATGCATAAGCATCATGTTTTATTTCTCCGCTCTTTTTTCCCATCAGTTACCTCCCTCTGTCTGGCTCTTCAATCCTCCTGTATCAACTCTTCACCATTAGAGGAGAATATCCAGTCCCTTTCACCTGTATAGTAGAGCTCTGTATGATTCCTCTCTGCCGCCTCTTTTACCTCCTCATCCGCGTCCTTTGATGTCACAACAGCAAATTGCGGTGAAATTTTGTCAAACAAATCTTCGGTTCCTGTATTTGCCCTTCCGTGATGTGGAACCTTATAAAACTCAATTTCCGGCCAATTGATATTGAGAAGCTCTTCGCTGCGCTTGCGCAACGCATCCCCCGGAAACAACATATTCACTTTTCCATGCCGTATCAAAACTCCCAAGGAATAGTTGTTACTGTCGTTATAATTCTTCTCCAACGGCGGATAGACCAAAAGCTGAATCCCCCCTGCCTGAAGCCGTCGTGTATGGCCGGGATATAAAATTTTCCCATCCTGCTCTCGGATAAGCGCATTAAGTTCCAACATCCAATCATTGACAGCTTCAAAACCTGATTCAACCACACAATCCACAGGAAACTCTTTTAATATGTCCTGTGCTCCCCCTACATGATCCTTATCACTATGAGAGAGGATGAGATAATCTAATTTTCGTACCTCATTTTCTCTCATAATCTCCATAATATGATATGCATCCTGTTTTTCCCCGGTATCAATCATAATTGCAGTGTTATCCTGAACCAGAAGTGTACAATCCGCATCTTTTCGGGTTTGTATACATATTACCCGCAACTCCTGGTTCACTTGCTTTCCTTTTGGCTTTACCAGCAGCAAAACACTGGTAAGCAATCCCAGAAATATCAGCCAGCCTGCTAAGACCATTATCTTATTTTTCATAAGCTGTCCTCCTCGTCTGCCTTATTCAGCGTGAAAGAAATCAAAAGATTGTTCATCCAGGTTATAAGGATAAACCTCCAGAATCAGATAATCAAAATCTCTTTCTTTTACAAACTCTTCCATATCGATACCTTGTGAATTCCTGGTCCAAAGCATTTCAATTTCGCTGCATAAGGGTGCCAGAAAGCATGCCATAGGAGAAAAATAGGAATCTCTAAGAACTAAAAGCTTGGGTCCATTCGGATTACTGAGATTCACAATCTTATCATGATCTGTCACCTGGTCAAGATAAACCCTATTGGAATTAATGTCATAGACATCTTTCAAATCCTCAAATACGGAATTTAATAACAATGCCTCCGTAAACTTGCCTGTGCGTCGCTTCTCCTTCTTCTCATAATTTGTCCAGACGAAATCCATACCACATTCCGGCCACATTAAAGTATAGTCGTCCATACCACTGTATGCGGCCCCTGTATTACGTCCTGTCGAACCCAAAAAACATTGGCTGTAAGTGTAGCTGTGATAATTTTCCAACTTTAGATATGGACTGCCCATATCCCAGTTTATTCCAAACCTGATTTTCATCTGTTCAGCCATATCCACTGCGGCATAATATGCTGCCAGAGGAGTCCAATGATGATCTGTCTTGAAGAATAAATCTTCCAAATTCTTTCCTGACTTTAGCATTGTTGTTCTCATATCCATGGCCTCAACACCATACTCATGCATAAGCAGCATCAGCTTATCTATTCGATTATTCGGATTATTTAACGGCCAGGACAGATTGACATTATTAAGCCCGGGGATTACCTTTGATGGCGGCAGAACAAGCATAAATTTAGCCCCATGACTCTCGGCATAAGCTTTCATTCTGGCAACATTCTGTGCGTACTCTGTCAAATCCTCCATTGTCTGCTCCATCACTGACCCATAATAAAGCATATCTTCATCATCTTGGATATAAGCAAAACTATTAAACTCTCTCTTATCCATCACCTTCTGAAGAAAACCATACGTCTCTACAAACTGCATGCGACAAAGAATTGCTTCATTGGTTTCCGTTTCCACCTCCCCAATCCAGTCCTCAAGCTCTTTTATATTCCCAATTCCAGAAAAATCCTCTGCTAATTCTTTCAGTTCTTCCTGGCTATAGATTATATTCGCTCCGCCAAATATCAAAAGAAATCCAATAAAAAAAACTGCAAAACAACATTTCTTTGAAAAAAAACTATGCAATTTCTGTCCTCCCATCTAGAAATTAAAGTAGATAAATGGATTGTATCCGCCTCGTACCAGATATGCCACACAAACAAGAAACAGCCCTGCCATAGCTAAAGGATATAAAAGTGTCATGCCCTTGCCTAAGAACCCCATTCTCTTTTCATACAACAGTTCATTGCACCGCCTCGCAATCGGGGTGCAGAATAAAATACCCAGAATAAAAAACACCGCATATTCCTCTATCAGAAACCCTGTCATTTCATTCCAAAAACTGTTTCCGCTTATTCCGAACATGTTTTTCAAATATACATTTGCCTGGTACAAATCTTTCGCCCGGAACAATACCCATCCAATCATGACCACCAGCATAGTGTAAACCCTCATAAGAGCTTTATTCCGGACCTTGTTATGGTATTCTAAAAAACGCTCAGCTAACTGGAACACAAAATGCCAAAGGCCCCAAAAAATAAAGGTCCATTCCGCACCGTGCCAGATTCCTGTAAGCAGCCAGATAATGAAAAGGTTACGTATCATTGTGTCCCTGTTTTCCACCCTGTTGCCTCCTAGCGAAAAATATACATATTCCCTGAACCAACTTGTTAGACTGATATGCCAGCGCTTCCAGAAGTCAGAAATCGAAGTTGCAATATATGGATAATTAAAATTCTCTTCAAACTTAAAACCAAAAATAAGGCCAAGCCCAATCGCCATATCAGAATATCCCGAGAAGTCAAAATATATCTGAAGCGTATAAGCCACTATCCCCACCCAGGCCATGACTACCGGAACATTAAAGTTTTCAACACCCAGCTCTGACCAGTTAAAAATCTGGTCAGCCAGCACAGCCATACTGTTAGACAAAAGGATTTTCTTTCCGAGACCAGTGACAAATCTACTACTCCCCACCGCAATCTTTTTCCATGAACTTTTTCGGGTTCTTATTTGTTCAGCAACAGAATTATATCTAACAATAGGTCCCGCGATTAACTGAGGAAAAAAGGCCACATACAAGCCTACATAAAAAGGATTTTTTTCCACCTTCGTATCCTGTCTGTATACGTCAATCACATAGCTCAAAGCCTGGAATGTATAAAAAGAAATACCAATTGGAAGTGCAATCTGTATAGAAGGAAACATCTCTGTTTTAGTTATTGCATTCATATTTAAAGTCAAGAAACCTGCATATTTAAATATCACCAACATAGACAGATTATAAATACAGGCTGCAATCAACCACGCTTTCTTCCATCTTTTCTTTTCCCGATATCTATCAACCAGTATCCCTGCTCCCCAGTTTACCACAATGGAAGCCAACATGAGCAGTACATAGACAGGTTCTCCCCATGCATAAAAGAAAATACTGAATATAAATAGCCATACATTTTGTGCCAGTCTGGAAAAAAACAAGATATAATATCCCGCAAAAACTACCGGAAAGAAAAAGAACAAAAACACAATACTTGAAAAAAGCATTTATTTCCCCTTCCCGTCCCAATGTCTGTACTTATAGATACATACCCCTACAATAAGTACGACTACTACTACAAACAAGCAACGGACAATCCAGATTCCCAAAGGGCTGCATAATGGTTCTAGAAAAAATCCCGGAATATCCACCTTCTCCGGAAAACCAGTGGGCGGAGCAGTGATAAAAATTATAACAGTATCTCTCAATTTACTTTCCTCTTTTCTCACTTTTTATAGCTTACAAAGATTGCCGGTATCAAAAAAACCACTGCTGCCAAAAGAAGCAACCATCCCATCCATTTCGAAAGCCCAGTTGTCAATTCAGCATTTTTCTCCAGCATCTTTAACCCAGTTGAAATACTATCCGCATGTTCTCTCAGTACAGTCTTAATCCGGTAAATCTCATCCTCGTACGTGACCGCATTACGCTTTAGTGTAATACCATCGCTCCCTGTATAATCCTCTAAACTATACACATTATCCGTTGTATACCAATGCCCCCAGCGCATCCATTCTCTTTCAATGGCACCGCCCAAATATGCTGTTATCTCATCAATCTTGCCAATCACATAATCATTGGACAAAGGTCCTTGGCGCAGTTTTGTATACCTTTTTTCCAATTTCTTAACAAAATTCAAATCCTTACACAGACAATCAAACCAAGGCTTTGTATAAAAAGCAAGGCTTTCTGTGTCCAAAGGTTCATATATATAATTGTCCATTGCACCGTCAAAGTCCCACACTGGCCCCATTGACAACCGTCCGCCTAAATCTTTATAAAAATAAGTGGAATTATTTCCTGCATCATAATTCCCCAAAAATTCATTAACTAAAAAATAATCTACAAAGGAATCTACATCTAACACATCCTTATAGGATCCAAATATCTTCGGATTTTCCGAATACAATATCTTCTCAATGTAACTGATATCCCTATTTACATATTCTGTCATGTCGGTTGTAACTCTGTATTTTGATGGATATAAAAGAGCCAAGTATTCGGAATTAAATCCTTGAATACGTCCATAATTTTCCAATGTAAGCGCCTCTACATCATAGCGGTCTTTTCTCAGCAGATAACTGTTAAAGGTATTACTCTCTTTATATTCCGCAATATCTACTCTGTTTGTCCCCTGTTTGATATTTTCGCATATCAAATATACCCCTTGATAACTATAGGTTGTCCCGTTTTTTATCAACACCTCACAAAATCGGCTGTCCGGGGTGTACTTCATTATCCTGGAGATGACAGAATAGGCCAGGTAATTTCTGAGCATGCTTTTATCATACATAGAGCCATTAAGAATCCATTCGTGTTCCGCTCCCATTCCCAGAATATCCACCTCTCGGTCTTGTCCTGACTCTGTCACCAGCTTTACCAGCCACTGCGCTTTTTCAAAAGTCATCGATGTATTTCCGCGACGTTTTATTCGCATTAAGCTCTTGGTCACTGGCTGGTCTGCAAGAGAATTTATCCCCTCTTCACTGTTATAAAGAAGAATTTCCCCATCCACATATGGCTCTACATCTTCTTTAGGCACGTAAATGCCTATTCCTGCATATGTGTGTGTGTTGTCAAAGTATGTATTAACAGGCGGCTCCACCCCATTGGTATCCATCACAACTATAGGAAGATGGCTGCAAAATCCTTCTTTTACATTATAGTTTTCGCTTATATATTCAAGCGGTTTCTCTTCATGGGGAGCCTTCGTGAGAGCTGTCGTATAAGAATCGTGTATTTCTTCTCTATGGTTTTGCGCATAAATCACAGACGCAGCCATCCCGGTTACCAAGGTCAACATAATCGCCACAATACTGATAAAACGATAATTTCTCATCCCAATTCCTCATTTTTCTGTTAACGGTTGATTTCATCATTTTGGCACACAATATTAACCATATCCAGTTTTGTATTCTCGCGGAAATATTTCATAATATCCCCACTTTCCTTAGCTTTTTTTAGCTGCTTCTCAGAAACCTCATATATATATTCCACGCTATTCTCCATCGCAGTATGAACCACCAAACGTGCTTTACCCTGAAATTTATCATCCATAAGGACTTCAACACTCTCACCACTCTCGGCGTTTCCCTTTAAAATGACCAAATAGCGCTCATTACTCTGTACCAATCCAAAAATAAGCATAAAGGTAAAAATTACGGCCGTACCCACAGCTGCAATCAGATATTCGGAGACACCACAGCAGATGCCTACTGCTATACACCAAAATATGTATGCGGTATCTCTTGGGTCTTTTATAGCGGTACGGAATCTGACAATAGAAAGAGCACCAACCATACCTAGTGATAAGGCAATATTATTTCCTATTACATTCATAACTAATGTAGTAACCAACGTAAGCATGACGAGAGATGCATTAAATCTAGCACTATAGGCTGCACCTCCGTGTGACATTCGATATGACAAATAAATCACACATCCGATGACCGCCCCTATCAAAAAATTCATTAAGATATCCTGAATCGTAAGTGCTCCTGTACTGGTTACAAGGTAATCCATCAATCTCTCTTTCATATTTTCCTCCTTATCTTCCTCTGTTAACCATCTCAAGGGTCTTTTCTTAAAATCTGATTCCTACACATCCCATATTTACTTGCAGAAATCTGCATATGGGATGGCAACGATACCAAATCCTTTACATAGCTCAATAAAAAATGATTAAATTTCACCTCCATAGTTACATTATTCAGAGGTTCCACAGGATATAATGCCGGACACGTGCTGAAAATATCACGACAATTGATATTTGACCGGATTTCCCGGTCCAAGGTCACTCGTGTATCATTAACAGGAGCAGTAAATGCTTCTCTCTTATACTCTATAAGACACTTAGGCTGATAAGCGAACTGCCTCATCCTCCCATAGAGCTCTTCTGCAAATGGAGTGTCCTGTTTCATAAGAATTGAATAGTCACCTTGACACATACTTTCCGCATCCTCTCTGGAAAGAGTGAGAGAGCGCTTTCGCTGCATTTTTCCTTGCTTCTCTTTTAATTCCAATTTAGCAGTTTCTGCTTCCGGACTATATACCCTCAATCGTATCTTTCTTCGACATTCAAATCCATCCAGCTTTTCATAGAAGTCATTATCAAACTGCGTATCAAAATATAAGGACCTGACTAAATAACCTCCTTTGCTGTTATGTTTATCAGGCTTCATAACCGCTGATAAAAGAAAGGAAAGTTTATCCGCTTCCTCTATTGTTAACAGATATTTCTGTTCTGTCCGCAGAATATCTAAAAGCAATGCCATAACTTTCCACCTCTCCTTAAATCAACAAAACAAACGTTTCGCAATATATCCCACTATTTATGTCATATATTATACCCCCCCCCCCGCATTTCCGGCAATTGTTGTTAATTACTGTTATCTTGCTGTTTGTGCTTGTTTTGAAGCCCTTCGTTCATAATTTACCAGATATGCCTTTATTTCGTAATATCAGTACATATACCGCTTGCTTTCACCCCCTTTAATCATTATACTGTATAGATAACAACACCATTTTGAGGGAGACTACAAATGAAAACCAAAAAGCAACTCATCATACCTACCGCCGTTTTTCTAATCATCAGCATTCTTTTATCCGGATGTTATGTCTTAATTGCAAGGCAGACCTCGGTGCAAAATAGAGAACGCCACCGGTATATAGCAGCCAACCAATCCAACATTATCCGCAACTCTATTGACACAGTACTGGCAAGAGCTTATACACTGAGCTCATTTATCAATGACACAGATGGCGATACTGCCTTTTTCGACCGTCAGGCAGCCAAAATCTATGACGAAACTATAAAAGTAACCGGTATTCCGCTGAAAAATATCGCTGTTGCTCCAGGTGGAATCGTCGAGAAAGTTTATCCTGCTGCCGGCAATGAAGCTCTGATCGGGTTCAATTTTATGGATAGCTCGCAAAAAGGAAATATAGAAGCAATCTCAGCCTATCAGAAAGGGGAACTGATCATCACAAATCCCTTTGATCTGGTCCAGGGCGGCAGCGGCATGGCAGGACGATTACCTGTGTTCCTGAAGTCCGGCGAGTTTTGGGGACTTGTCACAGTAACTATGGATTTTGAAGGACTGTTGAAATCAATTAATCTGAGCACACTCTCTAATATGGGTGTAGATTATAAGCTATGGTACAAGGATGATACCGGCAGCCAGGTTGTAATGGATGCATCCGAAAATCTGCCCTCACATCCTGTGAGTTATAAGTTTTCCATCACAAATCTCAACTGGTATCTGGATGTGGCACCCTCCGGTGGATGGACAGATTATGTTGAAGCAGCAGTAGTTTTCATTGTCATAATTGCCGTGGCTTTGCTGGTAGCACTTTTGCTGCTGAACCGTGAGCAACTGACCGAGTCTAATGAGAAATTACGCAGACTGGCCCACCTGGACAGCTTAACTTCCTGTTATTCCAGGCATTATGTGAATACAATCCTGCTAAATCCCAGGAATGGCCTATGGGCAGACCCAACCGCCAAATATTCACTTGCAATAATAGATATTGATAATTTCAAGAGTATCAATGATACATATGGACATGATATCGGTGATCAAGCTATCATCGCCATCGCAAAAGTACTGGAGGACAACAGCAGACATGCAAACGGAGACTGTATCATCCGCCACGGAGGTGATGAATTTATTGCTTTATTCAACGATGTGACAAAGGACCGCTTTAGCCAAAAGCTTGCGTCTATTGTAAACGGCGCCAGAGAAGTCCGTTTCCCGGAATTCCCGGACATGAGACTTTCTGTCAGTATTGGAGGCGAGTTCTATGAGAATCCAGATGCTTCCCTCTACTATAACATGGTCCGAAAAGCAGACGAGAAGCTGTATACAGCCAAAGAAAACGGACGTGATCAATATATTTTATAACAACGGACACCTCTTATGTATGTCTGATAGCAGAACAAGGCTTAGGACATTAAAATACGGGGGCGGTATAAAATACCTGCCCCCGCCATTACGAACGACACCTCTCTAATCTCGTCCTGGCACCGTCAAATAACGTGTCACAAAAGTTTCCTCCGACATGGGGCGCCCATACAGATACCCTTGCGCGTGAAAACATCCCATATTTTTCAGAAATGCAGCCTGCTCTTTCGTCTCTACGCCCTCCGCTATCACCTGCACCTGCAGTGCATCAGCCAGGTGAACGGCACACTCTAAAACCTTCTGCCGGCGTAAGTTTTGTTCAGCCTGATTCAAAAACTTTAAGTCAAGTTTCATTACATCAATGGGTAATTCCGATAATGTATTGAGAGATGAATATCCGCTTCCAAAATCATCCATCTCTATAATAAACCCTTCCCTTCTTAAACGTTCTATGATTGCAAGCAGCTGGCCCGAATCTTTAGTGTAAGCGGTTTCTGTAATTTCAAGATGCAATTCTTCCGGGCTAAGGTCATATTCCCGAATGAACTCTATCAGCATACCAGGAAGACTCTCATGATAAAAATCAATGCGGGATATGTTTACGGATATCGGAAGCGTCCGAATTCCCTTTTGCTTCCAGTCACGCAGCATTTCACAGCATTTTTTCCAGACATACAAGTCCAGAGAATATATAAAGCCGTTTTTCTCAAAAGCCGGGATAAAATCTGAAGGCATA
The DNA here is from genome assembly GCA_000702025.1 of Blautia schinkii DSM 10518. Classification (GTDB taxonomy): domain Bacteria; phylum Bacillota; class Clostridia; order Lachnospirales; family Lachnospiraceae; genus Blautia_A; species Blautia_A schinkii. Next base: position 210,501 of record KL370850.1, read on the forward strand.
ATAAAGCCAAATTCCGGATGTATCCAACGCACCAGTGCTTCCGCGCCAATCAGTTCTCCAGTTTCGATCACCACCTTAGGCTGCAGATAAACACAGAAATCACCCCTGTTCAGGGATTCCACCATGGTATTTATGATTTTCTGCTCCTGCAGCATTTTATCATGCATGGCATTATCAAAAACCGCATATTTGGCATTATAATTTCCCTTTATGCTTTCTGCTGCCATCAGCGCCCTGTCACACATTCTGGCAATGATAAGTTCCTTGTTGCCCGCATGGTAAATCCCCATTTTCGCCTGCAGCCTCATGGGAAGAGGATAGTTTTCCAAAAAATCTACGATTTTTTTATTTACTTCTTCATAGAGCGTCTTCGTATGCGGTAAAAGTACAAAAAATGTATCTGCCCTGGCCCTGGTAATGTAAGTCCATTCATTTGTCTTTAAATCCAAAAGACAAATGGCAAGATCTATTAACAACCGGTCCCCTGTCTTTGTCCCAAAAACATCATTCACAATTTTAAACTGCTCGATATCTACTGCAATGACATCAAATGTTTTATCCGCATTTTGCTCTAAGACCGCTGCTGCTTTGGCATAAAAAGCTTTTTCCGTCAATAATCCGGTAAGCGTGTCCTGTTCTAATTCTTCAATCGTATACTTTGCTTCTCTTACTTCCTCTAAAAGCGTCTGGAGACGTGCATTTGACTTGCCAAGTGATCTCTGGTAATTGATAAGCTGGCTATTCAGCTTTTGTATTTCATAATATCCTGTTCCATAAGGATCCTGCCCAATCACTTCCGGAACATGTATGGCAGCCAGAATCAGCTCAACCAACTGCGGGAGCTGTTCAAGCGATTGTATTGAATATACTAAAATCAGATAACTGCTGTCTAATGATAAGACTGTAAGAAAAACTTCTTTCTCTGTACGAAGTTTCATACGGATAGACACGCCATAGCTTAAATCCTGTGATAACAGATCATCCAGCTTTTCTTCCTCTAGAAAAAGGTTCCGGATATTTTGTCCCTCCACCGCGGGTAAAAGTGCGGTATTACGGATCATACGCTTCACATATCCATGATGGTCACATATAGCTGCATATCCAATCATCTTACACTCTCCCACTCTTTCTCCGCCCATTTGATCAATTCCCTGGCATCCCGGGTGTATATATCAACATTCCATTCTTTCCAAATGTCAGTATATAAAAAAGCATTTCCTCCCACGGCAATCCTCACGCGTGGAAATAATTCCCGCAGCTTATCAATTGCCTCTCTGCACAGCGGCAGATGCTGGGGCATAGTCACAGATAAGGCAATCAAATCCGGGCTGTACTCTGCAATTGCGGATTCCAGCGCCTCAACAGGAACCGCAGCGCCTAGATAAATACTGTCCCATCCATTATATTCAAATATATCAGCCACTGTACGAGCCCCCAGCTCATGCAGTTCACTACCCACACAAGCAACCAGTACCAGATGTCCCTTGCGTTTCTGCCCGAATATGAAAGGATAAAGCTGGGCCAATGCCATCTGTGTAATTGAAGTACTGTAATGCTCCATATCTACAGAAATAATATGCCGGTGCCACAGGTCTCCAATCCGTCTCATAGTCTCCGTAACAATCTCTACATAGATATCGTTCAGCGGAATACCGTCTTTTACATATTGGGTGATCAGGCTCATGGCCCCCTTTGTATCGGACTGCAGCAGACAGCCCAGATACTCTTCCACCTGCCCCTCATATTTCCCTTTAAAGGGCGCAGCAAGGGTGCTTCGTTCACTTTCCTCTATCGTTGCCCGCACAGCACAGTCCAGAAGCCGGTTTAGCTTCGGGTGCTGTTCCCTTGGAATGTGCTTTCCCATACAGGTCCGGATCAATTCATAATGCTCCACCATAATATCTCTGACCCGTTCCCTTGAACAATAATTCATAAGCGGACAAAGCAACTGGTAAATCCATCGGGCATATTTGCCAAATAACCCATCGTCCTGGAGCTTTAACGCAGTATAAAGAAAATCTACATTATACCTGACATCCTGATACATCTTCTGCCTGGCGCGGTCATCCAGCTCTTCACGCAGACGCTGGTCATTCTCCAATTGACAGGCATATATTTCACTCGTCAGTTTGTTGAACTCTGGATTCTGTTCCATCATCAATAGACTCATATATTGCAGTTCTCCTTCGTATGCTATATTTTCAACAAATAATAATGTTTAAAAATTAGAATGGGTATTTTTGTCATATACAGCGGCTTACTTTACAATATGTACTACATAATTCTTATATTTTACTCTATCTCATTTGAAAATACAAGCAACTATGCATAAAAGAATGGCGTCTGAGCTGTCATTTTTAATGTCTTTTTATTGTCAATACAAATGTGGTGTGTTTTTCCCATTGATAGTGTTATAAATACAAAAAAGAAAGAAGAACCCAAATTCCTCTCCCTCTCAATTCCTTAACTTTTTACTTCACTGACAATTTCATATACCCCTGCATATCGGTGAACCCAATTTCCTGATACAAGGAACGACCTATTTCTGACGTTTCCAGATATATTTTCTCAATCCCCCTGCTCTGTGCCTGCTGTATCAGCCAGTTTACAACCTTTCTGCCCACCCCTTTTCCACGAAATTCGGGGCAGGTATAAATATTCATCAAGTATGCGCAGCCCCCGTCCGGGTTATCCGGCGATGGCATTTCCCGTTGAAAACAGATACCTCCGCAGCCGATTATCTTATCATCTGCCATAGCAAAGCAGGCGGTATGTTCTCCGGACGGCAGGGCAGTTTGATAATAAAGCCTGTTTTTTTGCTCCAGGACTTCCATGGGATCGTCCTGCGGTATTGAAAAAACCTCATGAAGAACGGTCATTCTCCATGTCATCAGAGCTTCCAAGTCCCCCAGCTTCGCTTTTCTAATCGTTATATCCATTAAAAATTCCCCGCTTTCAGAACGACAGGCAGCTTTGCCGTGTCGGGTTTTCCGTTGGTGTTCAGCGGAATAAACGGCATTTTCACGATAAACTCCGGTATCATAAAAGGCGTGAGGTATTCTGCAAGTTCTTTTTTAACCGAGGATACTTTCATCTCACTGTCCGACGGGACAACATAAGCGATCATATAGGGAAGCCCATCTTCATCCGTAAACGCACGGACAACTGCCTGCTGTATGTTTTTACACTGATAGAGCCGGGTTTCCACTTCTGAGATTTCCACACGCTTCCCATAAATCATAATCTGTGTATCCTTACGGCGGAGAAACGCAATATCTCCGTCCGGAAGAATATATCCTAAATCCCCGCTTCTGTACATGATATTTCCGTCCTCTAAGGTGACAAAGGCCTTGTTTTCTTCCTCATGATCTCCGATATACCCCAGAGACACACCGCTTCCATAAATGCAGATTTCCCCGGTTTCGCCGTCGGGAAGCTCGTTCCCCTCCTGATCCAGGATGCGGATGGATGCCCCCTTTACCGGACGGCCGATGGGATAAGTACCGTCGTCTAAAACATTCCCTCCGTTACATCGGTAATAAGAAGCGCACACGGTTGTTTCGGACGGACCGTAGGTATTGTAAACCAACGCCTGGTTCAATAAGTGGTCCACATAGGCCCCGCGGAGCACATCTCCGCCGCTGATCAAAAGTCTGAGTGATGAGGGGATTTCAGACAGGTGGTTCATCTCCGCCAGCAGATAAGGAAAACCGCTGAGCATGGTTACCTTGTGTCTTTTTACAAACTCCATCAACGAAGGAACATCCCGTTTGTCGTCCTCTGACGGAATGGCAATGGCAGCGCCGTTTAAGAGACTTGCGAAAACCTCTTCCACAAAAATGTCAAAAGAGCATACGGAATACTGCAGCATAATATCCCCTGGCTTCGGATGAAATTCGTTCCCAAAGGCCCGGACATAATGGCAGACATTCCTGTTTGTAACGCAGACGCCTTTCGGATGTCCGGTAGTGCCCGAGGTGTAAAGTACATAGGCAGGCTGTTCCGGATCCTGAACCGGCTTTCTTTCAAACGCAGGTGTTTCTATGCCGCAGATTTCGCAGTCTGTCAGCCGGAGCTCAAAGCCCTCCAGCTTGTCTGTGCAGGCTTTTTCTGTTAATATGAAATCAACTTCTGCTTCCTTCATCATATAGCGAATTCTTCCTGTGGGGAATGCAGGCTCCGCCGGAACATACATTGCGCCGCATTTCAGCACCGCTAATATAGACAGGATCATTTCTGCGCGGTGGCTCATCACAATTCCAACACTGCGTATTGTCTCCGGAAAGCTGCATGCCATGATATCCACCAGCTCGGAGAGTTCTCCGAATGTTATCGTCCTGTTATTTTCAATGATTGCAATTTCGTTTTTATGCCTCATGACGGCATTTTCAAAAAGAGAATAAATCGTATCTGTCATAATCGTTTCCTCTAATAATGGTTTCCTCTGAATAATAGCTTTCTCTGAATAATAGCACTCTCTAAATAATAGCTTTCTCTAAATAATAGCTTTCTCTAAATAATAGCTTTCTCTAAATAATAGCTTTCTCTAAATAAACATTTTCTTTAATCATAGTATGCTGCGCTTATCTTCCTAAAATCCATGCAATGCCGGCCACAGTCCGTGGGTCTACATTTTTATAATGGCCGCCCGGATTCAATTGAAATTCTGTGTCGATTCCTTTACTTTTATAAAAGTCATAAATTGCTTCCGTATGTTCCTGTACGGTTTTGAGATATGGGTTTTTAGTTTTACATTCCTTGTCCCCCAGAGACAGATACAGATGTTCCGGAGGATTTTTCATTTCTTGGGAAATAGCATAATCCTCAAAACCTGGAAACCAAAGCGAACCCGACATACTGGCAATCCTTGAAAAAAGCTCCGTATGATAAATGGAATATAAGGCGAATAACCCGGCGAGGGAATATCCGGCAAGCCCCCTCCATGATACAGGCCCGGGAATCAATTTTTCCGCCTTCGGTATGATTTCCTCTGATAATAGCTGCAAATATTCGTCCGCGCCGCCAGTACACGGCGTATCGCCTTTGGAAATAGGCGGAATGTCCCACGGAGCCATATCGTGATTCCATGCAAGGCCGCTTACGGCAATAAGGGAAAAATCCCGGCAACCCATATTACATAAAGCCCGATATACACGCTTCCCCTCTCCTGAAAATGTATTCAGGTAAACAACAGGTCTGTCCTGGGACGAAGCGGGATATACCGTAACTGTTTTATCTGATATCTGAAACACATTCCTGCCGCAAAGTTCATGGTTCATTTTGCAGACACCTCTCTGTTGACTTTTTTGTATAAAAATTATACTATATCAAAAAAAGAAATCAAGTACGCAGATTATTAATACATAGTATGAAAAAGCATACTGTAATTTACTGGCAGTTATACAACGTATTTTAGAAAAGGAGAGGATTTCATATGCAGGAATTTATGTCTTATGAAGAATTTTTAGAAAATGTAAAAGAGGGGATTGTGACGGAGCTTGGGAATTGCCCCACGACACCACTGCTCATCATGCTGCAGGGTAAATGGAAAACACAAATTCTATATGAATTATGTATGCATGACAGTGTCCGTTTTGGGGTTTTGAAAAAAAATTTACCGGGGATTACGAATACAATGCTAACAAACGCTCTGCGTGAGCTGGAAGCAGACGGCTTCATCCACAGAGAGCAGTTCAATGAAATACCACCCCATGTAGAATATTCCTTTACACAACGGGGAAGAGATTTACTGCCCATATTTTATGAAATTATGAAATGGGGCTTTAAACACGAGAACGATTAACACAATGTTTCCTGACACAAATGCTTTTTTACAGCAAATTCTATTTTTACAGATTTCCCTCTTGACAAAAGGAATGTTGCAGGTTACAATAGTCCAAAATAATTACTATTAATAAATTGGACAATCGGAGACGGTATATGGAAGAAAAAAGCATAAAGGAATATACAACCTTATTTTCAGAAAAATGGAAGTCAATCGAACGATTATCAGAGGAATATGCAAAAGCCGCAGGGTTGACGCCCATGTCTTTAAATGTATTAAGCATTATTTGCGAAAACCCAGAGGGCTGTACGCAAAAAGTGATCTGCCGGCAGAGCCGGTACAACAAGCAGAGTGTAAATATGATCATCAAAGCCTTTTGGGAACAGGGATACATCGATCTGGTGGAAATGAAAGAGGACCGCAGAAACAAGCAGGTGAAACTAAGCGAAAAGGGAAAGCGATACGCAGATAAAGTGATTGGTATTCTATGGGATGTGGACAATGACGCCCTGGCAAAAATAACACCGCAGCAGAAAGAGACTTTGATCGTGTTTTTAGAAACCTATGAACAGTGCTTCCGCCACGGGATTGACGTGCTGGAGGACACCCTGCAAATAAATGACAAGGAGGCCTGTGAGACTTGAAGAAAGAACGCTGGATTCTCTGCCCTTTATGTCAAAGCAAAACCAGAATTAAGGCCAGAGAAGATACAATACTGAAAAACTTCCCACTGTTCTGCCCTAAGTGCAAACACGAAACACTGATTAATATTGTAAATTTAAAATTAAATATTCTCACAGAGCCAGACGCAGCCGCTGTCAAATAGTTTGCAGCAAGACGCAGAGCCGACAAAATAGATTATGTTTTGTCGGCTCTTTTTATATTTAGAATGGAGGTAATCAACTTGATAAAAATACTGAAAAATCTTACTTTAAAAGAATGGTGGCTTGCCGCCGGATGCCTTGGACTGATTGTCCTACAGGTGTGGCTTGACCTGACCTTACCGGAATACATGGGGAAAATCACCGAGATCATCCAGACACCCGGCAGCGAGATGAACGATATTTTACTTGCCGGAGCCAGGATGCTCCTGATCACCCTGGGAAGCGTTCTGGTTTCCATTGCCATCTCGGCACTCGCCGTTCGCATTGCCACCAACCTCTCCTCCAGACTGCGGAAGGATTTGTTTAAAAAGGTCCAGTCGTTTACGATGCAGGAGATCAACAATTTCTCCATACCCAGCCTTATCACAAGAACCACAAACGATATCACACAGGTTCAGATGCTTGTGGTGATTGGATTGCAGATTCTCATAAAATCGCCGATTCTGGCTGTCTGGGCTATTGTGAAAATTATAGGAAAAAGCTGGCAATGGTCTGTGGCAACAGGCGCTGCCGTGGGAGCGCTGCTCCTTGTATCTGTGGTGATGATTGCCCTCGCCATTCCGAAGTTCAAAAAGCTCCAGCAGCAAACGGATGATCTGAGCCGTGTTTCCAGAGAGAATCTGACCGGACTCCGCGTTGTCCGTGCGTATAACGCCGAGGGATATCAGGAAGAAAAGTTTGCCAAGGCCAACGATGCGTTTACCGATACCAATCTGTTTTCCTATCGCTTAATGGCTGCGCTGATGCCTTCCGTTGAACTTATTATGAATGGACTGACCCTGTCTGTATACTGGATTGGCGCTGTTTTGATCTCCGGGGCTGCGGTAGCGTCACGGCTTGCTATTTTTTCCGATATGATGGTGTTTTCCTCTTATGCCATCCAATTACTTATGGCGTTTATGATGCTGGCAATGGTTTTGATACTGATTCCCCGTGCCAGCGTATCCGCAAACCGTATCCGTGAGGTTTTGAGTACAGATCCCGCCATTAAGGACGGTACCATTGACAGCTTAGATACATCTACACCCGGCGAGGTTGAATTTAAGAATGTCAGCTTCAAATATCCTGACGCGGAGGATTATATGCTTCAAAACATCAGCTTCCGGGCAAGCAAGGGCGAAACCGTGGCCTTTATCGGAGCTACCGGATGCGGCAAAAGCACCGTGATCAATTTAATCCCGAGATTTTATGACGCCACGGAGGGCGAGGTTTATGTGGACGGCATTAATGTGAAGGAATTCACCCAGGCCGCTTTACGCAACAAGATCGGATATATTTCCCAGAAAGCAATCCTCTTCAAGGGAACTGTCGCTTCCAATGTGTCCTTTGGTTCCAACAGAGTTAAGGAAGTGACCAAGGAGGCGGTTGTTTCCGCCATTTCCGCGGCACAGAGCACAGATTTCGTAGAAAGTATGGAAGCTTCCTATGAAAGCTATATAGCGCCGGGCGGCACCAACCTCTCCGGCGGACAGAAGCAGCGTCTTTCCATTGCAAGAGCCATTGCGAGAGAACCGGAAATTTTGATTTTTGACGACAGCTTCTCCGCTCTTGATTACAAAACCGACAGACTCCTCCGCAATGAGCTGCGGAAGCGGGCAGCCGGAACCACCGTCATCATTGTGGCGCAGCGGATCGGAACCATTAAAGATGCCGACAGGATCATTGTCCTGGAGGAAGGCAAAATTGCGGGAACAGGCACTCACCGGGAATTGATGAAAACCAGTGATGTGTACCGTGAAATTGCCTATTCACAGCTTTCAAAGGAGGAATTGGAAAATGAGTAATGAAATAAAAGCAAAGAATACGAAAAAAACGGTCAAAATGCTGTTTTCTTACTCAAAAAAGTATTTTGCCGGTATTGCCGCCGCAGTGATCTTCGCTGTCGCAGGAACCGTGATTGCTCTCGTAGGCCCTGAAAGACTTAAGGATCTGACTAATCTGATCACAGAAGGCATAACGACTAGCATTGATATGCCCGCCGTAGCCAGGATCGGCCTTCTCCTGGTCGCGCTCTATGCCGCAAGTACACTCTTAAACACCCTTCAGGGATGGATCATGGCAACGGTCACCCAGAGGATGTCCCAACGGATGCGGGCAGATATCAGCAAAAAGATCAACCGGCTGCCCATGTGGTTTTATCATAAAAACACCACGGGCGATATCCTCTCCCGTATCACCAATGACGTGGATTCCCTGGGGCAGAATCTGAACAACAGCGTCACAACCATCGTTACCTCCCTTACCATGCTGGCCGGTTCACTGATCATGATGTTCATCACAAACTGGATCATGACCGTTACGGCAATCGCCTCCGTTGTCATCGGTTTTGTCATCATGCTGCTGATCATGAGCAAATCTCAAAAGCATTTCGACAACCAGCAGAAATATCTGGGACAGATCAACGGGCATATCGAGGAAGCTTATACCGGGCACACGGTTGTCAAGGCATATAACGGTGAACAGCAAATGTATGAGCCCTTTAAAAGCCTGAATAAGGCTCTCAAAAAAAGCAGCTTTATGGCACAGTTCCTTTCCAGCCTGATGATGCCTGTTATGACCTTCGTGGACAATATCGGTTACGTTGCCGTCATGGTCGTAGGCGCTGCTTTAGCCATGAAGGGAACCATCTCTTTCGGAGTGATCGTTGCGTTTTTGGTTTATGTACGCTATTTTACCCAACCTATCACCCAGATTGCCCAGCAGGCACAGGGGCTCCAGATGGCGCTTGCCGCCGGTGAACGTGTTTTTGAGTTTTTGGATGCAGAGGAAATGCCGGAGGAAGAAGCCAAGCATACAGAGCTAAAAGCTGTGACCGGCCATGTGGAATTTAAAAACGTAACCTTCGGATATGAGGGGACCAACAAAACAATCATCCATAACTTCTCCGCGGCAGCCAAGCCCGGGCAGAAAATCGCCATTGTAGGGCCTACCGGCGCAGGAAAAACCACACTTGTAAACCTGCTCATGCGCTTTCATGAAATCAATGGGGGAGAAATCCTCATTGACGGCATCCCCATCCGGGAAATGACAAGAGAACAGGTCCATTCCCTCTTCTGTATGGTGCTTCAGGACACCTGGCTTTTTGAGGGGACTATCCGGGAAAACATTGTTTATAATAAGCAGAATGTATCTGATGAGGCGCTTAAGAAGGCCTGCAAGGCGGTGGGTCTGCATCATTTTATCCGCACCCTGCCAAAGGGCTATGATACCGTGATCAACGATAAGATTAACCTCTCCGCAGGTCAGCGCCAGCAGATCACCATTGCCCGGGCCATGATCGATGATGCCCCCATGTTGATTTTAGATGAAGCGACAAGCTCCATTGACACCAGGACAGAGGTGCTGATCCAAAACGCAATGGATAAGCTGATGCAGGGACGTACTTCGTTTGTCATTGCCCACCGGCTTTCCACTATTAAAAACGCGGATGTAATCCTGGTGCTGAAGGACGGCGACATTATCGAAAGCGGCAGCCATGAAGATTTAATGGAAAAGGGCGGATTTTACGCGGAGCTTTATAATAGCCAGTTTGAGGCAGCTTAGAAGAAAAACCGGTCATACAAAAAAGAAAGGAAACTTCGATTATGGATATTTACAATTTTATATGTGAGCCGGATTTAGATTTGTCGCCTATTGACAGGAATGAGGAAAATCTCATCATAGTGGACCGTGAGAACCTAAAGAAACTCAGGAAACATATAGATTTTTCCGTTCAGGAGGACATGGTTTACAACGATGAATTTCTTGTCTTTTTCACCTCCGGGAACGGATATGATCTGTTTTCCTTTGTTTTTCTGGACAGTGACCGGACGAATACGGATTTTGAAAAAATCTCTCTGATACTCATGGAGAAGCTGCTGGTCATTGTGATCAGCGGCCGGAGCCTGCACCGGATTGCCAGAGGCGAACTCGTGGAGGAGTTTGCCTGCGGCACCTCCGCCACAATGTATATCACCTTTATGGAGCTGATATTTTCCGATATGCTCAACGGACTCTGCTACTATGAAGACCGCCTGCATCATATGGAGGCACAGCTTATTACCGGCAGTCAGGAGTATAAGCTTGAGGATATCATCCGTGAGAGAGGCAAGTGCCTGGCAACCAAGAAGTATGCGCGTGAGCTTCTTCTATCCGGTGATGAACTGAAGCTGAACGGCAGCAATCTCCTCCCTGAAAAGGAACTGCAGATGCTTCCTAATATCCTGGCCGAAATCCGCTTGCTAAACGAAATGGCCGGTCACCTCACGGAATTATCCGCGCATCTGCTGGAGATATACAACAGTACGGAAAACGCCAGGACGAACCGTGTCCTCAGAAAATTAAATGTGTTCTATTTCTTCGCCATGCCTGTAACCATCATATCCGGTATATACGGAATGAACCTTTTCAACAGGCTGGGACTTCATCATGCATGGAGCTTCTTCATCTCGTTGGGAATCACACTGGGGATTTCATACCTTGTTTCACTGTTTTTGAAAAAATCGCAGAAGCTATGAATAAATTTTATCTGACAGACAGCGTATGCTTGGCCTTATACATCTCGGCATCCGCCTGTCTGTACAATTCCTCAAAAGACACCCCGGTGCCGGAGTAAAGGGCCATGCCCACGCTGCATCCGACCTTAATGTTGATGTCATGGCACTCAAACATAAAATGAACCGCCTGCTCCAGCTCGTGCAGCTTTTTCTCTGCCATTTCCTTAGAAGCCACCTTTTTAAGCAGTACCATAAATTCATCACCGCCGATTCTTCCCACGATATCATCTTCCCGGAACATGGAACGGATTCTCCTGGCGACCTCCACTATGATCATATCTCCTTTCATGTGCCCGTTTTGATCATTTACTTTTTTAAATTTATCAATATCGATTACCAGCAGCGCATGCTCTCTACCCTTCCCTTCCTGAGAAAGATACTGTCTGATCAGTTCTATGGTTGCATCATGATTATAAAGCCCTGTCATCTGGTCCCGTTTTGTAAGCTCCTTCAGGCGCTCCATCTCCCTGTGCTGTTTATCAATATCACGGAAATAAACAAATGCCAGCAGCTCACCGTTGTGCGGATCCTTTGTGAGATGCAGTTCAAAACGCACCCATGATGTCTTTCCCCGCAGCTCCGCTATAAATTCATAAGTGACCACACGTTGTCCGCTGTTATATAGTTTTCGGATTCCTTCACAGGTCAGAGTGCTGAAATACTCCCTGGTCTTATCTTCGATTACCTGCAGCTTTCCTAACAGCTCGGAAGCGCCTGAAAATGCAGCATTTTCTAAAATCTCCTGTTTTTCCGGGATATCCGTATGGTAATCCTCAATAGTCTCCCGGGTAATATTCAGTCTGACCGTAGCATAAATATCAGGGGACAATGATTTGTTAAAGTCAATCTCGCGCTGATAGCGGATAACGATCATCTGCTGCTCCGTCACATCACTGGAAATACCAATCGCCCGATAAGGTTTGCCGTCCTTATCAAACGTATTCGTATAATAGATATGTTCATACCGGTATTCCTCTCCGCCTCCGATTTTCATCTGGAAAATGCCGTCGACTTTGGGAACGCCGCTTCTTAAGTCCTCATACATTTTCAAAAACGCGTCCGCCTGATCGGGATGTACATAGCCGGTCTCCACAAGCATCTGCGGTACATCAGGTACAATCAAGCCAAAGCCATGGACCTTTATGGAATTCTGACCCTGGATAATACAGCTTGACGCATAATCATACTCCCAAATACTGATGCTGGTGCTCTCTAAGGCTATGGAAGCAAGCTGCTCATTATAGCGCGCCCTTTCCTCCGCCGCCTTTATTTCTGTGATATCAATACAAAGGGCAACCCAGCGCCTCTTCTCAGAATCTGTATAGGAAAACCTGCCATTCTCCCGCACCCACATGTATTCCCCGGATTTCTTCCGCAGGCGGTACTCGTGGATAAATTCTCCCTTTTCCTCCAACTGGCGCTTCACGCTCTCCTCTGCCTGCAAAAATTCCGTCCGCCTCATCTCATTCTCGGCAAACATGTTCTCCCATCTGCCATCCAGCTCTGAAATCATTTCGGATGCGCTCTCATAACCCAGGCAGACAGCCAGAGACTCACTGATATAATAAATTGGATATCCCGCTGCCTCATACACACAAAGTGTCCCGCCACGGAGCCGGTTGTTGATCAGGTCTAAAAGCTCCCGCTGCAGGACATCATTGTAAGCATAGCCTTTCCCATAGTTGGACAGTACATTATTGACTCTCAGACGCACCACATCACGAATCAGGGGCTTGTCCACAAAGTCCGCCGCCCCCAGCGCAACAGCCTCCCGGGCAGCCCGGGTGTCCCCTGCATCGATAAGCATCACCGCCGGGATACCATTATTATAAACCGACCTGCTTTTCTCCCTTAAAAAGACAAAGCCATCCATAACCGGCATGGCTGTCCCACAGATAATACACGCCAAATCCCGATGATGGCGATTGAGCAGCTCTAAAGCTTCCAGACCGTTCTCCGCCTCTAACACCTCAAAATGCTCTTCGAATATTGCCTTTACTTCATTTCTGACTGACCAATCCTTATCTGCAATCAACATCTTATTTTTGTAGGGCATAAATCCACCTCTTTTCCAACCTATCGGTGAAAAACATCCTGTCCGACTTTCTTCCCTCTCATCATGTCCACAAAACTATTGCAGTACAATTCGGCAATCAGAACTGACAATTTCACAAATTTTATATTTATTATAATACAAATCCGGTTAAAATTCAATCATAACTGACACAAAATAACATGAAACCGCCTCTTTCATCCGAAGAATATATCCGCCTTCTGGATGAGGTAAATGATGCAAGGCTCTTAGCCACTGCCACACAGCGCATGTCTGCTTTTAATCCCTCCACCGTTATCTCCCAGGAACAGGTGGACCGGGAAGTTGGATTCAGCCCTACTAACTATGAAGAAACGGCAGATTCTTTGCCGTTTCTCTTTGCCTGTCAAAATCAATCAATTTCCACTTCATAACGATCATGGATCAAAATATAATTACAGCCATACTTTTGGCACATTTCGAAGTAATACGCATTATCCTCAAGCACAGAATCCATAGTGCACCCCGTGTCATCTATGCGCTGCTCGATCTCATCTGCATGTTCTTTTATATCTGAAAAATGCTGTTCAATATAGCTCCGGCTCATTATAAGACAATAGTAGCGGATTTCATTCAGATACTCTCCGGAAAAATCCTCTTTCCAATAAAACGGAATATAACAGCCCTCTACGACAAGATTCTGCTTATTCTCAATGGCCGTCTTTATTATCTCACGGACAATCGGCCACAAATAAGCCTCCAGTTCCTTATCATCACTGGGTGTCAGATTTGTATTTCCGCTTCGTATCAATCCCATTTTCAAATGGTCGATGGATAGATATGGATATTGGTACTTTCGAAGAAGTTTCTGTGCAAGCACAGTTTTTCCTGTATGGGAAGCCCTGGTAATCAATATGATCATGGTTTCTGCCTCTTCTCAAATTCCTGATTTTCTCGCCAGCTCGGTATTAATTCTTTCAATGTGACTCCATTATACCCAACATTCCGCAAAAAGTCACCTGCATAACCTGCTTTTGAACGCAAAAACCCCCTTGCAAATGGCATAATACCTGCCATTTGCAAGGGGTTCATTTCTAATATTGTTCAGTAAAGTTCACTACTATATCTGCTTTGCGAATTACCCAATTTGCTTAGCAACTTCCTCAGCAAAGTTCTCTTCTCTCTTCTCAATACCTTCTCCTGTTTCGAAGCGTACGAAGCCTTTGATAGTAATCTTTGCGTTGTTAGCCTTAGCAACCTCTTCTACGTATTTTGCGACAGCCTGTTTGCCGTCTTCTGCTTTTACGTAAACCTGGTCGAGCAGGCAGATTTCCTTAAGCTCTTTGTTGATACGACCGTTTACCATGCCCTGGATAACCTTCTCTGGCTTGGAGGACTCTTTCGGGTCGTTCATGATCTGAGCAAGAAGGATTTCTTTCTCATGTGCGATATAGTCGTCGCTGATCTCGTCGCGGCTGGTGTACAGCGGCTTGAGAGCTGCAATCTGCATAGCGATGTTCTTAGCCATCTCTTTCACTGCGTCGTTTACAACATCAGTCTCAACGTCTACAAGAACGCCGATCTTTCCGCCCATATGTGTGTAGGAAGCAACGAAACCGTTCTCCTCTTTCACCTGAACGAATCTTCTGATGTTCATGTTCTCGCCGATCACTGCGATCTGAGCTGCAAGAGCTTCTTTTACAGTCTTGGTGTTGTCTAAGGACCAAGCTTCTGCAAGGAAAGCGTCGATGTCGGCTGCGCTGGTTGTCAGAGCCTGTGCTGCAACGTCTGCAACGTAGGTCTGGAATTTCTCATTTTTAGCAACGAAGTCTGTCTCAGCGTTCACTTCAACTACAACTGCGTTCTTGCCGTCTTCAGCTACTAAAGTCTTGCAAAGACCTTCTGCTGCTACACGGCTTGCTTTCTTCTGTGCGGTAGCGAGACCTTTTTCACGAAGGAACTCTACTGCTTTATCCATATCGCCGTCTGTCTGTGTAAGAGCTTTCTTACAGTCCATCATTCCGGCGCCGGTCATTTCTCTTAACTCTTTTACCTGTGCTGCTGTAATAGCCATTTTATTGTCCTCCTGAATTTTAATCGTTACTGTCTATTATTCTGCTGTTTCCTGTGCGAATTCTTCGGACTCTGCCTCGATTTCGCCGTCAGCTTCTGTAGTTCCCTGTTTTGCTTCGATCACAGCGTCTGCCATTTTGGAAACGATTAATTTCACTGCACGGATAGCGTCGTCGTTGCCCGGGATTACATAATCCAGTTCTTCCGGATCACAGTTAGTGTCACAGATACCGATTAACGGGATTCCTAAAGTATGAGCTTCCTGTACGCAGATTCTTTCCTTCTTCGGGTCTACGATGAAGATTGCGTC
Organism: Blautia schinkii DSM 10518; assembly: GCA_000702025.1. Classification (GTDB taxonomy): domain Bacteria; phylum Bacillota; class Clostridia; order Lachnospirales; family Lachnospiraceae; genus Blautia_A; species Blautia_A schinkii. The sequence continues at coordinate 226,120 of KL370850.1, forward strand.
CGGGATTCTCTTCATTTCTTTGATTCCGCCCAGGTTCTTCTGGAGCTTGGACATCTCTTTTCTTAATTCGATAACTTCTTTCTTAGGCAGAACATCGAAGGTTCCGTCAGCTTCCATAGCTTCGATCTGTTTCAGTCTTGCAATACGGCTCTGGATGGTCTTGAAGTTGGTCAGCATACCGCCTAACCATCTCTCGTTTACATAGTACATTCCGCAGCGCTCTGCTTCTGTCTTGATTGCGTCCTGAGCCTGCTTCTTAGTACCAACAAATAAGATGCTTCCGCCGTTTGCCACGATATCAGCGATTGCATTGTATGCATCGTCAACCATGCCTACAGACTGCTGTAAGTCGATGATGTAGATACCGTTTCTCTCTGTGTAGATGTAACGAGCCATTTTAGGGTTCCATCTTCTTGTCTGGTGTCCGAAATGTACACCTGCTTCTAAAAGCTGTTTCATAGAAATAACGCTCATGATTCTTTTCTCCTTTTTGGTTGATTTCTTCCGTACAGATCGTTTTCCATCCGGACCCGAAGCCACTGCAAATGGGCACCATCCATAGGAATCTCTGTACGTGTTTATTTTGCAACTTCTGAATTATAGCATAAGAAAACCCTCCATGTAAAGAGGGTTTTCTAAAATTTTCTTGATTTCTCCGGACAATATGGCATATTCCGAAACGATATTCTTGCACTCATTTATATCCTTTGCCACTAAATTACAACTTCATAAATTATTTTTCCATCCTCTTGTGTATGCCTTATACCCGTCAGCTTCTCTTTATTTTTATTAAAGCAGAAACTGACAAGCCAGCCTTTGGTCTGCTCATAACTATCGAGATAATCACAAAGCTGTTTTCTTCCCTGGGCCTGATACTCTTCCCCGTGCCAGATTTTAACTTCAATTATATATCGTTTACTATGTTAATCTACAATAATATCTGTACGTTTCTGGTCACGGGTATGTGCTTCAATATAATAAAAGCCAACTCCATTAATAATAGGCTTCAAGAACGTCAGGAATAATAGACGGCCTTCTTCCTCAACAAATTTCCATTCTTTTTCGCCATAAAAAGAATCATAATGTGCTTTAAAACGTTCCAGCACTCTGTTCATATCCAAATCGCCGTCTATTATGAACTGACTCTTTTCTATTGTCCCTGCATCTGCCATCTCACTGTTTTTTGTTTCTTTCATGTAAAAAAGATCATATAAATATGTCTCAAAGATACGATTCGTTACCGCAACCTTATAATCTTTCTCCATAAAATAACCAAGCATAACCCCCATCTGAACAGTGTTGTCTGCAAGGGTGTATGGATATGATTTTCCCCGCAGCAGGATATTTTGAACCATCTGGTTCAAATCCGGATATAATTCTATATTTTTATTAATATCATCAAAAAGGGGACTTCTGTTCATAAGCATAAGCTTCACCGCGCTGCGGATTCCTTCCTCACACCATACTGCGGTCTTATCCTTAAACCTGCTGTCCTGCCATATAGCTTCATCCATCAGTTTACAAACCTGCGAAACAAGATAGGGATAACCGGAAGTATAAGAATAGATAGCCTCACTCATGTTTTTCACATTTATTTTGAAATGGTTATCGTTTTCATATTCTTCCAGCATAGATTCTATTTCGCTGGCAGAAAACGACATATCCATATCAAAGCTCTCTGCAATATTCCAGGGACTATTATATTTGTGCTCCATATCAGACCTGATTTTCAATTTCAGATTTTTTACATCATATACACCTGACAATATTACATTATGAAAAGTATCATCCTTTCCTTTTTCCCTGTCCAGATACTTATCCCGAAGTATTCCGAGAAACGAGAGAAAAATTTGATTATCCGAACTTTTATCTACTTCGTCAATCTGAAGTACAATACCTCTGTCTGCGTCACGGCACAAAGTACTTATCTTATCATCCAAAAGCTGAAAACTGACATCTCTTTCCTCATAAGAATTCCAGTCTTTTATAATCCGAGCCTCTATCCCTGTCAGTTTCAATTCCTTTGCCACCATGTGAAGAAAGCCTTTTACAAAAGCATCCCGGGAAATAAACAAATCATCTGCACCTTCAAAACTAATACTGATAACATAGTATTTTTCCTTGAGCATATTTTCTAATTGGTACAGAGTAGTTGTCTTTCCAAACTGCCTTGCACGATTGATTGCAAAATAGTATCCCGGTTCAATATAATTTTCGATTATCGTTTTTATTTTACCCGAAATATCCACCATATAGTGTTTCTCCGGAATACAAAGCCCAGTCACATTAAACCGCTTTTTCATCGCATTCCTCCTGTACTCTTCAATAGCTCCACTTCTTCTCCGGTCAAGGGACGGCATTCTCCCTTTTTCAAATCAGAGGGGAGCACAATCGGCCCCATGGAAATCCTTTTCAGATAAATGACCTTCTTGCCGACAGCCTCCATCATACGCTTCACCTGGTGGAATTTCCCCTCACAGATGGTAAGACGGATCTCCGACTGCCAGCCGCCGTCCTGCTCCTTCACAGAGAGGATTTCAAGCTCTGCTGGAAGAGTATTTTTCTCCTCACCGATGTCCACGCCCTGTCTCATGGCTGCCGCGTCCTCATCATTCACACGTCCCTCCACAAGCGCATAGTACGTTTTCGGTACATGCTTTTTCGGAGAAAGAAGCTCATGGGCCAGTGCCCCGTCATCGGTAATGAGCAAAAGTCCCTCCGTGTCTTTATCAAGGCGCCCAACGGGAAAAAGCCCTTTGCGGTCTGAGGGAATATAATCCATCACGGTTTTCTCCCTCTTGTCCTCTGTAGCGCTCACACAGCCCGCAGGTTTATGGAGTAAATAATATACGAACTCAGGCGCGGCCTCCACCCCGGAGCCATTTAGAAGAATCTCGTCCTCCGGCGGCTGCACCTTCTGCTCCGGCCGCCGGACAATCTCTCCGTTCACCTGCACAAGCCCCTTCTGTATGAATTTTTTCACTTCACTTCTCGTCCCCGCGCCTGCGTCTGCCAGAAACTTATCTAATCGTACCGCTTTTCCCATCAAACCCTCACCACCATGCCTTAGTATCACATTTTGCCATCGTCAAAAGTTTCTTCCTTATCCGAAACCTCGCCCTGCATCTCTCCGTTTTCCGCTCTCTCCATATTCGCCTGGATGTATTCCGGAATTGCGTCCTCAATCAGTCCCACAGAGATTTCGTCACGGCCGTTCTTTGTCTTTATGCTGACGCTGATATTACTGCTCTCATGGATCCAGTAGTTGATGCATTTCTTGAAATCATCTAATTCCTTTGGACTGTCATATTTCTCGGTCTCACCCTGGATATAATTGCCGTCCTGGTCCTTCACAAGGTAAGTCACTCTTACGTATTCCAGTTCCACATCATCCATAGAGATAGGATATCCTGTTTCTTTCAATAATGCAAGCGTACGCTTAAATTCCGGATAAATCTGCACATTCGCATACACAAATCCGGTATTCTGCATTCCCGGTGCACTGGATAAGATATTTTCCGCGCTCTGTTCCAAAGGAATATTCTCATACTGTACATACAGCGAAGCACATGGATTTCCAAGCAGTACGTCCGCATCAGCCTCCTCTGTATCCTTTTTAAGCGCTTCTAGCAATGCGGTCATTTTATCCCTGTCATCCTGGAATAAAACATAGCTTTCCCCGTCGCAGAAGGTTCCTCTCACCCACTGCAGATATTTATCCTCTATATTAAGGAAGGCAAATTTGCGTTCTTTAAGAGTTCCCTCCTCATAACATGCCTTGAGAAGTTTTCGCATGTTGTCCTGCCCGACACGATACTCCCTGTATACTGCTTCCCCTGATTTCAGAGCATATTTTATAGGAATGATATACCTGTCTTCAAAGCCGTGACTCACATACCCATCATCGTAGGCAGCCATATAAGGCTCTTGTTCTGCAACAATCGACTCCAGAGAACTGTAAATATCCTGGCTCAGCCCCGCATTTAGGCCCTTTAACTCCGGCATACCATTGATCCAGGTATTCTCCTCAATCTTATAGGTTCCGTCATCATTTTTCTCTACATACATAAAATTGTCATTAAACGGGATATAATCCATACCCACATTGATTCCCTCCAGCTTGTCATAAGCCGGCAGATAAGTATCGTATCCCAACAGGTCCTTTTTGAACACCAATGCACACACAGCCACGACCGCAGCCGCCAGTACAAGCTGCAGCTTATGAGATAAAAACTTGCGGAAATCCATCTGATACACCACTTCAATGATACCGTGGACAAGCACAGTCCCCGCCAGCATACCAAAAATCCACCACACAATTCTGCCCTGCTGGTTGGGAAGCATATAGAAGATCAAACCAACGCCCAAACCACTTGGGATCACCACCATCAGCCGGATTACAATCTCACTCCACCGATAGATCATGGATTTCCCCGTACTTTCAGAGGGCCGCTTCACATATGCAAAATACGAAGCCGCACCGATCAGGACCATAAGAACCACGATCACCGCAAGCAATGTACCGTACTCCCCATACGCATACCTGTCAAGGAAGCTCTTGCACAGGAAAAAGGGTGAACCTTCTTCCTCCAATATTTTAAGCAATCCATAATTAGTCTCATAGAACGTGTCAAAAAATGTACTCTGGTACAAGCTGATCAGTCTGCCGAGCACCGGGCCATAAGAAAACACAGCAGCCAGGCACAGGGTACCCATAAGTATATTTCCGGTCATGCATATCACCAGCACAACGCTGAAATACAAAAGCAGATACATCAAAAGATGCAATACCAGCATTACCACAGCCAGCTTCATAAGCTTCAGACTAAAGAAGCCCCTCATCGCTCCGATACAGATGGACAAAAACGCCATCACTAAATAGGGAACAAAATAATAAAGAACGCCCACATACGTCTTATGCCAGAACATCTGCGGCCTCTTCACCGGAAGACTGTGATAAAAGTCAACCTTTTTGGAAGAGTACAGATACCAAAAATTATTTATCCCGTTGATCAGCGCCGCTGCAAAAATCACCATCAGCCCTGCAGTCATAAACCGCTGCGTCCACATACGTTCATATAGCAGCTCAATCTGGGAGCTTTCGTAATTCATACCGAACCAGTTGCCCAGAGCCATAAGCTCTGAAACCGGAAACGCCATAAGAAAACCGATGGCCAGAAATACAGGAATCCATACCTGCCCTTTTGATGTGGTTTTCACATAATCAGAAGAGTAAATTTTTGATTTCATATCCTGCCACCTCCGTTTCACTGATAAATATTTCCTCTAAGGTAAGCGGGAGCACTTCACAGAACAACGGATTTTTGGAACGGATGCGCTCCATGATCTCCGTCCGCGTCCCCCTGGCCGTGATCAGGAGCAGAGAACCCTGATGCTGGATTTTCAGCACCTCCAGTTCCTTTGCCAGTTCTTTCTCCTTCTCCTTGTCAGACAATACACACTGCACCTTATGGATATGGAATTTCATATCCTCAAGATCTCTGGACAGAAGGATGCCGCCCTGATGGAGAAGTCCCACGTGGTCGCAGATGTCCTCCAGCTCCCTAAGGTTATGGGAAGCGATCACAGGCGTAAACTCCCGGTTCATAATTTCCGACGCAAAAAGACTTTTCACTGCCTGGCGCATCACAGGGTCAAGGCCGTCAAAGGTCTCATCACAAAGAAGATATTTCGTCCCTGCGCTCACGCCCAAAATAACCAGAAGCTGCTTCTTCATGCCCTTGGAAAAGGTGCTGATCTTCCTCTTCTCGTCAAGATGGAACTGCTTCATCAGCTTGGAAAAACGCTGAACCTGAAATCCCAGATAATAATTTTTATAAAAACGCAGCAAATCCTGGGGCGTATAATTTGCGGGAAAATAGCTGTCATCTGAAATATAAAATACCCGCCCCTTGGCCATATCATTCTCGTATACCTGCGTACCGTCGATCAATATCTCTCCGCTGTCCGCCCGGATAATACCCGCTGTCATGCGAAGCAGCGTACTTTTCCCTGCGCCGTTGCTTCCCACCAGGCCGAATACCTCACGGTCGCCAATGTCCAGGGAGACTTGATTTACTGCCCGGATCTCGTCAAATGTCTTCGTACACTCCTTAATCTCAATCATTTTCTCCCTCCTTGTAACAATCCCTTATGACATACACGAGCTCATCCTCCTCAAAGCCCATATCCCTGCCCTTTCGCACCAGGTCGGAAAGCTCCCGGAAATACGTATGCCTGCTGATTTTACGGATATCGTCACTGTCTGCGATAAAATTCCCCTTGCCCTTCACCGGATAGATCAGCCCCTGCTGTTCAAGCTCCATATACGCCCGCTGTATGGTGTTGGGATTGATGGATAATTCCAGGGCAAGATTCCGCACAGACGGCATTCTGGAACCAGGCGGCATAGCTCCGCTTAAAATCAGCAGACGGAACTTCTCGGCAATCTGCTCATAAATCGGCCGCCTGTCCTGTAAGTCCAATATAATCATAGCGCGCTCCTTTCTCTGTAATCACCACATTCCACGAGTGTGTGTAGTGTACTAATTGTTTTAATACACTCATCTTACCATAAGCGCTCCTGCAGCACAAGAAGTGGAATTATTAAACTTTTATAAAACCACAGCACAATTTCCCATTCTATTCATAACAAACATTATTCCATCTACAGAAAAGCAGGAGCGTCTTACACAACCCCATAGTAAAAAGACCGGCAAAAACCGGTCTTTTTACTATGGGGGCATTATTCAGTTTCCGAAGTTATGGTATACATAGCCACCTCATCCGTTTCACGGTTGGTTGCTATGAGAATGTCCTTTCCATTGTATACATAATGATACACGTTCGCAGGCCCGCGGTCCTCATCAATGATCGTGGAGACAAATTCCTGCGTTTCATTGTTCCAAGTAATGGCAAACAGATTTCTCTTACCTTTTCTGTGGCCCACCACAAAAGCCGGCTTCCCGCAGAGCATACCGCCATAAATCGCATGGGTAAATTCCGCATCCTCAGGGTAATCATAAATCTTTTTGTATGCACCGCTTTCCTTCTTATAAATAGCTACCTTTTCCCCGTGGAACGGTGCAAGGGTACAAAGCTCTTTCTCCCCGTCGCCGTCCAAATCCACCAGGACCGCATCACTGGCCGGAGTATCCAGAAGAGTACGGATTTCCCATTCACTGTTACCCGAAGCAGGCGGAATAAACTGATATACCCCTTCGTTGCAGGAAACAACAGCGGTCTGCACACCATCGTCCTCCACCCTGTAATATCCGTGGTTTTTCAGCATATTCTCCTTAATTACCGTAAGTTCAAGCTGATGTGCCTCATCAAAGGCAGAAAGATCCGCCGGAAGCTCCGCCGCATATACCTTTCCCGGCATACTCCAGTCCTCTTTAAATTCATGTCCGGATTTGAGTGCGCAGGCAATGAGATATACCTTTCCGTCCCTCTGCAGCAAATCGAAACGATGCACATGAGGCAGGCTCACAAGCGTGCGGATTTCCCAGTCTCCCTTACCTCTGGGCGTCACAATGACAATCTTCGCCTCTTTAGAATCATTGGGTGAGTAGAATTTATAAGTAGAAAGAAACTGTCCGTCTGTACCCGGCACCTGCACCATACTCATAACACCGCCGGGGCCGTTCCAGATTTTATCTACCTGCTGCCCCTCCAGGTCAAAGAGATAGCAGGGGTCCTGCTTCTCCGCCGCCACCAGAAAAAAATCCTGGTCCTGGTAATGAAGCGGGGCAATGGAATAACACTTGGTCAAATTGGAAATTACTTTTTTCTCTATTTTCATGGCAAACACTTCCCTTTCACACACATTCCTTCTCCATTAACACCTTATAATCCCAGTTCCCAAATATTCATTTCCTCCACACAGGCTTCCCCATTTCCGGAAATAAAAATTTTACAGCTTTCTTCCAATTTGGGATAAACACGAGCAGTTATTGTTGTCACTCTGTCTACAAAAACCTCAACGGATGAATGGTCTATAAACATCCTCAACTCCGTTTCCTTTTCTGGCATCCAATCACAGCAAATATCAGACTTGTCCGGGGAAGAATGTTGACTTGACAGCGACCTGTCCAGCCTTATCTGTCCAGCCTCACTATCCAGAATTATATTTGTCTCCTCCTTCCCGAAACCATCGGCAAGAAAAGAAATTTGTATATTTCCGCACAAACCATTTCTTACTCTCAAATAAATCTCTGCTTCCCAAGATTCCGCCAACAAACACCTGCCGTTTTTGAACATACTGCCAGCGGTATTTTCCCGTCCTTTCCGGCATGAAGTGAAAAGGCTCTTTTTTCTAAGCATGCAGCATTCCTCTACGGGCCATATAGATAGTTTTCCTTCTTTATCCATATGTATCTCCCGAGGCAAAGACTGCATTCCTGCCCAGCCCTTTGTTTGTGAAAGTTCTAGTCCATCCGCCTCAGAAATCCACCCCATACTCACAATTCTTCCTTTTGGATCATTTAAATACGTGTTCGGAGCATAAAAACCTCTTTTAAGAATGCTATGATCAAAAACGCCCTCTTTTTCTATATCCAGTGTCCATTCGTCTTTATTCAGCCTTGCAATCATATACCGTACAGCATCCAGGGGCGAATACAATATTAAATATCTTCCCTCACCAACCGGTATCATATTCGGACACTCCACCAGCCAATATCGGTCAGATTCGTAAATCTTACCTAAGCACTCCCAAGCATCCAGATTATATGACCTATATAGAAGCAGACACCCCTTATTATTTTCAGTTCCTCCAAGCACCGCATACCAATAATCTTCTTTCCATAAAAAAGGATCTCTCCACATCTTAATCTTGTAATTACCATGAACCGCTTCCTGTATAGCCGGTTTTCCCTCTTTCTTCCAACTCATCATTCCGTCGTAACTGACCGCACTCCACTGTTGTGCTCCCGTTTCAGGACCGCGCTTTCCTTCTCCGACACTGGTATAAAATAGATATGGAAAGCCGTCTTTTACTACAGCACAGCCTGAATAGCAATGTATCTCTCCGTCTCCAACACTTGGATAAAGCGCAATGGGAAGTTCCTCCCAGTGTATTAAATCTGAGCTAACTGCATGTCCCCAATGAATGCTGCCCCAACGGTCTCCATTCGGATTATATTGATAGAACAAATGATATTTTCCTTTAAAATAGATAAGCCCGTTTGGATCATTCATCCAATTCCTTTCAGGGCGAAAATGATATGTGGGGTAATATAAGTTTTTCATATCTTCTCCTATCTAGGCCAGCGGTATTCTTTTTCCGGAATCTTCGGAAATGCTCCATGAGGCTCCGCTTGATACCAATAAGCCACTGTAGAATAATCATCCTGTCGTTCAAAATAACCTTTATGGCAATTTCCCATCTGCTGGACCGTAACTCTAATATCCTCCTGAAAATAAATAGGATCTAAAATATGCCATCTATAAAACCCTCTCATAGGCGGACAGGCGCCTTCAAACCGCCAGTTGAAATTTTCTTCCCGGGCAGAATAATAGGGAAAGCCCTGGAATAATGTCTGGTATAGCTCCTCCCTCGCCTGCGTTTCTCGTCTCTGATCAGGAACAAATCCCCATGCGCCTCCAAAATAATCTTCAAGTCCTGTTCCACAAATCGTCGGATATTCTATATCCCCATCCAGGTAGAACTTCATTTCACCTTCTCCATACCAATAACGTTCCAGAGCAGTCAGCGCCAAGTAAGTCCCCACGTAATGCCCTTTTCCTTTTATCCCATCCAAAATCACATAATCTTCTTTCAGCTTAGTCAGACGCTGTCTTCTATATTGTGCATGAAAATACACTGTCTCATCTGGCAGTTCTTTATGTAAAGTATAATCAATTTGAAAGAAAAATCTAGGAATAGTCTCTTCATGCTGATTTTCTACTGTAATCTTTGCATGTGTGCCAAAGGGCATCTGAAAGTAACAGTTAAATCCCCTCACCGGGTTCACTGTAATCGGAAGTGAATTAATCCTGCATGCCGTTCCAAATCCATTACAGAAAAAATCCCCCAGAGGGCATTCCACCGAAGGCTCTTCCTCATTATCCCAATACATCCGGAGCACAATATCACTCAAAACAAAAAAATCTTTATCCGTCTTATCCGTAACGGTAATCCATATATGATTGATGATTCCCGGCCCCTGTATATCTGCCAATATCCTGGTCTCTCCAGGTTTAATACCCATAATTGCAGGAGCACCCTTTCGTCCCGGTCCCAGCAATCCAGTAGCTTTTCCACCACCTGCTTTTTCACCAGAAGGATTCTCCATGGTGATTGCTCTGCTCACCCCGTCCCCTGCTATGATTAATGAATTCAATCCCATATTAAATCCCTTCATCTCTTCATCCCCTCTAAGCCTTCCACACAAAAACCATACGCAAGCGCCGTGCCCTCATCCGTCACAAAGCCTGCTCCGCCGCAGGAATACGTATCATCCAAAGCCTCCAGGTATATCTCGTCTATCTTTCCTGTGATTTTCTTCCCGCACATAGAAAGCTCCAGACGATACTTATGGTTTTCCCTATATGCAAAGGGGATTTGGACAAGACATATCTCTTCGGAACCTTTTTTACATACAAGACCTGCATACTTATGATCCCAAAGCATCAGCGCATAATACCTTCTGTGCCCTCTGCTTCGTCCCAGCAAACCAAACCGCTGATGAATCCCTGGTTCCAGGACACTTGTCACCTTATAATCCTTCCACTGCTCTGTGCCAATCGTTGCCACGCCATTTTTCTCCGTATGAGAAATAACGAAGCTTGCTCTTGCGTCAAAATGAAATTGCTTTGCCGAGGATACAAAGGCTTCCATCGCCATATTCATTCCAATATCATAATTCCTGAGAGGTATCGATATTTCAAAATGTTCCGGTGCGCCGTCCCAATCCATATGACGGAGAATTACTGCACCTTTTTTATCAGATTCACACAGGATTCCAAGCCTGGATATCGGCATACCTCCTAGTTTCGGGATTTTCCAGGCAATTTCCAGTCTGGACTGTACCGTATATTGTGGGCTGTAGGTGAATTGAATGTTATTATCAAAATCATACCAGGCAATATACAGTTGTATTTTGATTTCATTTTCCGGCACATCAAATACTGCGTATACCGTCTGACTCTCATAGAGAACAGGGCTGGCCGTAAGGCAGTAACTGGCCTGCCTGTCCCTTAGATCAAACATTACCGGCACCGATACCGCCCTTTTACCATGATCAACAGAAAGCCACAGGCCATTGCCGCAGCCACGCATATTTGAATTTTCCGGTCTTTCGTCATGATCTCCCAAATAGGGACAATTCTCAAATCCCTGGACAGAACCGGGAAATTCAAATTCATACCGTCTCCTCTTTTCAGGAGATTTTTCCCCATACAGCTTTGCATTTGCCGCCAGAATTCTCCTGGTTTCCTGCACGGCATCACTTACGCAGGCGCCACCATTAGAAGAAATTTTATAAAGCCTGTCTGCCACCGGTCCCCGGAAATCAAACGCCTCATTGATCGCATCCAGTCCCAGTCTTATGCCATTAATACAGCCAAGATTCGCGCCGTTACAGTCTGTATCCCATCCGCAGGAAATACATATTTCCATCGCATAATAAAAATCGTCGCCTCCCAAAATCAAAGAAGCAAGAATCAAAGCAAAATTCGGAATCACATGACAGTTTCCCGGATAAAGGTGATATCCATATTCTTCATCCAGCCATTGCCTCACAGCTCTGAAATCCTGATTTCTGCTGCAGACCTCTCTTACCCGGTCTATGATTTCCCTCAATCGGGGACTGACTCCTTTTGCCAGAGCTGCATCCAGCAATTGATCCGTCTCTCTTATCTCAAATGCCAGAGCCTCTAACGAAGCCAAAAAGCATGCAGCCTCAACCGCAATCCCATCGTGGCTTACACTGGATAATTCCCGCACCAGTCTGCCCGCATTACGGGGATCTCCCGGACACATCATCGCCAATGCGTCCATGAAAATCTGTGCTCCGATCTGTTCAGCCACCGCCTGCCCATTAAGCTCGATCGAACCGCTTAAGGGAGCCGGAATTCCCTGCTTCAATCTCAAATATGCTGTATGCTCCGTAGAACGTCCAAGACCGCCCCACCAGAAAATAGTTTTATCTTCTATCACATAGTCGAGCCATGCTTCTCCGAAGTCCTTCGCTGATATTGTGCTGACATCCCGGCAGTCTTCCACTGCGTTCAAAAAGGTAAAGGTACCAGCCACATCATCATCGGCAACAATTAATGGTGTTCCCGCTTCCTTATAAACATAATGATCAACTACACCGAAGGTTTGACGGATTTTTTCATATGGCCATCCCTCTATGGGACGGCCGTAAAAAACCCCTATGATTTTTCCCAGGACACCAGCGTATACTTTTTCCTCCAGACTCTTCTGCATATATTCACCCCTTTATACCGGAAGCAGCAATACCCTCCACGAAATATTTCTGAAAACAGATATATAGAATCAATAGCGGCGCCACGGTCAGACAGGCCATTGCCATCAGCGGTCCAACATCCATAGCTCCTCCATACTGCGCTTTAAACATATTAAGTCCTAACGCAATCGTAAACTTTTCCGGCTTCCCCAGATAAATCAGCGGCGCCATATAGTCATTCCATACAAATACCAGCTGATTGATCGTCACGACCAAAAGGGCCGGCTTTGTATTGGGAATATATATTCTGGCGAAAATCTGAAGCCAGCTGCAGCCGTCTATTCTGCCGGCCTCCGCTAATTCATTCGGCAATCCTGCAAAAAACTGCCGAAGCAAAAATACATTAAAGGTACTGGTTGCGAAAAATGCCGGAAGTGCAAGAGGAATATAAGTGTTGATCCATCCAAGCTTACTGTAAAGCATATAAGCAGGAATCAACGTCACCGTCTGAGGTACCATCATTGTACTTAACAATACCATAAATAAAATATTTTTTCCTTTTGCCTTAAATTTTGCAAATCCGAATGCTACCAACGAACAGGAGCTTACTGTCCCAACCACACAGGCCAACCCTATGAACACTGTGTTGCCAATATATCTGAGAAAATCTCCACCTGCAAATCCCTGTATATAGCTCCTGATCGTTACCGGGTTTGGAAGAAGTTCTTTAAATTTCGTAATCTGTTCCGGTGCTTTCAAGGAAGTGCAAAACATCCACAGAGTAGGCAGCAAAAACAGAAAAGCAATGAATATCAGTACAATTTCTGCTGTAATATTACTAATTTTATGTTTTCTCATCAGTTTACATCCTCCCTGTAGAACACCCAGAACTTTGAGGTACCAAAAATGATCAGACTGACAATAATCAGGATAGCGAACAAAATCCATGCCAGTGCCGACGCATATCCAAACTTCACGTATGAGAATGCGGTATTATACAAATACAATCCATAAACAAAAGTAGCTCTTGCCGGTCCTCCTTCTGTCATTACGTAAGGCTGTGTGAAAATCTGCACGCCCTTAATGATTGCCATCAATACATTAAAAAAGATTACCGGACTCAGCATCGGGAATGTGATATGCCGGAATTTCCGTAAGGCATTCGCGCCGTCCAGCTCTGCGGCCTCATAATACGTCGATGGAATGTCCTGAAGCCCCGCCAGCACAATCGTCATTGAAGTACCACAGGCAAACATATCCATAAGAATAATGGAGGGCATTGCCATGGTGTAACTGGTGAGCCATCTTGGACCCTCTATTCCTATTTTTGCAAGCAGGACATTGATAAAACCGGTATCACCGTTATATAAATACATCCAGGCAATATACAATGCCACACCCGTGCAGATAGTCGGCAGATAGAAAACCGCCCTGAAAAAATTGGTACCCGGCAGTCTCTTATTCAACAGCATTGCCAGACCTACGGAGACGGCTGTATTCAAAGGAACGGACACTCCCACATAGTAAAAAGTATTCTTCAATGCTGTCCAGAAGCTGTTATCTGCCGTAAAAATCTGTCTGTAATTATCAAAACCAAATTTTGTTGGAAAATCCAGTCCGCTCCAGTTTGTAAAAGATGTTACAAACGAAAATATCATCGGAAAAAATGTAAATACACAGAATCCAACAATCCATGGACTAATAAAAAGATAAAACATCTTCGATGTGTCCTGTAAGCCCCTCTTTTTCTTTCTACGTTTCACAGTAGTCCTCCTTAATTTCAGCAATTTATTTCGCATACCAAACAATTTTATGTAAACTGTTTCTACTCCTCTGGATAAAAAAGGGAGAACCATGTCTCCCTTTTTACGCTTCACGGTATTATTTTATCCAGATGTTATTTGGCTGCCGAAAGGATTGCTTCGCCCTGAGTCTGGCATTCCTCAATCATTTCATCAATAGTAAGCTGATCAGCCAGTAATAACTCATACTGGGTTTTCACCATATCATTCACCTCGGCAAATGCACCAAGGTTATTAAAATCTGTAGTCCAATCCAGCATATTTACGAAAGCGCTCTTATTATAAGCGGTTCCGCCGCCGAAATCGTTAAGGTATTCGTCACTTTCTGCAAAGGAAAGAAGTGATGGAATACCAAAATTCTGGGAAGCCTTGGCAGCTGTCTCAGAAGCAGACAGGAATTTAATAAAGTCCCAACATGCTTCTTTGTTTTCGGCCGCTGAATTCATGCTCCAGCCATTACTTCTCAGTGTTGTCAGCATTCTTGTGTCATATTCGGTATTCATCGGAAGCATCACAACATCCCATGCAAAGGAATCACCAATCATGCTCTGGAAAGTGGAAATATCCCATGTAGCGCTCAGCTGCATACCATACAGTCCGGTCTCAAATCCACCGGTGGAAATTGCGCCGGATGTTTCATCGGGAGCCAGTCCCTCCTTGATGCTGTCTGCAAACAGGGATACTGCCGACTTGAACTTATCATTTCCGGCCGCTTTCATTTCATACGTATTCATATCATACATCATATCCCCATACAGATTACGGTAAAACTCTGTGGGGCGCACTCCCCATCTCAGGCCATAAATCTTGCCATCGTCACTGGTGAGCCCGGAAATCGCTCTTGCAGCCTCCAGCATATCATCCACAGTCCAGTCATCCGTCGGATAATCAATCTTTGCCTGGTCAAACAAGTCCTTATTATATGCTATGGCAAAAGTTTTCGTAATAAACGGAGTTGCGGCAATTTTTCCGTCTTCCTCACCGAAGGAAGCCTTCAGCGCGTCCATATCCCATTCAGCATCCAGCGCATCCGCTTCAATATACGGAGCCAGATCTTCAAACTGCTCACTTCCTTTGTACTGATAGAAATGATCGTTTGCAAGGCCGAATACGTCCGGAACTGTATTGGAAGTCATCCAGGTCTGCATTTTGGTCAAATAGCCAGCTCCATCGGTATACTCCATTTCGATTGTCACATTCGGATTTTCCTCCATATATGCCTCGGCAAGCTGCATCTTCATCTCTGCCTCGGCTGTATCACCCCAAAATCCAAATGTAATAGTTACCGGTTCTTCTGCTGCAGCATATACATTTACTCCACCCAGAAGACCTGCAGTCATTGCAACTGCCATTGAAACGCTCAACATCTTTTTGATTTTCATTTAAAACCTCCCTTTCTCCTACGTGAACAAACCATTTATTTCCTAAATGTCCATTTTTATGCAAAACGCACATATTTTCATACTTCTCAAAGTATTTTGGTCATAAATAAACGAATCCTCATTCACGAAGGTGAGCAACCTGCCCGTTTTTTTCTTGTTTTATTTTGTTTCTTTGTATATTTTTATGTTATCGTACTTTTACACATTTGTCAATTATATATGCCTGCACATTTGTTCATTTTGCACCATTTCGAATTGTATACATAGCTTTTTTGTTCGTTATATTTTCATTTTATTATATATGTTCATTTTTATATTCGCAGATTTTATCAGGAAATATGTCTCTGCTCACTGTCATAAAGAGCAGAAAAAAAGAGTGCTCATATAATCATGAACACTCTCCCTGTATAAATCAGTCCGTCAATATTACATTGACTCCTCTGTCTCTTATTTCCTTCAAAGCTTCCTCCGAAGCCGACGAATCCGTAATCAGACATGTGATATCTTCAATACTGCCGCTGTAAAAACTATGGCTGACTCCGATTTTGCTGCCTTCGGCAACAACAATCTTCGCCCCTGTGCAGCGCTCCAGCATCATTCTGTTAATGGTGGTTTCCTGCAGTATCCTGCTGGTAATCCCTTCCTTGCTGCTGATGCCGCTCACTCCGAGTATACAGGCAGTGGCCGTAATTTTAGAAATCGTATCGTGGGCAAGTTCTCCCACCAGGCTCTGTTTTTTTCCATATACAGCTCCCCCGGTAAGCAAAAGCTGTGTTCTGGAACTCCTTGGCATGTCGATTGCCCGGCTGTTATTTGTAACAACCGTGACATTTTTTTCGCCTAAATAGCCTAACACAAGAGACGCCGTGGCACTGCTGTTCATAAAAATAATTTCTCCGTCACACATCTGATCTGCTGCAAGCCGGGCGATCTCTTTCCGGATAAATTCTTTCTCATCCCGGATATCTGTCGGAGATATTTCTTCCGTGTCCACAGGTTCCTGTAAACGCGCTCCGCCGAAACAGCGGCTGATATAGTTCTCCTTCTGCAAAACATTCAAATCTCTGCGGATCGTAGTGGGTGTGACCCGAAATTCCATGGCTAACTTATTGACATCTCCCGCCCCATGTATACGCATATATTCTAAAATTTCATGCTGTCTGCTTTTCACAGCTGCTCTACTGTTCTTCATACCATAACCCTCAACCTCATTGTTAATCCTATTTTATCACACAAAATCTTTCCCAACAATAGGCAGTATACAGGTTTCGTGCACATGGAGGTCAATTGCTGCGGTTCCCTCTTCCGGATGACTGCATGTGAGAAGCCACTGTCGTTTTCACATTTGCAGAATACGATTCACCAGTTCTTTTCCTGCGGCTCGTGCCCGGCCCTCCTTATCCACCCAAATTTCCGTAATATGGCTCTCATTTCCGATTTCCTGAGTATACCCGTCATCCTCATAAAGCCGATAACTGATCTCCCTGTCCATGGCGCCAAGCAAGGTCATTTTCCCCGTATCCATTTGGTCTGTACAGGAAGCAGCGGAACAGACAGGAAGAAAGTGGTTCTTTTTGATAAACACTGGTACCTCCGTCAGCTTTACTTCTACGTAATGGTGGCCTTTCTCCAGATATTCCGTCGAGTAATCCTCATCACTTCTGAAGCGCACAAGGACCATATCCTCCGGCAGATATACGTATCTGCCATCTGCATTCTGCTCATATACAGGAGCAATCATCAGGTCCTTCCCCAGCATGAGCTGGTCCTCAACCTTCCTGGCTCTGTCATCGCTCCGGTAATCGAATGCAAGAGGACGAAACATCAGATCGTCTTCAAGTACAGCCTTCATATACTCACTATACAAATAAGGTATCAGTGCATAACGGACCTTCAACAGGTTCCTGAAATCCCCGGGATTCTCAAACTGATAGCATTCCTTTCTGCGTGTATTTCTCCTTGCGTGATTACGCATCAACGGCGTAAATATCCCCAGAGCAATCCATCTCATTAGCAAATCCTTTGTGCAATCCCCCGCAAATCCGCCCAAATCTGCCCCAACATACAAAAAGCCGCACATATTTAAAGACGGCAGCATTTTCAGATTCAGCAGGATATGTGACCACCATGCTTTATTATCGCCCGTCCAGATGCCGGCGTATCTGTGCATCCCAATATATGAGGATCTGGAAAAAAGAAGGGTTCTTTTATCTGCCCGGAATTTTTCAATCCCTTGACTGGCAGCCCTGGTCATATAATATCCGTAAAGATTATGTACCTGTTTGTGGCATATTTTCACGCCATCCATTTCATGATAAAATCTTTCATAATCTCTTCTATTATTTAGGCAGGCCGGAAAAAGTCCTTCCAGGTCAAAGAATTCATCGACATTTAAGTTCTTATTCTTATACCCCTCAATTTTTTCCCATACTCTGTCCAGTTCCTCTCTCGAGTAAAAAATAGCCGGCTCATTCATATCATTCCAAAAGCCCTCTATTTCCATATCCAGAAACATCTTGTATTTTTCACCGAACCACTGTCTGGCCTCATCATTCAACACATCCGGAAAATGTGTCCATCCCGGCCAGACTCCCGCTTCGAATACCGAACCATCCTCATTTTTGCAAAAATATCCTTTTTCTATCCCCTCCTCATAGACATCATACCCTTCCTCAATCTTAACAGCAGCATCAATGATGGGCACCAGACGGATTCCCTCCTCCTTAAGCTCCTTCACAAGCCCTTCAAAATCAGGAAATGCTGTCCTGTCCACAGTGAAATCTTTATAACGCTCCATATAATCAATATCCATCCCGATCGCATCCAGTGGAATATGATTTTCCTGATAGCCCTTTACAACCTGTCTGACTTCTTCTTCACTACCATAGCCCCAGCGGCTTTGCTGGTATCCAAAGGCCCACCTTGGCGCCGCATAGCTTTGCCCTGTCATCCTGCGGAATTCTCTGGCAATCTCGTAAGCACTGTCACCTTCCAGAACATAAAGCCTCAGATTACCATCGCTGACTCTGATTGAAAGCCTGTCGAGTCTTGTATATCCAATATCAAAAACCACATCACCCGGCGTATCTATAAATATACCAACAGTCTGCACTCCGTCTATGATCAGAAAATTATGTGCGCTGTACAAAGCGCTCTTTGTTTCATCATGATCCTTCTCATCACAGCAGCTGCTTTCATATATCCAGCCTCGTTTGTTAATTCCCCGGACATTCTCTCCAAGGCCGTATACCAGATCCTGTTCTCCAAGAACTGTTTCCATGAGAAATCCGTCCTCTGTGCTGATTGAAAAGTAATCAGGATACTCCTGTGATACAGGGCAGTCCATGACAACCGCCTGTGTTTCGACCGGGTTTCCAATTAAATATTTATAAACCATATCTGCCTCCATTTTCACTTCATTACTATCTGCAACGCAAGGCACCCTGCATCGGCAACAGTTATTCACCTTCCATCTGTTTCTGAATAACCTTTTCGGCACATCCTTCATCTATGATCAATGTATTTACAAAGCCACCACGAAGGGCTCCCAGGACGGCTTCTGCCTTGCTCTCCCCATATGCTGCACAAGCGACCTCTTTACACTTCTTCATATCTTCGAGACTTACGCCTATCATCCGGTCCACCAACGACGTCTCAATTTCCTGACCATCCCTGTCAAAAAAATGTCCCCCTATATGCCCTACAGCTCCTTTACTTTCAAGGCTTTCCAGGGTTTTTACGCTCAGATAATCGCTCCATGTTTTGTAAACAATTGACCCTACACTCGTAAGCATGAGATCTGCATGTCTGGACACCTCAAGCACATTTTTAATATTATCTTCCCGAATCAGGCTTCGTCTCAGCTCTTTGGTATTGACGAACAGGGGAGCATAAATATACATATATTTTCCTCCATATGCCGACGCCATCCCTTTTGCCAGATCCATGGCATCCTTTTCCGGACTTTTTACATTAGCAGCCCCCATAATAGGAACTACCGTAATGGGTATGTTCTTCCTGTTATTTTCCTGTATATATTTAACGATATGATACAGCGTATTCCCCCAGGATATGCCAACTACCATATTCTTTTTCACTGCGGAATCAAGATAGTACGCCGCAGCCTCCGCGATCCTTAAAAGGCCGGCCTTGCTGTCAGACTCCTTCATCATCACTACCCTGATATTTTTCAGGGAAAAATGTTTTTTCAATTCCTGCTCATAGTCAAGATTACGTTCCCAGGGCTCCCGAATATAAATTTCAACGATTCCAAGCCTTCTGGCTTCTTTAAGCATCCGCGAGACCTTCGATCTGGATGTATAGAGCCGTTCCGCAATCTGATTCTGCGTTAAATCCGAGTTGTAATACAGATTTGCCACCATCGCAAGCATGTTCCATTTTTCACGCACACTCATTGCTTCATAATTTCTTGTTTCTTCCATGGCAATTATCCTCCTGCCTGTTTCACTCTGTCATGCTTCCATTCTTCTATGAGCAGACATAAACGGTAACTCATATGTCTGAATACCACAAAGGGGATGCAAAATTCCTGTTATTCTGCATCCCCTTTCATATTTCTCTTTACAGGCAAGAACGAAATGGGATATTCTGTGATGCCTCGAAACAATCCTCAAATCCTCTTCTATGATGATATGCTTTTTTATGTTCGTCTGTAGGATACACATATTTCCCTCCTACTTCCCAGAAAAAAGGATGGAATTGATAATCAAGCCTGTCCTTTTTCATATCATAAAGCACACGTATCTCATTCACATCTGCCATAAAGTTCGTCCATACATCATAATGAACAGGGACAACCACCTTACAGCGCAGGGCTTCCGCCATCCGAAGAATATCACAGGAGGTCATCTTATCCGCCATTCCCACCGGATTTTCGCCATAGGAACCAAAGGCCACATCTATCTTATGATCCTTCCCATGTTTTGCGAAATATATAGAATAGTGGGAATCACCGCTGTGATAAATATTTCCCCCGGGAGTCTTGATCAGATAATTAACTGCTTTGTCATCCATATCTGTGGGGCAAATACCCGTCAGCTCTTCCCTGTTTTCTGATGTGTCATCCGTAGTCACCAGACAGGTGCGGTCAAAGGAGTCCAGGACCACTATTTCAATATCTTTTATCTTCAGCACATCGCCCGGTCTTACGGTCATACACCGTTCCTTGGGAACTCCCCACTTCTGCCATAACTCCACGGATTTTTTTGGCCCGATAAAGGGCACCGGTATTTCCTTTCCCTGACTGTCTACCGTTGTCATACCGCTTTTTATCACATGGGACGCATATTCCGCACTCATATGATCCTGATGATAATGTGTTGCCAGAACAGCATCCACCTGTTTCACGGCAAAAGGGTCCAGCACAAAAGGAACCGCGCGAAGATTCGGCTGCATAGCACGGGCTCCGCACATATTTGCCATCTGATGGCCCACCGCCATTTTTCCGTTGCCGTGTGTCCGCTTGCCGTTGCCGCACCAAAGGTCAATCGTCAAATTACATCCACCCGGAGTTTTAAACCAGATCCCAGTACATCCCAGCCACCACATTGCCACGGTTCCCGGTTTTACCTCTTCATTCTCTATTTCTTCATTTAACCAGGTACCCCATTCAGGAAAAGTATTCATAATCCAGGTCTCTCTGGTAATATCATTAATCTTGCTCATTGCTCTGCCTCCCGTCTCTGTTTTTACATCTATTGTCTTATCTGTCCATTTTCTTAATCGAAGCTTATCATAATACCACTTTATTTACAATATTTTCTCAGTTTTTGCGCATATGTGCAATTTTTATATTCGTTTTTCAGTTTTATGCATAAGTTCGAGTATACCACGAATTCATCGAACAGCGCTTTTGCTGATACATACCGGAACGGCTTTCGTCCGGAAGATAAACTTTTTGTTCTCTTCCCTTATTCAGCGCTGTAAAAGCACTCTCCTCTGACGGATAAATTCCCAATGTATTTAAAGCAACAATCAGAGCCCCTCTGGCTGTAGCGTCACTGCTGCCCATACGTATAATCTTTCGATGATATACGTCAGCCTGAATTTCATTAAACGGCTCACTGTTGGTAAGTCCCCCATTAATGTAAATATCAGAAACTTCCACATAACGTTCCAATATTTCAATTCCATTACCAAATTCATAGCATATCGATTCCAACAAAGCGCGCAGCATATCACAACGTCTGATATCCAAACTGATATTCGCAAACATCCCTCTCGCATTGCGGTTCCAATCCGGCGTGGATCTGCCCTGAAAATATGGAAGAACCATACAGCCGTTTGCACCAGCCGGCGATCTTTCCACCTCCGCATTGATCGCTTCATAACTCCAGCCATCATAAAAAGACCTGCAAAACCAATCAAAAGCGGAGCAGCAGGTAAGGATTCCGAATTCCAGAATATATTGCCCCTTTAATGATGCAGCATTACAGATCACATTTTGCTGAAGGTTTTGCGGCACTTCTTTGGCGGATACAATAAGAAAGCCTCCTGTTCCTGCCGTTACAGATAAGATTCCTTCCTTCACCACCCCCTGGCCTATTGCTCCACACTGCTGGTCGCCTCCTGCCGTAATGACGGGGATTCCCTTCCGGCAGCCCAACAGCTCCGCCATCTCCTCTGTCAGCGCCCCAAAAACACTTCCCGGCTCCACAAGAGGACAAAGCTTCTCTTTATTCACCCGAAACAATTCAAGAAGCTCTTCGTCCCACTCCCCCTTTTCCAGGTTCATCAGCAGAGAACGGCTGCCATAGGTTAAATCCGTGCCTACTTCATTTGTCAGAAGATACAGCAGATAGTCTGCTACCACCAAAAATTTCCATGTATTTCCATAGATTTCCGGCTGATTTTCCCGAAACCATGTCATCTTACTCCCGGAGAAAACCGGATTTACTCTGGCTCCTGCCTTTGGAAATATTGTGCCATTCTCCTTTTCCAGCCTTCTGCAAATCTCTTCCGTTCTCTTATCCTGCCACATAACAGCATTTGCAAGAGGATTCAAAAGCCCATCCATAGGAATCACCGACGACCTTTGCGCCGTTAAAGCCAGCGCATCTATACTGTATCCTTTTGCTTCCGCCATCCTGCCCGTTTCCTTTAAAATACCACGAAGAGCCATACTCCAATCATCCGGATTCTGTTCTGCCCATCCCTGCGGAAGATAAGTCACACGATAAAATTTTTGGCTCACCGACAGTTGTTTTCCTTCCTCAGAAAATAAAATCCCACGCATACTGGATGTCCCTGCATCAATCACCAAAATGTTCATTCCCTGCGTCTCCTCCAAAATATTTGTGCTTCATGTTAGCATATATAATATATTGTTTCAATTTATTCTCAGAGATTGCACATCGGTTCATAATTTTTAGTGGGATGTGGATGGGATCAGTGTTATTTTGCAGATTATTGAATTTTATCCAGTGTGCGGGGGGATTTTAATTTTATCTTTGATTTGGTTCCGATTATGGCAGTCATAAGAATATATCGTATATTAGACAGGATGAGAGATTAGCATGGCCTGCTAGATGCTGTATTGGACTGATGCGGAATATCAATGACATTGCACAGGATATTTCACCCGACATTTCGACAAATGGTGCTTTCAATGGCGCAATTTTTGAAAATTATGTGGTTCTGAGCTGTTGAAAATTTACCAAAACAATGCAAAAAACTGTTTTCTTTGGTACTACCGTGATAAAGAAATGCATATGATTGATATGATTTAGAAAGCGATTACCTGCTGCAACCACTAAAATCCAATCAAAAAAAGCTCAAAAAACGGACTTTTTTTATATAGAATATAAAATGCCAGGTTAATGTAACTTTTGTAAAGGGTTCAGAAAAAAGACAGGCACACACCTACCAGTATGTACCTGCTATTCCTCACTTACCATATGTTCCTATGCAATCCTAATATTTGAACAAAACCAAAATCTCACTTTTTAGTATCCCGTGCTTCATTCAATATATTTTTAAACATTTTGTAATACCCTAACAAATCTTCTTTTGCAATATCAAGTGAAAGTATACCATACTTTTCATCCAACTTAGCTTCGACAGTCTTAAGCACATCATCATGTTCTTTTCCTCGTTTTACTACTGTAGCATGAAAAGACATAACACCACGGGGATGAATGAAGCGATAGCAATCAGCATTTGCAACTATTTCAGCCTCAATGGAAGTAAAAGGAATTGCTCCATGGTGAGCAGCAACACTATTAATCAATGTAGAATAATACTGTTCTTCAACTCCTAATTCTGTAAGAATCTTTTCAGCATATTCTACACAATACTTAACATGCTCTGGCTGATGCCCCTCTTTTGCTGCTTGACCAAGTTTAATATCCATAAGTGCAATTCCAGCCTGAACAAGATTGACATCTGCATTTAACTTCTTTGCAAGTTCAATTCCTTTTTCCATAGAAAGCTCATAATGACGCTTCGTAGGCAAACCATAAGTATCAATTTCCTTGAGTGCCAGTTCATTAATTTTGTCTGCTAAAATCCTACTAAACATAATAATACCTCCTTATAATGAATTTACATTTATTGAAAAGCAGCTTTTAAATCGTTCTACCTGATTCACAAAAGCTGATTCAATTTCATTTGATGACTGATAAAATATCTGCTTTCCCAAGTCTTTTCTGCCTCGACATATAGACATTAATCCATCTGTACTTATACCAATTGAAAACGCTCCATAGTCGCATGGATATTGATGACACTCATTTTCACAACAATCAAAATAACATTTTAACGGTGTAAGAGAGTTTTTATTACATGAATCAAAAATTGTTATCTTACTTTTCTCAATATGATAAACCAACATTGGTGCCCCTCTTTCACCAACTAACCTTTCTTTTGAAGTAAATGAACTTTGATTTTCCAAATATTCAACTACTTTTTTCATATTTAAAACAGATTTTTTGAAAGAAACATTGCCATAAAAAGTCGACGTTGTCAAGAATTTTAAGTCTATTTGATTATTCACAGAAAATTCAACCAAGTCACAAATTTCTTCAAATGTCTGGTTATATAAAACCGCATTCAATTCAATCTTAAACTGCTCCGAAATTGCAGACAATATATTATCATATACCTCTAAAAAACTATTGCTTTGTGTAATATTATTAAAATTATTTTCGTTAAGTGTATCCAAACTTATTTTTAAAGTAATATTTTTTTTATATTTTTTCAACCCAAAAAGGTTTTTTTTCAACAACGAACCATTCGTATTTAAAACCAAACGCTCAAATGAATCCCCACATGCATTCAAAAAAAGTTGAAGTCTTTGCGATTCTAAAAATGGCTCCCCTCCTGTTAATCGTACCTGTTTTATTCCATACTTTTTAGATAAACTAATCACAAGCAAAATTGCATCTTCATCATATTTATCCATCCCTTTACACAAATTCTCTCCATATGGCGGACAATATTTACATTTAAAATTGCAACAATCCGTTAGGTTAATAAGAACCCCAGGGATAAACGGCTTAAAAATCTTTTCATTTTTCATAATATATATCCCACCTATTCTGCTTACTTATCTCTAAATAATCATCCTCGCTTTCAATATGACGCCAGCCTCCTCTATATTGATACGCCAACGTTAACAACCCTTTATCTAATTTTTGTTGAATGACTTTTTCTACCATTCCAGAAACATCCACTTTGCCTTCCTCATCATAATCTAAATTATTAACAAAGTCTTGTTTTTTATAATAAGCAACACCCAAAAAAGTATATGACATTACTCCATCTCTTTCCGTCAAATCGATTCTTGATATGTTACCATTTTTATCTGTTTCAAACTGCGCATGTCTAACCTCTGTGATTTTGCTTTCGACCGAAGCAATAACACTATTATCTTGTTGATTTCCATACCTTATAATGTTTTCTAATAATTTATTTTGAAACAAAATATTTCCATGTACATATAAAATTCTCTCTGTAAGTAACTGCAACGATTGAAACAAAGCATCATAAGTTGATTTTGTTTCTTTTTTAACATATATAATATTTACCCCGAGAGAAGAACCATCACCAAAGTAATCAATTATTTGCTCACTCAAATGATTTATAGCAATAACTATCCTCGAACACCCAGCATTTTTTAAAGAAAGAATTGTATAATAAAGTATCGGTTTCCCCCATAATTCAAGCATACATTTTTGGGTATTTAAGCCCAAATTACCCAGTCGACTTCCCTTACCCCCAGCAACAATAAATGCACTAATACTTCTTGACTCCTCTTTGCAAGTGGTAGATATATCCGGAATAATACTAATATTGTTCTTTTTACTCATACTTACAATATCCTTCAATTCCGAAATCGAGTTAATCATAAAATCTGGAACCAATTCATAATTAGAGGGTGCTTTACTTTTGCTAATAAATATTGCGGTTAATAATCCACATTTTTTTGCCCCTAATATATCATTATCATACTTATCACCGACCATCAAAACTTCTTGTGGTTTCCATCCATACATTTTTAACCCATATTGAAACATAAACTTATCTGGTTTTTGATAAGGTGTTTCTGAAGAAATAACATAATCAGTAAAAATATTTTGAAAATCATACTTTTTAATTAATCTTTTTAACCGCCTTGAGTTTCCATTTGCAACTAATACCAAACTCACTGACTTTGATAATTCATTAAGTGTATTAAGTGTTCCATCAAACAAACAAACCTCGGACTCATAAAAATCCAAAAATTGGCTATATACCCGATCAACTAAAGCCTCATCAAAGGATGTGCAAAATCTTTTAACAAGAGAACGCCAGAATATTTCGTGGTACTCCCACACAAAATCACCGTAATTTTCACAAAAAAATTCCATATGTTTTTGTATATCAGATTTTTGACATCCTATAATTGTTGCAATATCATCAAAATATGTTTGCTCAATATCCCTAAACACTGAACCATCTTCAATCGTATTGTATCCATCTATATAAATACACTTAATCATTTAAATGCTCCCTTCTCATTAAATACTATTTAGGTTTGTTCTATTGAATTGCTCTTAATCCATTTATAGTATTCCTCACATACCTTATACAATGTTGAGGTAGAAGAAATCTTTAAAACAGGTGCTTCTGCTGCCTTAACCGAATTAAGGAATGTACTAAGATAAAGGTATTTACCAATAAACACCATACGAAACGGAAGTTTTGCTTCATTATGCAAAAACAATTTACATGGATGATTTTTTCTATAATCATTTATTTTTGCCTGTACTCTTTTCATATCGCTCACATAATCTTTTTTGTATTTCTGCAATGCTACAGCAGACGCCTGCATTGCTTGAAAGGCAGTGTATCTTTCTGCAATTAAGGTTTCATTTTTATAATCACTGAGTACAAACTCAATATCTATTGTCTTACCTTCTTTAAATTCTTCATCCAAAACAAATCGCGTCCATTCATGCCCCATGCCTCCAGTAAAACTTGATCCTCTTATCGCCAATATCCTAATAGGATTAACTTCTCCGTTCCATCCCAAATAAATGTCTTTTTCTTTCTCTAATGCCTTTAAAGCTAGTGTTTGGGAATCAAATATTTCATTAATTCCACTTATTTGCATCTGATTCATATGGGTTTTAATTTCATCCATTTTTCTTTGCAATTCCGAAAGACAAGCATAAGGAACCAAACCATTAACATCCTGCCTAACGCTTATTAAATTTTCTGCACTTTTAACTGCACTAGAACATACATCAATGAAATCTTCATGGCTACTATACGGAAATGCATGCTTCTGTGTTATAGAAGATACAAAAGCATTATATTTGCGCTTGTGTTCATAAAATGAAGCTTTGCAGTCCTCACCATTATATTGCTTTTGATATAAATCATTTGCCTTTAAAAACTTATTTTCATTGTTAAAATGTTTATTAAATATAACAACAATGGGCTTGCCTAGAAGTTTAGCATATTCATATTCGAAATGAGTAAATGAAAGAACACATCCCTCCGAATCGCAACTCTTGCAATCTTTAAGTTTTATTTCTTTTAGTGGGCACTTTGTTTCATCACCTATTTTTTTTCTGATTATTTCTCCATAAAGATAACTTAGTATAAATATCACACAATCCGCTTCTTTAAGTTTCTTCATATCAATATCAATTGAATATTCCGTATTTGCACCTAAAAAATTAAATTCCATCTGAACAGGAATATGTTCATTCATTAAAATAGCTTCAGCCAGTATTCTCCTCTCTTCCTCTAATAGTCTCTTACATGAGGAAACAAATATTTTATACATCTTTTCCAAAATACTTCCCCCCTTCAAAATGCGCCTATATTATCAACGATACAATAATTAGTATAGAGAACAGTAAAGCGGCTGGTAAATAGAAACCAACCTCTGTACATGAAAATAAACTCTGGTAAAAACATGTCTTATTCTCACTGTTTGACGGTAATACTGGTAATTTAAAATCAATTTCATTATCTGGTTTTTTTATTGTATCATCATATAGTTTCCTATATTTTCTTTCTAATTGCAGATAATATGAATCTAAAAACCAAAACAAAATTATGGGAACATATGCAATTAAAATAAACATTTTGTCTGCTTCTTTGGTTGACAGTGCAAATATTCCTGCAACAAGCGTAACCGCCCACCCTTTTAATACAAAAGAATTTGAAGTCATTCTCGCTACCACATTTTGAATCATCTCAAGAAGCTTTATTTTATTATCCATATATGTTTAATTTTCCTCTCCTAAAATTTGTAAAAACAATTACTAAATGCTTAATGTTTTTTCAATGTACACCTCAAACTTTTAACCGCTGACAAAATAACTTCCATTTCATACTCAGAACAATCGTTCAACTCCCGCATAAGCGTATTCCTTAACTCTAAGTTTTCATCTGGAAGGAGATATCATCTGGATTATTTTTGATAGCAATTCCGCATATAAATCCCAAAAACATTGGAAGAACGGTCATTTAATTACTTCGATGAAAACAAGCAAAAACCAGTTGTATACCTTATATACAGTCTACCACAAGCTTTCCAAATCATATATTTCGTTTTAAAGAGACATTGCTTCTAAATAACCCTCACTCTCATATTTCTCCATCATATTGCAATAGCATATCCATATAAACTCTCACCATTTCCCGTTTTTGAGGCGGCATAACACAGTACGCACTAATAATCTTTTCAACCTCCCCAGTGCCCCTTTTCTCGAACAGTTCACCTACTGAAACTCCCAATACATTACATATCATCATAACTGTATACACATAAGGCTTGGTTTTCCCATTCATCAGATTGCTTAGACTAGAAGTAGACATACCTGTTGCCTTAGCCAATGCATACATTGTCATATTTTTATGTTTACAAATTTCCTTTAACTTACTGAGCATGAACTGATAGTCTTCATCTGGATTGTACATTTCATCATTTACCGCCCTTTTCAGATTATTAAGAATGTACTGTCTTAACTGCTCTAAATATCGGAGTTCTACTAGGAATAGTAGGACATCTGCACAAGTAATCAACACTTTCTCCATATTGCAGCCGTACTCTTCATTTACTTCATATCCACCTGCAATAGTAACTTCATAGCCCTTTTTTACAAAAGCTCTGTCAGGCAAGAGCACCTTCTGCCCTGTTATACCAATAATTAGCGTTTTTATGACATATAAATGGCTCATACTCTCCATGTGCATTTTATACAAACTCCGAATCCCAAACCATAATGCCACTGTCCTGGAAAATTGCTGCCAAACGGGAACTTAAATCGTCCTTTGTAAAATCCTTTTTCAGCATAACCATGAGAAATCCGCCGCCACCAGCACCACATATAAATTTGCCTTCAATCATATCCTCACAGGCGATAAAGATCTGTTCAATACAAGTATTCGTAGATCCTGCATCCAGTTGCTTTGACAATTCCCAGTGTTCATTCATCAGGCTGGAAAATTTGTCAATATTTCCCTGTTCCAGATAAAATTTCATCAATGCGGCGACTGGCTTCATTTTTTCCAATGCGTCCAGTGTCGATGCTTTGGCACCTATATAATTTCCCATAACATCCCGCAAAAGATTGCGCGCCAGTCTTCGTTGTCCGGTATAAATAATGACAAAGCGCTTTTGTAATTCATCCATTGTATTTTGGGGAATCCTTACATCGGTCACCTCCAGCTTTTGGAGATAGCCGGGAGTGGAGGTAATGAACTTAAAACCAGGCGTCAAACCGCCTACCTGATCCTGCCAACCACCTCCGGTACTCATGATTTGCTCCATACACAAAACAATTTCGTAAATTTCTTCGTTTCTTTTTTTGTTTCCTACAATTTCAAACAGAGCCTTTACGCAGGCTGCCGCTAAGATACTGCTGGTTCCAAGGCCAGAACCTTTCGGAATGTTCACGACTTGTGTTGATATGTACAAACCACCGCCCATTGAGGCCAATATATCCTGAAGCTTTCTTTTTTCATCCAAACGGATAATTCCGCAGGCAATCAATGCAGCCTTGTGCAACGCAAAAGAATCAAACGGATTATGACAATCCAACACCTCTTCTGTGGAATGAGCCGTACCCTTGACACCGATGTCCTGACTCTCAAATTCGATTACAAGCTCTGGTATTTTTTTAACATATACCTGGATGGGATAAATTCCATTTAGCTTAACCGCCGCATTTAATACAACGCCACCCTGCTCGTTACAATATGGCGGGGTGTCAGTCCAACCACCACCGAAATTCACCCGTACAGGCAGATTTACATATGCATCTTTTTTTTCAATTTTATAGGAAGATGAATCTGGCAGGAGTCTTTCGTATTCCTTGTAGATTACATCTTTCACAGTCTGAAAACACAGCCCCTCCGTATAGTCATACTGCTGGTTTGCAAAGGAACAGCCATGCTCCTTCATATAGCGCGAAAGAGCATAATAGATACGTATCCTCAACGCAAAATCCGATTTCCCGGCATCCTCCAACAGTGTTATATAGTGATTTTCAGAAATCCCACCATTCCCAAAAACTCTGAAAGCATCCTTATAGTATATGCCATCCTTAAGCAAATCCAGAAACTTCCGGCATAAAATTCGACATTCCAATTCAAGCTGCCAGCTCTGTATTTTTTCTGAATCCGCTTCGTTAAAACTTCGAGCAAGACTGACTCGTTTCTGCTTTATCCAATTCATAAGTTTTTCTTGATTTCCTTGTACAATATCATACAGAATCAGTGCCCACTCCAACGCTTCATCCAAAGAAGTACATACAGGGTATAGCTTTCCATTCCATAAATCATGTGATACTCCCACATCCCACAGATCACTTTCGTCCAGATCATATCTCGCAATCAGTTCCTCCAGCGTTGTCCCAAGGAAATCCACCTTATCTCCAATAAATTTTTTGGGATTGTCCGTTATTCCATAGATGCGAACCACGTATTTATTTTCCGACAATGGAAGACCGTGCAGGACAATCCCAGAGGGAACCTTTGCATTCCGTAATTTTACGTGTGATACGATACTGCCTTTTCCTACAGATGTATTACCCAAAACATAGCTTGCTTCTATGTAGGCTTCGCCCTCAACTACAGCATTATGTCCAATATAAGAGCAGTAGCCGGCATACGAAGCATCTGCTTGCCCCGTTGTAACAATCTGGTTTGACCAGTCCAGAAATTCATAGTCACCGATTTCTCCTGTCAGAAGCTGCAGCAGTTCTGAGGTTGTACCAAAATGAATAAACTGTGCCGGAGCCAGACTAAAAAGCTTGAGACTGTATTGGCGAAGAACAGTCCACAATTCCTTTCGGCATTGGTAAAGTTCCTCGGTGTAATCTCCTTCCGGCTTTTCCCTGTAATATTGCTCTAATGTTGAATCAGAGGCTAGTGGATAAAGAATATCTCCGTAGAAGCTGATTCGCGAGGTCTCGCTTACAAACAGGTTGAATTTCGCTGTGTCTGTCTTTCCTTCCGTAGAAATAAGGCCAAACAAGCTGTTTAAAATATCTGTGTCCAGGAGAATCGCGCCTGTATCAAGATCCACGTTGCCCTGTGGATTTATCGCACCAATAGCGGCAAGTTTCTCAATACTTTGCTTATGCAGGAAATTTCGGACATAGCCTCTCTCATCGGAAAGGAAAACTCCGTGGTCTTTCCCGGTTTCCACCGACTCTTTAATCGAAATTGCAGCCGCCCCATGAAAAACAGAATCAATCTGCAGTGGATTGAATAATAGCAGTACATCCCCGGAAAGAACCAGCATCCCCTCCTTGAAGCGTGACGGAACTCCCGACATAGCAATCATAAATTCATCAAACAGAGTGGATGCACGTCCATCCGGCAATTCACGAGGTACCGGCGAAAAAAGCTTTCCAACAGCGGAATACTGTGGAACCCGCTTACTATCTCCTCCGGAATGGATTACTAAAACACGCTTGTTTACAAATGGATTGTCCCCCGACGGTTCTTTCTCTGCAAGATAGCGCAGAACATTAAAGGTCGCTCCGCCAGAACCCACCCTTTTCCCCTCCGGATCTGAAAGAACTACAAACTGCGTTGCAGAGGGAAGCTGCTTCTTTTCAATTCTTTCGTTAATTTGTGCCCGAAAGGCTATTGCTTGTGATTCATTTGACGCACTCAATACCACATAATCCCATTTCAAAAAGGTAGCCTTTTGTAAACTGCGGCAATAATCTTCCCATGAATCCAGATAGGATTGACGGAGGAAGAGGTTTTTGATTTTGTTGTACTTTGATTTCATTTTGCTCCTTTCCAATGGTATTATTTTAATGTGAATAAAGTCGCTCATATATCTTATATAAAGTAGTCGAATGGAGTACATACAACACCAAAATATATGAAATACATCCAGCAACCACAATTAAAATAGTCGATACAGTACTCGTTACAAGAATCAAACCCTTACCTATAACATAAGTTAATAAAAAAGTAAAACTAGCTAAAACGATTTTAAATATTTCCTTCCAATCAAGTAGATGCTCACAAGGAATATATTTTTTGACAGATTTCTTAAACAATAGCACAGAAACAAACAATGCAATCGTCGTTCCTAATGCGATACCAAGCACTCCGAAATAATGTACGCCAACCATACTCACAATCAAATTAACAATTGACTCTTTAATACAATTAATCATAGGTCCTTTCGAATCCGAGAACGCATAATGGCATCTCATCAATAAATCACGCAAAGGGATAAATACGAATCCAAGTGCATAGCCAAATATGATTATAGAAGTATTTTCTATTGCGGATGTACTAAAACTTCCATGATTAAAAATAGTTGAAACGATTACATCGGTATGTAGTATATAAATCCACGTTAAAGGCACTAATAATAGCAAATAGAGATTATTATATAATTTGATTTTACTTTTTATACCATCGAAATTATTGGCAGCAACATCCATCGAAAAGCGAGAAAGAAAGATTGCCGCTAAAGAATTTACAAGTATTGCCGAAATAATATCAGTGCTTATAATTTGCCCATAGTATAACGAAGATATGCTACCTTCTTTTAGACCAGAGGCTATCATTTTATCAATTATATGATTTATTTCAATCACTGCATTTCCAACAATTATAGGTGGTACAAGGCGCATAACGCTACTCACATCTATGTTCCATTTTGGTCTAATATATACTATCAACTTTTTTTTCCATAGAATCATAAAAACAATAAGTGTATGAAAAAAAAATCCTAATATGTAGCCGATTATAATTGCGTATATACCTAGTTTATTGCTAAATACAAGCATAAAAAAAACACTTAAAATACCAAGAAATATATTTTGGGTTTTAGCAGGCCAAAATATATTTTCACCTTCCAATGCAGCACTTCCTGTTCCGGATAAAATTATAAAACAAACAGAAATCCCTAAAACGTGGATATATTTTTCTAAAATCTCAAGCTTCTCTTTGGAATAAAGCGGGGCAAGTACTTTTGCAACTATAGGAGCAAATAATTCAATGATAATAAAGAGAGCAATTGCTAAAATAAGTGACCATGTTAATATATTAGAAACAACAATTTTATGCTCTCTTTTATTTGTAATTCGATTTTTAGAATAGTATGATAGGAAAGAGATAGAAATTGCACCAGCCGTTACTACACTAATCATGGAAACAGCACTATCAGCAACAAAATAAATATCAGTAATCTGGTTGGCACCATATATCCAAGCAGTAATCAGTTGCTTAACAAAACCGATTATTTTCCCTAGTAACGCTATCACAATTAAACTACCGCCAATTTTTATCATACTATTATTTTTCATGAGAACCTCTTCTAACAAGTATTATTTTGTTCTTTGTAAATGTACAATAAACAATTACACATGGTATATATATTAAAATAATATTTCTTAAAAAGTATAACGATTCTGCCCTAACAATATCAAAAAAGACTGTTGATAATACAGCTTGCATAGTAATGTTGAATGCCTTATTATTTGTGTTAGCTAAACGATGCCAAAAAGTAATCAGCCAACCAACAACAATTCCATTATATAAAAATCCACTTATTCCCCCAAAAATATATCCTTCTGTAAATATATGGAACCCTAATCCAGTAGAAGAGCCCACTACAGAAGTAAATGTTTCTCCAAGGGTAACATGTATTGCATCGTAATTAGCGCCCGGTAATATATTGAAAATATTACGTGATATTAATTCGAGTGGATGAATATAATTCTTAGATATTGCAGCCAAGATATTTAGTGACGGTGAAAAGTAATCTTGTACAAGGACTCGTTCATACAACGGTCTTTCTATTAAAGTAGAAGCATCTCTTGCATGAAGTAAAGCATTCAACAAAAGAAGTAACGTAATACCAGTAATTGCAAATTTAATCAATAGTTTAAAGTCTATCCTGTATGTATATATAATTACAATAAAAATTCCAACGGCTAAACCTATCGCAGAAGAGCGACTTCCTGTTTTTACCACATACATTACATAACTGATCATATTAAATACAAACAAAAACTTAATTCTATTTCTTTTTAACTTACTCAATTCTTTTGTTGAATTAATAATCCCGAAAAGAAGTATATTAATTGATATTTGTAGTCTATAAAGAAAAACAAATATTTTGAGAAGTAAATGTTCATCCGCATAACCGTTTGTTGCAATATTTACATACGAAATCTCATTATAATCAATTATAAAAATTAGTAAAACAAGTAAACTATACCCCCACAAACAGATAAACACCAATTTATCCTCATTTTTTATGATAGATCTATTTGGTAATATTTTAATAGAAATATTACACTTAGTTTTCAAAAAGAAGGATACAAAAAAATAAAAACTTATAAGAGACAATGTCGAAAAAAGCCACATTTTATACCATGTAGTCATACCGGAATACACTGTCGATATTATTAATTGTGGGTAAAAAGCATATCCTATTTCAGTAGGAATTAGATAAAGGGCTGAAACAGCAAAAAACAAAGTTATAAACATACTTTTCTTAAACAGTCTAATGCCCAATACTATTACTATAATAATTTGAATAATAAGCAAAAGAAGTTCCATTTTCACTCCTGTTTTTGTTAATCAAGCAATTTTAATAGCGGCATAATGGCAATATCTGATCTATAATATAGAAAACTTTTCAGACAATTTTTTCTCATATTTTTAAGTAAATCTTGATTACAAATTGCAAATAGTATTGTATCAACAAATGCTTCAAAATCGTCAAACGGGTAAATCAATCCATTGAATTTATCCGTAATCAGTTGTCGACACCTACACCAATCCGAACAAATAATAGGAATACCGCATGCAAATCCATCAATTATTGTCCCCGGAATTCCTTCAGTTTGAAATTTCGTTGGAAATAGCAAACAATAGTATGTTTTCAGTATATTAGTTGAATTACTTGAGTCGACTATTCCACAATATCTACAACAAGAACTAGTCTCAAGCAATTTATTGAAGTTAATTTCATAAGACTCCTCTATTTCACCATAAATATCCAACCTGCACAAATTATATCCTACACTATCGTTAATTAGATTTATTGCAGTAATAGCATCAGCTATTCCTTTTTCTTCCGCAACACGCGAAAATGTGCAGAAAGAAAAGGGAGCCTCAAAGTGTGTCGGCAACATATCTTCAGTTATGCTATCAATACATTTAAAATTACGCATAAGATGTGTGTTCATTAATCCGAGTGCAATCATATCATCTCTACAATCTATCGTTTCAACCAGAAATGCGTCAAATGTTTTTCTAAGCATTTGAATTATTTCTTTTTTTTGGTGCAATAGCTCTGCCATATCGCCACCTACCACAGAGTATATTATTTTTCGATGGAATAGTATTTTTAAAACATGAAAAAATTGTATTAATGTATGGCTAGTATCTGATATGACAGCTACAATATTTTGGGCACATATAAAAGCCTTTATAATATTAATGACAACAGTGAACTTACGATATCTCCAATTAAATATATCAACAGTAGAAACACTCTTCGAGCCAAATTGATTTTGTAACTCATCAAGTATACTACGCGCTTTCACACTTGCTCCATTCATGCTATGCCCAATATTATCAAAATGTCCTACAACAATAATTTTTTTCATTACATTCCCATCTCTCCCTATATAACGAGTGTTATTACTTTCCAATTATCTGGAATAATATCATCATTTCCCATATACTTCCCCGGTGCACATACAAGTTTATCCTGATTTTCATTTAGATACGCAGCCCACCATGAAAATGTACTGTTCCCAATAATCTGATTCTTGCAGCATTTCATTAGGTACCACTCCTCTAAGGCAGTTGTCTTTACACCCATTTGTTTTATTTTGTCTGAAACCATAGGCGTTAGCATTCCCAATGCATCTGTCATATTATTGCTAAACACATATACTTTAGCACTTTCACCAACATGCTCTAGCATAAACGAAACAGCTTGCTTATAATATTCATCAGAGATTGCTAACAGTCTGCTTATGAGTTTCTTTTCCTTCGGATAATCACCCCGCCGGACATGGATTGCTATGCTGTTTTCCTCTTTTAGTTTCTGTCCAAGTTCTAACACCTCAGAGGATAAACTGCCAGTCTTATACATTTTAATCAAATCTGTTCTTACACTGTCAAAATATTTTGGACATTGCCAATACCCATCCAGATAAGAACCATCCCTTGCATATTCATCAATACTTTTTTTATATTTGTATCTTGACTCCTTAAAATATCTGTATCCACCAATATGATACTTTTCAAGGCCAATAGCTCTCAGTGTCCGATTAATATAGGTCTTGTTAAAGAAAGCAATCCTTGAATTGCTTTCCCACACTTGCTCGATAGATTCATATTGGATATTGAATTTAAGAATCTCTGGATTACGCAGATTCTGTCTCTCAAACCAAGAGGTATCTAGAATAATACCTGTATTCACCTTTTTTGCCATTTGATATCCATAGGCATACTGAAATAACTGGTTTCCAAGACCGCCACATAATTTGATAGTAATCATGTTTGCTTTCTCCTTGTCAAATTCTCTCTATCATCCCGATTATTTCCTGATGGCTGCTCTGCCTGTCAAACTTCAACTCTGCAAGTTTTCTGGCATTTTCCCCCAACACTTTAGCTCGCTCTGGATTTGATATGATTGTCCTTATTGCATCAGCGCAACTCTTCACATTCTCAGCCATATAATTGATTCCACAGTCGTACCGATCAATAAGTTCTATCATTTCTTGACATGACCCACAATTGATAACTGGTTTTCCTGACGCGAAATAATCCGCAATTTTATTAATTATACTTTGTGAAGCTCTTTGCTTTATACAATTAACGCACATATCTGTCTTAGATAGATATGCTGCCATCTTTTCATATTCTACAAATCCTATGAAATCAACCTGAACATTCAGTGACTTTGCCAAGGCTTTCAACCTGCTTTCTTCTGGCCCTTGCCCTAAAATTTTGAAACATACCTGACTATTATCTAGCTTTTGTATCGCGTTCATCACAGTTTCAAAATCATAACTACAGCCAAGTGTTCCAATATATGTAATCCATATATCATCTGTACCCTTTTCAATTGAAGAAGCATACTTCTCAACGCCTGCATCAAATCTATCAAGCATAGCGCCAATATACACTGCCAGTTTCTCCGTAGCGCGAGTATTATCTTTACATGCGAGCTGAAGGTATTCTTCTGAAACAGCTACTATTCCATCGGCGTTTGAAAATGATACTTTAGTATTATTTTGGAATTTCTTTGTTAACAAATCATACAGTGTGTTATTCTTTATTACCATTTTCAAAGAATCCGGCCACAGATCATTTATATCAATAACCAGTTTAATACCATAAGCGTCACAATATTTTCTTATATGTTTTGCCAGGTAATAAGTCGGCCATGAGATATAGACTATGTCAAAGGGTCTTCCATGTTTTATAAACCATTTCAACTCTTCTTTTTCCCCTTGCAGTTCACTGCAAAACCGCTTTACGGAAATATTTTTTTTATAGGGTTTCTTATGAACAAAATACAAACATTCCTTGTATTCAGGATAGTTCTGATAAAACACTTTTACATCCCTCTGTTTCTTTTCATAATGGTTGAAATCAGATGTAAGGAATTTAACGTCATACCCTTGATGCCGCATCATTTCAAAAAGAAAGAATGTGCGTTTAATCGCCTTTTCACCAGGAATATAAATTGAACTATTAATAAACAATATCTTTTTCATTTACGCGGCCTCCTCATAGGTAAAAGAGAAGGCCCAAGAAGATTTAGTTAGGATTACCCCCCCCCCCAGACTCCAAAATACTCTCAATGACTTTCAACATCTTATCATTCTGCACATTCTTATCAAAAATATCTCCCACCGCAAGTGAGTTATTTTTTGCTTCATGTAAAATATTTTTATTTTTAAATTTTAGTAATACATTCATAAATGATTCTACATTGTTCGCTTTATAATTAAAGCCTATTCTCCTCTGCTCAATATGTTCTGAAATCTCTCCCGTCAGCGAATTAATGACTGCCAGACCAGCAGCAGTGTAATCATAAAATTTGTCACACATATCCACATTAGAACCTGATGAATATGTGGCAAGACCAATATCACACTTTCCATAAATAGGAATTAGCTGCTCTGGAAGCAATTTCCCTATGTAAAATAAATTATCTAATTTATTTGCTGCATTAACCATAATCCCTTCAAGTGGTCCGCTTCCAGCTACAATAAATTTATACTCTTTATGTCCATGCCTCTTACACCTTCCCGCACATTCGATGATTCCTTCTATATCATATGAAGGGCCTAGTGTTCCTGCAAAAACACACCAGATTTCCCCAATGATTTTTTCTGGAATACCCTTAACAGAAATATTATCATTTAAATGACTTCTAAATTCATTTACATCTATGCCGTTATAAACTAGTGCATTTGGTTTTTCTTTAAGGGACGGACTTACTTCCTGCATAAATTCCAAATAATGTTTTCCAAGGGCAATAGATCCACTAAGTGAATCATAAATAGCTTTTCTTCTTATATAAACAGGTTTTAAAAAAAACTGTGCAATCGATGATAATGGTTTCTTTAATGAATTAACAATAAACTCCGGCCAAATATCCATTTGATCATAAATTAAAGGAACATTATACTTACGCGCATATAAAAAACAAGGTCTCCCCATTGTAAGTGGGTTTTCAGCTGCAAGAATCAAATCTGGCCTTTCCTCCTGTCTGAATCTTTTTAATGCCTTTTCTCCAAACACTAAATCTTTGTACATTCTTCCAATGCCAAAATTCTTTGAATAAGAAGAGGTTGGAACAAGACGAATAACAAAATTTTTATTGACACTAATATCCTTCCACCCTTTCGATCTGTATTTCTTAAAATGATGAGAAAAGCTTGCTGTCCACCAAACAACACTATAACCTTTGGATGAGAGGTATTTTCCAAATTGATTAAAACTGTACTCCCTCCAGTTTTCCCCTTCAATAGGGCCATATGGATTAACAAGCCAAATTCTTTCCATTATTTTTTCTCCTCTGTATTGCCCATAAATCTAAACTCATACATCTTTCTTCCTTCGTCTGTCTCAAATATTCTCTCTTTTACAAAGCCATTTTTTTCATAAAAATAAATTGCTGCATTATTGTTTACGGCATCTGTCTCTAGTTTGATATAAGAAAAATCATTAAAATCAACAAGTACTTTCAATTCGTCAATTAATTGTGTTCCAACACCTTTCGCCTTAAACCCCGGATCTACGCCAATAGATGCTAATTCAACATATTTTTCATTACGCTTTGATTCACCTGGCTTTAAAAATGCTTTAACAATATGCATAAATACGGAAGGTTTTCTAATAAAAGCACCCATGCTATACCAAGCAAATGGAATTAAGCGAGTTCTGATCATATATTTATATAAGTCGCTAAAGTCACTGGAATATGCTAAAAAACCAACCACTTTTCCCTTTTCCTCTGCAACTAACAAATCAGAAGCTCTATGTCCACAATAGCAATAATACATCTGATTCAAGAATCCACGTCCCATAAAGGTCAAAAAAAAACCTTGAAATGTATCCAAATGAATAGAAACAATCTCATGTAGCAATTTTTTCTCTTTTATTTCTACTTTGTGAATAGAAATCATAGTATTCTCCCTGCTTTCAATAAGCACTATTTTCCCAAAACTATATGGTCACTCTTATACTCCTTACCCAAAACTGCAAATACCGTCATGAACATTGTCCTGATATCATCCCAGAAGCTAAAATTCTTAATAGCCTTAAGATTGTAATACATCTTTTCAGGAAGAATTTCTTCTATGTACACCTTATCCGCCTGTTCAGTTATATTTAACAATTTCGCCTCATCCTTATAATAAATACATGCAAGACTAGTTACTCCGGCAGGTAGCAATAATGTTGCATACATTTCTTTACTATATTTTTTTACATACTTTATTGCTTCAGGTCGCGTTCCTACAAAGCTCATGTCACCAAGCAAGATATTGATTAATTGAGGCAATTCATCAATACGATATTTTCTTAAGACAGCCCCTATCTTCGTGATTCTCATATCATTTTTTACAGTTATCTGCGTTCCTAGTTTCTCTGCGTTAGCAACCATTGTTCGAAACTTGAAAATTTTGAATTTCTTTCCATATTGCGTAATACGCTCTTGTCGAAAGAATGCTCCACCTTGTGAATCTACAACAATTGCAATCGAGATAGCTATCATCGCAGGAGAAAGAATAACCAGCATAAAAGCGGATACCAATAAATCAAACCCACGTTTTAAATACATACTAAACAGCTTACGTTTTAGACTTTCATAATATGGCCTAACTTCATCTATTCTCATAAAATCAGGAAGTTGATTCCATTCTTTAAACACAATGCTTCCTCCCTATAAAAATAAGGCTCTATATGTACCCCTTTACAATCTTTAAAAAATTTCTAATTATAAAATTAACTTCCTCATCCGTCAGACAGGTATGTAATGGTAAAGTAATCTCATTCACAAAATAACTATACGCATTTGGATAATCCTTGATGTCAAACCCCAGCTGTTTGTATGCTGTCATCAG
This sequence comes from Blautia schinkii DSM 10518, assembly GCA_000702025.1. GTDB lineage: Bacteria > Bacillota > Clostridia > Lachnospirales > Lachnospiraceae > Blautia_A > Blautia_A schinkii. The sequence continues at coordinate 267,324 of KL370850.1, forward strand.
CGGCAACGGTTTATAATGAACATTACACACAATTCCAGCTTCTGCCATCTTCACAATGATTTCCTGCCTTTGCTCCTGTGCTATTCCCGGAACTCTTGTAATATATAAGTGACCGGAAGACTGATATTCATCTGTGTAATGCCGAAGCACCTTAATTCCCAAATCTTTAAATTCAGCATCATATCGAGCAATAATTTCTTTGCGGCGTTTTAGCATCTCTCTGTATCTTTGCATTTGAGCCAAACCAATTCCTGCCATCACATCCGTCATATTGCACTTATACCAGGTACCAATAATGTCATACTCCCATCCCCCCAATTGTGCCTTAGAAAAGGCATCTTTGGATTGACCATGGAGTGAAAGTAATTGGTATTTATGATACACATCCTCATCATCAATTCTATCTATTGTTTTCCAGGTAACTGCTCCGCCTTCTGCAGTGGTAAAATTCTTCACCGCATGGAAACTAAAACACGAAAAATCCGCAATGCTCCCTACCGGCTTTCCATGCCATGTGCCCCCAAAAGCATGTGCCGTATCTGCCATAACAATTACTCTGCCAATAGCTTTCTGGATTTCATTTTTCGGCTGAAATAAATGCTTCTTGCTTTCAACAATTTCAAAAATCTTATTGTAGTCACAGGGAATCCCACCAATATCCACTGGAATGATGACTTTTGTTTTCTCTGTAATTGCGTCTGCCAGCTTTTCATAATCCATCTCCAGTGCATCTTTCTGTGTATCGATCAAAACTAACTTTGCTCCAACATGGCAAACCACTGCTGCTGATGCAGTATAAGTATAGGCCGTTGTAATAACTTCATCTCCTGTACCTATCTCCAGAAGGCGCAAAGTCATTTCTGCACATGCAGTCTGCGAACCAAGGCACACAGCCCGATTCACTCCACAAAATTCAGCAATCTGTCCTTCCAATTTTTTCGTCTTAGGTCCAGTTGTAATCCAACCAGAATGCAATACATCTGCAACTTGTTTTGCCTCCGCAACTCCCACATCTGGCGGCGAAAATGAAATCTTCATATTTTATCCTCTTTCAACTAATTCACTATAAATTTGAATTTAGATGGCTGTATTTTTTAGAGATAAAGCTCTTTACCCAGCTTCAGATTTCACCTCTTTGGTTACTGCAGCCTCCCTCAATAACTCTCCATAGACCTGCCCATACATTTGTCCGCTGGTTGCCTCTGGCGAATAGGTCTTTACAATCTCTTTCACCAATTCCCGAATTTCAGGCTTGTTCCCATAGCTGGCTTCCGCAAGCACTTCTAATTCAGCAAGAAACCTTTCCGTATCAAAGTCTACCGGTTTCCCAATATGTATCAGCTTATTCGGCGTAGTAGTAAGCCCTTCCTCCGCCATCAGCTTTTCTTCGTAAAGCTTCTCCCCAGGCCGCAGCCCCGTGTAAACTATCTCAATATCTACATCCGGCTTATACCCGGAAAGTTTGATCAGATTCCTGGCCAGCGTATCAATCTTCACGGGTGCCCCCATATCCAGGACAAAAATCTCTCCACCCTTGGCATACGTCCCTGCCTGCAGCACAAGGCTCACTGCCTCGGGTATGGTCATGAAATACCGGATGATATCCGGATGGGTCACTGTGACCGGTCCGCCTGCCTCAATCTGCTTGCGGAACAGCGGAATCACAGAACCATTGCTCCCCAGCACATTTCCGAAGCGTACCGCCACGAACTCTGTGCGATTCTTTTTTCCTTCGTAAATATCCCGGATAGTAGAATCAGCATCCAATTTCTCATCCACCTGGTCGCTGTCCTCATAATGTGATTTCAATAAAGGCAGCATCCCTTCCTTCCGCTCCCGGCTTATCCTGTCCATGGACTGAATCACCATCTCACACAACCGTTTACTGGCTCCCATAATATTGGTAGGGTTCACTGCCTTATCCGTGCTGATCAGCACAAACCTCTGGCAGCCATTCTTCAGCGCCGCATAAGCAGTCTTATAGGTACCCATCACATTATTCTTAATAGCCTCGCAGGGACTGTCCTCCATCAACGGCACATGCTTATGCGCTGCCGCATGATAGACAATATCCGGATGGTATGTCTCAAACACACTATTAATCCTCCGGCTGTCCCGCACGGATCCAATCAGCACCTGCAGATTTAATCCCGGATGAGCGGACTTCAATTCCTGCTCAATATCGTAAGCATTATTCTCGTACACATCGAAGATAATCAACTGCTTAGGGCCGTGTCCGGCAATCTGTCTGCACAATTCACTCCCAATAGACCCGCCGCCTCCGGTAACCAGAATGGTTTTCCCACTCAAATACCGAAAGATCTCATCCATATCTACCTTAATCGGTTCCCTGCCCAGCAAATCCTCCACAGCCACATCTTTCATCTTACTTAAGGAAACCTCGCCATTCACCAACTGGTAAATCCCCGGAAGAATTTTCATCTCACATCCCGTCTCCTTGCAGATGTTCAGGATATCCCTTTTCTCCTCTGCGCTTGCGCTGGGGATTGCCAGAAGTATCTGATCAATCTTGAATTTCTTGGCGTTGATCAGGATGTCCTCCCTGCCGCCCACAATGGGGACACCTTCTATGTACCGTTCCCATTTGTTGGGGTTATCGTCAATGATGCAGCAGACCTTCGATGAGGTTTCCCTTGCCCGAATCATTTCCCGCAGGATTGTCTGCCCGGCTGCTCCTGCGCCTATGATCATGACGTGGTGCCTCACAGCACCGTTCTCCGTCTTCTGCCGCCTGTCTCTTTCCAATAGGATGAATCGGTAAGAAAAACGGATTCCCACAGTAAGCAGGAATTGTAGCATCACTCCGAACAAGTAATACGACATGGGCATCCGCCCAAACACAAGGGTAATCCCTATAATATGGAAAAGTCCTGTGATCCCTGTGGCTATAGTCACCCGGAGCAGCTCGCTGTAGCTGGCAAACCTCCACACGCTTTTGTAAAGCCTCAGTGCCCAAAATGCCGCTATGCTGAACACGGTGTACCAAGGTGCAAATTTCAGGCACGCGGAGAGATATTTCTGTGGGATGTGGGAATACATACAGTCAAACCGCACCCACAAAGCCAAGAAAAACGCTGCATTTACCGCAATCACGTCATAAATGACCAGGTAAATGGCTATCAGCTGCCAGTGCTCCAGCTTCCTTTTTGATTTTGATATTTTGTACTTTTCTGGTGTATCGGCATAGGCCACGTATTTCTTGACGAATGCCTCCTGCTCCTGGTCGTCGTTCTCACGTTCCTGAGGATTGGGTTTAACCACTGCCCACAGGAGCATGACCATAAATACCAGCAGAATACACAAAAAAATAATTACCATCTGTGACATAAATACTTTCCTTTTCATTCTTGGTAATGTCCGCAGACATACTATTATATAAGAAAAAATATAACTTCAAATACTCTCTCCCGCGTCCCCCATTCCGGGCACCCAAGAATTCTTCGCTGTCTCTCCCAACTCGAAAGACACAACAGGCGGTATTCAACCCATCAGCGCCTGCCAATGACAAACGCTGCATTTCGCTCTCGCTTTATTCTCCGAAGCCTCGCCCCGAATCATCATATAAAACAAATTGGAGTAACTTTTACTCCATATATAAAACAAGTGGCTATCCCACATGTTTTCCAAATTGTATCAGGCATTTCCTGCCAAGGTTCCTGGCGGAATTCAGATATCGATTCCCCCTGTGCCCATCCGCGCAGATAAATTCATTTGCCTTCTTATCTATAGAAGTCACCGGCTTTCCGCACACCGCGCAAATCGAACTGATTCCGGCAGCATGTACTTCAATGGTTATAATCCCAACCTTCCAAGCTTTATAGGCGACATACTGGCGGATTCTTGTACTTAAGTGAAGCGGACCCCAGTTACCTGTGCTTTTCATCACATATCTTGTGTAATTCTCGTTAAACTTCGGAAGAACAATAACCCCAACCTTCTGCTCCTGACAAAAGCGTACAATCTCCGCACTTACCTGGTGCGCATAAAAATCAGCCAAATGCTTTAAATGCATCCAATACTTCTGATTCGGACGGTCTGACTGGTTTAAATCTGCCGATTGGTTCGGCTTCTCGTGCTGATCTAAATGTCCACCCTGCTCCGGCTTATCGTCTTGGTCTAAATATCTACCCTGATTCGGCTTATCGGGCTGACTTAATCGTTCCCGCTTACTCGAACTTCCACACTGCTCATACCCCAACGATCTCTCCGATTTTTCTATTTTCTCCAGAATCTCCCTGCAACGATGGCTGTATTCCTTCCCACCGCCCCAAAACTTAACAGCAAGTTCCTGCCCCTGCGCATCAAGCACGCTGCCCACGGCAAACACATCGGTGTTTGTAAACTGAAGACTGCACAGATTCCGATTCTCCACCATCCGCTGCTTCACCGTTGCCGTATCGCTGCCAAATTCCTTGACCGGAACATGAAGCATAATAAATTTTTCTTCAAATACCACCGAAGGAGACAGCAACTGCGCATCATCAGGAAATTCTTTCCCATACAGACGACAACGCATCCATTTCCAACAGTCCCCATCCCAAACCCTCAGCGTAATTTCCGTTGATGTAAAACCGCGGTACATGCCTTTGTAAAACACTGCCGACGAATGGAATGCCTGAGCTCGGCGGCCCGGGAACGCTTCCCTGCGCGCGAGATAGCTTTTCGCGGCGGCAATTCCGGCATTGGCTGCTGCCCGGCGAAAATACAGCGGAACCTTTTCCCAAGGAAGCGGAAACGCAACTGGTCGTTTGTCCCGTCCGGGGATGCTTAAAACCTCCAGCTCCCGGAGCGCTTTCTGGCTGCCAAGTTCCCATAACCCAGGATTTTCCAGAAGCAGATTGTAGTAAAACTGCACAATCTGATTATAAAATTCCTCTGTCTGCTTAAGCCACTCCGGGTGCCTGCAGCAGAGCCTGAGCCGCCGGGTTGTGATACTGTAGCCCTGTTTGCTTGCCATTGGTGTAATTGAATCCCCTTTTCAGACAAATTTTAAGCATAAGTCACCGCAAAACAATATTTATATAACTTATCCAAATTTGTTTTTTTTACGGTTATGGTTACCACAACCGCCAAAACTTACCACAGCCATGTTTTCCACAGCCGCACCATACTTCCGTATGAATCATACTTCGTCGCTTATTATTCGAATAAGCGACAAATGCTTAGAATAACGCAAAGAATAGGGGGATTCTAACTCTAAGGCCCGGTGATGACTGTGAATAGTTTCAACTTTTTGAACTATCAAAGATAAAACCCCTGTATCATGCGGTTTTTGACCAGTAAAGCTGACCACTTTTTGACACTTTAATGGTTAAACAAAGGGAAATCGTCAGTATGAAATGGTTACAGAAGTGAAAGAAACGTCAGATTAGGCAGAAAGAGAGCCATTATTCCCGGCTTGACAATCATTTACAGGGGTGTTACCATAATATAGACTTATATGACTAATAAATATCCGATATAAAACGCAAAAAAAGATGGTCGCTTATTCGAATATTAAGCGGCCATTTTTCCCAAAAATTTATTGATTCCCGTGAACTGCGAGCCCATTTATCCCCATGAGCTGAATGCCATTTGTTTATATACCTGGTAGGAAACAACCCCAATCCCCATTTCCCATTAAATGACAAATTTTCTCCTTTGATATAGCTTTAAAAACTGTCACTATCTACAAGCGCGTACGGCTGAAAGCGAATAAAATCAACAAAAAACTCCAGCCGCAATTTGTCTTCATCGTATAATTGAAGAAACTCCGTTATTTTCTTTCTAAGAGAATTGCAATAGTTTCGCTTTCCGGCCGGTATACATCTCCTGCAACATCACTAAATACTTCACATACCTTAAATCCCATATTTTGAACCTCATTAGTCAATGTTTCTTTTGTAAAATACGTATTCCATATGTAATAAATTGCTGTTTCATACTTTGAAATAACCAAAATCTGATCTAATGTGACATTATCTAAATACTTGTAATAACCACTCAACGCCACATATTCATCTTCACGCCAAAAGCCACCATCATTACAAATCTCCCAAGTCTGCCTTTCCTGAAAATGTTCAAACTTTATCATAGAAAATACATCCAACAACAACTTTCCACCCGGCTTGAGGTGATGATGAATTTTGCTCAAAATGACTTGTCTGTCTTTGGTTGATAATGCTCCATAATCGCAATAGATCATTGTAGCAAAGTCAAACTTTTCCTTTAAATCCATCTCTAAATAGTCCTGATACAAATATGAAATTTCTAATCCCTTACTAATAGCAGATTGTCTTGCATAATCTATAGAGCGCTTTGAAAAGTCTATGCCTGTGACATGATATCCCATTTGAACAAATTTTTCCGCGTATATACCGGGACCGCACCCAACATCAAGAAGATTAGAGTATTGGAGATGCGGTACCAGTTCTTTAATCCATGCAACAGATTTTTCAATAAAATCCAATCTCCTGCTTGCTCCATCAAATTCAGGATTAAGATGAGCTTTAAGCATTTGTTTTGAGATATGTTCGTCGTTCCAGAATTCACCCGTCGTTTTTGTATAAACAGGGGGCTTTCCTAAAGCCTTAATAATGTTGCTGTTCATTTTTATCTCCTTTCGTAAGAAAAAGAAAAAGCCGCAGTATTTACTCTACGGCTAATCTTTCATAAGATGAAGAATAGTCAAGAATGAAATAAAATCAAACATAGGTGCCAAAAACAAACTGCTTTCACAGCTTTTTCTTTACCTATTAAATTGATTTTATCCACTCCTTTCCAGCAATACCCATGCTGCCGATTATGCAACATCTGATATGCCGGACTAACATCACCTTTTCCTATTGTTTCAATCTGGATTAGTATTCGATTCCAACTACCTCATACCCCGCGTCAACAACCGCTTTCTTCAACGCTTCCGTATCCACCTCTTTCGCCGCCGTAATATAAGCTGCCTTATCCTCCAGATTCACATCCGCGCTCACGCCCTCAAAACCCTCAAGAGCCTTCTTCACCGCCGCCTGGCAGTGCGGGCACATCATTCCGTTAATCTTCATAGTTATCATAATATTGTCCTCCTTTTCCTCCACAATTGGTGTTATTGTTTGTGTTTCTGTCTCTATCTCATTGCTTTGAAGCATTGCTTCCTTCGTCCGGGAAACCCTAAAGTTCTTCAGCCGCAGCGCATTTGTCACGACAAAGATACTGCTCATACTCATAGCAGCCGCCCCAATCATCGGATTGAGTTTTAAGCCAAAAGCATAATAAAACACCCCGGCCGCCACCGGTATTCCCAATGTATTATAAAAGAATGCCCAGAAAAGATTCTGCTTAATATTCCGAATTACCGCCTTACTCAACCGAATAGCCGTCACAGCGTCGAGAAGATCATTCTTCATCAGCACCACATCCGCGCTCTCGATCGCCACGTCCGTACCCGCGCCGATGGCAATCCCCACATCCGCTCTTGCTAGAGCCGGCGCATCGTTGATGCCGTCGCCTACCATGGCAACCTTTTTGCCCTGCTCCTGCAGCCGCACGATCTCGCGCTCCTTATCCTGAGGCAGCACCTCGGCAATGACCGTATCAATATCAAGCTGGCGCCGGATTGCCTCAGCCGTACGCTTATTATCTCCGGTAAGCATCACGACCTCGATTCCCTGCTCCTTCATCTGCCGCACAGCCTCCCGGCTCGTAGGCTTCACCACATCTGCCACAGAAATCACACCCAGCACACGCTTTTCGTCTGCAAAAAGCATCGGCGTTTTTCCCTCGTCAGCGAGCACGTCAAGGCGCTTTTCATATCCGCCTAACGCAATCCCCTGCTCCTCCATCATCCGCCTGTTTCCGGCGAAATGCCAGGTACCGTTAATTTTCCCCCTCACGCCTCGTCCCGGCACAGAGGAAAACTCAGTTACCGCAGCCGCAGAAGTATTTTTCCTTTTCGCATATTCCAGGATTGCCTCAGCCAGAGGATGTTCGCTTTTCTCCTCAAGCCCTGCTGCCAGAGAAAGAAAGTCTCCTTCCTTAAGCCCCGTCTCCACATTCGTTACCACAGGTTTCCCCTGGGTAATGGTGCCCGTCTTATCCAGCACTACGCTCTGGACACTGTGAGCCATCTCAAGCGCCTCACCGGATTTAATAAGAATCCCATTCTCCGCGCCCTTTCCGGTACCCACCATGATCGCTACCGGAGTCGCCAGCCCTAATGCACAGGGACAGGAAATCACCAGCACACTGATTGCACAGGAAAGCGCAAACTCAAAGCTCGCTCCCACTGCCAGCCAAACCACCGCCGTCACAAGCGCAATCGCGATGACCACGGGCACAAACACCCCTGCGATTTTATCCGCAATCTTTGCAATGGGCGCTTTGCTAGAGCTGGCCTCCTCCACCAAACGGATAATCTGGGAAAAGGTAGTGTCATCTCCCACCCTGGTAGCCTTAAAACGGATAAAACCGGTCTTGTTCATAGTAGCCGCAATGACCGTATCATTCACCTGCTTGTGCACAGGAATACTTTCCCCGGTAATGGCAGCTTCGTCCACACTGGTACTTCCCTCCACGATAAAACCATCCACGGGAATGCTGCTTCCCGGACGTACCACCACGATGTCCCCGGCCTGTACCTGTTCCACCGGAATCTCCGTCTCAACGCCGCCCCGCTCTACCACAGCCGTCTTTGGCGCCAAATCCAAAAGCTTGGTGATTGCCTCACTTGTCTTTCCTTTGGAACGTGTCTCCAGATACTTGCCCACTGTAATCAAAGCAAGAATCATTGCCGCGGATTCAAAATATAAATCATGATAATAACGGTGCACCAGCTCCATATCTCCATGCCCCAAACCATAGCTCATACGATAGATTGCCACGATTCCATACACAAGTGAAGCACTGGAGCCGATGGCAATCAGGCTGTCCATATTCGGAGCCAGATGAAACAAAGTCTGAAAGCCCTTGCTGAAATATTTCCTATTCACATAGATGACAGGCAGGCATAAAAGAAGCTGGGTAAAAGCAAAATTCACCGCATTCTCCATCCCATCCAAAAACGAAGGCAGCGACAGCCCCACCATATGCCCCATAGTCACATACATCAGTGGAATCAAAAATGCAAAGGATACAATAAGCCGCATCTTCATATTTTTAAGCTGCGCCTCCATAGGATTTACGGATGCCCCGCTCCCGAATGCACTGTTTCCGGATATACCATTCACAAACCTGTCACTGCCGGATAGACTGCCCCCGGATATGCTGCTTCCAGACATACCACTTCCAGCCATTCCACCCCCGGACGCCGCCATGCCTCCCGTCGCATATCCGCCTGTATGCACGCTCTTCGGGCTGGCTCCATACCCTGCTTTCACAACCGCATCAATAATCTGGCGCTCATTTATCTTACTTTCATCAAACTCCACCTGCATACTGTTCGTGAGCAGATTCACACTCACCTTCTCAGCACCTTCGAGCTTAGAAACACATTTCTCCACTCTCGACGAGCAGGCGGAGCAGGTCATCCCTGTCACATCAAATTTCTCTTTTTTCATATACCAATCCTTTCCGGGCTACGTTGTCCTATGCCGCATCCCTCATTCATGACAAACGCCGCTCTATTTCAAAATCTTGCCCAGCATAGAGACAAGCTCATCAATCTTCTCTTCCTTCTCCGCCTCTGTCTCGGCCTGGGAAACACAGTTCTTGAGATGGGCGGTAAGTATTTCTTTATTTACTTTATTAAGAATGGCCTCCGTAGCCATTAACTGCTGGGAAACCTCGATACAATACCGGTCCTCCTCCACCATCCGCAGAATCCCATCCATCTGTCCTCGGGCAGTTTTTAAGAGCCTTGTTATTTTCTGCTTATCTGCTTTCATCTGCTATTCTTATCCTCCCTAAATTTAGTCAATTTTATAACATACAAACCATATTCTTTGGTTTTGCAATAATACATGATGCGAATGCCAAAAGAATACCGGCTTCCACATCATACTTAACTTGCATCAATCGATATTCATACACCCCACCGGGGTGTGGTTATACTATAACAAAGAAAAACTGCCTTGTCAAGACAAAGCAGTTAATCTTTGTAAACTTTTCTATACAGCTACGTAATAGTTCAGGCAAGTCCGAACTGTTACACAGTCATTACTGTTCACTCCGCGGCCAGCAACACGCTTGGCGATTCACAGAACTTATACATATTACATGCGTTCGCGCATCATATGTGCCGGGATTTCCTAAACCAATCTTGTGTTACGCCTACGACCTTTGGCGGCAAAATAGCATAGTCCCGCAATCATCACAACAAGCAGCACCACATAAATCACAAGCAACGTAACAGTACCCGAACTAACCAGAATAAACACACCATATTCCGAAAGCACCAAGGACCAAACATTTGCTCCGATGTGAAGCAGCACACTGCTCAGTAAGCTGCCGCTCATCTCCAAAATATACGCAAACAATATACCCAGTATCCCAGCGTACACAGCCTGAAGCAGATTCCCATGATAAATCCCAAAAGTCACTCCGGAAATCACCGCTGCACCGGCCAAACGCATATAATCCCGAAGTCTCAAAAAAATCAGCCACCGGAATATCATCTCCTCAGCAATCGGCGCCACGATTCCCATCCATAACACCATCCACTCAAAGCTTTGGCCCTGCGTAATCCGCTCCATACTTTCCTGGTACACAGTTGAATTAAAAAATATCTGCAGAATTCCCATCAGAAAATTCGCATAAAGAGCAAAGCCCGCGCCCATTCCAAGCAGGAGCACGCCCTCCTTAAGGCTCAATCTGTTTCTACTATCCTGTAGAACCGAATCACCCTCCACTCTGCCTCCGCTGTCTTGCGGAACCAAACCGCCCGCCACTCTCCTCACCCTGTCGCGTCGGTAAAAATACCAGGCAGGCAGCATTGTCACAAGTCCGGTAATTCCGGTAAGCAAGATTGCATTCTGATAATAGACATCCATACCCTTTCCGCTCCGCTGTACCAACAGCCACAGTGCAAGACTGCCTATAATCTGAGCCACTGCAAAATGAATACCTGCAGGGTAAATCACCCTCCACACCTTTAAGGCAGGATTATGCCTGCGCAGAGGGCTCAGGCGAAAAAATCAAGAAGCTCTTCTGCCGATCCGACAATCTTCAAAGGCTTAGAGCCTTCCAGCTCCTCCCTTGTCCCATACCCGTATGAAACCGCAACACACTCAAGACCGGCCTCACGCGCACCAAACACATCATGCTCTTTATCGCCCACCATAAGCACTTGGTCACGGTGGTTCTGCATATTCAGGCGGCGCAGAGTCTCTTCGATGACATCGCTTTTCTTAGTCCTTGACCCATTCATCTCACTGCCCACAATCTCATCAAAATAATGGGTAAGATTAAAATAATCCAAAACCTTATTTACAAAATGCTCCGGTTTGGATGAAGACACCGCCAGGATATATCCCTTCTGCCGTAACTCCTGAAGCATGTTCTCAACCCCCGGATAAGGCTTGTTTTCATAAAGTCCGGTCACAGAATACCGCTCACGATAAAAAGTAACCGCCTGTCTTGCCGTCTCTTCATCAAGACCTGCATACAACATGAACTGCTCCATAAGCGGCGGTCCCACAAAAACCATCAGCTTATTTAAATCCGGCTCCGGTCTCCCCAGCTTCTCCAGTGCGTACTGCACCGACTTCGTAATGCCCTCTCCGGACTCCGTAAGAGTACCGTCTAGATCAAACAAAATTGCTTTATACATAGAAATCTCCTTTAGAACTACAATTGTTTAATGATTCTTTTTACATATAATCCTTTTTACATATGATTTTTTCATATGATAACCATTCAGATTCTAACGATATAACTGCTTTACTGCATCGTAAATACTATTTCCTGAACAGCTATCTTGAATTATACCATTGTTTTCCACTGTAGTCTACGGGTGTTTCAAACCATGCTTCATAAAAAACACAGCTAAAATATCCATGGTTCCATAGCGACCAACCTACAAGCTTCCGTAACAGCCAGCAGCTCCACACAATTCCCTTTCCCACGGATATCCGTGTCCAAAACCAAACTGTCTCCCACCCAATGCCAGGCGCACTCTGCCCCATTATATCTAAGCGACAAAATCTGTACGGCAGAAGTACCCTCCACTTTTATTTTCAACTTGCTCCCGTCTTGCGGTTTCTCATCGTGGACGAAACTCACCTCCACATCCGTCCCCTGAGTAACATCCTTATATTTAGGATTGTCAGTAGATTTGAGTTCCGGCGTAGGTTTAGAGTAAGACATTGACTTTGGCGCAACGGTTGGTTTAGGTGTAACTGTTGATTTGGGCGCAGACGTTGGTTTGGACGTAACTGTTGGCTTAGGTGTAACCGTTGGTTTAGGCGTAGCCGTTGGTTGCGGCGCAGTTGTAGGATGTATCCCTGCCGTAGGCTGTGGCACAGTTACAGATTGCTGACCCGTGGAAAATTGTGCACCTGCTCCAGATTGTGCACTTGTCGCAGATTGCGAATCTGTCGCAGTTTGTGGTCGAACTGTAGATTGCCCACCTGTCCCAGATTGCGGCGGCACCATAGAGGCTGAGCCTGAATTCCCGTTGTAACCACCTATGTCATTCCAATATCCGCCTCCTGTCTGTGAATTTCCATTGCCCCAACTTTCCCCATACCATCCATTCTGTCCGTAACGATTGCCTTGGTTGTAACCATTCTCCCAGGAACTACTACCTTGGTAACCACTGTAATCCTGATAGCCACTATTATCCTGGTAACCACCATCCTGATTACCATCGCTCTGGTAATTGCCACCCTGGTAACCGTCGTCCCAGTAACTGCCGCCCTGGTAACCGCCGTCCTGGTAACCACCACCCTGGTAGCTGTTATCTTGATAATTGTTATCCTGATAATTGTTGTCCTGCCACCCATCATTCCAGTTGCCTGTCTGCCCATCTCCCCAGCCGCTAACCTGGTCATTCCATCCATTCGGATAATCCCAACTTTCCCCAGCGCCGACATTCACATCAAACCCACCATACTCCATTGCCGATACGGAAGCCGCTGCCCACAAAACCGCTCCCACGGTAGTAGTCAGAATCAACCCCAGACAAATCTCCCGCCTGCAGACAAACCGCCATTTATGTAACCTCTTCTTTCTTCTGCTCATTTATTTTTTCCTCCCATAATAACAAATTTCTACATACACCATCTGCTAAAAAACCTTCTATGTCCTTTTTCTCATATTCCGTCCAGAGCTTCCTGCTCTCATCAAACCTCTCCACCCGCCACAAAAACATCCCATACTCCCCATAAACTTCACGACACTGGGGCTCATCACGCAAAAGCTGTTCATAATAAATCGCTGCCTGCTCCTCCTGCCCCTGATATTCACAACCTGTTGCCAGCAATAGTAAGATACGTCTCTGCTCCTCTTCTCCCTCATAACTTCTCAACATCAGCTGAAGTTCGGCCTCTGCCTCCCTGCAGATTTTGTGCTGTGTCTCATAATCCCCCTGTAAGAACTCGTCCTCATAATATCTCTCCGTAATCCGTGTCAAATTCGCCCAAAAATCAGGCTTCTCCCACCCCTGCCGCAAAATACCGCCAGCTATTACCAATACCAAACACAAAGCAATACATGCCAAGCCTCCCGCCAGCACCAATCCTAAGCTTCTGCTCCTTCCATACCGCCGCACACAAGCCAGAGCCTTTGCTACTTGCTCCATATCCTTGTATCTCCGGGGTTCTTCCTTATGACAACACTTACATATTATCCTGCCAAATCCCGGATGCCTGAGTACAAGCTGCCATTTGGATTTTCCCAAAAGCGCCCAAAGAGTCCTGCCCAAGGCATATATATCACTGACCCCGCTCAACCTTCCGTCATACTGTTCAGGTGCCGCAAATCCCCTGGTTCCCTGGCATACACGCTGATGAATACCATACCCGAAAACAGCGCTCCCGAAGTCGACCAAATATAGCCTTCCGGCCTCAGAAAGCATCAGATTATCAGGTTTGAGATCACCATAATAAACCGGCGGCTTTCTGCTGTGGAGATATTGCAGGACCTCCGCGGCTTCCATACCAAATCCCACGGCCTCACTTACAGAAAAGTGCCTACCCTCCCGCAGCCATTGCCCCAGGGATTTTCCGCGTATGTACTCCATAACCAGATAACAGAATTCATCCTTTTCCAGATAATCCACCATCTTGGGCAAAGAAGGGTGTTCTAAAAGGCGGAGAAGTTTTGCCTCTTTTTTATCAGCGATAGGAATCTGCTTAACTGCCCATAAGGTTCCCAGTTCGATATCCCGGGCAAGAAAAAGAGAGCCGCCGCCCCCTTTGCCAATTGGTTCGAGGATACAGTAGCGGTTTTTCAAAATCATTCCTTGAAGGTTGATTATTATCATCTCCTTTATGTAGTGGTTACTTCTGCACGATTATACAAAGCCGCTTGCTCATGCGGAATAAATATATGTGGTTAGTAAAACGATGGGAAAATTTTCCGGGGAATTCCGGCTAGATTGTAGATATAGTATAGCACAGATTGGGCTGGTTGAAAAGTAAATTTTTTATTACGTTTCTTAAACATAAAACCCCATGGTACGCAAGTAAATCATATGATATAATAAAAGAGCAAAAATTTCTATCAACTTGTTTTTGTTTGTATAAGGGAGGGCGCGTGTATGCGTGATATGCGATTTATTCGAGATATATAGTCGGTGCAGTTGTAAATCTGATAACAGGCTGTATCGACTTTCAGGAAACTGCACCTATCGTTGTATTATTACAAGAAAAGGAGTAGTTAGATTTATGAATAAAGATGAATTACTAAAAGAATGGCTTTTGGAAGAGCAGGCGGCGCATATTCATGGCTGGGACTTTAGCCATATAGACGGAAGATATGATGAAGAGCGGGACTTGCCCTGGGATTATAGGGCTGTGGTTTTGAATTATCTGTCACCAGAAATGGATTTATTAGATGTTGATACCGGAGGTGCTGAATTTCTACTTTCTTTAAATCATCCATTTGAGAAAACATCAGCCACGGAAAATTTTCCGCCCAATGTGGATTTATGCAGTGAAACCCTGCTGCCATTGGGCGTCGATTTTAAAAAGGCGGATGCTCGCAGCGAAAAGCTCCCCTATCCTGACGAATCGTTTAATCTTGTAATAAATCGTCACGGTGACTTCAATGCCAATGAAATACGAAGAGTGCTTAAGCCTGATGGTATTTTTATTACAGAGCAGGTAGGCGCCGAGAATGACAGAGAGCTTGTAAAGCTGTTATTGAATGAGACGCCTGGACTTCCGTTTCCAGATCAGTATTTACACATCATACAGCAAGCGTTCGAGAAGTGCGGATTTACTACCTTAGAAGCGCAGGAGGCGTTTCGTCCAATCAAGTTTTTTGATGTGGGTGCCCTTGTCTGGTTTGCCCGTATTATCGAATGGGAATTTCCAGGTTTTAACGTAAAAAGTTGTCTGAAAAACCTATACCGGGCGCAGGAAATTTTAGAGCATAAAGGTGTTATAGAAGGAAGCATTCATAGATTTCTGCTGGTTGTTCAAAAAAGACCAATATTAAAATAAACAAAAGGGACTGCTGCACCTATGATTTTTTCAATCCATGATTTAGTCACTGGTGCGACAGCCCCTTCAATTATATCTTATTGTCTTTATTTTCTATAATTCGTTCACCGCGGTGTACCTCACAGTCTTTACGATAGAAGGAAATCCCATAGCAGTCAATCCTTCGATACCCCTCAGTCTGAAGCTCATCCATATATCCACGTTCTGCTATCTGGCGGACCGCCTTTTCTGCATCTGAACCCAGTTTATTCATACCATCGGACACCTTAATTTCTATAATGAATGCCCTGCCGCGAAGTGATGGACTTTTCACCACCAGATCCGACCGTCCGTTTCCGGATTCACGGTTGGACTTTACCAAATAAGACTGACTCTGACTTAAAATGCCGGTCAGAAAACCGTGGTAAAAATTCTCTGCACTGTCATAAAAGCTGATTGTCGATAAAAGCTGTTCTCCCAGGATTTCCTGCACTCTGCCCGCATCGCCTTCTTCCATTGCCTGATACAGCTCACGGAAATCACGCTTCTTTATGTTCTCACGAAACCAATACAAAATTGTATTTTGATAGATGGTTTTTACTTCTACATTCGGAATACGTACCTTCAGAAAAATAGAGGACTCTTTGAAATACTCTTCTTCCTTGGTCAGATACCCGGTAAAATAGAGAAAATTCCACAAATTCTCCCCGTTTTCGTATATATCTTCATACGTGATTTCCTCATGCACCTGGATATCCATCGTATTACCGGATAACAATGTTTCTATCTGTGCTTTCGTCTCTCTGTCTGCCTGCATGACCATACTTTTAATGATATCATTGGAACTTGTATTGATCCAATATGGACGTGGAAAAGCCATTGCATCTGCGTCCAAATCGTACAAAAACTTAACTACACTCCAGGGATTGTAAACCTCCGTATCCCCAAACATGTAACCGTCGTACCATTCCTTCATGTCCGCAAAACGCTTTTCTCTATCATAATACAACATAATCTGCTGCACTTCCTGCTGTGTAAAGCCAAAATGCTCACTATACTGCTTATCTAAAACAGATATAATATTGAGATGATTCAGGCCAGTGAAAATGCTTTCCTTAGATATTCGCAGGCATCCGGTAATCACGGCAAACTGCAGACAGGTATTTGTCTTAAGCGCAGACTCAAAAAGGGCACGGATAAAACCGGCCATTTTCTCATAAAACCCGGCAAAATACGCATTTTCCAAGGGCACATCATATTCGTCCAATAGAATGATCACATTCTCCCCATGATACTTCGCGAGACAGTAGGAAAGGAATTCCAATGATTTTACATATTCAATTTTTCCGCCCTTCAGATCCCTGACTGCCGTATACCGGCTTTTTTCCGTTTCTGTAAAAGCGGATGCTTCTAATATATAATCATGTCTGCGGTATTCCCGCGCAATCTCATCCAATATGCTTCCATACGCCATCTCATAATCTGGCTGCTTTGCAGACTTTAGGGACAGGTTAATGACGGGATACTTTCCCATATGCTGCGCATATATCTTACCCGCCCCCATTATTTTCATTCCACTAAAAAGCTTTGTATGACAGGCATTTTTCTCCGGATTGCCTGTATCCTCAAAAAAATATCTGAGCATACTTAGGTTGAGCGTTTTCCCGAATCTTCTCGGCCTGGTAAAAAGGTTCACCTTACCTTTCAGATCAAGCAATTCCTTTATCAGCAAAGTTTTATCAACAAAGTAATAATCATTTGACACGAGCTCTTCAAAATTTTCCACACCAATTGGTAATGCTTTCTTCAATTTACCACCTTCTAAGCAGACGTTTCGCTCTTTTTAAATTGCTACATTATTTACATTCTATCCGGTGCCGAGAATCCCAGAAGCTCAATACTTGTCTCCAGAATATTTCTGGTAAGCACCAGTAGCTTAACGAAGGACTGCTTTTGTGCCGGGTCTTCTTCCGTGAGGATTTTTGTCTCATGGTAAAATCTGTTAAAGGCGTTCGACACCTCATAAATATAAGCACATATCTTGTGCGGAGCTTTTTCCTCAAAAGCATTCTCCACCGTCGCCCCAAAGCCTGTGAGCTGGAGCATCAGATTCTTCTCACTCTCATTGACCGCCGCAAGCATACGTCCGGCCTCTAAATCGCCGCCCTCCTCGCAGTAACGATTTAAAATCGACTTAATCCTAACAATCGTATAAAGAATGTACGGACCTGTATTTCCTTCAAAGGAAGTGAAGCGGTCCACATCAAAAATATAATCCTTGGTAGCCTGGTTGGAAAGGTCGCCATATTTAATTGCCGAAAGCCCTACAATCCTGGCTGTCTCACCTGCGTCCTTGTCCTTCACGCTGCGGTTCTCCACAATCTTGCGGTACATTTCCTCATTTATATCGGCAATGAGATTTTCCAGCCTCATCACACCGCCCTCTCTGGTCTTAAAGGGCTTGCCGTCCTTGCCGTTCATTGTACCAAAGCCCAGGAAGAAAAGCTTCGTATCCTCATTCACCAGGCCTGTCTTTCTCGCACAACGGAAGACCTGGATAAAGTGAAGCTCCTGGCGTTTATCAACCACATAAAGAATTTCATCAGGATTGAACAATTCCATACGTTCCTTAATGGTTGCCAAATCTGTGGTCGTATAAAGTGACGCACCATCGGATTTCAGCAGCATACACGGCGGAATCTCCTTGGTATCGCTCTCCTCCTTGACATCCACCACCAATGCCCCCTGGTCCTCATAGGCAAAGCCTTTCTGCTTCATCTCCTCCACCATGTCCGGGATATAAGGCTGTGCGTCAGACTCTTTTTTCCACAGATCAAAGGTCACGTTAAGATTGTTATAATTTTTCTTTAAGTCAGATACAGAAACCTCCATGATATGATTCCAAAGAGCCATATATCCAGGTTTCCCCTGCTGCAACAGGTGTGTGGCTTCCAAAGCCTCCGCACGAAACTCCTCATCGTCCTTGGACCTTGCGCTGGCGGCAGGATAAATCTCCTCCAGCTCTCCGATGGTAAACGGAGCCTCCTTCGGATATTCCCCTGTGTAGGAATCATCAAAATATACAAGTCCCGGCTCTCTGTGCTTAAGCTCAGTGATGATAAGCCCCATCTGCAAACCCCAGTCGCCCAGATGCACATCCCCGATCACTTTATGTCCCACAAAACGCCCAATACGCTTGATACTCTCACCAATAATCGCGGAACGCAGATGTCCCACATGCAGCGGTTTCGCCACATTCGGCCCGCCGTAATCAATGATAATGGTTTTCGGCGTCTTTGCAGCATTTACAGAGAGCTTCTCATCTGCTGCCAGCTTCTCCAGATACTCAGCCAGGAAATCCTCTTTCACCTTAAGATTGATAAAGCCCGGCTTCACAACTTCTGCCATAGAAAACACACGGCTCTCTCCTAAGTTTGCCACAACCTCATCCGCAATCATAAAAGGAGCTTTCTTATAGGCCTTAGCTCCGGCCATCGCTCCGTTACACTGGTATTCACATAAATCCGGTCTGTTAGAAACAGTCACCTTGCCATAGGACGGGTCATATCCTGCTTTTTCAAATGCAGCGGACAACTCCTCCGCCATCAATTCCATAAGTTTTTTCATGCTTCTCTCGACTCCTCGCTATTCTATACATTTACTACGGCTATGGAAACACAAGTCCCCATAGCCGCTCTATTTAAGTACGATTAAGCGTACTTAACTCTCAAACCATTGCTTTCTTCAAACAATTGCTTCTTTAAACAGTTACTTCTTTAAACAGCAGCTTTCTCAAATAGTTGCCTTTTTAGAACATGCAACCGCCAACGCGCCTTGACCGATATGACAGGCAACACTTAAAGAAAGCGGGTCCATATGGACATCAAATCCAGGGAATATTTCCTCGATTTCTTTCAAAAACTCAGCGGCCTCCTCCGGATTCCCGGCGTAAGCTGCCTGCAGGCACATCTCGCCTTTTTCTACATAACCGTTAAAACGCTTCTGCATATCATCCTGCATTGCCTTTAACATCACGCGCTTTGCCTGTTTTTTGCCGCGCACCTTAGAATAGGCATCCAGCTTCTCGCCCTGAATCTGCAGAACTGGTTTAAGATTGAGCACAGTCCCGATTGCTGCCGCTGCGGGAGTAATCCTGCCACCTTTTTTCAGATACTTCAAAGTCTCCAGCGTGATATAGATACTTGATTCCTTCTTCTCTGCCTCCAGCACTTCTCTGATCCCTGCAGCGCTTTTGCCTGCATCTCTTAAAGAAAGGGCATCCAGTACTGACTGGCGCTGTGTGACTGAAATCCTCTGGTTGTCCACCACCTGCACCCTGCCGTCATAATCCTGGGCAAGTCCCATAGCAGTCGCGCAGGAAGCACTCAAGCCGCTGGACATAGGAATATGCACCACCTCGTCATACTCCCGCAGGAGAGTATCCCACAAACCGCAGATTTCCGCCGGACTGGGCTGGGAGGTGGAAATCGGCTCATCCTTAGTCAAACGATCATAAAATTCTTCCTGGGAGAGTGTGATACCCTCCAGATACATTTTCTCATTGATATAAAAGGGCATCGGTATCACAGATATTCCCATGTCCCTGCCTTGTTCCTGTGTTATGCCGCTGTTACTGTCTGTCACAATGGCAATTTTTCCCATATTCTATTCTCCTTTGCTATTTACGCATCGCAATTCCTCTGCACATTGTGTACATCCCCCGGAGGGTTATATCATAGGAAAGTGATATTCTTCTTATTAGAACAGATTGGAGTATTTTCCTATGACATAAAATACATACTGCGTATAGTGTAACATATTTTCTCCGGTATCACAATTGAAAATATAAAACTGCCGTGATATAATTTAAAAATAATAAAAATATTGCTGTCAATGCTGCCGCCCGGCAGTAAATCACACAAGGAAAGGAAGATGATCAAATGTCATACATAGAACAGAGTTATCAAAAAGCCTTCACAACCTTACAGAAGAAGTTTACAAAACGCGGAATGGAAGTTTATTACTGTGCAACAAAGGAGGATGCGAAAAATCAGGTGCTCTCACTCATCCCGGAAGGTGCCTCCGTAACCTGGGGCGGTTCCGAATCCATGGTGGAAGCAGGCGTGCGTGACGCAGTCTGTTCCGGGAATTATACAGTGATCGACCGCAAAAGCGCCTCCAATCCCGCCGAAGCCCGCGAGCTTTACGGCAGAATCGTATGCGCCGACTATTTCCTCACCAGCACCAACGCCTTCACAAAGGACGGAGAGCTGGTAAACATCGATGGCGCCAGCAACCGCGTGGCTTGTATCGCTCACGGCCCTGCAAATGTCATCGTTCTCGCAAGCATGGATAAAATGTGCACCTCCGTGGACGACGCTGTAAAACGCGTGCGCACCCTGGCCGCACCGCCAAATGCCCTCCGGGTCGGCGCTGACACTCCCTGCGCCCAGACAGGTATCTGCGGTGACTGTGTAAGCCCGGACTGCATCTGCTGCCAGATTCTCGTCACCAGATTCTCCCGCGTTCCCGGAAGGATTAAGGTCGTATTCTGCGCGGAGAAGCTTGGGTTCTGACCCAAACAAGCTTATTTAAATTCTTAAAATATAAGCCGGGGTGCAGCTCCATGCGTGGCAATAACTGTTGACACAAGCGGAGCCATACGGACTTTCATTTTCATCAGCAGGATTATACAGCTCCCAGAAAGTGTCCGCCCCGGCTCTTATCATGCCGCCCCAATAATCCTTTATATGCGATATTGCCCCGGCCATGTCACCGGCCTCTATTAAGGCCATGCTATAGAAATGGTGCATATACGGAGTGACCATGGTTACAGGAGATTCTTTTGTGCGTTCCAGTAACGCGGCCGCTTCTTTCCCCCGGACCACTCCGGCTAAAATCATCCACACCTGACTGGCAGCAGATATCTGCCTTTGTGGTCCGCTTATAAATACCTGATTTGTCTCATCCCAGAAAGCAGCTATCGCGGCCGTTTTCATTCGATCATAAAGCTCATCAAAGTATGAAATCCGTTCCTCATATCCCAATAGTCTGCAAAGCCTGCCTGCATACCGCAGAGAATACAAAATAATCGCCTGCATTGCACACTGCTTGTCAAGAGATTCATTCCAATCAATGAAGCAATAATATAATCCTGCCGGTGACTGCACACCTTCCGCAAAGACAACTCCTCTTTCATCCACATATTCCATAGCAAGCTCTATCTGTCTCAGCGCGGACGGCGCAAGCTCTCTCAATGTCTCGATATCCTTTGTGTTTTCATAATACTCCGTAAGCACAGGCAGAAAAAATAAAGAATAGTCCAGAAGAAAAGTATCATCCATGAGCGGAACAGGACGTTCAAACACGCAGGCCGGAATCATTCCCTTCTTGTTTGGCATTCCGGCAAAAAGGTATAAGCACCGCTTTACTAAATCATTGTGGCGGAAGGTCTTATAGTTTGTAAGCGCCTGAAGGCGCAGATCTCCCAGCCATAAACGTCTGTCTCTCTTAGGTCCGTCCTCAAACACTGTCTGCATACAGTTTGCTAATGTACGCAGAGCCGCCTCATCTATGCTGCGAAGAAGCTTATCGTCAGTTGAAATGCAGACAGCTTCTTCATTCTGTACAGACGATACACGTATACGTTTTACCTGGTCAAAAACAATGCGGAACTTTTGTGAGGTATCTAAAACTGTAATCTTTACATAACGAAACGCATATCTGCGCTCCATTTTCATTCGACGGGGAAGCTCATCTATATGCAGCCATTCCTCCTGTATCCACCCTTTGCTGATCCATCCCTGATATTCAGTACAATCTTCCCAAAGCTCTTTTTCCGTTTCACAAAATTTGAGGTGAAGAAAGGCCGGGGCATCCATGGGACTTCCCACGCTATGGCACACAAATTCAAAATATGCGGCATGGTTATGCCCAAAATCCCAGATGAGCACGTCTCCTTTTCCGTAACCATCTGCATCATCTCCGGTATCCCGGCAGGCATCACCCCGGTATTTCAGGAAAGTCTCGGGATACTCACAAATTCGGTGTATTTTCGGTATGAATGACTGTGCTTTTTCTATAAAATACGGATTTGCTTTCATAAGCATATCATCCAGCATACAATCAACTGCCATTTTTTCCTCCTAAATTTTCTTCTTTAGCTTTTATGCTCCTGAGGTTTTCTTTTCCGATATTGTTTATGTGTGAAATGATTTCCGAAATATCCTTGTCCATCAATGTATCGTCCACTCGCTTGAGTGTACGAAGAGTCATTAACGATCCCATGGAAATGGCTTTGAGCGGGTCCGCATCCTTAGTCATGGTAAGAAAATTTAAGGATACAGGATGATTTTGAAAAGCATCCTCCAGCTTCTCGTACATGCCAGGTATAAGAATCATATCTCCTATGCTGCTGTCTTCGGTCATTGTAAAAGATGTGTCTGAAATTGTAACGGTTTCTGTAAGCCTGATATCCTCTACCGAACTTCCGATAAAGAACTCATAGACACCGTTTTTCTTTTCCCATTGGTGGTTTCTGACACTGTAGCTCATGAATGTTTTTTCATCAAGAAAGATAGTGATTTCCTTCTCTTCCCCCGGGTTAAGCAAAATCTTAGAAAATCCCACCAATTTCTTGGGTACAGGACTTTCCCGGAAACTTTTTCTCCTGACGTAAACCTGCACAGTCTCCTTACCGGCCTTCTCTCCTTGATTACGAACCTTCACACGTACGGTTCGGTGATACACATCAACAACTGTATTACGGGCATCTTCTGATACCGTTTTCGCCTTCGCCTGGTGGTAATGAAACTCTGTATAAGAAAGTCCGTGACCAAAGGGAAACGCTACCTGCTTTTGCAACGCATCGTAATGTTTATAACCTACAAACTGCCCCTCTCCATATACCACACATTCAGTGTTTCCGGGAAAATAAAGATAGCTTGGGTTATCCTCCAGCCGAAGTGGAAATGTCTCTGTCAGCTTTCCGGAAGGATTAACCTCACCAAAAAGGATTTCTGCTGCGGCAGAAGCGCCTGCCTCTCCCGGAAGATAACACTCCAGTATCGCGGGTACTTCATCCTTCCATGGCATTTCCACCACTGAACCATTAAATAAGACGACAATCACCTTATGCCCCTGATTAGCCAGGGCGGATATAAGACGATTCTGCTCCTCTGGGAGTTTTATATTTACTCTGTCATAACCCTCAGACTCAATCAAATCCGGAATACCTGCGAACACAAAAATCTTTCGGTAAGCGCCAGCGGCATTGACAGCTTCCTGCAAAAGCTTCTTATTTTCCTCCTCAGAAGCTTCCATTCGGTATCCCTCTAAATATTCCACATGAGTGCCGCGCTTTTGAAGCTCTTTCAGGGGAATTTCCAGCTGCCACGGATTCACATGGGAACTGCCGCCTCCCTGAAATCTCGGCCGCACCGCCAGTTCTCCCACCACAAGAATCGGTTCCTCTATTTGAAGCGGCAGCGTTTGATCCTGGTTTTTCAAAAGCACTATACTCTCCCGCGCCAGTTCCCTTGCAAAAGCGTGATGCTCTTCCCTGTTATACCTGTAGTCTGACACCTTGTTCTCTCCGGCTTCCAAAGCAAATCTGATGTTGCAGAGTACCGCGTCGTCAAGCTGTGCTTCTGTGATCTCCCCACCCTTTATCAGCTCCATCACGCGGGCGGTAATGCGGCTTTCGCTCTCACCTGGCATCTGTAGGGAAAGTCCCCGGCAGATGCCCTTTCCCAGATCATGCGCTGCATAGCAATCAGTGACTACTACCCCATCATAACCCCAGTCTTTTCGCAATACATCCAGCAGAACCTGATTACTGGCGCAATATTCCCCGTTTACCTGGTTATAGGCAGCCATCACCATCTTAGGCTTTCCTTCCTTCACAGGTTTCTCGAAAGCCGCCAAATATAGTTCATGTAGTGTAGCCTCATCGATTCTGGCATCCACGTTCATCCGTCTTGTCTCCTGGTTGTTTGCCGCAAAATGTTTCAGACAGGCACCGACTCCTTCCTTCTGGATACCCTTAATATATTCCGCTGCAAGTTCCCCTGTAAGATAAGGATCTTCTGCATAGTATTCAAAATTTCTTCCTCCGAGAGGACTTCTTTTAAGATTTACTGCTGGCGCAAGCATTGTATCTACCTGCTCCTGCTTCGCTTCTTTTCCCATATACTCGCCGAGCTGATACACAAGCTCCCGGTTCCAGGTACTTGCATAAGTGCTCGGTGAGGGATAACAGGTACTTGGTCTTGTATTATAAATATCGGTGTCGAAATATTCTTTCAGCCTCCGTATCCCAGCAGGGCCGTCTGCTAAAAGAAATTTATTCAAGCCATCATACTTACTGTGGATATCTGTTGTCTCCCACACAATCTGTGACAGAAGCTTTGCTTTATCTAAAAGGGTCAGTTTTTCCAATATCTCCTTCGCGGTGTCCATTCCTTTTATTCCTCCCATTTAATCTCCGCGTTAAGCCGTACACGTACTACCTGGCCCGGATGCACATACAACTGATAGTTAGCCTCATCTCCGTTACGCCTGTATTCGCAGATCCATTGGTCATTCTCAAAATGTCCCTCTTCAATAGAGAGAAAGTTCAACTGACCTGACAATGCAGACGCCAAATGCGCATACGGTGTTTGATCATCCGGCTCTGGTCTTTTTATAAAGGAAAGGCACACACCCACACCTGCTGCAAAGAATTCGCCTTCCCCGCAGTCAATGATAAGACAGCGGCCTCTTTTCTCCATATAGTGTCTATTTTCCAATGCATTCACATTTATCCTTGAGCCGAAGTAATGCTGCGGCTTCGGATCATTGGACAAGAATCTGGCCACAATATGATACTCTTCTGTTTTTACATATTGCCATTGCGCGAACTCAGCCTGTGTTACCGCATAGATACGGCCTGTTTTGTGATACTTCAGTAAAAGAGGCTCTAAAGACGCAATCGCTCTCATTGAAAGTGCCACCTCCTCCGCCTCAGGTAACAGAACACCTTCGTAAAAGCCACTCTCCGCTCCGAAGCTGCATACACCAATCGCATCATAATCTGCAACGGCCAGCAGCATATTCAGCGCCGCTCCCACACCACCGTTTAAAGATTCCGGAATAAATAAGGGATTATCTTCTCTGGAATAAGCGGCACAAGCCTTACGGTAATCACGCTCTGCCGCCAGATAAATATCCGGTCCGAACAGATGGATATCCGGTGCTGTTCTTTTCCAGATATCAAGCACCCTGGAAACAGGTCCTCCAGACACATAACAAAATCCCGGCTCCTCATATTCATTGATTTCAATGGATACATTCATGATATAAGGAATATGGAAAACCGGTTTAGCCGCCTCCACCAATTCCTGAATATAGGAGGCAAATTTCCACGCTGCAAATGCTTCATTCCCATATCTTCCAAACTGACTGGTCCATGGAGTGTTCCCAATGCCACAGTCTTCCAATTTCACATCCCGCAGATAATCCGGCACAGGCTCATAAAACTCCCTTTGCGCTTCTTCTCCATA
Organism: Blautia schinkii DSM 10518; assembly: GCA_000702025.1. GTDB lineage: Bacteria > Bacillota > Clostridia > Lachnospirales > Lachnospiraceae > Blautia_A > Blautia_A schinkii. The sequence continues at coordinate 293,440 of KL370850.1, forward strand.
ATCTCTGTCAGTATGGACCAACCCCACTTCATTTTCCACTTGCACGGCAATCACCGTGCCTTCCTTGTCATACTCTGCCAAAAACTCCATCAGCTTTACAAAGGCTTTCTTATCCCGTTCCAGGGTAGCTCTGCAGTGAGGAGACAAAGACTCTACCGGAATACCTGCTGAATTTCTGGCGCGTCTGTATGTGGCACAATCTTTCTTTACATATTCCGGCGCATAAGTAAACAGTCCGTTTTTACTGAAACCAAACCACAAAGGAATCAGATAAAGACCTGCCTCCCTTGCCTTGTCTACCAGCTCTGCCGCCATCCGGAAATCATAGCAGTCCTTTTCCTTCTCAACCTCACACCAGTACACCGGTGCTTCCAAAAGATTGCCTCCATGAAGCCTGATTGCTTCAATCGTCTTGTCAATCATTCCTGTTCCGCTGGAAGAGTTGTGACACTGTAAGCCCGTAAGAAAAACAGGCTCTCCCTTTTTATTCTTAAAAAAATCTACCATCTGCATTATCCCTCACCATCTCTGTACTAAAATTTTTAATCTTCCGGGAGTTCAAATCCCTTGTCTTTAATGACCTGAGAATACAACTTTCCGCTATCCTTTACTGTCCGTTCCTGTGTCTCAAAATCCACATGAGTCAGTCCGTATCTGGAGTAAAATCCACTGTTCCATTCCCAGTTATCCAAAAGGGACCACACATAATATCCGCGGATATCATTCCCCTCCTCAAGAGCTTTTGCAATCCAATATAAGAATCCACGGATATATTGGATACGGTTAGAATCATGTACACACCCGTCCGCCCCCGGTGTCTCGTTATAAGAAGGAGTACCGTTTTCTGTCACATAAATGGGGATAGAAAGCTCATAATCCTCCTTCAACATGTGAATGGCATCATAAACCGCCCTGGGATAAAACTCTGCACCATTGTCCTGGAAATTTCCCCCTGTGCGCTTCTTTTTTCTGTCCGCCTCAAGAAGAGTGTCATCCGCACAGTCCACTACCCGGTTATAACAATTCAATCCGAAGAAATCCAGGGGCTGCCTGATCAGCTCGAAATCTCCTTCCTGCATATCAGGCATACAATGATTCGCTTCCATATAATTCAGGAGCGCACTTGTGTATCCTCCCTTAAAAACAGGATGCAGATACGAACGATATGTCTTTTCATTTTCAAGCTCCGCAAGCGCGCAGTCTGCCTCGTTTTCCGGCCTCAATGGATGGTGCTTCCAGACATCGACGACAATCCCTATTTTTCCGTCCTTCATATTCTCCTCCCGGAAACGTCTGACTCCCTCTCCGTGAGCAAGAAGAACGTGATGATTAGCCTGGCGGCCCATAAGCTCAGAGCTGTGCCCCGGCGCAAAAATCCCCTGCGCATAACCGACATATGTAGCTATGGGCTCATTGATCGTAGCCCACAGCGGAATTCTGTCCCCAAACTCCCGGAACAGGACTGACGCATACTCCCCGTACCATTTCACAATATCTCTGTTCAGCCAGCCTCCCTTTTCCTCAAGCACCTGAGGTAAATCCCAATGATATAAGGTGGCATTTGGAACCATATCATTTTTTAAAAGCTCCTCCACCACTCTTTTATAAAAATCAAGTCCCTTTTCATTCACTTTACCGCAGCCTTCCGGGAAAATTCTGGACCAGGAAAAAGAGAATCGGAAGCTTTCAATGCCGAGACGTTTGGCAAGAGCGATATCCTCCTTGTAGTTATGATAAAAATCACAAGAAACCTCCGGAGTTGTCCCATCTCCTATCACACCTGGCTTCTTTGCAAATGCATCCCAGATGGAAGCGCTTCTTCCATCTGCGAACGCACCGCCTTCAATCTGTGCGGCGCTTGTAGCCACACCGAAAAGAAAATCCTTTTTAAACCGAATCTGTTTCATGTTCACTTATCCTTTCACCGCACCGGCAGTCATACCTGCAACCACCTGCTTCTGTAATATAAGAAAAATAATAATCACCGGAATCATGGCAATCACTGCTGCCGCAAACGCGGTATTATAATCCGCGCCGTACGCTCCGAAAAATACATATTGCTGCATAGGAATCGTTTTAATCGCCTCATCCTGCAAGAGAAGAATGGAAACATTGAATTCGTTCCATACACTCAGAAACTGCAGGGTAGCCACAGTTGCCAAAATAGGTTTTAAAAGGGGGAAAATAATGAAAAAGAAAATATGGAATCTCCCTGCCCCTTCTATTTCTGCCGCCTCCTCAAGCTCCAGGGGAAGGCTCCGTACAAAACCAATAATCATAACCGTAGAATAAGCAATCGCCAGCCCGGATATCATGATCACAGCTCCTGTCCTGGTATTTAAAAGGTTCAGATTCTTATACATACGGTAAACAGGAACCATGATCACCTGAAACGGAAGCATCATAGAGCCAACCAGCAAAGTCTCGTAAAAACGATAAAAACGGTTGTTATACCGCCGTCCAATCGCATAAGCGGCAGCCGAAGCAACAAGAACAATGATCAATACACAACATACGGTAATGATGAGACTGTTCTTCATAGAAAGTGCAATCTTTGCCTTTTCCATAGCAGTTGTGAAGTTTTCCCAGTGAATCGATTCCGGAAGAGACAAAATCCCCTTAGAAGTCTCCTGTTTTGATTTTACAGACATTAAAATACAGATTAAAAAAGGAAAAAGAAATATGATCGTCATCAAAAACAGAATACCTTTTGAGATAGCTCCAACCTTGTTTTCTTTCATTAAGCTTCAACCTCCCTGCTTCTGAAAAATTTCGTCAACACCAGGCCGATTACTACAAGGAACACCATGAATACCAGGGATATGGCCTGTGCGTAGCCTGCTCTTGAATATTTAAACATGTAATCATAAATTAAAATAGCAACCGTCTGTGAGGAGCCTGCAGGCCCGCCGCCGGTAGCTGCCAGAACTGTACCAAACTCTCTGAGAGAGGAGGTCAAGGTCAGGGTCACACAGATAGTAAAGGACGGCATCAGCATAGGAATCGTTACATGGAAGAAGCGTTGTCTGCCATTCGCCCCATCAATCATGGCCGCCTCATCATAGTCCTTGGAAATCCCGGTAATTCCGGCCATATAGATCATTACATTAGATCCGAGATTATTCCACAAGGATATAATGATAATTCCAATGAGTACAGTCTCTCTCCTTCCCATAAGAGATCTTCCCAGGATTTCTGAAAAAAGATTAGAATCAATATATTTCCAGACAAAGGATGCCAAAACCGCACTGATTGCCAGGGGTATAAAATAGGTTGTTTTAAAAAATGCTTTCCCCTTCAGCTTCTTACTCAGATTCACCGCAAGAAACAGCGCAAGAATGTTATTGATTGCAGTCACTCCCACACCGTAAATCACGGTTGTCCTGATCGGCTGTACTACATTTCTGTCCGACAGAAGCTTTACAAAGTTATCAAGTCCAACAAAATTATATTCCCTGGAAATACCATTCCAATCTGTAAAAGCAAGCTGTATTCCCGACAAAAAAGGGTATACAATGCAAAAACCGAACAAAATAAGGGAAGGAATTAAAAATACAAAATAGCTCATTTCTTTTCTAAATCTTTTCATAGCTTTCCTTTCTACAAAAAAAGGCTGCCCCATGGCTTAAACAGATTCTTTTCTCCATTACCAGCCACGCGGCAGCTTTTCTCAATTACTGTGCAAGATTATCAAAATCTGTATCCAGGATTTCCAGCGCTCCGTCTACATCCTCACATCCGTCAAGGAAAAACTCAGAAACATCATTGATAAATGCATCCTCATTGGCGCTCGGGAAGCTCTTGGAGGAAATCACCTTCACCTCACCACTGTTCATAATGTCAGCCGCATCTTTAAATGCACCGGTCAGATTCGCAGTATCCACCCCTTTGACAATGGGAATTCCAGCACCTTTTTCGGCATACAGAGATGCTGAATCCGGTGACATCATATATTCAAGGAATTTAACCGCTTCTTCTGCATGAGGACTTTCTGCTGCAACAGCAACTGCTGATTCCGGCGGACACATAGGCATTACATTGTCCTCTGCATTCTCTGATACAGGAAGAGCAAAAATACCAAATTCAGCATCAGGGTTCATAGCTGTTGCATTTGTAACTGTCCAGGTACCGTTCAGAATCATTCCGGCATCTCCGTTCGCCAGCATGGAATAGCAGGTGTTCTGGTCTGTTCCAAATGGGTCCTGATTCATGTACGGATAAATCTCCTGCAGCTTAGTGAAAAAAGCCTTCCACTGCTCTGTATCCGCAAATTTGTTTGTACGGTCCACCATGGATGCAAGCGTGGGGCCGTCATTAGCCAGAACCTGTGCACAATATGTAGTCTGGGAGGTACCGTTTACAACCCACTGTTCAGAAAAACCAGATGCAATAGGTACAATTCCTGCTTCCTGAAGCTTCTTGCACGCATCCAGGAAACCCGTCCAGGTATCCGGTACTTCTCCAATTCCTGCTGTCTCAAATGCAGCCTTATTATAAGTCACACACATAAAATCATTGGCAATCGGAAGTGCATAAGTTTTTCCGTCTTTTGTGAAGGAATCCAGCATTCCTTCTGAATAGTTTTCCAGATTTGCGCTTCCGCTTAAATCGAGAACATATCCGCTCGGCACCATATCATCCATATCATTGGCGGAAAAAGAGAATAAATCCGGCACATCCCCGGCCGCAAATCTCGTCATCACTGTCTGGTTAAAGCTGTCAATGGATGTTTTCTGAATTTCTATTTTGATATTAGGATTGGCTTCCTCAAAATTTGCAATTACCTCATCAAGCCATGCCACATACTGCTCTTCTGCGGAGCCATTGATAAATTCCAGGGTAATCTGTTCGTCCTCTGCGTTGGATACCTCCTCATCCTTTACCTCCTTTGCGTGAACAATCGTCCCATAGGACATACTGCCTGCTGCAAGCAACCCTGCGAGCATTACTGTTAATGCTTTTCTTTTCATAGATTCTTTCCTCCTGTACGATATCTGTTTTTGCTTGTTTCTTTGATGAATTTATTGTATCTCTAAAACGTTGCCGCTGCTTTTCGTATTCTTTAGATTTTACATAAAAAGCCGCGGTATTTTGTCTCCAAACACCACAGCTTTTTTTATGTGAACAAATTTGTTATAAAGTCCATTTAATTTTTTTAGATTTCTTTTCATTTTTTCAGAGAAACAATCTGCCTGTACTCCTGTATCGTCATTCCTGTCTGTTTCTTAAAAACCGTACTGAAATAAGAGGAATTTGGTATTCCCACCATCTCGGCAATCTCGTAATTTTTATAGTTCGTCTCAGAAATCAGTTCTTTTGCCCTGTAAATCCTTATTTCATTCAGGTATTCGGTAATACTTCGCCCTGTATCCTTCTTAAAAAGACCGGAAAAATAACTTTCGTTTAAAGCAGCCGAATCAGCAATATCAATTAAAGCCAAATCCTTTTCGTAATTCTTCTTCATATAGGAAATAGCGACACGTACTCCCGGGTGCATGACATTTTCCATTGTGTTGAGAAACATCTTCTCCACAAAGGTAAGACAGATTTCATGCTTTTGGTCAAGAGCAGCAGACCTTTCAAGCATTTCCTTGAGATTGGCATATTGCTGATTATCCATCTCCATGTGGAGATTACGCGCCACAGCGTCAATAAAATTCAGATAACTCCTCTGAATACAGCATTCCTCCGGCATTTCTACCCGAAGCTTTGCAGTAAGGTCATTAAGCGCGCGCTTTGCCTGTTCCCTTTCAGAAACAAAGCCAAAATCCGCCTTGTCTGCCACATAATCTTTCGTTCTTTTCTCATACTGATCCTTAACCAAATCCCAGACCAGTATCTGCTTTCTTTTGAGAAAGCGCGACATTTCTAAACAGCCATGCACCTCCGTGCGTAACTGTGAAAGCTTATCTATACTTTCTGCCTGGCTGCTGCAGCCGCCAAGATACTCCTCACCTTCAAGCAGCTCCTGGATTTCCTTTAACTGTCTGTCTCTGTGCTGCGCCTGATTTTTCAAGCTGTGATCCTTCTGTACAGGAAGAAGTAAAAGATGCTCGCTCTGCCCATGCAGTTCCACAAGACTGTCTGGTATCCATACTTCCTCCCGGCATTTCGGCGCATTCCATTCTTCATTTAAATTTTCTATTCGGCAAAGATAAAATCCCCACTGGTCCATAAGCGAAATGCGGAGATATCTTTGCGCACGTTCATCATCCTTGCCTTTCAATAAAATCTGTCGGAGACCTGCTTTTATTTTATGATCCCGGGCCAGATTCTGTCTGTGCTTTTCCCAGGATTTCCATATGATTTCTCCCACATCCTGGTTTTCAATATCCTGCTTTAAAATGTAATCCTGAGCACCGAGTTTCAAGGACTCCTTCACAAACTCAAAATCATCATACGCGGACAAAGCAATGACCAAAATATGCGGATACTTTTCCTTTAACGCTGCGGTCAGTTCGATACCGTTCATAATCGGCATACTCATATCAGTTATAACGACCTCCGCTTCATTCTGGGAAAGAAACGCAAGAGCAGCTTCTCCATGCACAGCTTCACCAGCAATCTCAAAACCGTATTTATCCCAGTCTATCATCTTCTTTACTGCAAAACGAAAAAATTTGTCATCCTCAACGATCAGTACACGCTTTTTCATCTTCTAAAGTCCTTTCCGGAATATACATACACACGGATGTTCCTCTGCCAGGCTCACTCTCTATGCTGTAGCGGAACCCTTTTCCGTAGACCATTTTTAATCTCAATATGATATTCGTTATTCCGATACCATTAAAACCCCTGTATTTTTCCGTCTTATCTTCCTCAATTTTTCTCTTTAAATCTAAAAGCTTCTCCTGCGTCATTCCTTTTCCGTTATCGGAAACACTTAGACACAGACAGCTGCCCGCTATCTCTCCCTTTATCCAGATTATCCCGTCTTTTTTTGCATTATCAATTCCATGAAGGATACTGTTTTCTATAAAAGGCTGAAGAATATAACCGATGATCTGGAAGTCCATCGCATCATCAGAAACCTCTGTTTCTACCTGGAAGGCATCCTCATACCGTGTCTGCTGTATGTAAATATAATTGTTTATGTAAGTAAGCTCTTCCCTAAGGCAGATATACTGATTCGCATGCTTCACCGTAAAACGAAGCAGATTAATGATAGCATCCGCAAGCTTTGCAATCTCTGTCTGCTCCTTTTCATAGGCCAGCCATTTTAAAGACCCCAAAGTATTGTAGAGAAAATGAGGATTGATCTGTGCCTCCATAACCTGATATTGCAATTCCTGCTTTTCCTCTTCCTCTCTTCTCGTCAGCTCATTTAATTCATGGATTTTCATACCCATATGGTTAAACTGGAGAATCAGGCAGCCGATTTCATCATAGGTCGCCGGAGAAATAAGTCTGGAATAGTCTCCACTTTCATACTGGTACATTCCTTGTTGAATAATATTTAGATTTTTCCTTACATTACGGTACAGCAAAAATCCCATCAACAACCCGACTGCCAGAAGAACTGCCGTGGTAACTAGAATTCTGGGTATTACCAGGTTGGCTTTTTCCAAAATATGCGCATAAGGAATAAAACATAAAATGTTCCACTGGAAACGTACGGTCCTCATAGGAATCACCAGATATTTTTCTCCCGCCACCTCTCTCATCATCGCATAAATATAGTATTTCCCTTGTTTATAAGACAGATAGTATTGCAGGTCTCTGCTATCCATATCCAGGCTGTTATTCTTGAATATTTCGTCCCCTACGCTTACGATAAGCTTCTCGTTGGAAACAATCGTTTTCTCATCGTCATCGAGGATAAAAAAATCATCGGATATCGCGAATGCAATCGTCCCAATGGTACGGACACCACTCTCGGACGAACGCACCAGCTTGCGCACAAAATATACTCTTTCTCCGCTTTTCACCCACTTTGCCGGCAATGTCTCTGTCGGTGCATCACGCAAGTTATCCATAATCTCCTGCGCTTCATCCGAGGAAACCTTGTCCCTTTTTCCACCTTGATCATAATAATATAGGTGATTACTGCTTGACTCCAATATCACAAAATCCGAATAATTATATAGTGAGGTCACTGACAGGAATTCTGCAATAAGATTGGCACGGTTTTGATTATATTCCCAAGAGCTGATTGATATATCCTTTCCGTCATCCATCAGACTGAATATTTTCTGCTTATTTCCAAATGAATAAGACGCATCCTGAAACTCCCGGATTCGTTCCTCCATTCTGATTCCAAGCTGCTTCATCAGACTGATCGCGGATTCCTTTGTGGTATCAATCATCGCATTTTTCATGGTGATATAACTGATTCCGCCTATCACACCACTACAGATGATAGCAACCATTACCAAATAAATAAGAAGTTTCGTCCTGATTTTAGAATCCCTAAATTTTTTCCATATATATAAGAAATAGATATTAATCTTTTCCCGCCAATTCCTGCTAAACCGTTTCAATTTCTCTCTCCCGTCACCCCATACATACACGCATAATGTCTCACTATACTCTCCCTTCGCCTTTGGCTCGGGTTCGTTAAATATTTAAGTGTTTAAGTGTTCTCATTATACCACGCACAGACTGGTTGTACAATTGTACAAAAATACCACACCCCGGAACATAATACCCGAACATTACAAAAAATCTTTTCCACGCGGAAAAGCCCCGGCCATATTCATGTACATGGCCGGGGGCTTTTCTGCTTATTTATATTCTATTACCGTACAGGGCACAGCCTTGTACAAAATCAAATTCAATTCATCTCTCTCACAATCTTACGCACCGGAAGCACAAAGGTCGGAGATACGGACAGCTCGTCCACTCCCATTTTCACAAAACGCTCGGTCAGTGTGGTGTCTGCTCCCAGCTCGCCGCAGATACCTGCCCAGATGCCTTCCTTGTGGGCATTCTCCACAACCATCTGAATCATGCGCAGCACTGCCTCATGATGGGAATCATAAATATTATCAAGCTTTGCATTCTGCCGGTCAATGGCCAGCGTGTACTGGGTCAAATCATTGGTACCGATACTGAAGAAATCCACTTCCTTAGCCAAAAGGTCACTAATCATCACCGCTGCGGGAGTCTCGATCATCACGCCCTGCTCCACGTCCTCTTTAAACGGAATGCCCTGCTCTGTCAGCTCTTTTTTCACTTCCTCCACGATTGCCTTGATCTGCTTCACCTCTGTCACGGAAATAATCATAGGATACATAATGGAAATGTTACCGAATACACTGGCGCGGAACAATGCGCGAAGCTGGGTCTTAAACACCTCCGGGCGGTCAAGGCAGATGCGGATTGCACGGTAACCCATGGCCGGGTTTTCCTCGTGAGCCATCTGGAAATAATCAATCTGCTTATCCGCGCCGATATCGAGCGTACGGATAATGACTTTCTTGCCTGCCATATTCTGGGCCACAGTCTTATAAATCTGGAACTGCTCCTCCTCAGTAGGGTAATTATCCTTTTCCAGATAAATAAATTCGCTGCGGAAAAGTCCAATTCCCTCCGCATCGTTGGTAAGTACACTTGCAACGTCGGAAAGGCTTCCGATGTTTGCATAGAGATGCAGCTTATGTCCGCTTTTTGTTTCAGTAGCTTTTCCTTTCAATTCCTTGAGCATAGCCCTCTGGCGCTGCTCCTCTTCCTTCATATCCTCAAATTTCTTTAACGTTTCCGCATCAGAATCAATGATCAGACGTCCGCCTTTTCCATCCACAATAGCCATCTTGCCATTCATGCTGTCATCATACTCAATGTTGATAAGTGCCGGGATATTCATTGTCCTTGCGAGGATTGCGGTATGGGAGTTAGAAGAACCCTTTCTGGTGACAAAAGCCAGTACCTTGCTTTTATCCATCTGTACGGTCTCACTGGGAGCCAAATCCTCAGCCACTACGATCACCGGCTCAGAAGCCTCCAGATCGCCATCGCCGCTTCCGGACAGTACGCGTACCAGACGGTCGGAAATATCTTTTACATCCGCTGCTCTGGCTTTCATATAATCATCGTCCATCTCCGCGAACATGGTGGCAAAGTTATCGCCCGTGGTAGCCACTGCGTACTCCGCATTTACACTCTCTGTGTGGATGATGTTGCGGATGGAATCCAGATAATCTTCATCGTCCAGCATCATCTGGTGCACCTCGAAGATGGCCGCACCTGACTCGCCGACCTCCTGGACAGCCTTTTCGTACAGCTTCTGAAGCTGTGCAACTGCTGTGTCCTTCGCCTGCTCCACACGCGCAGTTTCTGCCTCCACATCTTCGATATGCACGCGCTTCACACTTGTATCTACCTTTTGAAGAATAGAAATCTTCCCAATCGCAATACCGGAAAATACAGACTTTCCTTCTAATACATTCATAGGTCTTTCTCCTTGATTTTCGTATTTATCTCTGCTATATAGCATTCACCGTAACACTTCAGAATATCTGAGCTGCCAGCATTCGCAGTGATAGTTCAGTATATCTGAGCTGCCAGCATTCATGAGTTAATCAGAGATTGTTCTCCAGGAAGTTCTTGATTACCTCAGCGTCCGCTTCCTCAGTATCACCCTCCACAGTAACGGTAATTTCATCATTCTGCTTTACGGCAAGACCCATAATACCGAAAATCTTTTTCGCATCGCCTTTCTTCTCGCCCTTACAGATCATAATCTTGCTTCCCAGCTTACCTGCCTCTTTTACAAGAAGGCCTGCCGGTCTTGCGTGGATACCAAGCTCATCCTTAATCACGTAGTTGAAAGATACCATAATCTTCTACCTCCTATACACATATTCTTATAAAGTAGTTTTATTATAGCACAAAGCAACTGTCATCTTCCATACTTTTTTCACATCTTGTACAAATAAGCGAAGTCTTTTTCGACATTTTCACGAAAAGCCTTGTCCTACTCCACAACCGCCCTGGCGAAAAATTGTGGCAGATGGAAATTCGGCGTGTCGCTTCCGACTTCTGAAAAGCTTGCGTAATGCTCGATTTCCGCAGTCTCGGATATCTTATAAAAATTACAGTATAATTCTGTTCCCGGTTTTGACAAGTCCACCCCGCTGATTTCTTTCAAAAAAGTTTCAGGAAACAACACATGAACTTTCCAGTAATCTTCCTTCACCGCCGCCCCCGGTGAGGCAAGAGCATAAATCTCCGGTGAAAGAAATGAACGGTTCTTACGCCCCTCTCCATACTTAGCGTACATCACCCCATTAGCGTTTATCTCGAAATTCAGATATAGAGAATCTCCAGTCATCCTGCCCTCTTTCCCCGGAAATCCCACGAAGATTTCCATGGCACTGTCGTCACATACACGGCCCCCTTTATCGGACACAAACCGCCCCTCCGGGTCCACACAGTCTCTCTTTGGATTTGCCTCTTTACAATACATTTCCACGTACAATCCCTGTCCTTCCACAAAGCCCATATAGCCGTACGTCTCGGGCTTCGGCCCGTCCACCCACTGGAAATGATTTACCTCAAACCGTTGGCAGTTGGTTATCTCCTCTCTGCTTTTTATCCTCTTCACCAGATATTCCACAATCCTACCTCCACACTTATGCTTGATGTATTTTGATGTACTATTAATACACTTTTAATGAATCATTCGATGTACTTTTAATGAATTATATTGTATAAACATTATATGCTTCGGCACATACTATGTCAACACAGCTCGCATCCTGTGAAAATTCTGTCTTCATCCTACGAAAATTCTGCCAGCATCCTATTAGGGTTCTGATTGTATCTTGTAAAAGTCTGTATAATGCAGGTTTATTTGATATCCCGTAAAGGAATCTTATTAACCAGCCAAGAGTAAGCCACAATACTACGGCACAGCCCACATGCTCTAATTCCACCGCGCATTTTTCGCCCGAAAGCCTTTGCTTCCTATATAAATAATAAGGGAAACCAGCGGCCAGGCCATCGCCTTGATTCCCGCGATCATCTGCTCTGTCTGGGTCACTGTTTTGGGAAGCATGAGGTAAAGCTTGAGCTTAGCGCTCTCCTGGGCAATTTTATCCGGCCAGAACTGAAAATCCGACCACTTGCCCGGTATCCAGTCCACAGGTATCCGCACATATCTCACCACAAAGAAAACCGCCAGTACACCAATCAGAGCACACGCTCCGGTCCAGAACCAATACTCCTTATGCTGCTCCCGGTATTTCTTCCGCTCCCGGAAAGCACTTAAGAACAGCTCCACTGCCATGGTCCCCGGGAAAAGAATGAGAATGATCAGGGCTGCAGCATTCACTATATCCCCGTCCACAATACTCCCCGACAATCCATAGCTCATCAAAAGCTTCTCCGCGGCACTCTGCTCCGTCTCCCCTGGCTTTGGCCGCACAAACGCTCTTGTATACACAGTCTCCTTATCCTTCGGACGAATGACCATCACGCTTTGCTTCCAGGGAAGCACCTTACGCACCTGGTAGGTATCTCCCCCAAGCGTAATCTCCCCACCCTCAGCCATAGCGCTGCCAAACAAGGAAACCGCCGTACTTCTGTCAATAAGACACCCGCTTCTGTCTTCCTCGGCTAGTCCGGCTGCTTTCCAATCGTATAAACCGGCCTTGCCTAAAAGTCCCACAACCAGGACTTGAGACTGACGTGAATATTCCTGCTGTACCACCTTTCGGATACCCCCGTCCCAATAAAAACACACATCCGCAGGGGTTTCTCGCTCCTGTTCTGAGGTTATGATTTCCTCCACACGTCCCTGATTTGGATATACAGAGGATAAGAAAATATTTACCGCCGCGTTTTTCTCTGTGCCCAGATAGGCTTTCATTCCACAGAGATAGGTGATGGCGATCAAAAGCCAAATGATCAGGCACCTTCCATAATAAATCAAAGCTGCCTGACGCCGGCCCGTCATGAATCCTGCAGCCGCACCCGGCTGCCTGAGGTAATCTCTCGGTCAGAATCAGCGATCACCTTCTGGTCACTTGAAAGATTTCCCTCCTCCAATGCCGCAAGGGTCTCATTTTTATCCTTAACCCTTACCTCCACCTGCCTTGCCACCAGCACCTCGCCCAATACCGTATCCTGGGTGTCCACCACATACACAAATTTCTGCCCGTTGTTTTCATGGAGGGCGGAAAGAGGCACACAGGAACTGTACGGTCCTGCTGACTTGGATACCGTAAACTCTGCTGTTTCGCCGATATTCATAGCTTTTTCCGGTATACTGATGGAAATAATGCGGGAATCGGGGTCTGCATCGTCCTCTTTAATGGACTCTACCACGGTATTCTCAATCAACTTACCACTGCTGTTTTTGACTTCAGCCTTTCCGCCCACCTCTACATATTTGAGGTCGTTCTTAGTGATCACACCTGTCATACGCAGCTTCCCTTTTGTCTCATAAAGCACCATTGCTGCCTCCTGGCCTGTCAGACTGCCGGTAGCAGCGGAAATACTTTTTATAACTCCATTGATAGGAGCTTTAATTTGTCCTTTTCTTTTATTTAGTTTTTTAAGTGTCTTAAGCTCATCCGAAGCCTTGCTTAATTTCTGCCGGGAATTTTCCAGACTGCCGTCCGCAGCCTCCTCAAGCTTCGCATCCTCAATCTCACGCTCCGCGGCCAGTACCTCCTGGTTTCTCTGCATGATCACCTGATTAAGCGCCTCCTCACGGGAACGTATCTCATCCAGAAGCGCCTGCTCCTGTGACGTATCTCTCTGTCGGTCTGTAAAGCCCAGCGCATCATAGAAGTTCTGCAGCTTCTGCCGTGCCACATCCACCTCCATCCTCGCATTGGCCATATTAATATCCCCGTTTTCCACCGCAACATTATAGTTCTCCTCAGCTCTTCTTAACGCATAGGATTTCTTTTCTCCGTCCACAGTTTCCTGGCTTTCCAGATCCCGCACCTCACGAGTAAGCTGGTCCACCTCAGCCTGCTTTTCCGATATCGATTTCTTAAGGCTGTCAGCGGAAAGACGCATGAGCACGTCCCCCTTAGTGACTGCCTGCCCCTCCTGCACCAGCACCTGGGCGATCTTCTGTCCTTCGTAAGCAAATACCGCACGTTCCCGGATTCCTTCCACCTTACCGCTTCCTGTAACCTTATGGGTAATCACCTGATTCTGTATGGATTTTGCACTGATCCTGGCCACATTCACCGAATCTGCCGCACGGGACAGCACGGTAAACAAAAACATTACCGCAAAAAACAATACCAGCCATTTTATTAATTTCTTCTGTCTCATCATCTCATCTACTCCTTAATCGCTGTGGAAATAATCCCCTGTTCCAGATAATCCTGCCCTGCCAGAAATACCAGCACTGCCGGCAGCAGCACGACCACCGAGGCCGCAAAAGCCAGACCTGCACGCTCCATGTTGATATTCGGCAGAAACAGCGAAAGCGGCCACAGTTCTTTTGTTTTTAAAAATGCCATAGGCTGTTCAATCAGATTCCAATATTCCAGAAATCCCAACACCATCGCAGAAATAATGCCCGGCGAACCCAGAGGAATCCCCACCCGTATGAATAACTGCAGCTCCCCCGCACCATCAAGCCTGGCCGATTCCATCAAAGCCTCCGGAATCCCTTCAAAGAACCGGTACATGATAAAAACCGGAAAAGTAGAAAACATTGCCGGAAGGATAATTCCCGCCAAGGTATCAAGAAGCAACAGCTTATCCAAAACCAGATAATTACTGAGCATCATCACCTGAAAGGGCATCATCATCAAGGCAATATAAATGGTAAACAATACCTTTTTTCCCGGGAAGCGGAACCTGGCAAAGCCCCATGCAGCAGGAACGCCCACCAGAAGCTGTCCGCCCAGTATTCCTACGGTAAGCTTCACAGAATTCCAGAACATCACGAAAAACTCCGGCGAATCCAACAAAAGCTCCACATACGAGCGCAGCGTAGGAAACTGCGGCAGCGGCTTCCAGGATGCGAAACCTGAAGTCCCCTCCAATACAGGAAGCAGCAGCTCCTTTAACTCGGATTTTCCCATAAGCGAGCCAATCACCAGGAAAATAACTGGAAACACAGCAATAAAGGCCATGACCGCAAGCAGTCCAGTAAGCACCTTTTTCATCTGTCAGTCCTCCTTTTCCCAGGCCTTCTGCAAAGCCAGTATTAAGACCAATATTACGATTCCGGTGACCACCGCAGTGGCAGCCATCTTATCCAAAGACAAATCCCGGTACCAGTTATTGAAAAGATGCTGCAAGAGATACATTTTTTCCTGCGGATAATCCCCCGCCACCAGATAAGCCTCCCGGAAAACCTTAAAGCCATTCAGCAGGGAAAGGACCACGATTGTAAACAAGGACGGCAGGAGATTGGGCATGGTGATTTTTGTAAAGCATTTCCACTCCCCGGCTCCGTCCACCTTTGCCGCATCGTAGAGAGACTGTGATATTCCCGATAGTCCCGCCACCCAGAGCACGATGTCGTATCCCAGATTTCTCCAAATATAGCTCAGAACCAGCACATAAAAAGAAGCGCCTGTATTCATCCAGTCCACCGTAGGCAGCGAGATTAAAGTAAACACATGATTTAAAAGTCCCTGGCTGTGAAAAAGCAGCTTCCATAATAATACCACCGAGGCCACCGGAATCGCCATGGGCAGCAAAAACAGGCTTTTCAAAACCTGCATAAAGCGTTTCTGCCTTGTCAGGATTACCGCCACTGCCAGGGACAGGACTACCAAAAGAGGAATACATACACAGAAAAATCGAATCGTATTCTGCGCTGCCATCTGAAAAGCCTGATTTTCAAAGACTGTGCGGTAATTTTTCAATCCTGTAAACTCCCCGCTCACCGCACTGAAAAACGAGCGCCGGATCACATCTATGTAAGGAACCAGCCAAAACAGGCTCACACCCAAAAGGCTTGGAAGTATAAACAAAAGACCCTTATAGGCCTGACTACGTTTTCTCATAATTCTGCCTCATTTCTAAGATATTTGATAATTCAAGAATAACACGGCAATCTCTAAGCTTCCTCTAAATCCCATATTATTTTTTAGAGATAGTTTAGAGAATACTGTGGTATAATATGAATTCAGTGGCCATGGTATAATATGAAAATGGTTAATAAGGCCATACCAGCAGTGTGAAGTAAATTTAGAGATATATTTAAAGATATAATATAGAGATATAATATAGAGACACAATTAGAGGCATAATTTATGAAAGCAAGGTGTTGAATATGAGAATATTAATTATTGAAGATGATGTTGAATTAGCATCCGCCATGAAATTCCGTTTAGAAAAAGAAGAATTTATCGTAGATGTGTGCCATGATGGCGAAGAAGGACTTTATTATATGCAGGAGCACATTCATGATTTAGTGATATTAGATAGAATGCTGCCATCTATGGACGGCACCCAGGTGCTACGCGAGGCCCGCCGCACACATATTTCCACCCCGGTAATCTTCCTGACTGCTCTGGGGGAGCTCACCGATAAGGTCACCGGACTGGACTGCGGGGCTGACGATTATATGGTCAAGCCCTTTGCCTTTGAGGAGCTCATGGCACGTATCCGAAGCATTATGCGCCGGCCGGGTAATTGGGATGATTCTGCCCTGCTCAAACTTGGTGATATCGCCTTTGACCCCGACACCAACCGTTTGTCCAAGGGGACAAAAGACTGTACACTCTCCAAGCGGGAGGGCGCACTACTCGAAGTCTTTCTGCGCAATCCCGGGCAAATCCTGCCCCGCCCCCTGCTTCTGAACCGGGTTTGGGGGTTGGAGAGTGACGTGGAGGAAGGTAATCTGGACAATTACATCCACTTTCTGCGCCGCCGTCTCAAAACCGTGGACAGCAGCATTGTCCTAAAAACCGTACGGGGAGTGGGCTACCAGCTCGAAGTGTTCCGGTAGACTGCCTAAGACTCTCGTTGCAGCAGCTCGTACTGCTTCCGAAATGCGCCCGGCGTTTTTCCGCTGATGTTTTTAAATACCTTACCGAAATAGGCCGCGCTGGAAAACCCTGTTTCCATGGCAATATCCGTAACCGGCATATTTGTTGTCCGAAGGAGTCTTTCCGCTGTCTCAATCCGGTAATCTAAAAGATACTCAAACGGGGTCTTGTGAATGCTCTCCTGGAAGCAGCGCAGACATTCGCGCTCGCTCACCATAGCGGAAGCCGCAATATCCCTGAGAGATATCTTATTTTGATAGTTTTCGTGAATAAAAACCATCATTGTCTGGATACGTTCCTGACTCGCCAGCTTCACCGGAGTATCCTCGTATCTGAGGTTCTCGATTTCTTTCAATAAAAGCACCCATATTTCAGAAAACAGATTTCTTGTCTCAAATTCCATATTTTCCTTTGACTGGAGAAACGAAACCTGCCTCAGCTTTTTGAGCATTTCTGTTTGATATTTATTTTCTCCTCTGATTTCCATGACTTCTATCTTTTTATTCTGCAGCACAGGATCCAGATACTTTGTCTCAAAAACACTCTTAAAATGTCCGCTTAAGAATACAGGATGAAACAAATGAGAGTCCAAAATACACTCCTCCCCATCGTGCGCCTCTCCCACCAAACACAAAACATTTGTGTTGATAAAGCACGCCTCATTCTTATGGAATATATAAGTCTTAGAAGCGGTAACCACTTTTATGGTTCCACTTACCACATAATCAAATTCCAGCTCCTCATGCCAATGCCAGGGCACCTTCGTTTCCTTCAGATTCACATGGTGCAGAACGTAGGGGTATTCAGTATGCAGCCCTTCAATAGCCTCCAATTGGTTCTCCTTAACCCGGATTTTCATACGCGTCCCTCCTTTCTTATAATTATCCAAAAATTGTGTCGCTATTTTTATATAAAATGGCGTAAATCAAATAGTTTTCAACACTTAATTGTAGGATAATTATATCAAAAGATTCAGCAGACGTAAAGGAGGGGTTTCTATGCTTTATGATACATTTAGATATGTTAGAGAATTTGCCTTGTTATATCCCGATAAGATAACCAGCCTTACAGAAGAAGAACTCCTGGCTTTTATGGAGGATAAATATACTCCTATACAAACACCTGCCGCAGAATGCTCTTCTGAGCTCCCTGAGCAGGAACGGCTGGCCGGATGAACTTGACTGAACAAAGGCTTAAAAACTGCCGCTTTACGACTCTTATATCGCAAAGCGGCAGTCACTCTCTGAGTTTTATTCAGACAGATATAAATTTACTTCTTGCGTAATGCTATTGCAGGCCTCATCCAGACTGATTTCTCCCTTTAAGTATCTGGCACCTGAGGACATCACTGCATTTAAAATAATATCATTGGCAGCCACCGGTTGGGTGAGCGTTTTGCCAAGCTTCTGCACTTCACTGATTGCATCATTCGGCGGCTGAACGGTAGTAAGCACCATCATTTCACCAGTTTCAGTATTGGAACTACTGTTCTCACTGATCACACCATTCTCACCACCCAGATTCCAATAATCCATACTGTCAAAAACGGTTTCGTTCACAGGCAGACCAGAATATGATGAGATTTTTTGTCCTTCCTCACTGAATAAAAATTGTATAAATTTTTCAGCGGCCTCTTTCTGTGTAGTCTTAGCACTGATACCGGCAACCATCAAAGGAGTAAAGCAATTTTCGGACTGACCATTCCACAATGCATGAGAAAGTGAGGGTTCATCCTTCTCTGCCGAATACACACTTGCAAAATCCTCTGGTGATAACAACAAACCTGGGCCAAGAATTTCTCTTCCATATTTCATGCCCATGGCATTCGATGAAACTCTTGAGTATTCACGTGAATATGGATAATCCATATCTGCCTCTGACATACCATATTGCTCTATCATCTCCTTCACAGAATTTTTTTCACTTTGATAAATACGATTTACCTGTTCCAGATATTCTCTTACTGCCGTTTCATCCAGGACACCCTGCTCATCCAGCCATGCAGGATAACTCACTTCAGCCAGTGCGCCCAAAAGGTAGCTGGCACTTCTGGCGAAACTCATAGGCTGTTTATTCAGATCATATTCATCCAGATGAGCCTCGAGAATATCTGCCATGCTCTTTAAATCACTGACACTGCTTAATTCGTCTTTCTTTCCCATAATCATCGGAATGCCAAACTTCGACGGCATACAGTAAATACTTCCATCCTCCTGAGTATATGCTTCCTTCACATTATCAAGGATTCCTGCTTCCTTTAATAATCCGCTTAAATCAGAAAGCATGCCCTTCTCGATGTAAGTATCTTCTGAAATTCCGTCCAGAATCATGATATCTGGTCCTTTTCCTGCCATGATTTCCGTATTTAAGGTCTTAATGGCATCCGTACTGGTAACTGCATCATCCCCGCTCATACCGGTTTCAATATTGAGATATATGTCCGGATACTTTTTCTGAAAAATAGCTGCAACCTGCTTGATAAAGGAGTTTTCTTTCAATGAATATAGCTTAAGCTCCGTATCAGGCACAGCAGGAGTATCCTTGGAATAAACATATTTAAGCACATTTAACCCTTCGTTATCACCTCTGTACAAAAGGTAGAATACACCATCTTTATCTTTGGACAGGCTCAAAAACGATGTAGCCGGAGAACCCATAGAGTTTAATGAAGCATCAATCACCTGCTCCACAACTTCTCCGCCAAATGCATATCGGTACAAGCCATTATGGTCCGCATAAAAAACTGTATCCTCCTCGTCGCCCTCGCACAACAAAATCGGCAAGGATGATGTACTCATGAGCATCAAATTTTCTGGATTTGAACCCATATGCTCGGTCAGTATATCCCCGCCTTCTATAGGCTCCTTAGTCTCTGTATTATAGTAGTGGACACTCCCATCTACAATAATTGCCAGCTTATTTCCTGCAACACCAAAAAACTCTACTCGATTTCCGTTCTCGTACTCATAGAGCTTACTGCCGTCCTCCGGATTTACTTCAATGAGGCTCTCCACAGTCTGTAAAAGCAGCGTGCCCTGTTTCGTAAATTTGCAGTTAAACACATAAAAATATTCTGACAGCCCGGAAAAATCCAGCTTATGTACTTCACCATCTGCAGATATATGATAATAGGTGGACATTCCCTCACTGTTCTCATCCTCCTGAATGTATACACTGAAAAAAATGTCTCCTTTCTCTGATATGGCGGGAGCAGGCATACTTGTAACACCACCTCCGTCCAAATCGATTCCCAGCTTTTCATTGATGGGTTCTCCTGCCTGCCAGGACGCGCCTCCGTCCCCTGAGTCCGCAATCATAATATTTTTCTCGGCCGTGGTATAGAAGATCCGAAGTGTTCCGTCCTCAAGCGGTTGAAGCCCATATAATGACTTACAATCCTCCGGCAGATTTACATCCTCCTCCAGATATCTGCCCATACCGTTCTGATTATCTGCATCCTCTTTTTCTGCAGTCTCTGTACTTGTTTCCTCTGGTTCAACACTTTCTGTATTGTTGTCTCCGGTTTCTTCCTCTTTCGCGTTTACATCTGAATTGCCGCACCCACTTAAGCCCGCAAGGCTTCCTGCTGCAAGACAAATAGTTGTGGCCGCTGCCAGCCGTTTTTTCCAGATTCCTGATTTTTTCATGAATATCCTCCTGTTCATTTCTGTCACTCATTCAAGCTTATTGGTTTATGCTGTATACATCTTAAGCATTTTCTATTATAATTGGCGTATCTCTAAACTAGCTCTAAAAATCAAAAAAATATTTACCCATCCATTTCATTTGTCTTTAGAGATTATTTTAAGAAACACATGGTATAGTAAGACATATTCCTGGACACTTAATGAATACGAGCCCCTGGGCGAAGTATAAATCAGTGACCATGGCTAATGATTTCACTCTTAGTTCCGTATGCCCCGGCATATATACAAAATAGTACAAAGGAGAATTCCATGTTCCGTAAGCTTCATATTCAAATGACTATATTTTCCACACTTATCACAGGAGCCATACTGGTGGCAATGACGCTGGTCTGCCTGTTTATCGCAGAAAAAAGCACAAAGGAAAACAGCTACACCGCCTTTACCAACAATGTACACTCCTGCCTTACCCACCTGGAAGGAAACACGACGCTCTCCCATCAATGGCTGCTGCAGGTAAAGAAGGCTTACGGTATTGAGATAGAGATCAGAGATAACGGAAACTCACTTTTTTTTGATAAGCTCAATCCTGAAGGTGAAAGCACCTCAGCTTTCGAGCTCGCTGTCAAGCTGTCAAGGGAAACCCAGGGTCTTGATCTGGAAAATCCGGGGAGCGTCACCACGATCACCAAGAGCACTCTCTTCCGTATGAACAATTATTACGCCAGCACTGCGCTCATTCCGAAAGGAGATGGGGTTCTAAGCCTAATCATACTTTATCCGCTGGGCACTCTGAACCGACAGCTTACCTCCCAACGGATTTCCTTTTCCATCGTAGTGCTGGCCGCCATCGCTGCGCTCGCCGTGTTCTCCTGGTTTTTTACGCGAAAGATGATACGGCCCCTGGAAAAAAGCCGGCGCAAGCAGACAGAATTCATAGCCTCGGCATCCCATGAGCTCCGTTCGCCGCTGTCAGTGATACTTTCCAGTATCCAGGCTATGGATGGAGCTAATGAAGAGGATATCCACCGTTTTTCTACCGTAATTCAAAAAGAAGGAAACCGTATGGCACATCTTATCAATGACATGCTTTCCCTTGCCAACGCAGATAACCATTCGTGGAGTATTCTGCCCTCTCCCTGTGAGCTGGACACCCTTTTATTGGACACCTATGAAAAGTACGAACCTCTCATGAAGGAGAAAAAGCTCTCCTTAGATATATCTCTGCCGGAAGTGCCGCTTTCCCCCTGCCGCTGTGATGCGTCCAGGATCACTCAGGTACTGGGCATACTTTTAGACAATGCCATAAGCTATGTACCTGCCGGGGGACGAATCAGATTATCCCTTAAAGAGGACACAAAAGAATTTTACCTGTCTGTGGCAGATAATGGTCCCGGAATCCCGGATGAGGTTAAGGACTCTATTTTTGAGAGATTTTACAGAGCAGACGCTTCCAGGAATGACAAACAGCATTTTGGTCTTGGCCTGTGTATCGCACGCGAGATCATCCACCTGCACAAGGGAAGTCTCCGCATCAGTGATACGCCCGGAGGCGGCGCAACCTTCACCATTATCCTACCCAGGCAGAGCAGCAGGCCTGCTGCCGAATAAACCAGAAACATAATAGGGCTTAGTGAGACTTTTACATGATTTTTTTATTATGTTTTGTGGTATAATGAGAACACTTAACGAGTCCGCGCCGAAGGCGAAGGTATAATACCGTAATGATATCTAAGTAAATGAGCCAGGAGGGTAGTATTATGGCAAGAACTGTAGGGATTGGTCTGCAGGACTTTGAAAAAATAAGGAAGCAAAATATATTCCTAGTCGATAAAACAATGTTTATCAAGGATTGGTGGGAGCAGAAAGATGATGTGACTCTTATCACACGCCCAAGGCGGTTTGGTAAAACTTTGACTTTGAGTATGGTGAAGCAATTTTTTTCTATAAACTATGCAGGGACAGATATATTTCAGGGAATGAATATCTGGAAGGAGAAGCAGTATCGGGAGTTACAGGGGACATATCCGGTGATATCGCTTAGCTTTTCAAGCATTAAAGAAACCTCCTACATCGAAGTAAAAAAGAAAATCTGTAGAATAATAGAGCTTCTGTATCAGGAATACGATTTTTTGCTGGAAGGAGATTTCTTAAAACCCAAAGAGAGAGAATACTTTTTGAAAGTTTCTTCACAAATGGAAGACTATGAGGCATCTCTCTCATTGCAGCAGCTCTCAGGATATCTATATAGATATTACAATAAGAAAGTAATCATTCTCCTGGATGAATATGATACGCCGATGCAGGAGGCTTATGTAGGAGGCTATTGGAAAGAACTTACGGCATTTACGAGAAATCTGTTCAATTCCACATTTAAAAATAACCCTTTTATGGAACGGGGAATTATGACCGGGATAACCAGAATAAGTAAGGAATCAATTTTTTCGGATTTAAATAATCTGGTAGTAATAACTACAACGTCAAAACGCTATGCGGATGCATTTGGCTTCACGGAAGAAGAGGTTGATGCAGCGTTGGAAGAGTACGGACTAACTGAGCGTAAGCCAGAAGTGAAATATTGGTATGATGGCTTTCGATTTGGAGACATCACAGATATTTATAATCCCTGGTCTATTATTAACTATCTGAAAAATCAGGAAGTAGATCTCTATTGGGCAAATACGAGCAGCAATAGTCTGATAGGGCATTTAATCCGGACTGGCACAACGCAAGTCAAGGAGGCATTTGAAACATTGCTGTCGGATGGTTCGATAGCAACAGAGATTGATGAGCAGATTGTCTATGACCAGCTTGATTTAGATGATAGTGCTGTATGGAGCCTGCTCCTTGCCAGCGGATATCTAAAAGTCGGCAATATTACAATGCCGGAATCTAATTTAGCAGGATGGGAACGGGTATATCATTTAGAGATTACGAATTTTGAAGTTAAATCCATGTTCCAATATATGATTAAGGGATGGTTTAAATCCTGCGCATATTACAACGACTTCATCCGCGCATTGCTGAAAGACAATGTGAATGAAATGAATATATATATGAACAGGGTAGCACTTGCAACCTTTAGTTATTTTGACAGTGGCAGCAGGCCGTCAGACGAGAGTGAACCCGAAAGGTTTTATCATGGATTTGTGCTTGGTCTTATGGTCGAATTGAAAGACAGGTATTTAATCACTTCTAATCGTGAAAGTGGATATGGAAGATATGATGTTCTGCTAGAGCCAAAAGATACACAGAATCCAGCAATCATCTTAGAATTTAAGGTACAGACAAAAGGTGAGAAAGAACTATCTGATACAGCCAGTGCTGCGCTGCATCAGATTAAAGAAAAGGGTTATTCCACTTTGCTTGTTGAAAAAGGCGTTCCTGTGGAGCAAATCCGTAAATATGGATTTGCTTTTAAGGGGAAAAAAGTGCTAATCATAGGTGATAATTAAAAAATCGCAAAAAAAGAGCCTGGCATTTCAAGTACCTGGCTCTTTTTCGTCTATAAATTTGATGAACTTTTGGGTTCTGCTCCACTTCTTGGCTATTCACTTCTCAATGCATCGATCGGATTCAGGTTCGCCGCCTTCACAGAGGGAAGCAATCCGAACACCAGCCCAATGAGCATGGAGAAAAGCACGGAAATGATGATTGCCGGGATGCTGACTGCTGAGGGTGATCCTGCCACCCTGGCCACAATTTTTGATAATCCGATACCGGAGATTACCCCGATCAATCCACCAATGCTTGTGAGCACCGAAGCCTCTGTCAAAAACTGGGTGAGAATCGTCTTTTTCCTGGCTCCAATCGCCTTCTTCAAACCAATCTCACTGGTACGCTCCGTTACAGAAACAAGCATGATATTCATAACGCCGATACCGCCTACCAAAAGGGAGATACTGGCAATCCAGATCAACTGCTGGTTGGTGCTCTCACTGAGCTTCTGCATATCCTTGACACGCTTCAGCACATCATCTGCCTTATATGCAAACTTTGTGGTTTCCGTATTTTGAATGTGCTCATTGAGGAGCTTGGCCGCCGCATTGCCGGCAGTACTCATATTGTCTGTACTGTCTGCTTTTATGATCGCGTTCTCAGGCTCATCAAACTTAAAGGAGATAGGCCAGCACTTATTAGGAATCAAAATGCTTCCCATGATTGTCTGGTAATACTCATAAAACTGATTAATATCCTCAATATTCGGAAGATAATCATCATTCTGCTTGATCACACCCACTACCTTATAAGGCTCCTGGCTGATTTCAATCGTCTTTCCCAAGGGATTCTCTCCCTCGAACAGATTCTCCGCCGCATTGCTGTCCACCAGTACGACCTTACGAAACTCATCATAATCCTTCTGCACAAATGCTCTTCCGGCCTGCACCTGATACCCGCAGGTATCCAGATAATTCATATCCACACCGTACACCTTGCCGCCCTGGAAGCTTGTATTCTTATAGTATACACTGCTGGTATAGGATCTGCTGTGATAAAACGTAGCATTTGCCACATGATCAAGGTCAAGCAGCTCTTCCTTCTGGCTCTGCGAGATGAGCGGCGCACTTCCGCCGGTGTTGCCGTATTCCACATCATATGTGTTATCTCCATCATATAACGTAACATTTACCGTATTATTGCCGGAACCAATCAGGTCCTCCTTAATCTGCTCGCTCGTCCCCTTGATCGTTGAGACGATGGCAATAATGGAAGCAATACCAATGATGATTCCCAGCATAGTGAGGAAGGATCTCATCTTATGGGACCATATCCCCTGAAAAGCTAAACGTATATTTTCAAGCATGAAACCCCTCCTTTCTAATATCCATAAAAGTCTTCAATAGAAACCGCTTTTGTCTTGGCTCCCTCTTGCACAGTCTTGCCGTATGGGAAAGCGATCTTATCTTCTTTTGTGATTCCGCCTTTGACCAGCACACTGTATCCACCCTCCACGCTGCCGCCGACTGAAATCACCTGTTTCTTAAGTACGCCGTTGTCGTCCTTGTAAACAAAGCTGCTTCCGTCCTGTGTCCGCACAAATGCCTTGGAAAGCACGAAGCTTCCGTCCTGTGCCGGACTGTCCAGCGTGATGGTCAGCCACTCCTGATCCCTGACGTTAATTGACTTATCAGGAATTTTTGCACTGAAGGAATAATAAGAAACATTGGGATTAGAATCTCCGTAATAGCTGTTGCTGGTGACCGGATAATCGGACACATCCACTACCTCAGCCGTAAAGTTTCCATTTTCATAGCTCATACAGTTGAGGGTTGTTCCCTCCTTCACCTGGTCCAGAAGAAGCTCGCTCACTGTACCTTTTACATAAAAGCCTTCCTTGCTCTTAACCTTGATAAATGCTTTGCCATCTGAATTCCCGGTGAGCGCATCGCCCACATAAGTTACTGTACCGTCCAATTTACTGTACACTATCTGGCGATTTACCTTCTTTTCCAGCTTGGTGATATTGATATCACTTTCCTGAAGGTCCAGCTTAAGGCTGGCAATCTTATTCTTCTGCAGCTTGATTGCCTCTGCCCTGGTCATAGTTGATACCGGCTCATTTGTTCCGCCGCCATCATCATCAGGAGGAAGCTCCTCCTCATATCGGGAAGCACCCTCCAGGGTGAATTCCATCTCGCTGTACATATCCACAGGCTGCGTCAGAAGACTTCCGTCAATGAGATAATATCCGGTACAGGATTCCTTTCTGTTCAGGTAATCGGAAATGGTATCTAAATTATGGAACTCCAATTGGTACCAGTAACCGCCTTCCTTGAGGATTTTCGTCCCGTCCTCATTATATCCGGCCATTTTATTAAAGAAAGAACCCTTGACCTTTACATACCCCTTAGCACTGCTGCAGAGAAAGATATATGGATCACTTTCCGTACCATCTCCTGCAAACGGCAGTGTATCACCGTCCAGCTCCAGATAAAATGGGTCCTGCCCATCTGTAAGGTCCGGCTCTCCCTCCTGAGGATACGGGTCAAAGAAACTCGTGTCATCATCTAATTCCGGTGTGGGAGTTGGAGACGGCTTAGGTTCCTCAGGCTCCTTACCCGAGTCAAATATCGGGTCGTCAGGCTCATTATCGCTTGAGCTGAAATCACCAGCCGTAGGGTCCTGGTAAATACTGTCCGGTGTTGTCCCTGCATAGTCAGGAAGCTGCGTTTCTTCTTGACCCGAGCTTACAGTTTCTCCGCCTGTATTCTCTGAATTTTCATCGGACTGTGCAGCCTCTTCCACAGGCTCACCGCTGTCGGAAAAGGCAGCGAGCAAAAGTGGATGAATGGCAGCAGCCAGATAATTCCCCTGAGTCCCTGCCTCCAGTCTGCTTAGTTCATCATCTTCGTTATTGTCTAAATCAGTGTGCTTCAGATTATCCGCGTTCCCCGGTGATTGGCCATCGCTCTCCTCAATAGGGCCTCCGTTCTGCAGGCTGTTCAGACGGTTCACTGCCTTATTCAGATCCTGCTCCTGCTTCTGGCGTTTGAGTTTAGCAATATTCAACTCCATCTCTACCAGAGTCATATCAAAGGTTATGAGCTTATCACCTGTATTCACATTGTCGCCCTTCTGCACATAGACATTCTCAATGATCATATCCTTGTCCACATACACACTTTGGGAAACACTTGTCGTAATATAGCCCTCCAGATTTGTGCTTGGCATATAATAGGTGCTGGCCAGACTTTCGACGCCGGTGACCATCACTTCCTTCTGGTTTGCCTTCCTCATAGATAAGAGCCCTGCGCCGGCACCTGTAACAACCAGAGCCGCCACCACCACACCGATGATGATCTTCTTCACCTTGCTCATGCTCTCACCCCTTTTCCTGTAGTTCACCGTCTTTTATCATCACGACACGTTTGGCATGAGATGCAATCCCCGGGTCATGGGTGATCATCAGTACAGATACCCCTTCGTCATTAAGACGCTGGAACAGCTCCATGACCTGTGCCCCGGACTTACTGTCCAATGCTCCGGTCGGCTCATCCGCAAGCAAAAGCTTGGGATTATTCACAATGGCTCTGGCAATTGCCACCCTCTGCATCTGTCCGCCGGAGAGCTGGTTGGGACGGAAGTCTACTCGTTCCGCCAGACCTACGCGCTCCAGAGCTTTCAGCGCTCTGGCCCTCCGCTCCTTTTTCGGAACCTTGGCATAGTTGAGCGGCATCTCCACGTTGGAAAGAGCACTCTGCCGAGGAAGCAGGTGAAAGCTCTGAAATACAAAACCAATTTTATTTAACCTGATGTCCGACATATCGTTCTCCGAACAGGAACGGATATCCACCCCGTCCAGCTTGAAACTGCCCTCTGTAGCCTGGTCAAGACAGCCAATAATGTTCATTAAAGTGGTCTTACCGGAACCTGAAGGTCCCATAATCGCCACATATTCCCCCTCTTCCATAGAAAAATCAACATTTTTTAATACCGGAACTTTCATCTTTCCTTGTTGATATTCTTTATAAATCCCCTTTAATTCAAGTATCATCCTACAGCCTCCACATCCTCAGAAAATCCCATATCAGGCGCTCCGTCCATTGGCATAAGCTCTTCATCCGAAAAGTCCTGGGGCATATCACTCTCATCAAACGGCTCTTCGATCAAATCCGGCTCGTCTTCGTTCGGCTGCATATCTATCGTCCCCGGATCTGTTACAGCAGGCGATTGTGAACCATCACCTATAGCAGTCCGCGAGCCTTCCGTCATGCCTTCTGTAGGAAATGCGATGCAATCCTTCGTAGTGAGGCCATCGACAATTTCGTACTCACCCAGCACTTCGTCATACTGTCCAAGGGTAATACTGCGTTTCTCCAGCTTATCCTTATCATCCGCAGCCCATACATAAGGCTCCTCGCTGTCAGCATCTACAATAAAGAAATCACTGAGCCATAAACCGGCCTTTTTATCTTCCTGTCCGTTATCTCTCTCTATGTAGACATGCTGTCCCAACATTAACCCATCTGAAGAATCCAATTCCACATAGAAGGGGTATGAGCTGGACGTTGTCTGAGAATCACCTGTCTCCATCATACCGTAGTACATGTTGTTATTATTATTGTCCGAGCTGGCATTCTCCCTGTCAATGGCCCCCATGGTACCACGCCAGGTTTGATTCTCGTCTACACGCGAACGGATAATGACCGGTTCTCCTTCAATGATGGTGTCTGCCTTAAGCTCATTGACCTTGCCCTTGATCCGATACGCGCCGGTACTTAAGATGGTAATAAAAGCATCGCTGGCGCCCTCACCGGATTCCCCTGTCATATAATCATCACCCATGCTCTCATCAAGGCTGTCTCCGTCCTCGTTGCTCATCTTGGTGGTGTCTATCTTCTGGATCACACCGTCAATCTCGCTACGCACCTCCGTGTTGGAGGTAGCATTCTGAAGCTTCTGAATCTGAGCCTCCTTACTCTTCTGGTCATATTCGTTTTTCTTCAGAGTCATTTTATTTGTTTCTATCTCTATAGTATAGGAAAGCTGATTGTCAGCAGATGCTTTCTTTTTCTCAGCTTCCAGGGTTGATATCTGATCGGCAAGGCTCAGTGCCTCATTTTTCAGACGGTCGAGCGCGAGCTTCGCCTCCTGCAGATCCTCCTGGATGCTGCTCAGGTCATATTCAAATAGAAGCTGGCCCTGCTTGACTTCTTCACCGGTCTTTACCTTGACTTCCTTAACCTTTCGTCCGCTGTCAATCTTTACCTCTACCGTTTTCTGAGGCTCCACAACTCCGGCAAAACGGTCATCGACACCAGAAGCACTGTCCGTAAGTGAACTGACCGTTGACACATATACGACCTCACCATTGGATGCAGAGTCACTGCCCTGGAGATAATACCATACGCCAGCGCCGATAGCTCCGGCAGCTACGAGTATCCCCCCGACGATCAAAATACGTTTCTTCATATTTTCCTCCTAGTCTGCAAACACCTGATCACGTTCCTATCATACCAGATTCCCCAAAAAAAGAAAAGTCCTGAGGAGAATCATTGCAAATTTCACAAAATATTCATGGTTTTTTTATAAAAATCGTATATATTTAATGCTTTTTTGACTTTTCCGCCAATATCTGATAGAATGGAGTGGAATAATTTGGAAAGGAAAGAACTCGTATGAAGATTGCGCAACGTCTGTTACCTCTGCTCCTGGTTATCCTGGCCGTAATTGGTATCGGCTGTTCCCACGTGGATAAGACGGTAGTGGAGGACGTCATCACAAATGAACTGGATTTATTAAAAAATCTGGATTCAAAAACGACACAGAAGTATATCTCCTACAAAGAACTATTTCCCGATGCCGGGGAAGAAGTCAAACTATCCGATGAAGTAAAAGAAGTGTTTTCCCTCTTTTTCCAGGATTTCGATTATAAAATTCTGGATATTGACGTCGACAAAGACAAAAAAACAGCAACAGCCTCTATCCGGCTTTCTACCATGGATGCTCATACCCTGGCGAAAGATTTCGCCGCATCCCAGTTAAAAATGGAAATCCTGGAAGCTGCTGATGCCGATTCCCAAAATACAGAAGATATCACGATTTCATTAGAAGAACGTTACCTTATCCTGGATCAGCTCCTGAAAACCAATGAGTATGATTCCGTAGAGTCAAATTGTACCATTAAGCTTGTGGATAAGGGAGATAAAGATGAAATATGGGAGATCAAACGGACGTATTCCCTGGAGAATGACCTTGTCGGCGGTCTTATGACCTATCTGTCCGATCCAGATATCCTCTCACCTGAGGATACCTTAGCAGTCTATCTCAAAACCCTTAAGAAAATGGATATGGAAGAAATGAGCAATTATCTCGGCGTGGAAAGTATTCTCAATACCTCCGACACAGCCAAAAATGCCATCGCTTCCGCTCTTGTTGAGCAAGTACATAAAAATTTCAACTACGAAGTAAAAGAAAGCAGTATTGACGGCTATAATGCTGTCGTAAATACGGAGATTTCTACTTTCGACAGTGATGCCATCCTCTCTGCTTACCAAAAGGAGCTGGACACATACCTGTCTTCTCCTGATGCAGTAATCGATGGTTCCCAGAAGCGCTACCAGAAATCTCATGAACTTCTTCTGGATAGTATTGAGTCCAACACCACGGTCAAGACTGCGCCGGCTGCCTTCCATTTCACTAATGACGGTGTCTCATGGAAATTAAAGGATGAAAGCAGCGAGCTTGGCAATGCCATATTCGGTACGCTTACCACCTCGCCGGTGGAGGACGGGGATGATGCAGTCAATGAGGCCTCGGAAGACACTTCGGAGGAGTATTCTGAGGACGATTCCGGGGATGGTACCGAAGATGATTCCGGGGATGATTCCTGAACTGATTCCGGAGCTGATTCCAGGGAATATATAGAAGAATAATAAAATCCGCCTGCACGGTCAGGCGGATTTTTACGTTTTGACTTATTATAATGATTTAGCGTCCCAAAATGCGTTCTGAGACAGTTTAGGGACTTTATATCTTATGATACTGCTGCATTTACAGGACTGTAACGTTTATGGTTCATTAAGTCTTACATATAGTCTCACATATCCGCAATAATCTTGATAAAGAGAAGCACGATGACCACCAAAATGATGGGTCTGACAATCTTACTGCCATTCTTCATTACCATTCCTGAACCGACATAATGGCCTGCAATCGAAAACACTGCCGCGGCCAGGCCAAGCGGAAAGACAATCTTGCCGCTGAAAAGGAATACGCCCAGAGCCGCCACATTAGAGGACAGATTAGCAAGCTTCATATTACCGGAAGCCTTTGCCACCTTCATTTTCGCCAAGCCTGTGTAGAGCAGGAGGAGAAAAGTCCCGGTTCCCGGACCGTAAAATCCGTCATAACACCCTACAGCCAGGGAGGAAATTCCACATAAAACCCACTGCTTTTTCCGGGATATCTCTGTCTCGGGAGCATCTGTGTCCAGATTTTTCTTCTTCAGCACATAGAATGCCACCAGAGGAAGAACCGGGATCAGCATCCACTTCAAAAACTTATCAGAGGCCAAAAGCGCAAGATTGGCGCCTATGTAAGAGCCCAGCAGCGCCATGGAAATACAAGGCACTGCCAGCCCCCAGTCCACAAAACGGTTTTTGCAGAGACGAACCGTGGAGATCACGGTTCCCGCCGCTGACGAGAGCTTATTGGTGGCAATGGCATTGTGCATAGGCACACCTGCGAACAGATATGCCGGAAGCGCGATCAGTCCGCCGCCGCCCGCCACCGCGTCCACAAAGCTTGCCAGAAAAACAAGCGGACAAACAATCAAAAAGGTCTGTATGGTAAGCTCCATCTCCTACGACCTCAAGCCTTTTCTTCCGGCTCCACGGTAAGTCCCAGTTCCTTTAACTGAACCTCGCTCACACGTCCGGGCGACTGTGTCATCAGGCAGGAGGCATCCTTCACCTTCGGGAAAGCGATCACCTCGCGGATACTGTCTACCTTAGCCATCAGCATGACCAGACGGTCAAGTCCGTAGGCAAGTCCTGCGTGAGGCGGAACTCCGTATTTAAACGCATTGAGCAGGAAACCAAACTGCTCGTAGGCAGCTTCCTTTGTGAAACCAAGAGCCTCAAACATTCTTTCCTGAATATCATTCTGGTGGATTCGCACACTTCCGCCGCCAATCTCATTACCGTTGAGCACGATATCGTAAGCCTTTGCGCGTACCTTACCCGGGTCTGTATCAAGGAGCGGCAGGTCCTCATCCATAAGCATGGTAAACGGATGGTGCATCGCGGTATAACGCTGTTCCTCCTCACTCCACTCAAGAAGCGGGAATTCTGTCACCCACACAAAACGGTATTCATCTTTATCCAAAAGCTCCATCTGCTTAGCAAGCTCTACACGAAGAGCACCCAGCACATCATAAACCACCTTATTCTTATCAGCCGCAAACAAGAGCAGATCTCCCGGCTTGCCTTCCATAGCAGCTACCAGGGCGTCCATCTCCTCATCGCTCATAAACTTGGCGAAGGAGGATTTCCTGCTGCCGTCCTCAGCAATTGCAATATAGGCCAATCCCTTTGCGCCGTAATCCTTGGCGAAATCAACCAGCTTATCTATCTTCTTACGCGGCATTGCGCCCTGGCCCTCAGCGTTGATACCACGGACACTTCCGCCATTTTCCAGAGCACCTGTAAACACGGCGAAGCCACAGCCCTTCACAATATCGCTCACATCATGAAGCTCCATGCCAAATCTTAAGTCCGGTTTATCGGACCCAAAACGATTCATAGCTTCCTGCCAGGTGATTCTCTGAATCGGCAGAGACACCTCTACCCCCAGCACTTCTTTAAATAAGAAGGCCAGATATCTCTCATTCACATCAATAACATCATCCACATCCACAAAGGAAAGCTCCATGTCAATCTGGGTAAACTCAGGCTGACGGTCCGCACGAAGGTCCTCGTCACGGAAACAGCGTGCAATCTGGATATAACGGTCATATCCAGAGCACATCAAAAGCTGCTTATAAAGCTGCGGTGACTGTGGAAGTCCGTAAAATGACCCAGGATGAACACGGGACGGTACCAGATAATCGCGGGCCCCTTCCGGTGTGCTCTTGCCCAGCATCGGTGTCTCTATCTCCAGGAAGCCTTCCTGTGCAAAGAACTGTCTGGTAAGCATAGCCACCTGGCTCTTGAGCATGATATTTCTCTGGAGGTCAGGTCTTCTCAAGTCCAAATAACGGTACTTTAAACGAATCTCATCCTTTGTCTTACTGTTTTCTTCGATTGGAAAGGGTGGTACCTCGGACTCTGCCAGCACGCGCAGAGCTTTCACACGCATCTCAATCTCTCCGGTAGCCAGGTTCTCATTTACTGCGCCGCCGCGCTTCTCCACGATACCTGTCACCGCGATCACGAATTCACTGCGGAGCTTTCCTGCTTTTTCAAAGCCTTCTTCATCAATGCTGCCGTTCTCAAAGATCAGCTGCATGATACCGGAACGGTCACGTAAATCCACGAACACAATTCCACCCTTGTTACGTGCTTTCTGTACCCATCCCATCAGGGTGATCTCGCTGCCGATCATTTCTTTTGTTACCTCTGCACATCGGCAGCTTCTGTGCAGACCCTTCATACTCTCAGCCATACTTGTCTCTCCTCTTTTCTACATTCTGTCCCTGAAGAACTCCACGAAATCCGTGTAGCCCTCTGTCATAAGCTGTTCCTTCTGGAATTTTTTATTTTTCTTCATAATAGATATGTTTACCTGAGTTCCCTTGGTTCTCTCCTCTGCGGCCTGCGCAAGGATTGTCTGCAGCTTGTCCGCAGGCATATTTTTCTCAATAAGATAAGCCTTTTTACCGTTTTTCGTGGGCGCCTCATAACCACGCTCCAGAAGCAGCATCACGATTCGCTCGAAGCCGATGGAAAAACCGCAGGCGCTGGTATCGTTGCCTGTGAATTTGCCGATCATCTCATCATAGCGTCCGCCGCCGCCCACGCTGCCGCCGAACTCATCCATAGCGATTTCAAAAATAGGGCCCGTATAATAGGACATTCCCCTCACCAGCGTAGGATCAAAGCTCATCTTAAAGTCCGCCGTCTTTACCGCATCCACCGTGGAAATGATCGTCTCCAGATCCCCGGCAACCTTAGGATCAAGCACATCCTTCAGCTTGTCCTTCAGGAAACGTACGCCCTGCACATCGGAGCTGACCTCCTGGAACAGTCCCAGATATGTCTCAATACTTTCCTTCGAAAAGCCTTCTTTTTCCAGCTCTGCTGCAACTCCGTCAAGACCGATCTTATCCATTTTGTCAAGAATGATGAACACAGTCTCAAAACTCTCTGCCGGGAAACCGCTGTACTGAGCCATGGCCTTAAGTATCTTCCTGTCATTGATCCGGATGGTGAAATTATGGAAATCCAGCTTGCCGAGAAGCGTGGTAGTCGCCAGTACAAGCTCAATCTCCGCCATGTAGGTAGGGTCGCCTAAAATATCAATGTCACACTGCATGAACTGGCGGAATCTGCCTCTCTGGGGCCTGTCTGCCCTCCACACATTTCCCATCTGCAGAGCCTTAAACGGCGCTGGCAGCTCGTTGGCATTGTTGGAATAATATCTGGAAAGAGGCACGGTCAGATCATAACGAAGCCCGGAATCCACCAGGTCTGCCTCTTCCTTGGCGCTCTCAAGCTTCAGCTTCTCACCGCGCTTAAGGATTTTAAAAATCAGCTTTTCATTTTCTCCGCCCTGCTTGCTGCAGAGATTCTCAATGTGCTCCACACACGGAGTCTCAATGGAAGAAAATCCGAAGGTACCATAGGTCTCGCGGATCATGTTCATCACATAATTGCGGATTTCCATCTCCTTTGGTAATATGTCTTTCATGCCGGTCACCGGCTTTTTCTTTAATGCCATGTCATCCTCCTTAAATTTATTGATGCACTACTCTCTGAAATGCAAGAAATACTTCCATATCAAAGTTTTTTACTTCCTCGATCATTAATTCCATCACCGCGCCCATCTCAAAGGCTTTACGGTACGGTCTGTCGGAGCTTAAGGCAGCGAACACATCGCACACCCTCAGTATCCTTGCTCCTACGGGAATCTCCTCCCCTGACTTATTGGAGGGATATCCGCTGCCGTCATAATTTTCATGATGGTAAAGAATACTCTCCAGGATAAAATCCGAATACCCCTGACCCTTCAGCTCTTCGTAGCCAAGCGTGGAATGCATACGGACATATTTGAGTTCCTCAATCACAAGAGGGTCACTCTCCTGCCCATTGATATACCCGGTAAGCTTAAGCTTGCCGATATCGTGCAGCATCCCTGCGATCGCCAGCTCATAGCACTGGTCTTTCATAAGCCCCATCTCTTCCGCGACCGCGTAAGCGAGATTACTCACGACCATTCCATGATTCAGCTCTGATGACAAATCAAATTCCAGTATTCTGTCCTTTGCGTTTGTGTTTATCTTCTGTGCCGTATCCAAGGGTATACCTCCCATCTGCTATAGCCAGGCAGTGATTCCTGTCCGTTTTCTCTCGATCATTTCATCAATGCGGGTGATATAATTCGTGACATCCTTCACATTTTCCACCCGCTCAATACGCTGTCCATGGTCAAATACAAGCTTGGAGGAGCCTCCTGCCCCTAAAGCGATTATGGGCTGTTTTTCCTCCATAATCAGTATATTGTAAATCCCCGCTTTGTCAACCTTTGCATAGCCTACATTTTCAAAATTTCCCTTCATATTTTTCTGTCTGTACAAATAATAGGGTCCCATTTCCATTTCATAGGCCGCACGCATGGTCATATCCATAATTTCCTGGTTGTTCTCAAAGGTCATTTCCTGGTACTGGTCCTTAAACATATTCAGCCTGGCCGCGCGTTTCACTGCAAGAGAATGCACGGTAAGGCTGTCCGGGTCAAGACTCCGAATCTGCCCCAATGTATTTTTCACCATAGAAATATCCTCGCCGGGTAGTCCGACAATCAAATCCATGTTAATATTGTTATATCCAAGTTCTCTTGCAAGAAGGAATGCCTCCCGTGTCTGTTCCACGGTGTGGCGTCTGCCGATAATATCAAGCGTCTGCTGATTCATGGTCTGCGGATTTACGGAAATCCGGCTCACGGGAAATTCCTGTATTGCTTCCAGCTTTTCCCTGGTAATGCTGTCCGGCCGTCCGGCCTCAATGGTGAACTCCTCAAGTCCCTCGTAGGTGAACGCCTCTCCGAGGGCTGTCAGAAGTCTGCGGAGCTGGTCCGGCTCAAGTGTGGTCGGCGTGCCTCCGCCAATATAAATCGTATCCAGCTTGCGTCCCCGCATCATCGCGGAAACCTCCCGGATTTCTTTACACAGTGCGTCCAGGTAATCGTCCACCTTCTTCTGCCACTGCTTAAGCGGATAGGAGCTGAAGGAACAGTAAAGACAGATGCTTGGGCAGAAAGGAATGCCTACATAGAGACTGTAGCCATTCTCATAATCAATATTTTTTAAGATTTCGCGTTCACGGTTAGCAATGGTGATCGCCAGCGCCGCTTTCTGCGGACTGACCAGATAACTGTCACGCATCACCTTGGCTGCTTCCGTATTTTTCATCCCTGACTCGATCATCCCCATGGCAAGCTTGGCCGGACGGATACCGGTAAGATTTCCCCAAGGCAGTGTTCTGCCTGTGAGCTTATGAAGCACCTGATAGAGGGAATACTTGAGAACATCTTTGTTTTGCTTGCGCAGTGTTGTTTTACAAGAAATAAGGGCATCCGTATTATTTTCTCGGGAGTGCCCTTCTATCACAGCCGCTGAGGCCGTGCCATTGTGTTCCTTTGATTTATAGCGGATGAGATAACTGTCATCCTCACGCCCTATCCGAAAGCAGATATCATACTCCTCATCGTCTTCGCTGTAGGATGTATGTATCTCCGCTTCCGGATAAAACGCTTTAATCAATTCATACACATCATGTTCAAATTCTCTGTCCAAAAACAGAATACCGATTCTACACAAATGGATTATACCTCTTTTCATAACCAATGGTAGTGGACGCATCGTGTCCCGGGAATACCTCTGTATCCTCTGGTAGGGAATCCACCAGCCTGTGCAGACTTCTCACAATCTCCGCGGTACTTCCGCCCGGGAAATCCGTTCTCCCTACTGAGCCGTAAAACAGAGTATCACCACTGAAAAGTACGCCCTCATCCTTCAGATAATAACAGCAGCTTCCCTTTGTATGACCCGGAGTATGAAGCATCTGTACGGAAAATCCCGCTGCCTCAAACACATCCAGATCATCCAGGAGAACATCCGGTTTGACTGCACTGCTTCGTCCGCTGTAGCCTGACATATTCACCTGAGGGTCTGAGAGCATTTCCTGCTCCTGCCTGCACGCATACACGGGAATCCCATATTGTGCCTTGACCGCTTCCACAGCGAGGATATGGTCGTAATGTCCGTGTGTGAGCAGAATTCCCACTGGTTTCGCCTGCATTTCGGACACCTTCTGGATAATCCGCTCCGGCGCATCTGCCGGGTCCACGATCAAAAGCTCTGCAGTGTCTTTATTTTTCAAAAAATAGCAATTGGTAAAAACAGTGCCTAAAATACACTTCTGCAATTCTAAATTTCCCATATGACTCCTTTCGTTACCTGGCCGTGTCTGAATCCAGGCTGTAGTCCTCCCAGACTCAGTCTGCCACTCTGATTCAGCCTACGTTTTTCTCAGCCTGTAGCCCTCTCCACATCCAGCACGCTGTCCACCTGGCGGATTTTCTCGATAAGAGAATTCAGCTCCTCCTTGCTTCCCACCTCGAAGCTCATGGAGATGGTGGCTTTTTCCTGCTTGTTGGTGCGGCTGTTGATGCTTCGCACATCAATCTTGCGCTCGGTAAATATCTTTGACAGGTCTACCAGCAGACCTGTACGGTTGTTAGCGAACACATGAATCTCCGCCATATATTTCTCAGAAGCCTTGGTATCAGGCTGCTGCCATTCTGCCTCGATCAGACGGTTCCTGTCCATTTCCGACATACTGAGCACATTGACACAGTCTGTGCGGTGGATGGTAATGCCGCGCCCTCTGGTAACAAAGCCCAGGATTTCATCTCCCGGAATTGGATTGCAGCACTTGGAAAAACGTACTGCTACATCATGGATTCCCTTTACTACGATGCCACTCTTACTCTTTGCAATGTGCAGACGCTCCGGTGTATCTGCTGCTGCCTCAAGCACCTGCTCGTCTGTAAGATTTTTCTTATTTTCTTTATCATAAGCCTCCACAAGCTTATTGAATACCTGGCCCTCCTTGAGCCCGCCGTGGCCGATGGCCGCCAACACGGAATCCCAGTCCCGGAAACCATACTTATGCATGACAGCATCCAGATACTGCGATTTGTTGTAAGTGCTTATTTTGTAACCTTTAGTTTTTGCATACTGGGCAAGCATATCCTTGCCTTTGAGTATATTATCTTCCTTTAATTCCTTCTTAAACCATTGATTAATCTTATTCTTCGCCTGGGTGCTCTTGACCATCTTGAGCCAGTCACGGCTCGGCCCCTGAGAATTCTGGGAGGTTATGATTTCAATACGATCACCATTTTTAATCTGGTATTCAATCGGCACCAGCTTGCCGTTCACACGTGCGCCGACCATCTTATTTCCGACAGCACTGTGCACGCTGTAAGCAAAATCTATCGGAGTGGAGCCATTGGGAAGTGTCTTGACATCACCCTGGGGTGTGAAACAATATACACTGTCCGCAAACAAATCCAAGTCATTTTTCAGAAGGCTCATAAACTCCCGGTTATCAGACATATCCCGCTGCCATTCAAGAATCTGGCGCAGCCAGTTGAGTTTCTCCTCCTCGCTCTTGCCAACAGGCATCTTGCCGTCGGAGCTCTCCTTGTACTTCCAATGAGCAGCGATACCATACTCTGCAGTCTTGTGCATCTCAAAGGTCCGTATCTGGATTTCGAAGGGCTGACCGTTCGGACCAATCAATGTAGTGTGCAGTGACTGGTACATATTCGGCTTCGGCATGGCAATGTAATCCTTGAACCTTCCCGGTATGGGCTTATACATCTCATGAATCACACCAAGTGCTGCATAACAGTCCTTCACCGTGTCCACCAAGATTCTCACAGCAAACAGATCATAAATCTGGTCAATGGTTTTATCCTGGTTCACCATTTTTTTATAAATACTAAAGAAGTGCTTGATCCGCCCGTCCACCTGAGCCTTAATGTTCGCATCCTCCATGTGTTTCTTGACTAGATTCACAATGGCACCTACGAATTCTTCACGCACACTCTTTCGGAGCGCTACTTTTTCCACCAGGTCATAATACACATCGGGCTTCAGATACTTCAGGGAAAGGTCATCCAGCTCCACCTTGATTTTTGAAATACCCAGACGCATGGCGATGGGTGCATAGATGTCCATAGTCTCTCTGGCCTTTTCCTGCTGTTTCTCCGGCTTCATGTACTGCAGAGTCCGCATATTATGCAGACGGTCGGCCAGCTTGATAAGAATCACACGGATATCCTTGGCCATTGCCAGAAACATTTTACGGAGGTTTTCGGCCTGCACCTCTACCTTGTCCGCGGAGTAGGAGAGCTGTCCCAGCTTGGTGACACCGTCCACCAGAAGGGCCACCTCGGAGCCAAACTCCTTCTCAACCTCCTCGTAGGTCATCCAGGTGTCCTCCACCGCATCATGGAGAAGCCCGGCGACAATCGTCTCCTTGTCAAGCTCCAGGTCCGCAAGGATGATTGCCACACAAAGGGGATGTATGATATAAGGCTCGCCTGACTTGCGCTTCTGGTCCTTATGCGCTTCCCGGGCCACCTCATATGCTTTCTGTATCATAGAAATATCTGCGGACGGATGATATTTCCTTACACTCGTCACCAGCTCCTGGTAAAGCACCTCCGGACTGGTAAAATCATGCATGGCTTTCACCGCTGCATCCGCTTTCTTAACGGATTCCAGTTTTTCCTGTTCAATCTGCACGGTGCCGTTATCCTTATCCGTGCCTTTTTTTGTCTCTGCCATCAATCACACCTGCCTGTTGCGCGTTTTTGCCTTCCATTCTGAATCGGGAAGGTTTATTTTCCCTCATAGCAAATCACGGAAGCTACATCGTAACCTTTCAGCTTTTCCCGGCCGTTCAGTCCTGCAAGCTCCATGAGAAAAACAATCTTAACCACTTCTCCGCCCAACTCTTCGATAAGCTTAGCTGCGGCCTCCACCGTACCTCCGGTGGCGATCAGGTCATCAATAATTGCAACCTTCTGTCCGGGCTTGATTGAATCCTTATGCATCTCAATCTCGGCGCTCCCGTATTCCAGATCATAGCTCATGGAAACCGTCTCACAGGGGAGCTTGCCTTTTTTACGAACCGGCACGAAAGGTTTATGAAGATTATATGCGATGGGCACGCCAAAGATAAATCCTCTGGACTCTGTGCCGACGATCACATCTACATCCACATCTTTTAAACAGTCCTGCATGGAGTCAATCGCCAGCTTCAATCCATCTGCATCCTGCAGAATGCTGGTCACATCACGGAAAATGATACCAGGCTCCGGAAAATCCGGGATACTTCTAACATATTCTTCTATTTTTTTCATGTTCCACTCCTCCAACTGTTTTAATAAATATCCTTTAGTATATCACTTTTTTCATACGGAATCAATCCAAAACCCGACAGGACTCGCATAATTACGGCATTCTGTACCCTGTTCCGGGGGGTATGTCCGGGGATTTTGTTGCATTTTGTATACTCAGCAATAATTTTGAATCACGATCTGCAGGTTTTCTCTGCCCTGATAGCTGTTTATCTCGGGATAATAGGTGACGGAAATGGCATCCTTTTCTTGGGCAAACTCCACGAACGGTTCCGCCTCGCCGAAGTATACTGCGTCCATCACCTGACCGCTCTCATCCATCACCTGCAGCTTTGCCACATTTCGATTCTTGCCAAAAATCCGGCTGTTTAAAACACGCAGGCCTTTTTGCGCAAATAAAGGCTTGGTATTCCCCTTTCCGAAAGGCTCCAGAAGTGACATTTGTCCAATCAGGTCCTTTGTGATATACGATACCGGCATCGGCACATCGATCACCACCTTAGGCGTGAGATCCTCCTGGGTAAGCCTGCAGTTGTCGTTGAGGCGGCGGCGGAAGACCTCCACATTGTCCTCCTTTATGGACAATCCGGCTGCCATCGGGTGCCCGCCGAACTGCACGAGCAAATCCGCGCATTTCACCAGCTCTTCAAACATAGAGTACGTTTCTATGGACCTTCCGCTGCCCTTGACGCAAGTCTCTCCTTGAGTGAGTACAAAGACCGGTTTATGGTACTTTTCCCGGATACGGCCTGCAATGATTCCCGCAAGGCTTTCATGGCACTCCGGTAAATAAATCACCAGTACACGGTCACTGTTGATGTCTGTCGTCTCCACGAGCCTGACGGCTTCCTCTCTTCCCTTTTCCGTAAGAGCCTTACGGCTCTGGTTCAGTGCAGTCAAATCTCCAGCGAGCTTAGCGGCCTCCTCCTGACTCCCTGCGCTAAGAAGTGCAAGCGACCTGGCTGCTGTGTCCAACCGGCCGCTGGCATTGATACAAGGTCCCAGCACAAAGCCGATATGGTAGGCTGTGATTCTGCCGCCCTCCAGCCCATTAGCGCGGATAAGCTCTTGAAGCCCCTTGTTCTGTGTTTTCGGAAGTCTCTTAAGGCCTTCCTTTACAAGAATCCTGTTTTCTCCCTGGAGGTCCATCACGTCTCCTACCGTAGCAATGGCCGCCAGTTCCAAATATTCCAGGATTTCTTCCCTTGGAAATCCACGCTTTTCATAGAGTGCCCACACCAGCTTGTAGGCCGTCACTGCCCCGCAAATGTTTTTATTGGGATAGCCACAATCCGGCTGCTTTGGATTGATCACCGCGTCTGCCGGTGGAACGATAAACTCACGACCATGCTCTGTTTCCCGGTAAGGCACCTCGTGATGATCTGTGACCACCACCGTCATGCCCAATTCTTTCGCCATGGCAATCTCCTGCGCAGCAGCGATTCCATTATCACAGGTAATGATCGTATCTACGCCATCCTCCATAGCTCTGGTAATCAGATGTTCATGGATCCCGTAACCGTCTGCTACTCTGTCCGGTATATACGTATCTGCCTGAGCCCCCAGGCGCTGCAGGCCCTTGATCAATATGTAAGTGGAGGTCACTCCGTCGATGTCATAATCACCGATAATACGGATTTTAGCGCCACTGGTAATTTTATCCTCAACTATTTCTACAGCCTTTTCCATATCCTTCAAAAGCCAGGGGGAAGGAAGGTCATTCACGGTACCTTCCAGATACCTGCGTATATTTTCTTCCCCTTCCACATCACGGTTACGTATGAGCCTGGCAATCACCGGGTCAATCCCGAATTGCCTGCCGATTGTCTGAAAGTCTGCTCTCTTGGCGGTTACCACCCATTTTTCCATAGCTTGTCGTCTCCTAACTGTAATGATTGTATTTTACCTTGCCCGGCGGATGTTTACAAGAAAAAAACATCCCGAAACAGATATTACCTCTGTTCCGGGATGAAAATAGCACTATTCTGTTTTATCTGCGTCATTATTTTCCTGCTGGGCGGCAAGTGCTGCCTGACGTTCCGCAACCCTTTTACGATTTTTCTTTTTCGGCTGGGTTGGGTCATTTTTCGCAGTATCCTGTATCTTCTTATCCTTTGAAGGAGCAGATACATTCTGCACATTCTTTGCAGCGGATGCTGTTACTCTTGCAGGCTGTGCGGCGCCGGAGAATTTCTTCTTCATTACCAGCCACAGTGCGCCGGTGATACATACAGATGAATATGCACCACAGAGAATACCTACCATCAGAGGAGCGGCAAACTCACGGATGGAGGAAACGCCCATGATGTAGAGGATTGCCACCATGATAAAGGTGGTAAAGGAAGTATAAATACTTCTCGTAAGAGTCTGGGTCACACTCTGGTTCACCACTTCCTCCAGACCGTCGATACGTTTGCTTCCGTGCATATTCTCACGGATACGGTCGAAGATTACGATGGTCGCATTGATGGAGTAACCTACGATTGTCAGCATACATGCGATAAACGTATTACCCACGGATACCCTTGCTACCGCATAGAAAGCAAGTACCACCAGCACGTCGTGAAGAAGTGCCAGAACCGCACTGCTTGCAAAGCGGATATCCTTGAAACGGAACCAGATGTACAGAAGCATGAAGATGGTTGCCACGATTACCGCGATAAACGCATCCTTACGCATCTCATTACTGATGGTGGAAGAAATATTCTCAGCGGAAATCAAAGTTTCATCCACATCAAATTTCTCCACAAGCGCTTTATTCAGTGCTTCACGCTCGTCCAGATCAAGAGAACGTGTTTTAATGATTACCTGATTGGTACCAACTACCTTGGTAGGCTGAACATTGCTGTCTCCTGTCACCTCTTCTACTAACGGAGTAACCTCAGAGTCAATCTGCTTGATGTCCATGTCCTCGTTAAAGGTCACGTTAGTGGATGTACCGCCTGAGAAT
Source organism: Blautia schinkii DSM 10518 (assembly GCA_000702025.1). Lineage (GTDB taxonomy): Bacteria > Bacillota > Clostridia > Lachnospirales > Lachnospiraceae > Blautia_A > Blautia_A schinkii. The sequence continues at coordinate 337,047 of KL370850.1, forward strand.
TCCAGGCTGTAGTTCAATGCCTTGTCGCCGGTCTGCTGATGGATCAGCATTGCTGCCGGGGCACTCAGCACTAAAACAGCGGAGATAATAAAGAAAATTTTCTTCTTGCCAACAAAATTGATGGACTTTCTCTCAACCGTTTTGCCGTAGAATTTTTCATCGCGCACACCTACTGCATAAAGTGCGTTTACAATCAGTCTTGATACCACAAGTGCCGTAAACATGGAAAGCACAATACCAAGTGCCAGAGTGTAGGCGAAGCCCTTTACAGAACCGGAGCCCAGCCACATCAGCACGAAGGCGGCGATCAGGGTCGTGATATTACCGTCAAAAATTGCGGAAAAGGCTTTTTTGAAGCCACTCTTGATTGCATTTCTGACAGAGATTCCCGCGCCGATCTCCTCACGGATACGGGCATAAATAATTACATTTGCATCCACCGCCATACCGATACCTAATATAATACCTGCAATACCCGGAAGCGTAAGGGTAATGTCAAAGGCATTTAAAGTAAGCAGCATCAGGGCTGTATAAAGAATCAGTGCAAATCCCGCTACCAAACCCGGTACACGGTATACAAAGATCATAAACAGAATTACGATTGCAAGTCCGATTGCGGCTGCCTTTACACTGGTGGCAATTGCTTCCTCACCAAGCTGTGCGGCTACCACGCTGGAACGAAGCTCTTCAAGCTCAAGGCTCAGAGAACCGATACGGATATAAGACGCAAGCTCCTGTGCCTTCTCTGTGCTTTCCATTCCGGTGATTTCAGCTTTACCGCCGGTGATCGCTTCGTTTACATTCGGAGCACTTAAGATTCCATTGTCATAAACAATAGCAATCTGTTTTCCGACATTTGCCTCTGTTGCATCTGCAAATTTCTTTTTGCCCTCTTCTGTTAGAGTCAGGCTCACCGCGTATTTCCTGCTGGCAGTTGTCTGGTCCTGGATCGCGCCGCCCTCAGCGTCGGCCACATCCGTACCTTCCAAAACTACGGAACCGGCTTCTCTGATCTCATCCAGTGATCTGGACAAAGAATATCCGGATGGGCTGTTTGCATCGTAAGCAAAGTTCTCATTGCCGTCCTTGTCCGCCTGGTCAATAAAGCAAAGTGAACCCGGCTTGCCAAGCTCCTCGAGAATCGCATTGGCATCTGTCACACCAGGGATCTCGACGTTGATACGGTCCGCGCCCTCCTGGTATACCTGGGCTTCCGTGCTGTACTGCTCCACACGTTTCTGCAGCTTGTATCTGGTATCTGCTAAATCTTCGCTGCTTGGATTACTGTCCTTTGTCTGATAGGTAATGCTGACACCGCCGGCCAGGTCAAGGCCTGTCTTGATATGCTCTGCGGCGCCGGTACCGGTGGGACCGATACCTACTGCTGCCGTATAACATAAGAACACAGTAAGGATGGCTGTCAACAGCAGCACTACAATTCCTCTGTTTTTCTTCATTGTTCTTTCCCTTCTTACTATTTTCTTATTCCGCTAACGCGGCTTTTATCATGATAGCGCACTCCACACGCTTCCTCTGGAGCTCGCATCCGATTTCGTAATTCCCATTGATATCTCCCTGGAAATGATAAGCGTTGGCCGCACAGCCGCCGCTGCAATAGAAACGGGCAAAGCAGTCCCGGCAGGCTTCCTTCGTATACACATTGCAGTGTGCGAATTCTTCCTTTACGTCAGGCCTTGTGATACCCTCATCCACATTTCCCATTAGATACTTCTCTTCTCCCACGAACTGATGACAGGGATACAAATCTCCCCATGGGGTCACGGCCAGATATTCTGTGCCTGAGCCGCATCCGGACAGACGCTTGTACACACAGGGCCCTCCTGTCAGGTCTATCATAAAATGGAAGAAATTAAAACCTCTGCCCTCTTTTTCCCGGGCGATCATCTCCTTTGCAAGGTGGTCATATTCGGCAAAAATCTGCGGTATGTCCTCCTCGCGGATGGCGTACTCCTCATTCTCGGAAGCAACCACCGGCTCCACGGAAATCTGTTTGAAACCAAGATCCGCCAGATGCAGTACGTCCCTGGAAAAGTCCAGGTTATGACGGGTAAAGGTTCCCCTTACATAATACTTGTCCTGGTTTCTGGACTCGGCAAATTTCTGGAATTTCGGTATGATCAGCTCGTAGCTTCCGGCTCCCTTGCGGAAGGGGCGCATATAATCATGCACTTCCTTTCTGCCGTCCACACTTAAGACCACATTGGACATCTCACGGTTGCAGAACTCCATCACTTCGTCATCCAGCAGCACACCGTTGGTGGTAAGCGTGAAGCGGAACTTCTTATTGTGAAGCTTCTCCTGCTCCCGGCCATACTTCACCAGGTCCTTGACCACCTGCCAGTTCATCAGCGGCTCTCCTCCGAAGAAATCCACCTCAAGATTCCTGCGGGAACCTGAATTGGCGATCAGGAAATCCAGCGCTTTCTTTCCTACTTCATAGGACATCAGTGCCTTTCTTCCGTGATATTCACCCTCCTCCGCGAAGCAGTAGCGGCACGCCAGATTACAGTCATGGGCAATGTGCAGGCACAACGCCTTGACAACGGTCTGACGGTTGTCCGTGAATTCTTCTATCACATTTTCGTAGATATCCTTTGTAAAAAGCATGCCTTCTTCCTGCAGCTTCTTACATTCCGAAACAGATGTTTCTATGTCTTGCTTCTCAAATCGATTACCCAGTTTTTCGGCAATCGCTTCCAGGTCCGCACCTTCTTCAAGATACGGGAGCACCTCATAGGTAACTTCGTCTACCAGATGGATACACCCGCTGTTGATATCCAGCACGATGTTGAAGCCATTGCTTTGATAACGGTGAATCAGGCTCATGTTTTTGAAATCCTTTCCTAAGCGTAAGAATAAGCAGCGGATTTCACCCCGCTGCTTACTTTCATCATCCACAGCCGCCTTTTATTTATGCTCGCAGCTCTGGTTTCCTACGGTACAGGAAGTCTTGCAAGCAGACTAGCAAGATGTCTGACATTCGCCGCATCCACCTTTTTTCACTGTGTTCTGCAGATTCTTTGTATTTAATGTCTTAATATGCTGCATGTCTGTATCCTCCTTATGTAAAATATGTCTTCGCATAGTATAGCATAAAACTTTTAAATTTGAAAGCTTTTTTTTACCATGAAAGTCCCGGACGGCAGCCATGGAACGAAGCAAGCTTGCTTGCGGAGTTACATGGATATCGGACGGGCTAACCCGTATGAGCAAGCAGGCCGACAGGCCGGATTGCGAATATGGGTGGCAGATGCGGGAGTGCGAAGCACGGAGCATCTGACTTTCATTCATAAAGATGTCTGCGTAAGCAGACATTTCCTTTGAAAGTCCCGGACGGCAGCCATGAGCCGACGCATGCTTGCATGCAGAGGATCATGGATATCGGACGGGCTGACCCGTATGACTTTTCATTCAGGACAGCATTCCTCCCAGAGCACCGCCTCCCAGACACATAAAAAATGTGGTTATGGCATGCTGTGCGGTCATATCCCATTTCCCCTGTACTGCAAAGGATACGGCTATCAGCAGCACAAAATAGCACAAGCCTACGAGAACGCCCCACAGGTACTTATCCTTCCGCACAATTTTGCCGGCCATGAAGCCTCCGAAAAGGCAGGACAGCACGTATACTACGATAATTCCCGCTGCCACAGGTCCCTCTCCCAGATCAAACTGGAACAGTAACAGAGCCAGCAGCAGCAGAAAAATCCCCGTCACCGCGTAAGCAAATAATAATGATTTCAGAACCGCCTTTATTCTCATAAAAACAACCCTCCCATATGCAATATATGGAAGGGCTGCTGTGCTTATTCCTTAATTTCCTTATGTAAAAGCTTATTTTCTTTTCTTGACTACGACCACGGCCCCGATAATGATCACAGCAGCGGCTATAAGAATGATAAACGGATAAATCATTGTGTTATCACCTGTATTGACAGCCTTGCTTGAGGAGCCCTGCTTTGACGTATCTGAATTAGTATCCGTGTCGGTGCTTTTCGTCTTATTGTCATTTTTAATTTCGCTGCTTCCGCCGGTGGTGTTGCTATCCTGCGCAGCGGTACCGGGCGTGCCAGTTAATGATGTCTGCCCGCTTGTGGACGTCTGGGCTTCGCCGAGCTGGTCATCCGGGTCCTTATAACCATCCTCCGCTATATCCGCGCCTACCATAGGCTTACTGCCCGCAATGCCGAAAGGACTGAACGAATGTGTGCTGAAGATCATCATATCTCCCTCAACGCTGGGAATGATCGTCTCTGTAGCACCATTATCCAAAAGATGTTCAATCGAATATTCGTACCCCTCCTTCACAGGAACAGTCACACTGATGTATTCTCCATCGGGAATCTCATATTCGGTATTATTCTGTAAATCCCATAATTCAAACTCAAAGGACTGGAAAATAGCAGCCTCCGTCTGATTCGTAAACTGGTAGCTGTCACCGTTTGATACGCGGAACTGTACATACCACGGAAGGTTGATTCCGGACACGGAAATACCCTCACAGGAATGGTTTAAAAGAGCACGTTCTGCCTTCTCCTCTTCTGTGAGATTCTCCTCCACGGTCACCGGCCGTGTATCCTCCTGCACTTCAGCCTGGGGACGGTCGAAAATATTCTCTACTTTATCAGATGCACCAATGTCCTCCTGCTTCTGTTCCCCGTCAGTTGTATCCAACACCTCGTCAGCACCAATCTGGCCTGCTGCAGGAAGGTCCTCCGGATTTTCGCCTTCGCCCTCCGGCGTCACTGCAGGGTCTTTGCCCTCCTCACCGGAAGTGTTTTCTCCGGGTGTGGGTGTCTGAGTGATGCCGTCAGCTGTATCCGGCACACCATTGTCTCCTTCGGCTCCGGGTGTCACTGTAGCTTGTGGTGCTGCAGACGCTCCGGGCGTTACTGTGACTTGTGGCACAGTGGATGCATCAGGAGCCACGGTTATCTCAGGCTGTGTATTCTCCGGCTCATCCGGTGTTTCTGTAGGAGTTTCCTCGCTGATGCTGCTCACTACCACAGTAATATAACCTGTTACTACACCTGACTCAGCGTCCCAGCCGGACACATGAGACAAATCCGCCGAGCCGGCCGGCTGCAAAATAACCTCGCAGGACTGGACCCTCTTCGTGGGCACAAAGGATTCATCCGCCCAGGACAGGGTTCCGTATTCATTGCCGGGCAGCGCAATCTCTGAGAGAGCTACCGGCTGATCGATCGTAACATTATCAGGAATCACGCTTGTCGCCTCAACTGCCGTATCGTTTCCTGCAAATACATATGGGGCCTGTGCGCCCAAAAGCGCCGCTGACACTGCGGCTGCTGCTAATAACTGTACACTTTTTCTATAAATGGCTTTTGCATTTTTCTTTTTCATCATTTTCGTCATCATTACACCTCTATCGAACTATAAACCAAACCAACAATGTATCATTTTATATGGAATGCGGACTGTTGCCGCGTATATACTATATCAAATCTTTATTCTTTTGTAAACATTTTGTAACAAATTATTTCTTTTTTTGTCAAATGTATTATATCACAATTCTACCTTTTTCGACACCCCTAAATTTACATTTTTTTTCTAACTTGCATTTTTTTATAAAATCATGTATATTTTCCCTAATATACTATAAATCGTTATGAAAAAGGAGTGAACGAAACCTTGGATTCAAGTGTTCCTATACAGGCGGCCGCCATTTTAGTCATGGTCGGGCTTTCTGCGTTTTTTTCTTCTGCGGAGACGTCCATGACAACGGTCAACAGAATCCGTATCCAGTCCCTGGTGGAACAGGGCAACAAAAAAGCTGCTGTTTTAGAAAAAGTGATTTCCGATTCCAGCAAAATGCTGAGCACAATCCTCATAGGCAATAATATCGTCAACATGGCCGCAGCCTCTTTGATGACGACCCTAACCATCCAGGTACTTGGAAACGCCTATGTTGGCCTTGCTACAGGTGCTCTCACCCTGCTGATACTAATTTTCGGCGAAATCACCCCAAAGACTTTGGCTACCATACATTCAGAAAAGCTGGCTCTGTCCTACGCAAGAGTGATATATCTGCTTATGGTAATCCTGACCCCAGTCGTTTTCCTCATCGGTAAGCTTGGAAACGGCGTGCTCTTCCTTTTAAGAGTAGACCCCAATGCGAAATCAAGCACCATGACCGAGCATGAACTGCGTACCCTGGTAAACGTAAGCCAGGAGGACGGTGTCATCGAGCGTGAAGAAAAACAGATGATTTATAATGTGTTTGACTTTGGCGACTCTGCGGCTAAGGATGTGATGATCCCCAGGATTGACATGACACTGGTGGATGTGAACTGTACTTACGACGAATTATTGGAAATCTTCCGCGAGGACATGCACACCCGTTTCCCTGTGTATGAAGACAATACAGATAATGTCATCGGCATTATTAATATGAAGGACCTGCTTCTCTATCCCAAAAGCCGGACATTCTCCATAAGAGAAATTCTCCGTGAACCATATTTCACCTACGAGCATAAAGCCACGGCTGACCTGATGTTGGAAATGCGAAAGGCCTCCGTCAATCTGGCGATTGTACTGGATGAATACGGGTCCACGGCAGGGCTTGTCACACTCGAAGACTTACTTGAGGAAATCGTGGGAGAAATCCGGGATGAATACGATGAGGATGAGGAAGAGGATGTGAAAGAAATCCAACCGGGCCGCGAGTATGTTGCCCTTGGTTTTGCCAAGCTTGACGATATCAACGAAGTATTACAGACATGTCTGGCATCAGAAGATTATGATTCCATCGGAGGGTATATTATTGAACAACTCGACAGCCTTCCCATTCAGGGACAGTCCGTTACCTTGGACAATGGAATCCGTCTGGTGGTAGACCAACTGGATAAAAACAGAATTGAATTAGTGCATATCTGGCTTCCGGAAACAACAGAAAATCATTAGAACATGCGTCCGCCGGACGCACATTCAAAAGCCGGGCTGTCCCTTGTATTGGACGCCCGGCTTTTACTATGCTATAAAGCGGTCAGAATAAACTATTTTTTACCCAGCATCAGAGAAAACTGCTTAATGATTCTGGTAATCTCTCCTGTAACCGCATCCACGCCTTCCTCTGTCTCTTTCCAGCTTAATCTGTCTATCCCGTCTGTACACGACGGACACACCAAAATTTCTGCCTCAGGATACAAAAGCTGGTAATACATAAGAGCCCGCCTGGCATGATAAGTCTTGCAGCATAAGATTGCTTTCTTTACCTCGATTCCCGCTTTATCCGTAACCTGTCGGGAATAAATTGCATTTTCATAGGTAAAGGTAGCCTGGTCCTCCCTCAGCACAGCGCTCTTTGGAACACCATTTTTTCTAAGGACCTCACTTAAAAACTGCCACTCAGTTGCAAAAGTCCCAGGATAACATTCCTGTCTGTCCATCACTCCGGAAAATTTCCCGGTAACAATACTATATTTGCCACTCGGGAGTACATACGGAGCATAGCCCTCCTTATAGAGCTGCGCAGCTCTCTCCGCCATCTGCGGATAGCCGTTTCCCGGCAGAAAAATAATGTCCGCTTTCTCCGGCTCATCCTCCACAAATATAAAACTTTCTGCCTGTTCCAAAAATTCCCTGTACATTCCGGCACCTGCCTTTTTCCTTTTTGTTTAAAAGATTATAGCATAACCGAAATCAAATGGAAACTGCAGAAATTTGTTCTATTTTGTCACGATAAGAGTGGTGTATCCATCGTCCCGCAGACGCTGTTCCATATTAATAGCGTTTCCAATCTGCAAAAAGGCACCCACCTGCACTTTGTAGAGGTCATTTTCCTGAAGAATAAATGCAGGATAGCCTTTATCCAGCAGTTCATAGAGCATACGGTCCGCATATTCTCTGTTTCGGAATGCGCCTGTCTGTACGCGGTAGTACACAGGTCCTTCAACCGTATCCAGATTAAGTGTACCTAAAATCGCTTCCGCAATACCTGTCGCCATCTCATCAAATTTTTCATCGAAGAGCTGGTTATCCACATCAGAATTGATGAAGCCCGCCTCGACCAGAAGTGCCGGCATCCTCGTCCTGCGCAGCACTACCAGGCCGGGACGTTCCTTCACTCCGATTTCCCGAAAGCCCAGCTCACCCATGGCTCCCAGAATATTCTCTGCCATTTCGAGCTTAATACCGCTTTTATCATAAAGCAGAACCTCCACACCATTATACTGATTTGCCTGTGGGCTGCTGTTTCTGTGGAAAGATATAAAAAAATCCGCTCCGGATTCATTCGCAATCTTCGCCTTTTCAAATGGTGTCTGATAAATATCCGTGGTCCTTGTATATACCACGTCAATCCCGTTGTCCTCCAGGATTCTGCCTACAGCCAGAGTGAGCCGCAGAGTGTCATCCTTCTCCTGTCTGCCCTGGTAAACCGCGCCAGGATCAGAACCCCCGTGACCAGCATCCAGCATGATCTTATATGCCACTTTTGTTTCCCCTTAATCATCCTTTTATGATTAGGATATGCTGCCCTTGGCAATCTGTCACTCCACACAGGTAAACTCTTGCGTCTGCCTGCAATAATGATAGATCCGCGCACTCAAAAAGTCCTCCTCAGGGGTTGCCTCCCGTATCGTATCCGCTAAAACATTTACCAAATCGTCCGCATCTACCTTACGGTCATTATGAATCATCACCTCATGAACACTGGTAAATACCATGTAAAAATCCTCTCCCAGAAGCTTCCCGAGCCGGGCAGCCACCCCGGGCAGGAAAACAGCCACAGCCCCGTTGGTGCGCTTCGTTGTACTCAGACAATTCCCTACCGCATCTTTATTAATCTCAAAACCCGTAAGCAAATCCATAAAATTCTCGCCGCCATATTCCGGGTTATAGATCAGCTTCTCCCAACGGTAAATCCGCGGCGGTGTCATAAAGTATGTATTCAGGAGCGCATCGTCAAAGACCTTATCACACTCAATTTCCCAGCGTTCAATATGCTCCTGCCGTATTTTCACACTGGTAATGCAGCCTTCATCCTCAAATACCTTCATGTAAAGTACAAGTGCAATATCTCCGATTGTGCGGTAAACCGCCTGGCCTAAATCATCATGACAGCGCTCCACATTTAAAAGTCGTATGAACAAGTCTGATTTAACCTTTTCATATTCACTGAGGTTTCTTGTTTTCTCAAAAATGCCGGAGCCGCGGACATGGTTCAGTTCATTGATCACATCCCCCACAATTTCCTCCATGCACTGTTCCTGCAAGTAGCGCGCATACAATTCCTCTGTGTAAAACGCACATACCTCTTTTCCATCCTCATGCTCTTCAAATTCCACAAACAGACGGTCGCCATTCGCAGAAAACTTTCCGCCCTTTCTCTCAAAATAAATACTGCTCTCCTTTAATCTACTGACCGTGAGCAGGGCCTGACGCAGAGCCTCCACAAAAGCCTCATATCCTTTCTCCATATTTAATTCCTCTCTCTCTGAAAATTGTGGGCGAAATGCCCGGATTTTAATTGATAAAAAAGAAGGGAGCAGAAGCTCCCTGTGAGTTGCTGTGTAGATAGTATAAAATAGCAGCAGGCATTTGTAAAGAGGTTTCTGTCGACAAAAGCCTAAGTTTTTTGCGGCAAAATTCTTAAATTTTCCCCTCTTTGCGGAGATATTTAAGGAAAGCCTCACATCCTTCTACAATATCTGCATAGGTGACATCAAAATTCCCTGTGTACCACGGGTCCGCAATATCACGCGGATCGTCCGAAAAATCCAGAAGCAGGCTAACCTTACCTTGCGGATCATTTCTTAATATTCTCATCATATTCCGCAGATTCCAGCTGTCCATACCGATGATATAATCAAAATTGTTATAATCGCCTTTCTTAAGCTGTACCGCAGTTTTGCCTGTGCAGGAAATGCCGACCTGCTTTAACTTGTTCCTGGTACCGTGATGTACTGGATTGCCAATCTCCTCCGTACTTGTCGCAGCGGACGCTATGTGGAATTTGTCGGCTAATCCTTGTTTTTGTGTCATGTCCTTTAAGACGAACTCGGCCATTGGGGATCTGCAGATGTTGCCTGTGCAGACGAATAATACTTTTATCATTTCCTTAAACTCCTTATAAACACTGTATTTATACGGTATTCAGGGATTTCCCTGCATACCGGATTCACTTCATTTTAGCATATTCCGGCATGACTTGGTATATCTTAATTTTCAAACCTCATTGTGGTGTCCTCTTAGCGAAATTACCATCATCATCTATGAAACACTATATTTGCAAATTCTCAGCATATTTGATTTCTGTCTGTTACTTCAATAATCTTCATCTTGTCAGTCCTCCGTAAGCCCCTATTTCCTGTTCTCAGTATAGCATGAATCCTCTTATCTTATAACACCTGAGCAGAGCGTCTTTTTATAAATTGTATTCCAAATCACTGGTCTACTCTGCTCACTGACTCTGTTCCTAGCTTTCTTTATCTCTGCGCTTACGCACTGACTGGTGTCCCTCCATAACTTCCTGATACCGAAAACAGCCTTCCATATGGTCATTGATAATTCCGCATGCCTGGAGGTGGGAATACACCGTGACAGAGCCGAGATATTTAAATCCCCGTTTTTTCAAATCTCTGCTCACTGCATCGGAAAGCCCATTTTTCGCCGGGATATTCCCCTTCTGATGTCCCATATACAAAATGGTCTTTCCCTTTGAAAATCCCCACAAATAATCGCTAAAGGTTCCAAACTCTTCACGGACTTCCAAAAAACAACGTGCATTATGAATGACCGCCTCTATTTTCCTCCGGGACCTTATCATCCCTTCTGTCTCCATAATTCTTTGAATATCTGCTTCCGTATAGCAGGACACCTTCTGATAATCAAACCCGTCAAAGCACTCCCGGAAAATCTCCCTTTTCTGTACCATCATGTTCCAGTTGAGGCCACACTGCATGGCCTCCATCATCAGAAATTCAAACTGTTTCATGTCATCATGCAAAGGGACACCCCATTCCTCATCATGATATTTCATCATCTTTTCATTACACAGACACCATGCACACCGCTCCATATCCAGCCCTCCTGCCGTATACCAGTTTCATTTTCCACTATTTTTCACTAGTTTTCACTATTTCTCATTATCTCTTCCTGTTTCACTTGACAGTACTTTTCCTGGCACTCTCGTTTATGCTCTCAGTATACCATGGAATCTTCTGTCTTAAAACACAAAATATCCTCAATCACTTTTCCGATATCCTCTTCAATACAAATCGAGCGTTTTTCTATTTCCTGTGGGCAAAATGCCTCCTCCCGGTTTACACAGACATAAACCGCCTTCGAATTTTCCGCCGTCATCTGCCAGAAAGGATATTTCACTATTACAGGAGTATTTCCTCCCACTCCCAACTCCAAAAACAGAATATGCTGCTTCTTATGGCGCCGGATAAAATCGTTGTAGCGTTCCGCAGCAACATACCATCCATCGTCCTGCACAAACGTGTCATCACATCGAAGGTTCATGGTCATCGGCGCACCGCAGACAGGACATTTCGGTATCAATTCTGTGGGGATTTTCATATTCTGCTGTCTTGCAAGCATTTGACGAACACTTTTCTCATTCTCATATGTTTTGTTATGACAGGCCTTTGAACACTGCCACAGCCCATAGTCTCCTTGCATATAAAAAAGGCGTTTTTTATCAAAACCCGCCAGTTGAAATTGATGATCCACGTTTGTAGTAAGCACAAAATAATCCTTATCCTTTATAAGCTCCAGAAGGTCCGTATAGGGTTTCCCTGCACCGGTATCATATCGGTTTATGAAAATATGCCGGGACCACCATGCCCAATATTCTTCCAGGGTATCATACGGATAAAAACCTCCGGCATACATATCCGTAATTCCATACTTCTTATGAAAATCAGAAAAATTTTCCTCAAACCGTTCCCCACTGTAGGACATCCCTGCAGAAACTGACATTCCCGCTCCTGCACCGATCACGATTGCATCCGCCGCTGCTGTTTCCTGCTTTAACCGCTTAATCTGTGACCAGTAATTTCCGATAGATGTTGTAGTCTGTCTCCTTGAAAACATTAAATATAACCTCCATTCCACTGTTTGTCTGCCGCCTGTATTCTTCTACTGTTTTAACCGCTATTTCTGCCGCCACACTGTTTGGGAAATGAAATTCCCCGGTAGAGATACAGCAAAATGCAATATTTTGCGCACCGTTTCGTTCCGCAAGCTCCATGCAGGAACGATAGCAGGAGGCGAGCAGTTCTTTGTCTCTATCCGTTACCCGTCCATGAATAACCGGCCCGACCGTATGCAGCACATACTTACATGGAAGATTGTAAGCCGATGTGATCTCCGCCTCCCCGGTTCTTTCCTCGTGTCCCTGCCTGTCCATGATTTCTGCACAGGCTGCCCGTAGCTGTACGCCGCTGAAAGTATGGATTGCATTATCGATACAGCCGTGATTCGGACAAAAACATCCCAGCATCTGCGAATTTGCGGCATTCACAATGGCATCACACCGCAATGTGGTAATATCTCCCCGCCAGAGATAGAGTCCGTCCTTTAATGGAGTAAGCTCTTCAATGTCCGTAATCCCTTTCTGCCTGATTTCCTCCTGCAGATAAGCATCCTGTATCTCCATAAACCGTCTGTCCGTAATCCGCGGCATACGGATGTTAAAGAGGGCGCGGAGCAGCTGCCGCTGTGCCTGTTCCTCTTCCGGGACCACCATATCTGCATATTGCGGCTGCTCCATTAAAAGCTCTTTCAACAAATAAATCCGCCTTTCTTCCTGCGTCATCTCTATCACTCCCTTGTCAGCATTTTTACACATTTAACGTCTTCGCACATTCAGCATTTTCGCACATCCAGCATCTTTGCACATTCAGCGTTCTTACACATTCGTTTTTTGGCCAATCATTCTCCTCTGCGCATGATTGCAGATACCGGACAAGTTTCAAAGCAGCTACCGCAATGCAGGCAATGTTCCTGGCAGATCATGCTCGGCTTGCCTTTTTCAATGGCTCTCTGGGGACAGATCTTCACGCATTTCCCGCAGCCAATACAGGCATCCGTAATCATATAGCCTTTTGGAGTAATCTTACCCCCTCCTATCATATAGCTTTCGCGGAAAATCGGATTAACGCCAAGATTAAAATACTCTATTTCCATATTCTTAATGCAGAAAATAATCCCAATCCTGCGGGTATCTCCGGGATATACGTTCGCAAGATACGGCTGCTCGGCAAAAATAACATCTATCCATTTCTCCTGCTCCTCCGCCGGTTTTACCGTGCCGGACAAGCGGATCATTTCTTTGTACATCGTGTAACCAAGAACCTGAACCTTTTCCGTGTCCAAAAGCTCTTTACAAAAATCCTTTCCTCTTGCCGTGAAAAAATAAACGGCATCCGGTTCATAGTGGATTGCACTGATACTCCTCACCCTTGGATTTCCTTTGATGTCTGTCGTGGCAAAGGACAGAACCCCTACATAGCCTAATTTCTTCAGACAGGTTTGCGCGTCCATAAATCCCCCTCCTTATTCCCGTATTTCTTTCCAACACTGCGGATCAGGCGCATACATATTGCCATGATATCCTTTCGCTACTGCTGGACACCCCCGGCAAAAACGCAGCAGCTCGCATTTCGTACATTTTTCAAAATTTTCATATATTCTGTATTTATCAAACTCCGGGCCGGTAAACAGCTCGTACAAATCATCCTCTAAAGCGTTTCCGGCCTTGCTTTCCATGCGGCGGCACGCATATACTGCGCCGTCCGAAAGAATGGTCAGATGGCAGTTTCCGCAGTTACAGCCGTCATAGACATATTCATCATCCGGATATTCTTTCGGATCAAAAAGGCCCTTTTCATACTGATACAGCGTCCATAGGTGGTCTTTCAGGTTAAATGTGGTTTCACAGCCTTCTGCCTCATATTTTCGGAACTTCTTCCAGCACAGCTCCATCATATCGTGGTATTCTTCTGGAGAACAGCACACATCACGGTCCTCCATGGACGGACAATAACGGGCAAAGGCGAAAATATCCGCTTTATTTTTCACAACCTCATTGACCAGCAGCGGGATATCCTTGTAGTTCCATTTGGATACGGTGGCCATGATCGCTGCATCAATCCCTGCATTGCGGAGCAGCGGAATTGCTGCCATCGTTGCGTCATAAGAGCCCGCCTGCTGCCTGATTCCGTCGTGTGTCTCCCTCAATCCGTCCAGAGAAAGCTGATATTTCCGGCAGCCATATTCCTTCAGCCGGCGGCAGACCTCCGCTGTCAAATGGAACGGATTTCCCATCAATGCAAACGGGATATCAGACAATTTCAATATTTTCATGAGTGTCCAAAACTGTGGGTGCAAAATGGGATCTCCGCCCGTAATATAAAGATAGGGGAGCCTGTTTGCTTTCTTACAAAAAGTTTTGCAGTTTTCAATCACTGTTACCATATCTTCCAGAGCCATTTCCTTAAATTTCGCGCGGCTTCCGAGCGCGTATATGTAACAATGTCTGCAGCGCTGGTCACAGGCCTCGGTAATATGCCACTGAAACGCAAAATATTCCATATCAATCCTTCCTTTCGTACAAATATACCCCTGCAGGCCATGAGGCCCACAGGGATATGACCTCCTGCTTACTTCCTGTCACCTGCTCCGCAGGCTGTACCGCAGGCGGCAGATTTTTCCTCCGCCTTCTTATCTCCTGTTCCGCAGGCTGTACCACAGGCGGCAGGTTTTTCCTCCGCCTTCTTATCTCCTGTTCCGCAGGCGGCAGGCTTTTCCTCCGGTTTCTTATCTCCTGTTCCGCAGGCCGTACCACAGGCCGTGCCGCAAGCCGTAGTTTCCTTTTCGTCTTTACCTTTTCCAAATAAATTCTTCAAAGCCATTTTTTTATCCTCCTTGTGTTTACGTTCAAGCGACCACCACATCGGTATTTTTCGGTCCCTTGACTTCTTTATGATACAATGCTATAATACGAATATAAGGTTCATTTGTAAAGTAGGCACAATAAAGTGCTATAGGCATCAAAAAGAAACTATTGGAAAGCCACATGGAGGAAATAAATATGGAAGAACAAAGTTTAAGAGATGATTTACCCGCCTGCCCGGTGGAAACAACGCTAACCCTGATCGGCAATAAGTGGAAGGTACTGATCCTGCGTGACCTTCTCCCCGGTACAAAGCGTTTCGGTGAATTAAGAAAATCTATCGGAAATGTTTCTCAGAAAGTATTAACTGCACAGCTTCGTGCAATGGAGGACAGCGGTCTGCTTACACGCACCGTTTTTGCCGAAGTGCCGCCAAGAGTTGAATATTCCCTGACCGAACTGGGAAAGAGCCTGAAGCCTATTTTAGACGCTATGTGGAACTGGGGCGAGGGATATAAAAAAACTTATAACGCATAAGGGGGCTGCCGCACCAAAAATGATTTTTCAATCACTGGTGCGACAGCCCCTTTGCTTTATGCTAATATAAATTCGCTGCATTTTTAACCAGTTTTTCCAGCAGCTTCTGCATATTTCCTATCACCGGATGATTTAGAAGTCCATATTCCAGAGCCATCTGCTTCATCTTCGGGAATGCCAGCCAGGTGCTTCCCGCTTCGTCCTCCCACACGGCAATCCTGAGAGGCAGCTCCAGCGCAATACTCTGATCCGCCTGCATCAGTCCGGTCCCCACCTTGGGCGCGCCGAACACCAGCACGGTGGTGGGTCTAAGCTCCAGCCCTGCTTCCTCCGCATTTTTAGCATGGTCAAATTTCGCAAACACCGGAATATCCAGAGCCTCAAGCTGTTTTTCAAGACGGGCTGTTGTCTCATCCACGGAGAACTGTCCCTCCGCTAAATACAGACGGTTATCATCATAGTTTGTAGACAAAAGATCTCCAAAAGCACCGGCAATCCTTCTCCCAAGGTTTGTAAAATCCACATCCTCTTTATTTGCCATCAGAGTGACACAGACCAGTTCCTCCGGGTGTGTGAAACGGCTCAGGAATGAAGAAAATCCAGGTACAGAGCCTTTAATGTCCATCAATCCTCTGTGGTGGTAAAACTGCCATCCGGCGCTGCCCGGAACAATCCGGCCATCCGGAAGCGTCCATGGTGCATAGACCACAGCCCGGTTCTCCGGCTTTTTGATCAGCACGCCTCCCGCAAGGCCGATATCCCAGAAAGAGATATCCTGTGCCGATGCCCACACATCGCCGAAACCGCGGAAAGCCGAGGAATGCATCTGCGGATATGCACTTCCGTCACTCCGGTAGCTGGCCGCTGTCTCTGCCGGGTCGATATATTTGCCGTCCGTCTTAAAAATCTGATGAACATATTCACTCAGAGTCAAATCCTCCTGATGGAACAATGACAGCCCGTCCGAGAATGACGTATGCTTCAGCCCCAAAGCTTCAAACTGATTCTTCTTCACAAATTCCTGGTACGGCATACCGCTCGCCTTACCGACCACCTCAGTGAGAAGAAGGAAATTCGTCGCACTCTGCTCCACCTCGCTCCCCGGTTCAAAACGGAGGGGAAGCTCTGCCGTCAATGCCGTCAGTTCCTCAAAGGTCCACTCTCTCGTCAGACTGAAGCCATCCTGCCCTCTATAATCCGCAAGTCCTGATGCATGATGCAGAAGCTGACGGAGGGTGATTCTCCTCCATTGTTCCGGAAGTCCATCCACATAAGCAGAGGCCGGTGTGTCTAAATCAACACTCCCGCTCTCAACCAACTGCATGACCGCCACAGCCACATATCCCTGGGAAATAGGGCCTGCAGGCCACAAGGTATTTACGGTGGCAAGACGCTTCTGCCCGGCATCCGAAAAGCCGTATCCCACGACCCTGGGAATATAAGGCGCCTGGACGATTGCCAGCGTCAGCCCGGGAATCCCCTGCTCCTCCATAAACTCCCACACCATCTCATCTACGGTTTTTCCGAGATACGATACATCTGCACTGCCTCTCATCTTCATTTCTGTATGTTCTCTTGTATTCATACCTGATACTCCTTTCGCACGGCGGGTATCGCTGCAGCCCCTGCATTTCAGCATTCCGTGGCTTATATATCATTCGCAGTGACTCGTCCTTTTTCCGGGTACGCACATCTTTGCGCATACTGTTACTTTATCAGTTACAGTTTATACTGTAATAGTACACTTTCCCACCATATTTGTCAAGAAGAACCGGAATAAATTGTTAAACAATTTTTATTTCCAATGACTCCAGTAAAGCTACCACATCAGGGAAAGAAAATTTCGCCTGTTTCATTTTGTTAGAAGCGATATCTATAATATAGCCCTTCGCTTCTGTGAAATCTGCTTTACGGATATCGCATTTGAATATCCGCGTCCCCTCTAATCTGCAGTTTTTAAAATCACTCTCCGACAGATTGCACTCTTCAAATGTGCTTTCCTGAATGGTATTGCCCGAAAACTTAAACTTGACAAAGCTCATTTCCTCAAATGTATTGTATTTGATAAAGCAATTCTCTAATTTGTCAATGGGATGTGCGTATTTCCCTGAGGGAAGCAGATCAAACCAATGCACCCCGAGAAGATTGCATTTCTTAAAAACTGCATTTTTAACTTCAGAATGTTTTGATTCCAAACTGATGATCGTACAATCAGAGAATCGGCAGTTTACAAAAACACACCCGACAATTTTACATTCTTCAAAGGAGCAGTTTCTGAATTCACAATCTATAAATTTGCATTGCTCCGCTGTATAATTCCGGATTTTTTTATCCGTGATGATTTTCTCTTCAAAATAGGTTTCGCTCATATCCTGTGCTCCTTATATGTTTTTGCATTCTTGCTGCAGATATTCCACGTATTGCGCATAGGCGTCAATAAAATCCGTGCCGGATTCTCCGGAAATTTTTTTCATGGCTTTTTGGACTGCCACATTCATACTCTGAGTTATTTCTTCCGCAAAAATTTCACCCTTCTCCGTGAGAGCTATGAGCTTTTCCTTTGATTGATTCTGTGGTAAAAGGATTATGATGTCCTCCTTAACGCACTCGCCGATGATCGTATTCAGTGTTGTCCTGGGAATCATCCAATCCTCACAGATCTGCTTCTGTGAATGCTGCTTCCCGTCACTCAATATATCCATCAAAAGCAGCGTATTTTCTTTTACCCCCTTTTCCTTTGCGATTTTTGTATAAACACCTACACAGCGGTTCGTTGCGCGCATCAAACGATACACTTTCTCACGATAAGTCTCCATTGCCAGCCTCCCACATTCCGAATTCGTATTGATGTCGGTATTATAATACGAATTCGGAATGATGTCAAAGGTATCTATTGATGTTAATGGGAATAATGACGGGAAAGTCCGCCTAATCTTCCTTATACAATCCAAACAGATCCAAAAACTTTTGCCACGCGGTAAGCTCCCTGACCGGAACCGCTGCCGCCTCCACTGCCTCTGTTTCCTGGATGGTGTTTGTTTTGATCACAAACTGTACACTGTCTATATTGGTATTCTTTTCTGAAACGAAAGAAGTAATCTCAGCATTTCCCCCGGAAACCGAGTCCAGCAGCTCATCGATCTTATCCTGGATCTCCTTATCCATACCGGAGGTTTCTGTTTTCAGTTCCCCGGTTCCGTCCTTGAGCTCGACAGTCCCGTCCTTAAGCTTTCCGGTCCCGTCCTTGAGCTCAACGGTCCCATCCTTAAGCTCTCCCGTTCCGTCATAAAGGGATGCGATTCCCGTGATCAGCTCAGCTACCCCTTCATCCAACCGGCCTGTTCCATCCTTGAGGGAGCCGGTCGCGTCATACAGCTCAACAATCCCGTCCAGCAGTTCCGCGGTTCCCGCATACAGAGAAGCGCTGCCATTTCTCAGCTCACCGCTTCCCTGAGTCAGGCTGTAGGCTCCGCCAGAAACCCTGCTATACCCGGCCACCACCTGTGCCACGCCTTCCGTGTAGGCATTGATACCGCTGTCCAGCTTTTCATATTCCTTCACCAACTGGTTAACGGCCTTCTGCAGCTCCGACATCTGATACACAAGCTCTGTCAGCGTATCCACAAGTGTATGAATGGCAGTATCAAATTCCGTGTAATTCAGCTTCAGCTCTTCCGCGCCGACAGCAAGAGCGGCAGCCCCCTGATTCACTCCGCCCATATACCCCTGCATTCCGTCAATGGCTGCATTATTTGTGTTCAACAACACAATGATCTGGTTCGCCAAAGCGACGCACTGTTCTTCCAAACCTGCATAGGCCTCCGCAGGAATATTATATTGTCCCAAAATTGCTTCCACCGTCCCCACCTGGCCCAGCATCCCCTGTACAGCTCCTGCCGCATCCGCATTCCCTGCTCGTAATTGATCTATATCCAATCCATTCTGCGCCATAACCGCTTTATAAGCTTCAAAGCTGGCCTGCCCCTGAAGCTGTGCGGCTCCCTCCGCAAGGCTGTCGATCCCTTTCTGTATCTCCGCGGATGCCTGGGAAAGCTTCTGGATATCCTCCGCTGTGACAGATACCCCGTTCAATGCTGCCTGGAGCTGTGCCAACGCCTTTTTCATCTGTGCCGAGCCTCCGGTCAGGGAGCCCGACTGGCTGTTCAGAGAGTCCAGTCCTGCCTGTACCTGCCAGATTCCATCGTTCAGGCTTTGAATGCCGTCGTCCAGAGCCGCAGCGCCGTTTCTCAGACTTCCTGCCCCTGATTCCACAGACTGTCCGCCGCTTTTCAGACTTCCTGCCCCGCTTTGAAGCTGCCCCGCGCCGTCGTCCAAATCGCGGACCCCGCTTTGCAGATCCTCCTTGGCTGCATCCTGAAGCTTAGATGCCCCATCCTGAAGCTCCGACGCTCCGTCCTGAAGCTCTGAAGCTCCGTCCTGAAGCTCTGCCACTCCTTCCTGAAGGTCCGATGCTCCGTCGTCTAATTTTTCGATTGCATCTATCAGCTCTGTTACCTGATTCATCAGTTCCTCATCATCCACCTCAACGTCCAGATTCAAAGGAATGCCATTCATAGATATTCCGCTCATTTCAAAATCAGACACATCTGTGGTTATTTCTATATCTGCACCCTTACCGGGCAGAATCGTATAAGTAAGCTGTTTGTCACTCCCTACATTCGCAGCCGTAGCATCCGGTGCGGAAATATTTTTGCACCTATCAGTATCTAAAGTGACAGAAGCCTGCAAGGCATAGTTATCATAAAAAATCCCCTTGTACTTCTGATTCTCCGCTATTTTGACCGTAATCTTCAAAGCCCCGCTCCTGCCTGCAAGCTCCTGCGCCGAATACTCCTTACCGTCCAGATAATAACGGATCTGTATATCCCAGGGTATGACCGTATCGTCCAGCTTTCCTTCGTAATACAGTTTTTCCGCGGACGTATCAATCCGCACCACATCATCTGAATAATCAATCTTTTCTGTGGTTGTCATGTTGCGGACACTCTGGTACGCTCCATAATCGATGACCTGGCTGCCCTCCCCGGGCGTTAAGATATTCACGACATTGATCTCTTCCACGGTCCCGTCGTCGTTCAGATTTACATAGATGACCTCTTCTTTCTCTGTATTCGCTTCTGCCGCATAAGCAGCCATAGGAACCGCAGATACGGTCAATGCCCCTGCGATCAAAACACACATCCCTTTTTTTAAATAAACGCGTTTCATTTACGCTGCCTCCTTATGAAATGATTTTCTTTTTATTCTGTTTCTTTTTCATGATCAGCCTGTCGAACAGGAACAGCAGGCCCGGAAGGACCAGCAGTACGATCGCCAGAGAGAAGATTGCACCGCGCCCTATCAAAATACCAAGCTGCGCCAAAAGCTGATTCGTTGAAATATATCCTAAAAGCAAGCCCACCACCGTCAATACGCTGCCGGACGTGAGGATCGACACAGTGACATCTGAAATGGTCTGCCTGACAGCCTCGTTCCGCTCAATCACCTGACGGTTTTCCTTATATCGTTCTGTCATCAAAATGGCATAATCCACAGTCGCGCCCAACTGAATGGAGCTGATGATCAGATATGCGATGTAGAAGATCGTCTGACCCATAAAGTACGGACAAGATAGATTCAGCCAGATGGCTGCTTCTATGCAGATTACCAGAATCACCGGCAGGGAAACTGATTTCATGGCAAAAAGAAGGACAATAAACACGGCCGCAATCGCCACAAGGTTTACTTTTACCATATCTGCCGTCACAGTGTCCATTAAATCGTACGTACTCACACCTTCGCCCGCCAGATACCATGTGCCCGAATAGTACTCCTCTGCAATGTCACGGATCGTCTCCACGAGGGAAAATGTCTCCTCGCCCTCATAGGCCGCATCCACAGAAAGCACCATCCTGCTGTAATTTTCGCTCATAAGCTGCGACAGCGTATCCGCATCCAGATATTCTAACGGGATTTCGGCCCCTGCCATATCCACATAAGATATGATGCTTGTTATCTGCGGCAGATCGCGAAGTTCATTGGAAAGCTCTGTTTCCGTGGCTGTCTCCCCCTTCGGGACCAGCAATACGTAAGTATCCCGCTGTCCGAACACCTCCTCAATGGAAGCAATGTCTCTGCCAAGCTGTGTCTGCTCATTGAAAATATTTGATGAGCCGTAATAATACGCATTGGCGGTGGAGGCAAGATAAGACGGAATGATCAAAAGAGTAAACAGACACACCATAGGTATGGATATCTTCCGGACAAATGCTGCGAACTTTCCGAAACCCGGCATGAATTTTTTATGCCCTGTTTTATCCAATAACCTATAAGCAGCCAAAATCAGCGAGGGCATAAAAATAAAGACAATGATAAGACTAATCGCTACACCCTTTGCCAAAGCCAGCCCCAGATCCGGTCCGATCTGAAACTGCATAAACACCAGCGCCAAAAAACCGATCACGGTCGTCAGGCCGCTGGAGAGTATGGAGGTTGTAGATTTGCACAAGGCATCCACCATTGCTTCTTTCACATCCGCATGGTCTTTTCTGCATTCTTCAAACCGATGGATGAGGAATACGGAATAATCCAGGGAAACCGCAAGCTGCAGGATGCTTCCCGCCGCATTTGTCACAAAGGAGATCTCACCGAAGATCAGGTTTGTTCCCCCGTTGATCAGGATCGCCATACCCAGCCCTATTAAAATGATCGCCGGTTCTGCCCAGAAATTTGTGGTCAATATCAAAACAACAAGCACAAACAATACCGCGATCACTGTAATCTTCTGTACTTCCGATACCGTATTCGTCGTTGCGATAGCTGTGGAAACCGCACTGCCGGACATTGCGTTTTCCTCTCCGATGATCTCCCGCATCTGCGCCACCGCGGTAAGCCGGCTGTCCTCCTCGATCGTCACGGTAAATAATGCGATATCCTCTTTGTAATATGTTTCTACCATATCCGGATCCAGGGTACTGAGCGGAACGGTAATATCTGTCACGTCATCCAGCCATGTGACTCCTGTAACACCAGAGACAGCTTCCAGCCGCTCCTTATATTCCAATGCCTCGGGTATAGACACATTCTTGATCATGACACGGGCATTAGGGATACCACCGTCAAATTCCTGCTCCATCACATCTAATGCGGTTGTTGATTTCGCATCCTTTGGCAAATAGTCATTCATGTCATAATTAACGGAAACCAGGTTCTTAAAAAACGCACACACTACGGCCAGTATTAAGAACACTATCAAAATGGCCTTTCGGCACTTCACAACACCTCTATAAAACTTTTTCAAAGCTGCATTCCTCCATTTCCGGCGTATGGCACGCCGGTTACTTCAAAAACATCCCGCTCTCCCCGCAGGCAAAGCTGCAATGTGTCATGATTGACTTTCCCCACTGCAGTATATGGGATGATCCGCGTCAGGGAAATGATCTGTCCGTCAAACCGGCAGTTTCCCTCCTCGTCCACATATCCGTAAAATGCTTCCGTATGCCCCAGTATTTCCATCAGGCCTTTGATCTGTTCCCCTTCCCATACCGCTGTCATAGTACCGCAGCGTTCCCCTATGGATGTATGCATAACGATACGAAAGGATTGTTTCTGCATTAATTTCCCCTCCCTTTCTTACAATGTGTAACTCATTATACAAACAGCAATATTAAAATAAAATGTACAATCTCCACCTTTGTGTTCGATATCAGACACAGAGATATGCATTGTCTAATAAATAAGTAAGCTACATTAACAGCCTAAGCAGCTGAACCGCTGGCATATATACTTTTTTATAACATTTTTAACATGTTCCTATTATGTTTTGATTGCTTTTTACTTTTTTATCTTTATCCAGACATCTGTCTAAAATCATTCATTGTCTTTCTTCTTTAATAGCGTTATAATAAGTTAGGTTATATACTTCTATTCGACGTGGGATATTGTGGAGGTGTGTTTTCTTGAAGAATGAGGAGATTTCATTAGAAACAAAAAAGGCTCTTGCTGCATCCTTAAAAAAAGCGATGAAGCAAAAAGCCTTTTCCAAAATAACGGTAAAAGAAATCATAACGGATTGCGGAGTAAACCGGAATACCTTCTATTATCACTTTGAAGATATTTATGCATTACTCCGGTGGATGTTAACAGAAGAAGCCATAGAGGTGGTAAAGCATTTTGATTTATTGGTGGATTATGAAGATGCCATCCGTTTTGTCATGAATTATGTGAATCAAAATGATTACATTATCAGCTGCGCTTATAATTCCATAGGCCGGGACGAAATGAAACGTTTCTTCTATTCGGATTTCATTGAGATCACCTCGACCCTCATCAACAGTGCAGACGAAAAGTCATCCAAACCTCTCGACCCGGATTTCAAAAAGTTTCTTGCGGAATTTTATACAGAAGCACTCGCGGGAATATTAGTCAACTGGGCTACCGACAGGCAGGTAAGGGACAAGGAAAAAACAATCAGCTACCTCACCACCATTATCCACACAGGCCTGTCATATTTTAATTGAACACCAGCCTCACTCTTACTTCCATATCTCATATGCTATGTAGGTGTGACTATAGTGGTATCCTAACTTTTCTGCCAACGCTACGGACCATGTATTCTGAGCATCCCAGCTTGGATAGAGTCCACGCTTCAGGCATTCTAAAATCAGCTTTGCTCCGCAGGCGGTTGCTAACCCTTTTCTTCTATATTCTTCCTTTGTATCAATTTCGACTTCAATGCCGCCCAGATAGCTGGAATAAGAGGATGCGCCTGCTGCCATCTCCTCACCATGAAATGCAACAACACCCAGACCATATTTGCGGTATTCGTCATAGTTTTTATATCCATGGACAAAATCTATGGACCATTCATAGTTCTTACACTCATTATAAATCTTTTCATCAATCAGCTTCAGTTCATATTGAGCATCCAGCTGTTCCACAAAACGATTCAACTGCTCTATGTCAAAACAATCCTTCTCTTTTTTTATTGCATATCTTTCGACACGTCTGCATTTATCCTTACCAACAGCTTTAAAGATATCATCCCAGGAATCATCACGGGCAGTGATAATTGCAAAGCCGTCCACTTTTTCATCGTACCAGTCCTGCACCAGCTCTTTGTCCGGTTTTCCGGCGGCAAAAGCGAAACAATTCACATACACGATTCCTGACTGAGGATTTTCTATACAATTTACATATGCTTCACCCATAATTTTCTGGAAGTAGGACCAAAGCATACTTTCTTCCCAGCCTTTGTACCATATATCTATTTTCAATGGATCATCTATTTTTATCATAGTCTTATTTTCTCCATTCATTCATGATTTTTCATCAAAGTATAACATGGAAAGGCAAAGGTGTCACATAAAAAATGAAGAATCACCTAATAATATTTCTATCAAACAGTTGGGAGTGCACAATACAATGGAACAGCCCATAATCCTTCATTCGGATATGAATAATTTTTACGCATCTGTTGAGTGCCTGGATAATCCCAGCCTTCGTGGAAAACCAATTGCCGTAACCGGTGACCCGGATGCCCGCCACGGTATCATACTGGCAAAAAATTACGAAGCAAAAAAATATGGAATTACAACAGGGGAACCTTTATGGATGGCCAGACAAAAATGCCCGGATATTATATTCACTCCTCCAAGATATGACAGGTATATCCAGTTTTCACAAGCTGCCGGCCAAATATATGAAGAATATACAGACAGGGTTGAATCCTTTGGCCTGGATGAGTGTTGGCTCGACGTCAGCGAGTCTACCCGTCTCTTTGGAGACGGAAAACAAATAGCGGATGAAATCCGCGGCAGAATCAAGCATGAACTTGGTATCACAGCAAGTGTGGGCGTATCTTACAATAAAATTTTCGCAAAACTGGGAAGTGATTTGAATAAACCAGATGCCACCACTGTAATTGGGCAGGATTTCAAAGAAAAAATCTGGGGACTGCCGGCAGATATGCTTCTTTATGTAGGAAAAGCAACCTACGCGAAGCTGTTGAAATATGGGATTCATTCAATCGGAGATTTAGCTCGTTCCGACCCTTCATTTTTGCAACAACTGCTTGGAAAAAATGGAATCATGCTCTGGGCATTTGCAAACGGCCTAGACCGCTCTCCAGTGTCTCATACTTACTCTCACCGAATCATAAAAACCATCGGGAACAGTACCACTACCCCGCGTGATCTGACGTCAGACACCGATATAAAAATCATATTGTATATCCTTTCTGAGAGTGTCGCGGAAAGGATGCGTCTGGAACATTTTTATTGCCGCAGTGTACAGATCAGTATTCGGGATAACACACTGGCCTCCTATGAACGCCAGGGCAGACTGCGGATTCCTACCTGTACAGCCCAGGCAATTTTTGAAAAAGCCTATGAATTATATCAGAGCAACCGTCCGGTAAATCCTGTGCGGAGTCTGGGTGTGCGGGCCTGTAAATTATCCTATATGGAATACCGTCAGCTATCGTTTTTAGAACACGCCGCCAAAGACCAGCGGCAGGAGGAGCTTGAACGCAGCATTGATGCGATACGGCATCGTTACGGGCACTATGCCATTCAGCGCGGGATTATGCTTATGGATAAAAATTTATCACATCTGGACCCTATCAGCGAACATACAATTTATCCCGAAGCATTTTTGAAAAGTCAAACAAACAACACAGTTTCACCAAATGGTTGAATGCCTAAAAGAACGGAATTTTCAGATACCTCCGGTATTCTTATATCTTACCTTCTGTCGAGTTAGTAATAATCTAAAATTACCGGAGGTATCTTTTTATATCTATCTTTTTACGTATGTCTCTTAATGTATATTTCTACACGTATATCTTTTCACGTATATCTTTTCACGTATATCTTTTCCGTATATCTCTTCACGTATATCTCTTCACCAATCTGAATAGAAAAAGGAAGTTACCTTTTCCTATATTGATATTTTCTCAAAATCCGGGCGAACACAATACATATGACAGCACCGGATACTCCAAGCACAAACATCATAACAGCTGCCCCGGAGCCCTTCCCCGTTCCAAAGAGAATGGTCAGCCATGACCTGCCTTGTTCACTTGCCATGATAGGCTCAAAGACCTGGTCCACCAGCAGTCCACCCAGCAGAAATCCAACAGGTATGGTGAAAAACTGCAGTGTATTACGGCAGGAATATACCCGTCCCTGCATATCCACCGGTATAGTAGTTCTTAGGATTACATCCAGATTGGCATTCATAATCGGTACTACCATCCAGCCGAGAAACTGCCCCACACACCACAGTAATGGTATTCTGGTAAATGCCAGCAAAAAGTTCTCTATGGTCAGCGAGAATAACATCGTACTGGTAATGATACGAATCCGATCATGCGGTTTCGGCAACGCTGTCACGATCAAGCTTCCGATCAGAGTGGCGATTCCTGCACAGGAGGTCACGATTCCCAACACCGCTTCTCCGCCGTTTGCTCGGGGCAAAACATAGGCCGGCAATGTGGCATCAAATGCAGACGCAACCAAATTTACGCCTGCCAAAAAGAGGATTAAAGACAAAATCATGGGATTCTTCTTTAAATATCGAAGTCCTGCTCTGGAAGCGTCCAACAGAGATTCACTTGTGGAATCCTCCCTATCCTTTGTGCCCTTACTAAGTATTTTGGGAATTTTCACAAAGAAAAACAACGCCAAAAATGCCACTGCAAATGTAGTTAAATCCACAAGAATAACAATGTCCATCCCTGCTGCCGCAAACAATGCCGTTGCAATCATAGGATGTAAAATTGTGACAAGGGACTGGGACAGAGAACGCAGTCCACTGGTCCTTTGGTACTGTTCTTTTGGTGTGATCAAAGTCATTGCCACATCTGAAGCCGGCTGTTGGATGGTGTTCATCAAACCGCTGACTGCATTTAACACGTACAGATGTATCGGACTCAGTAAATCATTCTTTAACAATACCAAAACTGCAACCGTAGTACACGCGGCAAGCGTATCGCTAAAAAGCATGATTTTCTTTTTATCCCACCTGTCACTTAACGCACCCGCAAAAATACTCATGAGCACATATGGTGCATAAGAACAGATTGACAAGTATGCCGTCTGCAGCGCAGAACCTGTCTTTTGATACAGCCACAGGGTCAGCGCAAAATTCGTCATTGCACTTCCCAACTGCGATAAAGATTGTGTACTCCATAATACCAGAAATGTTTTCAGTTTATTATCTTTCATTTTAACCTTGCTCCCTTGATATTTTTTTATATTACTTTCATCAAAGTGCAAGGAACGAGGACAAATTCATTCCTCCATGCAATGTCCTCAACCCTTGCACGGAGCTTCTGCATTCATTAGCTTCATATTCGTTTCCTCCTTATGCTATTTGTTACCACTATTATAATATGTTTTTCACTTTATGTCCCGTTTTATTTATATCTGTGCATAGGAAAAATAATATAAGCGGCAGTCCTCATACTCAAGAAAAACCTGCCGCTTATTTTGATTCATTTCCACATTTAAAACTGCCGGTTCTTCGTATTTACTGAATCCCACAAGATTGACAGGCTCCCACTATAACTCCACCCAAGCAGAATCCTTTGTTTTCTAATCTCTGTTGATAGCTATACGAAACCTCTCTCCTACCGGTTCCCATCCATAGTTATCCTCCTTAGACGGAATTTCCTGTATCATTGCGGGATAGTATTCTCCGCCATACTGTATCACAGTTTCTTGTTTCCAATTTAATTCCCTCATATAAAGCTGAAGCTCGACATAACTGCAGTCCTTATCAGGAACAGACATTTGAAACTCGTCCTCCTCAACTATGTCCCCGAATTCATAATCACCGGAGAAGTTGGTTGCAAAAACCAGTTCATTTTTATTGCGGAAATTCCCCTGCAAAAGGCTGACCGGATTTTCGAAACTGTCTGTGCCTTTCAGCTTCAATTCATATCGTTCCGAAAACTCTTCGTCCGGTGATATGCCGCTGGCTACTATCTGGCAATATAGATCATTCATGATAAACTCATCAAGTGACAAATTCCCGGATTCAATTACCTGAACAGGAATTGTAATATTCGGATTTTGTCTTATGGTGCTTGCGGCTATCTCCTCTGCCGTACAAGTAAAATCATAGGAAAACTCCGCCATACTGTCAAGCTTCTGTCCCGGCAGCCTCACGGTATCACCTGCTTCTATGACCAGATGAATATCCGCCCGGTCAGCAGACAAAATCGGGTCATCATATACTACCGCCAGTGTGGTCGTTTTCTGTTCATTTAATATCTCAGCTTCCCCTCCTTCGGAAGCAAAAGTCTGGCTGGGAAGGTACTGTCTGCCGTTAATGGTAGTCTTTTCATAATTGATCCATAATGCAGGTGTTTTTCCATTTTTCACGAAATCAGTTTCAACTAATACAAGAATTACTCTGTTGTCCACCACAACCTCTTTTACTGTCAATGGTATGCCATTTTTCGTCTGTTTCTCGTCAATAATTTCCGTATAGGAAGTCAAATCTTTTGAAAATCCAAACATTTCGCTGATTTTTGTTGTAAGCTGGCTCACTGCGGCCTGCACTTTTGAATTACTTGCCAGAGCAACGCCAAGCGCCACAATCATTACTGCACACGCTATTTTACGCTCATACAATTGAATCACATAGCGTTTTTGACCTGACCATTTGTTTCCCGCACTTTCGATAAGTTCTTCATCGATTTCTCCAAACTCTTTTGAAAAATCAAACTCCTTAATCATTCCAACACCTCCAGTTTCAGCATACGATACAGTTTTTTCCGATTTCTGCACAGATTTGTTTTGATGCATCCTTCCGTTACACCATGTCTTTTTGCGATTTCTTTTATGGAATCCAGATACCAATAGCGTCTGATGAAAATATCCCTGTCCGCTTTTGAAAGCTTCCACAAGAATTTATTTATTACCCGCACCAGCTCCTTTTCTGTCATCTGTTCCTCCACGGTATAAGAGAAGCTTAACATGTCCATTTCATCACAGACGTCGTCCATATGTAAATCCGCCCGTTTTGCAGCACGCTTTTTTCGGAATGAATCAATTGCAAATCCTCTTGTGATTTTGCCAACAAATACAGACAATACTACCGGTCTGTGGGGCGGCATATACTTCCATGCGGCAAACCACGTATCGTTGAGACATTCTTCCGAATCCTCATGGTTTTGCAGTAAGTTCCACGCAATCTTATAACAGTATCCGGAATACTTACCGCTTAATTCCCTTATGGCTGTTTCATCTCTTTTCCAAAATAAATCAATAATTCCTGTATCTTCCATCCTGTACCCCCCTTTTGACATACTTTTTCGATGTATTTAAGTACATTTCGGCAATTTTCTGCAACGTGTAGTTGAGAGGATCTGTGCAGTTGAGAGGATATTCATTGTTACAATATTTCAACTGCGAAATTCCTCTGCTATTATATAAGTCGTATAATTTCACAATAGGTTACAACTTTTTTATTTTGCATCCCCGGAAGGTTTTATATCTTAGAAGAGAGTGGGTCTTCCCATTTAAGCATCGAAGTTTTTTTCAGTATACAAAAAAGGCTGCCCAGTGGACAACCTTTCTCTCAACAGCTTACGATACTCATCAAAATTTCTTCAAATTCCTTCTTCATCGGGCTTTTGTCCGTCGTGGGCCTGCCATTGGCATTCTGTCATCTGTATATGACTGAATTCAGCCTTGAAGGAGGATTCCTCCGGGGAACATGCGTAGACGCCGAAGCTGATTTTTCCGCCGCCTTCATGCATATGACAAATTCTCATCTGCTTAAATTCCACTCCATCGTCTGAGCATTCGATACAATAATCATCCTCTCTTCTGCTTAAACGATACCACATGGATTTCACATCTGCACCAATAACCGTGGTAGCCCAATCAGAATACCCATGATTGGTTACAACGCTTCCCAAATGCTGAAACTCTTCATTTTCATATTCTACAGATGCCTTAAGCCAATTCTCACTGTCTAAATACATGACAATGCCGCATTGGTCAAAGCGATGTCCGCTTTCTTTAAAATCTGTTTTGACGACAAAACTAAAATATTTTTCTTCTGTTTCTACCTGGAACACGGGTGCATTGTCATTTTGGAAGTGATAATAGGTCCTCTGCCATAAATCAGTATGCGGTTTGGTGACAATTTCGATTTTATCATTGATTATTTGATATTTTTCCGGCTCCCGGGTCCATTTAAATTCTTGTAAGTTCATATTTTCATCCTTTCTTAATTTGTATTTATATGTATGTATTTATTTATATTTATTTTCATTTCTTTCTGACCTTGCTTAAATGTCCCAATCATTTTCCCCTGCAATTTGTTTCATTATAATATCGTAGCCGATTAAGTACAAGATAAAACAGAAAAGTAATGTTAAGAATTTTACAGCAAGATTTTTACAGTCCCCGTTCGGTAAGCCATTCCGTCAGTTTTTGTTCCCTAATCTTCAAATCCCCCTTCTGTTCCTGATATTTCCCCATCTCCTTTTCTCCTGCTATGACACCGTCCATCATAAACAAAACCCTCTGCGTTTTGGCCGCTACTCTGGCATCGTGGGTAACAAGAAGAATGGTGGTACCACTTTGATTGATTTTCAAAAGAATATCCATCACCTCACCTGCCGCTTTAGAGTTCAGTGCTCCTGTGGGCTCATCACCAAAGAGAATCTCCGGCTGGTTCATAAGCGCCCGGCAGATAGAGGCTCGCTGGAGCTGACCGCCGGAAGCCTGCGTGATACTGTGTTCTTTAAGCTCTGCTATTCCCGTCACTTCCATGAGACGGTCTGCCCGTTCCTTAATTTCCTTTTTAGCTTCACGTTTGGAAAGACATGCGGACAGGATGATGTTGTCAAAAATATTCAGATTTTTCAACAGGTTGCTCTGCTGAAATACAAATCCCATTTTGCTTAAACGCACTTTCGCAAGTTCATCCTCTGACATAGAGGAGAAATCCATATCACAAAATTTCACACTTCCCGCGGTTGCTCTGTCCATTCCGCTCACCGCATATAAAAACGTAGATTTTCCGGAACCGGACGGTCCCATAACAGAGACAAATTCTCCTTTTTGTATGGTCATTGTGATATCTTTCAGTACTGTCTGCCTGTT
Organism: Blautia schinkii DSM 10518; assembly: GCA_000702025.1. GTDB lineage: Bacteria > Bacillota > Clostridia > Lachnospirales > Lachnospiraceae > Blautia_A > Blautia_A schinkii. The sequence continues at coordinate 368,598 of KL370850.1, forward strand.
ATTCTTGCCCATCTCATAAGCTTTGGTCACATTCTTTACCTCAAGAATTGTATTCATGTTATTCATATTTTCTCCTCTTATTCTGCAGCCAGCATTACATCAATATCTCGGATTGTACGCCTGCTGAAACCAATCGTTACGGTCACTGTCAAAATCAATGCTATGGGACATAAGATGCAGGTATAGAATGGATTTACTACGAACCTCATTTGTGACACCCCTGATATCAGCAGTCCTGCCAATTTTTCGCCCAGCAGGTTCGCAGTTAGTGTCCCGATTATCGTACCGGAAATCAGGATTAAAACTGCGCGCGTGAAGTATTGTTTCATGATATCAAACACCGTAAAGCCCATGCTTTTCATAATCGCAATCTGTCTCGCCTCCTTGGCTATCAGCATTCGGAAAAACATCGCAGTGATCAAAGCTGCTACCATGACCGCAAGTAAAAATGCAAGCTTTATCACAAGACCAAGCTGGTCGATCACTCCTCCGAGTGTCTGATAAATGTATTCCTTAACATCCGTTACCTTGACCGGATAAAACATTTCGCTGTATTCCTGTCTCTTTTCTTCCAATGAAACTCCCGGCTGCAGATCAATATTCACCGTAAACCATATGGTCTGCTGCAAGTCAAACGGAAGGAGAGCTTTCGCTGTTTTTCCGCCATTGGTAACGTCCTGATAAATACCGCATACGGTCATTTGCCGTTCTTCATTTCCCACAAGCAATGTGAGACTGTCCCCCGGCTTCTTATCAAATTCCTCTGCGTTCATGGCGGATAACGCGATTTCATGTTCATTCTGCGGCGCAGAGCCTAAGGTATATTCCAGAGGAAATTTCGTAAAATCCCCGATTTCTATTTTCATGTTCTCATATTCCCCCGCATCGCCCTGCACCTTGAAGCTGCATGTAAACAACGCGGCATACTTTTGAACATCCGAATCCTTTTTCAGATATTCTTCTGCCTCTGCGTATCTTGCGATGATATCCGGTGTATGCTGAAGGTCTAACCGAAGATCACATTTTCCAGCTCCCATATAAGCGACAAAATTCGGGGACTGCAGCGTGTTTAAAAAGTTTATAGGTACAATCATTAAAAAGGAGCAGAGGATAAATACAAAGCAAAGCAGCCCATACACACGAAAGCGGTCAGACACCTCTTTCAATCCCAGAAACAGATTCACGTTGGTAATCCGGCTTCCGGAAAGCGTATGTTTCCCCAACCTTTCCCTTTTATCCGGAGCCATGCCAAAACGCAGAGCCTCCAGTGCGGAGATATGACGGAAGCGGCGCAGAACTACCATACAGAAAACAATGATTGCGGCAAATACTATCCCTGCCCCTATGATTGGGAGAAGCTTGTTCCAGACAGACTGCTTTCCGCTCCCCATATACAGAGAAATATTTGCGGTAAAAATGTTTTGTGCCAGTAAAGAAATCAGGTAACCAACTGTACAGGCCGCCGCCGACATAACGGCGTATTTTACCATATAGAGCTTTCGGATATCCCCATTTGAGATACCCATGGCCTTCATCACACCAATCTCCCGGTAATCCTCCTCTATGGTGGTAAGCATGGTAAAGCGGAGGCAAAGTGCCGCGATCACAGTGAGCAGCAAGGCAATCAGGATAATTACAGATGCCGCAATTCCATCTGACATTGCATTGATGACCTTCACTAATGAATATCCCATAGCAGTTCCCTTTTGGGGCAGGCCGGAATCCTGATAAAGTGTCTCCAGCTCCTGAAGCTTTCCGGTATCATAAAGCTGAAATTCAATCATGTATTCAATTTCACCTAATTGCTCATGCAAACTCCCCCAATCCCCGTCACTTACCAGGAAACGCTTAGAGTTGATCATGGAGGGATTCATAAGACTGTCCCTTAAAAAGGACACAATTGTAAAATCCTTATAGAACTCCCCATTCTCCACCCGAACCTGATCACCTATGTGCAGATCATATCTCTGCATGTGGTAAATTGGCACTGCAATTTCGCCGTCTGAAACTTCTAATACCTCATTATTTGTATCAAGAAGATAATCAAACTGCTTATTCTGCCTGACAAAAGAGTTTTCCATTAAGCTGTCCGCCTCGGAATGAGCCTGGCCGCCAATATAAATATTTGCACCGCTTATGCCTAAAAGCTCTACGGTCTGCTGTCCTTTAATGAGTTTTTCATGCTCACTTACGAACGCATCCACATCTGCCTGTTCCATTTCACCCGCGTGAAGCTGGGCAAAATGTGCGGCATCCGAACGCTCCAGCAGAGTGTCCATAGAACCGGACAGTGTAAGGATAATGCTTACCGCACCGGAAACCAGCATTGCCGCGAGAATCATAAAGCTACAGAGAGTGGCTGTTATAATTTTGTTTCTCTTTAAATCGTTTTTTAACATCCGAAGCATCATAAGCCTGCCCTGCCTTCCATTTCAAACCTCTCTACAGACGGAATTACTTCCAGCGCCCGTATGCTTTTCTGACGATATAGAATGAGCGCGGTTACGCATAACAAAACTCCGGCTATGATGATCACGCAGGCTGCGCCCCGTCCAACGCTGATTTTAAGCCGGAGTGCCAAGCCATCTGACGCCGCGCCTGCCACACCGTAAGCCACTACATATCCAAGCTGGGAAATAAATCCGATGATTCCCCATGCCCGCCCTTGCTGTTCATCCGGAATATTGATCCTGACTAAGTAATCCAGACAATTATTGGCAAACGGCAGCATAGCGAAGAATACGAAGCCGAACACACAAATCAGCGGGATATTTTCCCACATAGCAAAGCCTGTCATACCAATCCCGGCCAAAAACAGCGAAAGACTTAAGGTTTTTACATAACCGTTCTTTATTCCTCTTGCGCCTAAAAACAGACTGGAAACCAGCATCCCGCAGGCACAGATTGTCTCAGCCGTTCCAAGCGTAGCACTGTCTGAGAAGTCCAGAATCATAGGCTGGGAAAGCGTCTGACAGATTCCCATAAAGCAGGTGATTGCCATGGAAACCACAATTAAAATAAGAAGTCCTCTGTTATGTTTTATGGTTCCCCAGCCCTGTCTTAAGCTGTCTGCAAAAGATTCCCTTGTTTCTGATGTTTTCTTAACTGCAATTTCTTTTTTCACAATCGCAGCAGCAATGACTGTGGGAAAGAAGGTACAAATATCTATCAGCAGCAATAGCCTGATATCGCTCACAACCAGCAAAGCACCGGCCAGCATTGGTGAGATAAGATATCTCGCACTTCCCGCAATACTTACCATACCGCTTGCCTTGGAATATTCCTCTGTGGTGAGCAGATCTGTCACGGTGGCGCGGTACGAAGGCTCCAGCAATGCAGAGAAAGTGGAACTCACAAATACGCCGATGCATATCTGGTACAGGGCCGCGCCTCCGTTCATCATGCAGATCAATATATACAAAATGCCAAAAGCCGAGCAGCCGTCGCCTACCATCATCAGTACCCGCCTGTCATAACGGTCTGCCAATACTCCGGCAGGCACGCTTAACAAAACAGTGGGCAAAAATGCCAGCAGGGTGACAAGCGCCATACTCGCCGCACTTCCCGTCTCACTGAATACATAAACGCCTAACCCAAAGCTCGTTAAGCCTCCGCCAATGGCAGATAAAAATTCTCCTGTCCATAGCAGCATAAATTTTGAAAAGTTTCCTTTTTTCTTTTTCATCCTATCTCCTTTTTTTGTTTTGACCTGCAAGCTTAATTTAACCCACAAACTTAATTTGACCGACTGCTTAATTTTGCGACTAGCTTAATTTTGCGACTAGCTTAATTTTGCGACTAGCTTAATTTTACGACTACCTTAATTTTGACCGACTGGCTCGACCATTTTGCAACCGTGTTGCCTTCGTATGACAATAACTTTTCTCGACCGGCAATCTGTCGGTTGCACTGTAAAAAACAAAGGAACTCTTTTGTTCCCTTATTTTCAACTCTATTTTCATTATTATCTGATCTGGTTATGCCGAAGAGTAATTACGCGGAATTTATCTACTTATTTACTTATCCGCCCGGCCCGCTGCTCACGGAAGTAAAGGTCGTATGACATCCTGCATACTGCCAGGCTTCGTGCCAAGCAGCCGTTCCACATTATAGATGAAAGCCTCTGCTTTTTTGTGCAGTTCTTCCTCACTGTGCTCCGCAAGCGCATCAAACGCTGTATTCGAATAGAGCATCATCATTTCCACCGCTTCTGCCGGATAATCTGTCTTAAAAATCCCTGACTCGATACCCTCCTCAAGCAGCTCTGTGATTAACGGATTCACTCCCGCCAACAGTCTCTCCTGCATTTTCTGATGCATCAAGGCATTCTGCGGCTTATGCACCAGCTTCATGATCTCATTGCCAAGTGGTCCGTCTACATTAAGTGCCCCGATCACCAAAGTAAAACGCTGCAGAAACGGAACCTCTTTTTGACGCGAAATGCCCCGTGCTCTCGCAACTAAACGCTGTGTGATCCGCTCTATCATAGCATCCAGAATATCTTCCTTTGATTTAAAGTGATAGTACAAAGTTCCTCTGGCAATGCCGACCTCGTTCAAAATATCATTGGTGCTGGTATGATCATAGCCCTTCGTGCCGAACAGCCTTTCCGCCGCATCCAGTATCTCGTTTCTGCGCTCTTTCGCTTCTTTTACCACTCTCATGCGTTCATCCACCATTCTGTTAAATGCTTCTATACCGACTGTCTGTCGATAACACCATACCATAGACTACGATATGTGTCAATCGATAATTACGAGATATTCTCTCAATTCGGTAATTACGAGATATTTACTCAACCGATATTCAATGACATCGGTAATTAGAGATATTCAATGATACCTTAAAAATTAGCAAAAGTATTACCCCTTAATTTCCTTACGCAAATCTTCCTTCAAACAGTTCCGTATGAGGCTGCTTTTCATCCGCATTAAATATATTGATTCTATGCTCATCACTGCTTCTGTCTTTAAATGCCGGGAACAAAAATCCGTATTCCGGGACCTGAGGCTCATACTCACCGCAAAGCGGACAGATTGCGCCCACAAGGAATTCATAGATTTCCTCAGACTCCCATAACTGCTCCTTGTCATTCGCCTTTAAGGGCACATCATATGTACCAAAAAACAGATAAAAGGCATAGGCCTTTTCCGAGCGAAAATGCTCACCCACATACTCGTAAAGAGTATCGAGAAGTGCATCGTTTTTCAATCCGCACGATTTTAATCCCATCAAAAGCTGCCATAAATCCCCTGCTTTTTCTGCTTCTGCTATGAACTGGTATTCCTTAAGATTCACATTTGTTGCAGAAAATGGCACTGCCTTGGCGATTGACAAATTCAATGCCTGATCTATCGCCGATAACTTTAAAAAATTGATATTAAAAGTACCATCTACATAACCATCCTCATCAAAATATGCGCCTGCAATTCTGCTGAAGCAGTTTCTCTTTATAGTCATACGCCTGGTAAGCTCCAACATATCTTCCCTGTTTATTGTGCCCATTATATCCACCCTTTCTGTCCGTTACGTCCACCGGCCTGTAAGGCCCATCCTGCCTGCTAACTTCATCATTCCTACTATGTCATCCTACCTGCTATGTCCATCATGCCCATACCACAATCGGACAATCAGTGTCTTGACTCTTTCCCGGCTCTCTATGCCAGTTCAAGCAGGCCGCGGCCTTCCTCCAGACGTTGGTAAAACTGTTCGTAAAAATCCTTATCCGTATCATATGGTTTGATATAAAATCTGTTGACCACATACAGATTAAGATTTTTTATCAATTGAGTGTCCTCTGTATTGTACAGTACCTCCTGTACATCAAGAAGGAAATAATGCCAGTCATTGATATACTGCTCATACCGCTTTAAATCCGGGGTGTCGACCCACTTACGTACCTTTATTTTGCTGCGGTTCTGTTTTTTGCACTCATGTATCTGCAGGAAATATTTGAAGCTGTTGTTTTCATAATAACGTCCCAGCGGAAACAGCCGGCAGAAGCCCGGGCGGAAAGTGTGGATGGAACAGCGCCCTTGTTCATTCAGAAACACACAGCGCTCCTCCTTCCCACTCATCCGCAGGTGTGGAAGGATATTTCCGTCTGCCACGCCAAGCTCCAACTCACCTGCAAATAGCTCCTCTGCTGTTTTTCCCAGATTTGTGCACAGACGCCACACATCCAGCGGGTCCAGGATCACAGAATCTCCCATTCCCGTACAACAGTCACAGCAGCCCTCACAATCATGACAGTCCGCCTTTACCATATCGTTCAGCTCATATAATTTCCCGTCAGAAATTTCTTCTAAAGCAACCTCTCGGCGCATATTGTTCTGTTCCTTTCCATATATTCCGGTGTTTATATTCCATTCTATACATTACATTCTATATATTACTTGCGGAACCACCTGCATCACACAAGTGTATCCAGTCCGATCACGCCCCAGTCCTCTGCCAGAGCCTTCAAGCCCTCCAGCACTTCTTCCCGGGAGTAATCGTGATCGTCGAGAAAATCCCCGTCCATGTCGTTGAGATATAGATAAAAAGTAAGCGCCAGTTCAAGGTAATCCATGTCTTCCTCAACCAAGTTTACCAAAAGCTCATTCTCGGCCTCATTAATCTCTCCTTCATCCGCAAGGGAAATAACTTTGGCAAAAAGCTTATCTGCCTCTGAATACTCCTCTTCCTTTTCAGGCAAACGGTAATCCGGCATCTGCTCATGAAGCAGAAGCTTCGCAATCAACCTGCCGATATCCTGAATATTCCTTATCATATGATCATCCTGTACTGCCATATTTAGTCGTCCGGGCAGAATATGCCAGCGTACTGACACATCCATACTGAAACCAACAGCAGCCATAAGCTGTTACCCTTTTTCAGGGAACGGCATGCCGCTGTACTTTTCCGGACCTTCCTCCTCTCTGCTGTTTGTATTTGTCCAATTTTTTTCCGCGGATATCCTATTTATCCAGCTTAAGACCTGCCAATGCCTGCGCAAATGCATTATTCACCGGCTCTTTACCCTCGCTCTGCTGCTTTTTAAGATATTTCTGTACATCGCGCTTATTTACGCCTGCGCCTTCCTTCTCTCTTCTGGCCTGAAAAGCGGACAGCTTCTCTTTATACCCACAGGCACAGATAAAGGTCTCTTCCTCTCCCTTTACGTATAACTCCATACGTTTGTGGCACTTGGGGCAGCGGGCATTTGTGGTACGGGAAAGCGTCTCACGGTAGCCGCATTCCCGGTCCTGACACACCAGCATCTTACTGTTTTTGCCGTTCACAGAGAGCAGGCGCTTGCCGCACTGAGGGCACTTTTTATTCGTGAGATTGTCATGACGGAAATTTCCCTGTCCTGTTTTAATCTCATCCACAATCTCGCAGGCATATTCTCTGATTTCCTTAAGGAACGTCTCCTGGCGCATTTTTCCTTTGGCAATATTTGAGAGCTTCATCTCCCAGTCTGCAGTAAGCTCCGGCTTACGCAAATCCTCCGGCACCAGCTCCAAAAGCTGCTTAGCCTTTGAGGTGAGGTGAATTTCATTTCCTTTCTTTTCCATGAGGAAAGTATTGAACAATTTTTCAATAATGTCCGCCCTGGTAGCCACAGTTCCAAGTCCGCCCGTCTCTCCCAGCGTTTTGGCAGCCAGTGCATCCCTGTTTTCCATGAATTTCACGGGATTTTCCATAGCGCCCAGGAGGGTTGCCTCGGTAAATCTGGCAGGCGGCTTTGTTTTCCCGTTATTAAGTGAGGCATTCTCTATTTTGAGACGCTCACCCTTTTTCCGCTCAGGCAGACGCTGGTCCTTCAGTGCCTGACCGTCGTCTTCCTCTTCATCCTCCTCATAACCACCCTCGTAGACCTCTTTCCAGCCAAGGCTTTTTACCACCTTGCCATTTGCCACAAAGGTATTGCCTGAGGTAGTTCCTTCCATAGTCACCTGCTCATAAAGACAAGGCGGATAAAGCACGCTTAAGAAACGCCGGACCACCATATCGTAAATTTTACGTTCCTCATTTGTCATATGGTCGAGCTGTACAAACTGTTCTGTCGGAATGATTGCATGATGGTCACTGACCTTTTTATCGTCCACAAAGCTCGCGTTAGCCTGAATCGGCTTATTGATCAATGCTCCTGCAAGCTTTTTATACGGACCTGTACCGCAGGCCTTCAGTCTTTCCTTGATCGTGGGCACCACATCCTTACCGATATATTTGGAATCTGTACGAGGATAGGTGAGCACCTTATGGTTTTCATACAGACGCTGCATAATATTCAGTGTCTCCTTGGCAGAGAAACCATATTTCTGGTTCGCCTCTCTCTGCAAAGTTGTAAGGTCATACAATCCGGGTGCAAACGTCTTTTTCGGCTTTGTTGTTACAGAAGTCACTTCCAGTACACTGTCCTTTATCTGACTCAGTATATTTTCTACCTGCTCTTTCTGGAACGAACGGTAGCTCTTGCTCTTATCATCCCGCCAGGTCCAGCGCACATCACCGGCCTGAAGCGTAATGCCATAATAATCCTTGGGCTTGAAATTACGGATTTCCTCCTCGCGCTTGGCAATGATAGCCAGGGTAGGCGTCTGTACACGGCCGCAGGAGAGCTGGGCATTGTATTTGCAGGTTAAAGCTCTGGTTCCGTTCATACCCACCAGCCAGTCGGCCTCCGCTCTTGCCACTGCCGCGCGGTACAGGTTATCGTACTCCCGGCCGTCCTTCAGTTTCGCAAAGCCCTCTTTAATGGCCTTGTCCGTCACGGAAGAAATCCACAGCCTGCGTATTGGTTTACGGCAGTCGGCTTTGTCCAGGATCCAGCGTGCTACCAGCTCACCCTCACGGCCTGCGTCAGTGGCTATGATTATGTCCTTGATATCCTTGCGGTATAGCTGTGTTTTCACTGCCTGATATTGTTTAGAGGTCTGGCGGATCACCACCAGTTTCATCTTATCAGGCATCATGGGGAGGGTTGACAGCTCCCATTTCATATACTTTTTATCATACTCCTCCGGGTCGGCCAGAGTCACCAGATGTCCCAGGGCCCAGGTTACCACATAATCCTTGCCCTCCAGGGTGCCGTTTCCTTTCTGGTTACAATGAAGCACTCTGGCAATGTCTCTCGCCACGGAAGGTTTTTCTGCTATTACCAATGATTTCATTTACTCACTCCTCGTATTTGGCGGCGCATCAACAATCTCAGGCGCTGCCCTCAAATACGGATAGTATAGCATATCTTTTTGCTGTGTTCCAGTTTTTCCGAAATTTAGCATGAACCGATTTCGCCTGAACCATAATGGATTGGCCCTGCTTTTCGGCCACACCGGCAAAAGAGCAGCCCGGATGGCTGCTCTTTTGACTCTCATCTATTTTCTTTTCGTTTTGTCTTTTTTACCGTTGTTACAGCTCCAGTGTCACCACTGTGCCCTCCCCGGGTACGCTGCAAAGCTTTACTTCCATCCCCAGGTAAGCGGCTCCGTGCTTCACGATGGAGAGGCCCAGTCCCGTACCGCCGATTTCCTTGGAATGGCTCTTATCCACGCGGTAGAAGCGCTCGAATACTCTCTGCTGTTCTTCCTCCGCAATTCCAATTCCCGTGTCGGCTATGTCGATTCTGGCAGCTCCGTCTTCACCGGAGCCGAGAGTCACTGTAACTGTGCCTCCCTGTCGGTTATATTTAATGGCATTGTCACACAGATTATAGAGGATTTCTGTAAGGATTGGCTTTACAGTCATTACCTTCTGGTGTCCTCCCTCCAGATAGAGTCTGATACCGGAGGCTTCTGCAGCTCCTTCCAGACTTGTGTAAACCTCTTTTACAACATTGTACAAGTCTGTGTTCTCTTTTTGGTAGGGTACGCTGCCCTCGTCGAGCTGGGAAATTTTAATAATGTCCCCTACCAGAGTGATCAACCTCTGGGATTCGCGGAAAATATTGCCCGCAAACTTTTTCACATCCTCAGGCTTCACATATCCGTCCCGGATAATTTCTGCAAAGCCGGAGATGGAGGTAAGCGGTGTCTTTAATTCGTGGGATACATTGGCTGTGAATTCCCGCCGCAGATTTTCCCGCTGAATCTTTTCGGTGATATCCACCATGAGAATCACAGCGCCCTGTACCACTCCGCCGCGAAGCACCGGATTGGCTATGAGCTGGCAGTTGCGCCCTGTAAGCTGAAGCTCTGCGGTTGAGTGATGACCGGATAAGCAGGCCTCTATGAGCTTCTGAAAGCTTCCGCTTCTGTTCAGGGCATATACACTTTCCCGGCCCGGATTCTCCACTGTCCCGAAGAACCGCAGCGCGCTGCTGTTTAAGGACAGTACCGAGGTATGCGTATCAATTACCAAAAGACCCTCCTGCATATTTTCAGTGATAATGGTGAATTCCTCCTGCTGGCGTTTTGCCACAGAAAGCTGTCTGCGGATTTCCTTCTGCTGACTGCTGATTTTTGAGAGCAGGGGGGCAATCTCATCGTATGCTTTATTATTTTCCGGTGTCTCCAGATCAAGCTGGTTGATAGGGTCTACAATCCGTTTTGAAAGCCTGTATGCAAACACTCCTGCCAAAATAAGCATAGCCAGGATCACATAACAGATTGGCTGTATCAATCCACTCACTAATGCCAGCACCGTATAATGTGTGGTTGACACGCGAAGCACCTGCTGATTAGGAAGACGCCGGGCATAATAGACCGTTTTTTCGGACAGTGTCTTGGATACTCTCTCCGCCTGTCCGATGCCATTAGAAAGAGCCTCTTTAAATTCTTCCCTGTCCTTATGGTTTTCCATCTTCTCTTTGTCAGCTGTATTATCAAATAGAACCTTACCGTCACTGTCGATCAGTGTGATCCGGCCTTCTGTGTCCGTAAGCTCCTCCAGATAATCCGGCCCCTGCCCTTCCACTGCGGCTGACAGATATTCGGCCTCCTGCTTTAACTCCTGCTCCAGCTCTCCGCTGAAATACTGGTAGAGTATTCCAAGTGTCATGGCAAAGCCAAGTGCCAGAACAATAGCAGACACAAGCAGCATTGAACGTAATATACGCTTTGTCATAGCCCATTTCCTCCTATCTTATAACCGATTCCCCGGACAGTTTCCACCAGTTCTCCTGCTTTGCCAAGCTTCTGGCGCAGGGTACGGACATGTACATCCACAGTGCGGCTTTCTCCGTCAAACTCATAGCCCCAGATCTGGTTGAGAAGCTGGGTCCTTGAAAGCACGGTTCCGCTGTTTTTAAGCAGCAGAGTAAGCATCTCATACTCCTTAAGTGTGAGATTTACAGGCTCCTTATCCACCGTTACCACATGCCTGGAGGGGCAGACATAGAGACTGCCAATCTGGTATTCTTCTGTTTTCATATCCTCAGACCTGCGCAAAAGCGCGCGGATTCTGGAGATCAGCTCCATCATGCGGAAGGGCTTCGGTACATAATCGTCGGCTCCGCTGTCAAGGCCCACCACCGTATCGTACTCACTTCCTCTGGCCGTGAGCATGATAACAGGAAGCTTTCGTGTATCCGGCCGTACGCGCAGCTTTTTCAACATAGAAATCCCGTCCTCCTCCGGAAGCATAATATCCAGAAGAAGAAGGGACGGGTATTCTTTCTCCAGTGCCTTCCAGAACAGGGACGGCCGTTCAAAGCCTTTGGCCTTCATCCCCTGACTGTTAAGCGTATAGACGACAAGCTCACGGATGCTGTCATCGTCTTCCACTAAGTATATCATCCTGAAACCTCCGCCTATAATTCCTGGCCCTTGTATACGCCGGTAATGGAAAATTCCACCCACTCGGCAATGTTCACCGCATGGTCTCCGATGCGTTCAAAATATTTGGCAGCCATAAACAGATCAAGCGCTGTCCCGGCCTCCAGATCCCTGACGCGAATCAATTCTGTGAGCTCATCCTTGATCTTAAGAAACAAGCCATCCACAAGATCATCCGCCTCCATCACCCTGTGTGCAAGCGAGAGATCACTTTTTACAAAGGCCTCCACGCTCTCTGTGACCATCCGGCTTGCGGCGTCCGCCATCTCGCTGATATGAATTTTGCTCTTGCTTTCGCCTCCTGCAATATAGGGCGCAAGCTCCATAATATCCGCTGCCTGGTCGCCGATACGCTCCATGTCGGAAATCAGCTTCATAGCCGCGGAAATAATGCGGAGATCCTTTGCCACCGGCTGCTGTTTAAGAAACAGACCCATACAGAGGTTTTCCACCTCGCGCTCCTTCTTATCCAGCTCATCCTCAATGGCGAAGACCTTCCTTGTATTCTCTGTCTGCCCTTCCCTCAGAGCCTGGCAGGACAGTGAAATTGCCTGTTCGCAGAGACTTCCCATCTTTATCAGCTCTACATGAAGCAGCTCGAGCTGTCTGTCAAAACGTTCTCTCAAATCAACCAAACCTCCCTGTGATATAGTCCTCCGTCCTTTTGTCCTCCGGTCTGGAGAACAGCTTGCCGGTCTCTCCGTATTCGATCACCTCGCCAAGCAGGAAGAACGCCGTTCTGTCAGAGATTCTCGCTGCCTGCTGCATGTTGTGTGTGACCATGATAATGGTGTACTGTTTTTTCAATTCATCCGCCAGCTCTTCGATTTTTGCCGTGGATATAGGGTCCAGCGCACTTGTGGGTTCATCCATAAGAAGCACCTCCGGCTGTACCGCCAGGGCTCTTGCAATGCACAGCCTCTGCTGCTGTCCTCCGGAAAGTCCCAGAGCGCTGCGCTTTAAGCGGTCCTTGACTTCATCCCAGATAGCGGCCTTTCTGAGAGACTCTTCCACAATTTCATCCAGCTTCACTCTGGAGCGCACTCCCTGAAGTCTTGGTCCGTAAGCCACGTTATCGTAAATACTTTTTGGAAAAGGATTGGGCTGCTGAAACACCATGCCCACCTTCTGCCGCAGGCTGATTGCGTCCATCTGTGTATAGATGTCTGTACTATCCAACTCCACTTTTCCTTCAATCCTGACATTTTCCTCAAGATCATTCATACGGTTCAGGGTTTTAAGGAAGGTGGACTTGCCGCAGCCGGAAGGCCCGATAAAAGCCGTGATCTCGTTGCTGCGGATATCCATGGACACCTTCTTAAGCGCCTGAAATTCTCCGTAATACAGGTCAAGCTTCTCTATGCGGAATTTTTCCTTCCCCTGTATCTTTTCCTGGTTCATCGATGTTCTCCTCCCATTTTCTTGTCCATATAGCGGCTGAAAATCCGCGCGCCGATGCTGAATGCAAATACAAGGATCAGCAGCACCGCGGAAGAAAAATTGGCAATCTGCGCCGCGTTGGGAGATACCGCCTCTGTCCTGGATGCCCAGATATGCAGCGCCAGTGTCGCACCCGGCCGAAACGGATTGAGCGGACAGGTGGGAGAGGTAATATCCCAGTTCCCCCAGTTGATGTCTGTGCTCATGCCCGCAGTGTACAATAAAGCGGCCGCTTCGCCGAAAATTCTTCCCGCCGCCAGAATCACCCCTGTCATGATGCGGGGCAGAGCCGCCGGGAGCAGAATATGGAGAATGGTCTGCCAATGTGTGGCTCCCATCCCAAGACTTCCCTTTTTATATCCCAGGGGAAGGCCGCGGAACGCATCCTCCGTGGTCGTGGCGATCAACGGCAGATTTAAGATGGATACTGCCATTGCTCCTGACATCAGATTCCATTTTGCTCCGGTCATCACAATAAATACCAGATATCCGAAAAGTCCCACCACAATGGAGGGCAGGGAGGACAGGGTTTCTATACAGATGCGCAGGAATTTTGTCCCTTTCCCGTCTCCTGCATACTCTGCCATATAGATTCCCGTGGCAACACCCAGCGGCACGCTCACCAGAAGTGAAAGTACCACAAGATATACGGTATTAAAAAGCTGGTTGCCGATGCCCTCGCGGGAAAAAGACAGAAGCTTCGGATCGAAGCCGCGCAGTCCTTTTACAATAACGGTCAGGGCAAAGGCGAGCAGGAGCAGGAGGAAGAATCCGGCTGTCAGATAAAAAAGTATGGTCATGATTCTGTCAACGTTTTTTGCCCGCTTTGACGCTTCCATCCGCCTCTCCTCCTTTCGCCGACACTCTGTGGATCATAAAGATAAAGAATAAAGAAATCAAAAACAGTAAAAGGGCCATTGTCCAGAGAGCTGTATTATATTCGCCGCCTTCCATCGCTCCTCCCATATCTGAAGCGATGGCCGCAGTCAGATTGTGGGTCGGTGACAGAATGTTTTTGGGAAACGCCCGCATCTTGCCGATGACCATAGCCACAGCCAGAGCCTCCCCAAAGGCCCTTGCAAGCCCCAGCACGACGCCGGTCAGAATACCGGGCTTTGCCGCGGGCAGCACCACCTGGTAGATGACCTGCCATCTGGTCGCACCAAGTCCATAGGCGGCCTTGCGGTAATCGGCAGGGACGCTTCGCAGGGCATCCGAGGCCACGCTGGTAATGGTAGGAAAGATCATCACCGCCAGCACAATTCCCGCCGCCAGCACAGAATAGCCGTGGTTAAGCCCAAAGAGCGACTTGATGGCCGGCACCAGCACGGTGAGGCCCATCCATCCATATATAACGGAAGGAATCCCCACGAATAACTCAATCGCCGGCTGGAATACACGGGTACCGATTTTCGGTGAAATTTCTGTAATAAAGATGGATGCCGCCATACTGAATGGCGCCGCGATCAGCAGTGCGAGCGCACAGGTACAAACAGAACCCCAGATATAAATAGCGGCGCCCACCTTGCCGCCCCCCGTGGAATTATCCGCGGGGGACCATTGTGGTGAGAACAGGAATTCAAATATAGAATGCCCATATTTTGTAAAAGTACCGCTGCCTTTATAGATGAGGAACGCTCCGATGGAGAGAGTGAGCAGAATCACAAGAATTCCGCATACAGTAATGATTCCTCTCCATAAATATTCTTTCCGAAACATATTCTCAGCCCTTTTCCCAACCCTAGCGGGTTACTTCCATTTTTGCAGTCACACAGTAGCCCTGGGCTTCCATCTGCTCTGCATATTCCTCGGAGGTAATGTAATCGATGTAAGCTTTTACTGCGCCTTCTGCCTCGCCTTTGGTGTACATATGCTCATAGCCCCATACCGGATAATCGCCGGAATATGTATTCTCCATGGTGGGCTCTACGCCGTCGATGGACACGGTGCTTACGGTATCATTGTTTACCAGGTAGGAAAGTGCCACATAACCGATGGCGCCTTTGTTGTCAGCCACGCTCTGAAGTAAGGTACCAGAATCGTCTGTCTCCAGTGCGGAGCCGGAAACCTCTTCATTGTTATCAAGGGCAAATTCTTTGAATAATGCTCTTGTGCCTGAGGTCTGAGGACGGGTTACCAGAAGGATTTCTTCGTCAGGTCCGCCAACCTCGCTCCAATTGGTCGTTTCGCCTGTGAAAATGTCGATGAGCTGATCCTTTGTGAGGTCCTTCACATCTTCGGCAAGCTCCTTATTGATGATTGGCGCCATGGTAACAACGCATACCTTGTGGTCCACCAGCTCTTCGGCCTGTTCCTTTTCAAGCTTGCTCTCTGCTTCCACATCGGAATTGCCGATATCCACTGAGCCGTCGGAAACCTGCTTAAGGCCTGTGCCGGAGCCGCCTGCGTTTAAGGTAATGGATACGTCCGGATATTTTTCTTTAAATTTGTCTGCTGCGTCCTGTGCCAGAGGAAGCAGTGCGGAGGAGCCGGATACAGAGATGCTTCCCTCTACTTTTTCTTCGGCTGCGCTCACCATCACGGTACCTGCTGCTGCCTGAAAGATCATTGCGCCTGTAAGTAATAATGCTGTTAATTTTTTCATAATATTTTTCTCCTTTTGATTTGTCTTCTTTGTGATTACAGGCTTTAGTATAGAGGAGGTTCGTTAAATCTGTTACCAAAGTTAAGTTAAATGTTTGTAAAGTCAATCTCCGCAAAAATATCCGGCTGCCGACACAAATTCTGCCTGAATACATTAAGGTACTGTCTGAAAACAAATTGTAGTACTTTTCTGGTGTATGAAAAATGGACAGCACTCTATGACGGCTGTCCATTTCAAGATTTATTCTATCTTATGCTCTTAATTGCTCTTAATTAAAATATCGTCGATACTCTTAAATAGAATATCATCGGCCAGGCTTTGTAATACAGCGCAGCAGCGGTAAATCTCCTTCACTTCAACATGTTCGTCCGGTTTATGGGCCAGTTCCAGACTTCCGGGACCATAGGACATGCAGTTATGGTTCTCAAACACGCCTGCGATAACAGCAGTATCCGTATACCCCGGAAAGATATCCACAACAGCAGCAGCATCGGTCACCTTCTCCACCGCCCAACACAAATGGTTAAGAAGAAGTGAACTCTCATCCTTTTCAATAAAAGGCCGATTCCCCGTAATCACATAGGATGCGTGAACACCAGGCACCTGCTCCTCCCCTGCTTCCATAGCCTTTCTGACAATTTCCTCTGCCCGCGCAGTGGTAAGGGGCGGCACCAGGCGCATATCTATCCATACCTTCGCCTTATCCGGCACCACATAAGGCCGGTAACCACCCTCGATCATGCCAAACGTCACCGTAGAATTTCCAAGCTCATGATGTACAGGTGCATCCTGTATTGCCCGGCGGATTTCACATATCATCTCCGAAATACCCGCGATTGCATCAGCACCCTTGTGCGGTGTACTTGCGTGGGCTGTGATTCCCTCGACACTAAGCTCAAACCAGGCGCGGCCCTTATGTGCAACCTCAATCTTCCCGTCCGTAGGCTCCATATCAAGCACCCAGTCCTCTGCACTCACCCACCCTGACGAAATGGCATGCTCCGCACCACGCATAAAATCCTCCTCATCCACAGTAGCAATCAGCTTCATCGTCCGTCCCGGAATCCCAAGCTTTTCTGCTTTCTTGGCACAAGCCGCAAACACACTCATAGCGCAGGCAAGGCCGCTCTTCATATCACACGCCCCCCGCCCATACAACTTCCCATCCATAATCTCACCGGAAAGCGGCGTACTTCTTTCCCACCCCTCCCCAAGAGTCACCGTATCCATATGACAAATAAAAATCAAAGCCGGATGCTCCGCCTTCCCCTCAAGCACAGCACAAAGATTCTCCCTGCCATCCACAACCTCTCGCCGCTCCACAAAAACCCCCGGCGCATGTCCCTCAAGCCACCGCTCTATAAAGTCCCCTATCTCCCCTTCATACGCCCCCGGATCAGAACTGTCAATCCTGACCATCTCCTGCGTAAGCTCCACCGCCTCATCACCCAAATCCTCTGCATACAGCCCCATACCCTCTACTTCAAAATCAAATCCCATAATTTATCACCTCATCCATAATTTCCACACCAGTTTATACTTTTTTCATTATAATTCACCAAAATTAATTTGTAAATCCATGTTGTGAATGGTATGATAAGGGTGGATAATTTTTTGTTATCATCAGCAAGGTTGAGGATAACAACTTTTGGGGAGGGAATTATGTACTATTTTATTGTCAACCCCAACTCCCGCTCGGGAGCTGGCAGGAATATCTGGAACATGCTGCGCAGTGAATTAGCTGTGCGTAAAATCACTTATAAAGCTTATCTCACAGAATACGTAGGACATGCAACTAAGCTTGCCCACGAAATCAGTACAAAAGGTACCGTCGAGGAGCCCGCATATCTGATCACGGTAGGCGGTGACGGCACCATCCACGAGGTATTGACCGGTATCCAGGACTTTGATTCTGTTATCTTTGGTTATATTCCCACAGGCTCAGGCAATGATTTTTGCCGGGGAATGGGACTTTTACAGGACCCTTTAAAGGCTCTCAACTGCGTTTTACGCAAAGAGCGAATCCAGTCCATGGACGTGCCATACATTAATATCAACAACCGTCATCACCGTTTCGGCATCAGTATGGGCATTGGTTACGACGCATCCGTATGTCAGGAAGTCCTGGCATCACCCGCGAAAAAAATCTTAAACCGTCTTGGACTTGGCAAACTAATCTATCTGGCAGTTGCTCTTAAACAGCTTATTTTTGTCAATCCCACGCCCATGACCCTTTATTTGGACGGCGGACGCAGACGCACCTATAAGAAGGTTTATTTTACTGCCGTCATGAATCAGAAATATGAGGGCGGCGGATTTATGTTCTGCCCTAAAGCCAAGAGCAATGACGGAATCCTTGATGTGATCGTTGTGGAAGGAATGAGCAAAGCAAAAGTCCTCTGCTGTTTGCCCACTGCCTTTTTCGGCAGACACATACATTTCAAGGGCGTGCATATTATGCGCTGTAAGAGCATAGAAATAAATAGTGCCATACCTCTGGCCATACACAAAGACGGAGAATCCGGCGGAATCCGCTCCGAAATCTCTGTATCTGTAGAAAAGAAAGCTTTAAAAGTAATCATGCCTGTGCTATAATCACCTAAGCCAGGCAGTACAAGACGCACGCTTCGCCTCAAATACGCCGGCACGTATTTGACATTAAAGGAAGGTGAAAGTTTGATTGAATTTTTGAAAAAATATAGACATGGATTTGTGATTCTCATCTATTCCATTATCTATACCCTACTGTTTGCATATCTGGAGCAACGCACAGTTCACGGTTACCATATAGTACACACAGTATTCGATGACGCCATACCTTTCAACGAATACTTCGTGATACCATACCTGCTGTGGTTTCCATATATGATTCTAGCAGTATTGTATTTCATATTTATTAATAAAAACAAACATGAATACTATCAGCTTACGTTCAACCTAATGATGGGTATGACCATTTTTCTGATCGTATCCTATGTTTACCCCAATGTACAACATCTACGGCCCACAGAATTCCCCAGGGAAAATGTGTTCACAGAGATGGTACGTCTGCTCTACAGGACAGATACACCCACCAATATCCTGCCCAGCATTCACGTATTCAACTCACTGGCCATACATATGTCCCTGACAAACTGCGAAGCCCTCAGGGAACGCCGCGGTGTCCGCTTTGCGTCCCTTACCCTGACTGTACTGATCATCCTATCCACAATGTTTCTCAAACAGCACTCAGTCATCGACGTATGCATGGGCGCCACACTGGCACTATTCGGTTTCATCCTCTTTTACCCACAGAAAATCCAGGATGCCGTCAAACGCCCATACGCCGCCGGAGCCAGCAAACAAAAACGCCGCAACTATAAAATCCGCTAAAAAAAATCAACTCAAAACCACAAACTAAAATAATCTATCACCAAACACACAGCCCCACTCAAACAAGGGAGCCAATGACATAACCAAGTCATTAGCTCCCCTAAATTTTCCCCCTCATTCCCCTATTAATCCCATCTACAATTCCTCGTCATACCTTCCCGCCCCACAAAAAACATCATCCCAACCCCTACCCGCCGCCACAGTCCCCGCCAACCCCTACCCGCCGCCACAACCAAGCGTGCCCAACAGGGGGAGCTCGAGGGGGCATTCGGGCTTTCGCAACTCTGAGATTGCCCCCTCGATTATTTAATTAAACCCATAAAACTTCTGACAAATCTTATACGCCGCCACAGACATCTTACGTCCGCTTTTCCCCGGCAGATTCACAACTCTGCCAAGCAGACTATGCCTCAGCTTGGAATAAAGCGCCCGGTTCTGGCTCCGTATATATTCCATCAAATCTTTTTTCTTCTGCAATGCTTCCTCCGTACCGGAACGAATCAGCATAATAGATGAAATCGTTGTAATAATATCAAGATAATTAAACATATATGTGCGCATGCGCTTATTAGTAAAGTTACATTTATTATAAGCATCCACCATCAGCTTATTAACCCGGATCTGCTGATCAATCCTGCGTATCATCACCTGCTCATTCACAGACTGGTCATCTCTGCCGATGAAATAGCGGTAAAAATTCACATCAAGATAATATAGATTCTCCACATAAGGAAGAGGCTCAAATGCAAAGAGATTATCCACATAAAAAGTATGCTTGGGAAGCTGCAGCCCGCAGTCGTGAAGCAATTCCGTGCGGTAAATCATAGAATGCATAAGTAAATATTTCCCCTTAGGCATATGGCCAACTTCATTCCATCCAAAAATCTCCTCTACCGGGAAACAACGACGGTACTGCATCACCTTTTTTCTGGATGCACCCTGTTTTTCATACACAAAATTACTGATAAGAAGGTCCACGGTTTTCGGACCGCGGATAAGCTCCTCAAGAGTCCTGAGGATTTTCTCGTAAGCTTCTTTGTTCACCCAGTCATCGCTGTCCACCACCTTGAAGTAAAGGCCCTGAGCATTGCGGATACCGGCATTGACAGCCTCTCCGTGTCCTCCGTTTTCCTGGTGGATTGCTTTGATAATGGTGGGGTATTTCTCTGCGTAAGCATCTGCAATCTCTGCTGTCCTGTCTGACGAACCATCGTCAACAATGAGGATTTCCACATCCTCTCCTCCAACCAGCAATGAATCCACACACTTTTCCATATATGCCTCCGAGTTGTAACAGGGAATGGCTATGCTTAACAGTTTCATTTATTTTCCTCCTTCATGTATTTCACATACGCACTAAAAGCAGACGGTATGGTATACTCCTTTTCTGACTGCTTTTTACCAACAAATAGTAACTTCTCACCACCCGGTATGTCCAGGGATGACACACGGATACGGTAAGCCTTCATTCTCCACTCAATGTGCGAAAAAATATGCTTGGCAGGCGGCAGTTCCTCGATATACAGAGCTTCAAGCTTCTGACCCTCCACATATTCCAACGCCTCCTCCATTGATAAATGCCCCTGAGTATTGGGCAGCTCATAGAGTCCGGCAAGAAGCCCTTTACTTGGGCGCTTACGGATGGCCGTCCTCTCTCCGTCCTGTATGACAAGAACTGTCCGCTCCTCTACCAACCTGGCTTTTTTCGCCGCTTTCACAGGAAGCGTATCCACAGTACCGTGGCAAAAAGCCTGACACGATCGGGCTACGGGGCAGGCTTCACATTTGGCCTGTCCGTTCGGCACACATACAACCGCCCCCAGTTCCATGAGCGCCTGGTTAAAGTCTCCCGGGCAGTCCTCAGGCATGATCTGCTGCAAATCTGTCTCCATCTTTTTTCGAACTGACTGCTTCATGATATCTTCGCGGCTCTCCGTAATGCGGGAAATCACACGCAGTACATTGCCGTCCACGGCCGGAACAGGTATCCCATAGGCAATGGAAGCCACAGCTCCCGCTGTATAACTCCCTATACCTTTTAACGAGAGAAGCGCCGGAAAGGATTCAGGAAGTTTTCCATTATATTCCTGAACTACAGTAATCGCGGCCTGCTGCATATTCCGCACGCGGTTATAATAGCCTAACCCTTCCCATAGCTTCATCAATTTCTCTTCAGGGCAGGCAGCCAGCGCCGGTATATCCGGAAGCTCTGTGATAAATCTTTCAAAGTACGGTTTAACAGCCTCCACCCTAGTCTGCTGAAGCATGATTTCAGAGACCCAGGTATAGTACGCATTATTTTTATCTCTCCAGGGCAGTGTCCGTTTATTGACCCTATACCAGGAAAGCAGCGGTTCTACAATTTCCGTCAGCATCTCTCTTTCCTCTCTAAATCAATGGGCACAGGGTCCCTTAGTTCAATCCTGTCCTGTTCTATCAGGCAGTCGTAAGCCAAAAGCTTCACACCTGCATGTGCTGCCTTTCTTAAAGTTTCTCCAAATTCCCAATGTGTATTCCAGTTAGGCTCAAACTTAACAATTCCCTTCATTTGTATTACAAATAAAAGATATGCCTCATAACCCTCTTCCATACAGCGGATTAATTCTTCCATATGTTTAATTCCCCGCAGCGTGGGTGCATCTGGAAATCTGGCAATATTATTCTCCTCAAGCGTCACTCCCTTTACTTCGATAAAGGCTTTTCTGCGGGATGACTCTACATATATGTCGAAACGGGAATTGCCGTAGGTACGTTCTGTGTACACCTGCACCTCTTCTGGAAAGAATACACCCTTTCTGAGCCATTCCGCTGCCGCCTTATTAGGCACCTGAGAATCCATATTGATCAACCGTCCTGCTTTATTGACACAGATGATGTCATATTTCGTCTTTCTGGCCGGATTACTGCTGCGTTCCAGTATCACCTCAGCGCCCGGCACCAGAAGCTCCTTACATCTGCCTGTATTTTTCACATGGACTGTCTCTGTCTGTCCATCAAGTGTCACATGGGCAATGAAGCGATTCGGCCTGTCAATGAATATTGCAGCCTCTGTATTATTGTATTTCATGCACGGTACCTCGCTGTCAACAATCTCTCGTCTGTCACTGCTGCTTTGCCAGCAAACTCATGCTCGGAAAGCTCTAAACAGTAACCATCGTTTATTATAATAACATAAAATCGCAAAAATGGCAGTTGATTTTTATAGTTTTCTTTTATAAAATATGGTAGTAAACGTAACTGTACAGACAGGCCTGCGCATTTCCTGCGCGACCCGTAAGAAAACGTAAATATCGCAGCACATGTGGCCCACAGGCCCAGTGTAACTCCCACTTATGTCTGATGAAACTCCGCAGGATATAAGGGAGTCAGTACACTCACCAGAAAGGAATTTAAGGATTATTAAATGGACAGTATTATCTTCGATGTAGACGGCACTCTCTGGGATTCTACAGAAATCGTAGCCCGATCCTGGACCGAATATCTTCACAATCATGAAAAAATGGACATTACCGTCAGTTCCCAAAAGCTTACTACTTTATTTGGCCAGCTTCTCCCTGACATTGCCAGACAGATGTTTCCTGATCTCAGCGAAAGTGAGCAGCTACGCATTATTAAAAACTGCTGTGAGGCTGAGAACCAGGCGCTTCTGAAGGAATGTGCACCACTCTATGAGGATTTAAAGGAAACTTTGGAGACTCTGAGCAGGCACCTCCCTCTGTTTATTGTGAGCAACTGTCAGGCCGGTTATATAGAAGCATTTCTCGAATCCACAGGTTTTGGGGCATACTTTAAGGGGCATCTCTGCCCCGGGGACACAAATATGGCAAAAGCGGAAAATATCAGCAAAATTGTCGCTGATCATAAGCTTCAGTCTCCTGTATATGTGGGTGACACGTTGGGTGATTTTGAAGCATGCCAAAAGGCAGGTGTTCCGTTTGTTTTCGCAGCGTATGGCTTCGGTGAAGTGCCGTCGCCTGATTACCGCATTGAAAGGCCCAAAGATCTGCTTACTATCTTCTCTTTAAATTAATAAAAAACCAAGGAGCATACTAACATCTGCTTCTTGGTTTTTTCATTGTCTATTTCATTGTTTTTTGCATTTCGTTTTTAAGTAATAGATCAGTGCTGCGAATATTACAACCAGCACTACTATGTAAGTTACCTTTGCCGCAACTCCTGTGGTATATGAGTCTATACCTGTGGCAATACCGATAAGAATCAGGGCGATACCCGAGGATTTCTCCATCTTCTTCTCATCGTAGAGCTTTTTGCGCAGCTCTGTGTTTCCGCCTTTCATGAAAATACCGCCATTGCCGGTGACGAGCATAATGCCCACCACGATTGCGGCAAAGGTAAGTATAAAATCTAATGTCCTGCCCATACTTTTTCTCCTGTTATGTAGCGGGACCTGGTGGCTGGTACAACGAATAATAAGTTGCTTGCTATCCGTGGTACCAGGGTATCAGGTTCCGTTTATTTTATGCCTGTGCTTCTCTCACATCAATAGAAGCAGATGATCGGTACGCCGTAATCAATGATGCTGTAAAGAACGGCCGCATTCTCCGGCGGCATATTGATACATCCGTGTGAGCCGCCCTCCAGATATCTGTCGCCGCCGAAATATGGCTGCCAGTCTGCATCGTGGAATCCGATTCCGCCGTTAAACGGCATCCAGTAGGTTACAGGCTGCTCGTATTCATATTTTCCATCCGCAAGCTGCTTGCCCCGAAGCACATCCGGGCTCTTCTTGTAATATAAGGTATAGATTCCAGACGGCGTCTGACGGTCGCTGTAGCTCATATTGCCGGTAACTATGGCAGAATCCAAAATAATCGAACCGTCCTGGTAGTAATACATATGCTGGTCGCTCATATCCACCTCGATATAGGTGTTACCCAAGTCATTGTATCCAC
The DNA here is from genome assembly GCA_000702025.1 of Blautia schinkii DSM 10518. GTDB lineage: Bacteria > Bacillota > Clostridia > Lachnospirales > Lachnospiraceae > Blautia_A > Blautia_A schinkii. The sequence continues at coordinate 392,687 of KL370850.1, forward strand.
GGGAATTGGCTCTCATAGAATATACCGGTTCCCGCTCTGTCTGAGTACCTGAACGAATCTCCTGTGTAAGCTGCTCCACCTCTGCGCCCTGGTCGATCTTCCAGCCGTATGCGTCTCCGTACACATATACGGTCCTGCCGCTTGTGGTATAGAATTCCCGTTCTGTCCCTACAGTGTCATAATCATATGCAAGCTGTGCCACATAATCTATAATATGCTGCTGGAAAGAGGCATCGTCGTTTAAGAGCTGCCCCTTCTCATCAAACTGCAGCCAGTCTTTGATCGTGGAGCCGTCCAGTGTGACCCTGTTCTCTCCGAAGAGATAGGTGATGCTGGCCTTGGTAAAGTTATTATAAGAATCCACGGTAGCCTGCAAATCAGGACTGTCGCTTGTAACTTCTGCCTTCTCATATACATCCGGGTTGCTACTGAAATCAACGGTGCGCTCGCTTCCGGCTACAGCCTGCTCGAGCACCTTATAAGCCTGTTTGAGCTTAAGCTTGCTGCCTTGTGTCTCAGGAACGATTTCAAACTGCGTGTCATTAAACGCCACGTAAGCATTTTCCGGTGTAACCTGGTTCTCATCCTTCGCACAATTAAGCTGTTTCACCTGATTCTGGAGCATTTCCTTATCATAGGTGATATTCTCCGCCGCGGTAAAGGTCCTTGGCTCAAAGAAGCCTGTAACCCACTCATAAGGCTTCTGCTGTTTCAAAAGCTTAAGCACTCCGCCGTCTGACATATAACGATAATCGATCAGATCTCCGGAAATCGCCTGCGGCTCAAGATTCCTCGAGGCAACCTCTATGGAGTAATCCTCCACCTTAGAGGCCAGCGCCTGCTCTACCTCGTAGGCTGTCATACCTGAGCAGTCAATACCGTTGATCGTCGTGCCTTCAAAAAATTTATCAGAATAATAGTAAGATACCCCCGCATATGCACAGCCGGCAGTAACTACTACCATAGCGGCTACGATTCCGGTGACCTTAAGTGCCTTGTGCTTCTTCCTGGGCTTAGCCTCGGGTATCACAAATTCGTCGTCGCTGATGGGTACATAGGTGATGGGCCTTGGCCGGGCCGATTTACTCCTGCGCGGTTGCTGGGGTGACGGCTCTGCTTCATCATGGGACTGGGCTTCTCTCTGTGCCACACCCTTTGTTTTCGGAGGACGTTTGTCTGTGTCTACAGGCTGTATGGGAGTGTTTCCTACGGTTTCAGTGACGATCTTGGCCATGGCAGCCTCAATCTTCTCTTCGATATCCCCCTCTTGCGTTTTATCCTTGTTTTCTTCGTTGCTCATCTATACTCTCCTCGACAATAAGTGCAGTAAAAATTTGATAACTTCTATATTATAACATAATTCTACCATTTTGCACCTGTATTTACGGTTTTTATAAAAGATTAATATTTAATCTGCTTTATCAACTATTGTATCCTGCACGGTATTTTTTATCCGGGTGCTGTGAAGTTTTAAAAATTTGTATTTATTTTAACATATAGGCCGCTTTAACCTGTAAACTCCTGATTCCCCAATTTTTTCCGCATATCCTTCATCACATAAGAGTACATAAAAAACAAGAGAGCTGTGGCAAATATCCAGGCTACAGGGCTTGCAAGGCACGCGCCAAGATAGCTTTTTCTCATGGCTGCGGCCATAGCTGTGACACCTCGTCCGGTAAGCTCCGCCACCCCTGCCATCATAGGCAGCACACCGTAACCCATTCCCTGAATACCGTTTCGCAGTACATTTACAAAATGGAGGGGAATCAGGAATACTCCCGTACATTTCACATAAATATCCACCATGGGGATTACTTCTTCGATATTGTCTGAAATAAACAAGTAGGAGAAATATTTTCCCGCAAAGATCAGTACTACGCCCATAACAACCGCATATATGATTCCAATCATATGCGCGGCACGGAATCCCTCCCGTACTCTGCCGAGCTTTCCGGCTCCGATATTCTGGGCATTGAAGGTGGCCATGGCTGTTCCGAGCGCAACAAAAGCCTGTGTGAAGATATTCTCAATCTTTGACCCTGCAGTGAACGCCGCTACCGCAAAGGAGCCCAGCATATTTAAGGCAGACTGTACCATCATGGTGCCGATCGCCGTGATGGAAAACTGAAGGCCCATGGGAATACCCACACTGATCTGATTTCTGGCAAGATTGCGGCGAAGCCTCCAGTCACTCCGGGAAAGCTTAAGTTCGGGCACTGCCCTGGCAATATAGATCAGGCAGAGCACACCCGATACTCCCTGAGAGATCACAGTTGCCCAGGCAGCTCCTGACACTCCCATATGGAATACAATGATAAACAAAAGGTCCAGTACAATATTCAGCAAAGCAGCAAGAATCAGAAAATACAGCGGTGTCTTGCTGTTTCCTAATGCACGCAGGATGCTGGCCAATAGATTATACAGTACCTGCGCAAATATTCCTCCGCAGATGATCATGATATAGGAGTAGGCGTCCTCAAAAATGTCTGCCGGAGTATTCATTAAATGAAGCAGGCTACGCATTCCCGCCATACTTACAAAAGTCATAAATGCACAGACTATAATCGAAAGTATTGCGGCGCTACCCACGGACTGCCGCATCTCCTCCATCTTACCCGCGCCGAATTTCTGTGAGGTGAGCACCGTAAATCCGGCGGTGAGTCCCATCAGAAAACCCAGGATCAAAAAAATGATCGTGCCTGTGGCTCCTACCGCTGCGAGTGCCTTTGTTCCCACAAATTTCCCTACAATGATGGCATCCATCATATTGTAAAACTGCTGGAATACGTTCCCGATAAATACCGGAATCGTAAAGTTTAGTATCATTTTCATCGGCTTTCCAGCCGTCATGTCTGTCTGCATTTTCATTCCTCCATAGTCTCGTTATGTAAGCTGTTGATTTTTAGAGCACTTGAGCGTGTCAGAAAGCAATTTTCAGACACGCTCTAATGGATTATAGTGAAAAACATTTGTTCTTGCAAGTATTCTTTTTTAAATTACATATTTTCTCCAAAATAGCAAAAACCCCTGAGTTATCAGGGGCTTTTGTTGTAATAATCACGAATATTTAAATTGTTTTATTTTTCCTCAAGAAGAGATTTTCCTGTCATCTCCTTAGGCTGTTCCATACCCATCAGCTCAATCAGGGTAGGTACAATGTCCGCAAGGCAGCCATTCTCACGCAGAGTATATTTCGGGTCTGCATTTACAAGAATGAACGGTACCGGGTTTGTTGTGTGAGCGGTGAATGGCTCGCCTGTCTCATAGTCAAGGAGCTGCTCTGCATTTCCGTGGTCCGCGCAGATGAACATCTGTCCGTCCACTTCCTTCAATGCCTCCACTGCTCTGCCGACACACTCATCCACGGCTTCCACAGCCTTGATCGCGGCATTCTCTACACCTGTATGTCCCACCATATCCGGGTTTGCAAAGTTAATGATGATCACGTCATATTTATCTGATTTGATTGCCTCAACAAGCTTGTCGCAAACTGCAGGAGCGCTCATCTCAGGCTGCATATCGTAGGTGGCAACCTTCGGGGATTTCACAAGGATCCTGTCCTCACCCTTGTTAGGCTCCTCAACGCCGCCGTTGAAGAAGAAGGTTACATGGGCATATTTCTCAGTCTCGGCAATGCGGGCCTGAGTCATATTGTGTGCTGCCAGATACTCTCCGAAGGTATTCTGAAGCTGTACCTTGTGGAAAGCAACCAGTTTATTCTGAATCGTATCATCATAATCTGTAAAGCATACGTAAGTAAGGTCCAGTCTTCTGCTTCTCTCAAAGCCTTTGAACTCATCATCGCAGAATGCTCTGGTAATCTCACGTGCGCGGTCAGGACGGAAGTTGAAGAATACTACAGAGTCCTTATCGGAAATCACAGTCACAGGTGCACCGTCTTTCTGAATCACGGTAGGCATTACAAACTCATCAGTCTTGCCGTCGTCATAGGATGCCTGCACTGCCTCGGCAGCATCTGTCCCCTTAACGCCCTCACCCTTGGTAAGTGCGTTATAAGCGAGCTCCACACGGTCCCAGCGGTTGTCACGGTCCATGGCATAATAACGACCGGAAACCACGCCAATCTCTCCCACGCCGATTTCTTTCATCTTAGCCTGAAGCTCCTCAATATAACCTTTTCCTGAGGAAGGAGGTGTATCACGTCCGTCAAGGAAGCAGTGTACATACACTTTTTTAACTCCCTCTCTTTTTGCCATTTCCAGCAGGCCATAGAGATGGGTGTTGTGGCTGTGCACGCCGCCGTCGGAAAGAAGTCCCATGAAATGGATGGAGGAATCATTATCGCGCGCGTTCTTCATCGCTGCAAGAAGCGCCTCGTTTTTAAAGAAATCTCCGTCGTTAATCTCTTTGGTGATTCTTGTGAGCTCCTGATATACAATACGTCCGGCGCCCATGTTGAGATGGCCTACCTCAGAGTTTCCCATCTGTCCATCAGGAAGTCCTACAGCCATTCCGCTGGCATAACCTTTTACAAAGGGGCACTCTGCCATCAGCTTATCCATTACCGGAGTGCTTGCCTCATATACAGCATTGGCATCATGTCTGTCATTCAGACCGTATCCATCAAGAATCATTAAAACGGTTGGTTTTTTGCTCATTTTATTCTCCTTTATATTATCATTAGGGTTATCTGTTTATTTTCTTACCTATATATAGTATCAAAAATCTGAGATTTTTCAATTCTTTTCTTGTGAAAAGTTTGTCTATTTATTTGTTTATTACGCCTTATTTCCCGTAAACACGAAGCATACTGGAGATTGAACGCACGGAGTCACGAGTTTCCAGCTCGTTCATGGCAGTGCGGAAGTCACCCTCGCGTACCAGCTTAGTGATCACTACCACCTCTGCACAGTCCTCAATCTTAGTATCCTTCTGGATGATCTGGGCCACGCTTACATGGTATTTCGCAAATACAGCGGTCATCTCTGCCAGAACACCACAGCGGTCCTCCACCTTAAGACGCAGGAAATAACGGTTATGTGTTTCCTCCATTTTCTTTACCGGAATATTCTTATAGCAGGTACAGCCAATGCGCGCGCAACAGCCTGCCTGGATATTTCTCACGATATCAAACACATCACCGACTACAGCACTTGCCGTAGGCATTTCTCCTGCGCCTCTGCCAAAGAACATCGCATCCTCCACAGCGTCTCCATGTACGAACACTGCATTGTAGGAATCATTTACAGATGCCAGCGGGTGAGAGCTCGGGATGAGCATGGGGCACACATAGGCCTCGATTCCGTCCTCTGCATTGCGGGCTACTCCCAGAAGCTTGATATCACAGCCCATCTCCTTAGCGTAGCGGATGTCCTTTGCGGAAATTTTAGTGATGCCTTCAATATGAACATCATCAAATACTACTCTGGAATTAAACGCAACAGAAGCAAGGATGGCTACCTTGCGGCCTGCATCCAGACCTTCGATATCTGCGGTGGGGTCTGCCTCCGCATAGCCTAGCTCAGTAGCAAGAGCCAGCGCATCCGCAAACTCCATACCCTCCTGCGTCATCTTCGTGAGGATAAAGTTTGTGGTGCCGTTGACGATTCCCATTACCTCTGACATATGATTGCCCGCCAGGCACTGCTTCAGCGGGCGGATGATGGGAATACCGCCTGCAACCGCAGCCTCGAAGAGAAAATCTACCTGGCTCTCATGGGCAGCATCCAGAAGCTCTTTTCCGTAAACAGCAATCAGGTCCTTGTTTGCGGATACTACATGTTTGCCGGCCTTTAATGCTGAGAGAATATAGGTTCTCGCCGGCTCGATGCCTCCCATCAGCTCAATGACAATATCTATAGACGGGTCGCTTAGGATTGCTTCCCAATCATTGGTAAGAATGGACGGGTCCTCCACCTTGGCCGCTGCTTTTTCCAGGTTGCGAACAAGAATCTTACTAATCTTCACCGGACTTCCGACCTTCTGCTCCATCTCTGCTTCCTGGTTTTTCATCACTTTATATACGCCTGTACCCACGGTTCCCAGACCTAAGAGGGCGGCATTTATCACTTTTTGTCCCATTTTCATAGCCCCTTTCTTCGGTTTCTCCGCCGCTATGGGCCATTGCATGACAGCCTGCGGCGGTAAACTCACATTGGTTTAATACTAGGGCAGAAACGGGATTTTGTCAAGCGCCGGCAGTCCTTTTGCCGGAAGCTTGAGGAAATCAAGCCAATGGGCAAAAAGGCTCCGTATAAGCTCCTCTACCATAGCCTTTGATTCCGGGGCCAGCTTCTCGGACTGCTTCACCATGGCAGCCACGCTTTTCAGTCCTCCGTCCTGAACCTGGGAAAGTGTCTGGACCTTCGTTGCCTCAATCACGGAAAACAGGTCGTCAATAAGACGGTCACGCTGAGACATATCCATATTGTCAATCCATTTGTGCAGGGTGTCGTTAAAAAGCGCCGCTTTTTTATTGAGGGATTCCACACGGATAAAAGAGGGGCCCAAAACCTCCCAGGAGAATCCGTCGTGCTGGAGGATGCCCTTCTGGGAGCTGGCAATAATGTACGGCTCCTTGATGTGATTGAGCAGCATTCCAATCACCGAGCATTCGGGAATGATTCTCGTAATCCGAGGTATGATGCGGGAAGCGCCCTCGTCCTTCACAAAATCCTCTGTAAAACCAGGCCCGTCATTATCATAAACCTGGAGAATCCGTTCCTGGACCTGCAGCTCGCATTTTGCAGCGGCATACACAACGAGATTTCCGCCCTTGGAATGTCCGCCCACCCGAAGCATGGACGGTGTTTCACGCCCTACCCTGTTGAGATATTCCACAGCCCGCTTCTGGGCCGGCACGATTCCATTGCTTAAATTAAAATCCTCTTTCCAGCCGACTACCGTATCGTCTGTGCCGCGGAAGGCTACAAAAACGCTGCCGTCCTCAAGCTTCAGCTCCACAGCAGAGAACTGCAGCTCCTGCTCTGTGACAATTTCATTCACATAATTGCTCACAACCGTATTACCGAAACGTCGGCTGTCCGCCATATCCTTCAGCATATAGGGCGCCATACGGATAAACGACTTATCTGCCTGAAGCTCCTCCTCTGTATGTACAGAGAAAAATATTTCACAAAGTTTCCCGATATCTACGGAATTTCCTTTACTGACCTCCTCAATGCCGTCAAAATTTATGTAGGCAAAGTACGCCAGTACCAGATTATCCACCTCGTTAAATTCTGATTGGGCAAAGGACAGATCGCCCCGCCAGTGAATGTAGTCGATTATATTTCCCATAAACCCCTCCCTCTGCACACCGCATATGGCAAAATCTGCGGCAGCACGCTATTACAAACCATTGTATCAATTCTAAATCTGCAGCATTCCTAAATCCTTTTCATAAAATTCTTTTCGTAAAATTCTTTTCATAAAATTCTTTTCGTACAAGTATACCATATACGTGCAAAATCTTCTACGTAAGGTAAAGCATTTTTCCAATTTTACGATATGTTGGGTGAGTAACAAAGGTACTTTAGTGAGCGTCTCAAAATTCGCCTTAAAAGATTTGTGAATTTCTTGGTGTCCTATTGAATAATGTCTGATAATATATTATAATAAAACCAAATAATCCAATAATTTAAATTACACTTGGGAGGTGAGTGTATGAATATTATGTATTTTGTAGCCATAAGTTCTCTTTCTGCATTAATATTTTCTTACTGTCTTTTTCAACGGGTCAAAAAACAGTCCCCGGGTAATAGTGAAATGCAGCGTATTTCCGGTGCTGTGCAGAAAGGGGCCAACGCGTATCTGCGACGGCAGTACAAGGGTGTGGGTATCTTTTTTGCAGTTATTTTTATTCTCTTATTGGCTATGGCCTTCTTCGGATTCTTGAGTTTTTTTACCCCATTTGCATTTTTAACAGGAGGTTTCTTCTCCGGGTTGTCCGGCTTTATCGGCATGCGCACCGCGACCATGGCGAACTGCAGGACTGCGCATGGGGCATCCAAAAGTCTGAACAGTGGGCTGAAGGCCGCTTTTTCTGCTGGCTGTGTCATGGGCTTTACTGTGGTTGGATTGGGACTGTTGGACATTACTGTGTGGTATTTTATCCTCAACTGGGCATTCCGGGCGCTGCCTGAGGCGGAGCGGATTGGTGAGATTACAGCAAATATGCTGACCTTTGGTATGGGCGCATCCAGTATGGCTCTTTTTGCCAGAGTGGGCGGAGGTATTTTCACAAAGGCGGCTGATGTGGGAGCTGACCTGGTTGGTAAGGTGGAAGCAGGTATCCCTGAGGATGACCCGCGTAATCCCGCTGTTATTGCCGACAATGTGGGGGATAATGTAGGGGATGTGGCCGGTATGGGTGCCGACCTCTATGAATCGTATGTGGGCTCTGTGATTTCCACCGCTGCTTTGGCTGTGGCTGCAGGGCTTGGGCTTAAGGGTGTGGCGATTCCTATGACGCTTGCAGCTTTGGGCGTGCTCGCATCCATCGTGGGTACTTTCTTCGTAAAAACCAAAGAGGATGCCTCACAGAAAAATCTTTTGAAGGCTCTGCGGAGGGGTGTGGACATCAGTGCCGTTCTTATTGTGGTGCTGGCTTTCCCGGTTATACGATTCGTGCTTCCTGATCATATAGGAATTTATGGCGCAGTACTGTCCGGTCTGGTGGCGGGTGTTGCCATTGGATTCGTAACTGAATATTTTACTTCGGAAAACTACACGCCAACGAAAAATCTTTCTGCTTCCAGTAAAACTGGCGCAGCCACAGTGATCATCAGTGGGCTGTCCATGGGGATGCTGTCCACAGTTGCCCCTGCCCTCATCGTGAGTGTCTCCGTGCTCGTAAGCTATTTCTGTGCCGGAGGCTCCGGTGACTTTAATATGGGGCTGTACGGGGTTGGTGTTTCTGCGGTTGGTATGCTCTCAACACTCGGTATCACACTTGCCACGGACGCATATGGGCCGATTGCGGACAATGCAGGAGGAATCGCTGAAATGACACATATGCCGCCCGAAGTGCGTAAAAGAACTGACGCCCTGGATGCACTTGGCAATACTACCGCAGCTACGGGTAAGGGCTTTGCAATCGGTTCTGCCGCGCTGACCGCATTGGCGCTGATTGCTTCTTATGTAAGTAAAATACATGAGATTGCGCCGGAATTTAATATGGATCTGTCACTTACGAACCCGCTTGTTTTGATCGGACTTTTTATCGGCGGCATGCTTCCTTTCTTGTTTGCGGCTCTTACCATGGATGCGGTCGGCAAGGCGGCCCAGGCCATCGTAGTGGAGGTGCGGCGGCAGTTCTCTACGATCAAGGGCCTGATGGAGGGTAAGGCTGAGCCGGATTATGCTTCCTGTGTTGATATGTGTACCATTTCCGCTCAGAAACTGATGATCGCACCGGCACTGGTTGCCGTGGTAACACCGGTGGTCGTAGGGCTCCTGCTTGGACCAGAGGGTGTGGCAGGCCTGTTGGCGGGCAATACTGTGGTGGGCTTTCTTATGGCTGTCATGATGGCGAATGCCGGGGGCGCATGGGATAATGCGAAGAAATATATTGAGGAGGGCGCTTACGGAGGCAAAGGCAGTGAGGAGCATAAGGCAGCGGTGGTCGGCGATACGGTGGGGGATCCGTTTAAGGATACTTCGGGGCCGTCGATCAATATTCTTATTAAGCTGGCTTCTATGGTTTCGATCGTGTTTGCGGGGGTGGTGGCTGTGGTGCATCTGTTGTAAGGGGGGATGGGGCCCCTGGGAAGGTGTTGAACGGTGAGGAGATGGGACTTGGGGGCTGGGGGAGCGGTTTCTCGTGTGAGGCTGATGCGGCGCTTGCCTTCAACTAAGTTCTAACTGCGACTAAGACGCTCACGAAGAGCGTTCGCGTCTAAGTCTCCGTAAGAACTGGATTTTCAGGCGCGCTTCCGCAAATCAGCCTCACACGAGAAACCGCTCCCCCAGCCCCCAAGTCCCATCTCCTCACCTACCACTACCTTTTCGTCCCCTTCCTATGGGTTTGTCGCTGCGTATAGGTTATGGTGTTGCGTGTGGGGTATATCGTTGTATGTAGGTTTTATCGTTGTGTGCAGGTTTTGTGTTTGGTAAGAATTATGCTACTTTCAAAGTTTATCTTTTATACTTTTTTAATGCTTTTTGTTAGGTGTGACAATTCTCAAAAAAAATCGGAGGAATCAATGCATTTCAGGACTATATGGCGTACTTAATTTCAAATTGTTATAACTTATATCTATAATCTCATATTACATAAGGCAAATATCATTATTGTGATAACTTTGTATGCGCTTTTCTATATACAGGGATAGATTTTCCGGGGTGGTCATAGCTGTCACGAAGGGGTGGGAACGTAGAGGAAGGTATGGGGAATGTGGTGCGGGAAGACTGGCGCTGTCCTGTCAGGCATTTTGCGGAAGCGCGCCTGAAAATCCAGCGCTTATGGAGACTTAGCCGCGAACGCTCTTCGTGAGCGGCTTAGTCGTAGTTAGCGATTAGTTGAAGGGAAGCGAGCAATGCCTGACAGGACAGCGCCAGTCTTCCCGCACCACATTCCCTATACCGTTCAAAAACTTCCCGGGGAATCCCTTCTCACTCTTTTCTTTTTCGCTTTTTCTGGGTATAATAAAGGATACCATACGTATTGATTGATATGATGAATGAATTTTATTTCCGCCGGCTTACACGCCGGTGAATATTTTTACGATAAGAGGACAAATGAATGAATGTTTTTGATATTTTAGGCCCTGTTATGATCGGGCCGTCGAGTTCACATACAGCAGGAGCGGCAAGAATTGGGCTGATCACCAGGGCTTTGTTGGGACAACCGGCAGTGAAGGCCCGGATTTTTTTGCATGGATCTTTTGCAAAAACTTATAAGGGACATGGTACGGATAAGGCAATGATTGCCGGAATACTTGGTATGAAAACGGATGATGAGCGTATCCGATTTTCTCTGGAGGAAGCGCACAAGGAGGGGCTGACTGTGGAAATCGTCACCGGTGAGCTGGAGGGTGCGCATCCTAACACTGCGGAAATCACTTTAACCGCTGCCGATGGTCATGAGGTCAGTCTGCGGGGAAGCAGTATCGGGGGAGGTAATATTGTCATCACGAGAGTGAATGGGATGGAAGTATCGCTTACCGGGCAGCACACGACTTTAATCGTTCTTCACCGGGACGCTCCCGGCACCATTGCGGCTGTGACTGAGCTGATGGCAGAGCAAGGTGTGAATATCTGTAACTTTCGTCTCGCGCGTAAGACAAGAGGCGGACAGGCTGTTATGACTATTGAGATTGACGGTGTTTTTGGGCCGGAATTGAATGACAAAATCAAATGTCTGGAAAATATTTATTCCAGTACAATGCTGCAGCCGATCTAAAATATTAAGTAGTAGGCGGGCCGGGAGAAAACGGCGGTTATTTTTTGACAGGAGGACTTTGTATGGATTTAAACTATTTTTCTGTGGCAGATTTGTTGAGGGCTGCACAGCAAGAGAACTGCAGGCTCTCTTCACTTGTTTTAACCCAGCAGGCAGAGCAGATGGAGCTTAGCGAAGAGGAAGTTTATAATAAAATGCGTGAAAATTATCTCGTAATGGATGCATGTATTGAGCCCGGATGTGATCCGATGCTGCGCAGTACAAGTGGCTTGACCGGTGGAGATGCTTTTAAGATGAAATCATCTGTGGATAACGGTAAAAATCTTACCGGTTCTCTCATGGGCGGTGCGCTTTACCGTGCCTTGGCTGTTTCCGAGCTGAATGCGTCTATGGGACGTATCGTGGCGGCTCCCACTGCCGGAAGCTGCGGTATCGTGCCGGCCGCTGTACTAACTATGCAGGAAGAACGGGGGCTTTCGGAACGTGAATGTGTCATGTCTCTTTTTACAGCCTCGGCAATCGGTATCGTGATTGCGAACAATGCCTCGCTTTCAGGCGCCCAGGGTGGATGCCAGGCCGAGTGCGGCTCTGCTTCGGCTATGGCTGCAGCGGCTATTGTTGAGCTGGCGGACGGGACACCGGAGATGATTGATTCTGCTGTGGCGACAGCAATTAAGAATGTGTTGGGACTTATCTGTGATCCGGTAGCCGGGTTGGTGGAGATCCCCTGTATCAAGAGAAATGCTTCCGGTGTGGCAGGGGCGTTTGTGGCGGCGGAGCTGGCATTGGCCGGAATTAAGAGTGCAATTCCTGCGGACGAAGTAATCTGGACAATGAAAAAAGTGGGGGACGTGATGCCTGCGGCATTAAAGGAAACTGCCGAGGGCGGACTCGCCACAACTCCCACAGGCAAAAAATTGTTCGAGCAGGTATTCGGAACCGGAGAAAATGGTGGCTGCAGCGGCTGTTCCGGGTGCAGGTAAATAGAGGTGAGAAAATTCATAAAAATTTTCTTTAGGTTTTAGCAAAATTTCACCAGGAACAATATGGACTCAGTTCGCAAATTATGATATAATCCTTATACCAAATCAAGAAAGGAGGACCTCATATATGCTCAATTTAAATCAAGAAGATTTGCAGGCAATAAGCAGCATTGTAGAAGGCTTCATTGTACCTATTCATCAGGAACTTGGAGTTATGAGAAATGATATTGACAGTCTCAAAAAAGATGTTGCTGGTCTCAAAAAGGATGTTGCTAGTCTCAAAGTGGATGTTTCTGTTCTTAAAGAGGATGTTGCTAAGCTCCAAGAGGATATGTCTGATGTGAAATCACGGCTCACGACTCTTGAATGTACTGTGAAGAAGAATTACATTCTTCTCGAAGATTTTTTTGTTAGCCAGAAAGAGTTCAATACTGAGAGTCGGAAATTCATGGATCATCAGAAAATTTTAAACGCATTGTTCCATGACCGTATCACTCAGAACACACTGGATATCAGAGCGCTCGAAAAGAAAATTTCCTAAGGTCAATACATCTTCAGAACAAAACATCTTTAAAAAATTACCACAAAGCAATTTTAACTAAATAAGTGAGAATTCTCCCACCTCCGCAGGTGGCGAGATGAATCACCAAAAACAAGATTAACGGCTGTGGTGGGCGGAGAGAAATCGGTATCCCCCACTGACATGAGGTCAAAACACGCAGCCATAAAGTCGTACTCTGTGAAATTACCGAGCGTGGATTGAAACAAATATGAAAACACTCGCTTGATATGCAGGCGTTCTACATACATGAGATAAAATCCGCACCATCATTATTTTACTATTAGCTGCGGAATAATTTTAAAAAACTGCGTTGTTTTTCCTGCAAAAAAATCCTCACAGATACCAAAGTCTGTGAGGATTCTTATTTATGCCATTATTTGTAATTTACAATAGCTCCGAAATCTGCTTTGAGGGATGCGCCGCCTACCAGACCGCCGTCGATGTCGTTCTGTGCGAAAAGTTCTGGTGCTGTTGCCGGGTTTACGGATCCGCCGTACTGGATACGGATAGCTTCTGCTGTTGCTTCGTCATAAATCTCAGCGATGCAAGCACGGATTCCTGCGCAAACTTCCTGAGCCTGCTCAGTGGTAGCTGTTTTGCCGGTACCGATTGCCCAGATTGGCTCGTAAGCGATAACTGCCGTCTTAGCCTGGTCTGCTGTTACACCCTGGAAACCGATTTTAACCTGCTGACGAATGAAATCCATGGTCACGCCCTGCTCTCTCTGAGTAAGGGTCTCACCGCAGCACATGATCGGGGTAAGTCCATGCTCAAATGCTTTGAGCACTTTTTTGTTTACAGTCTCGTCTGTCTCTGCGAAGTATTCTCTTCTCTCAGAGTGACCGAGAACTACATATTTAACGCCTACATCTGTAAGCATGTTCGGGGAAATTTCGCCGGTATATGCACCTTTTTCTTCATAGTACATGTTCTCAGCGCCAACCTGGATGTTGGTTCCTTTTACTGCTTCCAGTACAGGGATGATATCAATTGCAGGTACGCAGAATACTACGTCTACATCATCACTTACTACCAGGGGTTTTAAGGTTTCTACTAATTTAACTGCTTCGCTTGGTGTCATGTTCATTTTCCAGTTACCAGCGACGATTTTTCTTCTTGCCATCTTATATTCTCCTCTTTGTTGGGTTTGTAAGGAAGTTACTTATCGTTAGCTGCGGCTACGCCTGGGAGTTCTTTGCCTTCCAGGAATTCAAGGGATGCGCCGCCGCCTGTGGAAATGTGGGTCATCTTGTCGCCGTAGCCAAGGATATTGACTGCTGCTGCGGAATCACCGCCTCCGATGATGGTGGTTGCATCTGTCTCTGCAAGAGCTTTTGCAAGAGCTTCTGTACCGTGTGCAAAGTTGGGCATTTCGAAGCAGCCCATCGGTCCGTTCCAAACAACAGTCTTAGCATCTTTGACAGCGTCGCAGAAGATTTTCTCTGTTTCTGGTCCGATATCAAGGCCTTCCCAGCCATCCGGAATTTCTCCGCGTGCAACTACCTGGATGTTGCAGTCATTGGAGAAGTCGTCACCAATCTTATTGTCAACCGGCAGAAGAAGCTTAACGCCTTTTTCTTCAGCCTTTTTCATCATTTCCAGAGTGTAGTCCAGATAATCATCCTCACAGAGGGAATTGCCGATATGGCCGCCCTGTGCCTTGGAGAAGGTGTAGGACATGCCGCCGCCGATGATCAGCACATCAACCTTGTCCAGAAGATTATTGATAACGGAAATCTTGCTGGATACCTTAGCTCCGCCGAGAATAGCAACGAACGGTCTCTCAGGATTATCTACTGCGTTTCCTAAGAAGTCGATTTCCTTCTGCATGAGGTAACCAACTACTGCAGTGTCAACGAACTGGGTAACACCAACGTTGGAGCAATGTGCTCTGTGAGCGGTACCGAAAGCGTCATTAACAAATACATCACAAAGGGAAGCCAGCTCCTTGCTGAAAGCCTCTCCGTTCTTTGTCTCTTCTACACGGTAGCGTGTGTTTTCAAGTAAAATCACATCACCATCATTCATTGCTTCAACTGCTGCCTTTGCGTTCGGTCCCACTACCTCAGGATCTGCTGCAAATTTAACTTCCTGTCCCAGTAATTCGCTCAGACGTTTCGCAACCGGTGCCAGGGATAATTCCGGCTTCGGCTCTCCTTTCGGTTTTCCTAAATGGGAGCAAAGGATAACCTTACCACCGTCAGCAACTAATTTCTTGATTGTGGGAAGTGCTGCAACAAGGCGGTTCTCATCTGTAATCTTGCCGTCCTGAAGAGGTACGTTAAAGTCACATCTAACCAGAACTCTCTTGCCTTTTACATTGATATCATCAACGGATTTCTTATTGAGCATGTGAAATGCCTCCTTTTTTATTATTCAAGTACAATACTCCAAAAAGGGTCCGGCCCATATCAGACCGGACCCCTTGCTGAGTCTATGTTCTTATCCTTTGGATTAAACGTTCAGCAGTTTGCCAAAGTGTTTGATTGTACGAACCATCTGGCTTGTGTAGGAGTTCTCATTGTCATACCAGGAAATTACCTGTACCTGAGTAGTGCCGTTGTCTAACGGAAGAACCATTGTCTGAGTAGCATCAAACAGAGAACCAAATTTCATACCAACGATATCGCTGGATACGATTTCGTCCTCGTTGTATCCGAAGGACTCATTTGCTGCTTCTTTCATAGCTGCATTGATCTGCTCTTTTGTTACAGTACCTTCTACAACTGCTGTTAAGATAGTTGTGGAACCTGTCGGGGTTGGAACACGCTGTGCAGCGCCGATTAATTTGCCGTTCAGTTCCGGAATAACAAGGCCGATTGCTTTAGCAGCACCGGTGCTGTTCGGAACGATGTTGATAGCTGCAGCGCGGGATCTTCTTAAGTCACCTTTTCTCTGCGGTCCGTCAAGTGTCATCTGATCGCCTGTGTAAGCGTGGATTGTGCACATGATACCGGATTTGATCGGTGCTAAGTCATTTAATGCTTTTGCCATCGGAGCTAAGCAGTTAGTTGTACAGGAAGCTGCAGAGATGATGTGGTCATCGCTTGTAAGCTGCTCGTGGTTTACATTGTAAACGATGGTAGGCAGGTCGTTTCCAGCCGGAGCGGAGATAACGACATGTTTAGCGCCTGCATCGATATGAGCCTGAGCTTTTTCTTTGGAGGTGTAGAATCCGGTACATTCCAGAACTACGTCTACGCCCAGCTCTCCCCATGGAAGATCTGCTGCCTTAGCTTCTGCGTAAATTTTGATTTCTTTTCCGTCTACAGTGATGGAGTCTTCGCCTGCTGTAACCTTGTCACATAAAGCGTATCTTCCCTGTGTAGAGTCATATTTTAATAAGTGAGCCAGCATTTTCGGGGATGTTAAGTCGTTGATAGCTACGATTTCAAATCCCTCTGCTCCAAACATCTGACGGAATGCAAGACGACCGATACGGCCAAAACCATTGATTGCAACTTTTACTGCCATGATAAATTCCTCCTATGAATTAAATGGTAAATTAGAACGCTCCCCATTTGTTAAAGAAACGTCAACCTATTTGGTATTGTACCGAATTTCAAACAAAAATTCAAGACTATTTTATAAAAAACATCACAAAAATCTTTTTTATGCTATAATATCATGTAAGTGTCACTGGGGGCCGGAGCACGAACTGACTTTATCAGGCAGCTCCCGGCTTCCTGATAGAAAGCTGGAAAGGATTCTGCCTTATGAATAATAAAATTTTATGGGACTGCCATATGCACTCTGCATTTTCCGCTGATTCCGAGACGCCTATGGAGCAAATGATTGAAAAAGCCTGTGCTCTGGGGCTACAGGGCATCTGCTTTACAGAGCATCTTGACCCGGATTATCCGCCCACGCCGGACCAACTTGATTTTTCCCTTGATATGAAGACCTATATAGAAACACTTTTTTTTCTTAAAGAGCAGTATCAGGAGCGTATCCAGGTGAATTTCGGCATCGAACTGGGGTTACAGGAACACCTGGGAGATTTTTTTCGTGGATTGACGCAAACTGCACCTTTTGATTTCGTAATTGGCTCCTCCCACGTTGTGCACGGGTATGACCCATATTATGATGATTACTTCGCGGGGAGAGAGGAATATGATTGTTACCGGGAATACTTTGAGTCTATCCTGGAAAACCTTCAGTCTTTTGACGGAATGGATGTATACGGTCATCTGGACTATGTGGTGAGATACGGTCCCGGGAAAAACAAGGAGTATTCTTACGGAATTTATAGTGATATACTGGATGAAATCCTGCGCACGCTTATTTCCCGCAATATCGGTATTGAGCTGAATACCGGCGGCTATCATTACGGTTTAGGGGAACCAAATCCCTGTGTGGACGTGATTCGACGGTACCGTGAGCTTGGTGGAGAAATCATTACCGTAGGTGCAGATGCACACACACCGGACAAGGTGGCTTATGCTTTTGACAAGGCTGCTGCCGTGCTTGAGCAATGTGGATTCCGCTATTATACCGTATTCCGCAGCCGTAAGCCTGAATTTCTGGCATTGTAAACTTAAGTTCCGGCATTGGTAAGCTAAGTTCCGAGCATTGTCACCCAAAGTTCCGGGCATTGTCATCCTAAGTTCCGGGCATCGTTAACCTAATTTACGGGCATCTCATCTGATTCTGTCAGTGTAATGCCCGTTATGTCGTTATGAATTACGCTTTTCTACCATGCACGCCTCATATGGACGAAGCTGATTTCTTACTGTTTCACTGTCGCATTGCTCTTCCGTTGTATCCCCATAATTCCCCGCCAGCAGCCTGAATCCGCGAATCTCTACAGGCAAAATTCCGTCTGTCATATTTACCCAAACCTGAATTTCTTTCCCATCCCGGGATATCCTGCGGAATGCGATCACACCTTCCGCTTGTTCGGGTATCTCTTCTATTTCTCCGTAGACCAAGGTGTCTATGAATTCCGGGCTTTTGCGCAGGGAAATCAACTTTCTGTAAAAGTGATAGAGAGATTCCTCATCCCCAAGCTGTTTCTCCGCATTGTTTACACAATAATCGGGATTCAGCTTCAGCCAGGGTTTCCCGTCTGAAAATCCGGCATTTTCACTGTCATTCCAGGGCATAGGCGTCCGGCTGTTGTCACGGCTTCTGTCATTGACAAATTTAAGCGCCGCCTCTTTGGCAATGCCCGCATTTATCGCCCTCCGGTACTGATCCTTTGTATTCAGATCGTCATACTCCTCAATAGATTCAAAGGGGCAGTTGATCATCCCCAGCTCCTCACCCTGATAGAGAAATACGGTACCACGAAGTCCCATAAGCAGTACAGCCAGAGCTGAGCCCTGCAGAAACCGTAAGTGCAGATCATCCGCACGCGCAGTTTTTTCCCGGAAATACTTATTCAGGGATCGGGACTGGTCATGATTTTCCAGGTAAACGGCTCCCCAGCCCTGCTTCTGCACGCTGAGCTGGCTTCTGAAAATCAGGTTTTTAAGTTCCCCGAAGGTCCAGGGGGCCTGATTGTACCAGTTCCCGCCCGGAAGCAGGTCGATATCCGCATAGCTGAAATCAAAAAGCATAGAAAAGTATCCATCTTCCCCTATGAATTCTCCAAGCTTCTCATAAGGCACACCCGGTGCCTCCGCTACCGTTACCGTGTCCGTTCCGGCCAGACACTTGTCCCGCATTTCCCTCAAAAATCCGCCGATTCCAGGCCGGTTCTGTCCCAGGTCGCCTACATTACGCAGCCCGTCCGGTCCGTCCGGCTCCGCTGGGATAAGCGAAATATCCTTTTTTATGTAGGTGATGGCATCAAAGCGAAAACCGCTCACACCTTTTTCCAGCCAGTAATTGAGTATTCTGTATACTTCTTCCCGAAGTTCCTGACACTCCCAGTTCAAATCCGGCTGTGTTTTGTCGAAGGTGTGGTAATACCACGCTCGCTCTCCGGCATTTTCTCCGGCATCTTCCCACACAGAGCCGCCGAAGCAGCTTCGCGCATTGGAGGGCGGCTCTGCGCCATACCGGAATATATAATAATCGCGGTATTTACTCTCTTTACTTTCAAGAGCCGCCTGAAACCAGGGATGCTGATCCGATGTGTGATTGAGCACCATGTCAATGATGATCCTCATATCCAGTTCTTTTGCCCGGGCAAGCAGGGCTTCCATATCCTCCATGGTGCCGAAGCTTGGGTCAATGCTGTAATAGTCCGCTACATCGTAACCATTGTCACGCATGGGGGAAGGATAAAAGGGGCAGATCCAAACCAGATCCACGCCAAGCTCTTTCAGATAAGAGAGCTTTTCCATAATGCCCCTGATATCCCCGATGCCGTCTCCATCTGTGTCCTTAAAACTTTTGGGGTATAATTCATAGCCAATGGCTTCCTTCCACCATTTTCTCTCCATTTCTTACCTCCTCGTTACTGAATAAGATAGGTAGCAGCAGCTCGCTGCTCTGAACTGCTGCCATATATTAATATTATACATCGTGACTGTCTGACAGTGGCTCAACCCTTGACTGCCCCGGCAGCAATTCCTTCGATAATGTTTCTCTGCAGGAAAATGAACACCACCAAAATCGGCACTACACAGATCAGTACCGCGGGGAAGATCAATTCCCAGGGATTTCCATACTGTCCGGAAAGGCTCTTTGCATAATAAAGGCTGAGCGTCAAGGTCTTACTGTCATTGTTGCCGATGATCAAAAACGGCAGCAGATAATCGTTCCAAATCCACATGGCGTTTGTGATTACCACGGTTGCTGTGATAGGCTTCACCAGCGGGAATACAACCCGGAAAAAGAGTTGAAAAATATTTGCCCCGTCAATCACAGCCGCCTCTTCCAGAGATAAAGGCACGCTTTTAAAAAAGCCATGGTAAAGGAATACGGTCATACTCAGGCCAAAACCGCCGTACATGAGAATGAGGCCGCCTGTATTTTTCAATCCCAGATTTTCCATCAAGTTAACCAGCGGATACATGACGGACTGGAAAGGAATAAGCATCGCTGCGGTAAAGCAGAGGAAAAGCAGGTTGCTGCCCTTTGTTTTATTTCGCACCATCATCCAGGCGGTCAGCGAGGATACAAGTACGATCAAAACGACCGCTGCCACAGTGATCACAAGTGTATTGACCACAGATTCACCGAGACGGATCTGCTCCGCCGCATTTTTCAGATAAGTGAAGTCAAAGCTTGCCGGAAGAGAGATGGGCGAGGCCACGATCTCTTTCTGGCTCTTAAATGAATTTACGAACAAAAAGTATATCGGAAACAAGGTATAAACAGCAACCAAACCCATGATCGCATAGAGAATGCCCTGCTTTATTTTTTTCCTGGAACTCATACCCTCTCTCATTATGCCTCAATCTCCTTTCTCTTGGTGATGATTACCTGGGCGATGGATACCACGGCAATGAGAATAAAGAAGATCACTGCCTGCGCCTGAGCCATACCGTAGTTAGGCGGTGTGTTTTCTCTTGTTGTAAGAAGGATCTGCAGAGAAAGCATCCGTGTACCGAAGTCACCATTTGTAAGGGCAAGGTTCTCATCCAGCATCTTAAAGCTGCTGGAAAGTGTGAGGAAGAATACAATGGTAAATGCCGGCATCAGCATAGGTACTGTGATGTGGCGGAATTTCTGAATGGCTGTGGCCCCGTCAATGGAGGCCGCCTCGTACAAATCCTCAGGTATATTGTTCAATCCGTTTAAGTAGATCAGCATCAGATAACCCGCTGTCTGCCAGGTGGCCATAAGCGCCATGGCAAAAACGGCTTTATTCGGGTCCTGGAGCATATTTGTCAAAAACGGGATATGTATGGGAGAATCCTCTCCAAAGAGCATCATAGAAAATACATTCTGGAAAATAAAGCTCCATACAAAGCCCATGGCCAGTCCGCCCAACAGGTTCGGGAAAAAGTAAATCGTACGGAAAATGCCTTTTCCTTTTCCGATGCGGCGCACCATCAGCGCCAGAGCCAGGCTTACTATATTTTTGACGATCACTGCCACGACCGTAAACTTAATGGTGTATAAAAATGCACTGATAAACTTCTGAGAATTAAAAACCTTGATATAGTTCTTCAAACCGATCAGCGCTCCGTACCAATGCTCAGAGCCTTTGAAGTAAGAACCTCTCCATGCGGTAAAGGAATACGCCACACCCATCACAAACGGTACCAGAATCACAACCACGAACAAAATCACTGCCGGAAGGCTCAATACCTTGAACCACTTTTTATAATACTTTTCCATTATCGGTCCCCCTTTTTTCTACCACTCTTCCATGCCGGATTTCCAGTAATCCACACATTCTCCGGCGATTTCCTCAAGCTCCTCTTCAGACCATTCCTCCGGATTGACAAAGAGCTGCTCCATAATATATTTTCCGTAGCACTCCGTACCCCAGGAGGACGGTGCCGCGTCAAACGGATTGGCAAGCAGGTCATCCGCCACCTTATAGGTGATCAGAGCATTGGACAGCGGGTTTTCAAGCGTAGTCTCTTCTCCTGCGTTAAACGGCACAAAAGCGAATTTATTTACAATATAATCCTGGCCAGTCTCTGAGGTATTCAGCCAGAGAAGGAAATCCTCGGCTGCCTTTTGCTCCTCTTCGGTAGCTTTGGCATTCACAATGTAATACTGGGATACGAATTCCGGTATGGAACGGTTCATCTTTTCCACATCCAGGCCCTCAACCATGATATCTTCATCGCTGAAATTCACCTTCATCGGCAGCATGGTAAGACGGTCAGCCACTTCCTCATCCACCTTAGCCACGTTGGCATAAATCCAGTTTCCGTTTTTGATAAAAATGGCTTTTCCTTCGGCAAAGGTCTGTACTGCCTGGTCGTAGCCTGTCACAGTAGAGTTGATGAACTGCGGGCCCCGGGAAACCGCTCCGTCCGGTCCTGCGGTGTAGCGGGTGAGAAAATCAAGCTCTTCGAGGGATTTCATGATCGGTGTCTTGAGGTTATCCGCCTTGTCCGGCTCAGACTCACGTACATCATATACATTGGAATAAACCGTACTGATGGGATAATTGCCGAAATGATTGCCGTATGTCCATTTCTCAGCGCCTGCTACCGCGAACACTCCGTTAAGATTCTGTGTAAGCTCTGTCTTTTCCCCGGCCGTGCTGTATGTATTACCGTTAAGGGTGAATTCTGCTGCACTTCCATTTTTGATAAATTCGTCAAGCGCAGTCACCATTCCCTGGAATTCTTCGTAACCGGCAGCCTTGTAATCTTCCGTAAAGCTCTCCAAATCCTCTGTGTCCAGCACCTCTTGAAGCATCTGCTGATCCGCGATCAGTCCGTAACCCTCCATGTTATATGGGATTCCGTAATTACCGTCCCCCTGAAACTGAAGCTTAAGGGCATCCGGCACACTCTCATACAATGCCTTTAGTTCCCCGTTGGAAATCTCCTCTGCGCCAAGAGCATAGCCGGCGGATTTCCACTCTTCAAAGGCTATTGCATTTGAGGAAAACAGGGTGGGATATTGCTTGGACTTCAGCTCAGAGCGCATAGTCTCCGAACCTTCTGTGGTCCCCACGGTAAACACCTTTACCTTTTTCCCTGTCTCTGCCTCATACTCGGCAGCCAGGTCGTTGAGACTTTCCGCAATCTCAGACTTTTGATTAAAGAAATACACGTCATAATCCTTGTCCGCCTTACCACATCCTGCCATCGCCAGCGCAGCCACACCCGCCAGCAAAATCGTGACGCCTTGTTTCACGGCTCTCTTCATCTCTTACTCCTCCTTCTTTCCGCTTGTATTGCGGCTTCGGTTTGATTGAAACATGTTTCATACCAGCTATAGAAAATGGCCGTCGCTCCTGGCCTGTTGTTTCGTTCGTCGCAAAATTCGTACCAGGTATCGCTCGGGCACTGTTATTTTCCATTAATAGTTATACATATGTGCTTGGGTTGAAATTTCGTTATGCGTTATAATGAAACATGTTTCATATCTGTAATCTTATTATAGCATAAATTTTCCTGATGTCAATATATATTTTATTTTTCCGTTTGACATTCATATTTCATTTTTCTATTTGACACTTTTCCCGGCTTTTCTCGAGAAACTTTTGGGCAGCTTTTCTAGAGTTTCATGTAGATTTTCCTAAGCATTAACTTGTCTGCGCCTTCGTTTTATAACAATTTATCATAAGCGATTTTCTCCCCGCCTTGGAAAACGATCACACCACATTTATGAAAACCATTCTTTTCCAGAACATGCTGCATCCGCTTATTGGGAAGACCGGTATTAATACGAATATATGGAACCTTTCTGTCAAGGCACACCTTTTCAATCAGCCCAAACGCAGTATCTGCTAATCCAATACCAACGAATTCTTTACTAAAAGCCATACGATGCACAACGGCATAATCTTGTTCAACACTCCATGCCCCCTTAATATGCGCATAAGCAGGCTCCCCTGAAAAACCAATGCACAGATACCCAGCAATCTTTCCATCTATTTTAATCACATAGCCTATTCCATCTTTTATATCCTGATAAATTGTATCAATATTCGGATACTCTTCTGTCCACTGTACAAACCCTTGCGCCTGCTGAAATTTCCTTCCGTCGTTAAGAATCTCATTACACAATTCAACATCCTCAATTTTCGCTCGTTCTATCGTATTCATTCCTATTTTCCTCCCCAAATCCTAGTGTACTGATACATTCATATTCAGCCAAACACCGCCTCCAAATAAGATGCAGAAACGTAACGGCCCCCGCACACTCCACAAAGACTACGAAAACGTAGTGGCTTATCACCACTTTCCCTAAAGGCTGCGAAAACGTAGCGGCCCATCACCACCTTCCCCAAAGGGTACGGAAACGTAGTGGAAGGTGAGGCAGAGGAGCTTGCGCGCCGGGGCAGGGGGAATCCGTGTCAGGCTGATTTGCGGAAAGCGAGCCTGAAAATCCAGCGGTTCTTGACAAACTTAGTTGATTTTATGGATATAAAGCTGTATGATTGTCTTATAGAATTCATTTATTAGGCGGTGGTCAAATGGAGCAGCAGCTTATCAAGTTATTAGACAAGGATCTGGAGTGTACGGATTTCAAAATAAAGGATACCCAAGTGATAATGGCAGTCCGATCCCAAAAAAGAGAAGGGATCTGTCCCTACTGCGGACGGCCTTCAACAAGGATACATTCCAGATATGAACGTGAGATCCAGGATATCCCGTTCCAGGATAAGCAGACGATACTCCTGCTGAAGGTGAGGAAATTCTTTTGTGATGACCCAGAATG
>JNKJ01000003.1 GCA_000702025.1 Blautia schinkii DSM 10518
CGCTGTCTTGTCAGGCATTTTGCGGAAGCGCGCCTGAAAATCCATTGCCTACGGAGACTTAGACTCGAACGCTCTTCGTGAGAGTCTTAGTCGCAGTTGGCAATTAGTTGAAGGGAAGCGAGCAATGCCTGACAAGACAGCGCCAGCTCCCCCGCATCGAATTTCCTTCCACTCACCGTTCAACCCCTTTCCAGGGGCCCCACAAACACAAAAGGGACATTGCCGCAGCAACATCCCCTTCGCATTCGTTTAAAATAGCCTTACATCACACTGTGTCCCATTCCCTGGCTCTGCTTCATAGACTGACCCTGGGTAAGCACGGAACGTACGTGATCTACCTCTTCCCTGGTTGCCTCAGCAGCCGGAACATAGTACCCTTTTTCACGCGCAATATGATAAATTTCCTCCTGGGAAGTCTCACACTGATTACGCATCTGCTTCAGGGTTTCCTTCAACTGCTTATTACCTGACTGGGAAATCATTTCACCATAGCGCACCAATTCACCATTGATACCTGCAAGTGTATCTGCTACCATTGTCTTTTCATCCATCATCTCGGCTACCTCCTTATTGTAAGAACTGCATTAACTGCTGCTTGCTCTGCATTGCGGACTGCGCAGATTTCTCAAAAAACTGCTTCACCTGCATATCCTGTGCCTGCTGCGCATAAGCATCCATCTTACAGTGGGTGGTCTCAAAACCGCCGATTAAATGGCGCAGATTCTGTAAATCTAATTCTGAAATTTGTGTCATGATACTACCTCCTCACACTATAATTACAGTAGATAGTATCCCTAAAACACTCCATAATATACATTAATTATGCCACAGTCTTTATTATATAGTTTTTATTGTATAGCTTTTATTACATGGCTTTTATTACATGGCTTTTATTATATGGTTTTTATTATATGGTTTCTATTATATAGCCTTTATTTATAATTTTCATTATATAGCCTATATGATACAGCCAAAAATCCCCTTCCCCCAAACAGCATTCAAACTCCGCAAAAACATTTCCCTTTTACCGAAGCAAAATCCCCGTCCTTCACTACACTATACCCAAATCAGCACAGTGCAAAGCACTCAAACCAGCGTGCCCAACAGGGGGAGCTCGAGGGGGCATTCGGGCTTTCGCAACTCTGAGATTGCCCCCTCGAAAATGGCATTCGGGCTATCTCCCCCTAAGATTGCCCCCTCGAAATCATTCACCAATCAACCAGTTATACATTTCTTCATATTGCCGTGCAGAGCTGTTCCAGGAGAAATCCTTGGCCATAGCGCGATCCACCATTTTATTCCACTCGCGTTTTTTATCATAGTAAATACGCTCTGCATTACGGATGGTGTAGAGCATTTCATGTGCATTATAATTACGGAAGCTGAAGCCGGTTCCTGTGCCCTCGAACTCGTTGAACGGCTCCACAGTATCCTTAAGACCTCCAGTCTCTCTGACGATGGGGATTGTCCCGTAGCGCAGGCTCATGAGCTGACTCAGGCCGCACGGCTCGAAAAGGGACGGCATCAGGAATGCATCGGAGGCTGCATAGATACGGTGTGACATTGCTTCATCGTAATAAATCTGGGCGGAAACCTTGCCATGGTATTTCCAGTCAAAGTGACGGAACATGTTCTCATACCGCTCGTCACCGGTTCCAAGTGCTACAATCTGTACCGCATCCTGACACAGCTCATCCATGATATAAGCAATCAGGTCAAAGCCTTTCTGGTCAGTCAGACGTGATACGATACCGATCATCATAGCCTTTGGATCTTCGTCAAGTCCCAGATCCTTCTGAAGCTGCAGTTTATTTTTCACCTTTTCCTTACGGAAAGTGGTTGCGTTATAATTCTTAGTAATATACTCGTCTGTCTCCGGATTAAACAGGTCATAATCAATGCCGTTTACAATACCGCGCAGGCTGTTCGCACGCGCACACATCAGGCCCTCGAGCTTCTCACCGTAGAACGGAGTCTTGATTTCCTCCGCATACGTATTGCTCACTGTAGTGATAGCGTCTGCGAAAACAATGCCGCCTTTTAAGAAGTTGGCGTCTTTGTATGCCTCCAGCTTATCCGGTGCGAAATAATAATCGGACAGACCTGTGATCTCTTTTACTGTCTTAACATCCCATACGCCCTGGAATTTCAGGTTATGTATGGTCATGATCGTCTTGATTCCCCAGAAGAATTCATTCTGCTGGAATGTATCGTGCAGATATACCGGCACAAGGCCTGTCTGCCAGTCATGACAATGGATGATATCCGGACGGAAACCGATTACCGGAAGCACGGACAGGACTGCCTTGGAGAAAAATGCAAACTTCTCCAGATCCCACGGTGCATCGCCATATGGTTTAGGACCGCTGAAATAATATTCGTTGTCAATGAAATAGAACTGGATACCGTCATACTCCATGTGCATGATGCCCACATAGCAGTTCTTATACCCGAGATCCATGTAAAAATGTGTGACGTATTCCATTTTATCCTTCCACTCCTGCTTCATGCAGGCGTATTTCGGCAGAATGACGCGAATATCGAAATACCGTTTATCAAAACATTTCGGCAGTGCACCTGCTACGTCGGCCAGTCCTCCTGTTTTAATAAATGGTACTGCCTCAGATGTTGCAAATAGGATCCTCTTCATCCGTATACCCTCCTTAGTAGCTTCTTTGAGAGCCTAATTTTAAAGCTCATAATTTATTTTATTATAACCTAAAAACGGCTTAATGGAAAGAGTGATTTTTATATTCCAGCCTAATCTTATCCGCAATGAGGGCAATAAATTCAGAATTTGTGGGCTTACCCTTGCCTGTGCTCACCGTATATCCGAACAATTCGTCAATGGTGTCCATCTTTCCTCTGCTCCATGCCACCTCTATGGCATGGCGGATAGCTCTTTCCACCCGGCTGGGGGTCGTCTGGTGTTTTTTGGCTATCGTCGGGTAAAGGATCTTTGTGATGGAATTGAGCATTTCCATATCATTTACGGCAAGGATGATGGCATCCCTCAGGTATTGATATCCTTTAATATGAGCAGGCACGCCGATCTCGTGTATCACATTTGTTACATCTGCCTCCAGGTTTCCCTTTGTATAAGTATTCGTTTCCTCATGGGCTGTCTGACGGCTGACCTCCCTTGTCTTCCTGTCGCCGATACGGCGGATATGTTTGATCCGGTTGAGCAGCATCCGGTTATCAAAAGGCTTCAGCATATAATAGTCTGCGCCCAGGCTGAAGGCATCCTCAGTGATGCGCTCCTGGCCTACCGCAGAAACCACGATAAACGACGGCGCTTTTTTCAGACTGTCATCATGATAAAAGCGCTCCATAACCGACAAGCCGTCTACTTTTGGCATGATGATATCCAGCACCACCACATCCGGTTCCTTTTCTTTAATAATATTACAGATTTCTTCTCCATTGTGTGCTTTCCCGACCAATTCCAGGTCATTATCCTCTTCGATCATCCGACCGAGTAATTCTACCATTTTCTCGTTATCATCTGCAATTGCCACATTTAATTTTTCCATGAGGCTTGTCTCCTCCTAACTATATATCAGTTATTGTTGTACAAAACAGCGGGGCCCTTCCAGTTTGCTCTTGCACAATAAAGATATTATAGTTGAACGGGGATGGGGAAATCAAGCCGAAAGTGGCTTATTTACTGCATTTTCGTTCGATATCTTTCGACTTTTTTTCTCCCGCATTCCGACAGAAAAATTTAATTTTTGATACTTTTTTTATCCTTATTTCAACATATTTTCTATAAATATGCCATATCCGCTGGCTGAGTCCTGGACAAACACATGGGTCACCGCACCCACTATTTTACCGTTCTGGAGCACCGGACTGCCACTCATACCCTGCACGATACCTCCTGTCGCAGAAAGTAGTTTTTCGTCTGTCACGCGTATGACAAAACTCTTGTTGCTGTCCTCGTGGTTCATGTCAATTTTTGTAATTTCCGCTTGGTATTCCTCAACCTGATTTTCGACGCAACAGAGAATGGACGCAGGTCCGATTTCCATTTCCTGCTTATAACCGACGGGCATCTGCCGCAAGGAGATTGCTTCCCCGGCATTCCCTTCAAACTGCCCGTAAATTCCATTTTTGCTGTTTGTGGTGATGGTTCCGATCACATTTCTCGGCTCATACCGGATAAGTCCCGACAATTCTCCCGGACTTCCCTTACTGCCCTTCTGTATTCCTAAAATCTGCGCCTGGTACAAGGCTCCGTCTTTAATATTCAGAAGCTCGCCTGTATCCACGTCGCTGATTCCATGTCCCAGTGCTCCGTAATGGCCGCTCTGGTCCACAAACGTAAGGGTACCAATGCCCTGCGTATCATCCCGTACCCAGATTCCCAGCTTATACTCGCCTTCCGCGTCTCTCACCGGAGTGAGGGATACCGGAATTGTCTCGCCGTTTCTGT
Organism: Blautia schinkii DSM 10518; assembly: GCA_000702025.1. GTDB lineage: Bacteria > Bacillota > Clostridia > Lachnospirales > Lachnospiraceae > Blautia_A > Blautia_A schinkii. The sequence goes on from JNKJ01000003.1 coordinate 4,439, forward strand.
TGATTGCAAGAGTCACATCATCGCCGTTTAAAAGGGATAAATCATCCATAAGGTCTTTTTTACAGGAGATTTTCTGCTGGTTAAATGCTACAATGTAGTCGCCCGGCTTCACGATATTTTTGGCCGGTTCCTCGGCAATACCGCCTTCCGTCACAATCTCACCAGTGTCAATAATGAGCACACCCTCTGTTTCCATATAGATACCTACCGTACTTCCGCTGACTAAAAGATCAGTACTTTCTGTGGGCATAACCTTGATTTCTTTAAAGGGAATCACTCCCAAAATTTTGCAGGGAAGCAGATAACTTCCCTCACCTGAGGCCGTGATCGCATCCTCAAAGGTGAGTAGAGGATGCTTCAGGAGCTTCTCTACATTCTGGTCCTGTCCCTTCACTACATGGAGCTCATCCGGGATTTTTCTGTCCAGATAACGGTAGCCTAACAGACACATGGCCAGCAGATCCAGACCCAGGCACCATAAAAGAAAATGCCGGTATTTCTTCTTTCTATCCATACTGTCACATCCTTTGCACGCATATTTTCGCTAAAAAAAGAAAGGATATCCTTTGGGATTATCCTCTCTTAGTATGCGGTGAAAAGAATTATTTCAGTCTTGTATTTTTATGTACCTGTGCCAATTCTTTCATCTCTCTGGCATTGTCTAAAACCGTGGCTGTGATCTCTGCGCCGCCCAGCAGTCTTGCCAGCTCGCAGATGGATTTTTCGCCCACCAGAGGATGAATCTGGGTGGTGGTCTCCGTTCCTTTTATATGCTTTTCGATTTCAAAATGCGTATCCGCCATTGCCGCAATTTGCGGCAGATGCGTGATGCAGAGCACCTGGTGATGCCTGCCGATGACAGCCATTTTTTCGGATACCTTCTGTGCTGTACGGCCGCTGATGCCGGTGTCAATCTCATCGAATATAAGGGTTTCAATCTGGTCGCGGTCTGCAAGGATTGCCTTTAACGCAAGCATGATCCTTGATAGCTCACCGCCGGATACAATCTTCCCTAAAGGCTTCAGCTTCTCGCCGGGGTTCGTGGAAATTTCATATTCAATATCATCAAAACCATTGTCCGTAAAGCTCTTTTTGCGGCTGAAACGGATGGCAAAATCAACATCCAGAAAATTCAAATCTTTCAGCCCGGCAATCACTTTCTTTTCTAGCTGTTGGCTATATTCTTTCCTGATTTTTGATAAATCATACGATACTTTTTCCAAAATTTCTTCAGAAGCTTTTAAATTTTCCCTCGCCTTCTGGAAGTTTTCCTCATATTTTCTAAGTTTATACAATTTTTGCAGCTGTTTTTCCTGATATGCAAGGATATCCTCGATACGCTGTCCATACTTGGCTTTCAGTCCGTTGATAATGTCAAGGCGGCGCTCCGTTTCATAGAAGGTCTGGTCGTCAAAGGTGAGGCTGTCCAGATAGGAAGAAAGCTCTCTGTTGAAATCATTGAGAAGACCGTCCACCTCGCCCAGCGTATCCTCCAGGGAGCGCAATTCTTCATCGTACTGCGTCACTCTGGATAGCTCCCGAAGTGCATTCCCCACCATTTCTCCGGCACCCTGCTGCCCGTCATAGCCGGTCATAATATGTACGCTTTCCAAAGACTCGAGGATTGTCTTAGCGTTTCCAAGCTTACGGTACTGCCGCTCCAGCTCGTCATCCTCGCCGATGCTTAATTCTGCCTTCTCAATCTCCTGAATCTCGAATTCAAGGAAGGCTGTCTCGCGGTTCCTCTGCTCCTCATCCATATCAAGCGCCTTCAGCTCGGTGATGCAGCGCCGGTAATCCTTATAGGCGGCGTGCACCTTCTCTCTTGCGGGAAGTATCCGTTCTCTGCCGTAGGCATCAAGGATTTCCAACTGCTTATCCTGGTAGAGCAGTGACTGGTGTTCATGCTGCCCGTGGATATCCAGAAGACAGGCCGCAGCAGCCTTCATCTGGCCTACTGTGCTCGTCTCCCCGTTTATCTTATTGATGCTTCTGCCATCCGTAATCTTACGCGACAGGAGCACCTGCCCGTCCTCCGGGTAAATGTCCAGTGCCTTGAGTGCTTCTTTTGCTTTTGTATTTTCTACCTGGAATAAAAGCTCCACCAGTGCATAGGAAGCGTTTTCCCGGATCATATTCCTGGATATTTTCCCCCCTAAAATGAGCTGGATGGAGCCAAGCAGGATTGACTTACCTGCGCCGGTCTCACCGGTGAGGATATTCAGTCCCGGCCCGAATTCCACTTCGATTTCTTCAATCAGTGCAAGGTTTTTTACGTGCAGATGAACTAACATATTACCTCCTGATATACTTCAATTACCCTGCGGCGTACCCGCGGCGTGACATACGTCCTGCCTTACATGGCAGCATACATCTGACAGCTGCAATCCGCCTCAGTATTGCTACTGTGTTTCGAGAATGCTGCGGAGCTTCTCCACCACGTCCATAGCCTGGTCGGCAGTTTTGGCAGCGCACATGATGGTATCGTCACCAGCAATGGACCCCAGGATTTCCTGCCATTTAAGGGCGTCCAGAGCTGCAGCCACACCCATGGCCATACCCGGTACTGTCTTAATGACCACCAGATTCTGCCCTACATCCATAGAAATCAGGGCTTCCTTAAGCACTCTAGTATATTTATCGCCCAAGGTGCTTGGCTCGTCTTTCAGAATGGCATAACGGGATTTCCCGTCTTTTCCTGCCACCTTTGTCATCTTCAGTGCGCGGATATCACGGGAAACCGTGGCCTGTGTAACCTTAAATCCCGCCTCGTTCAGTCTGGCCGCCAGTTCCTCCTGGGTGTCAATGTCATACTGGTGAATCAGTTCGATAATCTTCTCATGTCTCGCTACTTTCACGTTACAACCTCCTAGCTGTTTCGCATTTTCTGCCGCAGTACCTCTACAAAACTTAAGTGATTCAATTTAAGGATTTTTGTGCTGACCGAAGCCTTACGTATCACAATACGGTCGCCTGTGACCATGGGTATCACCGTATCTCCGTCAAAGGCCGCCAGGCCCTTTTCCCTGTCACGGTGACGTCCCTTGCCCAGCTCTACAGTAATCACATCCTCCGCCGGGAAAATGATACTTCTGGTATTGAGCGTATGGGGAGCTATGGGTGTCATGATCGTCATAGACGCATTCGGTGACACGATTGGACCGCCTGTGGAAAGGCTGTATCCCGTAGAGCCGGTTGGAGTCGAAATGATGATGCCGTCCGCATTATAGGAATTCAGATATTCATTATTCACATAATTCTTAAAGCGCACCACGCGCAGCGGTCCTTCTCTGCCGATGACGATATCGTTAAGCGCGATGTCGCTGCCGATGATATCCTCCCCCCGGTAAACCGTGCCTGTGAGCATCATGCGCTCCTCCACCTCATAATCTCCCATCATAAGCTGGTCCAGCGCCGGATACACAGACTGCCTGTCCACCTCCGCAAGAAATCCCAGATTCCCAAGATTGATGCCCAGAAGGGGGATACCTCTATGTACCACATCCCTCGCCGCCTGCAGAAGCGTCCCGTCTCCGCCCAGTACGATAATGCACTGGGTTCCGTCGGGGATAAGCCCGGGATTTGTATAACGGTAAGGTCTGTCTACCTTGTGTTCTGCCGGCTGCACCCGGCATTCCTTCCCGTGCTTTTCCAGATAAGAGACTATCTTTCCGGTAAACGCAAGGTCCTGGTCTTTATCGCTGTTAGTAATGATATAAAACTTGTCCATAGTGTTTTCCTTGTTCGTTTATTCCCGCGGGCGATGAGCCAAGCCGGCCGCGGGGTATTTGACTCCCGCGTGCAATGGGCAGCCTTTAATCAAGCTGCGCGTGAGCCTCCTCTACGACCGCTGCCACTTCTGCGTCCAGACTGTCGGACACCTCTGTGCCTTCCGGGTGCTTTTTCAGATGAAGCAGGTATTCGATATTTCCTTCCGGCCCTTTGATCGGTGAGAAAGAAAGATGACAGGGTTCCATGGAAATGCTTTTCGCATAGTCCCTGACCTTCTCAATGACTTCCCGGTGTACTGCCGGGTCACGCACCACACCCTTTTTTCCTACCTTTTCCCTGCCCGCCTCAAACTGGGGCTTGATGAGGCACACAATTTCTCCGTCCTCGGTGAGAAGCTCCCGCACAGGAAGGAGTACCTTGGTGAGTGATATAAAGGACACATCAATGGAAGAAAAGGCCGCGGGCTCCTGAATATGCTCGGGGAGCACATAACGGATATTCGTCTTTTCCATGCACACCACTCTTGGGTCATTGCGAAGCTTCCAGTCAAGCTGTCCGTAACCTACATCGATAGCGTACACCTTCACTGCCCCATTCTGGAGCATACAGTCCGTGAAGCCTCCGGTGGAAGCACCCACATCCATACACACCTTATCGGTGAGTGTCACGCCGAAATTCTCCATTGCCTTTTCAAGCTTCAGACCACCGCGGCTCACATAACGCAGCGTATTACCCCTCACCTCGATATTCACAGTCTCCGCAAACATGGAGCCCGCCTTGTCTTCTTTCTGGCCGTCCACATACACATTGCCTGACATAATATATGCTTTTGCTTTTTCTCTGGATGGAGCGAGGGCACGCTCCACCAGCAAAAGGTCTAAACGTTTCTTCATCTTATCCTCCTAAAGTCCTGCATGTGCTATCACACTTCGGACCATTGCTGCTGTCCGGGACTTTCATTCCAAATATTCCTCAATCGCCTGACAGATAGAGGGAGCGGAAAGACCAATCTTTGCCCGCAGGCTGTCCACGCCTCCGTGCTCTACAAAGCGGTCCCAGATAGCCACAGGCAGCACCCGGCATTCCTTATGGCACGCCTCCATATAAGCAGCCACATGCTCTCCGTAACCGCCGTTTTTCACATTTTCCTCCACTGTCACAAACAGCTCATGCTCCTTAGCCAGCTTATCCAGCAGTTCTGTATCCAGCGGTTTTAAAAAGCGGACATTCACAAGTGTGGGCTCATAGCCTTCTTTCTTTAATGCCTCATATACTTGGACACACACAGAAACCATACTGCCCGCGGCAAGGATGGCAACCTTTTTTCCGAGGTAGAGCACTTCACTCTTCCCCTGGCTCACAGGCTCCTGAAAATCTGCAAGTCCCTGATAAGCAGTCCCCTTCGGGTAACGTATCGCACATGGTCCTTTGGATGCCACTGCAAATTTAAGCATTTCCTCAAGCTCCCAGTCATTCTTGGGCGCCATCACTGTCATGTTCGGCATCATCGTAAGATAAGAGATATCAAAGCAGCCCTGATGCGTCTCGCCGTCCGCACCCACAAGCCCTGCCCTGTCTATGGCAAACACCACGTGGAGATTCTGCATGCACACGTCATGAAGCATCTGATCCACCGCCCGCTGAAGGAACGAAGAGTAAATCGCCACCACAGGAACAAGACCGCCCAAAGCCAGGCCGGCCGCAAAGGTCACTGCGTGTTCCTCTGCAATGCCCACGTCAAAGAACCTGTCCGGATACGCCTTTGCAAAGCGTTTGAGCCCGGTACCCTCCGGCATGGCAGCAGAAATGGCCACCAGTTTCTTATTCTTCTCTCCAATACTGCGCATAGCCTTGGAGAACACATCCGTGTAGCACGGCGCCACCTTCTGCTCCAGCGCCTTACCGCTCTCTATATCAAAGGGACCTGTCCCGTGGAACCGGTCCGGATGTGCGCAAGCCGGAGCATATCCCCGTCCCTTTTCCGTAAGCACATGGACCACCACCGGGCCTTCCACCCGTTTCGCCTCATTAAACAGCTTCATCATCTGACGCATATTGTGTCCGTCCACCGGGCCCAGGTATGTCAACCCCATGTTCTCAAAAAGCATTCCCGGAATAAAGAGCTGTTTGATGCTGCTCTTCGTCCTGCGCATGGTATCCACCAAAGCCGTGCCCACATGTGGAATCTTCTTAAGAGTCTTGGTCACATTCAGCTTCATTCCTGTATAAGCCTCTGCGGTACGAAGCGCACTTAAATAAGTGGACATGCCTCCCACATTCTGTGAGATGGACATGTTGTTGTCATTGATGATAACGATAAAATTCGTATCCAGCTCCGCGGCATTATTCAAAGCCTCGTAAGCCATTCCACCCGTGAGAGCGCCGTCTCCGATCACAGACACCACATGGTGCTTCTGTCCCAGCAGGTCCCTGGCTCTCACATAGCCAAGCCCGGCGGAAATAGAATTCGAGCTGTGTCCCGCGTCAAAAGAGTCACAATCGCTCTCCTTTCTTTTTGGGAAACCGCTTAAGCCTCCCTCCTTGCGCAGAGAGACAAAATCGTCCTTCCTGCCGGTCAATATTTTGTGGGTGTAGGCCTGGTGTCCCACGTCCCAAATCAGCCTGTCTTCCGGAAAATCCAACACATTATGCAAAGCCAGCGTCAGCTCTACCACGCCCAGATTGGAAGCAAGGTGTCCGCCCGTATGGCTCACAGATTCGATTAAAAAGCTTCTGATTTCCTCCGCCAGTGCCGGAAAATCCGCCAGTGGGATTTTATGGATGTCATTTGGCCTTTTGATTTTTTCCAGAATCATTGGTATCCTTCTTTCACTTCCTGCGCATGATCAGTTCTCTCACCAACTGACACAGGAATTCATTTTTTTGTTCCAGACTCTCAATAAGAGCAAGTGCTTCCCCGCTTAAAGCCTCCACCTGCCGTGAGGCTTCCTCGATTCCCATGAGGCTCACATAGGTGACCTTATTGTTCTTCTCATCACTGTGAGTCGGCTTTCCTAATTCTTCCTCTGTACTGGTCACATCAAGGATGTCGTCTTGAATCTGAAAAGCCAGACCAATGTTCAGCGCAGCCTGCTCAATAAGCTTTACCTGCTCCTCATCCGCGCCGGCCAGAATGGCTCCGGTCATCATAGACGCCTCAATGAGCGCAGAGGTTTTATTTCTATATATATAGTCAAGCATATCCTGTGTAAGAGGCTTGCCGTCATTCTCCACGTCCACGCTCTGGCCGCCCAGCATACCATGGATGCCTGTTTTCCCGGCCATTATCCTGAGTGCACGGACTACCCGCTCATCACCGGGCAGTATATCGAAGGCGGAGAGCATCACTTCGTAAGCATAATTCAATAACGCAACTCCGCTCAGAACACCCATTGCCTCCCCGTATACCTTGTGGGTGGTAAGGCGGCCTCTGCGGTAGTCGTCATTGTCAATCGCCGGAAGATCGTCATGGATCAGGGAGTGGGTATGGATCATCTCCATAGCAGCCATAAACGGCTCCGCCACTTTTCCCTCACCGCCAAAGAGGCGGAATGTCTCTCTCATAAACAGAGGGCGCAGACGTTTCCCGCCCGCGAGCATACTGTAATTCATGGCCTCTGCCATTGTCCTGGCAAAGCCCTCCTCCTTCGGCAGGTATGACTTGATAACCGCCTCAATTTCATCTGTTTTTATCTTTAATTCATCTTGAAAATTCACTGAATGTACCATCCTCATTAATCTGCAGCATCTTCTTTTCCACTGTGTCCAGCTTCTGGCTGCAATATTTAAGAAGCTCCATTCCCTGCTTGTAGAGAAGGAAAGAGTCCTCCAGGGATGTTTCCCTGTCCTCCAGCCTCTGTGCCAGCGCATCAAGCTCCTGGAAAGCTTCCTCTATGGTTCTCTCCTTCTGTCCGGGTTCCTGTGCCGTGTCTGTCTTCTGAGCTGTACCCGGCTCTTCCATTGTGCCCGGCTCTTGGATTGTGTCCGGCGCAGCGCTGTCCGCTGCTGGGATTTTTTCTGTCTTAGACATTGCTTCTGCCTTCCTTCCTGATACTGCTTACTTTTGTCTTAATTGTTCCATCGGTGACGGATATATGAAGCACATCCCCATGCTCCACCTGGGCTACGCTCGTGACTGTCCGTCCTTGCTCATCCGCCACATAGGAAAAGCCCTGGTTGAGCTTACGAAGCGGGGAAAGCCCGCCGAAACGCTCCAGATACAGGGAAAGCCTGTGACGGCTCTCCGAAACCGCCCTCTCCATGGAACCGCGGATGGAGTCCTCAAGCTCGGCCAGATACTGCCGTTTCTCACGAAGCCGGTTCTCCGGGCTTAAGTACTGCATTTTCACCTCGTACTGTCCGAGGCGGCTGCGCAAAAGATCTATCCGTCCCCACATGGCACGATGCAGCCGCTCCCCGTAAGAACCGGCTGCCTCCACAATACTTCTATAATCATCCACAGCCAGCTCCGCCGCTGCAGAAGGCGTAGGCGCCCGCAAATCCGCCACAAAGTCCGCAATGGTAAAATCTGTCTCATGACCCACTGCCGAAATAACAGGCGTACTACAGTTAAAGATGGCGCGCGCCACCTCTTCCTCATTAAACGCCCATAAATCCTCGATGGATCCGCCGCCGCGGCCCACGATGATCACGTCCACTCCGGCTTCATCCAGCATCTCAATGCCCCGCACAATACTCCTGGCAGCTCCCTCTCCCTGCACCAGTGCAGGATAGAGAATAATCTGGAGATATGGATTTCTGCGGTATGAAATATTCCGTATATCCTGGACTGCCGCTCCGGTCGGCGCGGTCACCACACCGAGGCGCTTGATAAATCTCGGAATCGGCTGCTTGTACTCCTGGGCGAACATTCCCATGTCCTCCAGCTCCTGCTTAAGCGCAAGGAAACGCTCATAAAGCGCACCCGCGCCTTCCAGTGTGATTTCCTTGGCATAGAGCTGGTAACGTCCGTCCCGCTCATACACGTCCACGGAGCCGCCAACCACCACCTTATCGCCGTCTTTCATACGGAAAGCCAGTCCCCGCCTCTGTCCGGCAAACATCACGCAGCTCAAGGTCCCTGTCTCATCCTTGAGAGAGAAATAAATATGCCCGCTTGTATGGTATTTACAATTAGACACCTCTCCCTTTACATATACCTTCTGCAGGAAATAATCCTGGGTAAACATATTCTTCACATAGCGGTTCACCTGTCCTACAGAATAGACATTTTTCATTCTTCCTTATCTCCCGCGGCAGCTTCTGCGGTATGCTCCGCCCGTGCTGCCCTTCTGTCGCCCATACCGGCATTTTTGTGTACGACAATGATCTTTCCGTCGGAATTCCCGAAGGTGCTTCTTCTGCCGTTTCTCACTTCCGTTGAAGCATCCGGTGAAGCCACCGCGCTCTCTTCCTCTGCGTGTTCAGCCTCCTCCGAAGTCTCTCCTCCGTTGGCAATCTTACCAAGGATACCGTTAACAAAGGAGCCTGAGGTGTCGCCGCCAAAGCGCTTGGCAAGCTCCACAGCCTCGTTGATCGCCACGCCCACGGGCACGTCGTTGTCAAACTTAAGCTCATACACTGCCAGACGCAGCGCTGTCAGGTCCACACGGCTCATTCTCTTCGTTTTCCAGCCCTTGCTGATACCGTCCAGCATCTCGTCAATCTCGCCTAAATGCTCAAGGACATGGGCATACTTGACGCCCATATAGTCCTTGTCCTTGTCCTCCAGTTCCTCCAGACCGTCAAAATAAAGAGGAACCTGCTCTGTCATCTCCTCTTGTGAATTAAACTCTGTCATAAACAGAAGCTTAAAAATGTGTTCTCTCTGCTCTCGTCTCCGCATCATTTCCTCCTACAATCTCAATGCGCCCTATACTGATGTATAAAGAAAAAAGGAAAGGTTTACTTTCCTTTTTCACTGTCCATATCTACACTTGCAATGTGGATGTTTACGTCAGCCACTTCCAGGCCGGTCATATTCTCTATGGAAGATTTCACTTTCTCCTGGACCTTCTTGCTGGTCTCCAGGATGTTCTTGCCATACTCAATATTCAGGGCCAGCTCTACGGTAACCACGCCCTCCAGGACTGTTACCTTCACGCCCTTGGACAGGTTCTTCATGCCAAGCTTACTCACCAGTTCATTGGTGATATTCCCGGCCATGGAGGCCACGCCCTCTACTTCTGTTGCTGCCAGGCCGGCGATGATAGCGACCACCTCATCAGCGAGATGAACCTCTCCCACTCCGCCTAAATCCTGTATTTTATAGGTTGTTCTTTTCTCTGCCATGTCAAACCCTCCTAAGGATGAAAATGCTAAGTTCTAATAGTGCTATTATACCAAATCGCAAATTAAAATAAAAGGGTTATTTACTGAATTCTGTCAATATAAGGTCCGGGTTGCGGTCCTGGGTCATACCCACGCTCCATGCATTCACAAAGAGCAGCAGCGGATTTCCCTTAAGATCGGTGACCTTCTTCATGTCGGAGGTCCCTGTGATCTTGTCCACATTGATTTCTTCCTTATTGGCAATCCAACGGATATGTTCATATGGAAGGTTTTCTAACCGGATTTCTACATTATATTCGTTTTCCAGACGGTATTTCAGGACGTCGAACTGCAGCACGCCTACAACGCCCACAATGATCTCCTCCATACCTGTATTGAACTCCTGGAAAATCTGGATGGCGCCCTCCTGGGCAATCTGATTGATTCCTTTGACAAACTGCTTTCTTTTCATAGTATCAATCTGGCGTACTCTGGCAAAATGCTCCGGCGCAAAGGTAGGAATCCCTTCAAAAGCAAACTTTTTCCCGGGCGCACAGATCGTATCTCCGATGGAAAAGATGCCCGGGTCAAACACACCGATGATATCGCCCGCATAAGCCTCTTCCACCACGTGACGGGATTCAGCCATCATCTGCTGGGGCTGGAGAAGCCGCATCCGCTTATCTCCCTGCACATGGTACACCTCCTGGGAAGCGTCGAACTTCCCGGAGCAGATACGCATAAACGCGATTCTGTCTCTGTGTGCCTTATTCATATTCGCCTGTATCTTAAACACAAAGGCGGAAAAATCATCATCCATAGGATCGATTTGTCCACAGTCAGCATTACGCGGCAGCGGAGAGGTGGTCATGCTTAAGAAATGCTCGAGGAAGGTTTCCACACCGAAATTCGTAAGCGCAGAGCCGAAAAATACCGGCGTCAGCTCTCCCTTGTTCACCAGCTCCTGGTCAAAGTCAGCGCTTGCTCCGTCGAGAAGCTCAATCTCCTCTAAAAGCAGCTCCTTCTGTTCCGGGTCCATCACCTCGTCAGAACGGCTGTCATCCAGGTCAATCTCCTCGATCACGCCTTCCTTCGTACCCTTCTGTGTATCGGAGAAGGTAAGGATTTTTCTGGTGTTCCGGTCATATACGCCGCGGAATTTTTTACCCGAGCCAATGGGCCAGTTAATGGGGCAGGTCGCAATCCCCAGCTCTTTTTCTATCTCATCGAGAAGGTCAAAGGTATCGTTCGCATCCCTGTCCATCTTATTGATAAAAGTAAAAATCGGAATATGGCGCATCACACAGACCTTAAAAAGCTTCCTGGTCTGGGCCTCCACACCCTTGGAGCCGTCGATGACCATCACTGCGGAATCCGCGGCCATGAGGGTACGGTAAGTATCCTCAGAGAAATCCTGGTGTCCCGGTGTATCCAGGATGTTGATGCAGCAGCCGTCATAATAGAACTGCAGCACCGAGGAGGTGACGGAAATACCTCTCTCCTTTTCGATTTCCATCCAGTCAGACACTGCATGGCGTGCAGTGGCTTTTCCCTTTACGCTTCCGGCCAGGTTGATGGCTCCTCCGTAAAGCAGAAATTTCTCAGTCAATGTAGTCTTTCCTGCATCCGGGTGGGAGATGATGGCAAAGGTTCTTCTTTTTTCTATTTCATTCGTATACTTCGACACGGTTGGCCTCCTACTGATTCTTTCAACGATATCTTTACAACGTTTCTATTCTAGTATATGCGGGGCTTTACTGTCAAGGGTTTTCCAGGGATTCTCCAAAGCAAAGAGCCCCCTGTGATTTTCACCACAGAGAGCTTCACCGCCTGATCCTTATCCGATTCTTCCGTAACGGACTTCCTGACTCAATCGTAAATCCCTTCCGTGTCAATATCATAGCCGTCATAAATCTCTGCGGAAGTCTCACTATCCTTTTCGTCGTCATCTTCTTCGTCGGTGTCCTCTGAATCATCATCCGCATCCTCAGTGGATAAGCCGGCATCCTTGTTTCCGCTCTCCTCCTCACTCTGGCTCAAAGGCGTAATCACAATACTCTCAGGTGCGATTCCTGTCTTACGCTTTACGATATCCTCAATCTGTGCGCGCTTGGCATCCTCGAGGTCTGCGTCGGGAACTACCACATCTGCCGTTTCGCCCGTGAGATTCACAATTACGTTTTCAAATCCCTTTGCTTCCAGGAGAAGCTCGGCCGCAGCTTCCTTCTCGGTAAGCTCGGTCATAGAAACCATGCTGTTGATGGCAGTCTGCTTCTGCTCGTCGCCAATATCCTGATTGTTGATGATTTCCTGTAAGTCAGCCTTATTCTGAGAGCGTATCTGTTCTCTGGAAAGCTTTGCCTGGGCTGCAAAATTAGAGGAACCTGTAAGTACGGCTTCACCGGGTGTGCTGGTGTCCTGGCTCTCCATCCCCGTTATTCCGCCATCCGCCCCGTTCTCATCCAGAAGGGCTGTTTCATCCGTAAGGTCATAATTTACTTCATCCAGGATACTGCTGCTGTCGGTACTTGCCTCCTTATCCCCGAACCCCAGATCTACATCTGCAAAATTCAGATATCCGGCTACTGCAATCAGAATTGCCAGTGAGGTGATGATCACCTGATTCTTTTTCATGATTTTTTTCACGCTTTCTCTCCTCATTTCATTTTCATTACTTTAATTTTATGAGCTTCCACCTGAAATAATGCCATTACCGCCTGCTGAATGTTCTGGACAGTGACAGAATTATCCGCACCTTCCGCTGCGATCAGCACACCTGTAATCTTTTGGCCGCCGGAATTGGCAAACCCCTGGGCGTCCTTCTCCGGCCCGGTCATCAGTATCACCTGAACCCTCCCCACTCCCTCCACATTGGATAAAAGTGACTCCAGTTTTTTCTCAAGCTCCGACTTATCCGTCGTGTCACCTGTTTCATAAGAATCAAGGGAGCTGTCCTTTAAAATGCCCTGTGATGATTTCTTCTCCGTTTTACTGGACACCGGCAGCGCCACCACGGCCAGAAGCAGTCCCAGAAGCAAGAGCACCACCCACTGCTGACGGCTCATGTTCAGCAGCTTTGATTTGATACTCTCCTTCCCGGATTCCGCAGGCTTCCAAAAGTCCATCTGCAATCCCCCTTTCCTGCTCCTCATTTAAAACTCCATTCATATAAAGAGTGGCGGTCACCTGCTCCCCTTCTATATGTACTTCCACCTCTGCGGGATGTATTCCTCTATTTTGCAAAGACTGTAAAATTTTTTCTTTTATCTCTGTAGCATAACCGCGTTTCAGGTACGTTTCCTGAAGATGGTCAAGCTCCTCCTGCTCCCGTAGTGCACTTTCCTGCTGATAATGTGCCTGAAAGCTCTGTACAAGCTCCTCCCCTCTCCCCAAGATGGAAAAAACCGGAGTGCACAGCATAAAAATCAGCAAAAGCCCCATGAAAAAACGCACATAACGCTCATACTTACCGCTTGGAATCAGATGGAGCACTGTTGTCAGCAGGATATAAAAAACAGCAAGACTTTTCATCCATTGGTAGATTTCTTCCTTCATGCTCCACCTCCAAAGCTTGCCATCAGTATCACAAAAGTAAGCATACACAGCACCTCCGCAGTCAATAGAATGCGCAGCAAAATCCCGCACCCCTCCCCCATGGTGCTTAAGCATCCCACCATACGCTTGTCCGACACAGGCTGAGAAAGAGCCGCCAGGAAGCGGTAGCTAAGTGAAAGCAGGGCGTAATGAATCACAGGTCCCGCCCCGGCCAGCACCAGCACCACAAGCATGACCGCGCCCAGGCTGTTGCGCACCAGTACCGCGCTTGTCACCACCAGCTCCGTGACCACATTGATGGCATTCCCCACTCCGGGAATGGCGCTGGCGGTCTTGCCGATGGCCGTACGCTTGAGCGCGTCCATGACCGGGGCCACCAGATTCTTCACCACTTGAAGCCCCACCACAAGGCCCAACAGGGATTTCAGCGCCCAGCTGATAATGGTGTTTAAAAGCTCCGCCAGCTTACTGAGCATCTCCTCCCTGGACAGATGGTTCACCAGGCGCAGAAGGATATAGAGATTCGCCCCAGGCAGAAGAAGGGTGAGTAAAATCCACTGGATGAGCCATACCAGGAGCAGCACCCCCTGATAAAACACAGCCGCCGTACTCGCCCCCGAGGAGGCCGCCACAGCCAGGAAATACGCGGGCGAGAGCGTCTTCATAAAATCTGCCATCCAGGATATACTGGTGGACAGAGAGCTGCTGAGCTCGGAAAACGAATCCATCAGCAGGATGAACAAAAGCAGGTAAACAACATAGAAGCTGATTTCCCCAAGCTGCCCGTTGTCAAACACTTCGGCAAAATTCGTAAAAATTGCCGCAAGCAAAATCAACAGAAGTATTTTGAAAAACATCCCTTTCTCCGCATCCAACCGGGAATAAAAAAGGCCGTACAGGAATTCCTGCACCGCCTCTTTAGAAAATACCTCCTCCCCCGATATCAGGCCCTTGAGCGCCTTGGTAAAGGAGAAGCTGTCATTGCCCAGCATTTCGTCCATCATATTCTGCACTTCCGAAAAATCCATATCGCCGAGAAGTTCTTCTTCCATGGCCTCCGCCATCCCACTGCCGGAACCGCTCTCGTCTGCACTCGCCCATGCCAACGCCGGAGCCGCCAGACCAGCCACATACAGCACGACCAGCACCAACGCCGCCCATCTTACCATAAACCGCCCGGCAGACCCTTTCATGCCAGAAACTCCTCAATCGTCTCCAGCAGCGCCAGAAGTATGGGCATACTCAACACCATGATAGACAGCTTGCAGAAAAGCTCAATCTGCGCCCCGGTTGCCTGATAGCCCGCATCCTTGCAGATTCCGGACGAAAACTGTCCGATGTAAGTGATACCGATCATCTTAACCAGGGTGGAGATATAACCACTGTCCACCGGCAGACTGGTGCGCATTTTCTCTATGGCGTCAAACAGATAGCGGAGCTTTCCCACCGCGAATCCAAGGATAAGGAGTCCGATGCCCATGGTAATAAAGCAGGCATATTCCGGCTTGGTGCCCTTAATAAGGAAGCCCAGCATCACACCGCCCACGCCCAAAAGCGAAATCTTCACAATGTCCATAATCTCCTCCGTCTGTCCATGCAAGCATGGCCGCTTGGCTCATTGCTCACGGGATTAAAACTACACTACAAGGCAAAGAGCTGTCTGATGCTTTCAAACAGATCATAAATATAAGGAACAATCCAAAATAATACAATCAATAATCCGGCCAGGCTCACAAGAAATGCCTGCTCCTCTCTGCCGCTGTGCTTGAGAATCTGCGAAAGAACGGAGACCAGGATTCCGACCGCCGCGATTTTAAAAATAATACTGACCTCCAATTACTCCTCCTTTCCGCACGGCCTACCAAACGAGGATCGCCAGCAGCACACCGCCCAGAATCCCCAGACTTTGGTACGCTTTTTTCCGGCCGGGCATATCCAGCCTCAGCCTGTCGATGTCCTGCTCTAAGTCACGCTCGTAGATTTCCAACTGCCTCATCTGCATATCCAGATCCAGATATCCCAGATGCTCTCCAAGGGAAAACAATTTCTCCTGTTCCTCCTTTGTCAGGCTCAAATCTCCCAGATGACGTTTGGCACACATCCGGAAAATTTCATCAAAAGGGCGTCCTGTATTTTTCTGCAGCTCACATGCCGTGTCTCTCAGGAACTCCCCGTATACTCCGGGAAGCTTTCTGGCTGCGCCGCAGAACGCATCGTGTAGAGAAGCATTACCGTAGCGGATTTCCCCCTTGAGGCAGATTACCATGCGCAGGATTGTCCCAAGCGCCCGCTCTCTGTACGTAAGCTCCAGGCTTTTACTGAACCCAATCCCCGTACCGGCAATGATGATCAATATCAGTCCGGCTGCCTTCAGCATAAATTGCCCTCTCCGTCAAATATCCCTTCCACAATTCCCGCTCTGTCGCGTTTTCCCAAAAGAATATACCGTTCAAACACTCTCTGCTCCATGAGCTTACGGAAAAAGGGCTGGTTCAAAATATCCTCCAGAGAATTGCCGTGGGCAGTCGCGATAAGCTTACAGCCACAGTGGATCACCGACTCCACAGCCTTAAAATCCTCCTCCTTGCCGAGCTCATCCACCGCCACAACCGCTGGCGACATAGAACGGATCAGCATCTGCATCCCCTCAGCTTTGGGACAGCCGTCCAGGATATCGGTGCGCATCCCCAGGTCATTCTGAGGCACGCCCTGGTAGCAGCCGGCCAGCTCGCTCCGCTCATCCACCACCCCTACGGTGACGCCGGAAATCCCATCCCTGCCATTGCTTAGCTGGCGGATGATATCTCTCAGTAGGGTAGTCTTGCCGCATCGGGGCGGTGACACGATCAGGGTGTGAGCCACCCAGTCCTTTGTCTGTATGTAGGGCATCACCTGTTCGGCGCAGCCCGGTATCTGATGGGCCAGTCTCACATTAATACAGGAAATATATTTCATCCCCCGGATGCGGCTGCCATCCAGTATCACCTTGCCCGTAACACCCACACGGTGCCCGCCCTGGACGCTTAAAAATCCCTGGCGGACCTCCTCCTCATAAGCATATAAGGAATAGCCGCTCACATATTCCAACGTTTCCTTTAAATCTTCCTGGGTGACCAGGTACTGCTCCTTCCCCCATTTACGCAGAAAGCATTCGCCTCCGTCATAGGTCAGAAAAAGCGGCCTGCCCACCCGCAGCCGTATTTCATATAATTTATCATAATCAAGGTCTGCCTCCATCAAAAGCTGACGGATGTTGCCGGCAAACAGGTTTTGAATCTGATTTGCTTCCATCTGTCTCACCTCTTTACACTTAATATATGTGGACAATCTCAATTTAGTACTCAGAAAAAAAGAGCAATCGCGGGTCTGCCGGAGTTAATCCTGGTAGACCCTTACGTTTGCCCTGCTTGATTCATGCTCTTCCATCTTAGGAAGACTCAGCTTTAATACCCTGTCCACAATATTTGCCGAGGAGGCGCGGTACGCATATGCGCCTGACTCAAATAAAATATACAGATTATCGCCCTCCACGAAAATCTGTTCCATCCGTTCCGGAAAACGGTAGCTTTTGGCAGAGTTCTCATTCACATACAGCCGTTTGTCCGACTGCTCATAGAACACCACGCGGGATGGCAGGATACCAAAGGAATGGGATAGCAGCAGCTTGTCGTTATAGAACGCCATCCCCTGTGCCTGCTCCGATATGGTGGAATAGTCAAGCGGTATCGCCATGGCAAAATCCATGCCAAGCCCCTGGTCAAGCTTCGTCACAAGATTTCCCTCTGCATCGACTGCATATCTGGCGATGTTACTCTCCGTATACTTGTTAAAGCAGCCCACATAAAGGCAGCCTTCATAAAAAGTCATAAAAGAGTCCCGTACAATACCATAAAGGCTGCAAACCTGTGTCACATTGACCGGCCTGTGCCCCTCCATATAGTCGTAGCTCCTGATATCCTCCATCGAAATACTCACCGCCTCCGCGATGCCGCTCTCATTGGAGGAATACCAAAGGATTTCATGCTCCGGATCATAAGCCAAGCCTCCCACATGGGGACGGCCCGGCAGAACAAGCTCCTTGACGAAACGGTGGCTCTCTTTATTCACCACATAAATGACAGAGTTATGCTTTCCGGTGTGGCAGTAGGCACTGACGAGCACATACTCCTCCGTGACAGCCAGCCCCTGAGGCGTCATTGACGTACAGGTAGCCGGCGTACCGCCCTCAGCCGTAAGCAGCGTCCTGGTGGATTTCAGGCCCGGGATGATATACGTTCCATATTCTTTTTCTTTTTTCCTGTCCTCAAAGGCAAATGCTATCAAATCCTCTTTCTGGGAAAGCATCTGTACCTGTCCCCGCAGCGAATACACCGCCGCATCCTGGTTGGTCACATGATACTTCGCAGGCGGCTCCGTCCTGCCTCTGTACACAAACGCATAACCCCAGAAACAGAAAACCAGCACCGCCATCACCATCAAAAGCTTCAAGGTAAACACCCTGATCTGCTGCTTTTTCTCTCTGTTCATTCTGTCAGTTCCTATTTTCCGTCAGTTCTTTTTTCGTCAGTTCCAGTTTTCTTTCAGTTCCAGTTTTCTATTCCAATTTCTTTCAGTTCCTATTACCATCAGTCTAATGTCACCTCTACATATTCCCAACTGATCTCCATAGGGTCCATAGACCATACCGCTCCGCTGTACCCCGGTTCCAGGTCAAGCAGCATATAGCAGCCGCTGTCCATGGGAATCGTGCGCAAATCCCGGGACAATCCCTCTCCGGTCCACTTAATATAAGCCTCCCGCAGCACCCATTGGGTAAAAAACGCCTGCTCCGGCTCGTCTGCCTCCAAAATCTCCCTCACCATATGAGACGGCACCATCCGCTCCAGCATCCGGCCGTAGTTCGCCTTTCTATGCATCTGGATATCGATTCCCACTTCCTCTGGTGCAATTATACACGCCACATATTTCCCGGAATGACTGATGTTATAATGGATTTTCGGCTGCAGGGTGAAAAACGGTTTTCCATGCTCTCCGAGCGCCCGCGGCTCTCTTTTCAAGCTTAGTCCGTATTCTCTTTCCAGCCCGGTTTCCAGCAGCTTTTCCCCGATCATATGCTCCATATTCTTATGCTCATATTCTTGTTTTACATGTGTGAAATAGATAATTCCATTCATAAGCCTGTCTCCTCAAGGAAACGTGAGGGCTCCCGCTCCTTCTCAAACTGACGGCGCACATAGCACAGCTTAAGCACCTTCTTCGCACGCGTCATTCCCACATAGAAGAGCCTGCGTTCCTCTTCCACAGCCTCCTCAAGCATTGCTTTCTTATAAGGTATACTTCCCTCATTCACATTAAGTATGTAAACCTTGTCATATTCCAGCCCCTTCACTGCATGAAGCGTAGAAACCACCACGCCCTCCCGGCGTTTCTCCTGCTTCTTTGCCAGCTCCTTCAGCCTGCTGCCATACTCCTCCATATAATCCTCCCACTCCTTAAGCGTGCTCTTTCCCTTAGCACTCTCCTGGATACGGTCAAGGATTTCCAGCAGCTCCTCCGGCTTAATCTTTCGATAGGAAGCGTATTCGCGAAGGTAGTCCTCATACCCCATAGCCTTGCGGATAAAATTCACCCCGGCAAAGGGATTGAGGGTGGAAAGGATGCGCAGATGGGTTTCCAGTGTGGTGATACGGTCGCACATCCAGTCCTTTTCTCTGTAAAATTCCCTAAGAGCATCGAAGCTCACCCGGCTGTCCGTAAGGGAATCCCGGGCAATGTAACGGTTCGGGCGGTTCATCACCTCAAGAAAGGTCTTGCGGCTTCTGTCCCCCGCCGCCAGATGCATGTAGGCCAGCATGTTCCTGCAGAGCCAATGTCGGAACAGATTGGGCAGCTGTTCCTTCATGGTGAAAGGCACCTGGTATTCCATAAAAGCGCCCACCAGCCCCTCTGCCTCCTGGTTCGTGCGGAATAGGATTGCCGTGTCCTCAAGCTTTTCCCCTTTATCAAGACGCGCTTTCAGCTCCTGTACCACACCCATGTACTCCTCCCGGGGATTGTCAAACTCCTGGCAGCGCACCATATCCCCCTGCGCATTGGGGGTGGAAAGCTTCTTTTTAAACCGTTTGCGGTTACAGTCGATCACCTTCACAGCCGTGCTCAGGATATTGCTGCTGCACCTGTAATTCACATCAAGCAATACTGTCTCCGCCTTGGGATAATCCTTGCTGAAGTTTAACATGATCTCTGGCCGCGCGCCCCGGAAATGATAGATGGACTGGTCATCGTCTCCCACAATAAAAAGATTGTCCGCAGGCGCAGCCAACATACGTACAATGTCGTACTGCAGCCGGTTGATATCCTGGAACTCATCCACCAGAATATACCGGAACTTCTGCCGCCACGCATTTAATATGTCTGCGCGCGCCTGAAATAGCTCATAGCAGTACAGCAGCATATCGTCAAAATCAAGCTTCCGCCGCTCCTTGAGCTTGTTCCGGTAACCGCTGTATATCTGCCTGAACACCTCGTCAGGACAGCAGGTCGAGTAATAATGCTCCAGGGAAATACGATTGCCCTTGACCACACTGATTTCTTTTGCCACCTCATCGAGGAAATCTCCCTCCTGTGCAAGCTCCTCACTGTAAAGAAGAGCCAGCTCTTTAAGTATCTCATACTTCTCTTCCTCTGAGAGAATATTCGCCGCCCCAAGTCCGTACGCCTGCTTGAGTATCCCATAGAAAACTCCGTGGAAGGTGCCAAAAGTCACCGCACTTCTCGCCTCCCCGGTAAACTTCAGAAAGCGCTCCTTCATCTCCACCGCTGCGGCCTTGGAAAAAGTCACAACCAAAATAGAAGAAGCCGGTATCTTCCCCTGCGTAATCAGATATGCAGTTCGTTCCACTATGACGGAGGTTTTCCCCGAACCAGGGCCTGCCAGGACCATCATCGGTCCTGACAGGTGAGCGATCGCCCGTTTTTGAGATGGGTTTCTGTTCATATTTTATCTATCCGGTCTGCTATTATTCTGCCTGTGTACAATTACTCAGTTTCTCAATTGCTGCTTTTACACGGTTGATTGTCTCGTCCTTGCCAATGATTTCCATAATCTCTGTAGCCCCTGCCGGTGTCATCTGCTTGCCGGAAACTGCAGTACGAAGCGGCCACATTACATAACCGTTTTTATACCCTTTTTCCTTCACAAACTCACTTAAGGCAGCAAACAGCGGATCGTTTGTATATTCCTCATGAGCCTCCAGAAGCGGTAATACTTCTTTGAGCACAGCAAGAGAGCTCTCCTCCGTTGTTTTCATTTTCTTATGGCGGTACATGGACGCGTCGTATTCCGGTACCTCCGCGAAGAAATCAATCAGCTCCGGAATATCCGGGAACACTTCAATCCTTGTCTGTACCATGCCTGCAATCTTATGAAAATCATAATCCCCTTTCAGAACCTCTTTCATAAAAGGAAGGGCTCTTTCAAAGAAGGCATCCGGTTCCATTTTCTTAATATACTCGCCGTTCATCCAGCGCAGCTTCGCAATGTCAAACACTGCCGGAGACTTATTGATATGGTGGTAATCAAACGCTTCCACCAGCTCCTCAAGTGAGAAAATCTCCCTGTTTTCCGACGGACTCCAGCCAAGGAGCGCCACATAATTCACAACCGCCTCAGAAAGGAAGCCTTGCTCCAGAAGGTCCTCATAGGAGGAGTGTCCGGAACGCTTGGACAGCTTCTGATGATCCTCGTCCGTAATCAGCGGGCAATGTACATAAACCGGGATGTCCCAACCAAACGCTTCATAGATTCTGTTGTATTTCGGCGCGGAGGACAGGTACTCATTGCCTCTCACCACATGTGTGATTCCCATGAAATGATCGTCCACCACATTGGCAAAATTGTAGGTTGGATATCCGTCTGATTTAATCAGGATCAAATCCTCAAGCTCCTCATTGTTGACTGTAATATCTCCATAAATCACATCCTCAAAGGTAGTCGTGCCCTCAGTCGGCATGTTGAAACGGATGACATGTGGCTCGCCTGCTGCCAGACGCTTTTCCACCTCTTCCTTGGAGAGATTAAGACAACGCTTGTCGTAGATGGAAATTTCCTTTCCGGCTACGGTACGCTTCATATTCTCCAGCTCTTCTTTTTTGCAGAAGCAGTAATATGCGTCGCCCTGCTCGATCAGCTTCTTCGCATATTCCAGGTAAATGCCGGAGGCCTGGCGCTCACTCTGTACGTAAGGGCCGACGCCCCCGTCCTTGTCCGGTCCCTCATCATGTACAAGTCCGGTCTTTGCCAGTGTACGGTAAATAATATCCACCGCACCTTCCATATAGCGCTCCTGGTCTGTATCTTCTATACGGAGAATAAAATCTCCGCCCTCATGCTTGGTGATCAGATATGCATATAATGCAGTTCTTAAATTTCCCACATGCATCCTTCCGGTGGGACTCGGTGCGAATCTTGTCCTAAGTTTACTCATGACTTTCTATACTCCTGTGATATTCTTTTTTTATAGACATTTCATTACTTTTATAGCTGTCTCTTTATTGCTGCCTATTTTGATACATGTAAATGATACGTTCTGCAACGTTTATGCACTTCTCGCAGGCAGCTTCAATTTGGCTCTTTATTATATACCTAAATCCTTCAAAATGTCCATAGGTTTTCCGTGGATTACCAAATCTGCTTTACTGTCCGCAAAATGCTCCTCCGTATTCAGAAGCACCAGCTCATTCCCTTCAAAATGCCTCAGGAAAGTATTTGCCAGAGAGGACTTCAGATTACATCCCATCACCAACAGGGTATCAGCCTTTTTCACCTCTTCCGCAGCCCGTGAAATCAGTACATTGTCTACAATCTCACCGATCAGAGATACACCGGGGCGGATGACCATGCCACAGTCCTCACATCTGGGAACTCCCTTACTCTGCTGTATGTATTCCAACGGATAGCGCTTGCCGCAGTGGGGGCAGAAATTGCTGAAGACACTGCCGTGCAGCTCGTATACATTGCTGCAGCCCGCCCTTTTTGGAAGTGAAAAAATATCTCTTGTGATGATATACTTAAGCTTCCCCCGTGCTTCAAGTCTCTGCATGGTCTTAAGCCCCTCACCCACTTCGCCGAGCACGTTGATCATATCACGCTTATAGAAATCGTAAAATTGTTCCACCCTGTTGTTAAAGAATGTTACGTTAAACATTTCCTCCGGGGAATAGCCGTATTTTGCCTCAATCTCATATGCATCATGCTCGTCGCGGTAGTTCGTGCAGCCACACTGGGAACTCACCCGCACGCCCATAAGGCATACCATGTAGTTACTTCTCTCGATAGTTTTTCTCAGCCAATTGATTTTTTCCTTGTAATATCCTTCCATATTCATCCCTCCCGCTCCTTAGTCAAACGGGTTACTGTTGTATTGTCAACGCTGTAACAAACACAGCATCCCGCGGGGATAACGAAAAAGCTGCCGGGAAAGCATCTTATTTCGTTTTCTATATTTAATTATACCCTGCTAAGGGGTTGTTTTCAACTGAAAACGTGGGGTTTTGAAAGACTTTTATAAAGAAGGCTGAGGCGTGACCGACTGGATTGTATCTTAACGATACTGCAGATATTCCAGGAACCGTTTTACTGCAAGAGAAGCGCTCCGCTTACTTCTTAGTGCAATACCGATTTTTCGATAGGCGGGTACATCCAGTTCTTTTGCGACAATCCGATACGGAACACGTTTCAAAATCAATTCGGGCAAAATGCTGATTCCAAGACCGCTTTCTACCATAGACATAATCGCATAATCATCCCACGTTGTAAAATGTACTTTAGGTGTTAAACCACAACGCTCAAATATTTCGGATACCTCTGTTTTCGCGCCCTTTTCCAATAGCATAAACGGCTCTTCACATAGCGCGGCGACTGGCACTTTTTCAAGCGGTGCGAGAGAATGATTTTCAGGCAGGATTGCAAGCAGTCTGTCCTGTTCTAAAAATATGGTTTCAAACTCCGGATATGTGGGCAAACGCAAAAAACCGCAATCCACACGTCCGTCTGCAATCCACGCCTCGATTTCCGTATAGTCGCCCAGCAGCATCTCATAATCAATGTTTGGATATGTCTTTTGAAATTCCCGGATAATGTTAGGAAGCCAATGCGTTGCCACACTGGAAAATGTACCGATGCGGATAAGCCCCGATTGCAAACCGGAAAGTTCATCGACTTCCATTTGCAGCTTCTCATATTCCTTGCAGACGTTTTTTGCATAGGGAAGAAGCTTCGTTCCGTCACTTGTCAGCTTTACGCCGGATTTCCCTCTTTCCAGGAGTACGACCTTCCATTCTTTTTCCAAATCATTAATCATGCGGCTGATACCAGATTGGGAATAGCTTAATATCTCAGCAGCTTTTGTAAAGCTGCCATATTCAACAGTCTTAACAAATGCCATATATTTTTGTATATTCATATCCATTTTACCCCTCTTCGTTCTATCTGGTTCCAACTGGCTCTATCCGGCTCTGACCGATTCTATCGGGCTCTGATTGATTGTATCTGATTTTATCATATTTACTATGATAAACATTCGCTTTTGTAATTATAAAATCTATGGTAGACTGAAATCACAAATAAGTCAAGCAGGAGTGTGCAGTAAAATGTTCTATCTAAGTGAAGTTCAAACAAAAGCTCCCTGTCAGTTTCAGACACATCTTCAGAAAAAGGTCTATGAAACATTAGAAAAACTACAAATTCCATTTGAGCGTGTTGATACCGACGAAGCAATTACAATGGAGGATAGCATTGCGATTAATAAAAAGCTGAATATGAACATGGTAAAAACCCTGTTCCTTTGCAACAGGCAGCAAACAGCATTCTATTTGTTCATCACCGATGGCAATAAGCCGTTTCGTTCTAAGAATTTTAGTAATGCATTAAGCGTTCCACGTGTTTCCTTCGCACCGGCAGAGCAAATGGATGCTATGCTCGGCACGAAAATAGGCGCGGCAACTGTTTTCAGCAGTCTTTTAGACAGCGAAAACAAAATTAGGATTGTGATTGACAAAGATGTTCTTGAAGAAGAATGTTATGGCTGCAGTGACGGTACAACAACCGGATATATGAAAGTGAAAACAGATGATATCTTCCGTAAATTTCTGCCTTACACAAAACATACCGCTGCTGTAATCGAGGTGTAATATGATAGCGCATAATATGATGAGGAGTAACATGATGTACGCTGACCGGGGATTATATCAAAACAGAATTGTAGTAAAGGTAGGAACCTCCACTCTTACAAATGAAATGGGAAAAAGCAACCTGCGTTCCTTTGACCGCCTTGCCTGCGTATTGGCCGATATTCAAAATATGGGGTATGAAGTGATTTTAGTCTCTTCCGGCGCAATTGCTGTAGGAACAAGCAAACTGAATATGAACGAACGTCCTTCCAGTATGCGGATGAAACAGGCAGCAGCGGCAGTAGGCCAATGCAGCATTATGTATTTATACGATAAATTTTTCAATGACTATGATAAAACAATTGCACAGATCCTGCTTAACGCAGAAGATATGGAACATGAAGAAAAAAAAGAAAATTTGACGAATACGTTCAATGCACTGTTAGAAATGGGCATCATCCCCATAGTCAACGAAAATGATTCCGTCAGCTACACAGAAATCCAATCAGAGGACAGACTATTTGGCGATAATGATATGCTTTCTGCTATTGTAGCAATTTTATGCAGGGCAAAACAGCTTGTTATTTTATCTGACATCAATGGTCTGTATGACGCAGATCCGCGGTTGTACCCAGATGCAAAGCTAATCTCTCGTATTGAACATATCGACGAAAAAATATACGCACTTGCAGGCGGCGCAGGTTCAAGGCGCGGAACAGGCGGTATGAAAACAAAGCTTCGGGCCGCCAGATTAGCAACCGCACAAGGGATAGATACCATAATCACCAACGGCAAAATGCCCGAAAGCTTATACGAAATTGTAAAAGGCGGAAAGGCAGGGACTTTATTCGCAGGTAAAAATTTCAAGTGAAGAAAATAACAGTCTTAAAAAATTTGACCTTCTGCAGGCTTTCTGTTAATATAATGGTAGAAAAAGAAAGTGCTGCCGGATATAGACGGTCAGCCCAAGTTAATGGTATTTAAGAAAATGACCGCAAACCTGGGGTAGGAGGGCGGTCATTTTTTATTGCTGATTTTGTAATGTAAAGCAAGGAGCGAAAACGCAGCGGCAGGTGAGCCGGAGAAGCTTGGGCACTGGGGCAGGATTTATCCGTGTCATGCTGATTTGCGGAAAGTGAGCCTGAAAATCCAGCGCTTACGGAGACTTAGCCGCGAACGCTCTTCGTGAGCGGTTTAGTCGCAGTTAGCGATTAGTTGAAGGGGAGCGGGCATCAGCCTGACACGGATAAATCCTGCCCCAGTGCCCAAGCTTCTCCGGCTCACCGTTCAACACCTTTCCGGGAAACGCCTCAAAATCACATCCCCCGAAACCGCTCATACCGTTGCCCGGCAATTTCTTCCCCTGGCATCCCGGCATATTTCCCCAGAAACCTCTTCATACGAATCTTCATATACTCAGAAATCTCATCCAAATTGTCTTCTCCTGCCGGATGCTCCTCCGGAATGATCCGCTCAATGATCCCAAGCTCCTTAAGCTCCGCCGCCGTCACCTTCATCACCTGTGCAGCCTCCGGCGCACGCTTACTGTCCTTCCACAAGATTGAAGCAAAGCCCTCCGGCGAAAGAATGGTATAGGTAGAATTCTCCATCATCCAAACCTCATTGCCCACGCCCAAAGCCAGCGCACCGCCGCTTCCGCCCTCGCCAATCACAATAGAGAGAACCGGCACGGTAAGGTCGGACATTTCCAGCAGATTCCGGGCAATCGCCTCACCCTGCCCTCTCTCCTCCGCCTCCAGTCCACAGAATGCGCCTGGTGTGTCGATAAAGGCTATCACAGCCCGATTGAATTTCTCCGCCTGCTTCATCAGACGAAGCGCCTTACGGTAACCCTCAGGGGAAGGCATACCGAAATTGCGGGTGATATTTTCCTTGGTGGTGCGCCCCTTTTGCACTCCGATCACAGTCACCGGCTGGCCATCCAGAAAGGCCACGCCGCCCACCACCGCTCCGTCATCCCGGAACGCCCTGTCGCCGTGCAGCTCCAGGAAATCATCAAATATACTGTAAATATACTCAAGGCTTGTAGGCCGCTCGCTGCTTCTCGCAGTCAAAACCCTATCCCAGGCACTTAAGTCTCCGGATTTTTTCGACCTTTTCTTTTTCCCAAAAGTCTCAATTTTTCTGGCCGGAGATTCTGCAGGGAAAGAATCAAACCCACATGCCTCTGTGTGGAGCCTGACTATCTGAGAAAGTGTTCTGCGAAGCTGCTCTCTGGGCACAATGCCGTCGATAATGCCGTGCTCCACCAGAAACTCCGCTCTCTGGAATCCCTCCGGCAGCTTTTGTCCGATGGTCTGCTGGATCACACGGGGGCCCGCAAAACCGATAAGCGCACCCGGCTCCGCCAGTATCACATCTCCCAGCATGGCAAAACTGGCCGTCACGCCGCCTGTAGTAGGGTCTGTCAGCACCGGAACATAGAGCAACCCGGCCTTCGAATGGCGCTTAATGGCAGCAGAGGTCTTTGCCATCTGCATCAGGGAAACCATTCCCTCCTGCATTCTCGCGCCTCCCGAGCAGCAGAAAAGAATGACAGGCAGCCGAAGTCTCAGGGCCTCTTCAAAAGCCCGGGTGATTTTCTCTCCCACCACATAGCCCATACTGGCCATGAGAAAGCGGGAATCCATAGCGCCGATGACCACTTCCCTGCCGTCCAGGCGAGCCTTGCCGATACGCACCGCCTCATCCAAATGTGTCCTCTCCTTAAGCTCCTTGATTTTATCCGGATAACCAGGATAATCCAGAGGATTCCTGTTTTCAATCCCTGTAAACCACTCTTCAAAGGAGTCCTTATCCACAACGGCACGAATCCGTGTCTTGGCCTTGATGCGGAAATATCCCCCGCACTTGGGACATACATAGGAATGGCTTACCACATCCTCCTTATAAACCATTTCCCCGCACTCGGGACATTTCACCCACAGCCCTTCCGGCACGGACGGGGCCTTGGCCGGCTTCTCCTGGGTCACTGTTTTCTTAAAAAATCTCTTCAAGTCCGCCATTGTCATTCTCCTTTATCGAAACGGAACACACTCTACAAGTCCGGGTAGTGCTCCGGAATAAAATTCGTGGTGATATCTCCTGACTGGAAATCAGGGTTATTCAAAAGCTCATACTGAAAATCAATGTTTGTTTTCACGCCTTCCACTACCACCTCGCCCAGGGTGCTGATCATTTTCTTCACAGCGCTCTTACGGTCACGGTCGTGGACAATGATCTTGACGATCATGGAATCGTAATTCGGCGGGATTTGGTATCCGGTGTACACAGCGGTATCCATACGCACACCATTTCCGCCGGGCAGATGAAGTCTGCTGATGGTTCCCGGACAGGGAAGGAAATGATTGTCCGGGTCCTCGGCATTTATCCTGCATTCAATCGCATGGCCCCTGAGTACAATATCCTTCTGCTCCACACTGAGCGGCTCTCCTGCGGCCACCCGTATCTGCTCCTTAATCAAATCGACACCGGAAACAAACTCAGAAACAGGGTGCTCCACCTGAATTCTTGTGTTCATTTCCATAAAATAAAACTCCCCGGATTTATCTAAAAGAAACTCAATGGTCCCCGCGTTTTCATATCCCACAGCCTTGGCAGCCCTCACGGCTGTAGCGCCCATTTTCTCACGAAGCTCGTCTGAAAGGGCAGTACATGGGGATTCCTCGATCATCTTCTGGTGGCGGCGCTGTATGGAGCAGTCACGCTCCCCGAGGTGCACCACATGACCGTATTTGTCAGCCATAATTTGTACCTCTACATGACGAGGGCATTCTACAAACCGCTCCAGATACATGGTATCGTCACCAAACGCGTGAATGGATTCCTGCTGTGCCGTCACAAAATGGCTTCTGAATTCTTCCTCATTGTACGCCACACGCATCCCCTTGCCGCCGCCTCCTGAGGAAGCCTTGATCATGATCGGATAGCCAATCTCCACTGCGGCCTGCGCGGCATCCTCCACAGTATATACCGGCTCCATAGTTCCCGGTATGACAGGTACTCCGGCCTCACGCATGGTATTTTTCGCTTCGGATTTATTACCCATTCGTGCGATCAGTTGTGCCCCCGGACCGATAAAAGCCACCTGGCACTTCTCGCACATTTCCACAAAACGGCTGTTTTCGGAAAGAAAACCGAATCCCGGATGAATGGCCTCCGCCTTGGAAGCTACGGCAGCGCTTAAGATTCTTTCCATATTCAGATAGCTGTCCTTAGAGGCCGCCTTGCCGATACAAACCGCTTCGTCGGCAAGCTGGGTATGAAGCGCCTCACGGTCCGCCTCAGAATATACGGCAACGGTGCGGATTCCCATTTCTCTGCAGGCACGAATTACACGCACCGCGATTTCGCCTCTGTTTGCAATCAAAATTTTATTAAACATATGCTTATGCTCCTACTGCAAAGGTAAGTTCAGCCAGCACAGCCACTTTACCTTCCTGGTTCACGGCCTTTGCTTTCCCCACACCGATGGGGCCCTTTGCCTTGATGATCTCCACCTCAAGGGTAAGCACATCTCCGGGTGTCACCTTATTTTTAAATTTTGCATTATTGATCGCACCGAAATAAGCAATCTTTCCTTTGTTTTCCGGTTTGCTTAAGATTGCCACGGCGCCCACCTGTGCCAGCGCCTCCACGATCAGCACTCCCGGCATGACCGGCTCAGAGGGAAAATGTCCGGCAAAGTATGGTTCATTATAAGACACGCATTTTTTTCCCACGGCACGCTGGCCCGGTTCCAGCTCCTCAATGGTATCGATCAGCAGAAACGGCTGTCTGTGAGGAATGATTTCCATAATTTCCTTTGTTGTCAATTTCATGATTTCACTCTCCCTTACTCAATCACGAACATAGGCTGTCCGTACTCGACCATTTGCTCATTTTCCACAAGAATCTCTTTTACTGTTCCGTCGAACTCGGATTCGATTTCATTCATCAGCTTCATGGCCTCGACAATGCCAAGGACCTGGCCTTTTTTCACCACATCTCCTACCTGTATAAAGGGGTCGTTGTCCGGAGATGAGGCCTGATAATAGGTGCCAACAAGAGGTGATTTTACCACATTTCCCTGAAGCCTGCCGTTTTCTTCCTCGCCCATAGATACCTTCCCTATAGATGCGGAAGCCGGAAGCGCCATATCCACCGGAACCGCAACCGTGGTCTGTTTTGTCTCTTTATCTGTTTTCATGGAGATTTTCCAATCCCCGTCCTGTATCTGAAACTGTGTCAGGTTGGAATCGCTCACAGCCTGAATCAGCTCGATAATCTTCTCAAACTCCATTTATATTTCCTCCAAAATCCAGTTTACTGTTATATCTGACATTCTGCTTATAGAGTAAATTTCTTCACTAATAAAGTAGCGTTATGTCCTCCGAAGCCCAGAGAATTACTGAGGGCATACTGGATGTCCATCTTCACCGGACCATTTGTCACATAGTCCAGATCACAATCCTCATCCGGTACCTGATATCCTACTGTCTCGTGGATAAAGCCTTCCTGGAGTTCCTTCACACAGGTGATGAATTCCACTGCACCCGCAGCGCCCAGAAGATGGCCGACCATAGATTTCGTGGAATTAATCTTCATCTCTTTCGCGTGCTCACCGAATACAATTTTAATTGCGTTCGTCTCAAACAAATCATTATGATGAGTGCTGGTGCCATGGGCATTGATATACCAAACATCATCTGTGGAGATTCCGGCTTCTTTCACTGCCAGTTCCATGGCCTTGGCTGCGCCTGAACCATCCTCGATTGGGGAGGTGATATGGTAAGCATCCGCGGTAGCGCCGTAGCCAACCACCTCGGCCATAATCTTCGCACCTCTGGCTTTCGCGTGCTCAAGCTCTTCAAGAACAACAATGCCCGCGCCTTCTCCCATTACAAAGCCGTCCCTCTCCTTATCAAAAGGAATCGAGCATCGCTTGGGGTCCGTGGAGGTGGATAAAGCCGTCAACGCTCCGAAACCGCCCAACCCCACCGGGGAAATTGCTGCCTCCGTACCGCCTGCGAACATGACATCCGCATCACCGCACTGAATACTGCGGTACGCCTCACCGATACTGTGTGTGCCTGTTGCACAGGCCGTGACCACATTGATGTTTTTCCCTCTGAGGCCAAACTGGATGGACACGTTACCTGCCGCCATGTTTGAGATCATCATAGGAACCATAAGCGGCGCAAGCCTCTTGGGACCTTTTTCCAAAAGCTTGGTGTGCTCCTGTTCGATGACCTGCAGGCTTCCGATACCGCTTCCCACCGCACAGCCTACACGGAAAGGGTCTTCCTTTTCCATCTCAAGCCCGGAGTCCTCCATGGCTTCCTTGGCCGCCGCCACAGCATACTGGGAAAAAAGCGCCATACGCTTGGCCGCCTTAAAATCCATATAATCCTTGGCATTGAAATCCTTTACTTCCGCTGCCAGATGTGTCTTATAATCTGTGGTATCAAAATGCGTAACCTCGCCGAAGCCGGTTTTACCTTCCTTGACACCATTCCAAAAATCCTCTGTATTCAGGCCAATGGGGGTAATCGCGCCCATGCCTGTGACCACTACTCTTCTCATGACTGCCTCCTTTCTGACTGCCTCCTATATGTTCATGCCGCCGTCCACACTGATAACCTGGCCGGTGATGTAATCTGCTTTGTCTGATGCCAGATATGCCACCATATTGGCAATGTCCGACGGCTTCCCGAATCTTCCAAGCGGTATCTGGGCACACGCCGATTCCTTCACCTGTTGGGAAAGCACCTCCGTCATTTCCGTATCCACAAATCCCGGAGCCACTGCATTGACAGTGATTCCGCGGCTTGCAAGCTCTCTTGCCATGGTTTTGGTCAGGCCTATCACACCAGCCTTGGAAGCCGCATAGTTGGCCTGTCCTGCGTTTCCGAGAATTCCGGATACAGAAGAAATGTTGATGATTTTTCCGCTTCGCTGCTTGAGCATCTGTCTGGAAAGGTGTCGGATAGTGTTAAAGGTGCCCTTCAGGTTAATATTAAGCACCGCGTCGAAGTCCTCTTCCTTCATTTTCATGATCAGGTTGTCACGGGTGATCCCGGCATTGTTCACCAGAATGTCTACATGCCCTTGTTCCTTAATGATTTCCTTCACCATAGCTTCACACGCTGCAAAATCACTCACGTTACACTGGAAAAGAGAAGCCTTACCTCCGCCAGCCTCGATTGTCTGCTTTACTTCCTCGGCGCGCTCTTGGGAACCATTGTAATTAATGATTACTTCCGCACCCTCCTTTGCCAAAGTGATGGCGATTTCCCGCCCGATTCCACGACTGGCCCCTGTTACCAGAGCTATTTTATTCTCTAACATCTTATTTGCACTCCTTTACTGCTTTTTCTGCTTCTTTTTTCAGTTTGTCTACTCTTTCAGTTCTTATATTTTTTCCAAATCTTCGACTTTTTCCACATTCAGACATTTCATGCTGCGGTCGATTTTCCGCAGGAAACCGCTCAAGGTCCGGCCCGGCCCGATTTCAATAAAGGTATCCACACCGTCTGCGATCATCCTCTCCACGCACTGCTGCCAGCGCACAGAGGAAGATACCTGCTGTACAAGAAGATTTTTCACCTCATTCGGTTCTGTCACATATTCCGCCGTTACATTCGTCACATAGGGAACAGTGAACGGATTGATTTTCACATTCTCGAGTGCATGCCCAAGCTGCTCTCCTGCTTTCACAAGCATTCCGGAATGGAAAGGCCCGCTGACTTTCAGGGGAACGATTCGTCTCGCTCCGGCTGCCTTCAGCGCTTCTCCGGCTCTGTTTACCGCGTCCACCTCCCCGGTTATCACAATCTGCCCCGGACAGTTATAATTAGCAATAGACACAATCCCTTCTGTCTCCTCACAGATTTTCTCAATGAGCGCAGCGTCTGTGCCCATAACAGCACTCATGGCTCCGCCCACAGGAACTGCATCCTGCATATAGATGCCTCTCTTCCGCACAACGCAGAATGCATCCTCCTCACTCATAACCCCGGAAGCGATGAGCGCTCCGTATTCGCCCAGACTTAACCCTGCGTTCACCTGGGAACGAACACCTTTTTCCTCCAGTGCACGCAGCATCGCAGCTTCCACAGCCAGCATGGCGATCTGTGTGTACTCCGTGATATGCAGCTTTTCATTCTCTTCAAATATAAGCGCCGGGATATCCAGCCCTGTAGCCTTTGACGCCCGGTCGATCACTTCCTTTGAAACAGGAATCTGCTCATAGAAATCTTTTCCCATTCCGGTGTACTGCGCGCCCTGCCCCGGGAATATAAACGCGGTCTTTCCCATAATCTTATCCTCTCTGTCATCAGTCTAAGCTGATGGTTCTTTCTATATTTATTTAAATACGCTCCAGCCTTCCTGCTGAAAGTCGTACGCCAGTCGATTCTTGTATATTTATTGCATATTCATTTGATAATTAAATATTTTGATTCACAAAGTAATTGGATGAAAAAATTCTCCTTAAGGCTTATTCGGCCCTAAGGAGACCTATGCAGATTAAACCTCTACACCTTTATTTTTCAGATAATCAACCACAGAACCTACGGTTGTCAGTTCAGTCAGCTCCTCTGCCGGGATTTCCACATTGTACTCATCCTCCAGAGCCATAACAAGCTCAAATAAGTCCAGGGAATCTGCTCCCAGATCATCCTTAAAAGAGGTTTCCATTGTGATGGTTCCAGCTTCACAATTTAACTGTTCTGCGATCATTTCACTCATTTTCTCTAACATTGCTTTTCTTCTCCTTTAATCAAGTATGTTTCTCATATACTCATAATTACTTTGATGACCAAAGTATATATGCTGTGCCCCTGTTTGTCAAGAGTAAATCCGCAACTATTTTACAGTTCTCTCCATTTATGGAAACAACCTTTTTATAGAAGCTGCTCAGGCTCCTGGAACTTAATCTGCCGGGCCACGCTCAGGGCAAGCCCCATCTCAGACATCAAAAAGAGGATTGACGTACCTCCATAACTGATAAAGGGCAGAGTAACACCTGTGTTCGGAAGCAGATTGACCACAACGGCGATATTAAAAATGACCTGCAGGGCAATATGGATAAATATCCCGCTGACCATCAGGGACCCAAACATATCCGGCGCATTCTGGGCAATAAAAAACAATCGGTACAAAAGATATCCAAACAGCAGCAACACGATAATGCCGCCGAATATCCCCAGTTCCTCACAGATGATAGAGAAAATCATATCATTCTGCGCCTCAGGCACACTTCCAAGCTTCTGGATACTGTTGCCAAGCCCTCTTCCGAAGAATCCTCCGGAACCAATGGCATAAAGCGCCTGGAGCGTCTGATAGCCGTCACCGGACGCATAATCCTCAGGCCGCAGCCATACAAGAATACGGCGTATTCTAAAGCTTGAACTGGTCTCCAGGGTACTGGACAGGAAAATTATCATTCCCACCACCAGCACGATGCCGATACCTAAAAGAATCAAAAACGGCCGCATATCAGGGTGAGCGATAAAAATCAGCCCGGCTGTGATACAGAAAATGATAATAGCCGTACTTAAGTTCTCTGTTCCCACATACGCGATCAGCGCCAGCGCACCGCCCATACTCGCCAGGACCATGCAGGCCTTGAGCGTTTTAATCTGTTTGCCCATCTTTACGATCATATAGGAAAGACACACAATTACCGCAATCTTTGCTACCTCGGCAGGCTGAAACTGAAGCGGGCCGAGCTGCAGCCACCGGCGGGCTCCATGGGATTCCACACCCAGTGGAGTCTTAACCAGCACCATCAGTAGAATCGCGCCTCCATATAATAAGGTAGTAAAATATGTGAGGATATGATAATCAATCTTCGAGATTGCAAGCGCTGCTATCACACACGCCAGGCTGATAAAAGCCTGTTTTTTAAAATAAAACATGTCATCGTTATATGTGACTTCTGCCATATAAGCACTTGTACTGTACAGCATGATCAGCCCGAAGCAGGTAAGAAGCACGATGACCGCCACTAGGTTAAAGTCATAATAATCCGTGCCGCTCTTCCTCCTGGTCCTGCTTGTTCTGGCTGGTGCAATCAAGGGCTGTCTTTGCTGTTTCACCTTATCCATTGCATCACCTAACACTTTCTGGAATGTTTCTCAAGTGTCATCATTATAGCAGAATCTTTTCTCAGAAGCAAGTCAGGAGCAGGCGCTTTCGTTGTCGAATTAACTCGAATCATAAAAGGATTATAAAAGTTCGTCTTCGCAGCAGAATCAAGAGTGGCTGCTTTCGTCTTCAAACTCAATGGGTGCTGTCTCAATAATAAATTTCACGCTGCCATCCATCTCCTCGTCCTTGCCGGAGAAAGTATTGTAAGCGGCATCCTCGGATTTAAGCGCATCAAGTCGGTCAAGTACACCTGCAAGCTCATCATCCATGGTATCTTTTAATTTCTTAATCCCTTCTTTGTGGAATTTTTCCGCGCCCTCATTCAGGTCCTTTGCACCCTTTTTCAGATCAGAAATCCCATCCTTAAGCTGATCACTTCCGTCAGCGAGCTTATCTGTTCCCTTTGAAAGCTCCTTGGTCCCGTCCAAAAGCTCAGAAGCTCCGCTTACAAGCTTACCGCTGTTTGCAGACAATTCACTGGCTCCGCTTACAAGCTGGCCGGTAGCTCCGCCTATCTGCTGGATTCCGCCGCTTATCTGTCCACCTGCATTCTCCAGCTCAGAAGCTCCGCTCAATAGCTGGCCGCTTGATTTCTGCAGTGTTCCTGCTCCGCTGGTCAAAGTTTTCCCTGTAGATTTCAAGGTTGAAGCACCGGAAAGCAGTTCCTTAGAGGAGGCTTTCGCTGTCTTATATCCGTCCGCAAGCTGTCCGGCTGCCTGTTCTAACTGTGCTGCACCTTCCTGGAGCACCGGTGCGCTCTCCATAAGTGCGGAGGCGCCTTCCATAAGCTGAGGAACCGCGCTGTCCAGCTGCTGTGCTCCTGCCCCGAGTTCCTGGCCTTTTTCAATCAACTGAGCGGCACCTTGGAGAAGCTCCTCATTTTTAGAGGTAAGCTGAGACATTCCGCCCTCCAGCTGTCCGGCAGCTCCTGCCAAAGCATTTGCTCCGTCTGTAAGCTGTCCAAGTCCGCCTTCCATGGTCTCCAGTCCTGCCTGGAAAGCACCCGCGGATTCCAAAGCAGCGCCCATCTGTTCCGCGCCGCCACTCACTGCGGAGGAAGCCGTATTCAATGCATCAACAGCCTGCTGCACTCCGTTCGCCTGTGCAGCAAGCTCAGCTACTGCCGCTGCGTCTCCATACAGTGCGCCGACACCTGCCTGCGCTGTATCCACACCTCCGGCAATGAGGCCGATGGCCTGACTGATTGCTGCCTGTGCGCCTTCATCCATCTCTGAGGTATCAATACTGCTCAGCACATCAATGGCAGCACTTGCCGTGCCAATGCCGCTTTCTACAGTAGCCGTATCTCCCTCGATAGACACACCCTGCGTTCCGCCCCCAAGACTTCCCGCCAGCCCGGAAAGCTGGTCAGCAAGGCCCTGCATCTGGGAAACAACTCCTGAACCATTATTCACCAGCTCGGCCACGCCTGCCTTAGCCGCGCTTAATCCCTCCGCCATTTCCGAGGCTGCTGCGGGAAGTGCGGCTGCATTGTCTGCAAGCGCCCCTGCACCTTCAGCCACAGATGCCACGCCATTTACATAGTCCTGTGCTCCCGCTGCCAGCGTAGAAACGCCCTGGGTGTATGCCATGACTCCCTGCGCCACCTCACTTGTACCGCTCTCATACTGCTTCAAGCCCTGGTTAAGAGCTCCTACGCCTTGAGAATACTGGGTGATTCCGTCAGTTTCCTTGGAAATCCCCTGGATACAGGTTCCAATCCCATCCACAAGCTGTCCTGTTCCGTTCACATACTGCTCAATTCCTCCGGCGAGAGTGGTGGTTCCTTTTACATAAGTCTGTACCCCTCCTGCTAAGGTAGCGCTGCCGTCCACATAAGATTTCACGCCTTCCGTCAAAGTATTTACACCCTGGCTGTACTGCTTAAGAGAGCCTGTGAGTGTGCCCACCCCGCCTGCATATTCCTGTACACCTGTAGCTAAGGTGTCCGCACCTGAGGTATAGGAGGACACACCCTCCTTCAATGACTCTGCACCTTTGCCCAGATCGTCCACACCTGTTTTCAAGGTTCCTATTCCCTCGTAGAACTCCTGATATTTCTCATCCAATGTGTTCGCTCCGTCGGAGAGCTCCTTGGTCCCGTCCACAAGGTCTATAGAGGAATCCGAAAGCTTATTCAGGGCATCCTTTAACTCATCCACATCACCGATATCATCAATATCAAGACTTTGCAAAATATCTGTCATTCCCATCGTAAAGGTGGAACCCAATGTGAAATCCTGCACATCTGCCTCAACCGTAAATCCTTCCGGTATATCCACCTCATCCAGGTTTTTCACATTCAGGCTTTCTTTAAGGCCGGGCATGGAAATCCCCATGACCATGTTTTTGTCCCCGTCCGACACAACCTTGCCGTTGTCCACAGTCACATTTGTAAAATGCTCGGTAGGAAGGAACATTCCAGTAACCATGACAAACGGAGAATATACCTCCACGGTCTTTCCCCCTGCCTTTGTCTTAGTCTTGGCATGGTTTGTATATTGGACCTGCATTTTCACATGGCCGCTCTTTCCCGCCAGCTCCTGGGGACTGATCTGTCTTCCGTCCAGATAATAGGTAATCTCCATACTGACAGGCAGCTCCTTATTTGTGGTTCCCTGATAATAAATATCTGCCTTGTCTGTATTCCATTTTATCTTGCCGTTATCCTGGGAAAAAGTCTCGTCACCCTTTACATTTTTGATATCCTCCAACTCTGATCTGTCAGTCACGTCTGCGGCTCCACCGGAATTTTTCAGCCAGTCGGACACTGTGATATCCTCGACCGTTCCGTCCGGGGCTGCGTTGACATATACAGTTTCTTCCTTGGAAACCTGTGTGCCGTCAGCAGCCTGTTTCGCATCTGCGCTTTGTTCCTTGGATAACTGCATCCCGTCCGCAGATTCATTCACATATGCAGTTTGTTCTTTACTAACCTCTGCTCCCTGTGCTGCCGCCATAACGGTACCTGCACTCAGCACCATTGCCATTCCCGCGGCCAGAGAGGCAGCGGCTATCTTTCTGTTTCGGTTCATATCTACAACTCCTCGCTTTCTACTGATATTTGTTTTATACGAGTATTAAATTAAGTTTATATAATTGTTCCATTTGGTTTATACGACTTCAATGCTTTTTATAGGTATCAAATTTGCTTAGCCTCAGTTTTTGACAAATCCACCGGTACACTTTCATGCTTTTCCTTTTTCGGCAGAAAGCCGATAGAGGTATGGCAGATTACCGGGTCAAAAATCATAAACATAGCGGGCAGCACCAAAAGTACCACAAAGGTGCTGATGATAGCGCCCCTCGAGAGCAGGGTACAAATTGCTCCGATCATATCCACCTGCGAATACAGCCCCACTCCAAAGGTTGCCGCGAAAAAGCTGCAGCCGCTGATGAGCACAGACTTCATGGAAGTCTTGTGTGCAATAGCAATAGCCTCTTTCTTTCCTTTTCCTAAGTGACGCTCTCTCTGATAACGGCTTGTCATCAGAATTGCATAATCCACTGTCGCACCGAGCTGTATGGTGCCGATTACAATGCTTGCCACAAAGGGTAAGGTCGTTCCCTGATAATACGGGAAAGCCATATTCACGCAGATGGCAAACTCGATGACAGCTACCAGGATAAACGGCAGGGACAAGGATTTAAATACAATCATGATGATTACGAAAATCGCTGCAATGGAAATTATATTTACATTCTTCAAATCCACGTCTGTCACATCCGCCAGATCCTTTGTCAGCGGCGCTTCCCCGATGACCATGGATGTAGGACTATATTGTTTCACAATGTCCTGGATTTCTGATATCTGATCATTCACCTCATCAGTTGCCGCCCTGTATTTGGAGCAGATAAACTGAAGCTCATAATTATCGCTCTCAAGCATACTGCGAATGTTGTCAGGCACCATCTGCTCCGGAAAAGCCGGGCCGATGAAAGAATTCATACCAAGCGCCCATTCCACACCGTCGACGTCTTCCAGCTTCTTAAGCATCTCCGTCTTTTCCCTGGCGTCCATTCCTTTTTCTAAAAGGACCATGTGCACTGTGTTCATATGGAACACATCCTCCAGCTCCGCGTTCGCCACATTACTCGGCAGGCTGGCCGGAAGAGATTTATCAATATTGTAATAAACTTCTGTGTGGTTGTTTCCATAGATTGCCGGATAAAGCATTACCAGAAAAACAAGAATCCACACCTTATAATGCTTTGTCACAAACCCCGATACCTTATCAAGATTGGGGATTATGGATTTATGCTTCGTCTTTTCAATGGCTTTGTCAAACACAAGGATCATGGACGGCAGCAAGGTCACACAGCAGAGCACGCCTATGATTACCCCCTTTGACATCACAATACCTATGTCACGACCCAGGGTAAAGGTCATGAAACAAAGAGCGACGAATCCGGCCACTGTAGTCACTGAGCTTCCCACCACAGATTTAAAGGTATTGGAGATAGCGTGAGCCATGGCCCGCTCATTATCCCCCGGAAAACGCTTTTTATTATCCTCATAACAGTTAAGAAGGAAAATCGAATAATCCATTGTCACTCCCAACTGCAGCACCGCGGTCAACGCTTTGGTAATATAGGAAATTTCCCCAAGGAAAATATTGCTGCCCAGGTTATAGAGAATCGCCACACCGATACTTACCAGGAACAAAACCGGCACCACCAGGGAGTCCATTGCCAGGCAGAGCACCAACAGTGAAAGCACTGCCGCGATCACCACATAAATGGGCATTTCCTTCAGTGAAATATTCTTAATGTCCGTGACCACACCTGTCATTCCGCTTACAAAGCACTGCTCCGATGCAAGCTTACGCATCTGACTAACAGCATCCATCGCCTCGTCGGAAGAGGTGGTATTGTCAAATAAAGCAATCATCATTGTAGCGTCACCCTGAAAAAATGCCTCCCGCAGATCCTTAGGCAGCATCTCCACCGGCACGCTCAAATCCATTACACTGTCATACCACAGCACATCCTTTACGTGGTCCACACTCTCAATTTTTTGCTTAAGAGAAGCCACGTCCTTTAGCTCCATATCCTCCACAACCACCATGGAAAATGCGCCCATCCCGAACTCATCCACCATAATGTCCTGCCCCTCCACTGTTTCCAGCGTATCCGGCAGATAACTCAAGATATCATAATTAATCCTTGTATTCACTACTCCGATTACCGAAGGGATTAACAACAATATCCCCAAGAGAAGTATGAATTTCTTATGCTTCGCAATCCATTTGCCTGTCTTAATCATCATATCCTCCTTTTTCCCCGTGTTTCATTCTATATTATGACCATCAGTCATTTTTGATTC
This sequence comes from Blautia schinkii DSM 10518, assembly GCA_000702025.1. Lineage (GTDB taxonomy): Bacteria > Bacillota > Clostridia > Lachnospirales > Lachnospiraceae > Blautia_A > Blautia_A schinkii. The sequence goes on from JNKJ01000003.1 coordinate 44,646, forward strand.
ATGGAATGTTATATACCAAAAATGACTAACAGTCAATATGTATTTGGAAATTTATATAAATTTAACATATTGACTTTTGGTCATTTACGTTTAAAATAAATATAAGACTCAGCCTTTTAACTGCACTAAGCTTTTAACTGAAACTAATTCCCTAAAATCGGGCAAAGAAGGAGGTTTTTCATTGGGAAAACTGGAATTAAACAAAAAAAAGAAGAAAGATGCCCTGTACAACACCGCCTTTGAGCTTTTCACAACCAAGGGATTAGCAAAAACCACCATCTCCGATATTGTAGAAAAGGCCGGTGTCGCAAAAGGCACTTTCTATCTTTATTTTAAAGACAAATATGATATTCGTAACAAGCTGGTTTCCCATAAGACGGGGGAGCTCTTCTATCAAGCCCATCAAGCCCTTAGCCGTACCGGGCTCACAGGATTTGAAGAGCAGCTTCATTTCATTATTGACTACATCCTCACCGAGCTGGACCAGAACCGTGCCTTGCTGCTTTTTATCTCCAAGAATCTCGCGTGGGGCGTATTTAAAGGCGCCTTTGAGGAGAAAATGCCGGATGAGGAGTACCATTTTTATCAGTCCTACCTCAACCTTCTCTCCCAGAACAGCCGCACCTATAAAAACCCTGAGCTGATACTTTTCACCATTTTTGAACTGGTAGGCTCTACGTGTTATAGCTGCATCCTCTACCAGCAGCCAGTATCCATGTCTGAGTATAGGCCTTATCTGCATAAGGCGATTGATGGCATTTTGAAGGGGTGTGCGGAGGATGTTTAGGAAGGCTTAGAAATGTTTAAAATCGAAGAATAATGTAAGGCCAGGCTCATGTAATGAAATTACAGAAGTCTGGCCTTGTTTGAAAGTTTGATAATTATTACTGTATACCTTAATTCTTGCTGAATACCAGTGATGTTCAGCCGATGTGTCATCTATTTTTCACACACATTTATTCAGGCAAACGCCCCAGCCGGATACAGCGGATATTTAGAAATCAGCTCCTCGGCCCGAGCCTTCACCTCTGCAATCACAGCCTCGTCCTCCGGTGCATTTACCACACGGTCGATCATATCTACGATTTCTGTAATTGCATCCTCTTTCAGTCCACGCTGTGTGACAGATGTAAGTCCAATACGGATACCGCTTGTGATGTGCGGTTTCGCTGTATCAAAAGGCACTACCTGTTTATTCACAGAGATTCCTGCACTGTCAAGAGCAGTCTGCATCTGACGTCCTGTCACATTTTTATTGCGCAGGTCCACTACCAGCAGATGATTGTCTGTTCCGCCGCTTACAACCGTATAATCACGCTTCATAAGCTCCTCTGCCATATGCTGTGCATTTTTCACAACCTGTACCATAATATCATGGAATTCCTCTGTTGCCGCATAACGGAAGCTCCAGCACTTCGCTGCCATGGTATGAAGATGAATAGAACCTAATGCACCCGGGAAGGTTCCTTTATTAAGTTCCTTTGCATATTTTTCCTTACAGAAAACCATACCGCTACGAGCAGAGCAGAAGGTCTTGGTTGTGGATGAGGTAACAAAATCCATATATGGGATAGGACTCGGAATTACCTTAGCAGCTACCAGACCAGCCACATGAGCCATATCGCACATAGAATAAGCGCCAACAGACTCCGCAATTTCAGCAACACGTTTGAAATCAATGAGACGTGGATATGAGCTTGCACCGCAGATAATGAGCTTTGGTTTGACTTCTTTTGCAAGTCTTTCCATTTCCTCATAATCAATGCATCCTGTCTCCGGATCACAGCCATAGAAGGTGTGGTTATACATAGTACTTGTCCAGTTAGCGGGGCTTCCATGTGTGAGGTGGCCACCTTGGTCCAGACGCATTGCAAGCACCTTGTCACCAGGCTTTAAAATAGTTGCAAAAACAGAATAATTCGCAGTAGAGCCTGAGTAAGACTGGATATTTACATACTCTGCGCCAAAAAGCTCTTTTGCACGGCTCACTGCCAGACGTTCCATTTCATCTGCCACTTCGCCTCCTGCCTGAAAACGTGCTCCAGGATAGCCTTCCAGTGTCTTATTGGTAAATACACTGCCGGAAAGTTCCATAACCGGAACGGGCACTGTACTCTCTGATGCAATCATTTCAATACATTTTTCCTGGCGGATCAGTTCCTTGTCCACAATTTGGGCAAGCTCGGGATCTGTGCGTCTTGTTTCTTTTAACATAATATTCTTCCTTTCCTGGCATGACTGCCATATACCTTTTTATATAAATTTTTATTTCTTCCAGGTTTCGCTTACTTCTGTAAGACCTAATGCATCCGGGTCAAAAATAGGGTCCTCCACACCGTTCTTGCGTTGTCTGTCGTAATCTTTGAAAATGCGGACTGCCTGACTGCCCAGGATGAGCAGGGAAATAATATTTACCCAGGCCATAACTCCATGACCAATGTCACCCATAGTCCACACAGCATCTGCGGATAAGAGACATCCCAGGAATACAGTCACAAGGAAACTGATTTTCAGTACCCAGGGCAGTATTTTGCTTTTCGGAAACAGATAGTACAGACTGCTTTCGCCGTACAGATAATATGCCAGCAGCGCCACAGAAGCAAAACACAGTATGGCAACCGCCACAAAGGGCGCTCCCAAACCGGGAATTACCGTGTCAATGGCCGAGGATACGAAATCATTGCCATATGCCACTCCCGGAAGTCCCTCGTATAATAATCCGCCTGCTCCATCGCTTACATTGTAGCAGCCTGTCATCAGCATCATGATTGCAGATGTGGTACATACGAAAAACGTACCGATGAATACGCTGAGTGCATTACTTAAGCCCTGCTTCACCGGATGACTTACCTCGCCTACCGCAGCAGTAACTGCCGAAGAACCTACACCAACTTCATTGGCGAACACACCTCTCTTAATACCCCAGGATATCGCAGAACCCACAATTGCGGAAAAAACCTGTTCTGTACCAAAAGCCGATTTGAAAATCAGAGCAAAAATCTCTGGCAGCTTGGTAATATTCATAACAATAATGACAATTGCCATTAAAATGTACAGCAGTGCCATAATGGGTGAAATCCTCTGTGCAGCACTTCCGATACGCTTAAGGCCTCCTAGTATGACGAATCCCAAGAATGCGGTAAATACAACCCCCACAGCTACCACCGGCAGATGAAATGCAGTGGAAATACCCTGTGTGATATTGTAAGACTGTGTGGTGGGTGAAAGAAGTACGAAGCAAAGGATTGTCAATACAGCAAACACACACGCCATTGCTTTTCCTAATGTCTTGTTTTTCATCCCGTGCTCCATGTAATAAGCCGGGCCGCCTCTGTACTCCCCATGGATGACCTGACGATAAGTCTGGGACAGCACCGCTTCAATAAGCGCAACGGCTGAGCCGATCAGCGCAAGGATCCAGAACCAGAACACAGCCCCCGGACCACCGAAAAAGATAGCGGTTGCCATACCTGCGATATTTCCCACGCCCACGGTCCGGGCTGCCGTAAAAATGAAGGCCCGGAACGGAGACAGACCTTTAGCAGTCTCTTCGCCCTTTCCCATATTCCGGATCATTTCCTTCAGATACCGGAACTGTGGAAATGCCATTCGTATTGAGAAATATAACCCCGCCCCCAATACCAGAATTACCAGTGGCATACTCCATAGAATGTCATTGATAGTAGTAAGGATTTCATTCATGTTTTTACTTTTCCCCCTGTTCCTCTCTTTTGTTGTTCCTGCTTTTTGATGTGCTCATTATCTCATGTACAGGAGCAAAAAAATATGGCAGACCTTGTGTGAAATTATATCAATTTTGTGTTTCATAAAAATTTATGTAAAAAAAGAGACCCCGGAAAATTCATTCCGGGGTGTTGATCCTCCGGTAAGCCGCCGGAGTCATGCCTTGATAAAGTTTGAAATATTTATAGAAATGATTTAAGCTTGTATATCCTGTCTGCCATGCTGCATCCTGTACACTCATTCCTTCCTGTAAAAACTGTACCGCTTTAGAAATACGGAATTTATGGATATAGGAAAGCGCCGACATATCGAAGTGCTGCCGGAAAAGGTGAGCCAGATGGCTGGATGTACAGCAACAAACCTGGGCAAGCGTGTTTAGATTTATAGCCTCTGCATAGTGAAGATGTATATAATGTACTGCTTGATTGAGCAGATCACTGTCTGTAAAATTCCATCCAATGGCCCGGGCCACAGCCTCTTTAAGCTGCACAACATTGATAGGTTTTGCAATAATGTCACAGGCTCCAAGCTGCAAAGCTTTCTGCGCATGGGCAAAAGTATTATATACAGTGATGATCACCACCTTGGTTTTCATCCCTTGTAGCTGCTCGATAACCTGGAATCCATCCAGCTTTGGCATTTGGATATCCAGAAAAGCTAAATCCGGTTTTTCCCTGCGGATCAGCTCAAGAGCGCTCTGTCCATTAGAGGCCGTTCCCACTATATCGATAGGCAGCTTCTCACTCTCAATCAAATAGCGGATGATCGTGAGGCTGGCAGTCTCATCATCACAGATTACGGCACGGACCATATGCTTCTCCTCCTTTCTCCTCAGCCTGTTTAGCCGGAATAGAAACCACGACTCTCATACCGTTAACCTCCCCGGGCGAAAGTACCAAGGAAAAATCTTCTCCGCAGGCGGACATTAACTTCCGGTAAATCATGGACAGGCCATGTGCCGCACTGCCCTTCATCTCCCGCATAATTCTCTCACACTCCTCTTCCTCCACGGAAGCCCCGTTGTTTTCCATTGTAATCTCAAGAAATCTTCCCTTCTCCCTGATTCCCAGAAAAAACTGTTTATTCTCCTCCTGAAAGAAACCATGCGTAAATGCATTCTCTGCCAAAGGCATCAAGAAATTAAAGGGAACCTCCCATTTGTCCATCTCTGTGTCAATGGCATATGTAAGCGAAAGTCTGTCCCCATATCGCAATTTCTGAAGCTTTATATAGGAATATAAATATTCAAATTCCTTTGACAAAAGCACCGTACTGCTGTTGTTACGCACCGCATAGGAGAACAGGCAGGACAAATCAAGAATCGACTGGTACAAAGATTCCATACCGCCCGCTAAAGCCATGGATGCCATTTGGTTTAACGTATTAAACAAAAAATGGTTATTAATCTTCAAATCCGTCATCGTGTTTTCTGCATTGCGCAGGTTCGCAATCAGCACCTGCTGATATTGCCGTGTATCTGCCAGCATCAATTCCTGCTGTATAAGCTGATTTTTAAACTGGTACACCTCACAATAATCCACCATAGCCTTCACAATACGCCTGAGAAGAATTTTAGCCCCATGGATAGAGCTTTGAGGCATCACATAAACACCCTCCTTCGGGATACTGCGCACATGCGCATACCCGCCCTGTACATATCCCAGAAATGAACCGCGAAAGATAACCGGAACATAAAAAACCGTCACCCCATGAGGGCACTCATAGCTTTTCTCCCCTGTAAAAGGACATTCCACATAGTGGCACATACACGAAGCCGCGCTTGAGGATAACTCGTCCATACAATGCCGACAGCAAAATTCCGGAAAAATGCGCGTTCTCTTTACAGGTTCTCCCACTGCATTAAAAATCACATAGGAATAATGCAGCGTATCAAGAAACTGCTCGCAGGTGCCGTTGATGGCAGCATGTAAATATTCCTCCGCTTTCTCTTCACTCATTTTCTGACCACCCGGTTCAGCAAGAACAGCAGAATCAAAACCAACCGCATCCGGACAAGAAATCATAAGGTGTTTAAACTCCGTATCTCCCAAATTATACATCTCATGTATGACGCTAGCCTCCCAATGCAGAATCACGCTTGGCTTTGACATATCCACCTTTTCCCCGTTTACCAAGCTGTATCCGGTTCCCTGAAGTGTGTAGATTACCTGCTCTGTAAAATGGATATGAGGATTCATATGAGCATGGGGTGCGATTGATACAATGCCCACATTAAGAGCCGCTTTGCGCTCATCCATATCATCCTCAAGCCAGTCAATGTAACCCCAGTCTGTGTATTGTCTCTTCATTGTACTCCCTTTTTCTGTGTGTAATTTATAGCGTATTGACCGTAATACTATTCTATATTACCAAATGGCTCTTTATCTTATCTCTCTCAGCAAGGTGTTCTTCAAAACTCACTACCTTTTTCATATCAAAATCAAACTCCCAATTAATACTTGGCACATAATAAAAATGCTCCATAATAAATTTCACAAAGCTTATCGGTGATATCGGTTTATCTGCCGGAATTCTGCAATTTTTATATCCGCCAAGAGTTATATGTGAAAAAGGATGATGTATCTCACTTTCCACTACATCTCTGTTGTAATCTGCCCTGATAACTACCGGTAACACATCTTTATTTAGAATATCACCGTAAATGCTGTCTTCATCATATATTTCCGAATTGTTTTGGTATATTTCATATGATGGTGATGGATAAAACGCAAGTCTGTGTGACATTAGTAGCATACCACTCAAATCAAAGCGATACATCAGTTGAATCATGCCGCCATCTGGTAATTTAATATTATAATTATGCTCCTTTTCTATTTCCGCATAGATTGCTGAGTACTCCATATTTTTCAAATAGCAGGAAATATTACAATATTTGCTCCATACAATATCTGTTCCCTGAATCACCGGAAAATTATACTCTTCTGCCAACCCACAGCGAATCAGTTCCTGTGTAATCCGGTTTACCTCTTGATACACCTTTTTGATTTCTTCAGCCATACAACACATCCTTTAGAACCTTTAACGTACTTGCATCCAAGTCCTCTTTTTGAATTTCTCCACTGGTCAGCTTCTCGGCAATTTCATTTAAAGTAAAATTACTTTTTTTAATCTCCAGAAGTTCATCCTTCGTTTTATCTCTATGGATGATACGCATATTTTTTCGTTGCTGCTCGTTAGGATAGATAAACTCCAGACGAAAATCACGATCTCTCGTTTTCTCATATTCTGCAATCAATAATTCCATATCACTTCCTAGTCCACTCACCCGTACCCAAGCCTTTGATCTGGTCATTGCCGTAAATAGAATATTCCTCTTTCTGGATAAATTGACCCCTCTGGCACATAAATCAGCGTTTATCAGATATATTACCGCGGCTTCATTTCCCTTGGCACGGTATATCTGAGTGATTGCAATAGAATCTTCTTGAAAGAAATCATCCGGGGTTGTCTGAACGCCTACTATATGTGTTCTGATTTTTTTCTCCATCAATAACATTCGAATATGTGAAACGTAACTTTTCGTTATTTTAGGATCTGGATGAATAACCATGATGTCTGTATACCTTAATTCTTCTTGGTTTAAATTCTTTTCAATATCATCGGCTACCCATTGTGCCTCCTCAATTAAATTGTCAAATCTTCTAAATTGGATAAGCTCATCAATTGTCGAGTGATTCTCCAGAAAGGCTGGACTTGTTTCTTCTGTCCTGTACAGCACCACTTCCTGCCCATCGCGAATTCCGCCATCCTTCACAGTATAGCCAATATCCTCCCACAGCCCTTTTTCTTCAAAGAGCTGGACTAGCTGAGTCTCTTCATCCTCTTCCTTTTCCCGATATATACCAAACCCAAGACTATGTGCTGTACATAGTACAGGCCGTGAATTGCGGTAACATTTAGATAATACAATATCTTCTGTTTTTCCATGACTATTATCCAACATAACATGGGGTTTTCCGTTCGTATAACCAAAAATCTCTTCCGGAGAATCCACATTTTTATTATCCAGACTCTGCAATTCATCGTACGCATAAACTAACATGCGGCTTTTCTTCGGCAAAGACATATAGCACATACGCAAAAAATATTTTGAAAAATCCTGTGCTTCGTCTACTAATATTATATCATACAGCTGCACCGGATTAACAACTGTTTCTACTGCTTCCTGACAGACTTTATCGAACGCCTGTGAATTACGGCCATATGTTTTGCACGCATCCATATAATCATAGCACACTGTATTGTTGGCTTTACAAAAATTGAAATACAATCCTTCTGAATTTTTACTTCCCCATGCATGGATAATCCTAATCCGGTTCCAGTCTGGCTCTTGATTTGTATTTTCAATAATAAAGCTAGTGATAAGCTGAATAAATTGGTCTTTTAAAGTACGACTTTCAAAGGTAACAGCAATAACCTTATCCTCATATACTGTATAGAAATATGCAACTTTCAAAGCAAGAACCATTGTTTTTCCGGTTCCTGCCAGTCCTCGGATTCTCTGTACCCCATTTACAGTTTCAATGACCGCCTGGCTTTGATACCTATCAAGACACGAAATTTGATCCTCTATCGCTTTTAGCTTAGCGCCTTTTGATGCGGCGTTATGGAGATTTTCTCTACGTCCACGCTTCTTAATCTGCGAAATCATCTGTATTGCCTCTAAGAGTTTTTCGTAATAACGTCCGGTATCATGCCACTGCAGTTTTTGCAGATATTCCTTCAATGCTTCTCTGGATATATAAACTTCTTCTCCTGATACAGTATAGTATGGAGCATAGGAAACCACATGAATCGGTACCTGCAGTTTCCGTCTCATTGACAGATAACTATATCGCTTTAATCTTGACTCCATATTATTGTACAATTCATCCAATAACTCTGTTTTGCCAGAAATATTATTCTCTGTGAACATATCTAAGTCAAAGATGACAAGCCCACATTGCCTGGAAACTAATAAAGCATCAACCTTTATCATCCTTTCCAATCCGCACAATATCGGGTATCCCAAATAAAGATAACCATCTAATTCTAATTCGTCTATAATTGATATAAGTTCATCACCAAGCACTTGTTTCGACATGACACCCCTTATAACAATAATCATATATTCACCTTCTTTGCCAAACTTTGTTTTATTATTGTTCAAGCAGTTATTTCTTACATCTATTAAGAGTATAGCATCTTATCTCTTGTTTTACAATTTCATAAGCAACCGGAAACATAGGGCGAAGCGCCCTGAAAGACTAAATTGATTGACTTGGAATATAGCTATTGTATCTTATTTGGTCATATGAATCAAATAAATTTTTTATAAACTCATAAATATACCCCTCATAGGATATAGAATGTTCTTCGAGAAAAATGAAGCATCAAAAAAATAACTAAGTCTACCTTACTTTCAACTACAAGATGGTCTTAGTTATTTTTATCTGCTTTTTGCTATCATCTACAGGAATCGTCCGCCCCCAGCTTTATCATCCTTGTCTCAAATCCCTGCAATTCTTCCACTACCTCCTGCCCCTTGTGCTGCACCGATACCTGCTGCACATCCGGCGAATTATTGATGAATACCAAGGTATCTGCTACCGGAAAATAAGCACTTTCCACATTAACATTTTCCGTAAGGTATGCTTCCTTCCCGGATTCCTTACACACGGATAATATTGTATTTAAAAGCAGCCTGTTATTCTCCGGAGAAAAGGTAAAGCCGGACATATAAATCCCCTGCCCCTTACCTACATAATTGACAGAATACTGGACGCTCCCAACCTCCTTCAAATAAACCTGTGTATCTTCACAATACACATAAATTTCCTTGTTCACAGGCAGCGAGGTGCCCTTCGGAATCAAGCCACAAAATTCAATGCCATCTGCATCTCTCCCCTGCCACTTTCCGTGATTCACGCGCTCTCCCATATCCTTGTCAATTCCAAGTATATGCGCCATTCGAAAGTAAGTATCATAGCCTGCCGTGGCAGAAGGTTCGTTTACCCCTATGAACGTCCCCCCTTCATAAACCCATCTGGTAAGCTCTGCCACGACGCGGCCATCCTTCCAGGCCTCTCCTCCGCTCCAGGCATCGCCTGCTTTTCCCGCATTGATCACAATCTGGAAGTCTTTCAGCTTTCCGTCAACCACATCCTGGAAATCCAGAAATGACACCTCCACCGGCATACCTGCCAGCGCCTCATTGATATGTATCAGGTCATGGGAATCGCTTTCATGAAAATGCCCGGAAAGCGTCCAAGGCCGCATACCGCCCCAGCTGTGGAGCACGGCAATCCTTGCCTTAAGTGTATATGGCTTCCCACTTTCATGAAGTCTCTTTATTTCCCGGAATTCATCGGCCGCTTGCTCAATATAATCACAAAAGTCAGGGTAATCCTGCGTCAAATGCAGATAACCGCCCAAACCAATCCTGTCTACAGGCTGACGGAGCAAAGCACGGCGCACATTTCTCCAATACTTCTTCGCATCTAAGGTAGGATTGCCCCCTTTTGCAAATGTCGGCAGACCGCCCAGCCCCACCGGAAACAGATACGGGTGGAGTCGGATTTCGTGTGACTTCACAGGTACACCGGCGCACATACGTACCTCATAGCCGGAAAAAACACATTTAATAATTCCGTCAAATCCGAATTCCTCGAACCTTCCGTTATAAGGCTCAATTCCAACCCAGCTGTCATCATAGAACACATAGGCAAGCTTTCCATATTCATGGACAATATCAATCAACTGCTTCCCGAAGCCTATGACAAAGTCATTGACAAATTCCATCCAATCCTTCTTTTTCTGTCCGCTTGGCATATGAGTTACGTGAAGCTTGCCCTGATTAATAAAATCCTCAGCCGTCAATGCATAATGATACTTCTGTTCAAAAAGCTTTAAGGCCAAAGGACTTACTGTAAAATCATAGGACCCCCAGTCCGTAAAAATATTTCTGTTCTCCTCACTCTGCCCCCAAATCCACACAAAATTGTAAAACATGGACGTAAACCTGACAACCTTCGTCGCCGGATGGGACTCACACCACCTGCGCATCCACGCAAAGATATATTCCTGTGTTTCTTCATACCTTGGGTCAATCTGCATGAGATGTTCCTTATCCCAATGATTTGTGATATGGTTATACATGGAAATCTCTTCCCACACACGATAGGCAAGAAAATTCACGCTGTACCGATGCCATTTCTTTACATCTTTTACAGAAACGCATCCCGTTTTCTCATGGTATTCCCAGGCTTCACGAGGGAGAATTTCTTCTGTAGTCCTGTCTGTCACCTGCCATAGCTCTAAGCTTTCCGGGGAAGTATTGACAGAAAACTGCTGGGAAAAATAATCCTTTAAAAGTTCTATCTCCACACAATCGTCCTCTGCCGTAACCGGTCCTGCCATCAAAAAAGTCTGCTGCAGCTTATCTCTGTTCTCACGCGCCCATTCATTATGCTCCCGTATCACACAGACAGTAGAATAAATCCCATATCCCGCTTGGAGAAGTTCTGGTGACAACTGTGTACCGTCACTGTCCCGTATCATATCGGCTCCCCATTTTTCCGCAAGTTCCAATGTTAATTTCTCATATCCGGCCTCTCCGGGAAGAGTGAAATCTCCTCGTTTTTTCATATTCTGTCTCCTCATTCCACAATATTTTCATACTTTAAGGCATAATAAAGTGCCCAATCCTGATCATTTGCCCAGGGATCATAGTATCCTGTTTTTCTGCCGTTTACTTGAAGAGGATACACCATAGCGCAGGACGCAAAGCCATCTTCTTTGAACAAATTCAGACTTCCCCGGATGGAAGCGGAGGCTTTTTTCTCATATCCAGAATCATGAGTGACTTGGGCCATCTGCGCAAAAGCCACCCCGGAAAGTACACTCCAATAATGGGGAAAGGTATCTCCATAGGTACGGTTTTTTCCGAACCAGAATCCGTCCCAGTGCCGGATTGCATTGCTGAATTGATGGTAATCCGGCTGCGCTCCATTAAATAATTCTAATACCTTCATCTGTCTTTTCGCTTCCCTGAGATACACGCCGCTTTGTGTGATTGCTTCAGCCTGGAGCAGAATACTGACTGCCGGTGCCACAATGCTCTGTTCATACTGCACCTCCGATGCAGGATAATGGATTCCGTTATGTAATATTACGTCCGCATGTGCAAGGAATTTCTTTTTCAGCCGTTCCTTATCCTCAATAAACCCGGCATTTTCTAATTCTGTAAGCAGCTCACAGGCAGGAATTCCAATGGCATAAAAGCTGTCTCCACCCTGTTCATAATACTGTATCATTGCCAGGAAAGCGTGGTGGATATATTCTGTCTCATGTGTAAGCCTATATAATTCCATCAAAAAAATGGACATCCAGGGATAGTTATATAATCGGTTCCAGTCATTGTTGCGGCAGATATCGTTAAAAACCATACCGGATTCCTTGTCAAACAGCTCCCTGTATACATATTCCTTATAGCTCATGAGGCTCTCAAAAAGCCTGTCATCCTTATTCTTTTGTAGATATACTGCCATCAGCGCTCCCATCCCCAGCCGCTCCCGGCCGCCGTTATGATCGTCTAAATGGCTGTAGTAGACCCCGTCCTGCTCCCTGTCATAAATCAAATATGCCCCTGTCAGATGACCTAAACCAGAAACAGTAGAATCAGAATCATTGCCAGAGCCATACTGCTGCTTTTCAGCAATAAACCTGCAGCGTCTCTCCGACATTGTTCTCAAATCTGCACACCTGTATAAGACAGCCCACGTTCTTTTCCCACAGACACAGATATCAAACTTATATTCTCCCTCTGCTTTTTCATCACAAGAAACGTTCACCACAGTTCTCTGTTTTTCAACCCGCAAATTAAAAGAAACTGCTTTTCCCCGGCAGGTAACAGAAATATCAGAGGCAGTTAAAATGCTTCCAACCCTGATTTCAAATTCAAGATTTTCCTGGGGAAAGTATGTGCTTTTATCTAACTTTACGACAGGAAATTCTTGATTCTCCATAAGCTTTTCAATGAAATCCTCCGGCTTTTCAAACCAGAAAAGCTCCCAGATAACCTCCGCTGTTTCACCTGGTCCTATCACTTTAAGGTCCGGGTGGAGAATAAAATCTCCCCTGTCATCACTTCTTTTTTCTTCATCCCGTTCAACACTGTAGGCTGTGATGCTGCCCTTTTTCAGCGCCAGTCCTAAATGCGGACCGCGTCCTCCCATACGCAGGGCTTGTACATAAGAAGCTTCTCCGCCGCAGAAAATATGTGTATGACATCTTCTTTCCAGACATTCGTCAGCAGCCTCATAATTATCATTAAAGGTGGTATAAATTCCCACATCCGTATATTTAAACATAACCGGAAAGGAAGTAGCATTCGTAAAACGGTATGTTTCCTCCAGCCTTTTATTGTTTAAAATTTGTCTTTTTTTCTCCACCCGGATACCTTCCGGACAGATTACAGTCCCCCAGGCAGTCCGGCCCTCCGCCCAGTTCATACAAGAGGAATCATCCCTGCTTCCCAGGAATGTAAGCCGCCCCTTGTCATCCTCCTTATATACAAATTCAAAATCCGCTATATCCGCCCCATTTGATGCATTCGACAACTTCACATTATTTGCCGCATTCTCTAATTTTGTCTCATTCTCTAGTTTTATCTTATTCTCTAGCTTTATCGTTTTCTCTAGCTTTGCCATATCTTCCATCTACTCCGCACTCATCCTTTCACAGAGCCGCTCATCACGCCGCCTATTATGTACCTCTGCATAAACACATAGAATAACACAAGAGGCAGTACCCCCAGCACCATCATGGGGAACAAGCTGCTCCAATCAGTAGAAAACTGCCCGATATTTCTGTAAACCTCCTGGAGAATGACATCCTTTTCCCTTGACTGTAAAAAATAAAGAGGACCGATAAAGTCGTTCCATATCGTCAGCGTATTAAGAATTGCCACGGTTGCTATGATCGGTTTCATCAGAGGAAAGGTAATGGTCCAGAAGGTGCGGAAGGTTCCTGCGCCATCAATTCTGGCTGCTTCCTCTAATTCAATCGGTATGGTAGTCACAAAGCTCTTAATCAAAAACGTGGCAAAGGGGATATTGATTGCGATGTCAATCAGGATAACTCCCGCCAGTGAATTCATTAAATGGAATCCCTGAATCACCTTATAAAGTCCTAATATTGACATTTGGTACGGAAACATAATCCCCGACAAAATCAGAAGAAAAACAGCGTTTGTAATTTTATATTTACTTTTTCTGTTCAGCACATAGCCGCACATAGAGGCCACTATAATCAGACCCACAACTGACGTCAGGGTGATAATAAAGGTATTTCGGAAGGCCCTGGGATACTGCATGGCAGTAAATGCCTCCTTGTAACCACTGAAATCCAGGGCTGACGGAAGAGACATGGGCGAAACAGCCGCCTCTGTAGAGCTTTTAAACGTAGTCACAATCAAATAGTAAATCGGGATTAATACAATCAAAGCAATACACGACATAACGATATATTTTGCTGTATTTGAAAGAATTGCCTTGCGCTTCATTGTCCCAGCCTCCTTTCCCATTTACCAAATGCACCAAGTAAGATACAGGCCAAAATCATACTGATCACCAAAAATGCAATACCAAAAGAGGACGCATATCCATAGTTTCCTTCCGAAAACTTCTGGAACATTAAGGTAAGAATCGTCTCTGTCTGATGCGCTGGCCCGCCATTTGTAAGGGACATTACAATATCAAATACCTTTAAACCTGAAATCATTCCGGTTATCAAATTAATTTTTATGGCCGGCGCTAAGCCCGGAATCGTAATGTGCCAGAACTTATTCAATGTCCCCGCGCCGTCGATAGATGCCGCTTCATACAGGTCGTCACTGATGCTTTGGAGATTGCCAAGGTAAATCACCATTGCCCAGCCAAACCACTGCCACACCTGGGTCAGGATGATGGCACCAAGAGCTATCTTTCCGTTTCCTAAAAAGTTCACCGCATCCAGACCAAGCTTATTCAAAACCTGATTTACGAAGCCATAATCACTGGCTGAAAGCAGGAACTTCCACAGATATCCTACTACCAGGGTACTGAGCACAGCCGGACAGAAATAAATGGCCCGATAAAAATTACGGCCTTTAAGTTTTGAATTTAATACCACAGCCACAGGCAATGCAATGATATTTTGGAGCAGTACATTTACGACAGCATAGACTAAAGAATTTTTAATACCGATCGAGACAGTCGTATCTGCCAAAAGCTTTTTATAATTCCCAAGCCCTGCAAAGGTTATTTCAGGTGAATAGTTCGTCCAGTTGGAAAAGCTGTATGTAAATGTAAAAATCAGAGGTACTATAAAAAAAGTAATGAATATGGCCAGCGCCGGAACCGCCATTAGAATATACGGCAGATTGCTTTTCATTTTAACTTTATTGTTCATAACTTACTCCTTCAAAAAAGTGCATAAGTGCAAAATGCTGCCGCACAAGGCAGGAGGACAACTGCATATCCTGCGTTGTACGGCAGCATCATTTTCCAGACAGCCATCACATAGCTGCCCCTTCGCAGGATACTGCCTGCTGAATAGTTACCACAGGTACTTTATTCATACCGGATTGAATCAGCTTTGATATCTAATGCCTTGGCAAAGTCATCCGGAGTCAGGCTTCCGGCTGCCAGGCCCTGCATCTGTGCAACTGCCTCATCAAACAATGACTGGGAAGGCATATTTACACTCCATCTGTCCCAACTGCAGGCTACGTTTCCATTTTCAAGGATTTCCTTAACTGCCTCGTATTCCTCGGGCATGTCAACGGTTACTCCCTCTTTATAGCTGAAGCCGCCTACATTGGCATCTACAAAGGCCTGCTGTACTTCCACAGATGCCAGCGCTTCCATAAGCTTCTCTGCGCCCTCTTCATTCTTTGTGTTCACATTAATACCGAAGCTTACAGCAGGACCACCGTTCAGGTACTGGTTTTCCGCAGAGCTTCCCAGGTTCGGAATCATGCCGAAATTGAATCCGGCCTCTTTGAGGTTCGTGTACTGCCATGGGCCGCCGTTAAAGATAGCTGTTTTGCCTGCAATAAAGTCATTTAATGCCTGCTCGTTGGATATTCCAACCATTGTATCGTTGATATAGCCTTTTTCAATCAGCACGCTCCACTGCTTCACATAGTCATTGATCGTGCCGTCCATCTTTTTCTCACCCTTGGCAAAGGCTTCGTCAAAGGTCTTTCCTTCTTCGGATGTCTCATAAAAATCATTCTCCAGATATCCCATTAAAGAATGTACTGCCGTATCCCCGTCCGCCAGACCGAAGCCCATTGGCTGCACGCCCTTTTCCGCTAACGTATCACAAGCCGCAACCAACTCGTCAAAGGTCTTTGGCGCCTCTGTGATTCCATTTTCCTCAAAAATGTCCTTGTTGTACCATACGCCGGAGAACCAGCCATAAGAAGGAACTCCGTAAACCTTATCCCCGTCCTTGCACAGTGCAAATCCTGCCTCATTGATGCCTTCCAAATAGGCTGCTCCGGTGATTTCCTTTAAATTTCCGGCCTTGATTCTTGCCGGGAAGTTTGTTCCATCAGCAATAATGTCCGGGCCCTCGCCTGCTGCCAGCTGCGTTCCCAGTACGTTGTTATAGTCGTTACGGGCAACATATGTATATTCCACTACATAGTCCCCTCCAAGCTTTTCGTTGATGACCTCCAGAATCGGTGCCATATCATCTTCATCATACCAACAGGTAAAGGTAACTGTCTGTGCATCCCCGGCCTCTGCCATTACTGTGGTTCCTCCTGCCGTACCAACAAGTCCAGCCACCATAGCCGCACTAAGAATCATGCCTGCTGCTTTTTTACATTTCATAACTCGTCTCCTTTCTCCGGTACAGCGAATCATAAGCCGTACCAGCACCCTTCCGGTGTTCTTTCCTTTTGATGATTTTATTTTAAGAAAAATCAGAGGCACTTACTATCCAAAGATTTTTATATTAATATCAATTTTTAAAGGTAGCCCAAAAACAACAAAAGAAACCCCGAAGGATTTCCTTTGTCAAAATTCAGTTCATCACAAAGCATATTACTCTCCATGGAGTAAACAGTGATCTCCCACTTTTATATCATTGTCAGCCTGTCGGTCCGCAGCCTCACCACAGACCGTGTTCCTGTCTCATCTGCACTCACTGTCAGGCCGCAGTCCTTCCCGCAAAGAAGCTGGACTCTTCTGTGGACATTTGAAGTCCCATATCCATAGTCCTCCGTTTTCATCGCTCCCCGTCCTATTTTTTTGTATAACTCATCACCATTATCACAAACATTCAGCACCAGGTATTTTCCGTCTTTCCGGGCACTGATGGAAATCTCCCCACGGCCCTCTCTTAACTGATCCACCCCGTGTTCTATGGCATTTTCCACCAATGGCTGCAAAATAAAGATCGGGACATTATCCTCCATAAGCGCTTCCTCAAGCTTGTATTCCACATCAAAAGAATCTTCATGAGAAATCTGCTGAAGCCGGATATATGCCTTAATATTCGCAATTTCTACTGAAAGCTTGTCCACATTTTTTCCTTTATTCAATGCCGTCCTATAAAAAGCTGCCATCTCTGTGGTAATCTCATATATTCTATCCTGCCCGGACTCCAGCGCCAGCCAATTGATAGCAGAGAGATTATTGTAAAGGAAATGTGGGTTTATCTTTGCCTGCAGCAAATCTAATTCGATACCCTGACGTTCAATCTCCTTTGCATAAACCTGCCGGATAAGCTGCTTGATCCTGTTCATCATACCCTGCAGGCTTTTTGCAAGAATGTCTACCTCTTCAATTTCAGACGGCTCTATGATTACATCGAAATCGCCTTTCTGGACCTCGTTTACCTCCGATACCAAGACCATCATATCTTTCAACAGAAGCTTGGAAAATATATGAACCGCAAGCCAGACCAAACACAGCACTGCAAAAATAATCAGCATGGGCGCAACAATACCTGTTCCAAGGTTCTGTGAAAAATATCGTTTATCCACCTGATAGGTCACTGTCCAGCCTGAATTCCCCAATTCATCCGATCTCGCAAAGCCGCTATCAAAATCTTCCTTTACATTTTTATATTCATAAAAAGAATCGCCCGCCTTGGAAAGGCTGATGTTGATAGGTGTATTCTGAAACACATTAAAGCTGCTTCTGAATATTCTGGAATCAAGGTCTACCTTCATAATCCCCAATGTTTTAACAGGATAAGAGGTTTTGATCACTTTCGTAATGAAAAAACTGTCATTCTCAAACCACCAGCAGGTTTCCTCTGACTGCATTGTTTTTTTGTACCAGGTTTCCTCTTTAACCTGGTCATCCAGATGAATCAGGTCATCCATAATATTGTATTTTTTCTCCGTATAAATACGCAGCTTTTTATAATACTGACTGGAAAGGACATTATTGTACAGCAGCGGTCCCACACTTTTTGCCGCGTTGGCCAGCTCCAGATATTTGCCGGTGTCAATCTGCATAAACTCCTGTAACGTGTAATTACTTACCGCATAAATAATAGACCTTTCACACTGTTCCATTCTGTTTTTCAGATCAATCTCATTCTGGTCTATACTGTTATTTATCTCCAGCGTTTTCTCTTCTTTCACATAGCGGGCAGAGGAATAGAGGATAAAACTGCCAAGACATAAAACCGGAATCATGATGATTAAAATAAAGCCCTTTTTTAGCTGTCCCGCAAATGATTTCTTTTTTATCTTATCCATTTATCAATTCTTCTCCCGGAATTTAGCTGGGCTGCAGCCTTCATTGGTGCGGAATAATGAAATAAAATAGGAAGTATTAAAGTATCCCACTCTCTCCGCTATGTCTCCAATCTTCATATTCGTGGTATTCAGTAATTGCTTCGCCTTCTCCATCCGATATCTGGAAATATATTTGACAAGATTCTCTCCTGTCTCCATTTTGAACAGTGAGCTTAAATAGGCCGCTGATATTCCTAATTTTTCTGCAAGCAGCGAGACAGAGAGTGTGCTGTTGCCGTACTCTTCGCTTATAATATCCTTGGCAAGCATCACCACCCGGTTCTCATCCCGGACTTCCTCCTGCTCCTGTTCAAATTCATGAATCAGGTACAGGGCTGCATCCTTAACCTCACGCAGGGACCGCGCGCCGTAAATATTCTCCACTATTTCCATCATGCGCTCCTCTTTATGAAGTGCTTCGCAGCATTTTTTTATAATTTCCGAAAAATTGTATTTAATATAAACAGAACTGAAGCCCATGTTTTCCTCCACATAATCAAAGGCTTTTTCAAATTCTGTCCTGATTCCCTCAAAATCCTTCAGCTTTGCATTGGTCAGAATCCTTTTAAAATAAATAGGAAGCATGTCCTTTTCTTTTTTCAGAAACGCACCCTTATCCTCCACAAGGCAGATGCTCTCTGTAAGAAAGAACTGGTAATCCAACTGCTCCTTCATTTTTTCATACTCGGACTTTAACTGGCGGACGCTGCAGCAGCACTTGCCCACTATGATCAAAAGCTCAGACTGGTATTTCTTTTTTGATATCTCAATCAAGCCCTCGCAGGCTGTCTCCACATCCTTTTTGTGCATTTTCTCCATGTGGGGAACCAACAAGAGGACCTGGGTATCGTCACGGTTAATGATAAGCGTACTATCCGGAAACTTTTCTTTAATCTCAAAGACGTAGTCATCCCAATATCTTGAAAACAGGTACAGATAGCTTGACAATATGACTGGGTAAACATCCTGTCCCCCGAATGCACTACGGTATGCCTCTTCTCCCTCCGCAGACTCTGATTCCAGATATCTGATAAGAGCACGCCCGGTTTTTTCATCAGATACCCTTTTCTGTGCTTCCTGCATTTTTTCATTCTGAAGTCTGCTGTTCTTCCGTTCTTCACAAACATGGAATACTTTTTGGAATAATTTCTGAAATTCCTCCAGACGTATAGGCTTTAAAAGATATTGAAGCACGCCTAAAGAAATTGCATTCTGCGCATACTCGAATTCCCCGTACGCACTGTAAATAATGCAGACCGGGTCCCAGCCTCTTTTATGTACCTCTTCAATGAGCTCCATACCGGTCATAAACGGCATTTTAATGTCCGTCAGCAAAATGTCAATTTTCTTATCTTCAAAAACTTTAAGAGCTTCCTCACCATTACACGCCTGGTATATTTTCAAATCATACTGATACCTGTGAATCAGCCTCTCGATACCTGTACGTTCGTTTCTCTCATCGTCCACAATTAATATACTGTACATTCTGCCACCATTTACTCTTTCTGCGTATCCTCACTATAATGCTTCCGGCAGTCAGCCGGGATTGTTGTATTATCATCAGTGTATACAGGGTTTAACTGAAAAGTCAACATGTTTTTTATGCTTGAAATATGCGGCTCACTATGATATATTAAGAATAGAAAAGGAGCAACCGCCCACAAAGTGGTTAGCCTCCCGTGTGAGCTATAAGCCTACCCGACTGCCAAGTACAAGGTAGGCTTATTTATTTTCGCTTATTTATTTTCGCTTGTTTGTCCTATCTATGTAGGCACACCGAAGGCGTCCCTTGGGAAGCAGCGCAATCAGAAAAGTTGCGAATAACATCAAATCGCTAAATGTAAACATCTCCATTTGCACCACCTCCCCTCTTTTGCAAGTTTGGGAGGCTACCACCTTGTATCACGATTACTCCATGGACAAAGTATAGCACATTACACATCCAAGAGCAATTTGTTCTTTTCTTTTGCTTGTTTTCTGTTACCGTATTACCGTATTTTCTTCTATATACGGGTTTATTTCAAAGCTTAGCAAATTTTTTTCCTTGAAATATTCCTCTCACTATGATATATTAAGAATAGAAAAGGAGCAACCGCCCACAAAGTGGTTAGCCTCGGTATAGCAATAAACCTACCCGACGGTCAAGTACAAGGTAGGCTTATTTATTTTCGCTTGTTTGTCCTATCTATGTAGGCACACCGAAGGCGTCCCTTGGGAAGCAATGCAATCAGAAAAGTTGCGAATAGCATCAAATCGCTAAATGTAAACATCTCCATTTGCACCACCTCCCCTCTTTTGCAAGTTTGGGAGGCTACCACCTTGTATCACGATTACTCCTTAAGAAAAGTATATTACAATAATGTATCAAGAGCAATTTATTCTCGAAATATTGCAACATGAATTACAAAATGCTTAAAGGCCCCGGTTTACAAACAAACCGAGGCCTTAAAGTATTTATCCCTATATCATTCGCTCACTTATACTAACAGCCAGCTTTCCAAGCCGCACGGCCGCAGCCTTCGGGCCGGGGATTCCGGCGGTGATATAAGCCGCCTTTTCCGCTTCCGCCGCAGCCTCTTCCACAGGTGCATACTCAAGAATAGCAGCCGCGGCCGCCGGAACAACAACATTAAGTATCTCACATCCTGAAAGAGCCAAATCAGAGGTTGCCGGCGCCACATAAGGAACAGCCCATGCCAAGTCCTTATATTCCCCCATAGAAACCTTAGGAATAACGTCATCTACAAAATGTTCAAGATGTGCCTGTCTGCCGTTTACTGTTACATCCACATTAATAAGCGGGTCAAAGGCAAAGTATTTCTGCACCAGCTTCGAAGTTCTTCTCGCAGCATTACCGATTTTTGTAAATTTAATGGAAACCTCATCTCCTGATGCCTTTTTCCACCATTTTCCGGTGTATTCCTCCACCATAGCTACACGCTCATCATCTAATGCTTTTACTATTTCTGCCAAGATTTTACCATCCTTAAGCATTTCAAAGGTGAATTTTGTTTTATCATAAATTACTCTTGTAACCAAAGGCAAGGTTGCTTCCATCAGAAGTTTTGTCACCGGACCGCCGCGAAGGGCTGAAGCTTTGCTGGATACAATCCAGATAGCAAATGCTGCGGATTCCGGATTTACCGTATCCTCTGTTCTGTCTTTTACAATGGCAGAGCCCAATTCCCGGGAATCCCAGCCTGCAGTCAGCCCGCGCATTGCCGGGATAATATAGCAAGTCATATGCCCCAAAGGGGAATTATGCGGTGCTCCAGACCCGCCGCAGATGCGCTCCTTAAAGCAGGAGAAAATTTCAACAAAAGACATCATTCCAACTACAGAAGGACCACCGATATCTTTTAATATAAGCCCTACATCACCAACCAAATGTGCCGTATCATACTCTTCTCCAGTCACACGCATATGGAGCTTTTCAGGCAGCCCCGCGGTTTCAGCGGCTGCCTTTCCAACCAGATAAGCAGAACTGGTCCTGCCATAGGTTCCGGCAGATTCCGGCACCTCTGCATCAGGATGAATGATTTCCAAAATAGCAGCCGCGCCAAGTACAGCCGCCTGAAATGCATTTCCACGAATCCCCACTCCGCGCATGGCTTTCAGCATTGCCTCTGTACCAATTCTTGCACCGTTTTTTGCTACCTCCGGCCAGATATAATCCTCACCTAGAGCGCTGTGACCATAGATTGCACCCGCCACATTTGCCGGAATATCACCGCCGTCAATAGGAGAAAGTTTTCCTTCCTCTGCCGCCTTATAGATTGCCTGAACAGCCGGAAAAGCAGATATCTTGCTGTTCATTTTGGAAGTAGGAATAGCACTTACACCACATCTGTCCACCCCCGCAAGCATTCTGGCTGTAGCCCCCAGCTTCCTATTCCCTGCCGGTATTCCAACCTGTGCCGCAGCACCTGCAAGGTACATGATGCAGGCAGTAATAAGCGCTGCATTTGCACTGTCAGCGCCCGCACTTTTTGCTGCCTTTATAGCTTTATCCATAATATCGTCTACCGGCAGACGGCGGGCGTTTGCAAATTTTATCTCAATACTTTCACCCCGAAGAAGTTCTTCTGTAATCACATTTACTACTGAAAACATGGCAAGGTTAACCATACCATGCCCTCCGGCCAATGCTTCTATTCTGTCGCTGGTCAAATTGTCGATACTTGACAGTGCAGCCGCCTGAACAGAGGCATGTACATTACAAAATCCAATATTGTTCATTTCATCTCTCCTCTTGAATGATATAGATTGATTCATTTTGTTCCAAAAGCTGTGTGAGTATCTTTCCACAATCTACCAGAGAAACTTCATACCCTCTCTCCTTCAGGAGCTCTTTCATTCTTGCACAGCTTCTATGCTCCGGGCGGAGGGAAACACACTCTCCATGAGCCACTTTTCCCTCTAGCTCCATATCGACAGCGAAATCCCTGCCCTGAATCTGTATCTGTTTCTTCACATAATCCACCGCAAGATGACGGTGCTCTGTGGAAATTCTATGCCAGCCTGTGACCTTCAGTTCCCTTATTAAAACCCTTTCCACTGCCTCCGCATAATCTTCTTTTGTATCAATCAAAAAGATATAACCCGGCCTGTTTTTCTTGGTCACCGTGGGAATCACCTGTACATTGCAGGCCCCTGCTTCGTATAAATAATCAATAACACTTCCCAATATTTCTCCCGGCAAATGGTCTGCCTGTACATACAAAATCACACCGTTTTTACTGTAGATCTGCATAAACCTTCATCACCCTTTTTCTTCCTTTGTCCGCAGCAAACCGAACTGAATGGTAACTACCACTGCTATGAGCAGAAACAGCGGATAAAACTCATACTTGAGCACATCCAGGTAATCACAGCCCGCAGCCTCCTGCACCATAAGCATACAAGTTCCATGGGGCACGATCATAGCACCAAGGCATGCACCTATATCCAGAAGGCTCGCCAGTCTCTTGGGTGCGATTTTATATCTGCCCCCAAGTTCATTTGCAATCGGGGCATTAATGATAATGGCAAGCACGTTGTTTGCAATGATACCAGACAGCACCGTAGGGAAAAGCCCGATAATATATTCACAGCTTTTGCGGCTCTTAATGCCCTTTTTCGCCACACCTACCAGCCAGTCAATGCCTCCGTAATGGCGCACCAGACCAATCATACCGGAAATCATCATAGCAAATACTGCCAGCCAGAACATTCCTTCCATACCGGAGCCAATTCCCTGCGCCCATTCAAATACCGTAGCCGTTCCCGCAAAAAGTCCGATAACGCAGGATAATCCCATACCAATCGTAAGAACAAGAATTACATCAAGCCCTGCCACTGCCATCACCAACACTGCAATATAAGGAATAATGGTAACCAGATTGTACTCTCCGATTTCAGCCATCTGTGAAGCCCCGCTGTTCAGCCCTACAATGCCATAGACCACACAAGCCAGCACGGCCGCGGGTATGGCTATGAGGAAATTCATGCGGAACTTATCCTTCATTTCCGCACCGACACCTTTTGTCGCACAGATTGTAGTATCCGAAATCATAGATAGGTTATCTCCAAAGGTAGCTCCGGTGAGTACTGCCGCCGCGGCCACACCAAGATTTACCCCTGTCCCCTGTGCCAATGCTACGGCGACCGGCGCCATAACGCTGACTGTCCCCATAGACGTACCGATACATGTGGAGACAATGGCGCACATAGCAAAAATTCCAGGAATTAAAAGCTGCGGAGGGATTAGAGACGCTCCCAGATTTACCATAGAATCCTTTCCACCGATTGCCGCACAGGAGCCTGCAAAGCCTCCTGCTAAAAGTACAATAAGGCTCAGTGTCATTACTCCAGGTGCCCCAGCACTATGATAATAAATTTCCGCCTTGTCTGCAAGCTTCTTGTCACGTTCAAAGAATATCAAGCCGACTAAAATTCCTGCCATTACCGCTACATAACGCGGCATTACATTAAACGGCTTTTCCACACCCTGAAGCGTAAAAAACACTCCACAGCCAACATATAAAACCAAAAACACACCAATAGGAATCAGTGCCTTTGCCCCATATTTTTTGTTTTCTTCTCCGTTCATATTCTCCTCCTTTGTAAACTCTCTTCGCTGTTTTCTTCATAATGGGCAGCTTACTTTTTCATGTACTCATCCAGCGCAGCTTTCATCCGCTGCAGCCCTTCTTCGATATAACGAGTGGGGCAGGCGAGGTTCCATCTCTCAAAACCAATACCCTCGTCTCCGAAAATGTAACCATCATCAAAAAACAGCTGAGCCTTTACTCGCAGAATTTCCGCCAATTCTTTATAAGGAATACCCAAATGATTGAAGTCCATCCACAAAAGATATGTGCCCTCCAATGGTGTAATAACAACCTCCGGAAACTCCATTTTCATGAACTCTTCAATCATTTTTCTATTTGTATCAATCACCTCAAGGCACTGGCTCAGCCACGCTTCACACTCGCTATATGCGATACGGTTTGCCTCATAGCCGAGAATATTACACTTTGGATTGGTCATCTCTGTCAGCAGAACCCCATAAAATTTGTCATAAAGCTCTTTGTCCGGTATAATGATATTTGAATTCTGAAGCCCCGCCAGATTAAAGGTCTTGCTCGGTGCCGTACAGATAACTGAATAGTGTGCCAGCTCCTCATTGATACCGGCAAAAACATAGTGATGATATCCCGGCATAACAATATCAAAATGTATTTCATCTGAACATATTACAACATCATTGTCTATGCAGATTCGTCCCATCTTCAGCAATTCTTCCTTTGTCCAAACCCTCCCGCAGGGGTTATGAGGACTGCAGAGAATAAACAGCTTCGTATCCGAACGTGCTGCTTTTTCCTCAAAATCCGCCCAGTCTATCTCATATCTGCCATCACGGCTAATGAGCGAGGAACACACACGCTTGCGCTTATTCATATCAATTGCCGCATACATAGGATAGTAGGATGGTGTGAGCAGCAGAACACCCTCTCCCGGCTCGGTATATGCTTTAACCGCAGTAAAAAATGCCTTGATAATTCCCGGTGTACGGATGATCCACTCCCTTTTAATCTCCCATCCATGCTTTCTTTTCATCCATCCCAAAATAGCGTCATAATATTCTTCTGTAGGATCAGCATAACCCAGGATGTAGCTGTCGATATACTTTTTTAAGCCCTCCTTAATCTCAGGAGCGTTTTCGAATTCCATATCGGCAACCGAAAATGGTACGATATCCCCGCTGAAATCCGGCAGTACCTTATGAATTTCATTCCATTTGGCAGAGCCTACATGATAACGAGGGTTCACAGATGTAAAATTATACTTCATATTTTCCGTAATTCCTTCCTTATAGGTGCTGAAACCTGTTATATATTCTATCTATCTGCATTTTCTAAATAACAGGTCCCAGACAGTAAATATCCATGGTACTGGTATAATGAATCGCTTCATTCTTCGTCATACGTCCGTTCAAGACTTGCAAAAGCAGGGAATATGCTTCCTCTCCCACTTGTTCAATGCTCTTTTCTCCTTTTATTATAAGGCCTGCATTTAAGTCCATGTCATACTGCATTCTTTCATATGTATTAGGATTGCCGCATATTTTAATTACCGGCATGCTTGGGAAGCCCTGAGGCGCGCCTCTTCCGGTGGAAAACAATAGAAACTGTGCGCCGGTTGCCGCCATTCCCGTAAGAATTTCAGGTTCACGACCGGGCGCGTCTTTAATCCACAATCCCTTTTCCGTACTGACCATTTGCGGATACTCGAGAACTCCCTGGATTGGACGATGACCGCTTTTCACAATTGCGCCGAGACTCTTTTCTTCAATACTTGACAGTCCGCCTTTAATATTACCAGGAGTGGGCTGCCCTCCGCGCATATCCTCACCGATTGCCTTTGCCCTGTTTTCCATGTCGTTCACTATCTTGTAAATTTTTTTACCTACCGGACCGTTTTCACCTCCAACTGCACGCCTGGCCAGAATGTGTTCTCCGCCCAGAAATTCTGTTGTTTCCCCAAATACAACGGTAGCTCCTAAATCCACCAGCTTATCTGCCACATATCCGATCACACAATTAGACGCCATACCGCTCGTAGTATCAGATGCTCCGCATTTGATTCCCATTATCACGCGGGAAATATCCACAGTCTTTCTCTGAATACCGGAAATCTCCATCTGGAGTTTCTGCGCCAGATCAGTTCCCCTCTGGATAGCTCTGCTCATACCGCCAAGCTCCTGAATCCGGATTACCTCTACCGGTTTCCCTGTCGCCGATACCTCCTGAATCAGCCGTTCCGTATCGGTTCCTTCACATCCCAGGGAGACGATCAGAGCTGCGGCCACATTCGGACTGCAGGCAAGACTGATAAGTGTATCAGTAACACGTTTTAAATCCAACGGCAGCTGACAGCAGCCCTGATGGTGAAAAAATCCAACCGTTCCCTGCACTGCATTGCAGATACCTTGAGCTACATCTGCCGCGCAGATTACTGTAGGAATTACGGCAACCAAATTACGGCTGCCCACCTTTCCGTCCGGACGTAAATATCCTTGAAATGTATCCATTATGCTTTTCCTCCTTCCAGGTCACCGCGGCCGCGCAGGGCGACCATATTATGGATATGTACATATTCTCCCTTTCTGATATCAGCGACAGCCGCTCCGATGCTTTCTCCATACTTCATAATGGGCTCCTGAGCCTTTATATCGCGTGCTGCGATTTTGTGTCCGTATGGAATATCTCCTATTACATGTACTGTTTCCGTATTTCCCTTTTTATCACGGATTTCAACCTCTGTATTATCCATAATATTGTTGGCAAATATCGTTGCTACATTATCTTTATCGTCTACCTTTAGTGCCAGCTTTAAATCTTCCATAATTTCCTCCGTATCGCGCAGTATTTACTACTCTAAATGATATCCCCGGGCTTGTCTTACACATATCAATCCGTTTTAACCGCTAAAACAGAAACCCCGTCAGGTATCACTACAACCTCAGCATCCTTTCCTTTCAGGCTATACGCAATTTCCAAGGCCTCATCTAGGCTTGAGGCATGAATCATATTGGCTCTCTCCACAGCTTTGCGGTCCAAATAGGTGGTTACCAAGATTACCTTATGCTTTTTTAAAATACGGGCATAAATCTGTGCACACCACTGCTCGCTGATTGTTTCTTTTGGCGGAATAGAAGAAAGATAATCATCGATTTCCTCCACCGTTCCCATCACAATCAGTTTTTCAAAAAATTCACCACCCATCCCGTCCACACAGGAAGCGGCCATAATGATCACACCATCCTCCCCTGCACATGCCTCAGCCGTTGAAACCGCCTTCGGTGTCTGGTAAAGATTCTGGTCAAGAGGATAGCCTCCGTTTGAGGTGACAACAATATCACCTCTTACGGATGCGCACTGTGATAAACCACGCACAAATTCTACGCCTTTCTCATGTGCCTTTTCCAAATCTCCGGCAAAGGCTGCAATGATTTTTTTCTCACTGTTCTGAGCAACATTCAGAATAAACTGCACATTTACTCTTCTGGCTGCTGTAAGCATATCCTCGTGGACAGGATTCTGTTTCAGCACACCTGTCTTAGCCTTTTCGCTTGAAATAGCTTTATAAGAATGGTTCTCATTTACCGTAGCCGCATTGCAGATTCCCGGCAGAATACTTTTCCTTCCTCCGGAAAAACCCGCAAAAAAGTGGGGTTCAATAAATCCTTCTGTCACAAGCAAATCACATTCCACAGCCAGTCTGTTCACATGAAACTCTGCGCCTGAAGGGAGATTACCCATGTAAACAAATTCTTCCGGCTCAAATGCATGGTTGACAGAAATCTTCTCATTATCCACAATAGCATCCCCGAACATATTCCTCATTTCTGTTTCTGTCGGAGCACGGTGAAGCCCCGTGGCTATCAGGATTGTAATCTCCGCTTCCGGATTCCCCTTGCGGATTTGTCCTAATAATATAGGCAGAGTGAGCTTACTCGGAACTGCCCGGGTATGATCACTGGTTACAAGGGTCACTTTCTTTTTCCCCTCTGCCAGCTTGTACAGCGGCAGCGTCCCTATGGGATTCTCAAGGGCTTCTCTGACCAAAGTTTCCTCACTTTTTCCCGAATTATAGGAATCTCCCTTTGCTGTAATCAACGCCTTAAGATTCTCTTCTGCAATATGCATCTGCATATGGCCGGTATAATAAGGAATCTGTATGGTTTTCATTTATTGGCTCCTCTCTTTATAATGTATACATCATACATAACACATCACTTAAGACGAGTATACCCTTTCTATGCCTAACTGTCAATTATTCAATTCTTTCAATTAATCTTTGTCTTTTTTGTTAAAATGTGCTATGATACATGGTGTATAATGTATGCATCCTTAACACAACATGCTTTTTTCGCACCGTTGAAAATAGAACCTTACAAGGAGGTGTCTGTCTATATGAAGAAAGTAGTAAATACTATACGGGGACAGGTTTACGAATTAATGAAGCAGGGTATCTGTGATGGAGATTATAAGCCCGGACAATGGCTCCAGGAAAAAGAGATTGCCGAACAGTTTTCTATAAGCAGAAGTCCTGTACGGGAAGCCCTTCGTCAGCTTGCCGCCGACGGACTGGTTGTGGATGTCCCGAATAAAGGTGCGTTTGTCCGCGAATTCACAGCACAAGATATGGAAGAAATCTTTGACCTCAGAGTAATGATGGAAAACTATGCAATAGAAAAAACAGCCCAAAACCTGGATGAAGACGCAAAAACCAGACTTAATAACTGCTTAGAAGAGTTAGAGCGTGATTATGACAAAAATGATTTAAAACGCTATATTGAAGATGACCGCAGACTCCATGATTTATTTGTGGAATTGAGCCATAACAGTCTTTTAGCCATCACATATGAGCGTATCAGCACTATGATACAGCAGTTTCGTGTTTATTCTCTGTCCAGCCAGGATAGATTTGATGGTTCTGTTACGGAACACCGGGAAATAATCCATTGTCTCATAAACAGGGAGATTTCCAAGGCACAGCAGATTAACAGCCGCCATCTTCAGCTTGCAAAAGAACGTATCATCATTTATCTTGAAAATGGTCCTGCTTGACAGCAGGATCACTTTTTTTCCATGAAAACATTCTTTCACCGAAAATTATCTTCTGCTGAAAACTTACACGGAAAATTAAATATTGTCTTGACAATAGGCAATTATGTTGTTATATATAATGTATACATCATCCATCACACATCATCCAAGAACCTGTTACTATTGTTAACAATTCATTTATGGAGGGGTATACATGTTAGTTTTTCTATTTTTCTTATCAATTGCATTACTCATCTTTTTAATTGCCAAATGTAAGCTTCATGCATTTCTTTCTCTGCTTGTTGTTGGTCTGTTTTACGGCGTATTATCCGGTGCTTCTCTGGAGGAGGTTGCCAACGCGATTGCGGGCGGCTTCGGCGGAACTATGCAGAGTATCGGTATCGTGATCGCCTGCGGCGTAATCATTGGGCAGGTGCTGGAGGTTACCGGAGGCGCACAGCGCATTTCCGATGCAATCCTTAAACTAATCGGTATTAAACACGCAACCTATGCAGCATCACTTACAGGAGCCTTTGTATCCATTCCTGTATTCTGTGATTCCGGTTTTATTATCCTTAACCCAGTAATCAAAGGCATCTCACGCAGAGGCAAGCTTCCTTACGCAACACTTGCCGTGGCTTTGATGGCCGGTCTTTTGACAACCCATTCTTTTGTACCTCCCACACCGGGGCCGGTTGCAGCGGCATCCCTTGTAGGTGCTGATCTGGGTAAAGTATTATTATATGGCATTATTGTTTCCATCCCTATTGTTATTGTCAGCTCTATTTGGGCAAACTCCCGTTTTGTACGCGGAAAATATCCCGAGATAGCAGAGGATACGGTTGTTGATCTTGAAAAAGAGGATGAATTTAAGGCTGTGGTAGCTCACGCACCATCAACCTTCCGTTCATTTCTTCCTGTTATTGTTCCCATCCTGCTCATTGTTGCCGCATCCTTCTTTGGAAATGCAGAGGGCAATACTGCAGAGCAGATTGTAAGCTTCCTTGGAAAACCGTACATAGCATTACTTATTGGTACCGCCTTATCATTCCTGCTTCCGACAAAGGTGAATTCTACAGTTACAAATACCTGGGTAAGCAAGGCTCTGAGCGGAGCTGCAGAGATTCTTCTTATTACAGCAGCCGCCGGTGCTTTTGGCAAGGTACTGCAGATTACCCCTATCGGAACCACACTTACTGAGCTGATTCTTAGTTCAGGGCTTCCGGCAATACTTATCCCTTATATTATGTCAACACTTTTAACCATAGCAATGGGCTCTACCACGGTATCTATGACCACTGTCAGTGGTATCATGGCTCCAATGCTGGCATCCCTGGGTCTTGCTCCGGAAATTGTTGTAATGGCAGTAGCAGCAGGAGGCTTTACCTTCTGTCAGGCAAACTCCTCTTACTTCTGGTGTGTATCCAAGCTGTGCGGATATGACCTCAAAAAAGGGTATTGGCTTATCACTCTGACTTCTGTCATCATGGGTGTAACCGGTATGGCTATGACGTGCATAATTAATTTGTTCATTTGATAACTTTCCAAAAACAGATACGGGTCTTGTAAGGAGCTGAAAAATATGTATCAACCGAAACTACAAAAAACTATACATTGTCCGTTAGACTATGGTTTAAACGCGATCAGCGGCAAATGGAAGCCTCGCATCCTCTGTGTTTTGGCAGAGAAAAAGGTGCTGCGCTACAGTACCCTCAGAAGTGAGATGGCTGATATCTCAGATACAGTTCTATCTACCGCATTAAAGGAATTAATTTCAGACAATATTATTGGTCGACAGCAATTTGATGAAATTCCTCTCCGTGTAGAGTATTTTCTAACTGTAAAGGGCCAGTCCGTCATTCCTATCCTGCAAAGTATCTGTCATTGGGCTGAAGCTTATCGCAAGGACTGGAGCGATTCTCCTTTACCCCATTGCGAAGCTTGTATTTCCAATACCGAACAAGAAGCCGCTGTATGAACACAAACAAAAAGAGGCTGTCGGTTAATACCGATTTCCTGTGATAAAATTGATTCCATAGACCTCGAAAAAGTTCATAAAAATTTAGCAATTAGAGGCATTGATTTTTTGCTATAAATTGCATATAATAAAGACACAGATAGAAATATCTGTGCAGCGGTTAGAGTGTCCAGTTAAAACGCTCGTTTAAAAGCGGTTAGATTGTCCAATTAAAACAATCGGTTAACAGCAGTGGGTGGAGTAATCCACCCACTTTTTCACTTTCAGGAGGCTCTATGGATTGGTACATTGTCGATAAAGAATACATAAATTACCTGACACAGTTTGATTCCCGTGTCGGTTATGTGGAATATGGGGAACGTTTGAAACTACATGTGGGAATTCTTCTTACTATTGGAAATTTCCACTACTATGTCCCTATTTCGTCTGCAAAACCGAAACATCAGAAGATGTCCAACAGTCTGGATTTCCACAGACTCCAGGATGAATCCACCGGATATCTTTATGCTGTATTGAATATCAATAATATGATTCCGGTTCCTGATAACTGTCTTACTCAGTTAAAATATAATCAGGTAGAAAGTTTTCGATCTTTCAGAAACGAAAAGGAAAAAACTGATTATGTTTACCTTCTCCAAAAAGAAAAAGCCCTGATTGACAATGTTCAGGACACTCTGCAAAACAAAGCCCTGAAATTATATCAGAAGCGCATTGCCAAGCCGGATTCTTCTCTAGCTGCAAGATGCTGTAATTTTAAAATGCTGGAAGAAAAATGCAGTTCTTATTCCGATACATAAACACACCTGCCCCTGTTTGGGACTATCTATTTCCAGACAGCCCCTTTTTTCATTGGAATCAGTTCAAATACGCCGCCAGGAAACTCGGCCTTGGGAATTCTCTTTTTCCCATTCCTCTTCCCATTTTTGCATTCTCCAGCTCAAACGATTGAAAGGATTCAACAAAATATTTCAGCAGCGCCGCGCCGGTAGGCGTACATAATTCTCCGAATATATCGCCGCTGTAATAGGGGATATCCATCAATATGTTTGCTGTAGCAGGTGCAGGAACAGGTAAGATACCGTGCGCACATTTCACGGTGCCGCTTCCTACATGTATGGGAGTTGAAATAACCATTTCCGGATTCAGTTCTTCCATAAGTACGCAGGCTGCCGTTATATCTGCTATGGCATCCATCGCACCCACCTCATGAAAATGAACCTCCTCCACCTCACAATGGTGAGCCTTAGATTCCGCCTCAGCGATTATGCCGTATACGCAATTTACGGATGACTTAACCCTGTCCGATACACATAGTCCATTTACTATCCTGTCAATATCCGCCAAAGTCATGTGGTGATGATGATTGTGGGCGACATGCTTCTCATTTTGATGATTATTATGATAATGATCGTCATACTCATGTTGCTCCTCTTCACCATGGATACGTACCACCATGTTTGTTCCGGAAACACCCTTCTTTTCACATTTAACCGGAATATATTCTACACCGGGAATCCCGGTCTCATTTAGTTTCCGAAGCATTTCAACCTTATCGGGAACAAGCTCAAACAGCGCCGCACAAATCATATCACCCGCTGCGCCCATGTTGCAGTCAAAATATAGTTTTTTCATAGTCTCTCCTTTATTATCTGTGATTTATCATACTTGCAAGGCATCCAGCCCCAAATCCATTGTCAATATTAACCACCCCTACACCATTAGCACAGGAATTAAGCATTGACAATAAGGCGGCCAGTCCGTGAAACGATGCTCCGTATCCAATACTTGTAGGTACAGCAATAACAGGACAATCCGCCAGTCCGGCAACGACACTTGCCAACGCCCCTTCCATACCGGCAATTGCAACAATCACATTTGCCGTCATAATGTCATCCAAATGAGCCAATGTTCTATGTATTCCCGCCACGCCTACATCATACAGGCGTTTTACCTGGTTTCCCATAGCAAGCGCTGTCCAGGCAGCCTCCTCTGCAACAGGAATATCACTTGTCCCTCCGGTTACGATCAGAACGGTCCCCTTACCGTCTTTATGCGGCAAAGTACCGATAAGACCAATGCGCGAATCTGCTTCATACTGTAAAGGATATGTTTTGGAGATTTCTTCCGCCGCTTCTTTATATAGTCTGGTTATAAGAATACACTCCTGCTGCCTTTTGACCATAGATTCAATAATTCCCAACATCTGCCCAGGTGTTTTCCCCTCACCGAAAATCACCTCCGCATTTCCCTGCCTTAAATCCCGATGATAATCCACCTTTGCATAACCCAAATCCTCAAAGGGTTCCTTTTTAAATTGTAAGACAGCCTCATCGATTGTAAGAGAGTCATCCTTCACCTTCTCCAATATTTTTATTAAATCAGTTTTTTTCATACCTGTCCTCCGATTTTCCCATTAGAAACGAAAAGAACACAGTTGACAACAACCATGTCCCTTCCGTTCTATGAGATTCTACAAAATTTAGTAAAATGGCACTGTTACATGTAATCTATAATATCTACAGCCATGGCACCAACCTCGGATGCATGGGCTTTTGCCCCCGGAATGCCAACGCTGATATAAGCCGCACGTTCCGCTTCCTCCGCGATCTGTTCCGGCTCCCCGATTTTCATAGCAGAAGCCACAGCCGCAGGAATTACTACATTCAAAATATTACATCCAGCCAGGGAAAGCTCGTCCAAAACAGCGGCGCCGAACGGCACAGCCCACGCAACATCCCGGCACTCACCCTGACTGACTTTTGGTATGATGTCATGAACAAAACCTTTCATCACTGCTTTCTGCTCATCCATTGTCACAGTCACGTCCGCATAGGCATCAAAAGCCCAATATTTTTTCACAAGCTTAACCGTTCTTCTGGCTGCACTATGGATTTCATCAACTTTTATCTTCACTTTTTTCCCTGTCATTGCGGAAAACAGACCTGAAGCCTTCTCCTCAACAACAGCAAGTCTCTCGTCATCCAGTTCCTTCACAATATCTGTTATTGTCTTACCTGCTTTGAGCTGTTCGTATGCAAAATCTGCTTTATCATAAATTGCCTTTGTCCTGGCTGGCTCCGTTGCCTTAATCAGCAGCTTTGTTACAGGTCCGTTTCTAAGCTCATCGGCTTTTCTCGCAATAATATTCATAGACACTAAGGCTGATTCCGGATTCAGAGAAATTTCTGTTCTTTCCTGAATTATTCGCTGAGCTATTTCATTTGCGTCAGCAGATTGCTCTAATAATGCTTTCATCGCAATTACCGCATAAGAACCTTGATGGCCAAGAGGCGCGTTTACCGGACCTGCGGAAAATCCGCTTGAAATACCTTCCCGGAAGCATGCCAGTATTTCAGCCAAAGCCATCATTCCGATGACAGAAGGCGCACCGATATCTTTTAAAATAAGCCCGATATCCCCCACTAACTGGGCGGTATCATATTCCTGTCCGGTCACATGCATATGTACTTTCTCCGGCAGCCCGGCTGTTTTAGCGGCAACTTGTCCTACCAAACGCACAGAAGTCGTCCTCCCGTAACGTCCTTCACCCTCCGGAACCTCCGCATCAGGATGGATGATTTCCAGGATTGCTGCAGAACCAAGCAGTGCCGCATGCAGCGGATCAGGTCTGATTCCGGCTCCTGCCATGGCATCCAACATTGCCTTTGTTCCAATTTCAGCTCCGCGTTCCGCCATACCCGGCCAGATAATATCTTCCCCCAGAGCGCTGTGCCCATAGAGAGGTCCTCTTCCTACATTCTCCGGGACGTCTCTTCCATTTATTGGAGAAAGTGTTCCTTCCATTAACGCTTTATTTACCGCAAGTACTGCCGGAAAGGCTGAAATTTTACTGTTCATTTTTGAAGTTGGAATCGCGCTTACTCCACTTCTGTCTACGCCTGCTATCATCCTGCAGGTAGCACCCAGCTTACGGTTTCCCGCCGGGATTCCGACTTGAGCGGCTGAACCTGCCAAATACATCATTACAGCCGTGAGCAGAGCAGCGTTTGCCCCGTCTGCGCCTGACATTTTTGCTGTTTTAATTGCTTTTTCTAAAATTGTTTCTACAGGAAGATGCCTCACGTCTGCGAACTTGATAGACAGACTTCCTCCTCCCAGAATTTCCTCTGTAATCACATTTGCAACGGTATGCACAGCCAGATTCACCATTCCATGTCCGCCGGCAAGAGCTTCTATTCTGTCATTTGTCAGATTTGAAATATTGGATATTGCAGCCATCTGAGCGGCAGAGATAATTTTACACTTTTCATTGTTCATATTTAACCTCCCTTACATGCTTTCGTTTTTTGCTAGTACAACATTGCGTAAATTCCAGTGATTTACGCAATGCTGTACTGGAATAACTCAAGATTTTTTTATTATTATATCCATGCTGCTGCCGGCATACAAGATACCGTAGAATTTATGAGTTACTAATAATTTTCTTAGCAGCAACAATATTCCTCTTGACAATCGCCATTTCTATCAGTATATTAGAAATAACTAATATACTAACAGAGAGGTGCAACATGTCCAAAGCAAAGAAAAAAGCATGCATCCAAAGCGACTGTGTCGCCTGCGGATGTTGTATGAAAATCTGTCCAGTGAAAGCAATATCAATCCCTCATGGAATCATCGCCATTGTAGATTCACAAAAATGCATCGGCTGCGGCAAGTGCAGAGCCGCCTGTCCAGCCGGTGTGATTGAACTGATGGAAAGGGAGGCGGTTGTAGCATGAAAAAACATTGGTATGATTATTTATGGATTGCCTCCGCGCTCTATCTGACCCTGGGATTCTTTAATATCCTGTTTGCATGGCTTGGATTGATCTGCTTTATCGTTCCCCTGCTGATTGCCATCATCAAAGGAAACAAAGCCTACTGCAACAAATACTGCGGACGAGGGCAATTATTTGAACTGTTGGGAGGACGGCTTGGCTTATCCCGTAAGAAAACGCCGCCGAAATTCCTGCGTTCCAAATGGTTCCGGTACGGATTTCTGACATTTTTTATGACCATGTTCCTGCTTATGATTTACAATACATACCTGGTATTTGCAGGCGCTACACTAAAGGAAGCAGTCACACTTCTGTGGGTGTTTAAGCTCCCCTGGAACTGGACGAATACCTCCTTCGTTTCACCTGGAGTCGCCCAGTTTGCCTTTGGTTTTTATGGCGTGATGCTCACTTCCACTGTACTCGGGCTGATTACCATGCTTCTGTTTAAACCGCGTTCCTGGTGTGTATACTGTCCAATGGGCACTATGACTCAAGGCATCTGCCAGATCAAACACTCCGCAGCAAGCCACGGAAAATCCAGCAGCACCGAAATAGGTTAAACCTAGTATAACTCCCAGTAAATAACTTAATGTTTCGCTGGCCTGATTTTCCGATAGCACAGGTGTAAAATACTCAGCGTAGCCCGCTACGCCTCCGTTTTTACACCTGCACTCTCGAAAAATCATTCTCATCGAACCATCAAGTTATTTACTTTGAGTTATACTAGTGCCTGCTATTTACGTCAACATAGCATAAAAGAATTTAGGAGAAAACTAAGAATGGAAGAAAATGCAAAGAAAATTGCCGAATTGCTAAAAGTCCTGGCTAATGAAAACCGCCTGCTGATTCTGTGTGCATTGACCAAACGCCCCATGACTGTGAGCGAAATTGCAAATTACGTACCAAGCATTACACAGTCAGCATTATCCCAGCATTTAACGCTTTTAAAAGCACATAGTATTCTGGACAACAGCAAATCCGGTCAAAACATAACTTACTCCATAGCAGATCACCGTGTTGAGGAGATTCTCCATGTTTTGAAAAAGCATTATTGTGAAGAAGATATTGTATAAACAGTATCAAACATTCGTTATAAATAAAGACAGAGACAGTTCCGGGATAGTACAGAAAAGTACCTTCTCACGGAACCGTCTCTATTTTTATGCCGTCATTTTTACAAATTGTCCTCAAAAAATTTCTTCATTGCCTCACATACCAGTTCTTCATTCTGGCCTGAAACCTCAACCTCCACTGTCTGACCGCATTTGACACCAAGCCCCATCACTGCCATCAACCGCGTGGCATCCGCTGTCTTTCCGTCTTTTTTAAGAAGAATTTTGCTTTCATATTTCTTAGCCTCCTTTACCAAAAGGCCTGCCGGTCTGGCATGGATTCCCACCTCATCCTTAATGACATATTCAAATTTCATCATAATCTACACCTCTCGATTTTTCATTACTTTATCATCCCAGGATTCACAATATACTTTCCTTCCGCTCTCACCTTCGGATTTCTCAGAACCTCTTCCAAATCCTCCAGTCCTATTGTCTTGCAAACCATGCTTTCCACATCAAGCCGCCCGGAATCAATAAGCTGCAGCGCTCTTTGCTGTGTGCAGGGATTGATAAAGGATGCTTTCAGCGTCAGCTCCTTTTGGAAAATCTGGAATGGCTTTATAGAAATCTCCGCATCAGGCTTTGTCAGGCCAAACAACATCACCGTCCCTTTCTTGCCAACCAGCTCAACCGCCTGCTCCATGGTGGAGGGAAGTCCGGCACATTCAATGACTGTACGCACCCATGTCATCCCTGCATCTGCAAGCCTCTCTTTCACATTCTCGTTCAGCGGATCAATACACACATCTGCCCCAAGCTTCATGCCCATCTCCCGCTTCTTCTCCACAGGCTCCAATAGCGCTACCTTCGCCGCACCTGCCAGCTTCGCAAGCTGCAGCATCAGCAGACCGATCATTCCGCCTCCGATAACGACCACCTGATATCCCGGTTCTATGCCGCACATATCAATCCCATGCAGGCAGCATGCTACAGGCTCAGCCATAGCCCCCTGCTCAAAGCTTGTATGATCTCCGAGATGATAAACCTGGCTCTGTTCAACCACGCAATATTCCGCAAACCCGCCGTTTACCGTAGTACCATATCCAACCATTCGCTCGCAGAAATGCACCTCTCCGCTTCTGCAGAAATCACATTCTCCGCAGTAGTGGTTCGGGTCTATGCATACCCGGTCACCCACCTCAAAATTCTGCACATCACACCCAATCTCCGTAATGATTCCGGAAAATTCATGTCCCAAAATCGTAGGCGGGGTCACTTCAGCCGCGCCCTTATCTCCCTCATAAATATGGATATCCGTACCGCATATGCCGCACGCCTTTACCTGTATCAATACTTCTTTCGGCCCGGGTTTGGGGGCAGATGTATCCTCCACTCTCAAATCATGCCTGCCATAAAAAACCGCACTTTTCATATTTTTCATCCTCTCTTTACTATAACTTTTGTCTTTTTTTAAACCAACTTCGCGCTAATTCTGTCTCAAGTATAACATACTCTTCTTAACTGCACACATACTTTTATTCCCACAGATAATACCACAGGTAACAAAGCATGCGGACATACCCAGGTGTCCCCTTGGCTATGGAAAACCTGTACAGGCTGCCCGATATAATCCCTCAACCTATGCACACACTTTTCCGGCTATGACATAAAATATAGAGTAACATAAGTATATATTCAGAAAGGATTTGTTCATGGAAAAATATCAGATGAACCGTCCGGGCTGCCGCCCTTATAATAACACCTGCGGCATGACAAGGCCACAGACACCTGTGCATACAGGCATGGCCAACAGAGGCTGCGGCATGGCCGACCTAAACTGTAACATGCCCGACCGTGGATGCAACATGCCCGACCGTGGATGCAACATGCCCGACCGAAACTGCAACATGCCTGACCGTGGCTGTAGCATGCCTGACCGCGAATGCAACATGCCTGACCGCGGATGCAACATGCCCGACCGCGGATGTAACATGCCCGACCGTGGCTGCAACATGCCTGACCGCGGATGTAACTGCGGCGCTCAGCCCAAAACTTACTGCAGCTGTCATATGCCCGGAGCAGCCTCACCAAACGCTGAAATGTTTTCACACCTGAAACACCTTCCCCTGGCTATGGCCTATGTTCCCTGCCAGGAATTCAAAACTACCTTTGACCTCTGCTATGCATTAAATGTAGGAACGATCTTCCCCGAATTATGCAAGCCATTCTGTGGAAAGAGAGGTGGATGCAGATGACAAACTGTAATATGAACGCAAAAAGGCAGCTGCTCCAAAAAATAAATGAAGTAAGCTTCGCTGTAGACGATATCCTTCTCTTCCTGGATACCCATCCCTGCGACCAGAAAGCGCTTGCATTTTATGAAGAAACAGCCGCTAAGCGCAAAGAATTGATGACAGAATATGCCCGTTCCTACGGACCTCTGACCATTGATGATGCCTTGGAATCCTGCGGTGACACCTGGAAATGGATGGAACAGCCATTCCCATGGGAAAAGGAAGGAGCGTGCAGATAGAATATGTGGAATTATGAAAAACGTTTACAATACCCCATCAATATCACCACACCAAACGCAAAGATAGCCCAATATATTATGAGCCAGTACGGCGGTCCTTATTGCAGTAACCTATAATATCACGCTCGCTCCAACTTACATAGTGCCTGTGCCATATGATGTTTTCCATCGCATAATGTATGGGCCAACCCTATAATCCCACAACAATCGTAATGATTTTCTTTACCAATATTGTATCCTTCAACTGTGTCCTGTATAATGGTTAAAGAACTTTAACGAAAGGGGACAAACCTATGAAACCATATAAAGTGACAATAGATACAGACAAATGTGTCGGCTGCGGCATTTGCTCTAAAGTATGCGTAGCGCATAACATAGCGATAAAAAATAAAAAAGCGGAAATCCTATCCGATAATTGTGTCATGTGCGGACAATGTACCGCGGCATGTCCCAAAAACGCCTTATCCATCACTGGATATCACGACAAACCAGTTGAAAAAAGCGGGGAAATCCGTCTCAATCCTGATGATGTTTTAGACGTCATCCGTTTCCGCCGTTCCATTCGCCAATTCAAACAGACAAAGATACCAAAAGAAGTAATCGCACAGATTCTAGAAGCCGGCAGACTTACTCACACAGCAAAAAACATGCAGGATGTGTCCTTTGTCGTACTTGACAAAAGGAAAGACAAGCTTGAGCAAATGGCGGTAAACATCTTCAGACGGATAAAACCATTGGCAGATATATTCAGCCCTATGGCTAGAAGCAATAAAATCGACGACCACTTTTTCTTTTTCAACGCGCCCATCGCAGTGGTCATTCTGGCAAAAGACAAAACGAACGGACTTCTCGCCGCACAAAATATGGAATTCGTGGCAGAAGCACATGGACTGGGTGTATTATACAGCGGATTTTTCACAATGGCTGCCAACGCCTCCCGTAAAATGAAAAAAGCAATGAATGTCCCAAAAGGAAAAAGCGTAGCAATGACCTTGGTACTCGGCTACCCGAATGTAAAATTCCTCCGTTCTGCCCCACGCAAAAAGTTAGATGTCAAATTTATGTAAAAAACCAAATGTCAGATTTATATAGGAGTTAGCAAAATGACAAATGAATGCGATGAAAGGCTGAAAAAAATCGTAAGCGGCTTCCAGGAATGCAGAAATGCCTTTACTGCCATCGGCGATGAAACAAGACAGCTGATTTTGCTCATACTTTTAGAAAGCGCTTTATCCGGAATCCGCGTCGGCGAGATTGCAGAAAAAGCGCATTTAACAAGACCTTCCGTATCCCATCACCTGCAGATCCTAAAGGAAGCCGGGATTGTTGCCATGCGGAAAGAAGGAACCAAAAACTATTATTATCTCAGCGTAGATGAAACACACTGGAAAGAGATTGCTGATCTGATCAACCTGATTTATGAAAGTGTCCGGCATATCAGCTCCCCTATACTGATATCAGAGCCCTCTCTCCTCAAGTAACTTTTCAAATTTCTTCTCTGACTGAATCTCATGAGTTATAAACTCACCATCATAGAACAGGCTGAATGTAGTGAAAGGAATCAACGCATTTTGAGCCTGTTCTTTTGTCTGTACATAAATCGCCTGGAAGTTCACATTCCTCTTTTTTGCCACCTCTTCCATAAGCGGAACGTACTTCGCGGTAAAAGGACACTGGCTGGTATAATACACAGTAAAGCCCTTCTGCATGTCATTGTTGCCGTTCTCCTTTACACAGGTCTTAAAATGTGGTGTCCCCGCGTCTTCACCTGTTTTTTTATCCGCGTTTTGCTCCGTATCTTTATCTACCTTTTTATCAAACGGCAGGTACATCAGTTCAAAATAAGGATTTGCCGAGTCAACCGTCTCAAAGCCTTTATATTTCATATACTTAGGGTCGGAAAGATATCCCAGCT
Source organism: Blautia schinkii DSM 10518 (assembly GCA_000702025.1). Taxonomy (GTDB): domain Bacteria; phylum Bacillota; class Clostridia; order Lachnospirales; family Lachnospiraceae; genus Blautia_A; species Blautia_A schinkii. The sequence continues at coordinate 86,551 of JNKJ01000003.1, forward strand.
TCTTTTTCGAAGATAAGATCACAAGTCCTTTCTTGCCTTTTTCCTTACTGTCTCTGATGCATTCTTCCAGAAGAAGATTGGAATACCCCTGGCCTTTAAACTGACCTGATACCCACAGGCAGTTAATATACATATACCCGGGTGCTTCCACCGGCGCCCATGCATATTCAGCAGGAATATACTCAATAAAACACTTCCCCCGCACATTACATTTCAGAAAAACCAGACCTTCGTCAAGCCGCTCCTTTAACCATGTTTTCTTAGAAAGCACCTGGCAGTCCTTGTTGTTGGCAATCGCACAGCAAATGTGCTCCGTTTCAATATTTTCGTGAGTTAATTTTATAAGCTCCATAATATAATTCCCTAATCTCCTATGCAAATGGCAGATGCAAAAAGCGTAAAATCTAAAGCACTTATTACCTAACGCAACCGCCTATATGAATCAGCAACCTGTATATTTATTCATAGCCACGTATTCTATTCATAACCATGTATTTATTCATTGCCGTGTATTTTTTTAGTAATAGCTGTATGATCAGACAGCTTTGACAACAATAGGAACATACATATTTTCTATAGAAATTCCCATAGGCCTCAGCCACCCCGGGGATACGATATGAAACATCGGATACTTCTCCTCTTTTCCCTCTCCATTCTCATATAAATCGAATTGAGAGCTTTGGTTTACCCAATTGATAATCTCCTCCCTGGTAGCCAGCCAGTCTTTCGCTTCATCCAAATCCGCGTCCAAGCAGGATGCAGAAGCATAAAGTCCCGATGGCAAGTCCACAATCTCAAAGTCCGTGATTTCCGACAAATCTGCATTGGCAGGCAAGGCATAGAACCACTCCCGGGCATTCAGCCTTTCGTTAAACCACATGAAATCTCTGGGAAACAATTCACCCTCCAAAGAAGCATGAAACTGACTAAACCATTCCACAAACCTCCCGAATTTCTCCGGTGAAGTCAGCGGCCCTGAATAAACCGCTTTCATTTTTGGTATCTCGATGATTCTAATAGACTGCATTTCGTTTTTCCTCCTTCTAAGTCCTCTTCTATTTCGCAGGTTACGCTGTTACCCTTTTTGTTGCTTTTCCTGTTGTTTTTCCGCCACTAAAAGATAAGAAAGCGGAAAGCCTTTTTTGTCATATGCATCAGTCAATCCAATATCATAATCATATTCCTGCATTCTTACAACACGCATTCCTGCAGCGCTTACCGCATTGATAATATCTGAAATTGTGTGTGAAAAGCTGGTGAATGTTTTTGACGGATACTGCTCTGACATATAACCCATGCCATCATTTTCTATCCAGGGTTCGGAGCGAAAATAAGAGTATACTATTTTGTTCAGCGATTTCTCATCAAAATCCGGCTCCCCCGGCATTGGAAGCATGTTCATAACCGGGTGAAAATCATGAATAAACAATAGTCCTCCCGTTTTCAAACAGTCTGATACTTTCTGAAAAAGCGGTTTCAAATCGTCAAACCAGGTAATTGCCCCTATGGTAAACATGACAAAATCAAATTCATGATGATAAGCTTCCGGTATCTCGAGTATATTACATGCCTCAAATATGCAGTTATCAATCCCTGCCTTTTGGGCCGTATCCCTGGCCTGCTCTATGATGTTTTCCGCAATATCAAAACCTACGCCGTTCCTTGCGCCCAACTGCATAAGGGAAAGTAATTCACGCCCGTTATTGCAGCAGAATTGCGCGATAGTCTTGTCTGTAAAATCAATCGTCTCGAATTCCTTTATAACGTCAGAATGGAAAAAGGGAAGCCTTTCCTTTAATAATCTCTCATAATTTCTCTCTCCCCAATCCGAATGTCGGTGTTCAAAAGCCTCTTCCCAGGCTTCCTTATTTCCTTGAATGTAATCCTTCATAATTCCTCCAGTGAAAGTATTAACCGTCAATCATCTATCTCCGGTGCGCTTGCTGCGGACGGCATGTCAGGCCGCTCCTCCAGCTCCTTCATCCCGGCAATGAGCACTTTCAGGGAAAGGTTGAAGCTTTCCTCTACAGACGCCGGGTGCCCGAACGCATTATTATTCACTAACAGCGAAAACCCCTCTAAAAATGCGCGGAATGTACGCATTAAATGGCTGCATTTCTCCTCCGAAATGTTTAGAGACGCTGTAATCCTGGAACAGATAAAGAAAACATCCTCAGTGACCCTTCTCGCCTCTTCATCTTCATATTTGTTATACCAAAGCATGGCACTGAACACACCCGGGTTTTCTGTGGCGTAACTGTAAAACGCCCTGCAGATGGCTTCCCAAGCCTCATATCCGCTCACACCCACGGCCGCAGCCATCATCTGCTCCTCCATATGCCGCCATCCATAAAGCATCAATGCATTGTGCAAATCATCCAGCCCTCTGATGTGGTTATAGAGGGACGGCGGCTGCACATGGAGACTGTCCGCCAAAACCTTCATAGTGATAGCCTCAAGCCCTGTTTCATTCGCCAACTGGGCCGCTTTTTCTATCACGGTATTCTTATCAAGACCTGCTCTTGCCACTTTGCACCTCCAAAAGCTTTTATAATTCATATACTAACTAATATCATTAGTTTTGTCAAGAAATAACTTTATCCTTATATTAGAAATAATTTTACTCCTATATTAGACTACTCCTACCCCTTTTCCCACCTGGCACACTTATTACCTGCACACTTATCGAAATCCTTCTATACTTGTCTGATTGAATATAGTATAATAGTGACAGCACCAAAATCTGCTTTGAATGGAGGAAAATAAATGAATAGAAGGGTTACGGGAGCAATATTCTGCTTGACTGCAGGTATATTATTTTCAGCAAGGTATATTACTGCAGCAATATTTATGTCTAACATCTCCTCATGGGATAGTGAACTTTTTAAGGCAGGGCTTGAATATCAAGGATACGCTTTGCTTGTTCTTAGCATCATTAGTTTAATCGTAGGCATTACTTATCTTATATGGAGCGAAATAGAGGACAAAAAGCATTGACACTTTCCGGTTTAACTTAGTACACATCCAATTATCGCCCATAACCATAGAGTATGATGATTGTACCTCTACAGACGAAAAAAGAAAATGACCTGCAGGCCCCAACACCCGCAGGTCAATCACAACATTCCTAATCTTCTGAACCGCTACGTTCACTCAACACTTTCTTTCATACCCTTATGCTTTCACTTTCCCATCACTATATCCGCATTTCCGCACCGGTCTGATATACTTAAAATACTTCTTCGGGTCATAATAAAAATACATAACTCTTCCCGGCGTAGTCGTATCAAGAGCACATCCATTCGCCCCATAGTCAAAATCCTTCATTGCCTTTTCGATTTTCTCCTCCACACTGCGGTTTTCCTGCTCATAATCAAAGGGGCCATGCTCAAACACCACATACTCCGCCTCTGGGATATCAGCCACAAACATCTGCTCCGGCACCTCCCCGTCATAATCAAAAGGAAGCCTGACTCCCCAGCACTCCGTGCGCAGAAAGCCCCAATCACAAAGCCTGCCGTCCGGGTCGTTCATATAAGCCATCACCTGTCCGCTGCCGCAGTTGACCTCATTTCCGCCCTCATCGTCCAGTTTTCCCTTAATGCTGTCCAACAGACCGCAGATTGTTTCAAAATCCTGCCCCGGTACCCCATTCTGTTTTTCCCAGAAATCCCAATATCCATTACTCTCATGATTCTTAATATGCAAAAACTTGTGCGCAGGAATCGTTACAAAATAAATCTTTACATGATCCGATGATTTTATCATGCCAATCTCTCCTAATCCTAAAAAGTAACGGTCGAATGGGCTTATTTTTGTACGAAGCACCACAGGCTTAGGATTTTTACGGTATTCACTTGGCGTAGCCCCGTAGGTTGTCTTAAATGCCCTGGTAAACGCTTCATGGGAAGAAAATCCATAATCAACGGCAATCTCCAGCAAACTTTTCTCACTGTCCCGCACTTCCTTCAGCGCAAAGGCCAACACCCTGTTCCGCAGATAATCCCGAAACTGCATACCTGTGATTTCCTTAAATTTCCTTGTGGTATAAAATTCAGAATACCCCAGCTTACCAGCCAGAAAACGCAGAGTCAAAGCCTCACTGTCGTGATTCTGGATACACCTGTCAATTTCATCCACAATTATTTGAATTTGCCGCTGCCACTCATACATGAAATATTCACCTCATCTCAACCGTTCGTATTCATTATAGACAAACCGACTGGGGACCGCTTGATTTCACTTGCGCTTTTCATATCTCCTGCTCTCATTCCCCATTGCAGTTATAATAAACAAATTCTTTTTATGCAGCAGCCTCAGCAGTTGGTGCAATAGTCAGTGGAATTACTTTTCTCAAATCTAAGGCTCCCATTGAATCACAAGTATAGCATAACTTCCTGACCATTAAAAGCCTTAAGCTTCTTTGACTACAATGACAATTTCTGTGCTCCCACATCCTTCCGCGGAGAATCTGACCTTCATATTACCAGTGTCAAACCCGGCTCTTATCGCTGCCTGTACCCGCCCCTCAAATGCCGGAATGCTTTTATTCTGATAACTTCCCTGGAAATATGGATCTGCATTCCCATAGCCCTGAATACTTCCGGGCCCATCTATTTCAACGGCTATATTTCTTCTCTCCTGCATATTTACGATACCATTTTCATCCCGTAATTCCACAGTAACAAATGCAAGATCTGCACCGTTTGCCCGAAGCTCCTTTCTGTCAGTTTCCGCGCAAAGTATCAGCCTTTCTTTTGCTGTGTGAAGCTCCTCCGTGTATATTCCATCTTTATAATATGCCTTAACCTCCAATGTTCCCGGCTCGTATACAGCTTCATATTTTGCAGTAAACCGGTGCTGCTCTCCGGCAGGCTTTCTACCAAGAGATTTGCCGTTAATAAATAGTTCCACCTCATCAGATCCGGAATAAACATCCACAACTATGTTCTTTCCCTCAAAGCCGCTCCAGGTCCAGCTTGGAATGCTATCCTCAAATGCCCACTTGCTCTTTTGCTGCTTCATTCCGTAATGCGCCGGATTTTCCACTGCTATATACGGTGTTTTACGTAAGCCGTAAACAATCTCTCTGAAATAACTTACAGGGCGGCGTTTACCTGTTATGTCAATATCACCGGACCAGGAGGTTCTGCCAAGCCTTTCTTCCTTCTCCTCTGAAAAGGAAATCACGCCAAGTCCTGCTTCTCCCAGATAATCATAGCCTGTCCATGTCATGTCTCCGATTACATGTGGGTTACGCTTCACAATATCCCACAATTCCGGTATATCACACGGAAAAGTTTCCGACCCCAGAACTACCCTGTTGGGTTTTCTCTCGTGATCCATTTCATGACGAAGAGTAAGATAATTATAACCGGCAATATCTAAGCATCCCATAAACGCGTCAATTTTTTCTGTCATAATTGGATGAATTTCCATACCGCTGATCATCCTGTCATCCATAATGTCAGAAACTTCACCCATAATATCATTGAGTCCCTTACTTTCAGAGGCCGCTTTTTGTCTCAAATCCGTACAAATGGTCTGCTCGTAATCTATTGCAGCCAACAAACCATTGAAAGCATTCGTTACATATCTGGTGCTGTCCAGACTCCGTATTTTTTCGGCAATCTTACGATTAATTTCCACACCCTTCGGTGTTCCCACTTCCTGAATTTCATTGCCTGTACTGTACATGATAACAGAAGGATGGTTGAAATCTTTTTCCACCATTCTTGTCACATCCTTCTCCCAATCTGTATCAAAATATGCGGCGTAATCATTTATATTCTTCGGCCACGTCCACATGTCGGAAAGCTCATCCATGACAAGCATTCCATATTTATCACATGTATCAAGAAGCGCTTTTCCTGCCGGATGATGCGAACTACGGATACAATTAAATCCAGCCTCCTTCAACAGACGGCATCTTCTTTCCTCTGCCATCTTGAGAGTACAGGCACCAATAATCCCATTGTCATGATGTATGCAGGCTCCCCGCAGTTTTACTTGTTTTCCATTTATGCGAAGCCCATGAATACTGTCAAGCTGAAGCTTCCTGATACCAAATTTCAGTTCTGTCTGCTCTGCCTGTTCACCGTCTTTTTCCAGTGTAAGACGGCAGGTATATAGATACGGATTGTCACAATCCCAGAGCTGCGGATTTAAAACAGGAATTTTCTGGTAGAGTCTCTGCTCTGTTCTCCCGAAGATAAATGAAGTGCTGGTTTCTTCTGATACTACTCTTCCTTCCATATCAATAATTTCTGTTTTCACCTGCAGCTTATGGTTTTCTCTGTCCTCATTTTTTATACAGGGCTGTACCTGAACCATGGAAAAATCCTTTTCCACGTCCGGGGTAGTGATTCTTATTCCGTCAATGGTAAAGTGAACCTGCTCTCCGATATAAAGCTGTACATTCCGGTACAATCCGCTGCCCGTATACCATCTGCTGTTGAGCACTTCATTATTAACAAGCACCTCCACCCGATTGACCTTGCCATATAAAAGGCTATGGTCAAGCTCCACGTAAAAATTGGAATATCCGTAATGACGTCCGCCCACATAATCATTATTCAGATATACCCGGCTGTTCATATAAGCGCCTTCAAACTCCAGTGTAACGGTCTTATTTTTCCACTCCAAGGGCACTGTAAATTCCTTCGTATACCGATAATACCCTCCTGGAAAATGAGCAGTCTGCGTATTATTGATACAGTCTGCATGAACCTCTTCCTCAATCATGGCATCGTGGGGCAGAGTGATGTCCTTTCCCTCCGGAAAACCATTAATCTGCTGTCCGAGGATTTTTCCGTCAATTTTACTAACCTTCCATCCCTGGTTAAAGTTTATTTTCTTCATAGATTTCTCTCCAAATTCTTACTCCGTTCTGCCAGCTTCCAGCCGAAGCATGGTAAGCAGAATCCTTCTTGCACACATGCGCAATTCCGCCATAGTAATTTCTTCATTTTTCACTGCCTCGTATACACCCCTGATATCAGGATGAGAGCCCGGCATAATTAAATCATTGCCTGCACGGATGCAGCCGGCGCAGGTAGACGCAGGATATTTTCTCTTGTCGTTATCACTCTGGGAAGTAGTTCCCCAGTCAGTCATGATCATTCCGTCAAAGCCCCATTCGTCTCTGGCAAGCAGCGTCAGCAGCTCATAATGGTTAGCAGTATGTGTACCGTTGATCAGGTTATAGGAGGACATAATTGCGGCAGGATGCGCCTTCTTTGCCGCAATTTCAAACCCCTTGAGATATATTTCTCTTAATGTCCTCTCTGATACATGTGCATTTGTGCCGTGGCGGTTATCTTCCTGGTTATTGCAGGCAAAATGCTTCATCGTCACACCTGCAAAGCGGAAGCTCTGTATTGCATTAATCACGGAGGCCGCGCACTCTCCCGTGATCAGCGGATCTTCTGAATAATACTCAAAATTTCGTCCGCATAAAGGATTCCGATGAATATTCATGGACGGTGCAAGCCATAGCTCCACATGGAAAGTCTGCATTTCCTTGCCTTCAATTTCACCACACTTTCTCCATAGCTCCCTGTCCCACGTCTGTGCCAGCATGGTCGCCATTGGAAGCCCTGTAGTATATTGTTCGTATACCGTATGATTTACCCTGTCCTCGATATAATCTCCGCCCAATATCTTATCCACATTGCGTACAGACAAGATACCGTCTGTCAGAAGCCTTCCCTTTTCATCCACCTCATATTCCGGAAGCATTCGCAGTCCGCTGCCGCCATCCGACATATGCATATTGGGAATGCCCCTGCACTCCATCAGTTCTCTTGTTGTATCGCAGGTTCCAGGAGCCATAGGAACAATGATATCCGTCTCAGTATTGCTTCCATCATAGCTCGCAAAGGTGGCGTCCTCCCGTTCCCCGGCATTTCCTACACAGAGATAAGACATTTCTTCCGCGGTCAAAGAATTCACAAAATCATCAAGGCTTGTTCTGCCCGCCCGGACATCATCCAAGTGCAGCATACCGGGATTTCCGCCCGCCGTTTCCTCCTGCCACAAGGGGCTGCGGTATTGGTGACAGATACATGTAAGCTCCCCGCCGCTAATCTGAATAACCGGAATATTCTTATCTGCCAACGAATCTGCTGGAACCAAATTACAAGATTCACTAAATTTCTCCTTATCTTTAGTTGACTTATCTTTAGATGACATTTCTTCCATCTCACAGTCAAGAGGAAATAGATTTTTACATTGTTCACAGATAATCTTCTCACTTATTCTAAGTATCGCTGCTTCTTTTGTATTCCCCGAGGAGTTTCCTAAACGCAGTATATAATCTCCTGGTTCCAGTATCCAGGCGCTGTCCTTCTCGCTGTAGCACGCTAAATCTCTGATATTTACAATAATATTTACAGTTTGGCTTTGCCCGGGCTGCAGCAGCTCCGTCTTTGCAAATCCTTTAAGCTCCTGATACGCTTTGTCTAACTGACCGCTCGGTGCAGATACATAAACCTGAACAACCTCTCTGCCTGCAAACCTGGTCCCAATGTTCGTAACTACTGTTTCTATGCAAACAGTTTCTCCGGCTCTTTCAATCTCACCAGCTCCAATCTCGAATTCTGTGTATGACAAGCCATAGCCAAACGCATACGCGGGTGTGATATCAAAGGTATCAAAATACCGGTACCCTACAAAAATACCTTCAGAATACATCTCATCATCAAGATTGCCGTTCATAGCCGCAAAGTTTTCTGCATTTGGATAGTCCTCATACTTCACCGCCCAGGTGTCTACAAGTTTGCCCTCGGGTGTCACTTTACCGGTAAGCACATCCGCTACCGACAGACCTGTAACCCCTGCTGCCTGCCCCACAAAAAGCAGGGCGCTTAAGTTCGGCAGAGACCGTATAAAAGATGTATCCATGGGCGCTCCCACATTCAAAAGAACAATAAGCTTATCAAAATTCTCGGAAAGAATACTTAAATTCTCCTTTTCTTCTTTTGAAAGCAGATAATCACCTTCCACAAGTCTGCGGTCCGCATCCTCGCCAGCCACACGGGAAATCACAAAAATCGCGGTATCCACCTCTCCCGTCTCACTGTCCGCTTGCTTTGCATCCTGTAAATCCTCCTGGGTAATCATAGGCTGTACAGCCGGAACATACGGCTCCTTATACATTTTTAGAACACCGTTCATCAGAACGCCCCCGGAAGCCTCACGGATTGCCTGATAATACGCATCTTCCTCCGCCTTCATAGCTGCAGCATAACGTTCCAGATACCCCTTGGTTGTCACAGTGATTCCGGCACGCTCCAATCCCTCTTCAATGCTGACCTCCTCACGGCTGGTAAAGCTTGCAGCCCCCAACCCGCAAAACACAGTATTCTTAGCGCCATAACCATAAAGCGCCACACATCTACCCGCCGCAATCGGTAATACCCCTTTATGCTCCAGCAGCACCATTCCCCTGGCAGCAATATCGCGAACCAAAGCTGTATGCTCTTTCTCCTGCTGTGGGATTACTCCAGGTTTATTTCCATAATATTTATTCATTGCCTATTTCCTCCTCTCTGTATATAAACAGCCACACGATTGCATTTTGACAAGTATATCCTTTGTAACTGATTAGTACCCTCACAATTACGAGCGATATATCCTGCCGTACAATTACTATTTCTCGTACTTACTCCAACAAAAAGACGCCTCTGTAAGAAATCAGCCGAATTGCCTCCCCCTTCTGCACTGTACGTACGGAACCATCGGATGGATCCCATACCTGAATACTTCCGTTGTCAATTTCAGAGGTATTCCGTGATGTGCATCTCTGCCAATTTACCTCTGCGTCCTCTTCTGAATTATTCACAACAAAATACATAACTTTGCCATCCTTAACAAAGCGGGCCTTTAAAAGCATTGGATTGCCGGGGGCACTAAGCACCAATTCCTGCTCCTGTCCATTCAGCCTGTCCAGGATTTCTTCCTCTGACACAGCAGAAAAATCCTCTGTCTCTACACATCTCGGTCCCCGGATTGCTTCTTCACGGAAATCATAAAATACGAAATCATTTTTCTCCCCGATTCTCACCGACGGGAGCTGATCGGCAAACCAGATATTTACACCTGCTTTTTTCAGGCAGATCAAAGCCTCCCATGTATCTCTCCAAATTGCGTCCATACATGGCAGAATAATATTTTTCACTGTAATACCGGAAATCTTCGCTGTTCCGTTTGTGAGAGATTTAGACGCCTCCACGATATCCTCACGATCTGCAAACAGATAGTCATGTCCCTCTTCGTAAATCCGCCGCGTCAGAGAAAGGATGGAACGGTCTGTCGTACAGTCTGAAGATTCCTGCGCACAATGTCCCGGCCTTGTTTTCGCCTGTACATCCTCAAGCGCATAATACACAAAGGTACCACAGTCATTCTGTACGCCGTCCAGCATGTAACCCAGCCGACCCACATATTCATTTACCCAACGGGCCTGCTCCGCACTCATGTAGCCTCTATAGTTTTTCAATAATTCCGGACTGTAAGATGCGAAATCTGATGAGAAATAGGAGTTAATGCATCTGCAGCCTCCCAGATACAGCAAATTCAAAATGCCGGTTGCATAACGTACCGGTTCTTTATCAAAATACGGGATATCAATAAACGGACACAGCTCTGTCATCAGCCCGTTTATTCCTTTTTTCCTCGCTGCCATCTGTGCAAAACGTGTGGTATTATAGTGATAGATTTTCGGATACGCTGCCAGTACATCAACCCCTGGATAGTCTGTAGCCTTAAGTACCTCAAGATAAGAACCATAGTAAAGCACATGGTGCCGCAGCGCTTCCTCCGCCAGATAATGCCCGGAGAATCCGGTGCCATGCTCATGACACCACTCAGAAATCTGTTTCACATAAGCCTTGGCCACAAGCTTTCCAACAAGCTGGTAAAATAACACCCTTATATTCCAGGAGCTTTCCCGCCCCTCAAAAATCTGAGGAAGATATGGTAAAATGGAAAACCCATACTCCTGCTGAAAATCCTCAAATAATCCTTCCTTCCATGGCGCAAGTGCGTACGGCCACACCTCATCTCCGTGCATATACGCTGCCATCAGACTAGGCTCATCCGTAAATACGGCACACGCATTGCTGTACGCCTCCGGTGAGGCATCCGCGATAGGCTCATAGCATACATCAAGAAAACGCCGTACTGCCTTTTCATCCATGATATTGATATAGCGGCTGCGTGAGCAGACATTATGAGTCAGATGCGTTCCTTCATAGCAGGATTTTACACAAAATACAAAAAACGCCTCGTTTTCCTTTAAATCGCATTCACAATATGTATCTGTAAACGGTACCGGCTCCATATCGTCATAAACAATCCGGCTAGTATTCATAACAGAGCAATCCACCGGATATTTCGCCGCCCAGATAATCCGGTCGGATTCCTCATCCAGATGAAAAACTGTATGTCTGGGCGTATATGCAATCTTGCGTACCATATAAAAACCTTTTGCCTCAAGCTCCGGATGCTCTTCCAAAGCCAGGCCCCCTGCGTAACCGGAAGGATAACCCTTTTCATCATAAATCCAGTAATCCAATCCACGTTGTTTTAATTCCTTAAGCAATTCGTCAAATTCCTGTAGATTCTGTGGATTAGACGTGTACCCATTCTCCTGACTAGGATTGGTCGCCACACCTCCATATCCAAATTCCTTGACAGCCTCCATCAGAACCTCAGCCTGCCGCGGCCATGCATGTATGATGGTTTTCATCCGATATCCGGCCGCTGGATTTAAAAATTCTTCTCTATTCATCATCTTCTCCTATAAGCTCGTCATATTTCACTAATTCAAAATAAAATTTTATCACCCAACCTGTGTTTGATATTCCACAGGCCGGATGATAGCATCAACTTAAATACCTTTTAAAAATTCTCCAAGCTTCTTCATCTGTTTCTCTGATATGGAAGGAGGGAAAAGCTCCCGCATTTCATTTACTGAATATCCCAAATACTGAAGGGGCACATCAACACCCAGTTCTTTTATATACTGATCCACTGCTGGTATACGAAACAGTTCTCTCCATGTAGAATCAAGACTGTATACCTTTAAAAGGGACTTCGTCAAGTGATACTCTATCTGATAATGCCCCGCTTCCAGAATACATATTCCATCCTGCACATTGGCAGTCATTGGGTTATCCTTATGAGCAAGTACAACGTCCGGTGCAAGGGGAAGCCTCAGTTCTGCCTGCCCCCCAAAAGGAACTCCGACCTCCAGCTTTACGTAATCAGGCTCTGTCAGCTCCCATGCACAGCGATAAGTTCCGCAGGCAGAATCATACGTTCCTTCCATGGACCGAAGCTCCCAGTTCAGCTCCGGTTCCATGCGTACTTTACGAAATCCAGGCGCACAATCCATCGTGTTGATTCCCACTCCATGGCGGAACATCCACTCGACAATGGAGCCATAGGAATAATGGTTCATACTGTTCATCCCGGTACCTGAAATCCTTCCGTCCTCCAAAAGACTGTTCCAGCGCTCCCAGATTGTCGTTGCCCCCAGCTTCACTTCGTACAGCCAACCCGGGTACTCTTCATTGAGAAGCAGTCCATAGGCAATATCCCCCATCCCATTGTCTGATAGGATATTGCACATGAGCGGAGTACCCACGAACCCTGTCTTTAGCTTTCCGTCATTTTCCTCATAAAGCTTTCTGAGCTGTCCTCTGATCAGCTCCACATTCTCCGAAAGCCCATACTTCAAGGTAAGAAGAAGCGCGGTCTGGGTCTTAATGCAGCAGCGCCCCGTAGGGCTGTAATATTCTTCTTTCACAATTTGGAACTGTTCCTGCGACAGCTTGTCATAAAAATGCTGTTCTTCTTTTTTCCCCAGTTTTTCGGCCGCTTTCGCCACCAAGCCCGAGCTCACTGCATAATAAACATTGGCAATAAACTCCTCATCCGTTCCCCCAAGTACCTGCTCGTCCCCTGCCTGAGGATGGTCAAGCGCCAGCCAGTCGCCGTAATGAAACACGTATCTCCATGCATGATTTTCGCCGTCCACTTTCCGGATATAGTCCACCCAGCTTTTCATACTTTCAAACTGATCTTCCAGGATACTCTTATCTCCATACAGCAGATACAGATTCCATGGCATAATACATGCCGCATCTCCCCATACACAGGCTGTGCTGTCAACCCCCGGTGAGGGGACCACATCTGGCACCAGACCTTCCCTGTGGGACTGTTCTTTCCCCATATCATAGAGATACTTCGCATAAAAAGCATAGGTATCCTCAAGATAAGCAGCAGTGGAAGAAAACACCTGCGCATCCCCGGTCCATCCAAGGCGCTCGTCTCTTTGAGGGCAGTCTGTGGGCACATCAATAAAGTTACTTTTTAATCCCCAGCGGACATTTTCAATCAGACGGTTTACCAAAGGCAGGCCTGTTTTCAGTTCCCCTGCCTGGTGCATTTCACTGTATAAAGCGATTCCCCGGAAAGCCTCCTTTTTGAGGTCCGAGACTCCTTCTATCTTTACATAGCGATAGCCAAAATAAGTAAAATGCGGCATTAAAATATGCTCTTCCCCATCTGAAATATAGATATATTCTGATTTGGCACTTCTCAGATTTTCATTATAAAAATTCCCCTGCTGCAGAACTTCCCCGGTCTGGATATGTATCATTGTACCTTTGGGCTCATGGACACGCAGTGTAAAGATTCCTGCAAATTCCTGTCCCAGATCAAACACCTTTTCTCCGGCGGGCGTGTGAATCAGTTCCACAGGCGCAAACTCCTCATGCATGGTAACCGGAAGGCTCATCCGCTCTGTCAATTCGCCCCCCGGTGCCTGACAAAGCCGGGCCTTTTCCAGCGACAGCTTCTCCAGGGTGTCGTCCTGATGTTCTCCGTCATAAAAATTAGAAAAAGTAATATTGCTTCTTGACACCTGCCAGCTTTCGTCTGTTCCTATAGTTTCCTGCGTTCCATCCTTATAAAACAGCTGCAGCTCTGCTATGAGCTTCCAGTCTTTTCCCCAAAATCCTGTGACTCCCTCTTTGGTAAAACCGAATCTGCCCTTGTACCAGCCATTGCCAAGAAGGACGGAAAGCCTGCCGCTATGTTTCAATTCCTCGGTCACGTCATAGGTTTGATATTGAACCCACTGTGTGTAATCATTGCTGTAAGGCGCAAAAAATTCTGTTCCAATCCTGATTCCGTTATAGTAGGCTTCATAAAGTCCCAGACCGCATATATAAAGCCTGGCTCTCTCCACCTCTTTTTGAGGGAATATCTCTTTTTCAAAATAAGGATGACGATTTTCACTGCTGTCGCAGGTAATCCACTTACCTTTCCATTCCTGTTCTCTCTTTCCGGTTTCAAACCACTGAATCTGGCTTACCGCCTCTTCCTTCAGGTTGCTTCTTACAGCGACTCTCCAATAATAACGGCACGCAGGCTGTAGATTTATCTCTACCCTGGTTCCCAGGCTGTCCAACTTATCTGACCATCCAGTATCTTCCAGAACATTTTCCATTGTCTCATCTGACGCAATCACAATTCTTGCCTGTGTCTGATGCGTTCCCTGTGCCTCTTTTACTTTCCAGGAAAGCACAGTCCTGGTCATTCGAAAACCAAGTGGATTGGTAAGATGATTTACTTTGCAATCATATATCTGCATGATTTTCCTCTTTTCACTCATATTTCTTTAGCCCTTCACGCCACCTACCACAATACCCTTCACGAAATACTTCTGAAGGAAAGGATAGATTGCCATAACCGGCAGCACAGCAATGACGGCAATTCCCATACGGATGCCCACCGTAGGTAATTTAATATTGGCCGCGTCCGCTCCCAGCAGGCTGGCGCTTCTGGAAAGAAATTCTACATTCTGGATCATATTGTTCAGAATCATCTGAATCGTGTTTAGATTGTTGTCTGTCACATAATACATTCCGTTCATCCAGTCATTCCAGTAATTCAATCCCACCATCAGCACCAAAGTAACCAGCATAGGCTTGGAAAGCGGCAGAATCACCTTTGTAAGAATGCGCATTTCCCCTGCTCCGTCCAGCTTCGCCGCCTCAATTAGAGAATCCGGAATACTTGCCGTAAAGAAGGAGCGCATCATAATCACATAAAAAGCATTCATCATCAGATTCGGAATCAGCAGCGCCCAAATGGTGTTTTTGATATGAAACGTGTTCGCATACATCATATAAGTAGGAACCAGTCCGCCATTAAACAGCATTGTAAAAAACAGGATAAAGGACAAAATATTACGGTAAGGAAGGTCCTTTCTGGATAAAGGATAGGCAAACAGCACGGTCATAGAAATGTTGCACAAGGTTCCTGCGACCGTTACCAGGATTGTCATAAAATATCCCCGGAAAATGGTTTTTGCACTCCGGAAAATATACTGGTAGGTTTCCAAACTGAATTCCTCCGGGAAAAAGCTGTAGCCATTGCGAAGCAGCGTCTGCTCTCCTGTAAAAGATGCCATGACCATTAAAAGAAACGGAAGCACACAGCACAGTACCAGTATTATCATAAAAAGATGCATAATCGTCTGCTGAATTTTGTCATGTTGTACCATCTGTTCATCCCCTCCTTAAAACAGCGCGTTATCTTTGTCGACTTTATTTACCACCAGGTTGGCTGTGAGTACCAGAATAAATCCGCAGATTGACTGGAAGAATCCCGCTGCGGCAGAACGTCCCACATCATTAAGGAGCATAAGCCCTTTATACACATACACATCAATGGTAGTAGTTACATCATACAAAAGTCCTGAGTTCTGCGGCACCTGATAGAACAGTCCGAAATCCGAATAAAATACTCGGCCGATTGCCAGGAGCGTCATGGTAATGATCGTGGGGCGAAGTCCCGGAAGAGTCACATGCCAGATTCTCTGCCATCTGGAGGCTCCGTCAACCACAGCAGCCTCGTACAGGGCAGAATCAATTCCAATGACCGTAGCGTAATAAATAATGCTGTTATATCCAAAGCTTTTCCACAAATTTACAATTACAAATATAAAGGGCCAGTATTTCGCAGTCATGTACCAGTTAATGTTCGTCCCAAGGGATTTGTTGATAAAACCGCTGTCAGAACTTAAAAACGCAAAAACTATGTAGCTCACAACTACCATGGAGATCAGGTAGGGAATTAAAATAAACACCTGATATACCTTTTTCGGGAGCTTTCCGTGAAGCTCATTCAGAATAATCGCCACAGCGATGGCAAACACCGTACCGGTTATGATAAAAACAAGATTATACCCCAGGGTATTCCGAATCATCAGCCAGGCATCCCTGGTACCGAACAGGAACTTGAAGTTACTGAGGCCCGCCCAATCACTGCCCCAGATTCCTTCCTTATAATTGTATTTCTTAAAAGCCACTACCAAACCTGCCATAGGCGCATAGTTGTTGATGATAAGGTAAATCAGCCCCGGCGCCATCATGGCATATAATTCCCAGTGACGGAACACATTTTTCCAACCACCGTTTTTTTTCACCTTTTTTGCTGTTGCTGCCATTTTTTTCTCCTTTCGGGCAAAATGATAGCGGCAGAGACTAACTCTGCCGCCAGTTTCCAAGACTAATTACTTATTTGCCAGATATTCGTCCAGTGCAGCCTGTGTGTCAGCCAGCACATCATAAAAACCGATAGATTCCAGTTCTGACTTAATCTGCGGCAGAACATCGTCAAGAGCGACACTTCCTGTCATAATGGCATCTTCATATTTGTCTTCAAGGTTTGCATAAGCTGTTACAAAATCCGTTTTATCCGTAGTGTCATAGAAGAAACCAAATGTGGGAGTAACCTCTACTTCTGCATCCCATTCTTCTACCGTTGCTTTTGCATCTTCATAAAGCGCAGTTTCCTTTACAGGCAGAATCAGGAAATCCGCATAAGTGGCAGTCGCAGCAAACCCACCATATGGCTCTGTCTCCGCCGTCATTCCTTCCGGATACTCTGCACGCCCTTTGTCATTCAGCACGTAATGCTTGCCTTCGATTCCATATGCCAGAAGAGTTGCAAATTCCGGATCTGTATACATAGCTCCCAGAAGAGTAAAGGCTTCCTCCGGATGCGCGGAGTTTGCACTGATTCCATACTGCAGATTTCCGATATCTGTAGCAATCGCGCGGGCCGGTGCAAGAACACCGGTTTCTACCGTGTTAGGATAGAGTTCATCCAGCGGATCCACATCCCCATTGTGCAGTGTACAGAAGGCAGAGCCTGCGGTTACCATAGAGCTTCCTTCCATCGTATTGCTGAGCGCATCGGACATGATCAGGCCGTCTTTGTACCATTTGTTTGTATACTTACAAAATTCTGCAAATCCTTCTGTCTCAAAAAGGCTTTTCAGTTCTGTGGTTCCCCAGTCTGCATATGCATAATTGGTAAGGCCAATTGCCTTATCTGCGATTTGTGTCCATGACCATGTCATCTCGGAGGTACTCTGCGGTACCATGGTGTAAATATCCGGATACTTTTCATGTACCTGATACAACACTTCTTCTAACTGGTCCATGGTAGTAATGGATTTTGCGTCAATGTTCATCTCTTCCACAATCTCTTTATTAAGGACTGCCGTAGCATGTCCGCCATACTGGTATTTACGAACCAGGCCATACATGCGGTCATTCATGCTGGAAGCAATGATTTCCTCCTCGGTAAAGGTGTTCTTCAATTCCTCCGAGGCATTTGCAAAGTAATCTGTAATGTCAAGGAGCTGTCCATTTGCCACATAGTTGGAAAGCTGTCCGTCACCGGTAAAGTAACAGGTAACATCCACCTCGTCCGTGGTCATTGCCAGGTTGATGGCCTGCTCAAAGTTTCCAATCTCCACATATTCCAGATTCACCTGCAGATTGTACTTTTCTCCAATATACTCGTTGATGGCTGTCTCCACCTCTGCAACTGCCTCGTCTGTATAGGTTGCCAGAGTTGGAATCCACAGGGAAAGTGTTGTCATATCTGCGGCTGACACCGCTGCCGGAGAGAGTGTCCCTGCTATCATTGCTGCTGTTAATGCACCTGCTAAAAACCTTTTCTTCATTTTCTTTTTTCTCCTTTCGTTCCGGTAGGTTTTGTTGTTGAATATAGTGTACCTTGCGGAACCATTGAAAAAAAGCCATTTTCTGACCCACATTATCAGTTTTCCGACTTTGCCTTTTATGACTTATTATGTGTTTTTCGATATTCTGTGGGCGCGGCGCCCATCACCTTACGGAACATTTGAGAAAAATTCGTAAAATTTTCATAGCCAACCTTGGATGCTATCAGAGTTACCGGCATGGTCGTGTTGGCAAGGAGTTTTCCGGCGTAATCCATCTTTACCTTTAATTGATATTCCTTAAATCCCATTCCTGATTCCTTACGGAACATTCGTGAAAAATAATCCTCATTGAGGAACACATACTTCGCAGCTTCCCTTCTGGACACCATACGGTCCATATTCTCCTCCAGATAACGCATGACCTCCCGAATCCGTTCCTGAACTGTGGCAGAAGCATCCTCCCGCCCTTCCGTCCCGGCTTTTTCTTTTTTATAAGAATATAAAAGCCGGTCAATTGCACCGTTCAGCTCCTCGTCCGAATGATAACTGTGAAGCATAGTCTCATAACTGAAATTTTCCTCAAACAATTCAGAAAACTCCAGTTTCTTTTCATAACAAGCCACGGAACAGGCTTCCAAAAAGGCATGTATCATCTGCTGCCGGTAGCTAATCGTCAGATAACCATCCTGATCTGCCAGACGAAGCAGGTTCGCAATTTGGTTCCTCACCAGAATATCGTCACCTCGAATCAGCCATTTGGCCCAGCGTGCGCTGTCCGGTTTTCTCTCTTGCGGGTACTCCACCTTTTGTGTCAGTTCGTCATAGCGGCTGCTTTTCTGCATATAATCTGTTCTTTGTTTAAGATGCTCGATGCACCGTTCCATAGCTTCCTCGATTTCCGGTATACTGGCAGGCTGCAGAATATAGTCAAAAGCTCCTCCCCGTATTGCTTCCTTTGCATATGCAAAATCCGCATGAGAGGTAAGAAAAATACAGTATACCATGGGAAAGTTTTCGGCCTGCCACTTTTGCAGGGAAATCCCATCCTCCTCCGGCATTTCAATATCTGTAAGCATAATGTCTACGGAATAGCGGCTGAGAATCTCCTTTGCCGCAACCGCACTGGAGGCAGTATATACCACCTGAATCTGAAGACGCTCCCAGTCTACCAGCTTTTTCGTTGCCTCCAGAATTTTTTCCTGGTCATCCACAATTAATACGGTCATTTCTGTTCCTCCGCTTTTTCCGGCAAAATCAGCTCACTGACTGCTCCGTTCTGATTTTCAAAATACCAGCTGGCCCTGTCCGCATAAAATACCCGGATACGCCCCTGAAGATTGATTACTCCAATACCCAATCCTTCCTTTTCCTGAGGGTAAGGTTCATTGATCAAATCCAGCAGCTCCTGAGGGTATCCCATTCCATTATCGCGAACAGTGATATCCAGATAATTTCCTTCCTCAGTTTTTCTGTATTTGACACTGATATCCACATTAAGCTTACTTCCCTTTGCATCCCGGGCATATTTTACGGAATTCTCCACAAAGGTCTGGATAGTAAGGATAGGAATTTCCTTATCCAACGCCTCCTCGTCCGCCGCAATTTTGCAGGAGAGAGAATTTTGTGTCATCAGCTTCTGAAGATCCACGTAGTTCCTTACAAAATCCAATTCCTCCTTCACAGGCACAAAGCCCCTGTCCTGCTGCAATAGATATCGCAAATGAACAGAAAGCCGCTTAAGAAAAATCTCCGCATTGTCATATTCCTTCAAAGCCAGCATATAATAGGCATTTTTAAGACAATTCGTATAAAAATGAGGCGTAAGCTGAAGCTGAAGGTATTGCCTGTGGATTTTTGCCTTTTCCAACTCTTCTTCATAAAAGCGGATTTTATACTGTTCAATCTCCGCCAGCAGGGTTTTCACGGACTGACGAACATCCTCAATCTCATAAATCCTGTTAGGCGCGGAAAAGCTGACCTCCCACACACCTGCATGAATACTCTGTAATGCTCTCGTCATATCCTCCAATGGCGTTGACAGTTCCTTGTATACAAACTTCTGTAACCGGAACGCTGCCAAAATATACAGAACAATAAGCAGCATAAGGAGTACATGAATTTTATTAATATACAGCCAGATACTTTCCGGCAAAACCTCCGCCACCGCCAAATCTGCCGAGCTTAGCTGATGAAGGTATATGACTTTACCGTCCACATGATTCTCTCCGGGCTGCAGTCTGTTGATAGTTTCACTGTTTAGAAAAGGCTCCAGAGCACTTTTATTCTGTTTGCTTTCTTCCGACCAGGTGGGATAAAACTGCCCTTCGGAGATAACTCCGTAAACTCCTGTCTCCTCTTTCACATCAGGCAGTCCCTTGCTCAGCCTAATACAACCGCCGATAGCCGCAGAAGAATTTTTCATATATACGTTATACCAAGCGTCCCCGTCTGCGGTAAAAGGAAAGGAAATATAAATCTTGTCATTGTTTATCAGAGCGGTTTTCCCTGCCTTCTTCAATTCTTCCTGCGCCCTAAAGGACATAGCTTCATTCACCGCAAATTGTCCCTGTTCAAAAGAATTGTAAAAAAGGAAAAGCCCCGCAATACCTTTATTGGATTTCACCTGAACATGAAGAGCATTCATAAGGTTATACACATGGTTCCATTTTTCCGCCGGTGACGGATAAATAGTCAGCCCATCAAAAGCACTATTTTTTGTGAAAATTTCCCCTGTCACATCCCGAAGCTCTGCGAAATCCTCTTCCAGTGTTTCCGCATAGGAAGTCATAGCCTCCGTTCGTTTTTCATTCAGCTTTCTTTGATAGGAGCCTATCATGCTTATAAGGAAAACCACAAGCAAAAGAGCCACGACCACAATAAAAAACCATACTGCTCGCACAATCTGCCTCTTCAGGCTGAACATCCTCTCTTTAGCTTTGCCGCTCTTATCCTGTTCCATCTCCATCCCTTTCCTTTCCGCATCCAGTCACATGTGAGCCGGGCAAAGGCTGTTTCAGTTCTCTGCCACAGCCAACACTGCTATCCCCTCTTTTCCCGGAAGGGTAAACTCCACTTTGCCGCAGGTTCCTGTGGCAATGGTCTTTCGGGTCATTTCCCATACGTCTATAACCTCTATACAATACGTGTGGTTCTTCGGCAGTTCCAAGTCCCCGACTGCAGTACAATGCCTTCCGTAATAGGCAAGATATGCTTTCTCTCCGCAGTGGCCGGTATAGATCCTTGTATCTCTTGTGATTCCCTCTATTATGTGCGCAGCCTCTTCTGGGGTACGCTGAAGGAGCGCCCGGGTGAAATCTGTCTGCTCTTCCTGATAAAGCCCTTTCCGCATATCCTCCAGCTTCTCCGCTGTAATAAAATCAGCAGGAACCGGCTCCAGAGCACCCGGAAGCTCCCTGATGATTTCCTTCAAGAACGCAATTCTCTCCGGTGATTCTCCTTTCAATGTTCCGCCCTTTCCCCACCAGAGAATATCCTTATCATCCATAAAGGTTTCCCCATGGGTCCCATAGCCCCCAAGGACACAGCACATCCAGAAGCGGTGTACCAGCTCAAAAGCAGACAAATGCCCCCAATGGCAGAAAATATTTCCCTCATAACCGAATTCGTCCATAAGAACCGGCTTGTGATAACGTTCCATATATTTTTCCACATTTGTCACATCCCCCTGGATGGAGCAGTGGGTAATGTCTGTTCTGGAAAAATCATAATTCTGCAACATATGGTGACAGCTCAGCATATGCCCATACGGGTCGTTTTCAGCGATAAACCCCTCGATACACTCCCAGTCCTCTGCTTTGAACGCCTCCATACAGTCGTACTCATTCGCCAGGCTCCACCACACATTGGAATATGCGGCGAACCTTGCCAGAAGATAATGCAGGTAGGGCAGATATTCCGCTCTGGTCATCCTTGAAAATCCCCACCAGTCATAAGGATGGAACAAGATTAAATCCACCTCAACTCCGCTGTCCCCAAGTGTCTGCAGCATTTCTTCAAAAGCGTCCCAGAAAGCAAAACATGGCCGGTGGAAATCAAATCCCCTTTCGTCCTTTTTTTCGAACGCAAACCGCTCCGGTTCGTTTTCGTTAAAAATATAGTGCTTAGGGAACATGCAGGTGCGGACTTTATCAAAGGGCGACTTCTTTATAGTCTCTATGGTTTGGGCAATGAGTTCCTTGCTCTGGTGCATCATGGCGTACACCGTTGTCCCAAAAGGCCGGCACATAGTGCCGTCCTCATATGTCAACGAAGTGCCGGAGGGTTTCACCAGCCCGTGATGGGTTCCGTCCTGACAGGATACACATTCCTCCTGTCCTCTGGCAGTAAACAGGCCGCTCACCTCCCACTGCACCAGTCCTGTGTGTTGAGGCAGATACCGCACTATGTAGGTGCCGTTTCCCGCATAAAATCCGAAAATCTTTTTCTCTGTTTCTTCACAGGTAAAAACCGCCTGCAGGTCAATCACAGACCAGGAGCCCTGTGGCTCCTCTCCGTGAAAAATCAATTCAAATTTCTCATACTGAAACATCTGTTTTTCTCCTTTCCTTTCAGAGGCTTATCATCCCTGGATTACCTCACCGTTCAGATGCACACACCAGCCCGCCAACTCAAAAGGCAGCTCTACGACAGGCCGCCAGCCTTCTGGCAGTACAAGCTCCATTTCCAGAACATGCGCCTCATGATCTGCTTTCCAGTCAAAGAAAATCATGCCATCGCTGCATTTGGCACTTGCTTCAGCCCAGTCGAGTACACCCGGATGGGGTGCAATGCGCACTGTTTTGGTCAGCTGCATGGGTTGTCCAAGCCCAAGCACATGATTGACGATCAGCGCCCCGGCATTTGCATTAAAACCATGGCAGCCGCTGGGGTCATGAATTCCCTCATACAGTGTACCGGGGCCCTTGAGAAGCTGGGGAAGATACACATCCTTCAACTCCCTCACCAGGGTATCTATTCTCCCGGCTTTTGCCAATACCTCGAACCGGATCATCAGCCCGATAAAAAGATTGGAGCGTCCAATGTTCGGGTCCGGGCGCTTAACCGGCGCGGTCCCCATTGACTCTGTAAAGGTACGGATACGCTCTCTGTCATTCCGGTGGAAACCACACCATAATTCAAGCGCCAGCCCCGATTCTGTCCGGCACCCATTTGACAGGAATCTGCCATTTTCATATCGGTATCCGTCACTGTCCGCTCCGGTTAGCATCCTCACTTCATCAATGCGCTTTCGCACCCGTGCAGCGAGTGTGCTCCACCGCTCTGTACCGTACAATTCTGCCATGCATTCATACGCACGGACAATCAGGCAGTTGACAGGTATTGATATGGGCTTCAGGCAGAAGTCCGAATTCGACAGCGACCAGTCCACAAACAGGATGTCAAAATTCTCAAATAATCCGCTCTCGCCCACGTGTGCGGCAACCGCATCCAAAAAAGCCTTAATTCTGCTATAACAGCGGTTGATAAACTCCCGGTCACCGGAACGCTGATAATAATCCCAAAACTGTGTCAGCAACCAGAATGACCAGCTCTCTATCCCCGGACTTTTGTCAACCCGGGATACGCCCGGATAAACCTCCGGGAAAAAGGCGTCCTTATAATCATCGAAATCCGTACACATAAAATTTTCAATAAAATCCTTCTCTACGCACAAATCACCAAACATCTGCCATGCTGCAGGAGCCGTAAACTGTGCGTCACAAAGCCAGCCCCCACGCTCTCTCTGGGGACAGTCCATAAAAATATCAAGCGTATTCAAACGCAGTGTACGGCGCGCGCCTTCATAGATCAAATTCAGCTCACCGTCACTGCACTCAAAGGTACAAAGCTTTTCATCCGGGTAAGCATAATCCAAAAG
Organism: Blautia schinkii DSM 10518; assembly: GCA_000702025.1. Lineage (GTDB taxonomy): Bacteria > Bacillota > Clostridia > Lachnospirales > Lachnospiraceae > Blautia_A > Blautia_A schinkii. The sequence continues at coordinate 110,484 of JNKJ01000003.1, forward strand.
CTCCGGTGTATGGAAGGTTACCCCGCCGTCTGTGCGGAATACCAGCTTGATATATTTCACAAGCATCGGTTCAAATGTAGTCAGGTCATAGCTACCGGGAGCCAATTCGTAACGTACTGCGTAGGTATTTCCATCTACAGTACCCTCTCCACTCTTATAATCACTGTTGATAATATCAACTACCGCCGCGCGTTCTGTTTCTAATCTGATATGTACAAAACCAAGCTCAGACGCCGGGATGCAAAATACAAATGCAGCGTTTCCTTCACAATTTAATACGTTTATTTTATCATACTGCCTGTTCCATCTACCAGAGAAAGTTTCTTCCTTTTCTGCAAGGAGAAGATCCACGAAACGCTCCTCTTCATCCAATTTTTCATACCAGGAGGGATTGATCATCTTTGCCAGCTCATGCAGGCTGTCCTTCCTGTGTGCCTTATCCGGAACCAGGCGTTTTACCCGCTGCAGTGTGGAAACAGGAATTGGATGATAATCCGCATACGGTGTACCGCGTTTCTGGAATCTTACCGTCTCGTTTAATGAAACAGGACATTTCCACAACTTATAATCATCTGTACGCCATTGAGCCCACTCCGGAGTCAGACAATAATGCTCCATGATTCCCCTGCAATGGCTCATCAGTTCTGTCATCGGACTGCGGTACAACAGCTCTGTATATCTGAAATCGTCCGTTCCTGTCGCTGCCGCTGTCTTCCAATTCCCGCCTTCATCCGCAGTACACACCTCACAAGCCAGTAAGCCCGGCTCCATGGTATTGTCATTACAGTATTTCACGTCTTTATCATATGCAATTACTTCAATCGCAATCTTTATCACACCCGCGGCCCGAAGCATAATCTCATCCACACGGCAGTGTCCCTTTGCCGCCCGCGCCGGGCCATGTGATTTCATTTCTCCATTCACATACAGACGATAATATGACCTTGCTGCTATATGAATCCTTATATCTGTCTCTTGCGGTACAGTCACGTCTGTACGGAAACCGAGATGCTGGTTGTATTCATAAGACAGCTCCTCTCCCCAAACCGGACACGCTTTCTGAAATTCAAACATTGCTTATTTCCTCTCCTATGTTATTCATAGTCTTCCAACCGCCATTCATCCATCCAATCAATGTAAACCATATCATCCTCAAATTTAAGAGGCAGCCATACATAATCTGCAATGGAGGTATTTCTTCTGTAATCACGTATGATATCCAAATTAATCGGGAGACTTTGTGCCTTTTTACGCTGATCTTCATCGGGATGGAATGCCAGCTCATAATACTGCCGATATGCTTCATAATCTAAATCCATATGCTGCGGCACCCATCTGTCAGCACACGCAATATACAAATCCTTTTTCCCCTCCACCTTAAATATACTGGAAATCTGCGAGTGGAATGAGGTATGTGACATATCCTTACGATGAGGATTACCGAGCACGGTAAACGGCCCATGATAGGTATCTCCAACAGCCACTTCAGACGGATTTGGCAAATACCCTGTCGTCCCTGATGTAATCAGATAATGCCTGCCATCGCGGTGAACATATGCCGTTGCTTCCCTCACATACGGAGGCCCGCTCTTAGGAAAATGTGTACTATAATATCCCGTAACATCTGTATACTCCCTATTTAAATCAGCACAAATTGTCTCAGAATGTACACGTTCAAAATAATAATAAGCCTTTCCATCCGGAGCGACCACCAAGTCGAAATCGCCCGCGCTCATATTCAACGGACGCAGGCCCTCCTTCACCATCTCATAAGGTCCCAGTATATGATCTGCTGTCATAACCGTTGATGTCTGTGTTCCATCCGGATTCATAATTTTCATCCAGCATACATACTTTTTTGTCTCTTTATTATAAATAATGTGGGGGCGGTCAAGCATTGCAGTCGGATGCAATGACGACTGCGGATTGTTAAGCTCCGGCTGAATAATGAGTCCCTTGTCTTCCCAGTTATACAAATCTCTGGATGTATAACAGCGCACACCCCATGTCCATGTATCATCAATGCCTGTGGTTTTTTCTTTATTTTCTCCATACCAATAGTAGATACCGTCAACATACATGACAGACCCACCATGTGCCTGGATACGTTCCCCTTTTGTATCCAGCCAAACCTGGCCCGGATGAAACGAATCGTACATAATCATTCTCTCCTCTTTCACTTTAAAGTCTTACTGCCACTACCGCAATACATTCCTTGCCCGGTAAAGAAATTTCCACTTTACCACTGGCGCCAAAATATGCCTGTTTCCTTGTCATTTCCCAGGTATCAATGACATCAATCCGGTAAGACGCATCCTCAGGCAGATATAAAGTGACAACACTCGGTGCGGTATGTCCCAGGTACTGTAAAAAGAACTGGTGCTCATATCGTGCCGCATATTCGGGAACCACAAACATCCCGTCACGTTCCGGTCCTTTTCCGTAATAATATAGATTTGCCACCGGATTGTCTCTGCGCACATCCTTCAGGAGCTCATCGAGAGGCTGATTCTCTTCCGGTTTTGCGAACTCCTTTAACTCCCAGGGCGCAAGCGGACCGTCAGCTTCTTTTAAAAGTCCTTTTAAGTAAGCAATCCTCGGTGTGCTCTCCCCCTTTAAAATCCCGCCTTTTGCCCACCAAAGCACATCATCCGGAGATAAAAACACTTCTCCATGTGTACCGTAGGCCCCTTGTGCATAAAGTCCCCAGAAGCGGTGTACCAGCTCAAAACCGGAAATGTTGCCCCAATCCATAGGCAAATCGCCTTCATAGGCACATTCATCATAGATTACCGGCTTTTGATATTTCTCCATAAATTCTTTCACGCGGTCTACATCACGAATCTGCAAAGAACAATGTGTAATGTTTTTTCTTGAAAAGTCATAAACCACAACACACTGGTGATTACTCAGCAGATGATGGTACGGATCATTTTCTGCAATATATTCCTCTATTACATACCAATCCTCCATCCCACGTTTCAGCATCATATCGTATTCGTTCGCCATACTCCACCACACAGACGGAAACGCAGACAAACGGCGCAGTACATAATCTAAATAGACTAAATTCTCTTCCATGGAAAGCTCACAGAAGCCCCACCTGTCATATGGATGGAAAAGGATGATGTCAGACTGGATGCCCATCTGCTCCAACTTCATCAGTATCTTCTCAAAATGATTCCAGAACTCCATAGCAGGACGATGTACATCCCACTTTCCCTCCGTAGTTTTTTCAAACGGATAGAAATCCGGTTCATTTTCATTATAAGGAAAGCTTTTCGGGAAAACACACCAGCGCAGTTTATTATACGGTGACCCGGCAAGGGTATCAAAGGTTTGGTCAATCAAAGCCTGCGGCTGATGCGGCAGCGCATACACTGTTGTACCTACCGGAGTGTAACGTGTACCATCCTCGTATACAAAATGCATTCCTTCCGCCTGCACCATTCCATGACCAATACCTTCTAAAGCATTCGTCCCCATTGCTGTACCCTGTACTGCAGCGTTCTGTACTGCAGCATCCTGTACTGCAGCATCCTGTACTGCAGCATTCTGTATTACTGCGTGTTGAATTGCTTCGTCCTGCACTTCACCAGCTTCACAATGAATCTTTCCACTCTTTTCCACAATACCTGTTGTTTTCCATTTAAAGGTGCCTGTACGGCGCGGCAGAAAACGCACCTTATAAACACCTTCCCCGGCATAAAAGCCCTTAACCACTGTCACCTCACCATCACATATAAACTCCGCAGTCAAATCCACATCCACCCACGACCCTTGTGGTGCTTCTCCTATGAATTCCAATTCAAACATTTCATACTGTCTCATATTTTTATCCATCCTTTACTACACCTTTTTGTTACGCCTCTTCTTTATTACGTCTTTACTATTCTCAATCATAACTGTTCGGTATCTTCACAGTTACGATATTTCCTACTGAACGGTTACTCGCAATCTTTAATTACTCACAATCTTTAATTTCCACGCCCGCATAGAATCCTCTGGTCTTTCCTTCTACATAACAATCCCCGGCAATACGGAAACTGCTGCGAAGCCGGATATCCTCCGAAGAACTTCCAATCATCACGTCCATATCTCCCGCCTCCACTTTCCAGCGCAATCCGCCATCCAGAAAAGCCAGCTGGCTCATGGGAAGTGTAAAACGGATTCTTTTTTTCTGTCCCGGAAGCAGTCTTACTCTGACGAAGCCTGCAAGCTCCATATTGGGCCTTGTCATAGAAGCATGCCTGTCACTGATATAAAGCTGAACCACCTCATCGCCTGACATACTGCCTGTATTGCATATGTCTGCACAGATTAGAACCTCACCCTCTGCCGGGACTTCACTGCAGTTTAAAATCAAGTTCTCATATTTAAATGTCGTATAAGATAATCCATGCCCGAAACAATACCGTGGCCTATGTACCATATCCACATAGTTTACAAACCCTATGCTTTCCCCCTGATGCGTAGATGAACCGAAGGGATGGTTATAATAAACCGGAATCTGCCCCGCGCATCTGGCAGTACTGACAGGCATCTTTCCGCCCGGATTGTAGTCTCCAAGCAATGCTGCCACAATTGCCTCAGAACCTTTTTCCGCCGGATTCCATGCTTCCAGGATTGCATTGCAGCAACGGTCTGCAGCATCCGAGGATATAGGGCGTCCGTTAAAATGCACGCCAACTACCGGTTTCTTTAATACGGCGAGCTTTTCCAGGAAGTGTTCCTGACAAGGTGGCAGATTGATGTCCACTGCATCAATTCCTTCCCCCATAGAAGCAATAGAGCTTGTCCCGTGCTTGCCTCCTAAGGTTACAATTACAACATCTGCTTCCTCTGCTGCCTGAAGTGCTTCCTCAAACTGTGATTCGTCCGTCCCGGCAAAATGGTATCCGAACGCATATGTCACTTCCCCATCCGGTAATGCCGCACAAAGCTCTTCATACAGGCTTTTGACCTGTGGCTTCTGGTGTTTTAGTACAGCTTCAAATTTCGGATGATCCTGCTGAATCTGTGTTCCGGGAATCGTCTCTATCACGGCGTCCTGATCTGCTCCGCCTGCCAGTCCCGCCATGCTGGTTCTCGCTGCCAAATCACCCTCCGCCATACTGAAATGCGTATATCCGCCAAAATTTATGCGTCCCGTCTGCCCATGGTATCCAATCACCGCGACCTTTTTAGTGCTCTTATTAATCGGCAGTACACCGTCATTTTTCAACAAAACAAGAGACTCCAGCGCTGACTGTAAAATCACCTGTTCGTTTTCTTTTTTATCAAACATCTGCTGTACTTCTTCTGTCTCCATTGCATACGGATGTTCAAAAAGCCCCATCCGGAATTTTGCCTCCAACACTCTCAGAACTGCGGTGTCCAAAATACGGATATCTGCTCTGCCATCCCGGAACCATTCCATCAGTTCATCGTTAAAACACTGCTTCAACTGCATCTCCACATCCATGCCTGCCGTCATTGAGCGTAGACCTGCTTCCGTCTTGCTTTCACATACATGCTGCACTTCAATAATATTGTTCATCGCACAGTAATCCGACACATTCACTCCGTCAAAGCCCATCTCACCGCGCAGTAAATCTGTCATAATTGTATGCGACGCAGAAACCGGCTCTCCGTTCAGAGAGCAGTAACACGGCATGATTCCTCGCAGTTTGGATTCTGTAATTGCTGCCTGAAATGGCTTTGCATATAATTCACGCAAAAGCTTTGGCGAAATCTCACAGTGTGAACCGTGAATCCCTGCCTCCCCGGCATGAAACCCCAGAAAATGCTTTGCCACACCTTCGCTTCGTCTTCCATCTGTGCTTTCAGCCTGCAGCCCTCTTACATAAGCGCTTCCCATAGCAGCAGCCAGAGCCGCATCCTCTCCATAAGTCTCTCCCTGTCTGCCCATGCGGGAATCACGGCTGATATCCAGCACCGGTGCAAGGGTATGTGTGATACCGGCAGCTCGCTCCTGCTCACCCACAATTCTTCCCACCTGCTCCTCCAACTGTGGATTCCACGAAGAGCCTCTTCCAATACCGCTTGGAAAGCTGGCCGCCCCCTGAAGATAGGCGCCGCATGATCCTTCCATGTGGAAGATTGCCGGAATATGATGAGGACTGGCATCCATCACCCTTTTCTGTATCTCCTGCTGCATCCGGATACTTTCCTCCAGGGTTTCCTGCAGTCTCATCTGCAGTGCACTGACCTCTCCTACCCCGTATGGAAATTCTTCCAGGCCGCCATATTCTCCTGGTTTGACCACAAAATAACAGTTTACCTGTCCCATTTTTTCTTCCACACTCATACGTGACAGTAAATCCAGCGCACGCTCCCTGGGAGTCTGATGTGCATTCTCATATGTATACATTTTCATTACCTCTCTCTGATTCCTGTTTCGTACCGCACATATCGGTTTATATGCTTATATGCTGGTTCATATGGTGTTTCATACATAGTTTTACACCAATGTTTCAGCCTTATTGGACCGATTTTCCTACGCACAGCTCAAACGCTGCCAGACTGATGTTCCCTTCACCCCTATACCGGATATACAAGGACTGGATTCCATCCGGTATTACAATATCTGCCTCCCGCCACTTCCACTCGTTACTTCTTTCATATGGAATTTCCCCGTATACGTCCCCATTCCAATGTGTCAATATCTCAAACCTGCCATTCCCAAGTCCCCGCGCTTTGATACGGATTCCTGTTATGCCCTGACAGTCAAAATACCGGAAACCTGCAACAGCTCCGTCTTCCATATTGGCAACATACCCGGTTTCCTCATCACCGTCTCTTCCATCCTGTGTGATTCTTGGGTACTCAGGCCCTATGTCACGGATCTGGTCCCCTGTATATACCCTTTGAGTTTTACAAAAAAGGTGACATGCAATATATGCCGGGTATTCGCCCTCGCCTTTCAATGGGCCATTCATACCGCCGGAAGTAATTTCCACCTGAGGGATTGAGCCATCCGGAAGAATCACAATCTTCTCTGCACAGCCCTGACGGTTATAGCTGTTACCGTTCGTATGTCTGTGATAGAATATATAAAAATCTCCATTTACACATGCAATGCTGCCATGATTATTGGCACCGTAAGCCATCGGCTGCTGCATCGGCTTATATGTATCAATACCAATGTCTGTATTTGATACAATCACTCCCCCATACACAAATCCTTGTGTGGGAGAATCGCTGACCGCATAACACAATTCGTGCATGACTACAGACGAATAAATAAAATAATATTTTCCATTTATTTTACGGATAGAGGGCGCCTCGAAAAATTCGTGTCCTTCGTATCCGCTTCCTCTACTCCGATGTGCACTGGGAGCAATAAATTCCGGCTTCTCCTCAATAGTCAGCATATCTGCCCCAAGCACGGTCACCATAGGACCACTGCGCTGTGTCCATGCGGGAGGGCAAAAACCTGTATACATATAAACCTTACCGTTTTCAAAGAGCACACCCGGGTCAAACTGCGGCTCGTCCTCCGGGCCTTCTCCAAGCAGAGTTCCGTCCACATAATGTACATATCCATAAAATTCATACTTTCCCGCCGGCGTGTCACAAACAGCCACTGAAACGATAGACAATAAATCTAATACATAATATAAGTAATATTTTCCATCTGCTCCCATTACAACATCCGGGGCATACAGGCACATTTCTCCGTCTGTGTTCTTTGGGTCGTCTGTCTTTTTATATATGACTCCCTCATACCGCCAATCTGACAAATCATTCACCGGAGCAGACCAGCACACATAGTCATTCAGACAAAACGCATATCCGCGGAAACGGTCATGGGAACCGTATACATAGACCCGGCCACCAAACACATGTGGTTCTCCGTCGGGTACATATTCCCAGGACGGAAGATAAGGATTATAAATCTGTTTCTTCATTTTTTAATTTCCTCCGTATCATTCTGTCAGGCAGAATTCTTATACAACTTCTCCTTATAATTCCACCCTTATCAATGTCAGTCCGTAACAATTCAAGCCAGCCTGAACGGTCACGACAGTTTTAGAATCTCCCAGTTTTATTGTCTCAAATCTTTGCCAAAAATAATATTCGTTATCTGACACGTAATGTCAGTTTTACGACAACCTATCGTCAAATATCCATACAGTCATATCCGCCTGCAGCTTTATCTCAGAAGCAAATCGGCCTCCCTCCAAGATAAAAATCCCCGGAAAGACCGCTTCTGCCCGAAGCTTCTTCCCGGGAATTTTTAAATAGAAAACAAGTTACGAGTTTTGAAGCAGGCTTTCAACAGCCTATTTCTCTACTCTTCAACAATCACCCTGACACGATCCAGATTTTTACACTGCACAAAAATATCCTCCAACGACCCTGTCCTGCTGCTCTGTACTTTTATCACCGGAAAATAAGTACCCGGATTTTTAAACGCGTGGCTGGCGGACACGGCTGCCCTCTCTCCGTTACGCTCTGTCTTAAGAGCCTCAAGACCGGAAAAGTCATTGGTGTTTTCATAATCCCAGGCTGCTGCCGTTACCTTTCCTGTACCTGCCGGAACCTCAATCACAGCATCAAACCGTACCGTTTCATTTACTTTTACTTTTACACATTTGCTGCCGTTTGCATAAGCATCTACCACCGGCTGAAGCCCCTTGCGCTCTGCTGCTGATTCCGGTATCTCAATCTGTCCGTCCCGGAAGGTATATTCCGTAGACGCAGCCGGTTGTATTCCTTTTTCCACCCAGGCAGCCACATCAAGGAGAGCCTGATGCAGAATCCCCAGATAATCCACCTGATGCTGCCTGTCATCCAAATGTCCGGCCCGGTCATCGTGAATGCAATGGTCATTATAATAGAGGCGGAACCAATCCTTTTCATCCCCATTTTTGGCTGCTTTTACAGCATTTCGGTACCAGTCTCCGTGCCAGGGCAGAGCACTTTCATCCAAAAGGCTGCATACGGCAATCACCTTTCCGTGAATATCCCCACATGGTACGGACCCACCGCCGCTTCTGGCAATCATGGGCGCAATAAGGAAGGGAAGCTGGGGATACCGTGGTTCTCCCTGGTCATTCCTGTATTGATCATATACCTTGTAGCTTAATTCCGGCGGAACCTGATGGCGCTGCAAGGTCTGCATTGCAAGATAATCGCTATTATCCAGCATGACCAAATCCCCCACCTCAAGTCCCTCCAGTGCATTGAGCCCATTGGAGCCGTCAAAGGCACTGCTTACTGTCACCAGACCATGCTCAATCTTATCTACCGCGCATTCTTTCCCTTTTGCTGCTCCGCTTAAAACACGGATCCGGCAATGTACCAGATAAGCATCCTCCGGAACTGCTTCCTTTAAAAGAATCTGTGGAGTGGCATTGTTACCGATCATGGTATTCAACCAATTATTATCAACGCTTGTGTATGTCTCATTTACTTCCTTTTTCTCTGGCTGAATTAGTGCCTTTACCTCAGACTTTAACTGTATTCTTGCACGGGCCTCAGAGCTATGAGAATTAGCACCTTCATAACCTTCCTTTTCCCAAAAATCCGTGAAATACTGAGGATATACCTGGTATATCGTTGGCGCCAGAACCATGAGAGAACCATCCCCCATATAGGGCCAGGAGAACCACCCCCGTTTGGGAAAGCCCATCCTGGAAGCCTCCTCCACAGCCTCCTTCTGTTCTTCATTTAAGCCATCACACAACTGCCCGCTGCCGCCGGGTTCCATGTTATCAACAATACATTTTAATCCTTTTTCTCCCAAAAGCCGCATAGCACGCACTCTTGCACAGAACACATTGGGCGTCGCCATGGGATTGGCTATCACATAAGGTACGGCTCCGTCCCACACGCCTTCCGTCATTTCCATGCAGCTCATGGTCTTAAAGCTTCCTCCGCTGCCGCCGAACACATATCCGTAAGGACGGTGCTGATACCCGTAAACTCTCTGTGCAACCCCTCTGCTGAATTGCGCTCCATTGGCACTGGTGCGGTACAGCCTTTCTCCTTCCCCCGGGATAAAACCACCCTGGTTCGTGACCACATAATAAGCCCCGTAACTCAATACAAAGCTGATTTTATCATCCTCTCCTGTTAGAGATTCACTTGCCCTTTCATCCTCAGGTGCCGGTGAAAGATACTGGTAAAACCTTCCTTCGTATTTGTCCTTTTCGGGAAAGTAAAAACAAAATCTGGCTTCCTGTCCATTCTTCTCTGTTCCACGAAACCCGCCATGAACAAAATAGTGACGCACAGGCTGGTCCCTCCAGCCCTCTTCATCAATATAGGGATTCTGAAAACAACTGTCTTCTTCCGGTATGTATAATTTTTGCTTTTCCATGTTTTCCGCCCTCCTTATTGATTTGCGCTTTCACGATTTGCTTTATTTGCTTCTTTAATCTCCGGCAGCTGTTTTTCCATCCTGAGATAAGCAGTCATTGAAAGGCCGGTAATGAGAAACAGTGCCATGGGTATCAGACTGAAAATAAGCCGGATCATGGTAAGTGCACTGCCTGGCATAGTCTCCATCACACCTGTATATCCGGACATGGAAAGAAAAACTCCAAGCACAGAACCACCTACTGCTGCCCCTATTTTTCCGCCGAGTCCTACGATACTGCTCATAGTTCCTTCCATACGGTGATTGCCTTTCCATTCATTGTATTCCGCGCAATCAATCACACAAAGCCCAATCAGCATACTCACTGGGACAGTACCGGCTCCCGTAAGAAGCTGTGCAAATATCAGGACCGGCATATTGTCTCCGGCAAAAAAATTAAGCAGATATCCAAAAGAAGTCACAAACAATCCTGCGATAATTAATTTTCCGGTAGAGAATTTAGCAATCAGCTTCGGAAATACAAACGCCAGCGGAAGTGCAATAATCGTAATGGCAGATGCCACACCCATCAAACCAACGTTCTTTACAATGTATGTATAGTAATATGTAACCACTCCCATATTCGTAACAAAGTTAAAGATTAAGGTCATCAATACCAAAAGAAAAATATACTTATTGGACTTAACCAACTCCAATACATGACGTGCTTTCAACGGCTCTTTCTGCATCTTTGCAGTTTCCACTTCATACTTTTCTTTTATAAAGATCATGCGGAGAATTCCGATTGCCACTGCGGGAATTGCCCACATTAGAACCAGTCTACTCCATCCTGCAGCTGAAGTGGCGATTTTCTGCATCATCATCGGGAAAGTAAGGTTAAACACAAAACCGGTAAGCATCGGGAAAACACTTCCATAAGAGGTCAATTTCACAATCTGCTCACTTTTGAATGCACGTACTGTATACGGTGTGCCGTTAGCATTTAAGAAAGTCATACACACCGCATTCGCCATGGTATAAAGCAGAAATACCCATACACATTTCACTGTCATGCTCCAGGAAGCCGGACAGGAAAATAACAGCCAGGTACAAACCGCAAAACCCACAATAAATATTTCATATGGTCTTGCTTTCCCCCACCTTGTCTTTGTACGGTCTACCAGGAAGCCTGCCACCATATCTGTGACACCATCCACAAGCTTACTTCCCATGAGAATCGCACTTACAATCACAGGGCTGATCTGTAAGGTATCCGTACAGTAGATCATCAAAAAGGTATACATCAGAACAAATACTGTCTGAGAAATGGAACGGCTGCTCCACAAAAGCAGCGTGCCAAATCCTACCCGGTCTTCTCTAACCTTTTTCTCCTTATTACTCATTTTTTTCGTCCTCCTTGTTTTCTTCGGTAGGCTCAGTATATCTCTGGATTTTCTTTTTGCATGTCTCTTTTTTGGCTGTTACGGTTAATTATTCGTTCTGTTCTTTCATGATGGCAAATATTTGCACAGAAAAGCGACTTTTTCTCCACTTTTCACCAGTGAAAGCAGGATTCCTCGGCAATATCTATATTTCTACGTCTCCCTCTACGAAACCAATCAGCATTTCCAAATCCGACTCCTCAAATACCACAACCACCACGTACTGGAACAGTTTTGATTTTAAATTTAACTGATCTCCATTATCTGTATACAGGTATACATCTCTTTTACAGGCTGTAGTCACCTCAAAAAATCGGATTAAATCTATATCTGTTTTAATTTTCCCTTTCATTGCTTACCTCCCTGTTTAGATTGTTCCGGTACGCTGCCGGAGTCACTCCCATCTGCTCATGAAATACTTTGCTGAAATAGCTTCTGGTGCCAAAATTTAAAAGATCACTGATTTCCTGGATTGTCTTTTTTGTCGTCAGAAGAAGCAGCTTCGCATACTCGATTTTGGCCTGCTTGATGTAATCTGTTACGCGCATTCCCATTTCCTTATGAAACTTCTTTGTAAAGTAATAGGGCGTATAACCCATTGCTGCTGCGATTTTTTCTGCAGACAGTTCGCTTAAAATATTGCTTTTAATATAGTCACAGGCCTCTCGTATTGTACCGGAAATATCCACATTTCGTTTGTATTCATGGACAGTTTCTATCCATTTTTCGTATATGTTCATATTCATATTTACCAGTTGTGTAATCGTAGCGCACTTTTCAATCTCCGAAATAAACTCATATTCCATCCGTCTGGCAATCTGCCCCGAAACGCCTCCCTCAATGGCCGCCCGGCAGCACAGTGCCTCAAATATGATTACCGTATTCTTTCCATCACGCAGCGCATCACCGCTTCCGGAAAGCAGTCCGTTTTCCATTCCCCTGTCTGCCTCTACAGAATCCAGGAGCTTACCGTTCCCTTCTTTTACTGCTTTCAGGAGAAGCTTTTCATTATAATCCTTGCGGTCAAAGGCTACCGGCTGATTTATTTCCCTGGTTTCCTCTTCTCCTGCACATTTCTTCTCCTGATACACAAGACGGCTTTTATCCAGTTTTTCTCCTGTAATCATATAGTGGAGCATAGCCGCATACTGAGCCAGCATATTGCTTCCTGCAACCGGAACATCTGAAAGAACACGCATCATCTGCCGCCGGATAAACACAGAAGACTCTTTTCTCCTTAGTTCATCTTCAATCCGTTTTAAAGATGTGCTGCTCATAAAAAAGGGGCCTATTACAACCAGCATCCGGTATTCTCCCTGAGACACCTGGGCATGCTGGGCAATCCAGATTAATCCAATAGAATCACTTAAAATTACCGGAACCTTCCACCCGCCCTCTTTCTCATAGGCAAACGTAAAACAACCTCCCATCTTAAAAAAATTCAAAAATTCATCCTGGTTGGCGGCAGTAGAATAGAATAATTCTCCTTCCTCACCAAATCCCCACGTACCGGCGCCTACTGCTGTATACATCTGTCCGGCAAGCAGATTTAATTTCTCCTCCACTGTGATTTCACCCATTGGTTCCCTCCTGTGTTTGTACTGTGCTTTACTCCCATAATTGCTTAATTCTTTCAAGTGGATATATCAATATTTCTACTAAGCTAATTTTTATGAATATTCAATTTTCGTACATCATTGTTCTTCTTAAGTCTCAGTATAAAGATATTTTTAGATATCGCATAGATAAAAATTAGTCTTTTTGTATGTTTTTTATCTATTAATTTTGTATTCTATTAGTCAGCTTTTCTTTTGGGATTTATATCGTATCTTCTTTGTATTTTTCCTATAATGTTTACGTAATACCTCAGTACCACATAAGAAGCTCCGCCTTATTGTAGTTCCGCTTAATGGCAACGTTAGATTTATGACAAAAAGGGCAATCGGATGAGTGTTCCGATTGCCCTTATACATCTTCACTTCAATTTTGGGCGGCGTAAAGATACATGAAATAAATGGGTACTATGTTTTTATTGCAGAAAAATGAAAGTTCATAATAAAAAGGAAAGAAAACAAAGTCAATAGACTTTCGAAAAAATCACAGCGAAAACAAAGATTTTGAGCAAATAGCATCACGGAAAGAGAGTTGCAGAGCTAGCTAAAACACTCCGCCTTCTATACCAATGACAATTCCAAGCTGGCTTAAAAAAAACGGTCCCCACACCGGGATCGGCGATGAAGCGCTCTCAAACTCCCCGCTGATTCCAAATGCATCGCTTTTTCCCCGGCAGCTGCACCAGTACAAAGGATAGATTGCCATATCCGGCAGAATGACCCTGGCAAAGCGGGAGGTCTCTCTTCTGCTTATAGATTTCCTTCGTTCTATAAGGCTATTATGTTCTACTTTAATGAGTTTGGAAAGAGCCACATTACTAATAAATTATAACTTCTTCAAATATTCTTCCACATTCAGGTACGTCACGTTATCTACAGCATCCCCAGCTACATCCTCAAGCTGTCCTTTTGCCCCTCTATAGATGACATACTTCCCCTTAACAGGCCCATATCTGAATTCCGTATCTTCACACTTTTTCTTATCCAGTAAGTGCCTGCACTGCTCCGGAACGATTTCTGTACTGTGTTTAATCTCATATATCTCGCAGCTACCCTCATCCGGGTCAAAGACCACCATATCAAACTCACCAATTGCAAACTGCAGCCGGAACACTTCACAGTTCTTTCTTGATAATTTTGTTTCCAGAAGAACGATATCCTCCATCATTCTCCCTTTAATCTCATCAATAATACGCTCCGTTACCCGCTTTCTTTCCGCCAAAGACATATCTCTGAACTTCTCATCCTGCATAAGTGATTTCACCAATGCTTCTGCCTGTGAATATCTCATACCAGGCTGCGAAAATACGGTCCTTGTTTCTCTCCGATTGTAGTCAGACATCCATCTGTTCTCAATCTCCACTGTTAAGTCCAAAAGATCCAGATATTCTTTTATCTCAAAGCGGTGTGCGTCCTGTATTTCCACAGACTGCTCCGCTTTATCCCGGATTTCCAGCAAGGTTTTCAGTGTTTCATTTACCTTTTCCATATCAATCCGATCCAGAATATCCGTCGGCTGCTCACGGTCTTTTCTAAGATTCTTTGCAGATATTCTCAGGTCACTCGATTTGAAATCTCTGGTCAATACCTCCAGGGTAAAGCGGTGATTCATATCCTCAACAATACGATTGATTGCGTTTGTCAATTCATTTTTCTCATACAACTCCCGCAGTGAGCGAAAATGACCCTCATACTGATAATTCTTCAATGAATGCTGGATATTACGGGCAATGGCACTGTCGACATACCTGTCCGTGCTTCTTTTCGTCCCAAAAATCATAGAATCATCATTGTATTGCTTACCACCCACACTCATCGTACCGCCATAGCGAATATAATCATCAATGCCCGCCACACCCAGCACATTTTCAAATTCACGGTACGGGATAAAGGTGGTATGACACATGGTACACCGATCAAACAATTCTTCATTCTCCGTAAACATAAACCCAAGGGAATCTTTACCAGACAATACAATTTTCATTCCGCTGGCGGCAAACACATCAGAGAGCAAAGCTGCACCTTCGATAAAATCGTCAAGAAGTGTTACCTCATCAAGGAAAACATAGCGGTACCCCTGCTTTTCAAGATATTTTAAATCCTGATTCACATCATCGAGGCTCTTGTTGTCCTGTATTTGTATGAACACTGCCTTGGTTTTCATCTCCGCATCCATATCAGCAATTAATTGACAGATTAAGGTTGTTTTTCCCGTCCTCCTCAAGCCATATAAAATGAATACTCTGTCGTGAATATCTCCATAAATATAATCATGCAGTTGCTCATACTTCTCACGTTTTTTCCAGTTCGCAACAGGTTTTACAAAACGTTCAAGCTCTCTACCGATTCGAACAGCGCAGTGGAACTCATATGTGGAATCTGCCGCTTCTTCGTGCTCAGCTTCTGCTTGTTTCAACAGGTTTTGAAGCTCCTTTCTCCTATCGATTTGTTTTGTCAGTAATTCCAATTCCTCATCCTTAGTTCTTCTGGATCGTTGTTTCCCATTTTCTCTCCACTGATAATAAGCATACCTTTTTCCATTGATTTTCTTGTAAGTGATACCCCCGGATGGCAAGGTTTCAAGCTCTGCAAGCATCCTGTTATATTCTTCGTTTGACATATGTATCCCTCCTTACAAGATAATTTTAACTTTTTATTTCTGTTTTGTAAAGTTAAAAAGTTAAATTGCTTCTATTTTCGATTTTACCCATATTATCAGTTTTGAAACCAATGTATTCTGGTAATAGATGCATGTATCCCCTTATGCTTCCACTTTCCCATCACCATATTCCTTCACTCAACCCATCTTCTTCCTGCACTTCACCACCTGCGCATACAGCGCTTTATCGCCGTTTTTCTTTAACAATCTAAGCAGCACCTCAATCCAGTCTTCACAAAAATAGTGGATACTGTATTTTTGATCATACTCCTTAAAGGTTTTAACCTCTTCTTTTTCTGCCTTATCCATGAACATCGGAAAGGCAAGGCTTAAATATTTCCTGCACCTGTCTTCTTCCGCTTTCTCATCTTTCAGCCAGATCCATCCCGGACGCGGCATCAGCCCCAAGTAAAGCAGTTTGTCTATTTCTATGCTTTCCTGGTCGAAATAATCCGCAAGGTAAATCCTGCGCTCCTGCTTTTCGTTTTCCAGGCAGGGATAATATTCCAACGCTTTTGTTCTTTCCTGAAGGCTTTCTATAGAATCAATAGGGGATTTCGGCTTATTTAAACAGCAAAACTTATATTTTTTCCCGCTTCCGCAGGGGCATGGGTCGTTTCTTCCAATCTTAGGTGTTTTTTCCTGCATACTTTCTTTCCGTGCCTCCTGCTTAAGCTTCTTATAGGCTTCTGCGCGTTTCTTACTTTTCAACGGACCATCTTCCTGCTCAAACATTGCCCAGCCTCGCAAAGTATCTGCCGCATCCAGTGCTGACTCGCAAAATCTTTTTTCATACTCTTTGTACTCAAACATATAATCCACATAGGCGCTATATTCGCCCACATCATATTCATCTATCAGCTCCTGTTCCGCCATATAACGGATTTCCGGCAGCATATCAACGAAATGGCATTGACAGATGACCCTTCCAAGTCCGTTATAAAAATAACTGAATTCTTCCCCACTGTATACGCATTCTTTTATAAAACTCTTCCACTCCTGTTCCTCCAGTGTGCCGTCTTGATAAAGCTGTCCCATAACTTCAAGCAGCCCCGCTCTCGCATATTCATCCGCCTCTTCATTTACGACTGCATTTTTCAGAAGTTTCAAATCCCCATTATATGTATGATAGACGATGTCCTTTAATCCGGTAGTTATAGTGTCACCTATCAGATAATCCAGTATTTCGCCTGGCAGCGAAGCAAGCTCTATGATTTTTGGAAAAAATTCCCGGTCCTCGAATTCTCCCAGCAAATACAGCGCATAAAAGTGAAGCTGATAGGAATCATCCAGTTCATCCTTCTCCTCCAAAGCTTTTTCAATAGCTTTACGCAGGTACGGAATCGCTTCTTCCTTATTTTTCCCAATTGTTTCAAACGCTTTTGCAGGAAATTTCCTGCTCATACATGTAATTTCTTCTATTGCTTTTTGTAATTCACCCATACTTTTCTCCTCCATCGTTAATCATACGGCACTTCAATTCGTTTCTTCTGACAACACGTATATCATAACCATTCATTTTAATATATCTCTTCCTGATTTTCCCATATCTAATTTCGCTATAACAATAGCTTCTGCCATTTTCCAGATTTTACTCCATTATCTCAACTCAAACTCCAGAAAATCAAACCTTCCCCCGCCCTCAAACCGCATAAACATAGAGTTCCTTCCATCCTCAATCCTTGCGTCTGCCGCAAATGTTTTCCAAACCTTCTTATCTGTTTTTATACTTACACAAGCAATCTCACATTTCATATCCGCATCCGCGGCAATCCTTAAAACCCCGTCTGCTGTTCCTCTCCCCATCACGCAAATCTCAGACAAACCACGAAAATCGAAGTATTTAAACCCAGCCACCGCGCCGTCCCTCATATTTGCAATATACTGACGGCAATTTTCGTGACCATCCTTTCCATCCTGCGTAAAATAAGGGTGGTCTTTAAACAGCTTACGACGGTTTTTCGCATCATATCTTCCCACCCCGTGTTTGGACCACAGATTACAGGCAATCCTGGCCCCATATTTTCCGGTTCCGGAAAGCGGACCGCCATTTAAACCACAGCTCGTCATAGGCGCCTGTTGAAAACTTCCGTCCTCATTCTGCACCAATTCTTCCGCACACGCCTGTCTCGCATAGGAACTCCGGTTCGTCTGCCTGTGATAAAAAATATAATACTTATCATTCAAACAAAGCATTCCTCCGTGAGTATTCCCCAAATAATTCCGGGCCTGCAATTCATCCTCATTCCCATCCAGAAATACATCTCCGTTACTCACCAAAGTCCCTCCATAACGAAAGCCATTAGTGGGCGAATCGCTCACTGCATAACAAAGCTCATGATTATGTCTGGAAGAATAAACGAAATAATATTTCCCGTTATATTTCCGAATAGAACTGGCTTCAAAAAACTCATGATTTGGAAACGAGCCCGCTCCCTCCTTAGGAAACAGCAGTTTCTCCGGCTCCTTAACCGTGACCATATCCGCTTCCAGTTCCAGCACATACCCGCCCCGGTTCTGCAGCTTCCGCCCTCCTGTGATAATGGCCGGAACCGGAGTATAAAATCCCGAATACAGATAAACCCTTCCATCTTCATCCACCAGCACCCCCGGGTCAAAAGGAAACGAATCTCCCTTTTTCCTCCCCCACAAAGTACCATCAGCATAATGTACATGCCCAAGAAACTCAAACGGACCGGCCGGTTCATCCGCCACTGCAACACCTGTTATTCCCAAAAAATCAAATGCATAGTAAAGATAATACCGCCCATCCACTCCCACCGCCACATCCGGTGCGAATAAAAGCCGCAGCCCCAGCTTATTCTTCGGGTCCTGCTTTTTCCTGTAAATCACGCCCTCATATCTCCAATCCCCGAGCTCATCCACAGGCGCAGACCAACACACATAATCGTTCATACAAAACATAGGCGCGCCAAACCTGTCGTGTGAGCCATACACATACACACGGTCCCCGAAAACATATGGCTCCCCATCCGGGATATATTCGTTCTCCGGCAAATACGGATTAAATGCCTGCTTTGCTTCCTTTTTCACTTAAATTATTCTCCAAGTCTTTCGCAAATTTAATTTCAATACTATTATCATTCGTACAGCACAGCCATATCATGTATTCTCCGCTTCACTTCCGCGCGGATATGGATCGGCTCTAAACACTCACATTTAGCGCCAAAACTAATCAGAATTTCATAGTAATAATCATTTTCTATAAAAGGAAAATCAACGATATAATGCTCATCCCCATCGGGCAAAAAGTGTTCGTACGTACAATAATCCAGCACCCTTTCCATCACCGATTTATGAAAACGGAGCTTGATTTTTGTCTGCAAGGTTTCCAAAATCTCCCCAAAATCTAACGTAGGTTTCTCATATTCTCGCGGCGTAAACGTGTCCTTTAATATTTGCAGATTGGACATCCGGGATACTCTGAACAAGCGAAAATCATTCCTTTTACAGCAATACCCCTGCCAATACCAATGATTACTCTTCAACACAAGCTGATACGGCTCTGCTGTCCGTGCCGTCCTATTTCCATATCGGTCACTATATTCAAACGTAACCAGCCTGCTTTCCTGTAAAGCCGTTTTGATCATTTCCAAATAGGAACGTATGTCCCTGTTTCCCATCCACGGACTTAAATCTATACATATTTGATTTGCCTTTAATTCAATTTCCTTCGCTCTGTCTTCAGGGATAAAACTCTTCACTTTTGCAAGCGCATGAACCATCTCATCCCCTCGTACCATACCGGAAAGGCTGGTAAGCCCCATCAAAATAGCAGAAAGGTCATCCGCCGAAAAAACCTTCCTGTCAATCTTATATTTCTCCATAATTTCAAAACCGCCGCCCACTCCCGGCGTGGAGCGTACAGGAATACCCGCCATGTTGATTGCATCTATGTCACGATAAATCGTGCGGAGGGAAACCTCAAACATATCCGCCAGCTCCTGCGCACTTATGCGCTCTTTGTCAAGAAGAATCATAATAATACTGACCAGCCTGTCAACCTTCATCTGATACCAACCTTTTTACTTAATTATAAATTGCTGCCATAATGCTGTCAACAATAGCCATGTATAATAAGTAAAACCAATTAAATCATTGTTACTGTCCAGTCTCTACCCGGCGGCACCCAGCATAAAACAGCCACAGCCTAAACAGTAACAATCAATCAAAATAACGAGGAGAAAATACAATGCAGAAAAAAGCCTTAATCGTAATCGACATTCAAAATGATATAACAAAGAATTATAAGGATGTTATAGAAAATATCAACAGCGCTATTGACTGGGCAGTGGAGCGCCAGATTCATGTTGTGTATATAAGGCATGAAAATTTGTCACCCGGCACCAGAACCTTCAAGACCAATACAAAGGGAGCAGAATTGGCCCCGGACCTGAAAATAGTATCAACAAATATTTTCACCAAATACAAAGGAAACGCATTAACCAGCGAAGAATTTACAAACTTTATCCACACAAACGAAATATCCGATTTCTATATCACAGGCGCAGACGCTGCAGCCTGTGTGAAATCAACCTGCTACAACCTGTGCAAAGCCAACTACAGCGTCCATGTATTAGCCGATTGCATTACCAGCTATGACAAAAGAAAAATCAACGACATGCTGCATTACTACAAAAGTAAAGGCAGCAAAATCATTCACTTAAATGACTTGTGAGCCTGCTCAACGGCATGACGATAGTAAAAATCACGCCGTTATCCTGATTTGCAATACAAAATTGGAATCCATGATATTCCAGGAACGCCTTTACAATATACAATCCTAAGCCCGTTCCATTCCCGGTGCGCGATTTATCAACTTTGTAAAAAGGCTCAAACACATGCTGGATTTCATCATCTGGAATGGAACTGTTCATATTTTCCACAGTCAAGACACACTCGGCTCCCGATTGTTTCGCTGCAACATAAATAGACGAATCCCCCGCAGAATGGACAATCGCATTATTAATCACATTGGCAAGCGCCTTACTGAACAGTTCTTGTTCCAGCGTAACATACAAATCTTTTTCTAATGCTGTATGGATTTCAATATTTTTTGATTTTGCCAGCTCCTCTTGGTTTTCAATAATATTTATAATCATTTTTCCAATATCAGCAGAGTGCATAACCCCATTATCATTCAACATCTGTATCCGGGCTGCCGCTAAAATATCCTTGATCATTTTTTCCATTGTTTCAATAACTTGCATGGAATGCAAGAGATATTTATCCCTATTGTTAAAGGGTGCTAAATTCTGCAGCATCCCCTCCGTCTCGCCTTTCAGTATCGTAAGAGGCGTTTTCAACTCGTGTGAGATGGACATGAAAAAGTCAGAACGCTGCTTGGCCTGCACTCTCTCTTTTTCTACATCTGCTTTCAATTGAATATTCGCGTCCTCCAATTCTTTTAAGGTTTTGTCCAGCTGGAATGCCATATTGTTTAGGCTGCCCGCCAGAACGCCTATCTCATCCGCCCTGTCTATCCTGCACTTCCATGTCATATCAAGCTTTTCCATTCGCCGGGCAATGTTACTTATTTCCACAATCGGCTTAGCAATATGCTTTGAATAGACAACCGCTATCACAGCAGATACAATAAAAATAACAAGCAATATCAAGGGGTACATTTCCTTTATAGCTTCTGTAACCTCCGAACCATGGTTATGAGAAATGGCTATATCCAACATATAATTTTCATTATCAGCGATAAAGGAGGCAGTTATACCCCTGGTATACATTGGGTTTTCCGTCAATATGCTTTGGGATAGATCCACCTTGTACAGGCTGTTTTCATATTTATCAAATAACTCCGCCTCTGTTCCATTCTGCATACAAAACGCGAGAATGGCATCCTGCATCTCCGTTTCCGTCAACGGCCTGCTTTCTAACATCTCTACAAATTCTTTCGCCCGGGAATCTAATTCATATTCGATTTTCTGCGTATAACGAATGGGTAAGTAAGATTGCAGAAACAATACAATTCCGGTACATGTCAAAAACAGTATAATGAATAATTCCAGAAACAGTTTCAATCCCAGGCTACTTTTTATTTTCGCTGCTGATTTTATAGCCCATTCCCCAAACGGTTTGAATAAGTTCACAATCCAATTTTTTTCTGATGTTTTTGATGTGGTTGTCAATGATTTTCTCATTCCCATAATATTCCTCTCCCCATAGAACATCTAACAAATGGTTTCGCGTGAACACATGGTCTTGGTTTTCAAGCATTAATTTAATCAGTTCATATTCCTTTGGGGTAAAATCAATCAAATTATCACGGAAACGTATTTCACAGCTTTTTTTCCGCAGCTCCACCTCTCCATGCCTGATGATATCGTCGGGCAGATCATGCCGTTTGTTCCGCCTCAGTACAGCCTCAATGCGTTTGATCAGAATTGTATAGGAGAAGGGCTTTACAATATAATCATCTGCCTGTAAGTCGAATCCACGGGCCTGCTCCTGCTCTTTGCCTAAAGCAGTCAGCAGGATCACAGGCGTGTCCGACAACCTTCTTATTTTGGTCAGCAAGTCATATCCGTTCATACGAGGCATCATAATATCAAGAACCACTAATTGGGGATTCTCCCGGACAAATAAATCATATCCTTCCATACCATCCGAAGCAGACACGACCAGATATCCATTTTGGTGTATAAAGGCATGTAATATATCCC
The DNA here is from genome assembly GCA_000702025.1 of Blautia schinkii DSM 10518. Classification (GTDB taxonomy): domain Bacteria; phylum Bacillota; class Clostridia; order Lachnospirales; family Lachnospiraceae; genus Blautia_A; species Blautia_A schinkii. The sequence continues at coordinate 133,202 of JNKJ01000003.1, forward strand.
GGATGCTCTCGTCATCCTCAACGATCAGTATTTTGATTTTCTTATCCAACACATCTGCCTCCCTGCCGCTTGAATTACACTATTTATCATTATACAAGAATAAAAGTCATATGGCAAACCTACTAATTTTATGTTTGTTTACAGGGTATCCACTTCGTTACTTTTCACTCATTAGTCATCCCACATGATTTAGAACACCATTCTCCAACTTCAACACAACATCAGCGTTTTGGGCAAGCACAGGCGAATGCGTAACAATAACCACACACCCCTGCAAAGGTCCATGGGCATATTGTATCAGTAAATCAAAGATTGCGGCCGCATTTTCTTCGTCAAGATTTCCTGTAGGCTCGTCCGCCAATAACAACGAGGAATCGCAAATTAACGCGCGTGCTATGGCAACCCTTTGCTGCTGCCCTCCCGACAGCTTCAGAACATTACGTTTGGCAATCTCACAATTCAATCCAACCTTCTCCAAAACAGGCAGCGCACTAAGCGGAGATACCAGTTTTAGGTTTTCCTCTGCTGTCAGATAGTCGATCAGATTGTAGCTTTGAAAAATAAAAGCCACATCCTTTTTTCGATATTCAGGTAAGTCTTTTTTCATCAAAGATTTCCCATTAAACCGGACGTTCCCGGAAGCCGGCATATCCAGTCCTCCCATGATGGACAGCAGGGTTGACTTTCCGCAGCCAGAACTGCCTACTATGGCATAAACACGGCCCGGACTGAAAGTGGCGTTTACGTTCCTCAATATGGATGTTCCCGATTGATATGAATAATTGATATTCTGTAATTCCAGCATATTTACATTCTCCTAACTTATAGATTTCAAATTTTCGTTTGGCTCTTTTTGCAAAACAGGAAGCTCCGCTGTTATCACCGAAGCGGGAATCAGCAATAATCCAAATAAAAGAAGGATTCCCGCCGCATCCAACGAGATAGATGCTCCGCTGTTTTCAATTTCGTCTTTACGCATTCCGTTGTCAGATTCTTCTGCCGCAGACTGCTCCTGTTCATCATCTTGATCAACGGCTGCTGAAACAATATAATCTCCGGCCTCGTGTACGATTCCTCCGCTTATGCCAAAGGCAATGACCATGGCAATAACAGCGGCAATCAAAACCTCACAGAACACAGCCTCTTGACAGCCCCAAACTCATCATGATTCCAATTTCCTGCTTTCGCTGTTTTACGCTATGGGAAAGCAGGCAATATATCAAGGTGATGCACCCAAGAATCATACAAATCAAAATAATCCGAAGCAGGTTTGACAGAGAACTAAGCGACCCGATCATCCCATCATAATGATCCAGATCAGAAACAATATTATCCGGCTGCCCTGCAGGCCAATCCAGATTTTTGATTTCCTTGATCACAACGGCTAAATCCGATGCCGAAGCAGCGCTGAAAGCAGCTTGGCAGAAAAAGCGCTGCGACTTCGGATTCCATACCGAAGAATAGGTGTGCAAATCAATATAGCAGTAATTCTCATATAACTGATGGGAAAGATGCATACCTTTCATATCACCCTCTCCCTGGGATTCAAAAATACCTATGATCTCTGCTTGTATTATACCGGTATTCATATGGCTTGTATCATATCCCATATTTTCCATATCCTCAACAATTGCCTGCGAAAACTTCATCTGTATGGTATCTCCAAGCCGCAGAAAATTTCTGTCTGCCAATTCTTTGTGTATTAAAATCTTGCCTTCATCGCTATCCTCAATATGCCTGCCCGAAATAAGGGAGAAAGTACCATTTGAAAATAATTCGTCAGAATCAGACGTCACATTACTGACAAGCGTACCCGCGTGTTCAAATCCCGGGCTTACAAAACAGTTATCCCCATCTGTTTTCACAGACAGCGGTTTTCCGCCGTCATTTGCAAATTCCACAGGAGTTGCGTTGGAAATTAAGCGGTAAGCAGCGATATCATCCCGGTGTGAAATCTCAGCTATTCTTTCCAGCGTCAAAGAACCCGGTGCATGATGAGCGTTTACAATAAACTCCCTGCTAAAATTATTTTCCATTTGCTCAATGGCAGCATTGGCGTACGCGGCAACAGAAACAACAGTGAGTATCAATATAAAAATTGTGGACAGCAGCAGAATCAGAAGAATACTCCTGTTCTTTTTCTTTATCATATATCGGCTTGCACATTTTATAAAATTCATAGATATTTTCCTCAATTGTTTCTCTCAAAAATCACTCTCGGCGCTGCGTACAAAATCCGGACACCGGATACCCATATGGATATGATCAGCAAACAGACATTTATAATAATGATTTGCACAATCGTCACGGTTTGGATACTGCTAACCGATATACTGCCTACGGTAAACAGTTCACTGGATATGAAGTAATTACTTATAAAATATGCAGAGGCTATTGATATTCCCGCCGGTATGAATGCCTCAATCATGTGCTGCAATACAATTCTGCTTTTATCAAAGCCAAGGGAAAGCAATATTCCTATTTCTTTTGCCCGCATTTTAGTTTGCAGCATTAAGACAAGCGTAATCACAATAAAGCCTGCGAGGATGATCACTGCGGTCAAAACTGAAAACTGACTTGATACAGCCTTAACGGAATCAACGTCTATTACCGAATCATCCGCTTCATTAAATAGTGAATATTTATTCCAATCGATATCCAGCTTTTGTACCTGGGTACAGATAGCGGTAAGCTTATCCGGCTGGTCCACGAAAAATCCTCCGCTGATGGTTCCTTGTTTCCCATCATCTAAAGCAACTGCTGTGTCATAATCAACATAAATAAAATTTTCTCTTAATTCTGATGGAGATAAATCCGTCTCATCCGTTTCCTCCGAGATTTCATATATACCGGACAGGACAACCTCTATTCCGGATGTATCGCCCGACTTTATGATTTTCAGCTTATCACCTACATCTAAATTGTTCTGTTTTGCAAATTGGATACTTACCATTGCATCACGCTTGGAATCTGAAGTGATATGTTTTCCCGCGGCTAATTTTATACTTGTACCTAAATATAAATCAGAATCCGACACTCCCCTTATGGGAGCGGCATCGGACTGCCCCACCGGAATGTTGTAAGCAACCAAATCCAGTGGACTGCCGTTTTTATCGAATATGTTACCCGATAAAAAAGCATAATGGACTGCATATGCATTTACCCCGTCAACGCTCATTATTTTTTCAATCACTTCGTCGGTTATCAAATGGGGTACAGACAAATAACTGATCGCACTTCCTTCCACTATGACAGATTCCGGGTCTGTCTCATATTTCGAATCCAAATAAAAACCATCCGGCTGCTTTTGTTTCAAATCCTCTAAAGCCTCACTGGCGGTTTGCCGAACGGAAATGATAGTAAACGCCATTACATTTGTTACAAAAAACACGATTAGAATCAAAAAGGCTCGTGATTTTTTTCGTGCTAAATATTTCGCCGCTAACACTACGCTGTTCATGTATTCTCTCTCCTTTTCATATATAATTTTTATTCTGAGATTACAATAACAGCAAAAAGTATAGAAAAAATATGGAAAAGGTATGAAATTGGTATTGATTTTTATAAGGACTTGGTTTTTATATGGAACTGATTTTTATGTGGAATTTATTTTTATGTAGAATTTATTTTCAACTTTGCCTGTCGTTTTTATATGTATCATCTTGACAAGAACATCTTTCGTAATGAATCCCTGTCATAGCCAGATCAATCCTCTGTTCAACAATCTCAACTACCTTCTCTTCCGGCAGCTTATCAAAGGTGTAATACTTCCCGCCGATACGTATCCGCGGCACTATCTCCATCTTATTCATACCAACACCTCCTCTGCCTATATTATGAAACAGACAGAAATTGGTTCCTGAACAGCCTAGGGATTTCGGTTCCAAATCAGCTTTCGGATTTTGGATTTTGATTAGCTTCCTGATTTTTGATTCTATTCAGTTTACTTCTTTTAGGCCCTGATTAAGGATAGCATTTTTCCCGTCTCTCACTAATACATTAGAACGGGGTGATTTGATGCAGCAAAAAGAATGCCAGCAAGAAGAATATCAGCCAAACGCATCCTATAACAAAAAAACAGGCGCCTTATATATCCGCGTCTCCACCCACGACCAGGATGACCTGTCTCCTGACGCGCAGAAACGGCTTTTGCTGGAATATGCAGAAAAGAACAAGATTTTCATCCCGGATCAATTCATCTTTGTGGAAAGCGTATCCGGCCGCAATGTAAAAAAGCGCCTTGAATTTCAGCGCATGATATCCATGGCAAAATCCCCCGAGCATCCCTTTTCCATCATACTTGTATGGAAATACAGCCGTTTTGCCAGAAACCAGGAAGAATCCATTGTATATAAAAGCATGTTAAAACGGGACAATGTAGAGGTCATCAGCGTCTCGGAGCCTGTCATAGACGGCCCCTTCGGGAGCCTGATCGAACGGATCATAGAGTGGATGGATGAATATTATTCCATCCGGCTTTCCGGAGAAGTGATGCGGGGAATGAAAGAAAAAGCCCTTAAACATGGCTATCAAACAACGCCGCCCCTTGGTTATAAGGCTGTGGGAAACGGCCGCCCCTTTGTGATTGCAGAAGAAGAATTTAAAATCGTATCCTTTATTTTTTCCCAATATGACGACTATTCACAGGATTGCACCGCAATCGCAAGAAAATGCAACGACCTGGGATATCGCACGAAGCGGGGCAATCTGTTTGAGAAGCGAACCATAGAATATATCCTCCGCAACCCCTTTTATGTTGGAACCGTAAACTGGAACGGCCAAAGCTTTGAGGGCACTCATGAAGTACGTTACACAAAAGAACAGCTTGCCAGCCGTCTGAAGCTTATGGACGCCAGGAAACGTCCAAGCAATCACAGAAATATCTCTACATGTAAACATTGGCTTTCCGGTTTAATAAAATGCTCCGTCTGCGGCGCAACTCTGGCATACTCCGGCACTGCTGCCGCCCCGGTATTCCAATGCTGGAAATACGCCAAAGGCATCCACAAAACCTCCGTCAGCATCTCCGTTAATAAAATGGAGAATCTTGTAATGGAATATTTCCGGGAAATTTTAAAGGGAAAAGACCTTCGTTATATCAAAAAAAATCCGCCTAAAAAGGCAGATAACAGATTAGAAATACTACAGCAGGAATTATCCCGCATAACCACCAGAGAACAGCGAATCAAAGCAGCTTATGAGAACGAAATTGACACCCTGGAGGAATACCGGGATAATAAACTGCGCCTGAAAAAACAGCGTAATGCCATACTGGAGGAGATTACTTCTCTGCAGAATGAGCCGCCCGAACTATCCAAAGATAATGTCCTCCCCCGCATACAGTCCGTATATGATATCCTCCAAAATCCCGATGTCAGCTATGAAACCAAAGGAAATTTTATACGGACTGTAGTGAATGAAATTGTTGTTGATAAAGTAAAAGGGAAGGTATATTTTGATATGATCATATCTTAATTTTGTTTGACATCCGGCGCCATTGTGCTATACTAAACCCATGGGGCATTAGCGCAGCTGGGAGCGCGCCACATCCGCAATGTGGAGGCCACGGGTTCGAATCCCGTATGCTCCACGCGGAAAGCCTTGTAAATCAAGGCTTTTTTTGATGCTTAATATCGAACAGCGCAGCATGCTGAATCCTTTTCAGATGTTTTGGGGACTTCGAAAATTCTTGTCTCCTACACATTGTCAAGCGTACAGCAAACGTCCCTTTGGCTCGGGAATGTCATACCCTACTTCTTTTGCGGTTTCAATCCATTCAGAAATAATGATTTCCGCATTCTCTAGTGCCTCAATTGCTGTTTTACCATCGGCCATACATCCAGGGAGCTCCGGAACCTCAACAATAAATCTCCCATCTGCCTCTGACCAATATATAATACGTTCATATTTATGCATACTCTACACCTCCATTTGATATTTCAGGATAATGTTTCTGATTTGCTTCACTTGATACGGTTTAGCCATATTCCCGGCTGGCTGGATATTGATAATTTCGTCAATTCCCTCTTTCCAATATATGAAATGGTCGCCCTTGATTCGGCATTGGAATCCTAATACTTCCAATATTTTTTGCAAATCTTTAAATTTTATGTTGCGGTCGTTTGTGCCAGCCATGATTAACTGTATTAATTTTTCTATCGTTGCCATCCTGGTATCTCCTTTCTTTTGACACCAATTCACAGTTCTATACTAACAATATCTTCAGCATATTTCAATGGATTTCTTATACTTTTTATTTATAACAAATACTTAGATTATTTCCCAAAACCAAGTAATTACAACGAAAAATTTTGGGTTGCATTATACTTATAAGTTGATTCCATTTAGGCGCACCTTTAAATGCACTCTGATACCCTCCTTTGAAGATTAATGTATTCTTTTCACTTATTGCAAGTTAGCTTAATAGGTTACTGCAATACGGCGGACCTGACGGAGAAATCAGCGCCTCCATGCGTTATCTCTCCCAAAGATTCACCATGCCGAATCGTATGGCTACAGCCGTTCTTAATGACATCGGCACCGAAGAGTTGGCCCATATGGAAATGGTAGCTACCATCGTGCATCAGCTTACCAGGGACCTCTCCATGGAAGAGATTGAGAAGTCCGGATTTGGCCCATATTATATCGACCACGGTGTAGGTACCTGGCCTCAGGCAGCAGCCGGAATCCCATTTAACGCCTGTGAATTCCAGGTAAAAGGCGACCCGATTACAGACCTTCACGAAGACCTCGCTGCAGAGCAGAAAGCCCGCTCCACCTACGACAATATCCTCCGCGTTGTCAGAGATATACCGGAAATAGCAGACCCGATCAAATTCCTCCGCGCACGTGAAGTAGTACACTTCCAGCGTTTCGGTGAAGCACTTTTATCTGTCCAGGATCAGCTTGATGCAAAGAACTTCTATGCATTTAACCCAAGCTTTGACAATCCGTGCAAAGCAAGCTGTGAGAACTGCAGATAAACATCGTCCATTCCCCGCCCATTTGAATGAAGGGCGGGGAATTTTGTTTTATTTTGTTATATTTTTCATTTTATTCTTCACAATTGAAAATGTCTATGCTATAATGTTCTGTAACGGGGCATTAGCGCAGCTGGGAGCGCGCCACACTGGCAGTGTGGAGGTCACGGGTTCGAGTCCCGTATGCTCCACTTAGACAAGCAAATCCGAACTCTTAGGTGAGTTCGGATTTTGTACATTTTCCTCTATATAAACTATTCTCACCCCACCACCGGAAACCCGATTTCCATCTCAAACCCTTTCCCCCACTCCGATTTTGCGCTCAGAGAAATATTCAAGTCATCCGCAACGCCCTTCGCCAGATACAATCCCATCCCCGTAGCCTTTTTGCGCCCATCACCTGAATCTCCGGTAAATCCCCGTTCAAAAATATACGGAAGATCGCAGCTTCGCACGCCAATCCCATTATCCTTGAAAGACAAAACATGCCTCTGCTCTGCCTCTTTCATTTCAACCACAAGCTTGGGGCAGCGTCCTGATTTTGCATATTCTGAGCCTGTACACTTTGGTTCTATACGCTTTGGTTCTATACACTCTTGTCCTGTACACTCCACCCCCGCGTACTTAATCGAATTGCTAACAAGCTGGCTGAGCACGAAAGCCAGGCCTCTCCTGTCCGTACATACCGTAACATCCATAAGCCGGACAATCACCTCCATCCCTTTTTCTTCCAGCAAAGGGCGGTAATCTTCCAGCACATCATCAAGACAATCCCGCACATAAAGATGCTCAAACAAGTAATCCTTGCGCACCCCTTTAAGGCGCGCGTAGAAAAGCATCTGGTTGGTATATTCCTGCATACGGTTTCGGATATAATCCAATTTAAACGAAACACTTTCCGGAATCTCATCCTTACGATTATCAAGAAGAAATGTGAGCAGTGAAATCGGCATCTTTGTCTCGTGTGCCCAAGATTCCACATACTCCTCATAGTCCGATACACGGGTCAGTAACTGATTCACATCCTCCTGTTTTTCCCGAAGCACCTGTCCCAATAAACGGATTTCATTTTTCTCGGCATCGCTGCACAGTTTAAGAAGCGCTTCCTCCTCAAATTCGTCCGGGCTGTTGATAAACCGCTCAAATGCCCTGGCCTTCCTGCGCTCATGACGGACAACCACAAGGAAAACAGCGGCAAACATCAGCACGGAAATAAGTGCCAAGGCAGTCAGCACAGCATAAAACGCCTGTATATCTGCAATCCAAAGAAATAATGCCGCAAGCAGATCCACACCCACCAAAAGAAAAAACCATGGTGCATATCGTTGTAAGCTTTTCCAGTTATCCTTCATTCTCGTTTTCCTCCAGAGTAAGCCGATACCCCACCCCGCGAACAGGGATAATCTTCTGACACATCCGCAGGCTCTGCATGGTCTTTTTTAATCTGGTGAGATTTACCTGCAGGGCGTTTTCGTCAATGTACTCCGTGGTACCCCAAAGCGCCAGACACAGCTCATCCTTAGTGGCCGCCTCATCTCCCCGGGTAAGCAGAACCTCCAGCAGTTTCCCCTGATTTTTCGGTAGGACTATTGATTGATTATGAATATAGAGTGTATATGTCTGCCTGTCCAGAAGATAGCCTGCACCTTCCAATAAATTCGTACGCCCTTCGAAACGCTTCAGCACATTGGCAACCCTGGCAAGCAAACGTTCCTTTCTGCAGGGCTTTGTCAGGTATTCGTCAGCGCCCAGCTCCAGTGCATGAAGCTCATCCCGCATCTGGTCGCGGGAGGTCAGCACGAGCACCGGAACCGAGCTCTTCTGCTTGATTTCCCTGCATATCTGGAAACCACTTTCATTAGGAAGATTTAAATCAAGCAGAATAAGGTCCGGAGAAAGAGAAAGAAGCTGCTCTGTCACTTTCATGAAGGAGTTTATACAAGACACCTCATACCCTGCCCTGCACAGCATATTTTCTAATTCCTCCCGCATAAATAACTCATCCTCCACAACCACAATATGCTTCATTTATCCTTATTCCTCCCGTTCCGGAACCATCAGTGTTAATAAATACCGGTTACTCGAAGCTTTCACAGCAGCGATATAAATACATTCTACTACACACAGCAATAAAATCATAGCCGCAGATATTATCATCATAGTGGATATATTATCCGAAGTACGCGAGGACAAAAGCCCGGTAAAAAGTGCTCTTACCCCAAAAATACTGCTGACCGCAGCTACCACAGTCGGTATACCGAAATACCATCTGATCTGTTTTGCCGCACACCGACATAGTATCTGATAGGAAGCTCCCAGACGAATCAAGGTTTTATACCGCCTGCTTGTTTTCTGCTGTACGGTTAAGAATTGTACTCCAATCACCGTGTTAGCAATAATCAGGAAAACCACTGCCAGATAGATGGTAATATAGCTTGCCGCCACCACATAGAAAAGCTGGCGCCCGATGTTCTGTAAATAGCTTTCATAAACCAGTCCTGTTTGGTTCAACTTTTTATTTGTATCAGATATGGCGGTAAGCAGACTTTTTCCCTCTGTCTGTCCAGAATCAAGGACACCATTTAAGTAGATACTGTAATCTCCCTTTGTAAAATATTCAAACTCCTCATCCTGCAATATCAAGGCAAAGGATAAAGTGATAGAACGGTCCACCACCACACCCATGCTCTGTACTGTGCCTGTTAAATGGTACTTTTCGCCCACAAGTTCGACCTGAGGATTTTTTGCTAAAATCTGATTCATCAGTTTTGATCTGGCATCATTGGTAAATTCTGCGTCCATGTAAACAGCAGCTTCCTTGTCTTTCAATTCAATACGGGGAAGCCCTGCAATTTCCAACAAGTGATTGTAACCAGACAAAGATATTAAATGAGGATCCGTTCCATAACTCAGATTATTCAGAAGAACCTCCTTATCTTCGGAATCGGGCTGCTTTTCCAGCTCTTCTTCCACAGAATCCATTTGGAAATAATCATCGTTTATGCGGATATACCCGATTTTCATCTCAAATAAATCCGAAAACAACTCGTCCACCTTCTGCTCCTTTACAGTGTCTTTTATGGCGGAAGGATTTGCCTCATCGGTAAAAGTATAGTCTAATACATGCTGCTCTGATTCGCCATAAAACTGTGCAATGGCTACCCCTGCCCCGAAGCAGCAAAGCGCCGCTAAAATCAGCAGCGAACTCACCGCCACTGTAGTTGTCCGACGGATGATATTTTCCTCAAGCTGCCGGAATGTAAATACCTGCAATTTATTTTTCCTACTGCTGCGTCCTGCCAGAAATCCCATGACAACACGCAGACCGTAAAACAACAGAATCGTCCCCGCAAGCCCCAGAATGATCGTAAGTCCCATCTTCCCCAATTCGTTCCAGGCCATGCCGTTGATCGCCATCCAATATGCCCCTGCCAGAAATCCTGCGCCCAGAAGCAGCGCAATCACATATACCGCCACAGGCAGCGGCTTTTTCGTACCCTCAGGAGTGTCGGTAAGCATGGAGCCAATCTCCTGACGCACTATTTTTCCGCTGAGAATCAAAAACGCAAGCAGCTTTATCAAAAGAAACCCTGCCGCCGTCCATACGAGAGCGGAAACAGAAATGGAAATCCGGTGCCCGATAATCCCAAGTCCCACCAGCCGCGCAGTGATGAGACTGGTAAGCTCAGAAACTAAAATTGCCACAGGCAGTCCCGTCAAAAGTGCGGCAATGCTGCTGCGCAAATCCTCAGCCAGAAGCATAAAAAACAATCGAAAACGCGACATTCCCATCATCAGATATACGCCGAATTCATGTCTGCGTCTCTCAAGCTGGAACCGGCTGGCAAAGTACACCAGAAAGAACAAAATAAACAGCGTAGCACCGTAAAACATTGGTATCATCTTAAGCAGCCGGTTCACTGCATCGCTTTCCATCTGAGCGAGAAAAATCATCACATCCTGATGTGACAGAGAAAGAATTACATAAAACGCAACAATGGATACCAGAAGCGTGGCAAAAAAAAGCCCGTTTTCCTTCCGGCTGCGCTTACTGTTCCGTGAAATCAGCTTAAAGAACATTCGCACTTCCACCTCCTAATTGTGCCATTACACTTAAAATGCGCTCATAGAACATCTGCTGTGATTCTTCCGGCATATTTCGGCGAAGCTCATGAAAAATAACACCGTCCTGAATAAACAAAATCCGTTTGCAGTAGCTCGCCGCATTGGTATCGTGCGTTACCATCAGTATGGTTGCATTCTGTTCCTCATTCAGACCCGACAGCTTTTCCATAAGCGCCCTGGCATTTTTAGAATCCAGTGCTCCGGTGGGCTCGTCCGCAAGAATGATTCCCGGATTTAAAATCAATGCTCTTGCTGCGGCGATTCTCTGCTTCTGGCCGCCGGACATCTGTGACGGAAACTTTCCCAACACATCCGTAATCTCAAGATATGAGGCGAGCTGCTTCATACGACGGTCACTTTCCTCCGCCGAAACATTGTGCAGAGACAATGGGAGCAGAATATTCTCCCGTCCTGTCAGATTATCCAATAGCTCAAAATTCTGGAACAGATATCCAATCATTTTACCGCGGTAATCTGTAAGCTGTGAGCCCTTAAGGGAATGGATTTCCTTTCCCTGCATCACGATTTTGCCACTGGTGGGTTTGATCACGGTGGCGATACAATTAAGAAGCGTGGATTTTCCTGAACCACTGCTGCCCATAATTCCAAGGAACTCCCCGGGCATCACCTGAAAAGTAACCCCGTCCAGCGCCTTTGTTTGATTTGATGATTTCCCATAATACTTACATAAGCTTTCTATTTCAAGAATATTTTTCACTTTCTTGTGCCTCCTCTCTTCATGACTCCATCATATCATCAAACAAACCAGATGAAAACTTACACACGCTGAAAGTCTTCCGGCTATCATCGCCACTTCATTCAAGGAAGAATCCCTCCTTTGAAGCTCCAGTCCCACCCGGAACAAAATTAAAAAAACTCTCCAAAACAGATATGCAAAAAACCGCACCGAAGTATGTCCACTCAGTACGGTTTTTCATTATTCTATATTCTATATCCTATATTCTTAAATCCTATATGCTTTATTCACTCAGACAGCAATTCAAACGATATCACTGCCCAAGAGGCCACACTTGCATGTCCATCTATTTTACATGTCCATCTATTTTGTATGTCCATCTATTTTGCATATCCATATATTTTGCATATCCATATATTTTGTATATCCATATATCTTTCACACCAGCATGTACGCAGCCAGCACCACGGAGAACACGGCCACAAAAATCTTCAGTCCCTTTACCGGGACTTTTCCTGCCAGGCGGCTGCCTACAATCACACCAATCCCGTGGGTGATTACAATCACAGCCAGAACCCCGGCCGAGCTTTTCCAGTCAATTCTGGAAAGATATCCCACACACGCCGGGATGGCGATAAACACAGAATCAAACAAAGCCACTCCCACCGCAGTCCTTGCCGACACACCAAAGGTAATCAAAAGGGGCATGACCAGGACAGGACCGCCCGCTCCGGAAAGGGAGCAGACCACACCGGTCACCACACCAAGCACAAGCAGAAACCATAGATTCTCTGTAAGCGGCTTCCCCGTCTTTGTCTGTTCCCCCTTTGTTTTCTGGTCCTTCCACATACGGTACAGTATAGACAGTCCGGAAAACAGGACAACCAGGTATAATATCTTCTTTGCCAGCCCCTGTGAGATCATTGCCTGGAGAAATACACCCGCCACAGCTCCCACGAGGCTGCCTGCCCCTAGCTTCAGGGACAGCGGAACATCGAGATTTCCTGCTTTATGATAATTGACAGAGCCCAGGATGCCGGACACCAGAAACGCCAGAAAACTGAACGCCAGCGCCTGGTCCACCGTGAATCCAAGCCCTCCTGTATACAGCATGGGAAGCAGAAATCCGGCAATGCCGCAGATTCCGATCAGTCCGCCGATTACCCCGTTAGCTGCTCCGATAATAATAAGTACTGTCAGCGAACCTGTAAAAAGTGCACTCATAATGAGGCCTCCTGTTTCTCGAAGTATTGTTTTGCCTGCCAGAGAAGCTTCTCCTCATCCAGGGTAAGCACCTCTCCGCCGCGCATAAGGAACCTGCCCTCCACCATACTGTCGCACACATCGCCTCCGGTCACACACTCCACAAGTGTATTTACCCGTTTGGCAGTGGGCAGCAAATGCGGCTTATTCCAGTCAATCGAAATGATATCCGCCCGGTATCCCTTTTTCAGGACACCAAGGCTTCCTTTTTCACCAAGCAGCTCCGCGCCGTTCTCTGTCGCCATTTTGAGGATAGTTTTCGCCGGCATCACAGCCGGGTCTGCGTTTTTGCTTCCCCATACTGCATTCATCACTGAGCGGAAGATCTTCATCTCATTCCAGAGGCTTAAACCTCCGTGTGCAGTTCCGTCCGTGCCAAGCCCTGTACAAATACCCGCTTCCACAAGCGCAGGTGTATCAGGCACGCCCTTTGCACAATTGCTAAACGGACAATGTACCACCTTTGCCCCGCATTCTGCCAGCAATTCCCGCTCATGAGCTGAGAGCATGATTCCATGGGCTGCCACAAAATTTTCTCCAAGCACGCCGATGGAATCAAGATACTCCACCGGACGCTTCTGATATTTCTCAAGCGTATAGTTTACTTCTCCCGCATACTCATTCATGTGCGCCTGCAGAAATGTGCCTTTTTCTCTGGCTCTCTCAGCCGCCTTCACAGTCAGCTCCCGGGAACAGTTCATTAATGCTCTCAAAGAATAGAACACCTTGAGATTCCCCTGTCCATGCCAGGAATCATACAATCTGTCCGTACTCTCCACGGCTTGTACGGCTGTCTCCCGGATTGATTCAGGAAAGTTCCCCTGATCCATCGTCGAATGGGACAATACTCCCCTTAAGCCTGACCGGGCATACACCTCTGCCGCTTTATCCATAAAGTAGCTGCCCGCATCCACGAAGCCTGTGGTTCCCGCCTTTATCATCTCCAGGGATGCCAGACCTGCGCTAAGCTCCATCTTCTCAGGGGTAAGCGTACTCTCGAAGGGCAGCATAATCCTTGTCCAGATCATCGGCAGTTCATCGAGGACCCGCCCTTTCAGAAGCTGCTGCCCTGTATGCATGTGCCCGTCCACCAGCCCGGGCATCCAGAGCTTGTCCCTGCCGTCCACAGTCTCCGAAGCACGGTAAAGCTCTCCTGCACTTTCCTGTGCGCACACATCCAGTATCCGCCCGTCCTTCACCGCGATTGCCTGCTCATCACGGATTTCCATATCCTCTGTGAGACACGAAGCATGTGTGATTAAAATGTCACATTTTGTTTCTCTGCTCATAAAAATTCTGCCTCAATTCCGTTAAATTACTTTTGCCAAATTACTTCCGTTAAATTGCCTCTGTCAAATTTCTTCCGTTAAATTACTCCTGTCAATGAAAGCGTCACATTTGCGATCAGGGCAGAGCCCACGAAGGTGCCCACCATAACGAGAAATGCTATAAACAGCATTTTCCAGCCCTGCCTTGCAAACTCCTTAAGCTGGTCACTGATAGAAATACCGGCAAATGCGCCCACCATCGTAAGCGGTGCGGTGAAGTTGATCTTTCCGGCGGACTCAATGACAAACTCTCTGATCGGTGACAGCGGACATGCCAGAAACAGTCCCAAAAGGGAGCAATAAGCAATCACAGGAAGCTTAAACGGCACAATCTTGCTGATAACAACAGATACTATGGAAATCACCAGCAGAATCACAATTCCCGGAAGAGAATCCACAAAGTCCACTTTAAAGCCCACAAAATTTGCAAGTGCGATACCAATGCCCGCCACTATAAACATTACAACCCATTCTATGTATCTCATGTGATCAGCTCTCCTTTTTCTTAAACAGTCTGTCATGGACCGGACCCAGCTTTGGCTCTAAAACCCGGTACAGCCAGTTACACAGCGGAATTCCTACAAATATTGCCATATAGATTCCGTCAATACCAGATATCGTTTCACTGGCGCTAGCCAGTGCGGATATCTGGTCTGCCATTGCCGGATACATGGCCGAAAGACTGGCCGTGGCTGAAGCCATCATGATTCCGGCTCCCACACCTGAGGCCATGCCAAGTGCATACGGATGGAAGAGCCCTGTTGCTGCCACAACCGTCGCCATAAATCCAAAAAAGATGGTTCCCACCATACCGCCGATGATATAAACAGACAAGCTTCCTCTCGCCTCCGCGGAGTCAGGTCCGAACATATCCTGCATCAGCGCCAGGTTTGTTTCACGGTTAATGGAGTGACAGGCTCCAATCGACTCCCGCTTCAATCCCAAAAGCAGGGCAATGGGCAGGGAAAGGAAAATCGTTCCCAGGTTTCCGAACTCCTGAAGCAGAAGTGCCGGGCCTGCGGAAATCACAGTCTCAATACTTGCTCCTGCATTGATTCCCAGCTTTGCGATAAAGGGACAGATACAGACGATTACCAATTTCGATGCTGCCTTAACTTCTTTCTTTTTGAAAAATTTCAGTACCTGCGGTCCTGAGAGAATACCCATGATAATGGAATAAAAAATAGGAAACAGTATCAACATTCCGGGACCCAGGGGTACTTTGATCTGGCCGATTGAATCTGCAACAATGATAAACAAAAATGCCGCCGCATAAATCTTCCACTCACTGCGGAAGCGTTCGCCCAGACCAGAATACAGATAATTCTCTTGCTTCATATTGCTCCTCCTTTGCTGCTCCCTGTGGGAGTCTTTCTAAGTGGATTTTACTAAAATTTGCACAAGAAAAAAAAGGACAAAAGGACTTTTTTATCACTTTTTGTAAAAATATGTTATAATCTCCTTAATATCATGTATAAAAGGAGGCTGAAGGCTGCCATGACACTGGACGAGCTGATAGAGCGGTATCCAAAAAGCAAACCCTATTTTGAACATATGCCCGAGGAATTGAAATCCCGCTACACGATCCGTACCTTTCTCCCAGGCACGATCATCCACCAAAAGGATTATCCGCTAAACTATTTTGGCATTGTGTGCCACGGCGATCACCGTGTGATCAATGAATTTGAAAATGGAAATGTCTATATGATTGAAAAAAACGAGGCTATCGATTTCGTAGGCGAAGTGACCATCTTGGCAGAGAAGGAATGTACCTCCGTGACCATCGAAACCTTAACTGAATGCGTGGTGTTTATGATTTCCAGAGCAGATTTTGAAATGTGGATTTCCAGGGATATCCATTTCCTGCGGCTGGTGTCCCATAAAATTGCCTATAAGCTTTACCGTTCCTCCTACAACCGCGGGGCAAGGCTTTTCTATCCGCCGAACTTCCTGCTGCTTGACTATCTGCTCAAATATGCCTCAGCCAATGACATTGAAAACCTCAAAGAAATCACGCTGCGCAAAACAAGAGAGCAGATCCGCGAGGAGCTGGGTATGACTGTCAAAACCATCAACCGGACAGTCGCCAAGCTCAAGGAATCCGGCCTTATCAGCATCCATAAGGGAAAAATTGCCATGTCCTATGAACAGTACCAACGAGCCAGGGAAGAAATCGTTTATTATGTAAATTAATGTGAATTCATGAGAATTAAAATACCATTAAAATACTATAAATTAAAATAGCAAAATTGATGTTTAAAAAAAGTACAGAGAGTGCTATAATAGCTTTACCTCGCTATGAGGATTTTATTTTGTACTTGTAAAACGGTAAAACGGTTTTTCGCTCACCGCTGTTACAAAAAAATTTTTATGGAGGAACTATGAAGATAATAATTGTCGGGTGCGGAAAAGTCGGTCGTACCCTAGCAGAGCAATTGCAAGAAGAGGATATCGACCTAACCCTGATCGATACCGTCGCGGAAAAGATCAACGTGATTTCTGAAAACGTGGATGCCATGGGCATTGTAGGAAATGGCGCCAGCATCAACACCTTGATGGAGGCAGGTATTGAGACCGCTGATATTTTAATCGCTGTCACAGCTTCCGACGAGCTGAACCTTCTGTGTTGTCTGATTGCACAGAAAACAGGACACTGCCAGACCATCGCCAGAGTCCGTAATCCAATCTACAGCAAAGAAATTGGATTCATAAAAAAACGTCTGGGTGTTTCGATGATCATCAATCCCGAGTTTGCTGCCGCCCAGGAGATTTCCAGGCTGCTGCGGTTCCCGTCAGCGATTAAAATCGACACCTTCGCCAGAGGGCGCGTGGAAATGCTCAAATTCAAGGTAATGCCGGAGTTTGGTCTGGACGGGATGAGCATTTCAAGAATTACGGAAACCTTCCGCTGTGACATTCTCTTCTGTGCCATAGAAAATAAAAACTCAATCTCCATCCCTGGCGGTGACCACATTATCCATGACGGAGATTTGGTATCCATGCTGGCTACCCCGCAGAATGCGGCTTCGTTTTTCAGCAAGATTGGTCTTAAAACGAACCAGGTAAAAAATACCATTATGGTAGGCGGCGGTACTATATCATTTTATCTCGCCCTAGCATTACTGGACATGAAAATCGATGTAAAAATCATAGAAAAAGACAAGGTACGCTGTGAGGTGCTCAGTGATCTGCTTCCAAACGCCACAATCATCAACGGCGACGGTACAGACCGTTCACTCCTTTTGGAAGAAGGACTGCCGCAGGCTGAGTCCTTTATTTCACTCACTAACATGGATGAAGAAAACGTGTTCCTGGCGCTTTTTGCCAAGACGATCTCCTCCGCCAAGCTGGTAGCCAAGGTAAACCGTCTCGCCTTTGATGATGTGATTGACAACCTTGACATCGGCAGTGTCATTTATCCGAAATACATTACGGCGGACTATATTCTGCAGTATGTGCGTGCAATGCAGAACAGCATCGGAAGCAATGTGGAAACTCTGTACCATATCCTGGACAATCAGGCCGAGGCACTGGAATTTGCCATCCACGAGAACTCACCGGTCATCGGAATCCCGTTGTCAGATCTGAACCTTAAGAAGAATCTTTTGGTATGCTGTTTGATCCGTCACGGCAAGGTACGTATTCCCAGAGGCCAGGATACCATTCAGGTAGGCGATACCGTGATCATTGTCACCACCAATAAAGGACTTCGTGACATCAGAGACATATTGGAGAATTAAAGGAGACTGGTCATGAATTATTCCATTATTACCTATATTATCGGATGGATTCTAAAATTAGAGGCCGCTTTTATGGTACTTCCGTGTATTACGGCTGTGATTTACCAGGAGGAAGCCGGCTTCGCGTTTGTAATCACCATGGCACTGTGTCTGCTGGCAGGGATACCCCTCACGGCGAAGAAGCCGAACAACAAGGTTTTTTACACAAAGGAAGGCTTTGTCACGGTTGCACTGAGCTGGATCGTGCTTAGTATCGGCGGTGCTCTGCCCTTTATGCTGAGCAGAAGTATTCCCAATCCGATTGATGCTCTTTTTGAGACCGTATCCGGTTTTACCACTACCGGAGCCAGTATCCTGACGAATGTGGAGGCGCTGCCCCACTGCATGCTGTTTTGGAGAAGCTTTACCCACTGGATAGGCGGTATGGGCGTGCTGGTATTTATTCTCTGCCTGCTTCCCCTTACCGGAGGCTATCACATGAACCTGATGAAGGCAGAAAGCCCGGGTCCGTCTGTGAGCAAGCTTGTTCCCAAGGTGCAGTCCACCGCAAAAATTCTTTACGGTATTTATTTTGGACTTACACTTTTGGAGATCATCCTTCTGCTTATAGGAAAAATGCCGCTTTTCGATACGCTTTGTACAGCTTTCGGAACAGCAGGTACCGGTGGATTCGGCGTGCGCAACTCGAGCATCGCAGACTACAGCACATATCTGCAGGTGGTTATCACCATATTTATGATTTTATTTGGTGTAAACTTTAACATATATTTCCTGCTTCTGACTAAAAAAGCCGCCCAGGCGTTCCGGTCAGAAGAGCTTCGTTATTACTTAGGAATCATTGCGGTTTCCATCCTGGTCATCACCTTTAATGTCCGCCATATGTTCGGCAGTATCGGTACCGCACTGCAGCAGGCATCCTTCCAGGTGGGGTCCATCATCACCACGACCGGTTTTGCCACAACGGATTTCAATCAATGGCCTGTGGTATCGCGAACGATTCTGGTCATGCTGATGTTCGTGGGTGCGTGCGCCGGCAGTACAGGCGGTGGTGTGAAGGTTTCTCGTTTTGTGATTCTGTGTAAAACTGTGAGCAAGGAGCTGCATATATTTTTACATCCCAACGCCGTCAAGAAGGTTAAAATGGACCAAAAGTCCATTCCTCATGAGGTGGTACGCTCCACCAATATTTTTATGATTGTGTATGTATTGATTTTTTCACTGTCTGTTCTTTTGATTGGTTTTAACAATTTTGATCTGACTACCAATTTTACGGCAGTGGCCGCAACACTTAACAACATCGGACCCGGTCTTGAATTGGTTGGTCCGACCCAGAATTTCGCCTTGTTTTCCGGGTTTTCCAAGTGTGTATTGATATTTGATATGCTGGCTGGCAGACTGGAAATCTTCCCTCTGCTGCTGCTGTTCGTAAAGGATACCTGGAAGAAATTTTAACTAAATTGAGGACCTGCTGTTTATGTTGAAACAGCAGGTCCTTTTTTATAAAAGTTGGTTTATAAAAGTTCGTATAAATCTCCTCATTTCACAAATACTATAAGTGCGCATATTCATGCCATAGCTAATATACTCATAAACGTTTGCAGAAAAGGAGGCTTTACTCATGAAAGAAAAAGAAACCCCAAAGGATTCTCCGGCAAAAAACACTGCCCCAATGATACCCAGTGCGTTTCCTGACGAAATCCCCTTTACACGTACAGATACGGCAACAGATGTAATACCTGACGAAGTACCCAGACGCGACGGCCCGGGCGGAGAATAATAACTGCTATAAAGTTAATAGTGAAATCATTTCTTCACATTTTTTTCAAATACTTATCACATACATTTCACATTTGGCATTTATAGTATAGACCATAGAAAGCATTAAGACTTTCTTAATTAAATATTTTTCTTTTTCATACGCGCCGGTACGAAAGTACCGGCCTCCTTCCATTTATGGGACATTTACAGATTACGATGTCTGCAATCCGAAGAAATATCGGTTTCGTGTCCAATTTATAAGCCTTCATAATCAAACGCTGGTATAAAACTTTCCCTGGCAGTGTCCCCGTCCTGAAAAAATCCATTATTAATTCCCATTTCCACTGCTGCCTGCAGGACTTTGTCATACTCACGCTTAGTAATCGTACGATTAAGCTCCGGGTATTGGTCGTCCTCATGTATGGGAGTAAACTGGCTCATAATACTCACATAGATTTGATCGCCGTAAGTCTGATGCAGATACTCCAAAATCCTGATTGAATTTTTCGTGTGCCCCGGAAGGATTAAATGACGTACAATCGTACCTTTTTCTATATATCCGTCCTCGTCAAAACGGCATTCTCCGGTCTGGCGCACCATTTCTGCTATCGCCGCCATTGCCGTTTCCGGGTAATCAGCCGCTGATGAGAACTTCTTCGCTAATTCCGCTTCCATATATTTGAAATCAGGAAGATATACATCCACCCAGCCCTCCAGCAGACGCAGCGTACTTACCGCTTCGTAACCGCTGGAATTATAAACCACCGGCAGTGTGAGTCCATGTTTCCTGGCACATTCCAGTGCTGAAATAATCTGAGGCACATAGTGGGCCGCTGTAACAAGGTTGATATTTGCAGCGCCCTTGCTCTCCAGCTCTGTAAAGATATCCGCAAGTCTCTGTACACTGATTTCTCTTCCGCTGTCTCCGATGGCAATCTCCCGATTCTGACAGTAACGGCAGCGAAGCCCGCAGCCACTGAAAAACACAGTCCCGGAACCTTTGCTTCCTGAAATGCATGGTTCCTCCCACATATGCAAAGCGGCACGGGCAGCACGAAGTGTGCCGTCCATACCGCAGATTCCATGCTGTCCCTTCAAACGGCCGGCATGGCATTTTCTCGGGCAAAGCGTACAGTCTGATAAAAAGGAGACTATTTGCTGCTCTGTCATCTCTCTCCAATCCGGCGGCCTGTATCCGTCCGCCTATGGCTATGCATTGTTATTACTATCAATGTCCGCCGCAGCTATGGCCGTGATTTCCACAGCTATGACCGTCGCCGTGGCTGCCACAGTCATGGTCCTCGCCGTGGTGATGGCTGCATACGGTGTCCGGGTTATAGTTCAGGCTTCCGGCAAGATAAGAGTTCACCTGAGCATCAGCATCTCCGCTTGCGCCGGGGAACAACTGAATCCCTGCTTCTGCCAGGGCATTTCTTGCTCCTCCGCCAATACCGCCGCAGATCAGAGTATCCACTCCCTGTGCTTTCAGAAATCCAGCCAATGCTCCGTGTCCGCTTCCGTTGGTGTCAACTACTTCTGTATCGATAATCTTACCGTCCTCTACCTGATAAACCTTAAACTGCTCCGTGTGTCCGAAATGCTGGAATACCTGTCCGTTTTCATAAGTTACTGCGATTTTCATAGTAAAATCCCCTTTCCTGTCACTCTCGATTTGATTTCTGTCTGACTGCGATATACCCGGGCTGATGTCGTAATTACCACCCTCTATACGGAGCCGGGACGCCTCTACCAGATAACGTGCAAGCTTCTTTCTGGCTTCCACATACATGGTCTGTACTGTGGCCCGCCCCACTTCCATCTGTCCGGCACATTCCTCCTGCGTCAGGCCCATGTAATCAATAAGACGGATTGTCTCATACTCCTCAACCGTCATGATAATCTCATGATTACCTTCTGTACGGTTACCGGCATAATAGCTGGTACATATGGGCATCCGGCAGACTCTCTTCGCTTTGCTCGGTCTTGGCATCCTCTCACCTCCGTTTTTATTGGCATATGCTAATTATTAGTATAGCATGTTATTTGCATATGTCAATAACTAAATTTGTTACACAATACTTATCACAGGCATTTAAGAGACTAAGGGCTAATCTATCGGGAACTCATCCCAAATCCTCTGTAATTCATCCACCAAAAAGGCCGGGTTTTCTGCCGTCATTGCACTGCTCATAATGCAAGCGCCTGCAGCTCCGCTCTCCCTCACCATTTTGAGATTTTCAGAGTTGATTCCGCCAATGGCATACACCGGGATATCCACTGCGTTTACCACCTGGCTTAGAAAGTCTGTTCCCCGGCCCGGTATCCCTTTCTTACAGTCTGTGGGAAAAATATGCCCCGCAGTCACATAATCAGCCCCCAGGGCCTGCGCCTCAAGAGCCTCCTCCACGCTGTGTACAGATGCTCCCAGGTTTTCAAACCGCTTTGAGGAATGTTTCCTTTTCCACCCTCGCAGATCATTTATAGAAAGATGCAGGGACCGGGCCATAAGCTCGATGGCAATTTCTCCATGCGTATGAAGCGTGCCTTCAGCTCCGTTTTCCCTGCAAATATGCAGAAATTCCTCCGCCAGTTCTCTGTATGCAGCCAGGGATAAATCTTTTTCTCTCAGAATCACCCGAAGAAAACCTGCCTCGGCAACCTTCCTCAACTGTTCCATAAAAGGGACTATACACAGAGCACGATTCGTCACACAGATAATACCGGGCGGATTCTTTACCGAACCGCATTTTTCCTGCCCACACTTGGCCTGCCCGCACTTGGCCTGCCCGCACTTTTCTTTCTCACACATAAATATAATCGCTCATCACAGGCTGCAGGCCCGCATCAATGATTGCATGGTATACCTGGGACACACTCCTATTATCCTCAATTTCAAACTGCTCGTCTCCCTTTGCCTCCTCCTGGGCATGACCGCCGATTCCCACATCCACTCCGGCAGAGATTTTCGTTGCGGCGATTTTTATGATATGATCGCGGAACCTTGCTCCCTCACGGCTGGAAATCGTAATGGCCGCAAACGGCATAAAAATACGGTAGGCACAGATAATCTGCAGAAGCTGAGGCTCATGTACATCCCGTGGATTGATTTTGTCATTATTGATGATTGGACGAAGCCGCGGGCAGGAAAACGCGATTTCCGCATGCGGATACTTGCGCTGCAGTAAATATGCGTGCATTCCCGTAGCAAACGCATCCCTTCGAAAATCATCCAGTCCAAGAAGAGCCGCAAAACCTACACCACGGATTCCACCCTTTACTGCGCGTTCCTGTGTATAGAATCTATATGGAAAAATACGTTTATTGCCGCCAAGATGCAGTGTCTCATATTTATCGGGATTATAAGTCTCCTGAAACACAGTCACAAAATCGGCACCACAGTCATGGAGGTACGCATAATCCTCGCTGTTCATCGGATAAACCTCTAATCCGATTACCTTAAAATATTTTTTGGCAATCCTGCATGCTTCGCCAATGTACTTTACATCGGACATCTTAGGGCTCTCACCTGTAAGCAGAAGGATTTCCTCTAAGCCTGTGGCAGCAATTGCCTGCATTTCTTTTTCAATCTCCTCCGCGTTAAGACGTGCGCGGTGAATTTTGTTATGGCAGTTAAAGCCGCAGTAGATACAGTAATTCTCGCAATAGTTTGCAATGTACAACGGGGTAAACATATAAACAGAATTGCCGAAATGCTTCCTTGTCTCTTCCCGGGCACGAAGAGCGATTTCCTCCAGCAGAGGCAGCGCCGCAGGAGAAAGCAGCGCGGCAAAATCCTCCGGCAGAAGGGTGTCCTTTAAAAGCGCCTTCCGCACATCCGATTCTGTGTAGGTCTCAGGATGGAACCCCTCCAGGGCGCTCATCACCTGGTCCAGCATATCGGACTTTAATATCTCCATTCCTTCCTGATATTCCATATGGCTGGTATTTCTGTTAATCATCTGCGCGCCTCCTATTCATGTAAAAAACCTGTGAGCGGCGAAGAGGGGGATGCCCCCTTTTCCACGATACGACCCAGACCGGAAAGATAAGCCATGCGTCCGGCTTCAATCGCTTTTTTAAAGGCTTCTGCCATGACCGGGATGTCTCCGGCTGTAGCGATCGCGGTGTTTGCCATGACTGCAGCAGCTCCCATTTCCATAGCCTCGCACGCCTGAGAGGGACGTCCGATTCCCGCATCCACAATAACAGGCAGGTCAATCTCATCTATCAGAATTTTGATAAATTCCCTGGTGCAGATTCCTTTATTGGACCCTATGGGAGAACCAAGCGGCATGATGGAGGCAGCTCCCACATTCATCAGATCCCTGGCAACATTTAAGTCGGGGTACATATAAGGCATGACCACGAAGCCTTCCTTTGCCAGAATTTCCGTGGCCTTGATAGTCTCATAGTTGTCCGGAAGCAGGTATTTACTGTCCCGCATCACTTCGATTTTTACAAAATCTCCACACCCGCATTCCCTGGAAAGTCTGGCTATGCGTACAGCTTCCTCTGCATTTCTCGCGCCTGAGGTGTTCGGAAGCAAAGTCACATTCTCCGGAATATAATCAAGAATATTTTCTGTTTCCGCCTGAGCGCGACGAAGTGCCAGGGTAATCATTTCTGCCCCCGCATTCTCCACCGCGGCCCGGATAAGCTTCAGGGAATATTTGCCTGAGCCTAAGATAAAGCGGGAATGAAATTCATGGCCGCCAAGTATCAGAACATCATCGTTTTTATTTACATTTTCCATCATTGTTTCTCCTCTTAAATTTCCTGTATCCCCAACAGCAGCCGAAACACCGTAAGCGCCTGATGGGCTGCACACAGTGCCACCCTGGGTTCTATAAGGCTTCCTACATTATCCACGTCACTTGCCCTGTCTCCGCACAGGTAAAAATCAGGCATCACCTTTGTCGTGCGGATGGAATTACCAGACTCCATCCCTGCCATTCCCGAAGCCGCCACCAACGGTGTCCCCTTTAAACGCATCAGCACATTTTCCGTAAGCATAGCCTTCTCTTTGGCATGGTCAAAGGCCTCGCAGATTACCTGACAGTCACCAAACAATCTGCATATATTTTCCGGGGTCACTCTCTCAAAATATGTATCATAAGTTCCATAAGGATTGATTCTCTCTAATTCCATTGCGAGTGCCCTGGGCTTTTCCATTCCCACCTGATGTGCGGCGTACTGCTGGCGGTGAAGGTTCGTCACATCCACACGGTCAAAATCCACCAGCACAAGTCTGCCCACACCCAGGCGTGCAAGAGAAAACGCCACATGGGAGCCAAGGCCGCCAAGCCCTGCTATCCCTACTGTGGAACGGCTTAAGATTACCTGGTTTTCTTTCCCGTGTCTCCTGGCCAGCGCTTGCATAAAGCTATCTCTGTCCATCTCAGCATCTTCTGCAAAACTCTTCCTGTCCATCTCAGCACCTCCTGCAAAACTCTCCTTATCCATCTCAGCCTCCACCCACAAAGCTCACAATTTCCAGTTTGTCATTGTCTGCGAGCTCCGTGCCGGCGAGCTCTGCTCTGGGAATGATTTCTCCGTTCTTCTCCACAGCCGTGCGGTCTGGACGGTATCCGAGCCGTCCCAAAAGCTCAAGTACGGTACAGGGCCCTGAGTATTGCATTTCTTTTCCATTTACGATAAGCATCCGCCAGTTGTACCTCCGTTTCTGTTATTTTCTGATTCTATCTCTTAGGTGTTTTTTTAAACATTTTCTTCCCCTAGTTTAGGTACAGCGTCAAGCAGAAGCTTCACTGCCGCCTGAGGATCATTCTTGGAAAACACTGCAGAAATCACGGCGGCACCGTCGGCTCCGCAGCCATACAGCTTGTGGATATTTTCCAGTGTTATGCCGCCGATGGCAGCCACAGGAATGGGCACGGCACGGCAGATTTCACGGAGGGTTTCATAAGCAAGGGGAACTGTATTTGTTTTTGTACCCGAAGCAAAAACCGCTCCGCAGCCTAAGTAGGACGCTCCGGCTTTCCAGGCGGCCACTGCCTCATCGACATTGTGGGCGCTGGCACCGACAAGCTTTTGCTCTCCCAAAATGCGGACAGCCTTTTCCACAGCCATATCCTTAAGTCCCACGTGGACACCGTCGGCATTGATTTCTTTTGCAAGCTCTACATGGTCATTGATAATAAACGGGACATGATATGCGCTGCAGACTGCCTGTATTTTCTTTGCTTCACGAATATAATCCTCTCCGGTAAGCTGTTTTTCACGAAACTGTACCATGGTCGCACCGGCTTTCAATGCTGCTTCCACCTTTTCGACCAGGGTTTCTCCTTCCTTCAGCCAGGTACGGTCTGTGATGAGATAGAGCTTGATTTGTTCTTTTTTCAACTGCATTTTACTCCCTCCTGTCTGTTGTACAACGAAAGTCCTATTTCTCATCCAGCTTCAAAAGCTCTACCTTCTTACCCTCGAGAATCATATTGGTGGTGCGAACTGCACACATTTTGCCGCACATGGAGCAGGTGTGGCGGTCAGACGGCGGCGTAGATTCATAATAGGCTCGCGCTTTTTCCTCATCAATGGCTATGGAGAACATCTCCTCCCAGTCTACCTTATGGCGCGCTTCTGACATACGGTTGTCTGCTTCTCTTGCGCCTTTCACACCCTTGGCAATGTCTGCCGCGTGTGCCGCGATTTTTGTGGCGATGATGCCTTCCTTTACATCTGCGAGATCCGGCAGGCGGAGATGCTCTGCCGGGGTTACATAGCAGAGGAAATCAGCTCCGCTGGCAGCAGCCACGGCCCCTCCGATGGCCGCGGTAATATGGTCGTAACCGGGAGCAATGTCCGTTACCAGCGGCCCTAATACATAAAACGGAGCATTATGACAGAGACGCTTTTCCATTTTCATGTTCGAGGCGATTTCATCCAAAGCCATATGTCCCGGCCCCTCGACCATCACCTGCACATCGTGCTCCCAGGCCCATTTGGTAAGATTTCCAAGCTCAATCAGTTCGCAGAGCTGGCCTGCGTCTGAGCTGTCGTCAATACAGCCCGGCCGCAGTGCATCGCCGAGACTGATTGTTACATCATAGCGGCGCAAAATCTCCAGTACATCATCATAGTATTCATAAAATGGATTTTCATTTCCGGTCATCTCCATCCACGCGAAAAGCAGAGAGCCGCCGCGGGATACAATGTTCATTCTTCTTCTGTCACGCTTAAATGCCTCAACGGTCCTTCTGTTGATCCCTGCGTGTATGGTCATGAAATCTACGCCTTCCTTTGCATGGGCTTCTATTACCCTCAGGAAATCCTTTGCGGTGATTTCCAGCAAATCTTTTTCCAGGTATCCGATGGCATCATACATGGGCACGGTCCCAATCATAGCCGGTGACTTTTTTATGAGTTCCTGGCGGAACACATTCGTCTTCCCGTAATTGCTGAGGTCCATGATGGATTCTGCCCCGTATTTGATTGCTAAATCTACCTTCTGCATTTCCATGTCATAATCCTTGCAGTCACCGGAAATCCCTAAATTGACATTGATTTTTGTTTTGAGTCCGGTTCCGATTCCCTCCGGGGAAAGGGAATTATGGTAAATATTTGCAGGTATTGCCACCTGTCCGCAGGCCACCAGTTCCATCAGTTTGTCGACATTTATCTCTTCCTTTGCCGACACAATCTCCATTTCCGGAGTGATGATTCCCTTTTTTGCAGCTTCCATCTGGGTACAGTAATCTTTCATAAGCTTTCTAATCCTCCTGTTTGTGACTGTCACTGGATAGCTGCCGCTTTTCTATGACGCAAAAAAATCCTGCCAGGAATCCTGACAGGAATAGAATATGCGCGTTTTTCGTATACAAAAAACACTCGCAGCCTGTAATGATCCCTACGCTGGCATTATCCAGATCAGGTTAATGGGTTTAAAAACGAATTAGTTTTAATCTCAGCCGGCTTTCACCAGCTCCCCGTTGTTAGGGTTAGTTTAGCACATTATCATGGTTTGTCAAGTGGGTTCTTTCCAGAAAATTGTCACGTGAATTGCAGAGGCTATCGGGGTACGGCATTTATGGGTTGCTATTCGGAGCTTGAGCATTTAAAATAAAGGGTATCAGTGCGGGAAAAGTTGTTTATTATGGATGAGATGAAGGAGCAGTGGTATGGCAGTTATTTTAGTGGCAGAGGATGACAGGCAAATGCGGGACATTGTTGTTGACTATATGAAGAAGGGCGGACATTCCTGTGTGACTGCGGAGGATGGTATCGAGGCTGTGACTGTTTTGAAAAACCATTCTGTAGATTTGATCATTTTAGATATCCGTATGCCTTTTCTGGATGGTTTTTCTGTGTGCCGGATGGCGAGGGAAATCACGCAGATACCGCTGCTCTTTTTAACGGCAAAGGTGAGTGAAGAGGATAAACTCCGGGGGTATGAATATGGAGCGGACGATTATGTAACCAAGCCATTTAGCCCTAAGGTGCTGCTGGCTAAGGTCAATGCTCTACTGCGCAGGTCTTCTCTCTGCCCTTCACAAAATGCTATAAATATTGGCGGGATTTCTCTGATTCCTGCCTCTCGCGTGGTTTATGTTCATGGCGAAGCCATACCGTTCACACACAAGGAGTTTGAACTTCTTTACCTGTTTATGCAGAATCCTAACCAGGTATTTACAAGGGAGCAGCTGCTTGGGCGTATCTGGGGGTACGATTTTGAGGGCAGCACCAGGACGGTGGACACGCATATCAAGACCCTGCGGCAAAAGCTGGGGGATGAGGGCGGACATATTGTTACGCTGATACGTTCCGGTTATAAATTTGATGTCTGAGCAATAGTTGCGGCCGGCCTTGTGCACAGCCGGACCCAGACCAAAAGAGAAGGAAAAATGAACAATGTCAAAAAAATTATTTGGTTTGAACACTGTACGAAAAAAGGTACTGCTGCTGTCCAAACTTCTGGGCGGGACAATCCTGGTATTTTATCTTCTGACGTCTGAGCTTGCGCCGAATCAGAGTGTCGCATTCTGGGTGTGGTTTTTTCTTTTGACAGTTACCATTTTAGGCGCAGACCATCTGTTGGAAAAGATGATTTCAAGACCTTTACGGTCCATAAACAAAACCGCACAGCAGATGGCAGAGCTGGATGGGGATGCACACTGCAGCCTAAAATCCAATGATGAATTCGGGGAATTAGCACATAGTCTTAATCTCATGTTTGACAATCTGAACAATACGCTTGAAAAGCTGGAAACAGCGAATCTCCGGTTGGAGGAAGCCAATATAAGACTAACAGAGGATGTAGGTCTGAAGAGAGCCCTATTGGATGAGCGCAAAGAGCTGGCTGACTCCCTGTCCCATGAGATGAAAACACCGCTTGGCATCATCCGTGCCTATACAGAGGGACTTCGCGAGGAGATTGATGAAGAAAAAAGGCAGCACTACACAGAGACGATTTTAAACGCTGTCTGGCAGATGGATGAGATGATCGTATCCCTCCTCGATCTGTCCGCCCTTGAAGCAGGCGCCAGTAAGCTAAAAAATGAAAGTTTTGATTTTGTCGAACTGACGGAGACTGTGGCCGGACGTTTACTCATAGATATTCCTGACCATGATTTTCATTTATCTTATGAACTGCCGAAGGAAAAAATCCATATATATGCGGATAAAGACCGGATGAGGCAGGTACTCACCAATCTGATTGAAAATGGAAAAAAATATGTAAGTTCTGAAGGTGAGCTCAGAATTGCAATCTATATGTGCAGCCCAGGCCTTGTACATTTTTCCATTTTCAATGAGGGAGATAATATTCCCGAGGCAGAGCTTCCTAAAGTCTGGAAAAGATTTTATCGAGGTGTCTCTCCTGCAAATGGTTCGGGCAGCGGTCTCGGTCTGTCTATCGTATCACAGATTCTCACTGCATACGGAGCTGATTATGGGGTGAAAAATCATGCGAACGGAGTGGAGTTCTATTTCAATTTTCCTGTAGAATCATCCAGTGTTCATCACCTGCAGCAATGAAAGTTTCGTGTGCCCATAGGATAATTTCACACCAACTTCACCTCCGCACCACTTCTTATTCACCTGTAATTACTAAACTTCCTTTCAAAGAGGGGAACACTCTTCTCCCCTGCTGAAAGGAGGTTTTTTTATGCTTTTAGGTTTAGAATGGTACTGGTGGCTTGTGATTCTTGTATTGGTGGTTGTCTTGCTCGCGCTGAAAATTAAATTTATAGAGTGGTGGGGACAACATAAGCGCAATTCGCACAAGCAAAAAGAGAAGTGGGGTGACGAAGAATGATAGAAGTACAGCAACTTACCTTTTCCTACAAAAAAAGCAGGGAAACACTGCATGGCCTCACCTTTTCTGTATCGGACGGAGAAATTTTCGGGTTTCTTGGGCCTAACGGTTCGGGGAAGTCAACCACCCAGAAAATTCTTACAGGAATTCTAAAGGGGTATGGTGGTACTGTACATCTTATGGGACAGAAACCATCAAATAATCTACGTGAATTCCATGAAAATATCGGCGTGCTTTTTGAGTTTCCTTACCTTTACACAAACCTGAGCGCCCTGGATAATCTTAATTATTTTGCCTCTTTTTATCCTGCAGACAGAAGGCGTGATGCAAACGAGCTTCTGAAAAAACTGGAGTTTAAAATGGAGTACCTGAAAAAACCTGTATCCTCCTACTCTAAGGGGATGCGTCAGCGTGTGAGCATGGCAAGGGCGCTTATAAACCAACCACGGCTTTTATTTTTGGATGAACCCACCAGCGGCCTTGACCCCGCAGGGGCGGTCCTCTTCCGCAGGCTCATTGAGGAGGAACGCAATAAAGGCACCACGATTTTTCTCACCACCCACAATATGCAGGACGCAGACTTGCTCTGTGACCGGGTGGCATTTATTGCCGATGGGGAAATAAAAGCTTTAGATACCCCGAATCAGCTAAAAGAAAAAAACAGGTTGATGAGCAATGACAACAGGGAGTCCACTCTTGAGGATGTTTTCATCCGTTGTACAGGAAGGGGGCTTTCCTGATGACACATCATTTCTTTTTGCTTTTGCGCAAAGACCTGCGGCTGATGCTTGCCGGAAAATTTTTCCTGCTGGCGCTTGGCTCTCTCCTGTTCTATTCCTTGTACATCAATCTTTTTTATGCGAAGACAGACCAGGATATTTATCCGGTCTATGTATATGGCACTCACCATACACTGCCAAAAAACATGGATGCCATACACTTCACGAACAGCCTGGAGGAGCTGAACGATAAATGTATGGATGGTTATTCTGTAGGTATTGATGCAAGCGGTGAAAATATCAATATTGTTATGAAATCAAGCGATATAAATACCATTGATGCCTTGCGTGTGCAATATGCTGAAAGTTTTTTGCAGTATCCCGGCAGGATTGATGAAGCAGATAAGTTCTTATCGAACTTTCGGGAGCCTGAGAAACTCATCAAAAACAACAGCCTGGAGCTAAAAAACCGCAGAGAAATCACCTGTGAATTTCTGTTTTTCGAGCTTGCGGCAGTTGGGTTCCTGGGTCTGGCCTCCCTGATGTTTAAGGAAAAGGAAATGGGGGTGATTCGGGTGTATGGAATACTTCCGGGGAATGTGTGGGCATTTATTTTTTCAAAGCTCACATTATTTGTTGTGTCAGATTTGGTATTTTGCATATTACTGACACTCATCAATGTCGGATGGAAGCCGTGTATCGCTGTATTGCCTGCCGTGCTCGTACAAACGGGAATACTTTCGATGATCATGTCGCTGGCAGGATTATTATGCTCGGTTTGTGTCTCGGATTTCCGTCAATTTTCTTTGCTGTATCTGGTGCTGGCGATTTTTGTTACCACACCTGTTTTTCTCGTTGGGCAGACTTCTGTGAAACTGGACTGGATGCTCTATCACCCCATGTATCACCTGTTTATGCAGATGAAGGGCGCTTACTTTTCTTCTGTGACGTCAGGATTTGTTTACTATGCTGTGTGTACGGCGGCAATCATAGTTTTGCTCTGTGCTGTGTACAGGGCGATGCAGAGAGAAATGGCTAAGGAGGGCTGATGATGACAGGGTTTTGGTATCAAATAAAAAATATACGGCGCGATAAATTATGTATTCTTACATTTCTCCTTCCGGTTATCGCAGGTCTTGGTCTTCATCTGCTGCCTGGGATGAATTTAACTGCACTGAGTGAGCCTTTATTTGGAGTCATCTGCGAGGAGCTTCCGTCCGGCACGGAAACCTGGCTTCGGGGAATCGGGAAAGTGACTGTATATAAAACGGAAAATGAAATGCGGCAGGATATCCTGGAGCCATCCACGCAAATGATAGGTGTACGAAAAGATGGACAGAACATCCGGACTATCATCTCTGGTGATGAGCTTTCACTCAACAGAAAAATTGCCGGCCTGCTCCCAAAGCTGGAACAAAACCGGCAATTTACTAATTCCATATATGATGATACACAGAGTTCTGCGAATCCAGACCTGACGCTCAGCATACTCCCTGCAGAAGATAACCGTGACACACTGCTCTCCCTGCTTGCCGCTATCACAATGGTAACCGCCATGTTTATGGGTTGTACTTTTAATGCCATGAGCCTTATCAAGGAAAAAGAGGATGGCATCAATTTTATCAACGAAATCCTGCCAATCACACAGCATCAGTATCTTTTGCAAAAAATCCTCCTGGGATTTCTCGGTGGGATACTCTCTGCCACTATAACTGCATGGATATGCATCAAACCGCAGGTCTCACAGATGCCCTTTCTGCTCCTGCTTATCCTTCTGTCTACTTTTTTAGCTGCGTTGACAGGTTTGTTTATTGGACACTTTTCCCGGGAGCTGATGGCAGGGATTGTGATGATTAAGGCTGTGATGATCTTATTCATTGCCCCGCCCATCCTTTTCTATCTGACGCTT
Source organism: Blautia schinkii DSM 10518 (assembly GCA_000702025.1). GTDB lineage: Bacteria > Bacillota > Clostridia > Lachnospirales > Lachnospiraceae > Blautia_A > Blautia_A schinkii. The sequence continues at coordinate 165,994 of JNKJ01000003.1, forward strand.
CCGGCAGACAGTTCCCTTTACACATTGACCTGTCTGCTGCCCTCAAGCGCCGCATTTTATGGGCTTATGGACCTGCTTACCGCACAGGCACTCCACCCTCTCCGGTATATCTTTCCCCTGGTTTGTCACTGTGCCGCGTGGTCGTTGGTGTTTGTTTTCATAAAGCGTAAAAAACTATCTGCATGACGGTCCATGCTTATGCAAACAGCTCCTCAGCTTTTTGCATGCGCTCCGCCACCTTTACTCCGAAGGGGCAGCGTTCCTCACAGCCTCCGCAGGCTACGCAGTCCTTGCCATTGGCGGAAAGATCGTTATAGTGTGCTTTGACCGTTGCCGGAACCTCTGGCTGCATAAGTGCCAGGTCATATAATTTGTTTACCATGGCAATGTCGATGTCCACCGGGCAGGGCGCGCAGTGGCCGCAGTATGTACACATACCATAATAAGCATGGGCAGGAGCTTTCGCCAATACACTGGCGTAATCCTTTTCCTCATCCGTCGCAGTCTCATAAGCGACCGCCTGATCTACATGAGCGGTGGTATCATATCCTGCCAAAACGCTGGCCACTGCCGGGCGGGTAAGGGCATAGTGGAGACACTGGACCGGGGTAAGCGCCACTCCAAAGGGTGATGCAGATGCGTTAAACAGACGGCCTCCCGCATACCCTTTCATAACCGTGATACCCACACCGTTCTGCTCACAGATTTGGTAAAGCTCCGCCCGTTCAGGCGCAATGCCGCCCAGGTTCTCATCGTAGGTTTCCTTGAAATAGTCTTCGATATTCTCGCTTGCAGGAAGCATGTCAAAGGCCGGATTGATGCTGAATAAAATCATTTCAATCCTGCCGCTCTCTGCAGCCATACGGGCCACAGCGGGGTTGTGGGTGCTCATGCCGATGTGACGAATCACGCCTTTTTCCTTTAACTCCTGTGCATATGCGTAGAATTCGCCGGACATAATTTTTTTGTACTCTTCTGCTTCGTCTACAAAGTGAATCATTCCCAGATCAATATAATCCGTTCCCAGACGTTCCATTAAATCTGCAAACGCCTCTTTAGCGATTTTCAGATCGCGTGTTTTCACATACTGTCCATCCTGCCAGGTGGAGCCTAAATGTCCCTGGATGATCCAGCGTTCTCTTTTTCCCTTGATCGCCGCGCCAATGTTTGAGCGCACATTTGGCTCTGACATCCAGCAGTCAAGAATATTTATGCCACAGGCCTCACAGTGATCAATCACTTCTTTGATTTCCTGAGCGTTATGTCTCTCCAGCCACTCCGCTCCAAGGCCGATTTCACTGACCTTTAAACCGGTCTTTCCCAATTCTCTGTATCTCATTCATTTGTCCTCCCATACTTTGATAGTCGCGGCAGCGCACATACAGACAGGCGTCCGCTTTGCTACAATTCTATCACATCTTAGTTGTCGTGTCACTGCCGCCGTTCAAGTATACCGGCATTACATCGTACTAAAATATTCCCGGAACAGCCAGGCGGGTGTGCAGCTCCAGGCATGGCAGAAGCTGTTGACCTGCGAGGAGCCGTAAGGCGATGCATTGGGGTCCTCCGGGTCAAATGCCTCCCAGAATGTATCGGCTCCCAGCTTGATCATTCCGCCCCAGTATGTGCGAAGCAGCTCCAGAGCCTTATCCTTTTCTCCTACATGAAGCAGAGCCTCAATTACATGATGGTAAGCATAGGGCGTGGATACACCCACCTCTGGATTCTCCTCCAGAAGATGAAGCATTAGAGTACGGCTTTTTTCTCTGTCCCATACATCGGCCAGTACCATCCATGCCTGACTGGACCATGATATCTGGCGGGATTCACCACTCACGAAGAAGCCTTTCTCCTCATCCCAGAAGCAGCTTACTGCTTTTTCAATGGCATCTGATAGCAGAGAATGCACCTGGTTCTCACCCTTTTCATCTCCTGCCAGACCGGCAAGCACTTCTCCTTGGCGTAAGCAGTAAATCCATACCGCATGGGCAGCGGCCTGTCGGTCAAGTCCGTCCTTCCAATCAATGAAAGCCATCATGGGATTTTCAGTCTTTGGAACTCCATCCTCCATGTCGTCAAGTGCCAGCTCAATCTGACGAAATGCGGTAGGCCAAAGCTCCTTCACAATGTCCAAATCCTTTGTCTCCTGATAATAGTCGTATAGAATGGAGATAAAAAACAGTGAATAATCAAACAGAAATGTATCGTCCACCTGCATGACCGGCTCTGTGAAAAGACAGGCGCCGATTTTGCCATCGTCACGTATGAGGCCTGCGAACAGATACATGCACCGCTTCACCAGGTCCATATTACGGAAGGTGGCATAGTTGGCTTTTGCCTGCAGGCGCAGATCCCCAATCCACAGACGGCGGTCGCGTTTAGGCCCGTCTTCGAATACATGCTGCATACAATCCTGCAGAGTTTTCAGACTCGCCCGGTCAATCCGCTGTAAATCCTCCGGTAGATTCTGAATTGGTTCTGCATCCTCAAGGGATACCGCAGAAACTGCCGTAAGCTCCGCATCCTGCACAACCACCTGGAATTTCGCGGAGGTGTCAATGGCCAGAACCTCCACATAACGGAATGCATAGCGTCTGGGAAGCTTCAGCTCACAGGGAAGCGCATCAATATGTATAAACTCCTCCTGTATCCATCCCTTGCTTATCCACCCCTCATAGGTGGAGGAATCATCCAGAAGCTCTCCGGGGATTTCCGCAAATTTCAGCCTGAGAAAGGCCGGTGCATCCTGAGGACTTCCCGCGGAATCCAGCTTCAGTGTCACATGTCCCACATAATGGTCACCAAAATCCATACAAACACGGTCGCCTTTGCGCAGAAGCTTGTCCGGCATCCGTTCTATATCTTCCCGCTCGGTGACAATAGCATTTCCGTTCTCATCTTTGGCGACATGCACCAGGGAAAGAGGTTTCAGTCTCTTTTCCAAAAGCGGCCTGTCAAGGGACTGCGCCTTATCGACAAAGGCCTGTACGGTTCTCCGTTTCATATCCGGAATAATACTGATCAATGCATCTCCCATTTTTACTCCTCCTAGTATAATATGGCACCATATGGCCATTAAAGATTACTTTGTGCCTGGGCCATTTGAGCTGTTGTTATGAAGTGTCTCTCCATTGGAAGAGATGAGATCTCTGTACCAATAAAAGGACTTTTTCTTATAGCGATTGAGTGTACCGCTGCCGTCGTCATGACGGTCAACGTAAATGTAACCATAGCGTTTCTTAAGCTCTGCTGTGGAAGCGCTCACCAAATCTATACAGCCCCAGGAGGTATATCCCATAACCTCCACGCCGTCCTCAATGGCCTCCTCCACTTGCAGAAGGTGCTTTTTCAGATAATCAATGCGGTAGTCATCCTCCACCGTCGGCCCGTTCGGACCTTCCACCAGCTCATCCACCGCACCAAGGCCGTTCTCCACGATAAACAGAGGAAGCTGATAGCGGTCGTAGTAATAGTTTAAAATATAGCGCAGGCCCTTGGGGTCTATCTGCCAGCCCCATTCCGAAGCCTCGAGATAGGGGTTGGGTACACCGCCCAGAAGATTGCCTTTTCCTCTGCATTGCTTTTCGGGATCGGCTGTATCGCAGGCACTCATATAATAGCTGAAGGATACAAAATCAACGGTGTTTTTTAGGATTTCTTCGTCACCGGGCGCGAAATTGATCTTGATATGATTCTCCCGGAAATAGCGTTTCATGTAACCGGGATACTGTCCGCGTACATGGACATCTCCAAAGAAGTCATTCATATGAGTGCTTTCCATTGTTTTGATCACGTCTTCCGGAGATGGTGTGAGCGGATAAATGGGCATACTAAGTATCATACAGCCTACCTTGGCATCCGGTATCATTTCGTGAGCGATTTTCGCCGCCAAAGCACTGGCCACAAGCTCATGATGTACGGCCTGGTAGAGGTCCTGCTTGGAGAGCTTTTCCTTATCCGTATAAATGCCGCCGCTTAAAAACGGCTGATGGAGTACGGAATTAATCTCATTAAAGGTGAGCCAGTATTTGACTTTTTTGCCGTATCTCTCAAAAATCGTGCGCACATATTTCTCATAAAAACCAATCATCTTTCGGTTTACCCAGCCGTCATAGGTCTTTGATAAATATAGCGGCGTCTCGTAATGGGATATCGTGACCAGGGGCTGCATACCGTATTTCAGACATTCATCAAACAAATCGTCATAAAACGCGAGTCCTTTTTCGTTTGGTGTATCCTCGTCTCCTTTTGGAAAAATACGGCTCCAGGCAATGGAAGTACGGAAAACCTTAAAGCCCATCTCAGCGAAAAGTTTGATATCCTCCCGGTATCTATGATAAAAATCAATGCCAATAAGCTTCATATTGTCCGGGGTGGGTTCCTCTGTACGCGGTCCCATAATCCCCCGCGGTGTCACATCCTGGGTACTCAGTCCCTTGCCGTCCTCATTATATGCGCCCTCGCACTGATTCGCGGCCACAGCGCCGCCCCATAAAAAATCTTTTGGAAATGTCATTTTAAAATTCTCCCTTCTTTCACTTGTTCAGCCGGCTCCCCGACATTTGTTTTGCTTCCTGATAAGGTTAAGTAATGGTAAAGCGCACCGATTAAATTGGCATCATTATAATATTTACAGTTGGTAATCCGCGGCTGCGGGATATAGGGGGTGATATTGCGCAGGGGAATATTTTTATGCATTTCCTCAAGGCTGGCGTTCAAACAGTCAAAAAGCAATGGCTGTTGGCTGATGCCGCCTCCTATAGCAATGATATCTAAATCCAGCAGAATATTCAAGTTATAAATCTGAACTGCGAGGGTATTTGTGAAATCCTTAAGCCCTTTCAGTACCTCTGCATCCCCGGCATTAGCACGCTGGAATATCGTTATACCGTCATAGCACTTCCAGTCCTCTTTTGTATATTTGGCAACGCACCTTGCAAGGCCCTGTGCTCCACCTGAGATTCCCCAGTAGCTGTCCGATTTGTCAGGGCTTTGGTCCTGTGTACAGAGGAAGCTGTACTCTCCTGCGGTAAACCGGTTCCCACGGTACAGCTTTCCGTCGAGAATGATTCCTCCGGCTACCCCGGAACCCAGCACTACCACCGCACCATTCATGCAGCCTTTTAAGCTGCCGCGCCAGTATTCGGCCAGTGCAGCGCATTTGCCGTCATTTTCCACGGTCACCGGAAGGCCGTAGCGCTCAGATAATTCCACGGCCACTGAGCTTCCGCATAAATAGGGGAGATACCCTGCGGTCATGCAATAGCCTGTGCGGTTGTCCAGCATTCCCGGCATACTCAGGGCAATCCCCGAAATCCGGTTTTTAAAATTCTCCACTACGGAATCAAGCGCCTGGTAGAAGTCCTCTTTTCCGTGCTCCTCATACCACGGAGTCGGCACCTTACCCTTCTCGCAGATTTCAGCATGTTCGTCCATGCGTGCATATTTGATAAAGGTACCGCCTATATCAAATACCAGATAGTTGTTCATCTTTCTATACCTCCTGCCGCCTGGGATATTATCTGGGATTCTGTCTGAATTCCTGCTCAGAATGTTATAAGGCGGCTGTTTATGATGTAGGAGCAAAAGGGAATCTATAATATGGAAGTTGTCCCATTTTTATCACATACATCTTTTTATGATGTCAGTATACAAGAATGTTTATATATTTTATATTAATATAACATACTTTTTATCAAAATTCTGCACAAGTAATCCGGCAAGATTGAAGTATGTTGCTATGATATAAAACAGGCCCTGCATCACTTAGGTACAGGGCCTGGCTTTGGCATGAATTCTTTTTGTTTGTACCTGTCACGGTACTGCTTGGGTGTCATATGCATATATTTTTTGAATACGCTTCCGAAATGGCTCTGGGAGTGGAAGCATACGTAATCGCTGATCTGGGAAAGGCTGGCCTGGGAGTATTTAAGAAGATTCGCTGCTTTCTCCACGCGGATTTTCTGGATATAATCCTGGATACTGATTCCGGTATCACGGTGGAATATTCTGGATAGGTAACCCTTGCTTACGCCAATACTGTCCGATATATCGTCCACATGGATTTTATGATGATAATTCTCATTGATATAATACAGACACTGTTCCGTATAAATAGAATATTTCTTGTGGCTGCCATTATATTTAGCAACAAGCTTGGTAAACTCGTACATAGCTCTGCGCATGCATTCTACAATTTCCTCTATTTTTGTGCATTCATCTATCTGATTGATATATAAATCGCTTAGTCGGTAGGCCTCTGCCGGGGAAATGCCCTCAGCGATTGCTTCTCTGGTCGCTATTGTGATAATGACGATAGCCAGGTTACGCTGATGGTTCAGCTTTTTGCCTGATAGAATTCCAGCATTTTCCAGAAGGGAATCCATCCGTTCCAGCACATGGGCTGTATCGCCTTCACGCACACAGTCCATCACGTAGCGTTCCTCCTGGTAGGTATGGTGATACACCTCATCATCGAGCTGGTTCATTTCCATTATGGCAGCTTCTTTATGTGTAAGCTCCTGTTTATCTTCTGCCAGGTTATTTATCTTCATGAGGGCTTCCACATCTATCTCTCTGCCCTCCAGCAGTTCCCAGAGAAAGCCCGCGAAGTTGAGGAGTTTTAATAGAGAGGTCTTGGCAGGATGTCTTTCCTCTTTGCTTTTGATTGTGTACTGTTTGTAATAACGGTGGATTTCCACGCGATTTAGTTCTTCGGTACAGGCCGGGCCGGTGAGGTAATAGCCGTTATGTGACTTCAAACAGCAGAAATATACCCTGTTTTCATCCTTGTAGACCACAGGCTCCTGCTGCTTTTCCGCCCGGTCTAACAGCATGTCCGTGAGATTCCGGCAGCAGAAAAACGGACTTTCCTCTTCCGGGAAGGAACCATAGCCCTTCAAGGGCTGGTTTTGGCCCGATGTATAGAATATGGGTTGTCCCCACAAAATTTCAAGCTTGCGTAATAGGTCTGCCATTTTGAACCTCCATGAAGCAATCGAATTACAATAATCTATTTGGGATTATTTTTATTTGGATTATTTTATGTACTGCTTACATTTTATATGATTAGCACATGGATTGAAAAGGATTTTTTTCTTTTCAAGCTTTTCCGAAAACTTCTCGCATACGGCATTGACACCCCAGAAAACATCATAATACCCTTAAAAGACCATAAAGTTCTAAAAATGTGTTGTCAAAATCGTTAATAATGTTATACTAATCTTAAGAAAAGCTTCATCCAGATAATTATTTGAGGTGGAAGATTTCGTACCCGTCCACACGCCGATGGCTTGACAGGGGAAACCCGAGAGATGCAGGAGAATGGTACGCCTGCCAAATAATTATCTGGTTCAGCAAATAGTTTAAACTAATTTCACATTTTAGGACCTGCCGTAATATATCCGGCAGGTCCTTTTTCGAAGTACATTTAAAACTGAAGTTTATTCCCACGAGGGCTGCTTACCTGGTAAGCACCTGGCCCACTGCTTTTTTCCAGCCTTGATATTTTTCATCACGAACCGATGTATCCATGGATGGCTCGAATTTTGTGCGGGTCATTTTTGCGAATACTTCCTCACGGGTAAAAATCCCGGCGGCGATTCCGGCGGCATAGGCGGCTCCGATGCCGGAGAGTTCCTCCGCGGAGGGTACCTGGACGGTCACATGAGCCATGTCGCTCTGGAACTGCATGAGATAACGGTTCCTGGTGGGGCCGCCGTCCACGCGCAGTTCGCCGATGGCAATGCCCGATTCCTCACTCATTGCTTCGATTACATCTGTAATCTGATAGGCAATGCAGTCAAGTCCGGCGCGTACCACTTCATTTCTTCCGGTGGTTCTGGTCAGACCACTGATCACGCCTGTGGCATCGCTGTCCCAGTAAGGTGCTCCAAGTCCTGTGAAGGCAGGAACAAGGTAAGTTCTGTCCTTAGGGTTGGCCTTGAGTGCAAGCTCCTCGGTTTCTGCCGGGGAGGAAATCAATTGCAGATCATCCTTCAGCCAGGTGATCACTGCGCCTGTGTAATTGATATTTCCTTCTAAAACATAGTTCACTTCCCCGTTTAATTTCCACGCCAGAGAGGTTACCACGCGCTTACTGAATACCGGCTCTTTACCGATGTTCATCATGATGGATGAGCCTGTGCCGTAGGTGGTCTTGATCATACCCTTCTCCACGCAGCCCTGACCGAACAGTGCGCCGTGGGAATCTCCGAGAACACCCCGGATGGGAATGGGGGTGTCGAGATATCCGTCGAAGTCGGTCATCCCATATTCTCCGTCGGAATCTGTCAGCTCTGCCAGGCAGGAGGTTGGGATTTTAAATAACCCGCACACCTCTTTATCCCAGGAAAGGGTGGAGATGTTAAACATCTGGGTACGGGAGGCATTGGAGTAATCCGTGCGGAATTCTTTTCCGCCTGTAAGCTTGAATACAAGCCAGCTGTCAATGGTCCCGCAGCACAGCTCACCCTTGTCTGCCTTTTCCTGTGCGCCCTCCACATTCTGGAGCACCCAGGCGATTTTTGCGGCGGAAAAATAGGGGGAAAGCTGGAGGCCTGTGTGGGCACGCACCATTTCTCCGTGGCCCTCCGCTTCGATTTTGTCACAGATGGCCGCGCCGCGCGCACACTGCCATACTACGGCATTGCATACGGGTTTTCCGGTGGCGCGTTCCCAGACCATGGCTGTCTCTCTCTGGTTGCTGATGCCCAGGACTGCGATTTCTTTTTTGTCGATTCCGGCTTTTTCCACCAGATTCTTTACCACGGCTACGGTATTGCGGTAAATTTCCTCGGGGTCATGCTCTACCCAGCCGCGTTCGTCAATATATTGCTGATGAGGCAGGTCACAGCGGCAGAGCAGGCTTCCCTCCTCATCAAAGAGGAGTGCCTTGGTGCCCTGTGTGCTCTGATCGATTCCTAATACATATCTGCTCATATTATTTCACCAACTCTGCTGCTTTTTTTGCGATTCCTTCTGCATTGAGTCCATAGTAGTCAAATACTTCCTTTGAGGTTCCGGTGATTACGGGCTCATCCGGAAGGGACATATTGATTACCCTGCGCGGGCATTCGCTTCCCACTACCTGGCTTACCATGGAACCAAGTCCGCCAAAGGGCGCGTGCTCTTCCACAGTGATGACTGCCTTTGCGTTTTCTGCGGCTTTGATGATTGCTGCTTTGTCAAGAGGTTTTACGCAGTACATATCCACAACTGTGGCGCTGATTCCCTGAGCTTTCAAAAGCTCTGCGGCGTCCTTGGCAGGTTTTACCATCTCTCCGCAGGCAATGATAGCCACATCGGTTCCCTCGCATACGAAGGTAGCTTTATCCATCTCAAATGGTACGTTGCCTTCCTCGTAGGTGGGGTCTACGGCATTTCTGCCGACGCGGATGTAAGCGGGCTTTTCATCCTTTAAGAGCGCTTTTACCAGCTCCTTTGTCTGAAGGTGGTCGCTGGGAATGTAAACACGCATGTTAGGGATGGCGGCCATAGCGGCAATATCCTGTGCGGAATGGTGGCTCATGCCAAGTGCTCCGTAGCTTACGCCGCCGCTGATGCCGATCAATTTCACATTGGTGTTGGAGTAGGCGCAGTCAACCTTTGCCTGCTCGTAGCTTCTGGTGGAAAGGAAGCACGCCGGGGATACTGCGTAGGCTTTTTTGCCGCATTTGGCAAGTCCGGCTGCGATGCTGACCAGGTTCTGCTCTGCGATACCTGTCTCTACAAACTGCTCCGGATAGGTGTCTGCAAAAGGAGTGAAGGAGCCGCTTCCTCTGGAGTCACTGCAAAGTGCAACAATATCTTTATCTGTTTTTGCGGCCTCCATCAGGGCTTCGCAAATCATTTGTTTATTGGCAATTTTACTCATGAAGGGCTGCCTCCTTTCTCTCTTCTAAATCTTTCATAATCTGTACGTATTCCTCGTCACTTGGCACGTGATGATGCCAGCCGGCCTTGTTTTCCATAACAAGGGAGCCGCAGCCCTTGACTGTGTTAGCAATAAGCACGGTCGGTTTGCCCTTGACTGTCTTTGCTTCCTCAAAAGCAGCGTCTAACTGGGCGATGCTGTTTCCGTCTGCAACGTCAATCACATTCCAGCCGAAGCTTCTAAAACGCTCATGAAGGTCGTCGTGATGCATCACATCCTCTGTGCTTCCGGAAATCTGCAGGCGGTTTCGGTCTACCACTGCGCAGAGATTGTCAAGCTTGTAGTGGCTGGCTGCCATTGCGCCCTCCCAAACAGAGCCTTCTGCCAGCTCGCCGTCGCCCATTACCGTATATACGCGGTAGGACTGGTTGTTCATCTTGCCTGCAAGTGCCATGCCTACACATACCGGGAGGCCGTGTCCCAGAGAACCGGAGTTCATCTCAATGCCCGGAAGCTTATTATTTGGATGGCCAATGAATTTAGAACCAAACTTACTGAATTTCTCCAGAACCTCCTCGATGGAAAAGAAGCCTTTTTTTGCCAGCACTGCGTAGAGAGCCTCTACGGAATGGCCTTTACTCATGACAAAGCGGTCACGGTTGTCGTCGTCCATGTTTTCCGGTCCCACGTTCATTTGTTTAAAATATAAGGTAACTAAGGTATCGATAACACTCATATCACCGCCGATATGTCCGGCTTTTCCCGCGCGGATAATCTCGATGACGTCTTTTCTCAGATCGTAAGATAAGGCGGTCAGGTTTTCCATAATCTATTCTCCTCTATTATAATTTAATAGTTCAAAGCATCTGAACCGTTGTGGCATATGTATTTTCAAGTATGCCCGGCGTACAATCATTCTCCGCGGAGGTATGCTTTTACATCCTCTTCAATCGGGTCGTAAAGGTCAGGTGCCACACCGATATACTTACATGCCTCGTAAAGCACCGGGACTACATCCTTGTGGATACCTACGCAGTGATGGATGTACGGTCCTTCCACAATCTTTGCTTCCAGACGTTTGATATTGTCCACCTCTACCCAGAGATAGGTTCCCATTCCCTTAGGTCCGTCCACGCCCTTTGCGTTTCCGAGAAGCAGGGAGTATTCGCCGTTGTCTCCGTCGAAACGAGCCAGAGTGATGTCGCCGTGCTTCGCTTCTGCGGTGATGGCACCCGGATGGTCGAATGCCAGCGGGTAAGTGATCTTCGGTGTTTCCTTGGCAACGGAAATCGGCCATGGACCGCAGTGCTGAAGAAGCTCGCCGTTCTCAATATCAGGATGGCGGATGGTCCAGTCAGCAAAGAAGCTTCTTGTCTCTCCCATTCCTGCTGCCTCCACCATGAGTGCGGTGATGGCTCCGTGAATATCTGTCTCACATACAACGGGTATTCCTTCTTCGTTAAGAAGCGCATTGGCTGCACAGGGCATAATGCCAAGCTCGCTCTGGAGCTGGTTCCAGCACTGGATGCCTGCTGCCTGACAACCGTATTTCATAATCAGGTTCTTCATGGCAACCTTGAGGGCAGCTACATTCTCAAGCTCTTCTTCCTTAATCTCAATGATCATTTTTTCTTTACAGTATGCGATTACCTTGGCAACCTCTGTGCCTTCTTCTTTTACCTTTTTCACCTCGTCGGTAAGCTCCGGCATAGGAATCGGGGAAATCTGAATGTTGAATCTCTCCAGAAGCTCGCCTTCGTTGCACATGGTGGTCCAGAAATCAAAGGGTCTTGTGGAAATCTGGAGGATGCGCATGTTGCGGAATTTCTTAACGACATTACATACTGCCATGAAATCACGGATGCCGCGCTCAAAAACCGGGTCGCTCAGACGGCAGTTTGTCATATATGTAAAAGGAATGCGGAAACGTCTTAACACCTTTCCGGTGGCAAAGAGTCCGCACTGGGTATCACGAAGGCGCACACCGTCCGGCTCAGGACGCTCATCCAGCGGTCCCCAGAGAAGCACAGGTACGTTCAGCTCTTTCGCAAGGCGGGCACATTCATACTCGGTACCGAAGTTGCAATGGGGCAGGAACAGGCCGTCGATTTTCTCGGCTTTGAATTTCTCTGCGATTTTTTTCATATCGTCGTCATTGTAGAGAAGTCCTTCCTCGTTAATATCTGTGATATCCACGAAGTCCACGCCTAACTCTGTCAGACGGTCTGCGGTAAGACCTCTGTATTTGATGGCATCCGGCGCGCTGAAAATGCTCCTTCTTGTGGGTGCGTAACCTAACTTGATGTGATCCATATTCATTTCCTCCTTAAACACTTTTTTAGTTCGTACGGTTTCAATTAACCTTAATCTATGACAGATGGATTTTATGTTTCTAAACATTATTATAAACTGTTTATATATTATTTCAATACAATTTGATATTTTCGTTTTACAAACATCAATATTCCTAAATATATATTTGTTTTTTTGTAAATATTGCACATAAAAGTGTTGTAATCATCTGCATTTAGAGCAAAATAATTGTAAACGTTTATATAAACATTTGCAAACACCACTCCTTTACACATAAAGGGAGGTCCTTTGCATAAAGCAAAAAAAGAACTGATACTCCTGTACAACAGGTTTATATCAGTTCTCTAAATTATATCCGTTCTCTAAACTCTCAGGATGGTAGTTTCCTCACAGTGTTTCGGTAAACAATGCGGGGACACACCTGGGTTTTGGTCACAGCATCGCTTCCTATCCCCTCAATCAGCTCTGCCAGTCGGCGCACCGCCATTCTTCCCATCTCTTTATTCGGAACACGCAAGGTGGTCAGCGCCGGGGAGGAAATCTCACTGAACGGCAGGTCGTCAAAGCCAGCGATAGACACATCCTCAGGCACACGGTAGCCCATCTCCTGTAATGCCTTCATAGCCCCCAGGGCGATCATATCGTTGTCCGCAAAAAACGCAGTGGGAAGCTTGGGCTTTTTATGAAGATAGTCGAGCATATCCTGATAGGCTCCGTTTAAGGAGGTTCCCAAGGTTATGGTATATTCCTCGCGGTAGGGAAGCTTTTTCTTTTTCAGCGCTGTCTGAAAGCCTACAAAACGGGAACGGAAGCCCTTGATCCGGAAAGAGCCGCGCAGATACCCCACCTCAGTATGGCCATAGTCCAAAAGGTGCTCGGTCATCATCCGCGCCGCATCCGCATTATTGATCAGTACGGCATTAAATTCCATGGCCTCAGACCAGTGGTCAAGGATGACCAGCGGGCAGGGAGCATTGCGGTAGGGTTCCAGATCGCCGTCCATCATCTCAGTGGCCAGCACTACCACTGCAGCTCCCTGCTCACTTAGAAGGCTTTTTACCTGGTTCAGATAGTCAGCGTCCCGCTGATCTGCACGGCTCACTACCATCTCATAGCCTAAACGGTGGCATTCCTCCTCAAAACCGTCGATGAGGCTTTGGAAGAATGGGGTGTCCTCAATGATCAACCCGTTCTTTTTAAATATCAATAGCTTAATCTTCGTTACTGCGTTCGCGCTCAGATAACCTGTCTCCCTTGCTACACGGAAAATCTCCTCGGCTGTCTCGCGGTTTACGCCTTTTTTATGATTCAGGGCATTAGAAATAGTGGCCGGCGAAAAACCGGTCATGCGGCTTAAATCACGAATACTCACTTTCATACTTTTTCTCCTGACATATCATTTTCCATCCATTCTGTCATAGTCAGGTAACTGTTAATCTTACTATAACATCTTTACTATAAAAACACAAACAATATTGCCCTGCTCACGCTAAGAAATTCCAACAGCGGATTCAGCAATGTTTTAATTTCATAGTCCTGTTTTCTGCAGTATATTGCGCAGTTCTGAAAATAAAACCTCTGGATTGACAGGCTTAGGCACAAACCCATCCATTCCTGCTTCGCGCGCTTCTGCTTTATCCTCCCTAAAGGTGTTGGCAGTCATAGCTATAATGGGAATTCCTGCGTCAACACGGCCGCTGGCGCGTATTTCGCGAGCTGCTTCGTAACCGTTTTTCACAGGCATTTGAATATCCATAAGAATCGCGTGGAATTCACCTGGTGCAGCGGATAGAAAGAGTTCCACAGCTTCCTGACCATTTGATGCGCGGCTGCTTTCTATTCCCTGGGTAGACAAAAGCTCCTGTGCAATTTCTGAGTTAAGGTCATTGTCCTCGGCCAAAAGGATCTTGACACCACACAGACTGTACTCATCCTCCGCAGCTTTGTTTTCACAGACAGAAACTTGGCTGTATAAAGGAAAGCTAAGCGTCATAAAGAACTCTGTACCTTTTCCCGGCTCGCTCTTTACTTCTATGTCTCCTCCCATCAGTCTTACGATATTCCTGCTGATTGCTAGTCCCAGTCCGACTCCCGCACTGCGGGATGCACCGGGCTCTATCTGTTCAAAGGAGGTGAAAATGCGTTCCTGGTCCTGCAGTGAAATCCCCATACCGGTATCCTTCACAGAAAAACGATATTGTGCCCTCTCTTTGCCGCAGGAAAGTTCCTCAGCCTTAAGCCGGACTTCACCGCCTTGCGGTGTAAACTTAACTGCATTGGAAAGCAGATTTGTCAAAACCTGACGCAGACGTACGGAATCTCCTGTCACCCAGTCATGTTCAATATGATTTTCGTTAACAAACCGCAGTCCGTTCTCTTCTGTCTGCCCGCTCAGCATTTCTTGCAATTCCTTCAGCATAACAGACAGGGAAAATCCCTTTTCCTCCAGCTCCATCTTATCATTTTCAATCCTGGACATATCCAGAATATCATTGATCAATGCGAGAAGATAGTGAGACGAGTTTTGTATCTTTTCCAGTTTTTCCTCAACCCCCGGCGGCACGTTCTGTTCCATACGGGTCAAATCAGTAAGCCCTACGATGGCATTCATGGGAGTACGGATCTCATGGCTCATCTTAGAAAGGAATACACTTTTCGCCATACTTTTTGCCTCTGCTGCTTCGACCCGGCTCTTCATTACGGCATTCATCATCCTGCTTCTTGTAATCAGAAGAATGACCAGCATGAGCAGGACCAGCACACCTGACAGGACCAGGATACACAGAAGTGGATTTGCATAAATCAATTCTTTCAGTGAAACCCCGGTGTAGCCAACGGTTGTCAAATTCCGGTTGACGATCGCTTCCCTATCTGCTGTCCGTATATTTCCAATCGCTTTATTCAAGATGGTGAGAAGCTCCGGCTCTGCGGGACGCGGTACGGCAAAGCATACGTCTACACTGTCACTTTCCCGGGTTACGGGCGCTACATTTAAATAACGGTGATTCTGCAGTTCCTGCTCCAGCATAGAGGAAACACCATATATGAAATCCACCTCTCCTTTATTAACTGCTTCAAGAAGCCGGGAAACTGTATGGTAGCTCACAACCTTTGAAGCCTCAAAGCTTGGAGGAAGTATCCTTCCGGTCATAATCCCGCAGACCTGTCCTTCCTCCACACTGCTCACTGATTTATGCTTGAGGATAATATTGTTCAAATTAAGATAAGAACGCGACAACGCCAAGCCTGCATCTGCCGCATTATCTACTCCATCCAGATAAACGCCCATCATATCGGCTTTCCCGTCCTGCACCAGCCTCATGCACTCCGCATAATTATCCCCATAAACGTAGCTGAATTTAAGTCCTGTAAAAGCACTGATTTCCTTCAGCGTATCGGGAAGCATACCATCATGAGGTTCTCGCGCATTGTTGTTGCAATAAAAAGGATGCCAGCCTTTTGTGACAGCGACAGATATGGTTTCATTCTGGCTGATGTAGCGTAGCTCTCTGTCGTTTAACTGTATATCCGCCTTTTTTACATCCGGATAGTTGGAATAATAGGTCTCCTCCGCAAAATCAGGCGTGGATTCCAAAATGTATTGAAGGGCTGTATTCAGCTCATCTACAATCTCCGTATTTCCCACTGTTGTGACAATGAAGTAAGGCTGAGCCTGGAAGGAGGTTACCATACGGAATTCTCCTCCAATCTCCAAATCATTACCAAGAAGCATATCTACTTCACCGGCGCGGAGCTTTTCGTAAAGATTTCCGGCTTCATTCATATCTTCATATGTATAATATTTAAGCTCACACTGTAGTTCATTGTTAAAAAGAAATTCCTTTAAATAACGGATTTTATCATTGGCTTTTTCATACACTCCGATCGTCTTTCCGTTTAGTGAGCTTAAGTTATATCCAAGCAGGCTGTCGTCATCACGGCGGCATAAAAGCACTGCTCTGCTTCTGCCCATACTGTATTTGGGATAGGCGAAATATTCCTCAAAACCCGCAGAATAAAATGTACCGCCCATAAGGTCATACTTCCCTTCCAGGAATTCAGGTACTATGTCCTCATCATTGCACTCAATGTACTCATAATCCCAGCCTGTGTATTTCGCAATCTCATTGAGATAATCTACCAATAGTCCGGTATGCCTGCCGTACTCGTCAGTTTCACTCATTCCCTCCAGGTCGGTAAATGCAACCTTTAAAGTACGGTGCTCCAAAGCTTCTACCTCCACGCTCCCGGCATCCACCACACTAAGTAATCCCGCTATGATACCAGCCAAAAGGCATAGCCATTTGCGATGTTTCTTTATGTCCATATGTGCTCTCCAATTTGTTTATATTCTGAATAACATACCCGGCCCAGCCACGACCGGATACATACTTATCACAGTATATCAAAACGAACGGGAGCGGGCAACCATTTCAAACAATTTGCAGAGATTTCACAACATAATGAACTTGGAATCTGCAATTTTCTGAGTCTTAATCTTTCGAAACCGTCCTTCAAATTCCGAAACCGTTCTTTAAATTTCCACTTTACCTCCTATGCTCCAAATGATATAATCATTTCATCAGACAACGGTGGTCCTGCAGGATGTCGCTGTTGTAGTATAAATTTAATACCAGTATATTTCCAAAATTTCTTAACGAAATCTCATGTCCAACTCGGACAAAATTTTTCCGTAACAACAATAAAAATCAACAAAACCGTTGTCTGTATTTTTTTCATATACTATAATAGAGACAGAACCTGCATGACCTTATAAGGAGGTATTATGCAGGAAAAACAAAACGCAAACACAAATGAAAAAAGACTCATTCCGAATAGCGCTGATGCTGATTCCCCGAACCAAGAAAAAATCTACAGCCAGCTGGAAGATGCGGCGCTGAAAGCAGCCCTCCAATTTTTCGGCGAAGAACTTTTTCCTTATCTCGGTATCGATGAGAAGCCCATAGCAATCCTGCCCACAGAAATGGTCCATCTGGAAATCAAGAAGATGTATGAGGACTTTAATTTCTTGATGAAGGATAACAGCTGGATCCACATTGAATTCGAAAGCGACAGCATCACCAGGAAAGACCTTCGTCGGTTTCGCGAATATGAGGCCGTCACAAGCAATACATACGGAGTGGATGTCACAACAGTAGTCGTATGTTCCGCTAAAACGAAGCATCCCATGTCAGAGCTTAAAGTAGGTTTAAACACCTATAAAGTAAAAGCCGTCCGCCTGAAGGATACAAACGCAGACCTTATCCTGAAAAAACTGTCAGAAACAGAAAACAGTCAAATAGAAAAAGACGATCTGGTCCCCCTTGTTCTGACACCACTGATGGGCGGAGAAATCCCAGAAAAAGAGCGGATTCTTCAGAGCTTCACATGGCTGAACAACCAATATCAAAACGTATCCAAGGAAGAGTTAGACAAAATGCAGGCAGTTTTATACGCTCTGGCAGCCAAGACACTAAAAAACAAGGATTTAGAAGAAATCAAGGAGGCGATATCTATGACAATTTTAGGACAAATGCTTTTAGCGGATGGGATTAAAAAAGGAAAAGAAGAAGGCAAAAAAGAAGGGATACAACAATGTAAAACCGCCTGGAAACTTTCTGCTCAGGGCGAATCACCCGAGGCAATCTCACAAAAACTGCAGATTTCTTTAGAAGAAGTCCTGGAAATCCTGGAAGATTAAGAACTGTAAATCGCTCATAACAAAATCAGTTGAAACAAAATCAACTGTTTCCCAAAGACACAAAATAGCTGAATGGTAAAAAGCAAACCCATTCAGCTATTTCTTCTTCTGTCGATAAATTTCTAGAAGTTTTTACTTCGTTTCTGTGAGCACCGGCGCTTTCAAAATTCCGGCCGGTTTCAGCTGGTATTCATATGCCCATTGGTCGCCTGTTGTTCTCCAAGCGTTTGGTCCGTACCAGATTTCCTTTTGGTCGCAGTTATGCAGAGTGCCGAAGGTATTGATACGGCTGCCGAACACAGTCAGCTCCAGGGTATGGCTGCCCTTTTCCAGGGTTCCAAGATTGATTTCGTATGGGGAGAACACCAGATATCCTTTGTCCTTTCCATCCAGAGCTGCTTTCATAACCGGAGCACGGTACATAGTGGCCTGTACGCGTACTTCTCCGCCTTCGCTTTCAAAGGGCACCCGATAGGTGATGTTTCCGCCATAGAAGGGGAATCCCTGTCTCGTTATATCGGCAAATGCGGCTGTCTTCTTAGGCACTGCGAGTGTCTGTTTTCTGCCCTGAACCTGCACGGAGAAATCTCCGAGTAAGAACATGGCCTCCACATTCACTTTAGAGTTGTATGGAATCTCCACCTGCAGGCAGTGTGTTCCCTCGCTGATTACAGGCAGCTCTGTTGTATGAATGCAATGGTCAACATACCAGCCTGTCTGACGGTTTTCTACTTCTGCTCCGTCCAGGAAAACCTTCGTTGTCTCATCATTTTCCATCGCGAGTCGAACACCGCAAAGCTCCGTTTCCGCTTCAATAGTATAACGGAGGGAAAGTGTATGCTCAAAGCCTTCTTTGCGGTCATTGGTCCACGGCTGGGCAAAAGCTTCCATACGCAGCGGATAACCTAATTTTTCGCGGAATTTGTTATCAATGCGAAGGATTTCTTCCTCCGATTCCCACTCACCATCATCAAAACGGTATTTTGCAAGGTCAAGTATACTTACGTTCAGCTCACTCAGTATTATCTCCGCCATTGATGGGATTGGAATCTCCTTTACACTTACAGCAGATGTAGATGACATATCAGATACATAGCCACATTCGGCATCAGCTTTGGACGCGGTATTTATATCAGCATTTACATCGGCATCCTCTCTGCGCCCCGGTTCAAGCAGCAGAAGCAGGCTGTCATGGTCATACAAGGTGTGATGAAGCACTGTATTTCCATCCTCATAAGCACAGGCAAGCTCTCTGATTTCACCGCTCATAGCATCGTACACCGTGGGCTTCCATTCCCCAGCAATTGAAATCTTTAATTTCTCCTCAAAGGGCAAATCCTCATTTTTCATGATTTCCTGCACTCCGCCGATGACGATTGCCATGCTGTCGGCCTCCTGGGTGCGGTTTACATGTGCCAGAAACAGCCAGCGGTTTTCCCCTTCCTCGCGCATCTGATAAATAAGGTTTCCGCTTGCGCTTCCGTCCGCCTCCTTGATTTCCACCTCACGGATGGGTCTGAGAGCTTTGAGAAGCTGCTGCTTGCTGAACGGAATGATTTCTGATTTATGTGCCAGCTCTTTTCCCCGGTCAGAAGGATAAGCGTCCGCAAGGCTTGGAAGCTCCCCGGCAAAAATCACCCGGCCGCCCCGCTCTCTAAATTTCTCCAAAATTTCCAGTGTAGAGCTGCGAAGAGTTTTACAATTCGGCACCAGAACCACATCGTAGTTCATACAGCCCGCTTTTAACGTGCAATCCTCCTGCTGCCCCTCATTCAACTCCGGAAGTAAGGACTCCGCAATAAAGTCGAAATCAATGGTACCGTAAAGCAACCATTTGATGAGCTTTGCGAAATTGTCGTCCATCTCCTCGCGTACTGCCGCGGTCTGCTCCTTCGGCCCCCAGAAAAGCCAGTAGGATTCAATCGGATGAATCACTCCCAGTCTCACATGAGGTACACCTCTTGTAAGAACCGTATTCACCCTGGCAAAATAATCCTCAATTAGCGGGTATTCCTTGTACCACGGTGACTGATAACCGATGGCCGCCGGGTAATCTCTCTTCGCCTCGCCCGCCATGGAGGTCCAGGTAAGATGAGGCACACGAACAGTCACGCCAAGCGCTGCCTGCCAGTCTCCCTGCAGCTTATGTCCCCGGAAATCAAAATCCCAGTGTGTCACGCCGTAGAGCTCACTCAGCATACCTTCGCGTCCGTACTGATGCACAGCGCTCTGTGTCTGCTTGGCAGTGGAAAGCTCCCTACGGTCGCAGAGCATGTCCACACCCGGAATGTCAAAGGAACGGTAAGAGCGCATAGCCTCTCCAAGCGCCGCTGTCTGCGTCTCGAGCGTAGGTTCTTCCATCATATGCCCGGTAAGAGCGATTCCGTGCTTCTGACACCAGCCTCCCACCGTATCGGCAAAGGCGCTGGCAAACCGCTCTGCAATATGGTCATGATACTCGTAACGGATTCTGGAAACCTTATCCTCCCCAAGCTCCCAGAAAAGCTCCGGTAGACTTTCCAGAAGGCTGTGTCCGTAAGCTTCCCGGAAAGTATCCTCCAGATCATCGGTATAAGGTATTGTCACATCCACCCGCTCTCCCGCAAATCCCAGACAGGTCTTGTGGGAAAACTGGGGCTCATCTGTAAAAATAGCCGGAACAGATTTCGAGAATTCGTCTCCCAGAAGCTCATAATACTTCTCATGAGTAACCTCGATAAACCGCTCTACCGCCTTTTTATCCAATGTATTCAAATATGCTTCATTATTAAACCACGGGTTGTCTCCGGAAACCTCCTCATAGGCGAACCATTCCTGATATCCCTCAGAAAGAGACGCATCCTCTGCGATTTTCTCATAATCTTTCAGATATCCGCCCACAAGCTTCACCTGATATCTGCCGAGAAATGTGCGCTCGTTGCTCCGCACTGCCTGGCCTGAGGAGCGCAGCTCGCTCATTCCAATGTCCTTCCCTTCCTGGCGCTCTGGTGTAAAAAGTAGGAAACGGATACGGTACTCATGGTCCTTTGTCACCAGTCCGCCGCCCGCACCTGACGGCCAGCGATCCTCATCGTACAGCCAGGTCAGCATATCCTTCTCTTTACATTTTTCATTCGTATACTTGACAAGGCTTAAAAACTCCTCCCCCATGTAGGAATTATCCATCCCTGTACGGCAGTGCACATGACCGCCGCCCATTCCCATTTCCTTGAGATAGTTAAGGGTATGGTCGACTTTCTCCTTTGTCATCTTACAGTTCCAGGCCCAGAAAGGGGCGGCTCTGTATTCACTCCCCGGCTGACGGAAAACTTCAGGCGTCAGCTCCTTTGTCTTCTTATATAACATTCTGCTACTCCTTTTCTATGTATTCAGAAGGGCGCACCCCGGTGTAGGAATAAAAAATCCGGCTGAAATAAAACTGGTCCTTATATCCCACCTGCTCCGCCACATCCTTCACAAAAATTTTGTCCTCGCTCAACAGCAGCTTCTTCGCCTTCTCCATACGAAGTGCAGTGAGATAGCTGTTAAACGAAGCATCCTCAAACCGGCGGAAAAGCCGGCTCAAATAGGTCTGGGAAACTCCCATTTCCCTGCTCACTGCCTGCAGGGTGAGAGGCTCTGCCATGTGCGACTGGATATAATCCTTAATCCGCCGGAAATACTCCTCCGTACCTCCCCGCTGCATGGCCGCGGATTCTTCTTTTTTGTCCTTAAATAAAATATCTGTCATGCCGGCGCATAACTGCTCCACATCCTCCGCGTTGGCAAAGGCTTCATCCAGGAGGAACTCACATTCCCGGTAATTATCATTGCCCGCACCGTAGCGCTGCAGAAGATAGCAGATTTGACGGAGTCTGCTCTCCATCCAGATTTGGGGACGTTCCTCCCTGCCCCACTTTCGGATGAGGTTCTCCGTTTCCTTCTGAAGCCGGTCGTATTTCTGGTTTTTTGCCAGATACTCCAGGTCCTGGAGATAACCGTAATCATTGTCCATTTCCTCCGGCTTCAGAACCATAGTAGAATCCAAAAGCAGAGTCTGGCTCTTCCCCAGCACAAGATGCGAATCCAGCACCCGGTAAAGTCCTTTCACCATTGTGCCGAAATTATCCACTGAAATAGGACTGCTGCAGATTACCGTGGTCACATAGGAGGCTTCCGGCTGCTCCTTGCTCATCTGTTTCTTGATCATCTGCACATAATCCGCACCACAGAGGATTTCCTCCGGACAGAGATACAGCGTTTCCTGCTCGTCCCTGCCGTAAACCACCATCCATTCATTGATATCTGAGAATACCTCTCTCTTGCTGCGCTCCGCAAAGCGGGTCGGCAGTCCGTTACGCCTTACGATTGCCCCGTAGTAATGGCTCGACTGAAAAAAACGTTTCAGCTCCTCCTTTTCTACGGGAATCTCATTCACCAGCCTGTGCAGAACTGAGTTACGGCTGCTGTAGTATTTCACCTTCAGCCGCTCCTGGATTTTTTGAAATAATTCCTTCAGCTCTGAGGGTACAATAGGCTTCAGGATATAATCCGTCACCCCGAAATGCATCGCCTCCTTCGCATATTCAAACTCCTGATACCCGCTCACTACCACAGTGATCATATCTGGGTAAAGCTCTTTCGCTTTTTCAATCAGCCGGAGGCCGTTCATCACCGGCATCTGGATATCTGTGACCAGCACATCCGGTGCACCCGCCTCCATCTTTTCCAGGGCTTCTCTGCCATCATAGGCAGTATCCGAAACCTGGAACTGTTCACATTTTTTCTCTATAATCGTTTTTATCAGATTCACCGCAGTGGGTTCGTCATCAACTACCATTACCTGATACACTGCCATCCGCTTCCTTTCTTTTTACCCCGATGGTCACGCATACGCCCTCATCAAGGTTTTTCATGGAAAATGCAGTCTGGTCCGAATACAACAGGAACATCCGCGCGTAAGTATTTGCAATTCCCATCCCGCCGATTTCCATTTCAATATTGCTTCGCTTCATGAGAATTTTATTTTTTATCTTTTCTATTTTCGTTTGAAGGTCCTCAAGCACGTCGGCTGTGATTCCCTGTCCATTATCACGTACTTCAAAAAACCAGCCGTCCTCATCCTTCCAGCCGCGCACTTTTATACGCATCACTGACATACTATTGACAAATCCGTGCTGGATACTGTTTTCTACCAATTGCTGCAATACGATCTTGGGCATGATTTCGCCCTCGATTTCCGGCTCACAGGAGATTTCCACCTCAAGTCTGTGGTCATAGCGGGATTTGAGCAGGAAAATGTATTTCTCAAGATACTCTACTTCCTCCCGAACAGTTGCATAACGCTCCACCGTATTGGTAGAATAGCGCAGCATTGCCGCCAGACTTCCGCAAATCTCACAGATTTCCTCATCACCGCTTGCAATGCCGCGGCTGGAGATCACGTTAAGTACATTGTACAGAAAATGTGGATTCACCTGTGCCTGCAGTGTGTCAAACTGTGCCTGAAGCTGCAGAAGGGACAAGCGTTTCTCCTTAATTATCGACTCATTAAGCCGGTTCAAAAGCTTTTGATAGGATTTGCCAAGGGCCACCATCTCATCATCCGCATCTACGATCATAGGCTCCGCGTCCAAATTTTCGATTCCGGTATTTTCCATCTGTTCCCTTAAGCTGATGATGGGACTGGACAGCTTATTCGCAATAAACACAACCATCATCATGGACACCACAAAACTTCCAAGAGCCAGCACTGCTGCCAGGATCACGGACTGCTTTAAGTCCTGGAATACACCTGTACTGCTTTGGATTACGGCCACCTGTATGCCATAATTCTTTGATGTGGCGGTTGCGAAAATCTGCTTCTGTCCGTCAATGCTGACAGTCCTTGCTTTGCCCTCTTCGCCCTGGTTCTGGTATCCGATCACCTCTTGGTCATTGATGTTTTCAGACTGATAAAGCAGAGTTCCGTCAGGAAGCCATGCCTCTACCATGACATTGGAATCGGGGAGCTGCAATATTTTATCCAGTGCTTCCACCCGATTCTGAACCTCTATGTAACCGAAATTTCCGCCCTGGACCTTGCGCACAAGAGAGTAGACCTGAGCCGATTTACGCACGCTCCAGCCATCCTCATGAGGTCCCACAAGCAATGTTTTCCCATGAAGCTCCGCAGCTTTTTCAAGCCAGTTAATATTCGAGACATCTCTTTCCTTGTCAATGATGAGCTCGCCTGTATTAGTACTACTGGCCACATCTCCCATCTCATTAAAGATGATTACACGGTAAAAATTGCGGTTTATATACACCATGGAAATTCCGGTAGTCAATACCTCCAATTGTTTTTTCCTTTCGGTATCATTCCCTGTTTCATGGTATTTTGTCATAGACTGCATGGCATAAAGCATATCGGGATCAGACAAAATATAGTCTGTCACCTGTTTCATGGAATCCACCGAAGCGTCAATACTATCTGCAAGCTGTCTGGAATAAAATTCAATATTCTGTTTGGAAACTTCCGTAATACGACGGGAATTGTACTGGTAGCATACAACCCCGAGTATGGCTGAAATTAAAAATACTACGATAGAAAACCCTAAAATTAATTTTGTACGAAACTTCATATTCTGCACTCCCCGCTCTAACATCTAGTCATCATAAACCACAGCGTAACTGTTCAGTACCTTCACAGTTACCGCTTCGCGATACACAGAAACGGTGCATTCTGCACCATTTCCCGCTTTTATGTCTCGGGATACCACCTGCTGAACAGTTACTCCACAGCTTACAATAAAAAGCGCTATTTTACAATAACGCTTTTTATGGCAATTTCATTTCCGCGGCGTGCAGGCCGTGACGAACAATATCGAAAAGTAAAATTTCTTATCAACCCTTGACTGCGCCCGCCACCATACCGTCTACAATCTTCTGGTTAAAGAAGAGGAAGAGGATAAGCATCGGTATTGTGATGATTAGCACATCCGCAAACAGCAGGTTGTAGGAGCTTGAATATCTTCCCATGAAGTTGTACAGGGTAAGCTGTACGGTTGCATTTTTTGTTCCGGGAAGGAAATATAAGGGATTGGTAAAGTCGTTAAAAATCGTAACCGCATTTAAAATAATGATCGTAGAGGTTACAGGCTTGAGAAGCGGGAAAATAATCTTCACAAACAAATCCGTTCTTGTACAGCCGTCAATATATCCGGCTTCCTCAAGCTCAACCGGAATCGTGTTCATAAAACCGCGGTACAGCATGATCGTAAACGGAATCTGCAGTGCGGTTTCAATCAGGATCATACCAAACATAGTCTTATAAATATGTAATCCCTGCATGATCCAAATTGTCGGCAGAATGGCCGGAGGAATCATCAGACCTGTCATAACCAGCGTGCTGACAAATTTCGTCGTCTTGTCTGATCTTCTCTGAAGGACATAACCTGCCATGGAACCAACCACGATCAGAAGAATCAGTGAGCCCACGGTAAGAAGAATACTGTTTTTAAATGCAGTGACGATCAGATAGTTGTTCGCCTCGAATACCTGCTTAAAGTTATCCCACATCCATTCTGTCGGAAGGGTGAGCTTCAGAAGGTTTGCCTCTTTCCTGTCCTTAAGCGCATTGATAAGCATGAACAGAAAC
Organism: Blautia schinkii DSM 10518; assembly: GCA_000702025.1. Classification (GTDB taxonomy): domain Bacteria; phylum Bacillota; class Clostridia; order Lachnospirales; family Lachnospiraceae; genus Blautia_A; species Blautia_A schinkii. The sequence continues at coordinate 191,500 of JNKJ01000003.1, forward strand.
GGAACCGCGAATATCAGAATTCCAAATATACATCCGAGAATATCCCCCAACAGGGTAAGTCTTTTCTTTTTATTCATATTAGTTGTACACCTCCCTGCTGTTCAGGAATTTTTGCAGTGGGAACGCAATCAGTGCGATCAGCACAAACATAATAACGTTTCCTGCAGTCGATAATCCATAGAAGCCTGCTGCATACTGCTTATAAACTACAGATGCAAGTACATCTGTCACAAATCCGGGACCGCCCTTTGTCATCGCCCAGATTAAATCGAAGCATCGAAGTCCTCCGATCAGGGAAAGTATAATGATCGTGTTCATAGAGGTACGTACAAGGGGAATTACAATATGCCGGATCGTCTGCCATCTTGTAGCTCCGTCAATGGACGCTGCCTCGTAATAGCTGCTGTCAATAGAGCTGATACCTGCAATAAAAATAACCGTTGAAATGCTGACACCTTTCCACACATCTACTGCGATTACGGAAAAAAGTGCAAGGTTCGTGTCGCCAAGCCAGTTCGGTCCTGCAATTCCGATCGCGCCCAGAACAGCATTGATCAACCCCTTGCTTGGGTGCATCAGTGCCTTGAATACAATACCGATTGCAATGGCGCTGACAAGATTCGGAAAGAAAACAAGTGATCTTAAAAAGTTCTTTGTCCTAATTTTACTTGTCAGAAACAGTGCAATAAAGAAGGCAATGATCACTTTGAGACCACTGGTGGAAAATGCATAGATCAATGTATTTTTCACTGAGATACTTAACGAATGTTCCCCGAAGAATGTTTTAAAGTTATCAAGTCCTACGAAGGTATAATCTTTCAAATCCCATATTGTTAAGCTGAAGAATAATGAGGTCACCATAGGGATGATAAAGAAGATTAAGAAGATCGCCACCGCAGGAACAAGAAACCAGTTTGAGTATATTTTCTTTTTATTCATGAAATCTCTTCCCTTTCCGCATAGAAATCGGCCGCTTGCAGTTGCAAGCGGCCGACAACACTAGTTTATTCCCAATTAATACCGAGCTGTGTGGCCTGTTTCTTACAATCCTCGTCGTATGCCGCTGCCGCTTCTTCTGCAGTTGACTGTCCTGTTGCTACTTCTGAGCAGATATATTCGCAGTTTGTACCTTTTACTGCTGTCTCAAACTCTAATGCAACACAGATTTTCTCATCATCAAAATACTGCTGTGCTTCTTTTACAGCGTCGTAAGCGTCCTCAGGAAGCTCATAACCCTTGATGCAGTATGGGCCGTCCGGCTTCAGAGCTGCTGTATAAGCATCCAGTGCCTCGTCAGAGGTATAAAACTCCATGAATCTTAAGATATCTTCTTTCTTATCGCTGTTTGCATTTCCGTATACAGAGGTCGGCTCCCAAACAGTCAGTCCGTGATTTTCCGGGTCATCTCCAGGAATTCCCATAAGACCAATCTTGTTTACTTCATCGCCATACAGCTCATAAATGCTGGATAATGCCTGAGTAAGGATGAAATAGTGAGCACCCTCACCGTTGATTAATTTGTCACAAGCGTCTGCATATGTAGTTGCTGTGTAATCTTCGTTAAAGTATTCCTGAAGGTCTGCCAGCTTCTGGAAGCTCTCAACACCAGCCGGAGTGTCTGCGTATTTCGCTTCGCCTGCTTCGAATTTTGCAGGGAATTCCGGATCTGCTGCAAGTACGTTGTAATGGTCTCCAAGGTATGGAACCTGGATGGTCCAGGAGTCACCGATGGAAGCGATCACTGCATCTGTGCCGGCCTCTTTGATCACCTTACAGTTTTCAAGGAACTCATCCCATGTATGAGGTACTTCCAGGCCGTTTGCCTCGTAAACTTCTTTATTGTAAAGGATTGCGCCTGACATGGTAGCTGTTAACGGTACGCCGTAAACTGCAGTATCGGAGCCTGCGCTTACTGCTGATTTGTATGTCTCATCAAGACGTTCTGCAAATGCTTCTCCGGAAATATCAATGAAATTCTCTTCCGGGTTCAGCTCGCCAAGCTTAGCGCCTGAGTTGTAGCCGCAAAGGTCTGTCATATCTCCGGAAGCAAGTCTTGTCTTAACCTGGTTGTCGCCGTCACCGCCGGAAGAACGAAGCTCTACCTCTACATGGATACCTGTTTTCTCCTCCATCAGGTCAAACACTGCCTGATATCCTGCGGATGCTGTATCCGGGTCGATCAGGAAGGACAGTTCAGCCTCTTTGTACTCCCATTCTTTTTCTCCGGCTTCGTCCTCTGCCGCATACACTGTTGCGGAACTTGCAAGCATGGAAGCGGCCATTGCTGTGCAGAGCAGTAAACTAATACTTTTTTTCTTCATTTCATCTTCCTCCTTTTATTTGATGTGCTCATTTGATGTCCTTATTTTATCTTTGAAAGCATAAAAAGTACATGGAAAATCAAAGCATTTTCCATGTACTTTTGAGCACATCAATAGTGTCTGCTTACTTTTTTATCATACGAAAATACATGATCGTCACGCATATCCCTGCCGCAATCCAGGCCGCTCCGTCTGTGAAGCACAGAGCGATATAGCCAAAGGCGGGTATCCTTAAACACAGTCTATCCAGCTTTTCTATCTGGCAAAGGTTATGGTGTAATTTCCAGAACCAGCCTCAGCCTTCATCACACCGTCAGCCATGACAAAGATTAAGCCGTCGCTGTCCGCAACTTCCTTTGCTTCGTCCAGGCAGATGGTAGCCGTGGTATTAACGGGAACAGACACATGAAGAACCGCTTTGTCTCCCTGGTCCTCCCAGAAACTCTTCACTGAGCCGTAAACGGATTTATATTCTGCTTTCAGATATTCTAAGCCGCCGCCAAGTCTGGGATAAATCACAGAATGCTTATATCCCGGATTTGTCTCGTCAATCTCAAGACCTGCCGCCACACGGACAATCCACTCTCCGATAGCACCGTATGCATAGTGGTTAAAGGAATTCATATCCGGGCTCCACATGGTTCCGTCAGGCTTCAGGCCATCCCAATGCTCCCAGACAGTGGTTGCCCCCATTTTCACCTGATACAGCCAGGATGGGAAATCATCTTTAAGAAGCAGGTCATAGGCCTCCTTCACATGGCCGTTCTGACTTAAGGCATGGCAGAAATAAGGAGTTCCCACAAAGCCTGTCACAAGATGTCCGTTTTCCTTTTCAAGGAGCTTAAGCAGGCCGTTAATCGTCTTTTCTTTGTATTCCTCCGGTGTGAGGCCGAAGTACAATGCTACAATGTGAGCGGTCTGTGTCTGTGCTGTCATGATGCCGTTCTCATCAAAGAAAGTTCTCTGGAATTTATCCACGATTTTCTCGTAAAGCGCCTGGTATTTTTCAGCATCCTCTGTGTTGCCGAGAATTTTTGCAATTTTCACAAATAATCCAGTTGAATATGCGAAATATGCAGTACATGTGAGGTCGTTAGGCGTTGCTCCGAAGTAGCTTCCTTCTTCTGCGTCCAGGGCCACCCAGTCGCCGAACTGGAGCTTATAGTTCCAGATATAATCCACAGCATGGGTTTCCATGAAGCCTATCCAGCCCTTCATACTGTCATACTGTTGTTTCAGGATTTCTTTGTCGCCAAAGGTGAGGTACATGGTCCAGGGATTGATAACCGCCACATCTGCCCAGGCTGCCGCGGAATGGCTGCCCTGCTTCAGAAGCCAGTTGTCTCCCTCGTTTCCGGAAACAATGTCCGGTACCACATGGGCCACGCCGCCCTCAGGTGTCTGGTCTGCCTCCACGTCCTTCAGCCACTTTTTATAGAAGGAATAGGTATTCATCAGGAAGCAGGCTGTACGGCAGAAAATCTGCGCATCGCCTGTCCAGCCAAGGCGCTCGTCTCTCTGCGGGCAGTCTGTGGGAACATCCACAAAGTTGCTCTTCAAGCCCCAGAGAATGTTGTGGGCAAGCTGGTTCAGGTCCGGGTTGGAACACTCGATGCTGCCGGACGGCTCCATCTTGCTGTGAAGGGTATATACGGTAAAGTTGTTAAGTGCAGGCTCTCCCGGGAAGGATACAATCTTGGCATACTGGAATCCCATAAAGGTAAAGCAGGGCTTATATGTAATCTTTCCATCTCTGGCAAAGGTGTATTTCATTGCCTGCTTAACGCCGCGGAGGTTGTCCAGATATACATTTCCGGCAGCGTCCAATACTTCAAAGCAATGCAGCTCGATCACATCTCCCGCCTTGCCCTGTGCCGTCACCTGGATATGGCCGCTCATATTCTGTCCGAAATCGATTACTGTATCACCCTCCGGTGTTTTGAAGATACGTTTTGGCTTCACTTCTTCAATCTCGGCCACTTTTCCGCTTCCCTGAGCTGTGAGTACGGACATGTCGTAAGCCACGGTTCTTACCTGTTTCCAATTTCCCGCCGGCTCTCCGGCCTCTGCCCAGCCCTGGATTTCTTTGTTGGCGTCATAAACCTCGCCGTCGTAGATTTCTGCGAACACCACCGGGGCATCCTCGCCGGTCCAGCTCTTGTCTGTGACAAATATTTCCTCGCTGCCATCCTCATATCTCACGAGCATCTGAGCCAGGAAGGCGGTATTTTTCCCATAATGGTTGCGGCGCTTAGAAAGGCCGTCAAAGCCCATCATACCTTTGAACCATCCGGCAGCCAGGATTGCGCCCATAGCATTCTCGCCTTCATTTAAATATTCTGTGACATCATAGGTCTGGTAGCAGAGATGCTTCAGATAAGAAGTCCAGCCTGGTGTGAGCTCGTCTGTTCCTACTTTTTTGCCATTTATATAGAAGTTATAAAGTCCAAGAGCCGTTGTGCAGACAAAGGCCTCCTTTACTTTTCCTTTAAGGCTGAAATGTTTTCTCACATAAGTTCCTTTGGAATTGTCTGCGTCGGATTCCTCCTCTGCGGTGATGAACTCTGCTTTCCATTCCTTATTGTCCATGAGTGCGGTCACAAAAGAGGTGGAAACCCAAGCTGTCTCCTCGTCTTTGGCGCTGGCTTTCACACGTACATAGTAGCGGCTCATGGAATCCAGCGTTGCGCCTGCTGCCTCCACTTGTGCGGAAGCGTCACTCTCTATCTTTCCACTTTGGTATATTAATTCCTGAAAATCAGCATCCTTTGCGATTTCCAGCTCATAGGCGGTCTGCATGACATCACGCTTATCACTTTCCAATATCCATCCGAACTGTGGAACGTGGGTGATTCCTACTTGGGTATTCTCATAATCCATAAGTATTTCTGTAATTCTTAACATCTTCCTGCCTCCATTGGTATAATTTTAATGGTATAATTTTATGCTATAAGGTTCCGCTATGTTCAGGTTGTACTCTCAAAATTCTGTCTAATAAGGACACGAAGACAGTTCCTGTTCCGTTTCCCTGGAAACCTTACAGTATATTATCAGTTACATTTATCATTTATTATAAAATATATAAAAAAGCGTTATTCTTCAATAACGCTTTTCACTAAAATATTGACCATTTATAAGGTGTGCTTTTATATACTTGTGTAACATGCTTTTTAATATGTTTTCTGCTCGCTTTAAGATTTGTTACGATGGTCTTTACGGTACTTGGCAGGAGTACAGCCTTCCGACTCCTTAAACTTTTTATAGAAGAAATTTATATTGTTATAGCCGCACATGGGAACCAGCTCTGACATGGGTATATCTGTATTTTCCAGAAGTGCTCTCGCTTTTTTAAGCTTTTGCTCCTGCACATGCTCCACAAAGCTTCTGTCTGTCTTTTCTTTTAAGAGAGCTGTCAGGTAGTTTCCGTGCATTCCGAAGGCTTTACCCATTTCCGGAAGGGTACAGTGCTCATAATTTTCTTCAATATACCCAAGAAGCTCCAGAATCTGTACCTCCTGGGATACAGAATCCTTCTGCCGGGAATCATCCCTCCAGGTACGGAGAAGCTCTGTGAAAAGAATGATCACATAGCTCTCCAGAACCTCCTGCATGCCTAAATCTCCGCCGTAGTATTCCATCATAATATGCTCCATGATATCCTGGATGCGGGGATTCTTGTGGGCGGCAAAGTATAAAAAATGCTTACTCTGGCGGCTCTTGGTCACAGCCTCTACCAAAAACTCCGACACTATGCCCTGTCTGGTCATACGGCTTAGAAAAGCAGCATCAAAAAATTCCTTCTTCATCAGAATATTGACCACAATATCATTCTCGCCACCGGCCTCAAGGGAATGGACTGCCTGGGTATCAAAAATGCACACGTCTCCCTGGAGTGTGGTGACTTTCTTTCCTTCAATCTCCTGTACACAGATGCCTGACCAGACGTAACAAAGCTCTATATAATCATGCTTATGAGGGCGTACCCGGCTGAAGCGGTCCTGCCTGGATACCACGATCTTCTCTCCCGGAGCCATGAAATGCACGCTTTCAAAAAGGTAAGCGCCCTGGTCCGTGACCCGGAATTTTTCAAATACTTTCTCATTTAACTCTGCCTGGGGACAGCCCGCCAGATATTCCTCCTCGCCGGGGGTATAGCGGCGGATGTATTGATCTAATTCTGCTTTATCCAATTTGTGACTCCTTGTGTGGTTTGTTTGCTTACGGTAAAACTGACAGGATCTGCTCCACTGTTTCAATAGGAAGATTCAATCGGACTGATATTGCTTCTGCTGATTCTCCCTGGGCAAAAAGCTGCAGGACGGATTTTGTAAGCTCAATTCCTTCCTGACGCCCCTCCTGCAGGCCTTCCTGACGCCCCTCCTGGCGCCCTTCAGACCTGCCCAATTCACGTCCTTTTTTGATTCCATCCTCCACTAACATCTGTCCCAATATTGTCATTGTTATCGCCTCCTTAATTTCTTCTAAATCTTCGCTTTTCAGTGTCTTTACCGCCAGCGCATACAAAACTGCCTGCATCTTACCCAAATCATCCTTGTTTACCTCTGGATAATTTTGATTCAGCAACACAAAGCTCTGGCGAATCCGTTCTTTCTCCTCCATCTCACCGCCCATTAAAGGTGTGAGAACCAATGGTACCAGGTCTTTTCTCTTTATACCGCCACGTTCCTTTTCTGATAGTTTTTTCAGAATGAAGCCTGCGTCAGCATCCTTCAAGCGGACCACCTTCACCTTATAGGTATTCAATCCCTCTCTAAGCTCTGACATCGGATGCTTCACCCTGGATGAACACACTACTATTGTGGTAACCTCCACTCCATATGTACGGCTTGTGACTGCCTCATATTCACGGAAACGGCGGAGGTCCTCCCTGGTGATGCTGTCACTTTCAAATTCAAGGTGAAGCCAGCTGTTATCCTTCATGAGAAAATTAAAATCCTCATACATCTTCTTGATTTCCAGATGCACCATCTCTGTAGGCAGAATCCCTACAGGCATCTCTTTAATACCAAAATAAGGAAAAAGCTCTTCACCAAAAAACCGGGCAGCCACCTTCAGCGCAGCATCTTCAATCTGGCTGTAAGCCTGTGCATTCTTATTCGTACTTTTACTTTCCTGCATAATACCTCCCTTTCAAGGCCATGCAGTTTGATACCTTTATTATAGTATGCTATAAAAATACATACAACGGTTTTCTTTATTTTCTTATATATAGTTACGGAAATCTTCGTCCGATTCGGACATAGAATATACTTTCAGAATTGTTGCTAAAGTTCTTGAATATAATAATCATACTACAACAAAGACATCCTGCAGGACCACCGCTGTCTGTTGTAAATACTATAACATTTTTCGGATTCCACGTAAAGGATTTCAGGCAAAAAAGAACCTTCACTCAACTCATCGTATGTAACAATTCAGGCAAGCCCGAACTGTTACATACAAACTGAACTCTGATGAAGGTTCCTGTATATGTAAAATTAATTTTTACAGCCAAATGTTACCGCTGCAATTCCACAATATTTATAATTTCTCCAGCTCCTCCTGGCAAATCGGTCTGATCCCGCTCTGCTGCAGCACATGGACAGCTTTCTGGTTATCCTCCACACGGAAGATCATATAAGCAAGTCCCTTTTTCCTTGTGATAAAGGCATACATATACTCCACATTCACATCATTGTCGCCCAAAACGCGGATTACCTTGGAAAGTCCGCCCGGTTCATCGGGGATTGCGACTGCCAGCACCTTAGTGATGGAAAAGACATAATTTGCATCCTTAAGAACCGTGGATGTCTTGTAAACATCATCGACGATAATGCGTACAATACCGAAATCCTCTGCCTCAGCAAGAGAGAGCGCACGCAGGTCAATGTCATTTTGGGAAAGTACATCTGAAAACTCTGCCAGTCTGCCCGGCTTGTTCTCTAAAAATACAGAAATCTGTTTTACTGTCATGGAAAACCCCTCCTTTTTACTGCTGATACAGGTTACGTTTGTCAACCACACGCACGGCCTTGCCTTCGCTTCTGGCAATGGTCTTTGGATTGACAAGCTTCACTTTTGCGTAAATACCAAGCATAGCCTTCAGTGCGTCGATAAGTTCTTTCTCCTTTGCTGATACGGCACTCAAGCTGTCCGAGAACATCTCCGGAGTCATCTCTACCTGAACCTCAATAGTATCGCTGTTATTGATTCGGTCAACAATGATCTGATAGTTAGCCGGATATCCCTTGTTCATGAGAACTGTCTCAATCTGGGACGGGAATACGTTCACTCCCTTGACGATCAGCATATCATCGCTTCTGCCCAGAGGCTTGGTCATTTTCACATGAGTTCTGCCGCAGGAGCACTTCTCTCTGCTCAAGATACAGATATCACGGGTACGGTAGCGGATGAGAGGGAAAGCCTCCTTGGTAATGCTGGTGAATACAAGCTCACCCTTCTCGCCGTCCGGCAGGACCTCTCCGGTTTTCGGATTGATGACTTCCGCGATAAAATGGTCCTCATTCACATGCATACCTGTCTGGGCGGAGCACTCAAAGGATACGCCAGGGCCGGAAATTTCAGTAAGGCCGTAAATGTCATAAGCCTTAATCCCAAGCTTCTCTTCTATATCATGGCGCATCTCTTCTGTCCATGCCTCTGCACCGAAAATACCTGCTTTCAACTTGATTTCATCCTGCAGTCCTCTCTCAATAATGCTCTCCGCAAGAAAAGCGGCATAGGACGGAGTACAGCAAAGGATTGTAGAGCCAAGGTCTGTCATGAACTGGATCTGGCGCTCTGTATTACCTGACGACATAGGAAGGGTGAGACAGCCAACCTTATGAGAACCGCCATTGAGCCCCGGACCACCGGTAAAAAGACCGTAGCCGTAGCACACGTGGCACACATCATCCTTGGTGCCGCCTGCCGCCATAATCGCCCTGGCACAGCAGTCCTCCCATAAATCGATGTCATGCTGCGTGTAGAACGCAACCACACGCCGTCCTGTTGTTCCACTGGTAGACTGGATTCGTACACATTCGTCCAGCGGACGGGCAAGCAATCCGTATGGATAAGCGTCACGTAGGTCATCCTTTGTAATAAAGGGAAGCTTATGTAAGTCGTCTACAGACTTGATATCTCCAGGCTCTAAGCCCATTTCTTCCATTCTTGTTCTGTAATAGGGCACGTTGTCCCATACATTCTGTACCTGCTGCACCAGTCTCTCACTCTGCCACTCCCGAATTTGTTCCCGGGACGCACACTCGATTTCCGGCTGATAATAATTTTCCATGTTTCTAAGTTCCTTTCTTCACGTTTTAGGCTATGCGTCTGGGCGTAAGAGGGAACCCGGACGCACGATGTATATAGTATTACTATACCACTTTAGCGATTCAACGTAAATACAAATATCAGGAAAAGTTTTATGAGTTCACGATGAATACCACTTTTCCCACAGTTATCAGTCCATCTTTTTGACAAACTCTTCTATGGAATCCACACGTGCGGCTAATCGGAACCAGTTCTCTAATACTGCCTTATCTCGTTGGGATAAAATCTTCTTTCTAAGATTATCCGACATTTCGCCACAGTCCTGCAACAATACAAAAATATCTTCTATTTTTGCCTGAATGACGCCCTCATCAAGACCTTCTTTACGGCCATCCTTGTGTCCATCTTCATAACCGCCCCTGCGTTCCGCCACCCGCAGCTTCTTTAATTCTTCCTCTTCATTGTACTCGAATATACTCATAGCAACCACCTCTGCCTTGTTTCTGAGAAGCAGATCCTTTAGGATTCCTTTCTCAATACACTCGTCTACTGCCTTTGGGACAGCCTCCTCGATTGGAGATTTTTTTGCATAATCCCGGACAGTGGCTACATACTGCATATATTCCATCAGCGCCTGGCAATTGTCCATGAGTTCCTGATTGTATACCGGATTTATATTCAGCATTGTGACCTTCAGCTCAAGCTCAGGATTGTCATCCGGCACTTTAAAAGAGTCGGACAGCCTCAGCAACTTGCGTTCTGGCTGCTTCCCTTCGCCATTATAGAATACAACGAACCTGGGCGTTGGAATCTTAAGCAGCGTGGATGAGTAGATAGACTGATCCTGCAGCAAGGGTTCCAGCTCGTCAGGATTGCCGTAATGCGAATGATTCAGCGCATTATACAGGCTCAGAAGCTTCTCGGTATCCCGGAAAACCATCCGGAATACGCTATCTTTGAACTTCATGTTTACATTGTGTGTCATTGTTTCTACCTCCTTGTCAATATGGCAGGAGGTTCTTACTCTTCTCGGAATCTCCTGCTTTTTTTAGTTGGGATTAAAGCATGGATTTTCTGAAATGAATAAGAATTTAAAGATGATGCCAAGAACTTTGATAGAAAATATGCTTTGATTGGATTATAACACAGGCGATGGTAGACAGGCAACGGTATTATGTATCCTGCTTATATGTTTAAAATCTAGACATCTTCAGTTTCTCCTCAAGATACCCGCACAGCCGTTCCTGTCCAAACATGGGAACCTCGAGCATTTTCAACGGCTTGTCATTTCTCTCCAGCATATGTACATATTCTGCCACAGCGTCATAATTAGCGCCAAGAAATTCCGTGCCTACATTGAATTTATTGATTCCCTTCCGAAAGGCAATCTCTAACTGCTCATGAGGGATCCCGCTGGCAATGGTAAGGGAATCCAACTTTGTTTCCCTCATAAACATCAAAATACGTTCCCACCGCACAATCTCCAAGCTTAATCCCCTGAGATTCCAGCCATCCGGCAGCCGCATTTAGCAAAACAAAGCTTTCCGTATACCCCACGCCGCAATGACTGTTCGCAGAAAGATAAAATACATCTTCCTTCCCTTTTCCGTTGACCTTTAAATCAAAACAGCGGTTCCGGGGATAAGTCTCTCCTCCGAACCGCCGCCCTGCCTTGCTTTATAAGAATTCCTTCAATTTCTCCACATTTGCCTCTTCATATTCCTTCAAATCTTCCATCAGTTTTTTGATATGCTTCTCCACATCATTCTCGTACTGATGAAGCTTTTTGACCGCTTCCGTGATGCCCATGCTGCTGCCCTGGATGAGCATTTTCGCAATGTGGGACGCAGAATGGTCGGTCATGGTCTGCATATTGACCATGAGATACGTACGCAGCTTCTCAAAAGTACCAAGGCCCTTCTCATCAATTCCATTATCGTTAAGAAGCTGTCTCGCCTCCTTATGGAATTTCTCATAGCCCACAAGCTGCTTTTCCAGATAATCACGGAGCGCCATATCGTCGGTGATGTCGATCAACTGCTGCAAGGTATCCACGCCCATCTGCGAATTCTGGTAAACATAATTTAAAAACTCTGCATTTGCATTCATAAATCTGTACCCCTTTCCTGAACCTGTCTTTCTCACTGCTAGGATGTGGAAAAGGAGCAAAAATTATGCAGGATTATTCGTATTTCACGATTTCTTTTTTCAGCCGTTTCATAATCCTTTTTTCAAGGCGGGAGATGTAGGACTGGGAAATTCCCAGCAGGTCTGCAACCTCCTTCTGTGTCTTTTCCCGGCCCTCCGCGCGGCCCAGGCCGAAACGGAGCTTAATGATGGTCTGCTCTCTCGGGGAAAGCTTGGCGATGGCTTTTCCTAGCAGGGTAATCTCTACCTCATCCTCCAAATGGCGGGAAATCACATCCTCGTCCGTGCCCAGGATGTCCGAAAGCAATAGCTCATTCCCATCCCAGTCCACGTTGAGCGGCTCATCGATGGATACCTCCATCTTTGTCTTGCTGTTGCGCCGCAGATACATCAGGATTTCATTTTCAATACAGCGGGAGGCATAGGTTGCCAGCTTGATATTTTTCGTTGGATTAAAGGTGTTGATAGCTTTGATCAATCCAATGGTGCCGATGGAGATCAGATCCTCCACGCCAACTCCCGTATTATCAAACTTTTTGGCAATATAGACCACCAGGCGGAGATTGTGCTCGATCAAAAGTGCTTTTGCCTCTTTCTCCTGGTCAGTGCCTAATTTACTGATGACATAGGCTTCCCGCTGGGGCTCCAGCGGCGCGGGCAGGATATCGTTCCCGCCGATATAGTAAAGCTCCCTCGGTCTGGTCATGACCAGCCGGGAAAGAACCTGAAACGGATAGCAGTTTACGCTGGCTGCTTTCATGCTCATAGATGTGACCCCTCCTAATGCAATAATCTGGAATTTAACAGTACCTTGTACTCATTTCCCAAAGTGGAGGGTTCAAAGGACAACGCAAACACCGGCCTGGAAACATGAACCACTTCTCTGGGGGTATGGATACAAAGGTCCTCTAAAGTGACTGCCAGCAGCATCCCTTCGATGTTTCCCACCGTGGTATAGGGCAGGAAATGGGGACGCAGCCCGGCAAGCTCCGTATTTTTCAGCTCCCCTGGGTTCTCTTTCAGGTGTTTCAGTTTGTCTACCAATTCTCCGGACAGCATTGCTTCCAAAATCTCAGGCTTCACGATGGAAACCGGTGCGCCGCTTATGGGGTCTGCAAGCAGGTTGCCTGTGTCATAGAAACCATAAGACGACTGTACTTTACCCTGATATGACAGGGTTATGGGATAAATGTTCTTCATCCGCGCCCGCACCGAATCGGACAAATATACAAGGGCGGTAAGACCAAGGTATGTGCAGAGGGTGAACAGAAAGAAAGTTTTCAGGGTTATGCTGCCATTGGCAGTCATGACTTCCCAAAAACCTCCGCACAAGAACGCTGTGAGATACAGCGTCACCATTGCCTTTAATAGCAATCCGCCTTTTTTTAGTCCGCATCCGATCATTAGCATTCCCATTGCACAAGCGCCGTGCAGCAGGATTGTCACCGGAAGAAAAGCTTCTGTGGGTATATAGAGAATGAGGCAGGAAAACAGGGCGCCTATGGCTGCCGCAAGAAGGCATCTCTTACGGCTTCCCCTGCACCGAAACAACATCCCCACAATACGCAGGAGAACGTAATCCATTAAGAGATTCGTCACAAAGACGACATCTATGTATACCTCGTAATACATAAAAACCCCCTATGACCTGTCAATCCTTCACTTTGGTAAGTGAATTCATTATAGGTGATAGGGGGCGCGTATTTTGTCAAAACAAGGGGCCTGTTTCTAAGAATTTCTCGTTATGTTTCGACAGTCTTTCGCTACATTATGTAAACTTATTCTCTGTTTTTCTCGTGGAGCGCTTCCATCATCATCCGCAGCTCCCGGATGGGAAACTGGCCAGGTGCGGAGGCCTCGCCTACGGTGCCGAAGGTCACACAGGAGCCGAAATTTTCGCCGGAAATACGGCTTATGGCGCCTACATTTCCCATTGCCATGGAGATTAAAGGCTTGTCCGTGTATTCCTTTGCCATGATGCTTGTGGCCTGCATGAGGGCTGCGGTATCCTCGAATTCATGAGGCATTACCGCCATTTTGAGGATGTCGGCTCCGCTTTCCTCAATGGCACAAAACCGCTTAAGAAGGGTATCCTTGTCGTCTGTTTTCTCAAAGTCATGGGAGGAACCTACAACAACGGCTCCGGCCTCCTTGAGGGAACGGATGAGAGCCTTTTTTTCCTCCTCGCATCCGAACACCTCCACATCCACAAGGTCGGTTTTTCCGGTGTTTGCTGCCAGTAAATTGAGGTTTACATAATCTTTTGTCGTAAACGGTCGGTTTCCACCCTCGGCTTTGGTGCGGATTGTAAATAAAAGGGGAATCTGTCCTAAAATGTCGGCTAATGAGTCCAAGGTTTCGACTATTTTCTGCGGCTGGTCAAGGGCTTCGAAGAAGTCGACGCGCCATTCTATCAGGTCGGCGCCGGCAGAGGCGGCTTCTCTCGCTTGTGTGTATAGCTCTTTTGAGGAAGCGGCTGTCAGGGGCACGCAGATTTTGGGTATTCCGCTGCCTAGAAGAAGATTTTTAATTTGAATTGGGTTGGTCATTTCTTGACATCTCCTTTTTTGTAGAATAGAATATTCGAGGGGGCAATTTCGTGGGGCAAAAGCCCGAATGCCATTTCGAGGGGGCAATCTCAGAGTTGCGAAAGCCCGAATGCCCCCTCGAGCTCCCCCTGTTGGGCACGCTGGGTGTTGGGTTCGGGAGATTTGTCCTATTTAGGGGGGCGTTTTCCGGGGGGCTTGTTGGTAACGGTCAATTGGTTCTGGACATACTGCGTTGATTTGGTAAAAAGGTGTTCTTTAGTGCGTCACATTTGTGTTTGTTTTTTGTAGAAGAATAGCGATTTCAACTAAGTGTGTTAAGGACCGGTAAATTTATGGCTTGTATGAAATCATATATGTGTGTGGAGCTGAGATGTATTTTGTAAAATCATATATCTGTGCACAACTGAAATGTATTTTGTTAGATCGTATATTTGTGCGAATTTGAAATGTATTTTGCAAAATCGTATATTTGTGCAAATTTAAAATGTATTTTGTGGATTGGAGGGTATCATGAATAATAATAATAACAATAATAATGCGATCACTGGACATACGAAGCTTACGGCGTTGTTGGGGAGGCCGGTGGCGCATAGTATTTCGCCGCTTATGCATAATGAGGCGTTTCGGCGGCTGGGGTTGGATTATGTGTATCTGTGTTTTGATGTTGATGAGGATTCATTGGCGCGGGCGGTTGAGGGGCTTAGGGCGTGTGGTATTCGTGGGTTTAATCTTACTATGCCTAATAAGAATAAAATCGTTGGGCTTTTGGATGAGCTTTCTCCTGCCGCTAGGCTTATTGGGGCTGTGAATACTGTGGTTAATGAGGACGGGCGGCTTATTGGCTATAATACGGACGGCATGGGGTATATGCAGGCTGTGAAGGACGCCGGTTACGATATTATTGGAAAAAGCATTACCGTTATGGGTGCCGGCGGCGCGGCTACTGCTATCTGTGCTCAGGCGGCGTTGGATGGGGTGAACGTGCTTCATATTTTTGCCCGCAGGAGCAGCCGTTTCTGGGACCGTACGCAAAAGCTGGTGGACACTATCAACAGTACGCTTGACTGCAGAGCTATTCTTCACGACAATGATGACAAAGGGGCGCTTGTGCAGGCGGTTGGGGAAAGTGCACTGCTTCTGAACGCTACCTCGCTTGGCATGGCGCCTGACATTGAGGGAACGATCATCACGGATACTTCGATATTCCGGCCGGATCTTATTGTGTCTGATGTCGTCTATAATCCCCGGGAAACCCGATTGCTGCGGGAAGCGCGGGAGGCTGGGTGCCGCACGTTCAACGGGATGTATATGCTCCTTTATCAGGGTGCGGAGGCGTTTCGGCTGTGGACCGGTATGGATATGCCGGTTGAGGAGATTAAAGCAAAATATTTCGCCTGAATTTGAGGGTGGTGGCTTGGCCCGCTGCTCACAACAATAAAAGCTGCGGCTGCGGAAGGATTTATCCGCCAGCCGCAGCTTTTATTTTATATTTGTTCATAAGGTCTTACGGCGTTGTGCCTGCCACATACGCTCCAGTCAGCGACATGAGTCTTAGCAACATGAGTCTCAGCAACATGAGTCTCGGCAACATGAGTGGTCGTAATTGCTTTTCGGCCTTTATTTTGCCTCTTCCTGAACTTCTACTTTACGGTTTTCTCTGTTTTTGATTTCTTCTTTGATTGCGCTGATGAAGGCCGTAAGGTCTTTTGCGCCTTCGTCGCCTAAGAAGCGGCTTCTGACGGAAACTTTGCCTTCTTCCTCTTCCTTTGCGCCTACAACGAGCATATAAGGAACCTTCTGAAGTCTTGCCTCGCGGATTTTGTAACCAATCTTCTCGGCACGGGTGTCAACCTCGGCACGGATGCCGGAGGCCTTGAGCTCACCAAGCACTTTGTCCGCATAGTCCATATATTTCTCGGAAATCGGAAGGACCTTTACCTGTACAGGGGCAAGCCAGGTTGGGAATGCGCCTGCAAAATGTTCGATAAGGATTCCGATAAATCTTTCAATGGAGCCGAAAGCCACGCGGTGAATCATGATCGGGCGGTGTTTTTCTCCGTCAGCACCGATGTATTCGCAGTTAAAGCGAAGCGGAAGCTGGAAGTCAAGCTGGATGGTTCCGCACTGCCAGGTTCTGCCGATGGAGTCCTCCAGATGGAAGTCGATCTTCGGTCCGTAGAAAGCGCCGTCTCCTTCATTGACCACATAGTTGAGTCCCAGGTCGTCCAATGCGCCGCGCAGTGCGTCGGTAGCCATCTCCCAGTCCTCGTCGCTTCCCATGGAATCCTCAGGACGGGTGGACAGCTCTACGTGATATTTGAATCCAAAGAGCTGGTAAACCTCATCGATCAGCTGGGCAACGCCTTTAATCTCATCGCGAATCTGCTCCGGTGTCATGAAGATATGCGCGTCATCCTGTGTAAAGCAGCGCACACGCATCAGTCCGTGGAGCTGGCCGGATTTCTCATGGCGGTGGACAAGTCCCAGCTCTCCCATACGCAGCGGCAGATCGCGGTAGGAACGCGGCTCTGACTGATATACGAGGATTCCGCCCGGGCAGTTCATTGGCTTGATGGCGAAATCTGTTTCGTCGATCACAGTGGTGTACATGTTTTCTTTATAATGATCCCAATGTCCTGAGGTCTCCCACAGGTGGCGGCTCAGCATGATTGGGGTGGAAATCTCTACATAACCTGCTTTGTTGTGGATTTCTCTCCAATAGTCGAGAAGGGTGTTTTTAAGCACCATACCCTTTGGCAGGAAGAATGGAAATCCGGGTCCTTCCTCTTTCATCATGAATAAGCCAAGCTCTTTGCCAAGCTTTCTGTGGTCACGCTTTTTCGCTTCCTCCAGACGGGTGATATAGTCGTCCAGGTCTGCTTTCTTTGTATAGGAGGTACCGTAGATTCTGGTGAGCATTTTATTCTTTTCGCTACCGCGCCAGTAAGCTCCTGCAATGCTGGTAAGCTTGAATGCTTTGACTGGTTTGGTGGTCATCAGGTGCGGTCCTGCACACAGATCTACGAATTCGCCCTGCTGATAGAAGCTAATCTCCGCATCTTCGGGAAGGTCTTCGATAAGTTCCACCTTGTAGGGCTCGTTTTTCTCTTTAAAATATTCGATGGCTTCGGCTCTGGGCTCTGTGAATCTGGTGATGGGAAGAGACTCTTTGACGATTTTCTTCATCTCTGCCTCGATTTTGGTCAGGTCCTCGGCTACAATCGGGGTGTCGCTGTCAATATCATAATAGAAACCTTCTGCTACGGATGGCCCGATCGCAAGCTTCACATCCGGATAAAGACGTTTGATGGCCTGAGCCATGATGTGAGAGGTGGTGTGGCGGAATGCGCCCTTGCCGCCCTCGCTGTCAAAGGTTAGGATATTTAATTCACAGTCCTTGTCTATCACGGTACGCAGGTCCACAACCTCGCCGTCCACCTCGCCTGCACAGGCAACGCGTGCCAGGCCTTCGCTTATGTCAGACGCAATGTCGATTACGGATTTCGCTTCTGCGTACTCTTTTTTTGAACCATCTTTTAATGTGATTATCATGGTTATTCTCCTTTTCTTAATAGTTGGTATGATATGATGATTGGTATGATGCGGCTGTCAGACAGCCTTCTTTTACATATTGTGCAGCACTGAGTGGTATTTACATCAGCAGGAATGTCAACGGGATTTGACTGCCTTCCATTAGAACAGATTGGAATATTTGCTGATGAAATAAAAAATCCCTTACAATGCACCTGCACTGTAAGGGACGAGTTGATTTGCTCGCGGTTCCACCCTGCTTGTCCGGCCTCTTGATTGCTCGTGGCCTGACCACTCTATTTGATGATAACGGTATCACCGGGCCGGATTAGGGCCACTCGGAGGTAGTTTTCGACTGCTTCCCGATAAGGCGCTTCCAGCATCTGCACCTCTCTCTGGAACGTTCCACAGTTTACTCGTCTCGTCATAGTGTTGGTTACTTATTTAGTATTTTTGCTATCTGTGTTTGCTATGTTCCTCATTATAGCGTTGGTTTTGGGGTTTGTCAATTGTTTTGAGGTGAATTTTCACACGTTCCCTTTTATCATTTCTTTCACCACAGCAAACACTTCCCGCACCACATAATGCACCTGCATGAGCGGGTCTGAGGCGGCGGCGATTCCTTGAGGGGAGTTGTAGCCCAGTTTTTGTGCGAGCTTTACGGCACGGTATACATGAAAATTATTTGAAATGATTCCTGTACGGCTGTCCGCGCATCCGGTCAGCTCATGGGAAAACGCAAGATTTTCTTTCGTACTGGTGGATTTCTCCTCGAGAATCATTCGTTTTTCGGAAATACCTCTGGCAGTTAAATATTCTTTCATGCACTGGGCTTCTGTGATATCCTCACCGGAGCCTTTGCCGCCGGATAAAATGAAAATTGTATCAGGATTTTTTTCCGCATAGGCAAGTGCTTCGTCAAGCCTTTTCTTTAATGCTCTGGACGGCACATCTTTTTTCACTTGGGCTCCGAGCACGACTACGTAGTCGAGATCCGCGTCCCCTTTCCAGGTCATACCCTGAATAATTTTGCCGCATATGGAAAAAAATAGAACCGCTCCCGCAATCACCACAGCCGTCATGGCATAACGCAGCCATCCCGGGAAGAATCCTGGATGAACTTTGCCATAACGTATAAGAAACGCGCAGCCAAACAATGCAGCAGCGCCTAGAAGCCAAATCCAGGCAAAATCAGCGGTAATACCTGCATAGATTACAAGCACCAGATAATAGATTACAAACAGCACCCCCGCTGTGGTACATATTCCTGAAAACATTATAGACCTCCTTAGTTACCAGGGTCAGTCCCTTTATCGCCAGCATCAGCTCGTCGTAAGTCATAAGAGTCAGCCCCTTTATCGCCAACGTCAGCTCATCGTAAGTCATAAGCGAAGAAAAGGACAAAATAATCATCTAAATCTGTGGAAATGGTAAAAACGGACTGCCGTATTTTATATTTCCCGACAGTCCGCTCTTTAGCCAGTACAGCTTCTTTGAAATATCGAACGCAATACCGTAATTAATTTTTGCCGCAGCAGTGTTTATATTTCTTTCCGCTTCCGCATGGACATGGATCGTTACGTCCAACCTTCGGTCCTTTGACAATCGTACCAGATTTCTTCTGCTCAAGGTAGAGTTCTTTTTTCTTATCCTCCGGGAAGATCTTGTCCCACTGAGGAAGCTCATAGAGCCAGTCAGCTCTGGCATCCACCATGTTTTTGTAAAGGAGCTCGTTGTCAAAGCCGAGATTTACTACAGTGTTCTCATCCATGGTCTCGATTGGGTTCGGATTCTTGAGGCTGTCATTAATACCATCCAGGAAACCGACCATAGTCAGAACCTCTTGACCATATTTCTCAGCAAGCTCTTTCACAGTTCCGGTTACCACTTCATCCGGGTTCTCCAGAAGCTGCTCATAAATGCCTTTTTCAATATTAAAATAATTAGCCCAGAATCTCTGAAGCTTATTGCGGTCTGCCTGCTGGTCGTAGGCAATTGAACGCCACTGCTCTAAGATTGTTTTATCACTCATTTGTCTAGTCCTCTTTTCCAAAAATTTCATTGGTATTATACCATCTTTTCAGGGAAAACACAAATCATATTGTTTGTATTTTTTGTGAATTGAAGGGGAGTCCCCTGGGAAGGTTGTTGAACGGCGCGGGGAAGGGAATTGGGGCGGAGGCACCGGGACTGGGATGGTCAGGCAATGCTCGCTTCCCTTCAACTAATCGGTAACTGCGACTAAACCGCTCGAGAAGAGCTCTCGCGGCTAAGTCTCCGTAACCGATGGATTTTCAGGCGCGCTTCCGCAAATTGCCTGACCATCCCAGTCCCGGCGCCTCCGCCCCAATTCCCATCCCCGCACCTGCCACTACGTTCCCGTCCCCTTCATAGTGGCTGTGCTTTTCTCCAGTAGGTTATTGTAAAACAAAATGCGAAGTATAAAGCCGTTAGTTTTACGCCTGTAGCAAAACGGATATACTCGTACGTCCATTTAACCCATCGCTTTGCACGATGGTATAACTTGCATGTCCGCCTTACGCATTCCCAGATGCCTATAGGCAACCTTCAATTCTTTCACATTTATTCCTTGCAAAAATAAAACATCAGCTAAGCTAAGCCATCAACCGGAGGGTTAACAGGCACAAACGTAGTGGAAGGTGAGCCGTAGGAGCTTGGGGGACGGGGCAGTTGTTGTCCGGGGCAGGCTGATTTGTGGTAGCGCGCCCGAAAATCCAGTTCTTACGGAGACTTGGCCGCGAAAGCTCTTCTTGAGCGGCCTAGTCGCAGTTAGAACTTAGTTGAGGGGAAGTGAGCATCAGCCTGACACGGACAACAACTGCCCCGGCCCCCAAGTTCCTACGGCTCACCGTTCGATAACTTTCCCGGGTTTTTCATAAAATCTAAAAATTAAATTTTTTTTGCATTTATTGTATAAACCTCGCCCAACCGGTCATACTATAAATGTTCATTGGAACCCCCTTCAATGAAACAAACACCACCAAAGACAAATTAAGAAATACTTATATCCTCCCCTTTAAAAGGCATCCTGTCTGTGGAGCACACCACGGGCGGGGTGCTTTTTGTCCATTTCTTGCTTTAATTCTTACTTCACGCCCAGCTTCTCCAGTTCTTTAGCGGCCTGCTTGAAGTTTTTGAAGCATATCGCCCGGATTCCCATTTTTCTTGCACCCTCGCAGTTTTCGGCGCGGTCATCCAAAAATACGCATTTGCCCGGTTTCAGATGATAGCGGTCAAGTAAAATCCGGTAAATCTCAGGCTCCGGCTTGATTGCACCGACCTGGCAGGAAAAAATAACACCGTCCATGTATTTGAGAAACTCCATTTCAGGGCGGTTGCGCTCCATCATGTAGTTGCTGTAATTGGATAGAATATAAAGATGATATCCCTGGTTTTTCAAATATTTAACCCAAGTCAGGGCATAATCCACGGAGGTGATCGTCTCTGGTGTACGCCGCATCACTTCCCGGATGTCCTCCTCATATTCCGGTGCCAGCGCAATCATCTGACTGATGTACTCCTCCTCGGTTAAAACACCACGGTCTCTCTCGTTCCATATCTCACTTCGGAAAGTAGCATCCGCAATTCTTTCATACTTTTCTTTTGGAAAGTCAAATTGCTTGAGAAAAGCCTCCCCATCATACTTCACCAGCACCTGGCCCACATCGAATATAATATTTTCAATATCCCGTTCCTCTTTTTTCTGTTTTTTGCCGAATATCCGGTATACCATCCAGAAAATATAGGCAAGTACGGGCACAACTATCGCTGCCCCCAAGGCTGCTCGGAATAAAGCCTGGGAATTTTCGCCGCTTCCCGTGGCAAAGACCATGGGCAGGCAGAAAACCACCAGAAGTAAAATCACAGCAACAATTGCCGCAACTCGTTTAAAATTTTTCATAATCATCCTCTATTATTTCAATCCACGCTCGGTAATTTCACAAAATACCACTTTTATGGCTGCGTGTCTTGACCTCATGTCAGTGGGGGATATCGATTTCTCTCCACCCACCACTGCCGTTAATCTTATTTTTGGTGATTCATCTTGCCACCTGTAAAGGTGGGAGAATTTTCACTTATTTTGTTAAGTATCTGTGTCTACTATCATTATCTCTTAGGAATACTGCCCGGTACCTATGCGGAATTTTTTATAGTAAGCCTGATAAAGCTTATCCAAAATCTCAGGAGCCTTGCCGCCCACCGGTTTGCCATCAATGGTCTCGGCTGCGTGGCAGAGTGCGCCGGAGCGGCTGACGATAACTTCGTCCGCTTCAAAAAGATCAGAAACTGTAAAGGCTTCCTCCACGACCGGAATATCAAGCTCGTGGGCAAGCTCTATCATGTGCTTTCTTGTGATTCCCGGAAGGATGAGGTTATCGCAGGGCGCTGTGCGAAGAACGCCATCCTTAATGATTGAAACATTGCTGTGTGCGCACTCAGTCACTCTTTCTCCTCTGTGGAAAATCGTCTCGTCACAGCCCATTGACTCTGCTTTCTGTGCGGCCATCACATTGGGAATAAGATTCAAGGTCTTGATATTGCAGTGGAAATACCGGGTATCCTCCATAGTGATAAGGTTCACCTTTTTTTCCATTGGCGCGGGATTGATGGGGTTCAGCATGATCATGAGATTTGGTTTCACATCTGCATCCGGATATTTGTGTCCGCGGTACGCGGTTCCTCTGGATGCCTGCCAATAAAGAAGCCCATTCTCACCGTCAAATTCCTTCACTACTTTCATCAATTCTTCTGCAAGCTCCGCTTTGGTCATGGGGAAATCAATCTCCAGCAGACGGCAGCTATTGTAAAAGCGGTCAATGTGCTCCTCCAGCGCAAAAGCCTGTCCGTTTGCCACAGAGGTAGCATCATACACACCGTCTCCAAAATAGTAAGCGCGGTCGAGAACCGGAATTTTCAGCTCCTCCACCGGTGCAATCTCTCCATTATAATACCCTACTCGTTTCATAAAAAATCCCTCCTTAGTTATGTACCCCATCCATAATCGGGGCCGCCGCATTCCTGCGAGATATAGTTCACGCCGGAGCGAACCCCGGCGTAAAATTGACGTAAAATTTCTTATTGCCGCCATCTGAAACGGCCGGCGTGTTATCTGCTCATAAGATTAAAAACTGTTCAGCTTCTATAGATAATATCATTTCTCCCCGGTCCATTGGAAATCATGGTGATGGGGAATCCAATCTGCTCTTCCACAAATTCTATATATTTGCGGCAGTTTTCCGGGAGCTCTTCGTAGTTTTTGATACCACGGATGTCACTCTTCCAGCCCGGCAGAGTCTTGAGAACCGGCTTGGCCTTCTCAAGCAGAGTGGTGGTCGGGAAATCCGTGGTAATCTCACCGTTGATTTCATAGCCCACGCACACCGGAATCTCGTCCAGATATCCCAGAACATCCAGAACCGTAAATGCCACATCTGTCGTTCCCTGGATACGGCAACCATATTTGGAAGCCACACAGTCAAACCATCCCATTCTTCTGGGACGTCCTGTGGTTGCTCCGTACTCTCCGCCGTCGCCGCCGCGTCGTCTCAGCTCGTCAGCCTCCTCGCCGAAAATCTCAGACACAAACGCGCCTGCACCTACAGCACTGGAGTATGCCTTGCACACAGTGATGATCTTCTTAATCTCATACGGAGGAACACCCGCTCCGATTGCGCCGTATGCCGCAAGAGTGGAGGATGAAGTCACCATCGGATAAATACCGTGATCCGGGTCCTTGAGGGAACCGAGCTGGCCCTCCAGAAGGATTTCCTTTCCATCCTTGATGGCATTCCAAAGATAGAGTGAAACATCACATACATATGGCTCAACCATCTTTTTATATTCCATCAGCTCTGCCATCAGCTCATCAGGGTTCAGCAGGGGCTTATGATACAAATGCTCCAAAACTACATTTTTTGTCTCACATACACGCACAACCTTCTCCCTGAGAGTTTCCTCATCAAAGAGCTCACTCACCTGGAAGCCGATTTTTGCATATTTGTCGGAATAGAAAGGCGCGATTCCTGATTTTGTGGAACCGAAGGATTTACCTGCCAGACGCTCTTCCTCATACTGGTCGAATAAAATGTGATATGGCATCACAATCTGCGCCCTGTCAGAGATAAGAATCTTCGGCGCCGGCACTCCTCTGTCCACAACTTCGTTATATTCTTTAAAAAACACAGGAATGTTCAGTGCCACACCATTGCCGATCACACTGGTGGTGTGATCATAGAACACACCGGACGGGAGTGTGTGAAGCGCAAACTTCCCATAATCATTGACAATGGTATGCCCTGCATTCGCTCCTCCCTGGAATCTTACGATAATGTCCGCTTCCTGAGCCAGCATATCGGTTATCTTACCTTTTCCTTCATCTCCCCAGTTTGCTCCTACTACTGCTTTGATCATAACACTTCTTCCTCCTCGTGTTTACATATAAACAACATGTTACCTACCAGCTTCCGCCGCCTCCGCCGCCGAAACCGCCACCGGAAAAGCCTCCGCCGCCTCCGGAGAAACCACCACCGAAGCCGCCGCCGGAAAATCCGCCGCCGCCGCCCTTGCCGTCAAAGCCGGACGCTTTCACCGGCTCGGCCATCGTGAGGGCCTGTGTAACCGTGGCCATATTTCCCATAAAAGCACGATGGAAATGATAGTAATTCCAATATCCGTAATTAGGGGCATAGCTTACATACCACTCCGGCGCCGGAATTGCCAGTCCTTCCAGTTTTTTCGCAAAGGCATCTGAAAGACCAAATACATAAGCATACGGCAATATGTGATAGAACCATTCCGGATTCTTGTCTGCCATTGCTTTTAGTCTGTCCAATTCTGCGGTTTCTATAAAATCACGAAGCCCGGCAAGCCTTCCAATCCATTCTACACAGTCGTGGGTACGTTTTTTCATAAAACCAGTGAGCAGTACACCTGCACCGCTGGCAGCAACCACACCCACAAGTGCGATCACCAGGTTAAAAACCTCACCCTGGCGGAGCTGCATGAGATAGCTTCCTGCCATTGCGGAAATAGAAACCATAGAGAGCCCCAGACCAAATATACACATACGTGTACGTTCCGAGTTGCTCCTTGCATACCAATTATCTATAATATTGTTAAACATACAGATACCTGCAAACAACGCCGCCACATCCAGCACGTAGAAAATCATACGCACGATACTAAGCTTGGAAAATACCGCAAGCACCACCACGAAAAACGCCATGGGCAAAACCCCAAGTAACGTGCTCACACCCCTGGCAATCCTGGAAGTGTTTGTATAGATTCCACCCTTTCCGGTGATATATGCACGTACCTGTGTTTTACAAACAGAAATCGTCTCACTGCATTGGTACTTCAAGCTTTTCAGAGATACCTCGTTTCCCTTACTGAATATTTTTTCAAACAAGACAGTCTGATACCTGGGTGCATCTGCCGGGAACCGCTTGTCTGTTCTCAGAAAATATATTTTCTTTTTTTTCTTGGAGGATTCTCTTTCCTCAATCTTCAGATATCCCTGGTCAGCCCAGTAGATGATCAGCGAGAGGATATCCTTGTCCTCCACATGACCGTCGATGATATAGCCCACCGCTGCACTGTCCAGCCCTTCAGGCGGCTGATACTGGATAGACTGGATGATTTCCTCGTCTCTGCCGAACAACAGAAACAACACCACCATAACTGCCAGCACGATCAACGCTCCCGCTAATATCAAAAGGTCAATCCTGCCAACTATATGGATTTCTGTGAAATAACCCTTCCCCATATCCGCAAACATCGTCACTCCGCTCTGAAAAGGCAGATCCTTTACGAGCGTACCACTGACGGTATTCCCTTCCCAGGAAAGTCTGAGGATATCCTCTCCGTTTTCAGTAGAGCCGTACTCACCATAATAAAACTGAAGCTTATTATGGTCAAAGTCCTTTGGAAACTCTACCTGGAAACGGCTGCCCGCAGGAATACTATTCTGCCATGTCATAGGCAGCAAATTATAATAAGCACAGGTAAAATCTTTGTTTTGGAAACGAGGCGTAACCTTATATTCAAGCTTGTAAGTCTGCTGTCCACGCACAACCTGGGACTCCCGTCCCATCCGCATCACGAAATAGCCGTCCTCGTTGTCGGTTTGCACAGGCACATTCGCTGAAATCAGCTCCACATCTGCATAGTAAGGCTCCCGCACAGTTTTCTCGTCGGCATTGTATGCCTCACTGTAGCCCTTCTGCGGAATATAGCGGTAAATGCCGTGGCGCGCGGTAAGCATGTCCACACGGATAACCTCACTGATCAGGTAACTGTTATCCTCTCCGAGCGTCACATTTACCTGATAGTTGTCCGTTCTCATTGCTGAGTCATATTCTACATCAGCGCTCACCTTACCAAGGCTCTCAAAAAGGCTGCTGCCTACAAACATAAATATGACCAGTATCCACACAAAGATATTCCCTGCAGAGATTCCTTTTCTCATAGGTTATCCTCAATTTTTAAAAAGAAACTTTAACATTTTCACGCTCAGCCTCAGAATTCACCTCATAGAGAGGCTTTCTCTCAAAGCCGAAGAGTCCGGCCAGAATGTTCCCTGGGAACATTTCGGTCTTGGTATTATACTTGTTCACAACACCGTTATAATAACGTCTGGAGCCGGCAATCTCCTCCTCCACTCTGGAAAGCTGGTCCTGCAGGCTTAAAAAATTTTGATTAGCCTTCAGTTCCGGATAACTCTCAGTCAGTGCAAAAAGAGATTTCAGCGTTCCGGTAAGCGCATTGTCATTATCAATCTTCTGCTGCGGAGAGCTTGCATTCATCGCCTGGTTGCGAGCCTTGATGACCGCATCCAGTGTCTGGCTTTCGTGCTTTGCATAGCCTTTGACCGTCTCCACGAAATTAGGGATCAGGTCATAGCGTTTCTTAAGTGACACATCCATTGCGGAAAAAGCTTCCTCGCTCTTGTTGCGCAGCTTGATAAATCCATTATAAGCGGATACCAGCCACACGATCAGCAACAGAATAATAATACCAACAATTGCTAAAAAAATCATTCAAGACCTCCTTCTCAGACGTTGATCTCAGCCTTTACACCCAGCAAATCCTTGTGCGAGTCTAAAATCGGGCGGACCACCTTGTCAATGAATGTTTCGGTCTGCTCTTTGGCACGGCCCACATACTTGGCAGGGTCCATTGTTTTCTGTAATTCTTCCAGGGAAAGGTTAAACGCCGGGTCAGCCGCAATCAGCTCCAGGAGATTATTCTCCTTACCCTCTACCTTCACATTACGTCCAGCCTCCATGGAAAGCTCGCGGATGCGCTCATGCAGCTCCTGACGATCACCGCCGGCCTTCACTGCATCCATCATAATATTTTCAGTCGCCATGAAAGGAAGCTCGGACAGCAGACGTTTCTCAATCACCTTCGGATATACCACTAGACCGTCCACCACATTGAGGCAGAGATCAAGAATACCGTCAATAGCCAAAAATCCCTCCGGAACACTTAAGCGCTTATTCGCGGAGTCATCCAGAGTCCTCTCAAACCATTGGGTTGCGGAGGTGATTGCCGGATTCAACGCATCCACCATCACAAAACGTGACAGGGAAGCGATACGCTCACTTCTCATAGGGTTTCTCTTATATGCCATGGCGGAGGAACCGATCTGAGATTTCTCAAAGGGCTCTTCCACTTCTTTCAGATGCTGGAGCAGACGGATATCGTTTGACATCTTATGGGCACTTGCCGCAATGCCTGCAAGCACGTTGAGAACACGGGTATCCACCTTACGGGAGTAAGTCTGACCGGATACCGGATAGCACTCCTTAAAGCCCATTTTCTCCGCAATCATCGGGTCAATCTTGTCAATCGTCTCCTGGTCCCCGTCAAACAGTTCCAGGAAGCTCGCCTGTGTACCTGTAGTACCTTTAGAGCCAAGAAGCTTCATCGTGCTGATCACATACTCCAGATCCTCCAGATCCAGAAGAAATTCCTGGGTCCAAAGTGTGGCACGCTTTCCTACAGTGGTAGGCTGTGCCGGCTGGAAATGCGTGAAAGCCAGTGTCGGCTGTGCTTTATATTCATCAGCGAATTTCGCCAGCTCGGCGATAACATTCACCAGTTTCTTACGCACCAGCTTAAGCGCCTCGGTCATCACAATGATGTCTGTATTGTCTCCCACATAGCAGGAGGTCGCTCCCAGATGAATGATTCCCTTTGCCTTGGGGCACTGTACCCCGTAAGCATACACATGGGACATGACATCATGGCGCACCTGACGCTCGCGCTCCTTAGCCACATCGTAGTTGATGTCATCCACGTGTGCTTTAAGCTCGTCAATCTGCTCCTGTGTAATATTAAGGCCAAGCTCTTTCTCAGTCTCTGCCAGGGCAATCCACAGTCTCCGCCAGGTACGGAATTTCATATCCGGGGAAAAAATGTACTGCATCTCCCTGCTTGCATAACGCTCTGATAACGGACTTACATATCTGTCTGTACTCATTTCGCTCTCCTGCTTCTCAATCAGTCTAATCCAAGACGGTGGAATACTTCGTTGTATGCTTCCTCTACATTGCCCATGTCGCGTCTGAAACGGTCCTTGTCCAGCTTCTCGTTGGTGTTTACATCCCACAGACGGCAGGTATCCGGAGAAACCTCGTCAGCAAGAAGAATCTGTCCATGGAAACGTCCGAACTCAATCTTAAAATCAATCAGCTTCATTCCGGCGTTGAGAAAATACTCTTTCATAATCTCGTTTACCTTAAGGGTGTAGCTTCTGATCTGGTCAATTTCCTCCTGGGTAGCAAGTCCCAGCGCCAGCGCATAGTCATCATTGATGAACGGGTCGCCCAGGTCATCGTTCTTGTAGCTGAACTCAAGAATCGGGCAAAGAAGCTCTCTTCCTTCCTCCACGCCCATACGCTTGGAAAAGCTTCCTGCAGCAACATTACGGATAATCACCTCAAGCGGAACGATATCCACCTTCTTCACTGCTGTTTCTCTATCATTTAATTCTTCGATGAAATGGGTTGGAATTCCTGCAGCCTCGAATTTCTGGAAAACAAGATTTGTCATGCGGTTGTTGATGGCGCCTTTTCCTACGATCGTGCCCTTTTTCTCGCCGTTGAATGCAGTTGCATCATCTTTATAGCTGACGATCACTACATCCGGGTCCTCGGTAGCATAAACCTTCTTTGCTTTTCCTTCGTAAAGCTGTTCTTTTTTCTCCATGTCTTTCACCTGTTCCTTTCTCATTATCCGGCCGGATGGCCATGGTGGTATCCTCTAAGGATTTCATTTGTCAGGCCTGATGGCCGTTACCATATATACTTTTGCATATCCGTAGAAATTATATAACATTGCTTTGTCAAAAGCAATAAAAAACCTGAAAGTTTTGGCAGTGCACGAATTTCCTCTGCCAGTTGCTGTATCTATGTAAAAAAATCCCTATTCCTCTTTTTCCTTTTTGGCCAGATACTCAGAAAAAGAATTTGCAGGTAATTTGCGTCTTTTTGACAACATTTGGTTCCAAAGCTTGTCGCCATCGGCCTTTGTAATCAGATGTTTCTCTAAAGCCTGAACCAAGATTTGCCCTGTATCAATATGCTTCAAATTATATTCTTCAATGTACGGAGAGATATCTTTATAGTTGTTACTGGCAAGAATTCCATTATATGTTTTAGCCAACGCAATACCACCGGCTTCTCCGCGGCCAATGCTCTTTTTTCCCTTTTCCCCTTGCAGAAGTGAACGGTATAAAATATATTCCTCTGTATCTGCGTTAATCGCCTTGACAAATATATCTTTATTCTGAATCAATGTATCTGTCCGCTGCCTGATATGTGGAATACATGGATTATCCAATTCTTGATAAACCGGTTCTGGCAAAACGATTCTTCCGCTATATAGCTCGAGTAATATATTTGTATTGTTAACCCATAAAAATGCAGACAAGCAATCTGTATCAAAAAATAAATCGTTAGTCATTCAGATTGGTTTCCCCCTCATCAAAATTGTAGACTATATCTGCCCTATATGCGTCCAATAAAAGTTCCTCTTTTTTTCCGTTTGAAATAAGATCTTGCTCTGCCATTTTTTCAACCTTGCGGATATATTCCCCTGTAGTAAAATATTGTTTTGTTTTATCTGTTGGAAAATATAAGCCTTTACCGTATCCCAGCCTGGCAGCCTCAGTAGAAACTTTAATCGTTTTATATTCTTCTGCCGCGGAGGCACTGAGCAGATTATCACACACCAACCGATGGAGCATTGCCTGATGACTCACTTGAAAAAATTGCTCCGCTTCAATCACTCTTTCGAGATTCCACTTGGATTTATCGTACTCGTACTCCAGTAATGCATCATACGGCATCAATAAATAGCTTGCAAACCGGTCTGCTTCGCGTTCCGATTCAGATTTGTCATTATTCATACTCATACTACAAATTACCCGCTTGATATTCTCTTCGTATAATACATGATATAATTCATGTGCCAAGGTAAATCTTTGTCTACCGATAGATGTCATTGAATTCAAACAAATAATAATATCCCTGCTTTCTTTTGTGCACATGCCGCTTATTCGAGGTGAAAGAGGATATTGTACTAACGTGATTTTCTTATCTTTCCACCCATTTACAATGGCAAAGATGTCGATTGGGGAATATCCGTCCTCATTCCACATTCTTCGGGTTCTTAAAGCTAATGAATTTAATTCCTGTACTGTTCTCATAATGAATCTCCTATCATCTCATTCATATAGCGGATATTTATTACGATTTTATTGATTGCAGCTATGCCTTGTAAATCTTCTGCCTGGATTCCATTCGAACGGAAGGCAAAATTCAACGGGATATACGAATCATCTTCTCCCATCAAATATGAATCTGAACATCCAAACAAATCACAAATCTTTTCTATCAGAGTAACGTTCAAACTTCTTGTTCCGTTCTCCAGCTTTGTAATCATCGACTGGTCAACATTTAAATATTGAGCCAATTGTTCCTGAGTTATTTTACTCTCTTTCCTAAGTTGCTTTAGTCGAATATATTTTGTACTATCTTCCATTTTAATACTCCTCCTGATTTATAATGCAGGTTCTTATTATTTATCTTTATTATATGCCACCACAGTCATATTTTCAATATATTTCTTTTGAAATTTTATGACAATGTAAAATATTATTATTCCTGCTATACAAAACAGCCACATTCAGAGTGCTGTTCTGCACACTAAATGTGACTGTTTCTAAATTTTGATACATATTTCCGCTCAATCCATTCCCATATGGAATTTCCCCAGAAACTCCTTCATCCTCGCATTTCCCGAAGAAAACACCTCCTGAGGCGACCCTTCCACCGCAATGACCCCCTGATCCATAAAAATAATCCTATCGGAAATATCCTTTGCAAAACTCATCTCATGCGTCACGATCACCATAGTAATATGATCCGCCGCCAAGTCCCTAATAACCTTAAGAATCTCCCCCGTAAGCTCCGGATCCAGTGCCGAAGTCGGCTCATCAAAAAACAAAATCTTCGGATTCATGCACAACGCCCTGGCGATTGACACACGCTGCTGCTGTCCTCCCGAAAGCTGAAACGGATAAGCATTCTCCTTCTCCGCCAGCCCCATCTTCTTAAGCAGCTCCCGCGCCTGCGCGTATACCTCATCCTTCTTCCTTTTCTGCACCTTCAAAGGCGCATCCACAATATTCTTCATCACAGAAAAATGCGGAAACAAGTTAAAATTCTGGAACACCAGTCCGACCTCACCCTGTTTCACGATTTCCCCCGCATCCGGCTTCTCAAGCCCCGTAGCACACCGAAGCAGCGTGGACTTCCCCGACCCCGACGGCCCGATAATACTAAGAACCTCCCCTTCCTCCACCTCAAGAGAAATATCCTTAAGCACTTCCAGATCATCAAAACTCTTCTTAATATTCTTCATCTCAAACAACTTCATATTATATATCCTCCCGGCCATTCCAATCCCAACCAAATATCCTACAGCCCAAATCTTCGGTCACTTCACCCCCAACCAAATCCTCGGCCATTCCTATCCAAAACCAACCACCTACCGCCTCCCCCCCCCCGGCCCCTTTAGCCCCAACCAAAACCCCGGCCATTCCATCACAAACGACACCCTACATACCTATACCACCCCGGTCACTAAAAAAAGCCCGAAGGGTGTGCAGAGGGACCGGGGCTTCGGTCCCTTTGCTTATCTGTAATAGTTCAACTTCTGTTCCACCTTATCCATCACAACCGCTACGATCAAATTAAAAATATAGTAGAAAACCGCCGCAATTATAAACGGCATCATAGTGGTCTGTGAGCTTGCAATCTGCTTGGCTATCGTAAACATTTCCGCCACCGCCACCACAAAGGCAAGAGATGTATCCTTAACCAGCGTGATTACCTCATTTGTGACGGACGGCAGTATCCTCTTTATTACCTGAGGAAGAATAATTCGGAAAAAGGTCTGAGGTTTGTTATATCCTAAAATTTTAGCAGCCTCGTACTGCCCCACCGACATGGATTCTATCCCGCCCCGATAAATCTCAGCAAAATATGCGGCATAATTAATTGCGAAGGCAATAAATACCGCAATTAATCTATACCCCATTGAAATACTAATACCGAAAATAAAATAAGGTCCAAAATATACCACCATCAACTGCAGCATCAGCGGCGTGCCGCGCATAATGGATATGTATGCGGTCACAATTCCCCGGACAACAGGGTTCTTAGACATCCTGCCAAAACAAATAATCAGCCCCAACGGCAGGGAAAACAACAGGGTTACAAAAAAAATCTCTACAGAAACCAGCATTCCACCTGCTAGTTGCTGCAGCATTACACTTAAACTCATGGTATTCCTCCTTATTGCCCACAGTTTTCGGGCATATTAGTATGCTTTGGAGCTTCCTCCCCAATATCTCTCACATGGAACAATGTCGCTGTACCGTGTATATTTTTATAAAGCGCACAAAGAGTCCGGCAATCCGGACTCTCAGTATTCATGTCATGATATTATTCTGCATCAGCTTCTGTATCTGCAGCATTTGCTTCCTCGTCCGCCGCTGCGTCTGTTTCTGCTGCATCGGCTTCCTCGTCGCCCAGGCACAATCCAGCTACATCGTATTTCTCCACAAGCTTATCAATCTCTCCTGCTTCATATAGCTTCATGACCTCAGCCCACACAATATCCTTCAGTTCTTCATTCCCTTTCTTAAATCCAATTGCATACTGCTCACTCTGGAATGGTTCATCAAGAATAATGTATTTGCCTTCTTCCCGCTGTGCAATCTGGTATTTTGCCACACCAATATCTACTGCTACTGCATCAGCAGCCCCTGAATCAATATTCATAAATGCAGTATTGTAATCAGGATTCTCTGTAAGAGAAGCAAAGCTGTCTGCCCATTCTTTATTTTCATCATTGCCCAATGCTTCCAAAGCGGCAGAAGCGGCCTGTACTACTACATTCTTACCAGCCAGGTCAGCAAGCTTCTCAATGCCGGAATCTGCAGCTACAACCATTACCTGCTCGTTATTCAGATAAGGATCAGACCATGTATAGTCATCTTCACGTCCGTTGATAGTAAAACCATTCCAGATACAGTCAATATTTCCTGAATTAAGCTCCATGTCCTTGGAGTCCCAATTAATCGGGTTCTTGATTAATTCCCAGCCAAGATTGTCACATACCAACTGCGCAGTGTCCAAGTCAAAACCTACATATTCTCCATTTTTGTCCTTAAATCCATAAGGCGGATACTCCGCATCAAATCCAACTGTCAGGGTCTTGCTCTCCGCATCCGCATAAACTGTCACTCCGGACACCATACCAAGTGTCATCACTGCCGCCATCATCACTGCAACTGCTCTTTTTTTCATAATATATCTCCTCTTTTTCAATGTTTTCGTTGTTGTATCACGTAGTCACTCTACCACGTGAAAGTGTATGGTAATCGTACCATACACTTTCCTAACTGTCAAGATGAAGATATTAATTTATCCGAAAAATATGAGACTGCCGTAACGTTTCAGACATGTGTGCACATCTCTGCGGAACCGTCACGACCCGGTACTTCTATGATACTCCCGTGTAAATTCCTCCAACATCCCATCAATATGCTGGGAGTACACCGGCTGGGCCGGGCGTTTGGCGAAGTGTTCAAGCTCGGTTTTAATCTCCTGGCGCATTTCTTCCTCCACGGATAGCTCGTTGAGCTTGCTCTCGTATTCAATGGGAGTCCGTATACTGTGGTAAGCCAGCAGGTAGGTTTTCAGAGCCTTTTGGCTCCGGCCGCCCTCATAGGCATTGCAGAAGCACTCCAGCGCCTTTTCCATCTGAAAAAGATAGCTGTAGGCGCAGCCGAGATTATGGTACACACCTTCGGTAAGACCTTCGCGTATTTTTTCCAAATCCTCGCGTTCAAGGAGCTTTTGGTACACGCGGATGGCATTCACATACATGCCGTTATCCATAAGCGCGTCTCCTTTACGCTTCTCCCTCACAGCAGGAGCCTCAGCATCGAGCTTTGCAAGCTGGGCATTGAAGGTACGCAGCTCCTCATAGGATAAATAATTGATTTCTTTAAATATAGGATAGAGCACATCCTCTGCACTTGCGAACTTGCCCATATGGGGCCGGAGCTTAGCTGCAAGCCTTGGCAAATCCAGCTCCTCCTGTATCCAGGTGCACAGATTCTCATTGATGATGGTCTTGTCCACCAGATAAAGGTTGTGGTACAGGTAATAGCAAAGCTCCTCCAGAGAATAAATATTCGTACTGATATTCTCAATAAAATACGGCACCTCTGCCTTTTTTGTCTGACATAAAATATATCCGCTCATCTCAAGCCTCCTCTACCACTGCACAGATTCTTTCCAAACTTTACCGCTGCCCGGGAACATATCACCGAAGCCTAAATCCTTCACAATAATCTGGCAGTCCTTTGGTGACAAATAAACAAGCTCCACAGAAAGGCGTGTAGTCTTATTCGGCCGCTTCGGAAGTCCTGGAAGTGACATTGCCACTCGTTTTTTCTCCTGCTCTCCCATAGTGCTCACCACGAAAACCAGCTCTTGCGTATCGTCGAGAATCAACTCGCAATAAGATTTACACTCATACCAGTTATTTCCCGCCTCAATAAAAGAATAATAGGTAGGCGAGCCCATGACGCGCATATCCATTCCCACATCAGTCAGGACAAGAGACTCGCTGAGATAACGGTATCCCTTGAGATTTTTATTTTCAAGCTTCTCCTTCCCTGCGGCGCAGGCTCCTTTTGCAAACAGGTTATTGCCATAGAACACCTTACGTTTTTGGTGACAGAGGAGCTTCACGGACTGCTCAGCCCACTGCTGGTCAAAGCCCTCGCCAGTGATCTGGATACTGGAATACAGCTCCGTACCCAGTGTTTCCTGGATAAATTTACTGTATTCCATATCCCGGAGCCCTGGTTCATCACTAAGCTTAGTGGTCACTGCTGGCTCGAGCCGCACAAGTATCGGCCTCGTAGAACCGTTTTGCGACAGCTTGCGGAAGCTGACACTCTCCGGAGTAAACGCATACCACGCCACACTCCTGTTCCAGGTTTCCCGCTTCTGGGTAAGGGCATAATAATAAAAGCTCTCACCGTAGTCCAAAAGCATATATTTTTCTTCAGGAAAACCGAGAGAACGGCATGCCTTCTGTAGATTTTCCACCTGCACACGGCTGAGGGACGGAGCGGTAATGATAAGACATTTCGTATTCTTTACAATTTCCATCACACCCAGGAATTTAAGCATTCCCTTAAGGAAGCAGGCAAGCAGCTCCCAGGGTGCTTTATCCTCGCCTTCCACCTGCACAGGCGCTTCACCCTCGCAGACCTCATACAGCTTGTCGATCATGATGCCGCCCTTTTCCCGGGCAAAATACTCGGCTTCCAGACCCACGCAATAATCTCCCTGCTCCACTCTCCGGCAGAGACAGGTGGGCGCCTCAAACTGGCTTGCCCCCACCTTCATGGAGATGGAACGCGGCTCGTCGGCCTTGCGGTCATAATAACAAATCTGCGAATATTCTTTTCCAAAGTCGATTCCAACTATCAAGTCACGGATTTCATTCATCTTCTGCTTCCTTTTCATTTATCTGTATGTCGTAACTGTCCAGCACCTTCACGGTACTGTATGTCTATACTTCTCTCTCAATGACAAACATCTCTTTCACATACTGCTCCTGTCTCAGATATTGCTTCATTTTAGCGATTACCTCCTGATCCTTCTCAAGCCTTCTGGCGGAAAGAATCTGGTTGATCAGCTGGTATTTGCTCACGGGCGCTCCCTCTACCTTATTCATGGTGATCACACGTTCCGCTATCTTACGGCTCTTGCCGTTTTCATCCACCTGGAAATAATAATGAAGCGTTTCTCCATAAAAGAGAGTAAATGTCTTGGTAAAAATACCTTCATAAATATTGCGCAGAGGTTCGCTTTTGTATTCTGCCTCCAGGCCAAGACCTGTGTCCAGTGAATAATACAGCGTCACCCTGGCTTTGGGGCTTGCATGAAACTCCACATAGGTTTTGTCGTCAAGCTGGTAAGGGCTTAACAATTCAGGCGGCAGCTTACGGAAAAAGGCAAAGGCCATTCCCTGCTTCGTGCATTCCTCCAGAAGCTCCTTCTTCATATCCAGATATACACCCTTGCTGTCCTTCTCCTTGGACAAAGCCTTCAAAAGAGCGAGACGGCACACAAGATTCACCGGCCATTTTCTGGTAAACGCATGCTCCAGACATTCCCTCACAAAAGCGCTCATCGGGAATTCACGCACAAACACGCCGTACGCCACCTGTGTCAAATACGCGCCGATAATCCGTTCCTTGCCGGACTGCTTCACGTACGCGTCAAGTACATTTTCTCCTTCCTTTCGGAAATCGGAGGTAAACATCAAAAGTCCGAGCAAACGTTCCTCTAGATCATAAGTATCCATCTCAAAGCCTCTGGCGCTTTTCCAGATTGAAAAAATCTCGTCCACCGGCCCAAATCGGTATTTCATCAGATATTGTAAAATGACTTCATCATATTTGCCGCTGCGGTACACCTCAGAAGCAAGGGCAAGCAGCTCCTCATCCTCCGCCATTTCACAGCGTATGATCATTCTGCTGGTAAGCTTGAGCAGGCTTCCCATTTCAAGCCCCTCAAATCCGAATTCTTCGATGATTCCAAGCGCCTGGGTAAACAGCCCTCTTGTTATCAGGGTTTCCAGCAATGTCTCACGGTCAACCATGGCATATTCCCGGAAGTCCATTTTCTTAAGGTAATCATCCAAATCCTCACCATGTACATGGGATGCATAATAGTCAAGGATTTTTTTGCGCACCTGGCTCTTATAATTCTCTGTGAACGCATCGGATTTCACAAGCTTCTGGAAAATCTCCAGATTATCACGGTCCAGAGACACGGACTCGCAATAATGAAGCAGAACGCCGGGCTCTGCTGTGCCCGCCTTAAGGACCGCGGGTACCATCTCACGCTCATCCATCAGCTTTTTCACATTGAAATCAACGGTGGCTGCATAGCGGCGCTGCTTCTCATCCTGGAAAAGGATAACCGCGTCTTCTGTGTAAATGCGCGGATAAGCAACTCCCTGTACACAGGGATAAATCTCCTCCCGTTCCATCTGGTCATGACGGACGATGATATGGCGGATTTTCTTATCATCACAGTACAGACGGCAGGTAAACATCCTGCGGGCAACTGCCTCCGCCTCCTCGGTGGTGGCCGGATTGCTCAGGAACTCCTGATAGATGGCAGCGTAGCTCTCGTTCATACGCCCTTCCGCCAGCTTCTGTGCCGCGAAAGTCTGCATGCTTTCCTTGTAGCTCTCATAGGTCTGAGGCTCCTGCGCACGGTTACTGATCACACTTGCGTAAATATATGCTTTCTTCGCATCCCCCAAGGTGGTGCTGTTGTATGTAAAATACATCAGAAGCGGCTTCGGCAATTCTCTCTGGTAGGTCGTGTCCAGGGTCTCCACGTAATACTCAAAAAGTCTGGTAAGCCGCAGGCCATGCTCCACAGCCAGGGAAAACCAGCGGAAATACTCGTTCCTCCGGGGATTTCCTTTCATAATATATTTACAGATTGCTTCCAGGGTGTCCTCCGACGGAAACACTTCATAGCCCATTGTCATAGCCCGGTAAAGGCTCTGATTAAAGCTCTTCTCATATCCGGAAAGATAAGCAAAACGCATTGACAGCTCCTCTGTAAGAAGGCCTTCCTTACCTGCAAAAAGGAATACCTGTGCCCAGAAGCTGCTCAACCTGTGAAGCAGCGACATATCCTTGCAGATATATTTCCAAGCCTCCAGATACAGAAGCGGACTTCTGCAGCCGCGCTCAAACTGCTCCTCCATCATGAACACTGCCTTAGAAGGAGAGCTGGTGACAGCCGGATCTGTCTTTAAGAGAATCCAGAAAAGCTGAAAGCTGTCCTCCTTCTGCATATAGAAATTCTGTATCCTTCTGAGAGCCTGCGCCTTGTCTTTGTAAAGTCCGGTAAGTGTACAGAGATATAAGTACACACCTGCGAACTCCAAATCATCTTTAGAAAAAGATTTGTCCTGGTACTTACGCAGAATCTCCGACGCGGCCTCATCGTTTTCCTCCAAATGAAGAAGATAGGCCTCGTACATCTGATATTCCGGATAATCGCAGCCGGATTCCCAGAGCTGGTTCAGCTCAAAATGGCTGCTGCCTGCCCAGGTCTTAAAATCCATCTTATTACAGCAGTAATCCAGATAATCTCTCACCAGAGTAAGCTTATGCTGCTTTTCCCCAATGTTCATATTTACCTGGACCTTGGAACTTTTTGACGCGGTTATCTGATAGACAAGCTCCTGATACGGACTTTTTACAAGAATCTGGCCGAACTGGTTCCCACTGCCGAGCTTGTCCTTATGTATCACAAAATCCACCTGATAGCTGCTGCCGATGAAATCCTCCTCGGTAACTACACGCTTGCCCACCTCGAGGAAGCTGCCCCTGGTTTCAATATCCAGCCGCAGATGCCCCCAGCCGCTTCTCTGCACGGCAAAGGACTCCTGGATGGACTCCCGCACTTCGTAGAACTTAGCTCCCGGAGTTTTCAGCGAAACCGTAATCTTCTCCTTCTCACCTGCACCGATGAAAAACTCCTCGAGGTGCTGGTAAGTCACTGGCTGCTGGGACATGCCGGCGTAAAGCGCATGCTCCTTATGCCCTTTATCCCGAAGAATCATGGAAAAACTCTTATCCGTAAAAATATGGTAGGCCTCCCGGAAATCTTTTTTTGCGATGTCCCGGAAAGTATCCATATCCTTTACTTCACCTACAGAGCTTCTGATTTGCTCTTTTTCCACTTGAATATCAAACGGCAGCTTATATTCGCCGATGTTCGTTGTAAAGCACAACCAGCCCTTGACACTCTCTCCAGGCCCTAAGCCGGTGCAGTCTATGCCGTAAGGGAGGCACACCGTCGTCCCTGAGAATTTATCAATCCCCGGAACCACGCGGCGGCTGGAGGATGTGACGTAGCCGCGGATTTTTTCATTGTCATCTGTGCCTACGTAGAGCTCGCCTTTTCTGATTTCTCCCGCTTTGAGTGTAAGCGAGATTTTTTCCTGGGAAAACAGAAGCGGCGGCTGGTCATATTCAAATTTTCCGTTTAACAGTTGTTCTATTTTCTTCTTCAAAATCGTTCACCTTATCGTCCTTGGTCATTCTACTTTGCTCATGGGAACAATTATACACTAGAAATTCGGTCTGCGCAAGAAAGCGACTAAATTTGCACTAAATTGGGGTGGGAAGGGGACCCCGGAAAGGAGTTGAACGGTGAGGAGATGGGAATTGGGGGCGGGGAGCGGGCGGATTATTTTGCCGCGTCGGGCAATGCTCGCTTGCCTTCAACTAAGTGCCAACTGCGACTAAGACGCTCACGAAGAGCGTTCGCGCCTAAGTCTTAGTAGGCACTGGATTTTCAGGCGCGCTTCCGCAAATTGCCCGACGCGGCAAAATAATCCGCCCGCTCCCCGCCCCCAATTCCCATCTCCTCACCTACCTCTACGTTTCCGCACCCTTCGTGACGGCTGGTGTTTTCGGCGATACGGGTTGTCTGGGGTAAGTTTAGGTTGATTTTTGGAAAGCTTAAGGGGCATAAATGGATAGTAAGTAAATTTTTGCTTTTTGTATACAGGAACATTTCTGTTTTGTCTTAGATTAGAAATCTTTTTTCCAGATTTTGTAGGCGATAGTTATACTAATGAACAATAAGAGTACGGCGCCTATAAAAACTGCGTTGCTATGATTGGCTAAAAATTGTCCAAGTAAAATATCTGTGGCTAATCCAATTACAATATAAGATAAAAATACTCCCA
Source organism: Blautia schinkii DSM 10518 (assembly GCA_000702025.1). Taxonomy (GTDB): domain Bacteria; phylum Bacillota; class Clostridia; order Lachnospirales; family Lachnospiraceae; genus Blautia_A; species Blautia_A schinkii. Next base: position 231,737 of record JNKJ01000003.1, read on the forward strand.
TGATTCGACTTATTTTTTTCTCATTATAATTTTGTTTTTCTTTTTTTGATAATATGTTATAACCGGCCACCAGAAACCCTCCCTTTCCTGACAGCAAAATAACTGCAAGAATGGCCAAAATAGTAGTTGTTACTATCATTAGCACACACACCATCTCCTTTGCATTAGAATATTATCAAAACTTTTTTAATATACAACAAAATCCTTGTTCATACTAATAGCAGCATTGTGCCTGCCACGATTAAAACCAGTCCCAAGAATGAGCGTTTATTTAGCTTTTCTTTAAATATCAGCCAGGCAAAGAGTACTGTGACTACGATGCTGAGTTTGTCGATGGGTACTACGATTCCGGCTTGGCCTTCCTGGAGTGCTCTGTAGTAGCAGAGCCAGGATGCTCCGGTGGCTATGCCGGATAGGCAGATGAAGCCTAGTTCTTTTTTGTCCATGTGTTTTAGGTCGTCTTGTTTTTTGGTTACGAATACCATGATCCAGGCCATGATGAGCACGACGATTGTTCGGATGGCAGTGCCTAGATTGGACTCTACGCCTGTGATCCCGACTTTGCCGAGTATGGCGGTGATGCTGGCGAATACTGCGGAGCCAACTGCGTATAGAAACCAGGCTTTGCCTTTTGCTGTTTTCTGCTGGCTCTGTTTCTGGACCATCAGGAGGGTTCCGGCGCCGATGAGCAGTATGCATATTGCTTTCAGCAATGTGAGCTTTTCTCCGAGAAAAATTGCAGCCAGGAGCATGGTAAGTACGGTGCTTGATTTGTCGATTGGTACTACTTTGTTGATGTCGCCGTTCTGCAGGGCTTTGAAGTAGCACAGCCAGGAAAGTCCGGTGGCAAGTCCGGATAGTATGAGAAACAGCAGGGTGTGGCTTGTCAAATCATTGAGCTGTTTTTGTGATCCTACAATAAATACCATCAGCCAAGAAAATATTACTACAATTACTGTGCGTACTGCCGTCGCAACGGTTGAATCTGTTTTTTTAATGCCGCATTTTGCTAATATTGCTGTGGCTCCTGCGAACAATGCTGAGCCGAATGCATATAATACCCACATAACTTATTTCCCCTCCTACTTTTGTATACAAATGTGGCTAAAAGAATGCTTACACAGGAACTAATCATTAAGTGCATATGTGCAAATAGTGCGTTCGTACAAATAGCGCGTCTGTACAAATTGATATTAATTCTAACAGTTCCTGTTCCATGCATTTTTATCTGTATGCTTTAGATAGAGTATAACACTACGGATGATAAATTTATACAATTTATTGATTTATCGTGTACTGAACCGTTGGATTTTCGTATATCTGTGTTGGGTATGGTGTTTTAGTGTAAAATGGACAGATAAGGAATAATGGCAGCTATGTTATTTGTCAACAGTACAACATGCTAATTTCCTAAAAGTTAATAGAAAATTCTCGAAAATTCGCTTGACTAATCAGCTAATTCTATCACATAATATAAGTAATAAGATATGAAGGGAGTGATACCAATGGATATATCCATTTCAGAGGAGATCGATCAGGAATTCCTCGAGTATGTGGGCGGCATTCTCGAGGATAGTGAATTTTTAAAGTTGGGAAGATATAAGCAGCATCAGTTTACTACAAGACTTATGCACAGCATCAATGTTTCCTATATTTCGTGGACAATTGCCAGGAAATTCGGCTGTGACGCCAAAACAGCCGCCCGCGCCGGTCTGCTCCATGATTTCTGTGTGTATGACTTCCGTGATGAGGTCCCCACCGGCGAGATGCAGGCTTTCTACCATCCTAAGGTGGCAGCTCAGGCCAGCAAGGAGCGTTTCGAGGTCAGCGATAAGGAGGAAAACGCGATACGTGCCCATATGTTCCCACTGGGTCCTCTCCCAAAGAGTAAAGAGGCTTGGATTATTTCCTGTGCCGACAAGATTTGTGCATGTACGGAGGCCTGCCACCTGGCGATTGCCTTGGCAAGACGTAACCGTATCATGGTGAGTGCAGCGTAAAGGATCAAATTTATCAGTACTGTATATCTCCGGCAGCTGCGGCGGTTTGCAGTAACGAATAAAATCCCCCGCCTATGTCTCTGTGACATGAAGGTGGGGGATTTATTGTAAACATTATTTTTAAAGATTATAAGACAGAATCTAGGTGATGGGTCTGTTTCAGGACAGTTCGCAGTTTAAAACTTCCTCACGCAGAGGAATCGAGGCGGTTGCGCCCGGGCGTGAAACAGCAATAGCAGACGCTTTTGCAGCGAGCTCTAATCCCTGCTGTACGGGCATATTCTCAAGGATTGAGGAGATAAAATAACCTGTGAAGGTATCTCCTGCCGCAGTGGTGTCCACAGCCTTTACTTTAAAGATGCCCTGGCGGTAGATTCCTGTCTCATCCTGATATACGGAACCGTCCCCGCCCAGGGTAAGCACAATTTTTGCCTTGGGATATAATTCTTTGATTTTCGCAAGAATCTGCTCTGGCTCTTTTTCACCTGTAATCTGATAGCCCTCGATTTCATTCACCAGGAAAAGGCTCACCTTAGACAAATCACACGCATCCAAAGCACTGTCGTAGGGGGACGGGTTGATGATGATCATCATTCCCTTGTCATACGCTTTGTCAATAATGTAATCCAGTTCATTTACCTCATTCTGCAGTAATAGGATATCTCCTTTCTCAAAGGAGTTCAGTACCTCATCCACAAATTCTCTTGTAATACTGCGGTTGGAGCCGCCAAAGAGCAGGATACAGTTCTGTCCGTCCTTGTCCACCTGGATTACCGTATGGCCGCAGGGCCCGTCAATTTTGAGGATAAACTCTGTATTCACACCGTTTTCCCGGCAGGTGTCAAGGAGTATTTCCCCTCCGTCACCTATCATACCGGCATGGTATACGGGAATTCCTGCTTTCGCAAGAGCGATTGACTGGTTCAGGCCTTTTCCGCCGCAGAAGGTGTTGCGTTCCTTCGCCGCCAGAGTTTCCCCCGGTATCAGGATATGATCGACCTGATACACATAATCAAGATTTAATGAGCCAAAATTTAATACTTTCATTCGTTTCCTCCATTCCGCCGTCTCTATTTTTGAAACGACTATATAAGCGCCGCTTAAATTCATAATTTCATTATACAAAATGGAATTTTATTATGCAACCTAAAAGAATTCTATGTATCACAATTCTGCATAATAGTATTCTGTCTGACAGAATTCCGTTATACAAAAGCCTTTCCTACACAGCCTTTCCTTATAGAAGCCTGCCCTATAGAAGCCTGCCCTATAGAAGTCTGCCAGAAGTCTGCCTTAAAGAAGCGCGTAAAAAACAGCCACAGCAGTGCTTGACACACACCGCCATGGCTGATTTGGCATTACGCCGGGAAGGCTACTCCTGCCCGTAAGATAATGTTTGGATATGGTGTGAATTCTCCTGTACGAATGGCAAATTTCACATTTTTAGACATTTCCTTTAATTCTGTATGTGGAATCATTTCGCTCTCTACTCCCGGGAGCTTTTCCTGTATATATCCCAGCAGCTCCGGATTCTTTTCCACGATTTCTTCGGCAATCGTGTATTGCTCCACCTCAGCTTCATCCAAAACCGCATCCATCACCTGACGGAAGGTGGGTACACCTCCGCACAGCGCCAGGTCCACGATTTCCACGCCTTTGGGGATGGGCATTCCGCCGTCTCCGATCATAAATGTATCCTTATGTCCCAATCCCGCGATAAGACCTGCGAGCTGGGCATTGATAATTCCTCTTTTTTTCATGCTGACACCTTCTCTCTTAATAGTTGCCTATATCCGCTCTTATTTAGATTCATTACGTGCCTGGAGTGCCATCTTCGCCTGCAGATTTCTCTGGAACTGGTCGATGATGACAGCCACGATGATTACCACACCACGGATGATTTTCTGCCAGAATTCTGTAACGCCGCACATGGTCATACCATCATTGATGACACCAATAACGAAAGCGCCAACGATAGTTCCGCCGATGCTTCCCACACCGCCTGCCATGGAAGTTCCGCCAAGTACGGAGGCTGCGATGGCGTTCATTTCCCAGGACTCACCGGTCTTCGGTGTTGCGGAAACAAGCTGGGAGGTTGCGATGATACCAACAATTGCTGAGCACAGACCGGAAAAAGCGTAAACCCAGATTTTCACACGGTCAACCTTGATGCCGGAAAGCTTGGAGGCTTTCTCATTGCCGCCGATTGCCTGTACATGCCAGCCAAAGGGTGTTTTCTTAAGAATCACTCCTGCGATTACGGCTACGATTACCAGAATGATAACGCCAACCGGAATCATTGTACCTGCAAAGTTTCTTCCGAAAAACTCAAAGCCTGTATTTCCAAGACCTTCATAACCTGCCAATTCAGAAAATGTGGCTCCGTTGGAGCGGATATTCGCAAGACCGCGGCAGATATACATGGAACCAAGAGTTGCGATAAATGGAGCAACGTTGCATTTTGTAATTACCACACCGTTTAACGCGCCCACAAAAGCGCCCAGAAGGATGGTAATGAGAACCACGATGGGCACACTGAAATAAAGGGTAACTCCGGCAAATTTAAGGACAAGACCTTCCTGGATCAGTCCGCCGGCAATCATTCCTGCCAGACCTGCAACAGAACCAACCGACAGGTCGATACCTCCGGTAATAATAACGTAGGTCATACCGATAGCCAGGATACCGTACAGAGCAACATGCTTCGCCACAGTGAGCAGGGAGCCTACTGTAAGGAAATTATTTGCCGTAATACTGAAAAATATAAGTAATACAATCAATACGATGAATGTTCTTCCCTTTAACAGGGTCATCGCTAAAGAGTTGTTCGATGATTTTTTCGCTGCCATAGTCTAATTCTCCTTTTCTTTATTCTGCACGTGGTGGCCTTTATAGGACGCCAGTACAAGAGTATCTTCCTGAATTTCATCGCCTCTGAATTCTCCGGTTTTCAGGCCGTTGGAGAGGACGATCACACGGTCCGCTATGGCCACGATTTCCTTTAATTCAGAAGAGATTACGATAATGGATAATCCACGTTTTGCGTACTGGTTGATGATGTCGAACACTTCTGTTTTGGCACCGATATCAATACCACGGCTTGGCTCATCCATCAGCAGGATTTTCGGCTCGGTGAGGATGCCCTTACCGATAACCACCTTCTGCTGGTTACCGCCTGACAAGGATAAAATTGGCAGTTTCTTATCTGCTACTTTAATATGTATATCTTTAATCTGCTCTTCGACTTTTTCCCCTTCCAGCTTGCTGTTGAGGAATAATCCGGCCTTTTTATAATTCTTCATGGCAGAAATAGAGCAGTTTTTCTCAATGTCCATTGTCTGAACTAGTCCCTGGGATTGTCTGTCCTCGGGAATTAATGCAAAGCCTTTGTCAATCTGGCCGGAAATGGATTTGATGTTCAGCTTCTTCCCTTCCAGATAAACTTCTCCGGTGTGCTCAGGATGAAGCCCCATAAGACATTCAAAAATCTCACTTCTTCCTGCACCCATCAAACCGTAGATACCAAGGATTTCTCCCTTTTTAAGCTCGAAGTTAACGTGGTCCACAAGGTACCCGCCTCCGGCTTTGGGCAGACAGAGATTCTTTACCTCCAGAACCTTTTCCGCATTGTTCCAGTCTACGCCGGTATTGTGCTTGGGATATGCTTTCTCGCCGCCTGTCATCTCATGGACAATCCAGGGTACGTCGATATCCTTCACATCCGCATCGGAAACATATCTGCCATCACGGAGGATGGTTACATGGTCGCCAATCTGCATGATTTCCTCAAGACGGTGGGAAATATAGACAATGGAAATCCCCTCTGCTGTGAGCTCACGCATGATCTTAAACAGTACCTGCACCTCCTGCTGGCTCAGAGAGGAGGTCGGCTCATCCATGATGAGTACCTTTAAATCATCCGCCACCAGATTTCTGGCAATCTCAATCATCTGCTGCTGACCTACGCGGAGCTCACCCACAAGGGCCTGAGGGTCTATTTCATGTTCCAGCCTCTTTAGGATTTTCTCCGTGGCTTCAATATGAGCCTTGTTATCCAGCTTGATTTTACCCTTTGTTTTTTCACGTGCCATGAAAATATTCTGATAAACATTCAGATTGGGAAAGAGGCTCAGCTCCTGGTGGATAATACCGATTCCGTGCTTTCTGGCCTCGGTAGTGTTTTTAAATGAAACCTCCTGGTCGCCGATATACAGCTTTCCTTCACTTGGATGCTCAATTCCTGCTATCATTTTCATCAGCGTTGATTTTCCCGCACCGTTCTCACCTATGAGGACATTCACTTTTCCCTTAAGCAGGTCAAAGGAAACATCATCCAGGGCTTTGGTACCGGGGTAAATCTTGCTGATATGGTCTGCATGCAGGAAAACATGTTCCGGACATTTGTATGCCATATCTATGTACCTCCTATTTCACTTCCAGCTCTACAGGAGTGATTAATACCTGCGTATTGTCGTTTGCGGTAAAAGCGCCTGTGAAGGAAATCGTTTTGCCTTCCAGGGAGGACGGGTCTGCCGGCTGGATTACCTTCTCGTCCACGAGCTTGTTGATACTCTGGGATACTGCGGCCCAATCCTGCTGGTTGGTGTAATCGCCGAACTTAATGATATCAAGTGAATCACGGATAGATGAGCCCTTATATACGGAACCAATCTGGAGCTTGACCTCTTCCGGTCCGTCATAGCCCTCAAGCTTCACTGTCATATAGCCAGCCTTTTTCTCCTGGTTCACCTCTTCCACGGTTCCGGTTCCTTTGACCACATAGTTGATCTCGCCGCTGGTTCCCATGGAATATTTTCCGTATTTATCCACAAGGGATTTCAAATCGCCGTTTGCCTCAGTGAGGAAATCCTTAAGCTCCACAGCCTTCTCCTGTAACTCCGGAAGTGCCATAGATTCCCAAATCTCCGCCACATTATCCCCTGCATTAAACTCTGTCTTGCCTGTATACTGTGCTTCTTCGCCTATTTTTACCACCTTCACACATCCGGTCATGGTAGATGCGGTCAAGGCCAGGACGAGTCCTAAGGCTAACATACGTTTTTTCATAGCCACTCTCCTCTAATTCTCTATTTGATAACATCTTTTCTTTCAAAGACAGGAAGGCTAAATTGGCCTTCCTGTCCGTAGGTTTCTTATTTTTGTATCGCTTCCTCTGTTAAGCTTGATTCTGCTTGATTCTGCTTTTTTCCACTGCAATTCCAGAGGTATGCGCTGCTAAGCTTTATTCTGCTGCATCTTCAGCGGTATCGTCTGCTGCTTCATCTGCTGCATCGTCCGCTGCCGCGTCGTCTGCTGCTTCCTCTGCAGCGCCGCCTTCGGTGTAGTTGAATGCGCTTAAGTTGTCTACGTTGTCTGCAGTGATTGCAATACAGTCAACTAACTGTTTTTCATCTAAGCCTGTAGTTCCCTCTTTGAGGTATTTGTCAGCCTGCTCTACTGCCATCTGAGCGATGAGAGCTGCCTGCTGAAGAGCGGTACCGGTAGCTTTTCCTGCTTTGATCAATGCTGCTGCTTCGTCAGATCCGTCAACGCCGATGATCGGGATTGTTTTGCCTGCTGCGTCACATGCAGCTACAGCACCCTCTAACATAGTGTCGTTACCGCAGATGATTCCGTCCAGATCCGGGTTAGCCTGAAGGATTGCTTCTACTTTATCAAATGCTTCTGTCTTTTCCCAGTTAGCTGTCTGCTGTGCAACCATTTCAAGGTCTGGGTACTGGTCGATTACTTCATGGAATGCGGAAGAACGTACACCTGCGTTGGTGTCGGACTCTTTGCCCAGAAGCTCAGCGTATTTGCCTTCTTCGCCCATAGCCTCTACCCATACTTCTGCGATAGCCTTAGCGCCCTGGTAGTTGTTGGCAACAATCTGGGAGATTGCTACGCCGTCTTCATTGATTTCACGGTCGATCAGGAAAGTCGGGATTCCTGCTTCTTTTGCTTTTTTAACAGCTTCGATAGTTGCATCCGCGCCGGCATTGTCACAGATGATCGCTGCAGCTTTATCAGCGATAGCGCTGTCGAACAGCTCGGTCTGTTTGGTGGGGTCGTCGTCGTGGGAAGCAGCCTTCACTTCATATCCAAGCTCTTCAGCTTTTGCAGTAGCTACATCAGCTTCTGTCTTAAAGAAAGGATTGGAAACGGACGGGGTAATTACGTAGATGATATTGGAGCCGCCGCCCTTTAATGGTTCTTCCTCTGCTGCCATAACGGTCATGCTTCCCGCCATTGTGGATACTACCATTGCTGCGCCTAACAATACACTTAAAATTCTTTTCTTCATTCTTTCACCCTCCTGATGGTTTTGTTACCGGAAGCTGTGCTTCTGGTAAATTTTGGTATTTCGTTGTTCGATAGGTTTCATTTTAAACGATTATGTAAATTTTTCAATAGTGTTTTCATATTTTGTTCTTTTTGGTTTACATTTTCGTGAATTTGTTAGATATGTTTTTGGTGTTTTTGTGCAATTATTACAGAGTTTAGGGAGCACATTGGGCTTGGGGCGTGTTTTCGAGCTTATTTTGCATAAACGTTTACATAAACATTTAGGGAGGGAAGGGGGCCCCGGAAAGGTGTTGGACGGTTAGGAGAAAGAAATTGGGGGCGGGGAGGCTGTGTTGTCATGTCGGGCAATGCTCGCTTGCCTTCAACTAATTACCAACTGCGACTAAGACGCTCACGAAGAGCGTTCGCGTCTAAGTCTCCGTAGGTAATGGATTTTCAGGCGCGCTTCCGCAAATTGCCCGACATGACAACACAGCCTCCCCGCCCCCAATTTCTTTCTCCTAACCTACCACTACGTTTCCACCCCTTCTAAGCGGCTGGCGTTTTATCCGGAAGATATTTAATTTCGGAAATGCTTGTCTGCCCAGGCTTTCATTTTGTCCCACTTATCAGACATGCCGAATCCTAGGATAACCTCTACGCATATTAGATAGCATGTATATAATAGAAATATTAGAACCATTATTGCTGCATATTGAAGCTTACTTTTGCGTTTTGTCATAATTTTTCTCCTTATTTTGGATGAATTCTTTCTTTATATTATACGTTTTTTTGATGTCCGGTACAAGATTATAATGAACTTCCCCGGGAAAATGCTCATGTGCGATAAAGTAACACACAAGAATTTCATGAACAGCAGACGCACTACTATTCTGAGCAGGGGGAATATGCCTGCCTTTGTAAATATATCGTGAAATCTATTGAGTATTATATCTCTGAGTGTTATAATGTATAGGTACAATAAGTACACAAAACAAGGACGGTGAGATATGGAAATCATTATCAGTAATAATGCCAACAAGCCGATATATGAGCAAATTACAACACAAATTAAAGTAATGATAATGAATGGAGCGCTGCAAGCCGGAGACTCAATCCCCTCAATGCGGGCATTAGCAAAATCAATTCATGTAAGCGTAATTACCGTTCAAAAAGCCTATGAAGATTTACAACGAGACGGTTTCATAGAAACCATGGTGGGCAGAGGAAGTTTTGTATCTGCACAAAATAAAGAGTTTTATCAAGAAGAGCAGCAACGCCGAGCTGAAGAGCACCTGTAGCAAGCTGCTGATATTGGCAGGACAAGCGGTATTCCAGTTGAAAAACTTGTAGAGTTATTGCGCTTATTTTATCAGGAGGATTAACAGAATGAAAGAAAATGCGTTAGATGTTTATGGGCTTACTAAAAGATACCCTAACTTTTTATTGAATGAGGTATCATTTAGTGTTCCCAGAGGAACGATTGTTGGTTTAATCGGTGAAAACGGCGCTGGAAAAAGTACAACAATAAATGCTATTCTCAACTTGATAAAAAAAGATGCCGGACAGATAGAAATACTGGGGGAAAAAGAACAAGAAATTGATTTTGATACGCGTAATCGTATTGGCATAGTTTTTGATAAACACAATTTTCCTGCTTCTATGTCTCCGAATAATTTAGGCAGACTTCTGGAAACGGTATATCCTTTGTGGGATAGAAATCGGTATTGGGAATTGCTGAAAAAGTTGTCCTTACCAACAGACAGAAAAATCAAGAAATTATCTAAAGGCATGAAAATGAAGCTTGCGATTGCAGTTGCGCTTTCCCACCATTCAGAAATTTTGATTCTAGATGAAGCTACCAGCGGTCTTGATCCTATTGTCAGAGATGATATATTGGATATACTGTTGGAGTTTGTGCAAGAAGAAAATCACTCTGTTTTGGTATCATCTCATATCACAACCGATTTGGAAAAAATCGCAGATTATATTGTTTTTCTGCATGAAGGAAAGGTGATTTTCAGTAAAACAAAAGATGAACTTAGATACTTTTATGGAATTATGAAATGCAGTGCAGCGCAATTTAAAAAAATGGATAGAGCAGATATTGTTGCGTACAGAAAGCAAGATTACGAATGGCAGATTTTAGTTTCAAATAGAAACGAAGCTCAGAGGAAATATCCAAATTCAATTATTGACCCGGCAACTCTTGATGATATTATGCTTCTCTTTATAAAGGGGGAATCGAAATGAAAGGTATGTTAAAAGCTGAATTTTTCAAGTTTAAACACTCTTATGCTTTATGGATTATTTTAGGGGTTATTTCTGTCTCATGTATGGTTTCTGTATTAACAGGTACTTATAGTAGTGCGGAACAAACTCTTACAGCCATTTCAAAGGACAGCATGGTTCCCATTTTGGCTTGTGTTATATATAGCGCAATCATTTTAACCGAGGATTTTTCAAGCGGTATCCTCAGACACTATATTGCTAACGGATACAAGCGAAGTTCTATTGTTTTTGCAAAATTTATTCACTATATTGCCGGAAGCAGTATTTTGCTTTTTTTCTATCCTGTGATATGCGTATTATTAGCTGCCGCTATTCAAGGGATAGAAACATCTTTTATGTCAGTTATTGAAAAGATGCTTTTATTATTCATGCAATCATTGCCTTTATATTGGGGAATATTCGGACTGTTCTTTTTGATTTCTATTGTGGTGCAAAAAGGTGTTTTTGCAATGAGTGTGTCATTTGCTTTATCTATCATAGTTGTAGTTTTTACAAACAAATTCTATGGAAATTTGACAGGTATATTAAAGTATAGTCCTGTTATTCAAATAAGCGAGATTGCAAGTGGAACGATTACAAGCGTATATTTTACATCTGTTTTCTTTTCCTTAGCAATACTTACTGTTTGCGTTTTAATAAGTGTCGTAAGATTTAGTCATATTGAATTGTAAATTATAGTTGGCTAAGCAAATCCGGTTTGACCGATAGCATAAAAACTGAATATCCCGCCACCCCGCAGCGGCACATAAAGCAGTAAATCCCAAAAAGATTTGCTGCTTTTTATTGTAATGCACAATATTTTTATTGTAATACGATAAAAATATATTGACATTTCCAGTAGTAAAAACTATAATGTGTTCTAAAGAGTAAACCTGAAATGAAATAGGAGGATGGTTTTATGAAGCAAAGGGAAATGTCTAAATACCTGAAATTGATTACAATGGGAGTCTGTGCTTTTTTTCTTATATTGATATTGTGGTTTCTGCCCATGGTGTTGAGGGAGTTTTTGCCTCAGGAAGCAGGCAATACATATTGGGGACTGTGTGTGTTCATCTGGGCAACGGCAGTGCCATGCTTTCTGTGCCTGGCTAAGTTCTGGGGCATATGTACAAGAATCGGGGAGGACAGATCTTTCAGCAGGGAAAACGCAGAGGCCCTCAGGCAGATGAGCCATTATATGCTGGTGGACAGTGCTCTTTATGCCCTGTTTCTGGTTTTATTCTGTATTCTGGGATGGTATTCTTTTGGAATTGGGTTCTTATTTGGTATTATATTGTTTTTATTTATCTGTATCACGTTGGCTGTCTTATGCGCCGTCCTGTCCCACCTGGTGTATAATGCCAGCCGCATGCAGGAAGACCAGGATTTGACTATATAGGAGGGACGGAAGATGGCGATTATTATTAATATAGATGTAATGCTGGCAAAGAGGAAGATGAGTGTCACGGAGCTGTCAGAGCGGGTGGGTATCACCATGGCCAATATATCCGTGCTGAAAAACGGAAAAGCAAAAGCAATTAAGATCAGCACATTAGACAGTATTTGTAAAGCGCTTCAATGCCAGCCGGGGGATATTCTGGAATATGTGGATGACGGGCAGGCTGCGGAGTAAATTTTTAGGTACTCTCTGACAGACAGAGAAAGGAGAATTGAATCATGAATAAGGAAAATCAGGATATGGCAGGCAGCCAGAGCGGTCTGTCCTGTGAAAGTGCGCCTAAAAATTCGCCGTCTTTGGTCACTGATAAGACCGACAGGGGATTTGTATGGATTTACTTTATTTTGGGATACATGTTTATTTATACTTTTACGTCCGGGGATTTCGATGTATGGTTTTCCGTCTTTACAGCATTATATGTGACGGCAGTTCTGGTCTATGTGCTTGTAAAGGGAAGAAAATTAAATAAAGAGTCCTGGTTCTGGACCGGGATAGTGCTTGCGATAGGACTTCCGTACGGCTTTTGGAGTGTGATGCCGGGTCCCCAGACTCTGGCTTTTATTGTGACAGCGGCTTACTGGACTCTGGTGGTAAACGGCTGTCTGCTGGATAATGGAAAAACTTCTCAATGGGTAATGTTTGATATGTTGAATGCGCTGTTCGTTGTGCCTTTTTGCAACTTTCTCTGTCATGGCAGAGTCCTTCTGGGAACGAACGGAGGAAAAAACGGAGGAAATGCGGGAGGGGAAGCGCAGGAGGGAAAGGAGCCGGGAGAAGAAACGAAGGCTTTCGAGCAAGTGAACCGGAGGGTTTTGTATGTTGGGCTTGGTTTGGTGATTTCCCTGCCGGTTCTGGTGATCGTGATTCCCCTGCTCTCCAATGCAGATGCAGGATTCCAGAAGCTGATGTTGAACAGCGGAATGTATATAGAGGAGCATTTTCTCTTTACCTTTGTCCGGTTTATTTTATCTCTTCCTGTAACATTCTATCTGTTTGGACTGGTGTTCGGGGGATTTTATAGAAGGGATACGGATAGAATTGATCAGAAACGAATTACAATCATGGGCGAATCTGTACGTGTGGTTCCGGACGCTGCTATGTATACAGCATTAATTGTTGTCTGTACTGTGTATGTGCTGTTTATTGGACTTCAGGGGAAATATCTTTTTTCCGCATTTGTCGGTATCAGACCGGAAGGGTTTACGTATGCGGAATATGCCAGAAGAGGTTTTTTTGAGCTGTGCCAGACGGCAGCACTTAACCTTTTACTTCTGCTGGGAGCCAATATCTTCTCTAAAACTGTCAGGGATAAAAACCGGGGACTGCGGTGGCTGAATGTTGTGCTGTCTGTCCTCACACTGCTTCTGATCACAACTGCCATGAGCAAGATGGGGATGTACATTGCCGCTTATGGGCTGACAGTAAAGCGGATACTGACGATGGTATTTATGATATGGATGGCATTGGTATTTATACTGGTGATTGCACGCCAATGGAAGTCTTTTCCCTTGACCAGAATCTGTGTACTGACCGGGGCGGTGATGTTCTGTCTGCTCTGTGTGCTGCCTGTGGGCGAGATGATCGACTCTTATAACCGATGGAGATTTTAACAGAATCCACTATTTCTTCGCGGAACCGACTCCCCGGCAAAAAATACTATTGTTTTTATTTTTCATCCGTTGTAAACTTGTGCTTGAAGTGTAAACTATATCAACACTAAAGAAAACGGAGGGCGGAAAAACGTGGAGAGTAAGAGAATTATCCAAGTGGAAGAGAAAGTGCCGTTCAAGCTGCTGGTGCCATTGAGTATACAGCATATGTTTGCAATGTTTGGTGCTTCGGTACTGGTGCCGTTTATTTTCGGCATCAATCCTGCAGTCGTGTTGTTTATGAACGGCTGTGGTACTTTGTTGTTTATTTTCATCACTAAGGGAAAAGCCCCTGCCTACCTGGGTTCCAGTTTTGCATTCCTGGCTCCTGCAGGGATTGTCATCAGTAAATGGGGGTATGAATATGCGCTTGGCGGTTTCGTGGTCGTAGGCTTTTTCGGCTGTGTGCTGGCGCTGATCATTTACAAATTCGGTTCTGACTGGATTGATATTGTCCTGCCTCCGGCTGCCATGGGTCCGGTGGTTGCGCTCATCGGGTTGGAGCTTGCGGGTACAGCGGCATCAAATGCCGGGCTTAAGGATGAGATCATTGATCCGAAAAATGTGATCGTGTTTCTGGCAACTTTGGGGACTGCTGTGATTGGTTCTGTGGTATTTCGGAAGTTTTTATCTGTTATACCGATTTTGATCGCCATCATTGTTGGATATGTGGCAGCTTTGCTCTGCGGAATCATTGATTTCTCTGAGGTGGCTGCGGCCAGCATTTTTGCTATGCCGAATTTCTCAACACCGAAGTTTAAATGGGAGGCTATTGTCATTATCCTGCCCGTGCTTTTGGTCATTGCTTCGGAGCATATCGGGCATCAGATTGTAACCAGCAAAATTGTTGGCAGGGATTTGCTGAAAGACCCGGGACTTCACCGTTCTTTATTTGCGGATAACTTTTCGACCATGATTTCCGGTTTTATCGGCTCTGTGCCCACTACTACTTACGGAGAAAACATCGGAGTTATGGCTGTGACAAAGGTTTACAGCGTGTATGTAATCGGCGGAGCGGCTGTGCTTTCGATTCTCTGCTCCTTTGTGGGTAAGCTTTCTACCTTGATCAGCACAATCCCGGGTCCGGTAATCGGCGGAATTTCCTTCCTGCTGTATGGTATGATTGGTGCGTCCGGTATCAGGATTCTTGTGGAGGCCCAGGTAGATTACGGTAAATCCCGTAACCTGGCGCTCACCTCTATCATTTTTGTAACCGGACTGTCGGGCATTTCTGTGAAGTTCGGAAGCATCGAGCTCACCGGAATGGTGCTCGCATGTGTGGTGGGAATGCTCATGGGCCTGCTGTTTTATGTACTTGATAAGTTTAAGCTTACAAATGACAGGGATGAGGCGTAACTGACACACCAGACAAATAGACATGTGGACAGGATTGTAAATCCCGTTGTTCTGGAAAAGAAAAATCAAGCCGCAGTGCAGCTTATTTATTTAGGCTGTGCTGCGGTTTATTTTATACTGCACGGATGTTTTCCTTTGTTCATTACCCAGTGAGCAATAACACGCTTTGTGGAATGGCTAACGTGATAAAGTCACTATAATCTATCTTGTTTTGAGGGATATATGAATAGCCCATTGTGTTCCCATTTTAAATGTGCTAATATAATATTAACGAGAATCTTAAAGTTTTATAAAGCCCTTGTATTCCGGAAGCTTCTGTGATAATCTGAACCTACGAAGCAGCCTCATTATAGGCTGTGGCATTTGCAGCAGGGTTATAATCTGTGATATTTACAGTATAACGATATGCTGTATATCAGGAATTTCTGTTATTCTGGCCGTTCGGCACAAGAACTCCTGTAAGTTCAGTATCATTTATCAAGCAATGAAGGAAGGGATTATTTGGGTGTAAAAGATCATGGATTCGCGGAATACGCCGGAGATTTGGTCCGCTATGCAGACTTAATGAATGGAACGATATTTCATGGCAAACAGGTAGTGCAGGCGGAGTATTTAAAAAAAGCCCTGAGAAAAAAACGTGTATATCTCGGCGTTCAGCCGGACGAAACAGTACAAAAGAACAATCCAGTCCAGAAGGTGCAGTATCTGGAACGCGAAAGAGATATCCTGGTACTGCATGACAAGCCTCAGGCCAGATTCTACCTGGCAAGTGAAGCGCAGACGGAAGCGGACTATGTAATGCCGGTCAGGTGTTTTACATATGATGCGGTAGAATATACCGATCAACTGAAGAATGGAGAACAACAGGAAAACTGTAAGGATGGGGTCAGCAGACCATTAATTCCCATTTTTCATCAGGTTCTGTATCTGGGAGACAAGCGGTGGCTAAGCAAGCATAATCTTAGAGAAATGATGCATATTCCGGAGGTGGTACAGGAGTTTGAGTATCTGCTACCGGATTATCAGATACACCGCATAGACATTCACGAACAGAATCCTGAACTGTTCCAAACAGAATGGAAGGACATTTTCCGCCTCATGGCTCACAGCCGCAGGAAAGAAGAACTAAAGAAATATGTAGAAGAGAACATACAAGAAATACGGACTCTAAGTGCAGATACCAGGAAATTTCTGGCGATTCTCTTGGATCAGTATGAGATTATGGAAGATGGAAAGATAGAGGTGAAAGATATGTGTGAAGCATGGGACGGCGCAATGCTGATGTATAAAGAAGAGGGAATTCTTGAGGGAGGAATCAATACTCTGATATTGGATAATATTGAGGATGGCAGACAAAAAGCGGTTATCCTCAGAAAACTCCAGAGGCGCTTTTCACTTACAGAAGAAATGGCAAACAAATATTATGAGCGCTGCATAGAAGAATCGCAGCTTCAACGGATATAGTATCAATTTTTAACGGCGGTCAATTTGACCGCCGATTCTGCTACCGAAGTGGTAATCCCCTACCATTTAGATTGGTCAAGTATGTATGATTACAGATTTCGTATCTCCATCGTCTCCCACCCAATCCCCGCCTGTAACAGTTCCTGCTTAAGCTCCTGCTGTGCTTCCGGTTCTGTTTTCCAGGCGAGTCCGCAGCCTGCAGAAATCTCTGCGGGAAGGGGTATCAATCTGCCCTTTATCCCTTTGTCCAGGCAGTATTTTTCCATACACATGGCTTGCGATGTTGTGGAAAATGTAATAATAAGTTGTTCTTTTTTCTGTCTCATTCAGCAGCCTCCCGGGCAAGCGTGCGGACTGCTTCTACCGCCGCATCCACCTCTTTCTCTGTATTATAATAGGAAAAGCTGAATCTCACAGCTCCCTGCTTCTGCGTACCTAAGGCTTCGTGCATCAGCGGCGCGCAGTGTGCTCCGGAGCGTACTGCAATCTCATAATCCTCCCAGAGCCAGTCGCTCACCGTGGCAGAGTCGATATCTCCGAT
The DNA here is from genome assembly GCA_000702025.1 of Blautia schinkii DSM 10518. Lineage (GTDB taxonomy): Bacteria > Bacillota > Clostridia > Lachnospirales > Lachnospiraceae > Blautia_A > Blautia_A schinkii. The sequence continues at coordinate 248,762 of JNKJ01000003.1, forward strand.
ATTGAGAGATACGATTCCTACACGTTCTTTCATATTATAATCACCGTAAAGGCGGACATTTTCCATTTGCTGTACTCCCTGCACAAATCTGTCGGCAAGAGCCCGCTCCTGCTGTCCCACCTGCTTTACTCCCACAGATAAAAGATAAGAAACTGCGGCATTCAGCCCCGCGATACCATGACTGTTCAGGGTCCCGGCCTCCAGCGCCGTGGGCATTACAGACGGATGCTCTTTTTCGTAGCTGTGTACACCGCTTCCGCCGACCTTTAAGGCCCGTATACAGATACCCTCGCGCACATAGATTCCCCCGGTTCCCTGCGGTCCCAGCAGTCCTTTGTGGCCTGTGAAGCATAGAACATCAATCCCGCTTTTTTCTACATCGATTGGCAGCACACCTGCTGTCTGGGACGCGTCTACAATTAGTTGAATCCCATGCCACCGGGTAAATTCTCCCACTTTTTCCAGGTCCGTCACATTTCCTGTGAGATTGGATGCATGGGTGATGACCACAGCTTTTGTATTAGGGCGGTACAATTCCTCCAGCTTGTCGTAATCCAGCCGGCCTTTATCATCGGCGGAAAGCAGAGATACCCCGACGCCTTCTTTTTCCATGAGGTACAGGGGTCTGAGTACAGAATTATGTTCGCAGACTGTGCTGATCACATGATCTCTGGGGAAAAATAGTCCTTGAATGGCAATATTCAGCGCTTCTGTGGCATTGCTGGTAAAGGCGATTCTTAAAGGGTCGGAAATCCCAAAGAGCTGCGCCAGTTTTTCTCTTGTATCATAAATCAACCTGGATGCACCAAGCGTTGCCGCATGGGCCCCGCGCCCGGCATTGCCCACTGTATGCATTGCTTCCACCACTGCCTTTTCTACTTCTGGTGGTTTATGAAAGGTTGTGGCAGCATTGTCCAGATAAATCATGGCTTTACAATCAGTCCTGCCTGTGTCATTTTTTCTGCTATGGCGTACATGTTGGTCACACTTCCCACCTGAAGCTTGTCCGTCAGCCCATAGAAATCAAGGCATGTGCCGCAGGTAAGGATTTCTACTCCCTGTGCTTCCATGGATTTCAAATCCTCCAGTGTCGGTGCGTCCTCGCATGTGAGCCTGGCTCCGCCATTATAAAAAAGGATGGTGGAGGGAAGCTGTTCCTGCTGTGACAGCGCGTAGACAAAGCCTTTCATCAGCGCGGCTCCCAACTTGTCATCCCCGCTGCCCATACAGGAGGAAGAAATCACAACAACCACATTCTGATTCCTTGAATCCGGATTGCAGGTGACAGAAAATTCTTTAATGTGGGACTGTCCTTTACTTTCCGAGTATTCTTTATTTGAAGACGATACTTTATTTTCAGAATCCTCTTTGTTCTCTACGTTGCCGGACGGCACGGAAACTTCCGCGGCAATCTCCACACGGTACTGCTTTTCTCCCAGCTTTTCGGACTTTACTCCGAAATTTTTCCCTTGGGCCATTTTGGTAAGATTCTGTACTGCAATCTCATTATCTACCAAAACTTCAATTGTATCAGACTTTTTCAACTCTTTGATTGCATTCAGTGTCTTTACAACCGGTATTGGGCATGCGTCGCCCAAAGCATTTACTGTAATCATAATTTTCATCCTTTCCTTCCATCACTTTTCTATTATCTCCAGAAACACCCGACGCTGTGTATTGGTCTGTCCCTTATCGACCTGCAAATAAACGATTTCTCTGCTTTTGTAATTCTTTTGTGACTGTTCAATATCTTCACAGTTACGAGATGCCTTGCTGATCAGCTAGATTCTTTTTATTTATAATACTTTTCATTTATAATACTCTAACAGGTAATTGATGAATTCTTTCACATAAGTCTTTAATATGTATTCCTTCTGATAAATAATATATAAACCTCTGTGTGAAAGCTCGGCCGGAAGTTCAAATTTCAAAAGCCGCCCTGCAGACACATCATCCTGGACTGCCTTTTCCGATACAATGGAAACGCCAAGCCCTCCGGCCACAAGGTTCTTGATAGATTCCTGGTCGTTCATTCTGGCTGACACACGAAGCTCCTCCTCGCTTACTCCCATCTTCTGCAGAAAAAGCTCCGCGCTCCTGCCGCTTCCGCTGCCTTGCTCACGAAGGAGCATTGGCTCTGTCAAAAGCTGCTTAAGAGGGACATCCTTCTGCTGCTTAAGAGAAAGAAAATATTCTGTTTTGGGCGTGATCAAAACCATCCTGTCCTGATAAAACTCCACGAACTCCAACAGCTCATCTTCGGTTTTCATTCCCACAAGCCCGATATCATAGGTTCCCTTATGGACCGCCTCAATAATATTACGGCTGTCGCTCTGATTTACCATAAACGAAATATCCTTATGCAGCTCACCAAAGCCGGGCAAAACCTCCGGCAGGATATAGGCGGATGGAATGGTCGACACGCCGAGACGCACCACCTTTGACTCCGTCCCATTCCAGCGACTGAGCATATCATCACGGAGCTTGAGGATATTCTGGGCACACTCATAAAGCTCCCACCCTCTGTTGGTGATTTCGAAGCTTTTTGCCGTGCGTATAATGAGCCTGGAATTGAGTTCATCCTCCAGAATACGGATATGTGTGCTTATGGTTGGTTGGGAAATCTCCAACGCCTCAGCCGCCGCGGTAAAGCTCTTATATTTGACTACGGATATAAAGGATTGCAGTTGTTTAAAATCCATGATTGCCTCCCGGGATTGCTCTGATAAAACTATTATAGCTCATATATTATTTTTTTCAATAGTATCATTAGCTTTTGTAATACTATTTATGTACGAGAGCTAACGCGGCTTTATCCTTCTTTGCAAAGTTGGAAGCCACTGTCCTGGTAATTTTGGTGGGACTTTGGGTAGTTTGGGTGGGACTGCCGCTGCGCACAAATTCACTTGAAACCTGACGGTACATATTCACTTGAAAATCACTGTCAAAATCAATCAGCTCCGGTTCCTGCAACCCCTATTCCCCGCATTCACAGAATCAACCGGGGAATAGGGGAATACCACCTGAATATCCCCTGGATTCAGATAAGAGCGGTGAGCGGCAGAATCTGCCTCATCTCACACACACACTATCGCCCGGCATCTGCAAAAATCCATTGACTTCTATTACGGTTACTGATATAGTATTATTACAGTAACCGTAATAAGGAGGCATTTATGCGGGATCATACAAAAGGCGGAGCACTTACAGAAGTTACTTTCTATATCTTACTGTCCCTGTATTCGCCCAAGCATGGATATGCAGTCATGCAGTTCATCGAAAATATGACAAATGGCCGTCTTTCCCTTGGGGCAGGAACGCTATATGGTGCCTTGAATGCACTGCTGGAAAAAGGCTGGATTAAACCTTGCGGCAGTAGTGAAGGAAGAAAAAAGGAATACATCATTACAGAGCTTGGCAGAGAAATCGCAAAAAAAGAACTTACCAGACTTAAAGAGCTTACAAACATTGCTGGTACAATTGTTGAAGGAGGTACTATATGAGCATAAAACAGTATCGCTTTTATGGCGGATTATTGACCGCGCAGGAGAATTGGCTGAACAAGATGGGTGACAATGGTTACCGCCTGATTCGTGTCGAAAAGCTTCTTTACGAATTTGAAAAATGCGAATCAGAAAAATTCCAGTATTGCATCGAATTTATCGGCCAGAAATCAAAGGCGGACGCACAGGAATATCGCGCTTTTCTCGAAGATATGGGCTATCATGTGTTTTACAAAAACATAAATCTTAACTATTCGATTGGCAAGGTAAAGTGGCGTCCCTGGGCTGAGCCAGGCGGACAAATCGCTACAAACTCCACAACCTTTAACAGGGAACTCCTAATTGTCGAAAAACTTAATGACGGAAAGCCGTTTGAATTACATACATCCTTTGAGGATAAGATTCAATATTATAATACCCTGAAAAAACCGTGGTTTACACTTACCGCTTTATTTGTTCTTATGGCAATACTGGCTAAGTCTGTCCCTATGGTTATCTGCGCCCTCGTCTCACTGATTCCGGTTATTATCTATCAGCTCCAGATCAATAACCTAAAGAACGAGGCCAAAACAAAAGAATGGTAATCAAATTATGACCGCCCAAGCTCCGGGGCTTCACCCCGCTGAACCTGCGTGCGGTCATAACATTTAAAATGATTCTACAATCAATCCTATATGAATCCTACCCCCAGAAAGTATATCTTCCCGGTCCAACCTCAGTCTCGCGGCCGCCGATCACAATCCTAGCATTTACCGGGGTAGTAATTTCATACTTAAGCCCGTCTTCCTGCCAAGTCCATCTGGATTTCACAAGTCCATTCCGGGTGTCAATGGACGCTTCCAGCCACTCAAGGCGCTTGTCGGCCTTAGGCTCAATATAGAGCTTCTCAAAGCCCGGCGCATCCTCTGTCACGCGGATACCCGCTGCCTCCTCATACACCCAGTCCGCAACCGCGCCGTATGCATAGTGATTAAAGGAATTCATATCCGTACTCCAGAATTCGCCGTTTTCCATAATGCCGTCCCAGTGCTCCCAGATTGTGGTCGCTCCTTTATCCACAGCATACAGCCAGGATGGGTATTCCTTTCTCATGAGCAGTGTATAGGCAAGCTCTGTGTGGCCGTATCTGCTCAGCACATGGAGGATATACGGAGTTCCCACAAAGCCGGTGCGCATCTGGCAGCCGTCCGACTTGATCATCTCAGCCAGCTCATCCGCTGACTTCTGCAAATCCTCCGCCAGCTCAAACCATACAGCCAGGATATATTCTGTCTGTGTCTCATACTTGGGATAAGTACTGCGGAAAGTATTGAGGATATTTTCATACAGCTTTTCATAGGAAGCAACATCCTCCCCCAGCACATTTCCTGCCTTAATCACGAGTTTGGTTGAATACGCATAGAACGCAGAGGCAATAAAATCCTCTCTGGAAGAGCCTTTATAGCTTCCTACCGGCGCATCCAGCCCAAGCCAGTCACCGAAATGTTCCCCGCCCGTCCAGAGATATGTATCTTTCGTAGCGCCTGTGATATAATCCACCCATTTTTTCATACTGTCAAACTGCCCGGACAGCACCTCTTTATCTCCATAGGTAAGATAAATCTGCCATGGACAAATTGTAGCAGCATCGCCCCAGGCAGCACTCGGAGCTCCCTCCGGCAGGTAATCAGGAATGACCTGTCCTACGCTTCCGTCCACTCTCTGATCCGCCGCAAGATCACGAAGCCATTTCTTGTAAAATCTTTGAGTATCGTAATTGTAGCTGGCAGCTTTAATAAACACCTGCGCATCACCTGTCCAGCCAAGACGCTCGTCCCTCTGCGGACAGTCTGTAGGTACATCCAGGAAATTCCCCTTCTGTCCCCAAAAAATATTAGAAAATAACTGGTTCAGCCCCGCATCGGAACACCGCAGTGAACCTGTCTGCTTCATCCTGGAATACACCACAATGGCGGTAAACTGCTCAGGTAATATACTTTCTGGAAACTCTCCCGGAAATTCTTCCAGCTTAAGATAGCGGAAACCAAAAAAGGTGAGCATCGGATGCCAGGTCTGTTTTCCTTCTTTACAGGTATAGATGATTTCCGCCTTAGCACTGCGGTAATTGGCATTATAAAAATTGTCCTGCTGGTCCAGCACCTCACCGTGCAGGATTTTTACACGGTCCCCAGCTTTTGCATCCACAGTGAATTCCACATATCCGGTCACTTCCTGTCCGAAATCCACCACCAGCTCTCCCGCAGGCGTAACAAATACAGATTTTGCCTGTATGCGCTCCATCTCACGGATTTCTTCACCCTCCTGCGGAATTAAAATGTCCCAGGGACCGTCAAAGCTGCATACCTTTTCCCGGTTCTCCGGGATAAATGATGCATCATAAATCTCTCCGTCGTAGATTTCACTGAACCGTACCTGGCTCTGGGCACAGCTCCAGGTATCATCTGTTGCAATGATTTCCACAGTGCCGTCCTCATAAGTTACATGCAGCTCACAGAGGAGACCTGTGTGACGTCCCATCCTGCGCACCCTGTCCTCAGTCATCATCCAGCCCGGCATACTCGAGCTATACCAGCCTTTTCCCACTGTCACACACAGCTCATTCTTACTTTTAAGCAGGCTTGTCACATCATATTTTTGATATTGAAGTCGTTTTTCATAGGCAGTCCAGCCTGGCGCAAGCACATATTCTCCCACTCGGAAACCGTTTAATCTGGCCTCATATACGCCAAGTGCCGTAATGCATAGTTCAGCCTTGACCGTATTTTTTCCCCCATCCCATGTTTTTTGGAATACCGGGCAGATATCTCCCATGTCTTTCTCCGGACATATCCAGTTTGCTTTCCACTGCATCATATTTCATCCTCCCAATAGCTTTACATTTTTTATTATAGATATCTGCAGTATATCACCATTTCACTGATATCAACATATAAAATACAGGCTTTTGAGATGTAAAATCCAGGCTGGTTTTATTCTTATTTCATTACCGTATAAATACACCACATAAGGATTATAATCTCACTAAAGTTTATAACTTCACTACAGTTTATAGCCTCACTACAGTTTATAGCCTCACTACAGTTTATAGCCTCACTACAGTTTATAGCCTCGCTAAAAAGACAGCCGCTGAACTACAGAGACTGTCTTTTTAAGCAATACTATTAACTTCTAAAACAGCTTTAAGAGTTGCACTCTTTTCTGAACCAAAAGTGCCAGTGCATTCCTGGCCTGGGCGCGGTTCTTGCTCATGATTGATTTACGAAGCTGGGGCATCTGTCTTTTCATATTTTCTAATCCCAAGCCATTCATTTTCTGCTCCATTCTGCGCAAAATCATCATCGCAGTCTGCCATTGTCCGCGGCTCACCGCTTGTCCGAGACGCATAAATTCATAACCGCCTATAAAACTCTTAAGCTGGGAAAGATAAGCTTCCTCCCCCATCTGTTCCAATGCGTCTCCAGGATTTATACCAATTTCTTCAAGTTTATGTATATCCATGAATACTCACTTCCGGTTACACTCGCTTCAAATAGAGCTTGTTTGTTTTATATCTTGGTCTTCCGGCCACTCCGCTCAAATCATAAGACATTGCAAAATAGCTGTCTACACTGCTTGCCTTCGCCCAGTTTGTGTCATAAATTTTACCGTCAATCTCAGTCCATCCGTGTCCACCCGAGGATATTGCAGTAGCCTTATACCCCAACGCGTTTGCCAGATATGCAAAATATGCAGCATAAGAATAACAGTCTGCACGTCCGGAACTGAAAGCGATTTCCGCGTAAAATATATCCCAGGTACTGCTATTTTGAAATCCACCCCGATTATACGATTTCAAATGACTCTTCGTATAATCAAACGCTTTTCTAAGTTTCTGCGTCTTGGTCATCTTCGCATTCGTGATACTCTGCAGTGTTTCGTTGGCCTTTACCAAAAGCGGCAGCTTCCTTTTCGAATAGCTATTCATAACAGCCTTCCCTCCTGCTGCCAGCTTGATTCCGTTAATTGTTTTTGAGCCGATGCGGTATCCTTTGGCCTGGGTGTCCAGTCTGAAGAAATAATAGTCTCCCTTTATCTTTCTCCAGCCAGTCCTCTGTATCCCCTTGGAATCAAAGTAAAAATAACGCTTGCCGATTTTCTGCATGCCTGTCAATTTCTTGCCCTTGGCATTGTAATAAGTGTCTTCTCCCTTGGCATTCTTAACCCATTGGTTCTGGTATTTTGCACCTGCATTCACAGGAACGACCGCCATCAACAGCGCACAAAGGAAAATCAGCGCCAGCAGCCCGTTTCTCTTTCGTTTTTCTCTCATGATCTTCTCCTGCCTCATCTGCATGTCCCATGCGGATTCTATACTTATAATCATAACCCTTTCCGTCCAATTCATCAAGTACTTTCAGACTTTTCTCGTCCACTTTTGACAAAATATCAAAACCAACAATAGCTTCCTAAATTTGCAATTTGGGGAACATGAGCGGAAACCTTTCTATAACACAACAGAATTAATGTACCAGGACTAGTCACCGCCTCATCCGTTTGGTACAATAAGAACAGATATTTAAATCATACAAGACGGAGGTGACCGAAGTGAATTTAAAATTCAGGCAAATCCTAAAGAAAATATATAGCCTTCTGGACCGGAAGCAGAAAAGAAATTTCATAATCGCTCTGTCGATTATGATCATATCCGCAATTTTAACCCAGATCACACCGAAAATAATAGGGTGGCTCACAGACGATATTCTTTCCCAGGCCCAAATTCAATTTTTAAAAATCATTCCGCTGCTCTTCATCATTTTAGTCGTCAATGTCATAAATGAACTTATCAAAATACTACGGCGTATCATCGTAGAGGACACCGCGACAAAAACGGAGAAAAAAGCAAGAGGAATCGTAATCGCATCACTGCTGAAAGCTCCCCTTCTGTATTTCAAGGAAAATATGACAGGCAATATCCACGGCAGATTAAATCGCTGCCTGGAGGGTACCGTTAAGCTTGAGAAGCTTATTTTCATGGATTTTGCTCCCGCCATTTTTAACAGTGCCGCGGCAATCGTTGTCATTTTAACCACCCTCCCGATTGTTTTAGGACTGCCCATGCTTCTTGTCATTCCCATAGGAATCGCCATTGTATTCAGGCAGATCAGCACGCAAAAAGGAATCCGCGTAGAGCTTTTGGAGACAAAAGCCGCTATGGACGGAGCAATCGTCGAGCTGTTAAACGGAATCGAAGTCATCCGCATGGAGGACAGCTGTGCCCTGGAGGAAAAACGATTTGACAATAAATCCGAATTTTTAAGAAGCAAAGAGATGAAGCACCATAAACAAATGGCTAAATACGACTGTTTGAAATTTTTAAACGAGGTATTTTTTACAGTTATCATGATTGGAGCCTCCGCATACTTAGCAACACAGGGAGTGATCAGTGTAGGAGACGTTCTGACCTCATACCTCTGCTTTTCCCAGCTCATAAAACCACTGGAGGAGCTTCACCGAATATTGGACGAGCTATCAGAAAGCTTTATTTTAGCGGAGGATTTTTTCAGAATGGCAGATATCCCCCACGACTTTTCCTACGCCCCTCTTCCCGTTGAAAAAATTGACAAGATTGAGAAAAAAGGCGAAAGTGGCAGTCCGTCCATTATAAATATCCGCAATCTGAATTTTTCCTACAACCATGAGGATAGGATACTGAAAGGAATCAATCTTTCCATTACAAAGGGAACATTTTGGGGGATTGCCGGTCCGAGCGGCTGCGGAAAATCCTCTCTCATCAAAGCCATATGCAAATTGGAAAAGTGTGAGGGAGACATTCTCATTGACGGTACAGACATTTCCTCTCTGTCGAGACAGGACCTGTCACAGCTCATCGCTTTAGTTCCGCAGAATCCATTTCTCTTTGCAGGGACTATATATGACAATGTCTGCTACGGTTTGGAGGAAAAACCGGATTATGAAGAAGTGATGCAGGCAGTCAAAAAAGCGGATCTCTACGACTTCATAGACAATCTGCCAGATAAAATGAATACCTGCATCTCTGAAAGAGGCTCCAACCTGTCAGGAGGGCAAAGACAAAGAGTGGCTATATCCAGAATCTTTCTGAGGAAACCAAAGATTCTGATTTTAGATGAAGCGACATCCGCTTTAGATAATACTTCCGAACGCTACATACAAAAAGAAATTGAAAAATTAAAAACCCAATATGGTATGACCATTATATCCATTGCCCACAGGCTTACAACTTTGAAAAACTGCGATACCATCATTGTGATGAACAATGGTGAAATTGTTCAAAAAGGTAAATACAATGAATTAGTTAAAGCCGACGGAATATTCAGCGATATGTATCACGGACGCCTAAAATAGTTTGAGTTAAAGTGGTTGCTGCTCCTTTCTCTCAGACAACCATGCTTAATTTCTAAGACAACATCCGCGTTACGGGCAACCTCATTGGAATGGGTAACAATGATCACGCATTTTCCCATTCCATGTGCACTCTCCATCAAAATCTCTGTAATCTCAGCTGCCGTTGTTTCGTCGAGATTACCTGTTGGTTCATCCGCCAGTATGACAGGGGCATCCGAGGCCAGTGACCTGGCGATTGCTGCCCGCTGCTGCTGTCCGCCTGACAGCTTCAGAACCGTGCGGCCCATTTCCTTTTCCGAAAGCCCCAAGCGCTTCAATATAGGCACAACATCAACCTTTGCAGTCAGTCTGGCATTTTCGATTGGTGTCATATAATCGATAAGATTATAGCTTTGAAAGATCAAAGAAACATATTTTCTGCGGTAATCCTCAAGCCCTGTCACTGCAATATCTGTCCCGTCCAGCAGAATCATTCCCTGTGCAGGTGAGTCAAGTCCGCCCAGCAGCGAAAGCAGCGTAGTTTTCCCCGAACCGGACGGGCCCAATACCGCATACACCTTGCCGCTCTCAAACTGCCAGTTTACCTGTTCTAAAATATTCTTTCTTTTATCGTAAGTGTAGGATACGTTATGGCATTTTAATACAGACATTATATTCTCCCTTCTTTAACTCATACGCGCGAGGATTTCTCTTGGTTTCAGGCGCATCACAGTAACAGACGAAATGGTGACAGAAATCGTGATAAGCAGAAAACCTATTACAAATAGCTGCAGAAGATTTTCCATGCCCACAGACACCTCTATCTCAGGCTCACCAAATGCCATATTATCAGAACTATCCATATCGGTACTATCCGACGTTTCTACAAACACCCCGTCTTTTGTACCGTCTGTATGGTTCCTGTTTCCATTGTCTTCACTTTGCGCCTGCACTCCCTGATGTATCAGCGTATCTGCAATATTTTCCGATACCAGACTGCTGGTAAAAAAAGACAGTCCAAAGGCAATCACCGCTATGAGCAAAACTTCTGTCAAATATTGTCCAATAATGTCTATCTTTTTTATTCCGATAGAAAGAAACACACCTGTCTCGTGTATACGGGCCTTTCCCCACAGAGTAAGAATCAGGGACAAAATGACAACACTGACTACAAGAATTACAATCAAAAAGCTCATCACCAGCTTATCCAATTTTGACAGGGAAGAGGCAGCATTTTGATAAGCCTCGTCATCTGCCTGTATAGTAAACCCATCGGTTTTCAAGCCGGGAAACTTCTTTACCTCTTCTATGATCTGCTCCATATTTTCAGGGTCTTCTACCGTCACTCTCACACCCTCAAAGCCTTGTACCGCCGGTCCGTTCTCAATGGCAACGGCTGAGTCAAGATCCGTGAACACCCGGTTTTGTATTTTGTCATATGTAGTAACCTGCTGCCCAAACTTCTCTGTTTCGTTTGCCGTAAACAGTCCAATGATTTCAAGATTAATCTCTTTACCGTCTGTACTCTTAGCTTTCAGAATATCACCCAGACCCAGGCCGCTTTTCTCCGCCAAATCCTTACAGATCACCGCCTTATTCGAATCGTTCTCTGTAATGTGTCTGCCCTCCGTCAGCGTCAGCTTCCCTGATGTAAAAAGGCTGTGTTCCCCGCTTCTCCATAAGCTTACTATTTTTGTATTGTAGATGAAATCCTTATCTACAGGAACAGTTCCCGGAAAAAGAGAAAGCTGTTCCAAATCCACCAGAGATTCCGAGGCTGCATCACAGTATTTCACTCCCTTTATACTCCGGATATGTTCGATGGTATCAGAGGATAGCTGCTCTGTAGAATACATAACGTAACCGGAAGCTCCGTCCGCATCCTCTAATGTTTCTTTTTGCAGATATGGATTACTGTCTGTATAATCCACGGATACCTCGAAGGCTCCTCCCAGACTCGACCGCAGATTTCTCTGCGCCTGCTTCGCTGCCACGCCAATGGAAAGTCCCGTCAGGACAAAGGTTGCCATCATCAGCAGAATCAGGAAAAGGAGCAGGCTTTTCCCTTTCTTTCGCGTCACATACAATAACGCTCTGTTCATACAATTCATTGTTTCATTCCCTCCAGTCATTGATTGAATTTTGAATCCAAAAGAAGAATATCATCTCAATATGGAAGGGATATGAAACATAAACACTGTGTATATGGAATGGCGCGTGCAGCTTCCGGATTTTATTATAAACGGATAGTAAACCGCATACCATCCGGGTCATGCATAGGCGCAAACGTATAAGTAATATCCAGCGCAGAAAAAATCGTAGCTACAATATACAACCCCAGCCCATTTCCGCCGCTCTCCCTGCTCCGTGAGAAGTCCGGCCGGTAAAACGGTTCGAATAAGTGCGGCAGCTCCTGCCGGCTTATGGGTATACACTCGTTTTCCACCACAAGGCGATTTTTGTCTACATAAACAGAAACCTTCTTTCCCCTTTCTGTATAATTAACCGCGTTGGTCAAAATATTAGAAACCGCCCGGCCAAATTCCCTCTCAGAAACCTTTAGGGAAAAGCATTCCGGAAGCTTTAAATCAAATGTGACCCCATGAGCCGCTGCAATCAGCTGATACGGCTCACAAAGTTTGGAAAGAAACTCAGACAAATTGATCACCTCCGGCGGCTCTGCCCGAACTGTGATATTCATTTTCGATGTTTCTAAGATTTCATGTATCATCACGGAAAGCTGCTCTGTCATTTCTTTGCATTCGGGTAAACAGGCCGCATGATCGCGGTACCGTCCTACACCAAGGATCATATTTTCAAGAGTCGCATTCAACGCTGTCACCGGAGTTTTCAACTCATGGGATGCGGTCCGCAGGAAGTCAATCTTTGCCTGTTCCCCTTCACTCACCTTTTGTTTTTCTGCTTCCAGGTTTTCGATCGTGATAAACAGCCTGTGATAAAGCTCGTTGATATTATCAGCCAGCTCCCCTATTTCATCATGGGATGATACCTCACACCGTGCCGTCCTGTCCATCTCTGCCATTTTTTGTGCTGCCTTGGAAATCTGGCGGATAGGGATGGTCATACTCCTGGAAAAAAGACAGGAGCACAAAACAGAGAGGAGCAGACAGATAAAAAGAGAGACAGGCAAAGCATTTTTGATTGCCCGCATAACAAACTGAAAGGAATCCACACTGCTGCTCAGTAAATACCCGCTATTTTCCACACTTTCCGCGGCTGCAACCTCCACTGCCATCCGGGGCGCAAGCAGATATAAGAGCACATGCGCCGACAGAGCGATAAGCAGCATAGTACCTAATGTATATAGGAATGTTTTTGTAAATATCTTTGTCTTTTTCATACGATTTCCTCGAATTTATAACCAATTCCTTTTACCGTTACGATACAATCAATACGGAGCTTTTTTCGCAGATTCTTAATATAAGTGTCTATGGTCCTGTCAATGATAGGATGGTCGTCCCCCCACAGCTCGTCAAGTATCTGGTCGCGCGTGAGCACCAGCCCTTTGTGTTCCACCAAAAGCCGCAGCAAATCTATCTCCTTGGGCATGATATCTATTTTGCCGTCCGTATCGCAGGCAGAATAGCCGGAGAAATTCACGGTAACTTCACCGAAAGTCATGGTATCGATTGGCTTCATCTGTCCACAGCGGCGCAAAAGTGCGGTAATTCTTTTTCCGAGCAATACCATGGAAAACGGTTTTGTAATATAATCGTCAGCCTGTTCGTCAAAGCTTTTAACTTGTGTATATTCGTCTTCAACCGCGGTAAGCATCAGGACCGGGACATTGCTTCTCTTCCGTATTTCATGCAAAACTGCAAGTCCGGTCATCTTGGGCAGCATAATATCCAGGACGATTAAATCTATGGATTCGGTTCGGAACAGCTTTAAGGCTTCCAAACCGTCATAAGCAGGAACCACCCCATGCCCGGTTGGTTTCAGGTATTCACAGATGGCTTCATTGGTGCGTTTATCATCTTCTACAATCAATAATTTAGACATATTCCTACCTCCTCATCAGCAGTTTAGCATAGTTATATGGAGTGTGTATGAATCTCAAACGAGAATTTTAAATACGTCCAACAATTTTCCAATAAAAAAGAACATCCCTCCCTCAATTCCCATGGTTTCAAACCATGAACTTCGGAAAGATGTTCTTTTTTAATTAATGCTAATGAAAACTCTTCCTAAAACAGAACCTTGTCTAAAGCCTCTTTCGTCTCAAACGGTCCCGGCAGAGGATTGATGTGTCTGTGCTCACCCATGTAATCATCCGAAAACAGGATTGGTGTCCCGTCCGGATTTTCGAATTTCTGCTCCGGTTCAAATGCCTCGCCCAGCAGCTCGGTAGACACAAAGGGTGTGGCAAAGGATGTTGTAAACGGTATCACATAGTCATAAAGATTTGTCCGCAATACAGGTCCATCCTCTGTTTCTTCGTATTTCAGATAAATCTCATGCTCTATATCCATCACAAAATTTTCTTCCTTATCACAAGGCCTGGCACCGTTAAAGTACATATTGCCGCCGGTGTATACAGGCATATGGTCATAATAGAAGTCCTTATACCCTTTATTTACAATCGAACGTTCGTTAAACTGCTGTTTGTACTCATCTTCCGTAGGATAACCATCGTATGGCTTGGTTCCGCAGACAAATTGGTACTGGCTTGTAAGTCCTTCTTCCTCCGCATAGGTTGCCATATCCTCCCGTACAGGCTGCTGCACGAAAATATTATTATAAAAACGTGCATCTCCGTGAAGAATCGTCATAAATCCCGCAACTTCTGTGCGATGGGGTACATGATACGGCGTATAACGGCAGGACTGGAGCACAGCCGCACCGTTGTCTGTCCCGTCCCCCACCCAGGTAAAGGAGCCTGCGATCAGATTATGTACAAAAGCGATTCCCTGCGTGCTCACACGGCAAGCGGCTTCAGAAAGCAGCAGATTGTTGTCAATGAGTGTGGGGCCATGAGATACTTCAATGAAAATATCCTCACCAAGAGCCAGGCTGTTTGCAGGTGTAGTGCCCTTTGGCGGGAAGTTGTCATGAAAGAGGTTTTTTGTCACTCTTGTTCCCTGTGCCTGCCAGTCAAGCCAGAGTCCACGTGTGCAGTGGTGGATATGATTGCGGCGGTAGATCACATCGATTGCCGCATGCATCTTGATACCGCCGATTTCCGCTCCGGCTAAATCCTGCTTATTGTTGATATGGTGAATGTGGTTATCCTCAATAATGGAGAATACTCCTCCAAGATGCCCCACGATACCGGTCTGCCCGCAGTCATGAATGTTGCAGCGGCGCACAATGTGGTGGCCGATATTTTCTTTTGTCCAGCCCTCAAGCTGCGCCTGACAGATTGCATCACGCTCTGTCTGTGTGCCGTCTTTATAGAATTTCGTGGTCCACTTGTTTTCATTATTAGGCTGCAGATATTTTCCAAGAGAAATTCCGGAGCATCTGGAATCGGAAATCTCACAGTCCTCGATAATCCATCCCTTAGACCAGTGCGGGCCGACCATGCCTTCCTGATATGCAGTCGGCGGCGCCCACTGAGTTGCTGCCTGCTTGACCACAAATCCGGAAAGTGTGATATAATTTACCCCTGTTTTATCCGGGTAAAAGCAGTTGCGGCGCACATTAACCTCTACGTTTTCCTCATTGGGGTCTGCACCCTGGAAGTTTGCATAGATTACGGTGTCTCCGTTTTCCTGGGTGGTATACCAGGTAAACACGGTTTTCTCCGGCTCCCAGGAAGTTACATCCACTACCGGAGCCAGAACCTTATCCATGGTCACTGCTTCATACATTGCTTTGCCATTTAAGTAAACCTCACCTGTATGAACCGGTTTTATAGTCTTGTCATACCAGTCACCGCTTACCAAAACTGTGTATGGATTGTAGCTTCCGAAAATTCCGTTGGGAATCCTTGCCATCCACACATTTCCTTCATATTTGCTCCAGTTTTTCACGCGTTCCGCGCCTGTGATCACGGCACCGCCCATGACTTCCGAACGATATACAATCGGCGCTTCTTTAGTTCCTGCATTTACAGGATTTACATATTCACGGTAGACACCCGGCGCGACCAGGACCTCATCCCCGGCGACAGCGATTTGTGCTGCCTGACTGATGCTGCGAAACGGTCTTTCCCCGGAGCCGTCGCCATCTCTTCCTGCTTTCACCGAAACATAATATTTCATTTAAGTCTCCATTCCCTGCCCTTATCGGGCAGCAAACCATTATTTTTTCAGACGGATTACATTCCAAGATGCTTTGCTCAGCATACTTGTCATGGTGCCGCCGTCCATAGTGCTTCTCTTCACTGTTTTTGGAGCAATCACTTCCTGTCCTGCACTGTTGCAGATTTTCATATCATTGCTTTCCAATACAATGTGCTCTATAACCTGATAACCTTCCATGCTTCTCAAATCCGTGAGCAATTCCATATCTTCCTTGGTGTTTCTGTTTACGGCAAATATAGTCAGCTCTTCTGTTTCCGGATTCCATACTGCCACACTGGAAAGATCCGTTACGTTCTCATGAGTCTTGGTGTCATGGACCGGGGTATCTACCAGAGGCTCAAGCACAACGCCGCGTCCGTAACGGGAAGCATGCATGAACGGATAGAAAATCGTCTGTTTCCATGCAGGTCCTCCGTTTTTGTCTGTCATGATCGGAGCAATTACATTTACAAGCTGTGCCATACACGCCATTTTCACACGGTCTGCGTGCTTCATCAGCGTAATCAGCATCAAACCCACTAAAATTGCATCTTCGAAATTATATACGTCCTCCAGAAGCGGCGGAGCCACCTGCCACGGATGATTGGTCATGATATCATCGTCCGCTTCATTGGAATGGAACCATACATTCCACTCATCGAAACTTAAGTTGATATTTTTTTTGCCTCGCTTTTTCGCTTTTACATAATCGCAGGTTGCAATAACGGAACGGATAAACTGATCCATATCATCGGACAATGCGAAGAAATCTTCGGTATCGTTATTTTTATTTCCATAATACTGATGCAGGGACACGTAGTCTACGTGGTCGTATGCATAATTCAGTGTGGTTGCCTCCCACTCAGGGAAGGTAGGCATCTCTAAGTAAGAGCTTCCGCAGGACACCAGCTCGATGGTCGGGTCGATGAGCTTCATTGCCTTGGCAGTCTCTTCTGCAAGGCGGCCGTATTCATCCATGGTCTTATGTCCCAGCTGCCACGGTCCGTCCATTTCATTTCCCAGGCACCATACCTTGATATTGTGCGGGTCCTTTGCTCCATGCTTGATGCGCAGGTCACTGTATTTGGTGCCGCCCGGATGGTTGCAGTATTCCAAAAGATTGCACGCATCCGCAATGCCTCTTGTTCCCAGATTAAGCGCCATCATCATCTCGGAGCCGGCTTTTTGACTCCATTTTGCAAATTCATTGAGACCGATCTTGTTTTCTTCCAGACTTCTCCATGCCAGCTCCAGACGTTTCGGTCTTTCCTCAACAGGGCCTACGCTGTCTTCCCACATGAAGTTGGAAACGAAATTTCCGCCGGGATATCTTACAATGGGAACGTCCAATTCTTTCACCATTTCCAGCACATCCCTACGGAATCCGTCCTCATCGGAAAGGGGATTGCCCGGCTGGTAAATTCCGTCATAGACTGCTCTTCCTAGATGTTCAATAAAAGAACCATAAATACGTTTGTCCACATCTGAAATTTTAAATGCCTTATCAATTATCATTCTGGATTGTTTCATATCATTTCCTCCTGTTTTTTTCTTTAGCCTTTTACTCCTCCCGCAGTCATACCTTCGATAAAGTAGCGCTGGAAGCAGATAAATAAGATTAGTATCGGTATGATCGCAAAGCAGGAGCCTGCAATCAGAATATCATAGTTGTTGCCGTAAGGAGATATCAAGCTCTGTAAGCCAACCGGCAGAGTAATCTTGTTGATATCATTGGTAACGATCATAGGCCAGAGGAAGTTGTTCCAGCTCTGCATACCCTGATAAATGCCCATAGCCGCAAAGGATGGCTTCATTAACGGCATCATGATTTTTGTAAATATACCATATTCACTGCATCCGTCTACACGAGCGGCATCCAGGAAATCCCTGGGGATTCCGGAGAGATACTGACGGAAGAAAAAGACAAGCATCGGTACTACCAGGTAAGGCAGGATAATTCCCCATATTGTGTTGATTAGTTTCATATTTACGATCAGACGGTACAGCGGAAGAAGAATAACTTCTGTAGGTACCATCATGACCATTAGAACGCATACAAATGCGATATTCT
This sequence comes from Blautia schinkii DSM 10518, assembly GCA_000702025.1. Taxonomy (GTDB): domain Bacteria; phylum Bacillota; class Clostridia; order Lachnospirales; family Lachnospiraceae; genus Blautia_A; species Blautia_A schinkii. The sequence continues at coordinate 266,926 of JNKJ01000003.1, forward strand.
TTCCTTTGAAGTCATACATGGCAAAACCATATCCCACACATGCGCTTAAGAACAGCGCCAGTCCCACCTGTACAATGGTAACGATCAAACTGTTTTTGTACCAGGTGAAATACGGGTTCGCTCCGCTGAAAAGCATGCGGTATTCATTCAGGTTCGCGGTGGCCCAGTCAACGGAGAAATTCAGTCCGTAGCGCATCAGGTCTGAACCGGGGCGCAGGGAGGATACAGCAAGAAGCGCCAGCGGAAGAAGTGTGATCACGGTGACCACCAGGAAGAAAATCACCAGACACACGGAAATGATTCTTGATTTCTTTGCCATTATTTATCCCCTCCTTTTCCCATAGTCCCATTAATCCTAAGCTGAATAAAGTTGATTCCGAGAACGATCAGCAGGAATATCACACCAATCGCGCTGGCAATTCCAAGGTTGTTCTGCTCCAGCCCCAATCTGTAAAGGAAGCCTACCAGTGTGGTCCCGATATTGTTCGGCGATTTGTTTCCATTGAACAAAATGTAGGATTCTGAGAACATCGCCATACCACCGAAAATAGAAATCGTCAATACGTAGATGGTGGTCGGTTTCAAAAGCGGAATTGTTATGTAACGAAGCTTCTGCATGGTGGTGGCACCATCGATGGATGCAGATTCGTATAAATCTTCCGGAATCTGCTGCAGTCCGGACAAGTAGTACATCATATTAACACCGGTCCAGCGCCATAAACATAATAGGAACATCGCTGTCCACGAAGTAAACGGTTTTCTCAGCCAGATGACCGGCTCTTTTCCAAACACACTCAGCACCTGGTTCATAAAGGAGTTATCCAGTTCTCCGAACATTAACCGGAATACAACACCTGCCACAACGATGGAGGTCAGTGCTGGAATAAATAATACGCTTCGGAAAGTGGCTTTTGCACGCATATGCTTACTGTTCAGCATGGCTGCCAGTACCATAGGAATGGGGATCATCAGCATACAGCTGACAATTGTATAAAAGATACTATTTTTCAAACTTTTCATGAAAACAGCATTTTTTACAATCATATAATTGTCAAATCCCACAAAGGTTGAATTCGGCCCCGCTACTTTCTGGAAACTCATGATGATCATACTGACAATAGAGTAGGCAAAGAAGACCAGGAATGTAATAATGAACGGGGAAATAAACACGTATGGGGCTGCTTTCTGCGAATAGATAAATTTCTTAAATACGCTCTTTTTTTTCATAAAAGCCTCCTTTTAAAAATAAGAGTGCCGTGAAACCACGGCACTCCCATTCATTACTTATCATCGTAGTGCTTAGTAGATAATAGAATCCTGTTCGCTCTGAAGTAATTCCATTGCATCCTGATCTACCGAGATTTCAAATGCATTTGCGTAGGTAGTAGATACTAAGCTGCCATATACTGCTGAATAAGCGCCTGCAATGTTTGGTGCGGTAATATCTGTTCCGTTGGCTTTCAGAACATCAAACGGGTTTGTTGCGAAATAGCTCAGGAATTTGTTATCTTTATTTTCTGTGATGGCCGGGTCTTCCCATAATTCGGTACGAATCGGGTCAAATCCAAGAACTTCCCATTCATAGGTACAGCCTTCTTTAGAAAGTTTCGCAAATGCGAGGAAGTCTTTTGCAAGCTCTTCATTTTCTGTGCCTTTGATTACAGATGTACCGGTACCGCCCTGGAGAACTGCACGAACATCGCCTTCGTTCCATACAGGAATCGGATGGATAGCAATTTTGCCCTTCAGGTCCGGACAGTAGTCTGTAAATCTTCCCATGTACCACAGAGGCATGGTAAGGGATGCTACATCACCGTTGTTGAGATGGCCGTACCACTCTTCTTTATGTACACCGCCGCCAGGAGCGATTTCACAAACGCCTTCCTCTAAGAGGCCTCTGATAAAGTTGATCACATCTGCATGTTCCTGTGTTGCAAGGCTTGGATTTCCTTCTTCGTCTACATACTGGCCGCCTTTTTCAAGGAGCATAGCCTGCGGAAGGAAGAGGTCGTTTGTCTCAACCGCAAACATCGGTTTGCCTGTAGCTTCCAGAACTTTTCTTCCTGCTTCTGCGTAATCTTCCCAGGTTACGATTGTGGTAGGATCTACGCCTGCTTCATTCATGATGTCCATGTTATAGTAGGTAACAGTTTCACCAAGATGGAAGTCTACACCGTAGTAATTGCCTTCCGGGTCTCCATACATGCTGACACGTGATAAAACAATGTCGTCTTTGTAAGGCTCTACTGCTTCGTTGATCGGAAGCAGATATCCGTCTTTTAAGAATGAGCCGTAATATCCAATCTCAACGTCTGCCATATCCGGAGCGCCGTCGCCGGACTGACATGCGATCAGAAGTTTGCTGTGCATAGGCTGGGATTCACCGGATGTAACCGTAAGGTTGATCGCTCTGTCCGGGTTCTGCTCATTCCATACATCTGCCATTGTGGTCCAGAAGTCTACGTGCAGTTCCTGGAAGGTCCAGAAATCCATTTCCGTAGCTCCGTCAACAAATGTGTTCTTTCCCTGTGTGGATGCATCGTCGGCTGCGCTTACGCTCAGCGCTGATCCTAATACCATTACAGATGCAAGTGTTCCAGCAACTAATTTCTTCATCATATTAAATTCCTCCTTTTATTTAGGTTTTGCGGTAACTGTTCACCAGTTTGTTTCCTGCTGTACATCCGCGGTTCCGTTTCTCTGTATCTTTAGATTAACGTTAATTCACTATTTTGTCAATACTGTTTTTGTGTTTTTCCGTCATTTTGTCAGTTTGTCACAACATCACAGGTCTATTTTTATGCATTATGTAACTGCACGTTATATCTCTTATTTCGCAGCGAAAGCATCTGGATTCCACAGATAGTCTTTTGCATAAGTAGCGAACAATTGATTCCAGGTATTAAAGTCATGTCCGCCTGCTACTTCCAGGTATACACCATTAGGAACACGGTTGTAGAATGCTTCCACGTTCTCTTCGGAAAGATCAGCTGCCGGTAAGTCATGGTTTCCCTGACCTCCAAATACATAGATATCCTGCAGATTCTCTTCCGGAACAGGCATATCCGGTTCACGTTCACCGATATTCTGGTCAATAACGTTAACCATACCGCCACTCCAGACGCCGTAGTATTTAAAGAGATCAGCCATATCACTTGCCATGATTCTGGATGTTATGGAACCGCCCATTGATAATCCGGAGAAAGAACGGTTTTCTGCACCATCAGCAACATTATAGTTATCTTCTACAAATTTAATGATTTCAGGTATATTTTTGTTTCCTTCGCCTAAATATCCGGGTGTGCTGGTGGAAGAAGCCATTGTTGTTACAACAATCGCCGGCTCGGTCTCACCATCCGCAATCAGGTTATCCATAATATGCGGAACGCTGCCGATGTTCAGCCAGTCGGATGCATCCTGTCCGCTGCCGTGCTGCAGATAGATCGTTTTGTACGGTTCTTCTCTTTCTGCATCGTAGCTTGGCGGAAGATATACGCCTAAATAACGTTTCTCAGGTGCGTTTTCTCCTTCGTTGATCTCTGCCGGAAGTTCTACATAACTCCAGGATCCATGGTCAATGTCTTCTCTAGGAACTTCAATATCACGTGCTGCGAGTGGTTCGAAATCGCCCATAGTTTCTGCATCATAATGTACATAAACAGGATTGAAGTTACGGCGGTCAGATTCTTCAAGACAGTCTGCCGGATATTTCGGAGCATATGGATTCGCCGGGTCAATGAGCCAGTCGCCTCCAACTTCGTCCACACCGTTTACGGTGAACCAATACTGATTGGCGCCTGCTGTGATAGGTACTTCGATCATCCAGTAACCATCTGCAACTTCTTCCATTTCCTCATCATAGGAACCGGCTCCGCGCATCATGCCTGGTTTGTATTCAAACGGTGAATATTTTGTTGTATCGCTCTGGTCTTCCCAGTTCTGCAGCGCCATATCCCCGTGGAACTGTACACTTTCCGCATCCTCGTCTTTATAAACAAACCGAGCCATATAACCAGTTGGAGAATCTTCACTTTTCGTAACTGTCGGCCCAAGCACCTCTTCCCAATTTGTTGCTGCTTCGTCTGCCGGTGTAGATTCTGCCGCCGCTGCCGACACCGGAACACTCATACACATCACTGCTGCCATTGTCAATGCATAAAATTTTTTGTTAAACATAGTAATACCTCCTCAAATTTATCTTTTGTATTGTGTGAATTTTCTTTTTGCTACCTTTTCCCCATTATTAAGTTTTGCTCTATTATATACCACTCTCTGTTTGCAGCACCTCCCGTTTAATCATCATATTGTCATCAATCACCTCCCTCCTAAAGCATTTCATCCTGTTACATTGTATTGTTTGATTAACGTTAATCAACTATTTATTATTTTCCAGTGAAAGCATCTGGCTGCCACAAGTAGTCTCTCGCGTAAGTAGTAAACAGCTGACACCAGGTATTGAAATCATGTCCGCCTGCAACCTTCAGGTATGCGCTGTTTGGAGCTTTATTGTAAAATGCTTCTAAGGCATCATCAGGAACATTGCTTCTCTCTGTATCGTTGTTGCCCTGCCCGATGAAGATGCAGAGATCCTGCATATGTTCTTCCGGAACGATCACCTCAGGCTCGCGCTCGCCAACTGTCTGACCGATCAGTTCCTGGATACCACCGCTCCATACGCCGTAGTATTTAAAAAGGTCATAATATTCGCTGGCCATGATTCCGGTGGTTGCCCGGGCGCCGCTTGATAATCCTGAAAAAGAGCGGTTTTCTGCGCCAGCAGCTACATTGTAGTTGTCTTCAACAAATTTAACGATTGCAGGTAAGTTTTTATACCCTTCTCCTAAATAACCAGGTGCATCACTCATCGTACACATAGTTGATACAACAACTGCCGGTTCTGTCTGACCATCAGCGATCAGGTTATCCATAATATGCGGAACACTGCCGATATTCATCCAGTCGGATGCGTCCTGTCCACCGCCATGCTGCAGATAGATGGTCTTGTATGGCTCTTCTCTTTCCGCATCGTAGCTTGGGGGAAGATAAACGCCTGCATAGCGTTTCTCAGGTGGATTCTCTCCCTCATTGATTTCTGCCGGAAGTTCTACATAACTCCAGGAGCCATGTTCGATTCCTTCTCTTGGGACCTCAATGTCACGCGCTGCCATAGGTGCGAAATCTCCCATGGTTTCCGGGTCATAATGCACATATAAAGGATTGAAATTACGGCGGTCAACTTCTAAAAGGCCATCCTCCGGATAAATGGGCGCGTATGGATTCGCCGGGTCGATCAGCCAGTCGGAACCAACCTCGTCCACACCGTTTACAGTGAACCAATACTGATTCGCTCCTGCTGTCACAGGTACTTCGATCATCCAGTACCCGTCTGACACTTCCTTCATTTCCTCGTCATAGGAGCCTGCACCACGCATCATACCAGGTTTGTATTCAAAGGGAGTATATACGTTCGTGTCACTTAAATCCTCCCAATTCTGCAGCGCCATATCTCCATGGAATTGTACGCTTTCTGCCGTCTCATCTTTGTAAACAAACCGGGCCATGTAGCCGGTGGGGGAATCTTCGCTCTTCGTAACTGTAGGTCCAAGCACCTCTTCCCAATTTGTTGCTGCTTCATCTGCAGGTGTGGATTCCGCTGCTACCGGAACACACACACACATCACTGCTGCCATTGCCAATGCATAAACTTTTTTAGATACCATACTTACCTCCTTGATTTTGTCCTAATTAATTGTTTTCCGTTTTCTTGTACCGTTAGATTAACGTTAATCTAATATTTTGTCAATACTGTTTTTACGCTTTTCCGTCATTTTGTCACTTTAGCACAATATTGCGGCACTATTTTTATGCACTATGTTCTCTCTTGCTTTTTAGTGGTGGGTCAGGTAAAATATAGATAATACATATCAAAAACCAAACAAGGAGATTTACCAATGGAGTCTAAAAACAAACGTATCACATTGAAGGACATCGCCGATGCATGCGGATATTCCGTAAATACCATATCCCGGGCGCTCCGAAACGATACGCGGCTTCCGGCCGAAACGATTTCCAGAATACAGACTACCGCCACTGAACTTGGCTATATTCGCAATGTTGCTGCTTCCTCTCTCCGTTCCGGACAGACCAACCTGATCGTAGCTATTATCGATGATATTCAGAACCCATACTACTCCGAAATGCTAGCGCAGATTGCCCGAAAGCTCCGATCATATGATTATCATCTTTTTATTTTGTGTACCCAATTTCAGGGAATGCATGACGCTGATGCACTTTCTCTTGTCATTTCCTATAATGTCAGCGGGATTTTTCTCTTTCCGCGAGCCGAGAGCCATTATATGATACAAACCATTAATCAGAACCATATCCCTCTTGTTTTCATCGGCCGTGAACTTCCCAACAGGACCAATGATGTTGTGCGATGCAATGACTACCAGGGTGGTTATCTGGCAGGGAAGTCTCTGATCAAGCAAGGGCATCGCAGTTTTGCCTTTTTATCCGGCCCATGGAACAGTGCTTCTCAAGTGCTCCGTTACAACGGTTTTATGCAGGCACTGGCTGAATCCAGTATGAGCGCCGACAATGTCAGAGAAATATCGTACGAGGCTTTTCAGGATGCTATTCTTACCGGTTCGCTGAAAAAACTGCTGATTCCGGTGGACTATACCGCCATCTGCGGATTCAGTGACCTGCTTGCCTATTCCGCTATGAATACGCTTTTGGAAAATGGTTATAACATCCCGGAAGATGTATCTATCATAGGCTTCGACCACCTGCGCCAGAGCCTGCCTCATCTGCTGCCGCTGTCAAGTATTTCCTATACCGCAAGCGAGCCCATTGCCGATGAAGCCGTGGATCTTATGGTCAGCCGCATCAAAAATCCGGATATGGATATCCGGTCGAAAATCCTCTCTGTCAAGCTCTATGACGAAGGGACGATTGGGGCAGTACCGCAAAAATAATCGCAGACGAAAAAAATCGAGACCTCCAAAGAAGTCTCGATTTTTTATTTTATACGAAAATACGTTTTACTTTCATACTTTCTAAATTTGCTGTCTTATCAGATATCGCCCAGGCCTTCAAAACCATCCGTACCAAGGTCATCCACCGGAGTATCCGTTTCAGTATCAGACGGCTCCTCTTCCTCAGGTTCCTCCACGATCGTCTGCACAAACTCAGACAGATACGCCTCCTCGGGAAGGTCTGCAAGCAGCGCCGGAATATTGATGATCACACCGTCCATACTCTGTGGCAGCTTCACCTTAAACTCCTTAGTAGTAGGCTCATCCCCCTTGTTCTCAGTAATCTCAAGGGTCATTTTAAAGTTTGCGCCCATCCAGGAAGCCATGCCTCGCTCATCTGCTTTGAGCTTGGCGGCCCTCTCTTCTTTCACATAAACATCTACTCTATAAGGGTTGGCATAAGTCTTTCCCTCATACTCCATTGCCACGTTATCAAAGTAAACCGTATGGCCTCTGCCAATCACCATCATAGCAGCCGCAATTACAAGAAGGACAACAACTGCCAGGACTCTGATCAGAATCGTCTTTTTCTTATTCATCTGCCTCATCCCCCTTCTGATCCGCTTTCAGCTGCTGGCCTGCTCTGCTCTTAATCCTACGTTTCTTCGTCTCGTACATGGTCAGGGCAACCGTAATAACACCGTAGGATACGAACACACGGAAATACTCACCGATCATGGAGTCACCTGTAATCTTCGTACCTGTGGACGGCGCAACGATAAACATCAGATGGAACAGAATTACGCCAAGAAATACATTCTTGATGGAGGCATGATCTACCGAAGCACCACCGATGAGCAACGCCGCGATACAAAACATACCAATCTGTGAATGAGCCGTGTAGGTCGGAAGATTACCCATGTTCTGAATATAAATAACCATACCGAAGCCTGCGAGCACGGTTGACATAACGATGGAAATAATACGTGTCCTCTCTACGTTGATACCTGCATCGCGTGCAACCTCCATGTCCTGGCCTACAGCTCTCATATCCTGGCCAAGCTTTGTCTTTTTGAACCATACAAAGAACAGACACAGCACGCCCACAATGATAAAGGTCAGTACAGGAATCTTCACTCCCTTAATGGTAATACTCATAAGATTGTCAAGACACTGTCTCATATTCAGGAGACTTACCGTATTACGGATACCATAGCCTCGGGGCAGCCTGATACTGGAATGTTTAATGGGAATGATCGGCCCCATCATATACAATACAACAAGCTGATATACACCGTTGATAAAGAAGCTGATGATATAACTGGTGATCATCTCACGCCCCTTTGCCATATTCAGGACTTTTCCGCAGAAAATACCAAGCACGATGGAAATAGGGATGGAAATGATCATAGCAAGCACAACGCCTGGTATTCCGTAAATCTGCCAGTCGGCAACAAAAATAAGGCCAATCTCACCCGCCATCGCACCAAGCGTCATACCAAAGTTCAGGCCCATACCTGCCATGATAGGAATCAGCAGGCACAGGATCAGGAACGTATTCCTTCCCATACGGGTCATAATCTCATTCAGCAGATAACCCGGAGAAAATCCGGATACCGGAATACATACGGCACAGATTATGATAAACATAATCGGCACAGGATTATCGGATAGAAATCTCCGCAGCTTTTTTCCGAAACTCATTTGTGTTGTGGTATTATTTTTCATTTCGAGCCCTCCGTCTTTCTGGTCAAAGCATACAGAATCATACCGTTAGAAACGATGATTCGGACAACTTCGCTCACATCCATATGAATGATGGAGTTCATAACAGTCGGAGTCATGGTTACAATACCCTGGAACAGGAACGTACCAATGATCACATTAAGGATGGATGCCTTGTTCACAGAAGCACCGCCGATAAGGATGGCAGATACCGCCGGAAGTGCCATATAAAACGGCGCCATATAAATCTGTACAAAGCCAAAGCCCTGCTCATAAACCAGGATACCGATAGCAGCCAGCCATGTGGACATGATAACAGAAATCATACGCATTTTATCTACATTAACGCCTGCCGCCTTTGCAAAGGTGGGGTTTGATCCCGCAGCCGTCATAGCTGTACCTGTCTTGGTGTGGAAAAATGCCCACACTGCCAGCGCCAGCACTGCAAAGAACAGAAGGTTGCCCACAGGTATGGAGAAGCTTCCGATCTTAATCTTCAGGAAGTTTGAAAGCACCTGTGCGTAATAGCCTTCCAGGGAAATGGTAGTACGCAGACCTTTTCCGGACAGTCCCCAAACCATATTCGGGGCATGGTAAGGAAGCAGGATCCACATCATACACATAAAGGATACCGCGGAGAAGCCCACGTAAGTAGCAATCATCATCTCGCCGCCCTTAATCTTATTCAAAAGCCAGCCGTAGCCGGTTCCCAGAATAAGCGCAAAAGGTGTTGCCAGTGCAATCGCCACAAAGAAGCTTAAGCCCCCGGTAAATCCAAATTCAATAGACAGGGTCGCACCCAAAAGTCCGGAAATAATTCCGAGAGGCAGACCGAAGTTTAAGCCGCATCCGGACTGTACCATAGGCACCATTGCAAGTACCAGGATTGCATTCCATCCGAAACGGTTGATCACATTTGTTAACTGTGTAAATATATTTGCGCCCACAAAAGGAGACGCGATAAAGAGCAGCAGAAGGAAACCGGCAATAATCAGTCTCGGCAGGCCAAAGCTTTTGATCAAGCCCTGAATGCGTCCGCCTGCTGTCTTCTCTTCAGAAGTTTTAGCGTTCATTTTATCCTCCTTATTTCACCTGACTGATCATCAGCATACCAAATTTTTCTGATGACTCAGAAGCAGGAAGTATTCCGGCAACCTTACCGCCCGATACGATTGCAATCCTGTCGCAGGTCTGTCTCAGCTCTTCCAGCTCAGAAGAGATAACGACTACCGTAGCGCCGTTTTCCCGGTTATATTTCTTGATTGCCTCCAGTACCAGACTCTTCGCGCCAACATCAATACCACGGGTAGGCTCAGATACAAACAAGAGCTTCGGTTCCATGGCAAAAGCTTTCGCCAGACAGATTTTCTGCTGGTTACCGCCCGAAAGCTCTCTTGCCTTCTGCTTGGAGCTTGTACATTTGATCATAAAGCTTTTTATGTAATTCTCTGTGACTTCATGGATTGCTTTTTCGTCTCTCCACTTGATCAGGCCGCCCAGATAATTTTTCAGATATTTATTCTGTACCTGCATAGCCGGGAATGCGATATTCCACTCCAAAGTCTCATCAAGGAGCAGGCCCACACTTCTTCTGTCCTCAGAAACAAAGGCAATGGACGAATCCAGGCACTTCCGCGGACTGTTCAGCGGGATTTCCTGTCCGTTAAAGGTCACGGTTCCGCCTGCATCATACAGTCCCATAATGCCGTTGGGAATGCCGAGCTTACCCTGTCCCGCCAGGCCGCCGATACCGAGGATTTCGCCCTCTTTGATATCCAGGTCAACATTACGCACTGTCTCACCGGGCATATCCACCCACAGTTTGCGAACCGACATGATATTAGGCGCATCCGTTTTTATTCTTGCATCTTTATTTGCAGCGGCAGAACCCACGTCACGGCCAACCATCCATTTGGTGATTTCCTCCACATTGGTTTCTTTAGAATCTACATCTTTGACAACATAACCGTCGCGCATGACAAGAACACGGTTGCAGACAGATAAAATTTCATGTAAACGATGCGTGATAAATATAACAGAAATACCTTTTGCCGACATATTGCGGATAGATTCCAGCAAGGCGTCCGCTTCTTTTTCTGTTAAAACCGCTGTCGGCTCATCCAGGATCAACAGCTTCAAATTTTCTTTACTAAGCTCTCTTGCGATTTCAGTAAACTGCTTATGCCCTACAGGCATGTTGTTGATGGACATATCCGCGTCAATCTGAAAGCCCATCTTATCGATCGCCTCTGCCGCTGTCTCACTCATCTGACCGCGGTTCAGCGTATCCAAACGGTCTCCGAACACCTCAGAAAGTACGTTTTTCTTTTTCTGCTCTCTGTTGAGCACAATATTCTCTGTTGCAGTAAAACCGGGAATCAGCGAGAATTCCTGGTGAACCATGCCGACACCTGCCGCCAGTGCATCAAAAGGCGTATTAAACTGTACCTTCTCTCCGTTGATCAGGATATCACCTTCATACCCTCCGGTCTCTCTGATCACATCCATACCAAAAAGTATCTTCATCAGGGTACTTTTACCCGCGCCATTCTCACCAACAAGGCCAAGGACTTCTCCCTCTTCCAGCTTGAAATTGATATCTGACAGTACCTGATTTTCGAAGAAACTTTTTTTAACGTTTTTCATCTCCAATAACGGAGCTTCGTTATTCTTCATAATTTTTCATTCCTTGTCCAAGAATCTATTTTTAGCGTAAAACCTAAACATATCCGAAAAGAACGGGGAGGAAAATTTTCCTCCCCATTCAACTTGAATCATTACGAAACCGTGAACAGCTTATTTGATGGTGAAGTACTTTTCAGGAACTTCAACATCTGTAGAACCCATGAAATGTCCTGGATCACCCATAATATAGGTATCCTGGTAAATCAGGAATGTGTTGTCGGCTTTTACACCGGTCTCAGCGTTTGTATAGTTGGAACCATTCCAGTTTGCTTCGCCTGAGAATACGGTATATGCTTCAGATACATCATCGATCTCGTCAATCTCGCTCTCGCCGTTGAGAACGTTCATAGCATGCTGTGCAAGACCTGCAGATGTAACGTATCCGTAGGAGTATGCCCATGTGCCGAAGTGGTCAGCGCCGCCTTTTTCACAGATAGTCTGCTCTACTTTTGCAAGGATTTTGGAGAAATCGCCTGCTTCTTCAGTAAGGTCGATTCCTAATGCTCCCGGGTAGCCCATCAGCGGAGACGGAAGATCGGCTTCAATAAAATATCCGCCGTACTCAAGAAGCTGTTTCAGCAACGGCTCTGTATGAGCGTCGTTGGTACAGAAGTAAGCAGCCTTCTCTCCGTATTTCTCAACCCATTCCGGAACTTTTTCAAGAATGTAAGCCTGTGCGCCTGCAACACCAACGTCAGATGTTGGGTCCGGAGCGGTCTCAAGTACGAATTTCATACCGAATTCTTCACATGCAGCTTTCATGATAGCTACACGACGGCTCATGGTCTCATAAGCCATATGTCTCGGGAAAGAAATATGTACAAATGTATCACATCCCAGCTCGTGAGCTGTTCTGATGATCAGATATCCACGTGCAACGAAGTCGTTGTTTACAACCAAGTCAGCAGCGCTTCCGATCTCCGGAAGGTCCTCATGGGACTCGCCTGCGATACAAAGGATGTCAGGACGTCTTTCTTTGATCTGACGGAAAGCTTCTGTTGTTCCAGGAACTGCCTGGTTAACGATGATTGCTTTCATATCAGGATCGTCAGACAGGTTAACGATTGTCTGGATTGTTGTTTCAAGCTCTTCTGTAAAGTTGTCTGGATAGATAGCGAGCTTAACCATATCTTCTCCGTACATTTTCTGGAATTCCTCCGCACCGCGGCGGTCATCCTCTGACTGAGAAACAGAACCGGTTACGATACCAATCTTGTAGTCTGCTTCCTCAGCTTCCGCTTTTACGCTTACGCTCGGCACTACTAACATAGAGAATGCCATAGCAAAGCTTAAGAGTGTTGCGATTACCTTCTTCATTGTTCTCCTCCAATTTTTTAATAAAATTAGAAATTGCTTTCACACAATTCCCCGTCTCTTTGATAATACATTACTTTAACGTATTAGTCAATAGTGAATGCACAAAATCAAATACATTTTCTGCGTTTTTTTGTATAAATCAACAAAATACAACAGGAAAACACTTTGATTTCTTTAGGATTTTTGTACAATTTTCGGCTGCAATCTCCGGTTTTTGTGGCAGTTTTTGTGGCAGTTTCTGTGACTTTTCCACAATGCTTCCGGCCGCCTTTACACAGCTCTTTACGATTGCCCCGTGCCGCCCGGCAGTGCTCTGCGTCAGGCACACTCAGCCCTTTAATCTGCAGATCATATCCCACAATGCTTCCGCAGAATTGAAGTTCGCGGGGATGATCTCCGCAGGTGTCAGCGTCACCTCGAATGCATCGTTAATCTCGCTGATAATGGATAAAATACTAAAAGAACTTAAGATTTTATCATCTACCAATGCCTTTTCCGTTTCAAAGTCCACATCCGGACAGATTTCCTCTAAAATTTCCATTAATTCTTCCATTTGTTCTATTCGCTATTCAGTCTCTACACGGCTGCCGCTTCGCGGTACCCTCCTGAATAGCTGCCTCCCTTCTTTTCTTTGTTTTCTCTGCCTTCTGCAGGTTCCGTATTTCTTACAGATTCTCTATTTCTTATAGGTTCTATAATTTTCCTGCAAAGCCTTTTTATCAATCTTGCCGTTTTTCGTGACAGGCATGGTCTCCACCTGCCGGAATACGTTGGGAATCATATATTCCGGCAAAAGCCTGCCAAGCTCTGCACATATCTGCTTTCTATTCAAATTACCCTGATAACAGCAAACGATTTTATTTCTCTCCTGGTCAAAGAAGCAGGTTCCCCGCACAAGCCCTTCTACTTTTTCCAATGCACATTCTATCTCCCCAAGTTCAATGCGGTGCCCCATGTGCTTGATCTGGGAATCTTTTCTGGATGCAAAGCAAAGCTCTCCCCGGCTATTGTATATTCCCAAATCCCCTGTGCGGTAGATCAGCTCCATATGGCTTAAATTCAGAGGATTCTGCACAAAGGCCTTCTGTGTCTGTTCCGGGGAATTATAGTACCCCAGTGCCAGTGCGGTGCCGGATACACAGATTTCACCTTTTTGCTCCGGCTGCGTCACCTCACGGCCATCCTCATCCAGCAGAAATACCCGTTCATTTGGAAATGCTCTGCCTATGGGCAGCATCTCTCCCGGAGAAAATTCCCGGTCCAGGATGTAATAGGTACAATTGCAGGTGATCTCCGTAGGCCCATACAGATTCACAAACATGGCCTCCGGAAGGTATTTCCTCCAGTAATTCAGATGGCGGATAGGCATTGTCTCCCCGGAAAACATGACTCTCTTCAAAGAAGCCGGAACCTTATAGGAGAGGCCGTTCAACGTGGACACAATGCAAAGAGCAGATACTGCCCAGGTCAGATTTGTCACCCCTCTCTCCTCCAGAAAATCGAGGAGCAGCATAGGGAAAGAAAACAATGTCTTTGGTATGATCTGCACCGTGGCCCCGGTTTTGAGCCCCGCATATATATCCTTCACGGAAACATCGAAGTCCCACGGAGCCTGGTTCCCGATCACGTCCCCGCTGTCAATCCCGAATATATCCGTAAAGCACTCCATAAAATCAATGACAGACCTGTGGCTTACCACCACCCCTTTGGGAACCCCCGTAGAGCCGGAGGTGAACAGCACATAGAGCGGATCCATATCACACTGGGCATCCCGGATTGCTTTCAAGCCTTTCTCATCAGCCTCTCCCTGCAACAGCTCGTCAGGGGTGATGAGACTGCCCGTGAAATGAAGGCTCCGGGCAATTTCCATATTTTCGGAAGAGACAATCATCCGGTGTGCCTGCAGGGTATCTAAAATCTGCTCCAGACGGCGGACCGGATGAGTGCCATCCAGCATCACATAAAAGCCTCCTGCATATACGATACCCATCATAATCTTTATGGTCTGCACGCCCTTTTCCATCAGTACCGGAACCGGCCTTCTGATAACGCCATGCTCCAAAAGCCTGGAACCAATCACCTGCGCATCTTGTTTCAAAACAGAAAACGTGCACTCCTGTTCTTCATCGGCAAAAGCCGTCTTGTCCGGGAATCTCTCCGCACTGTTTTCCAAATATTCTAATATAGATTTCATAATTCTCGTTACTCCTTTGCCGCCTTAAATGCTGTCTGTGATCTGCCGCAAGCATTCCGCTGCGGCCTTATCCCGCTGCTCCGTAATGGCTTGCGCGCTGCCTTGCGATGCGGCTCTATCCCGCTGCCTCCGTAGTAGCCTGCGCGCTGCCTTGTGTACTTTCGGATGCCGGGAACTCATAGGTATTATCCAGTACCTGCGCCAATATTTTCGAAAACTCCCGCGCAGCATCCCCGTTCAGATGTCCGTCATAATCCGTATATGCACTCAGCTCATGCGTGAATATCGGGAAATACTGGTTGCTGTTAAAATTGATATACCGCACGTCATTTTCTTTGAAAAATTCTCCGAAATACTGATATGCTTTCCCAAAGGATTCCCCATAAGCGGAAAGAGATACACCCGGGATAGGCGTGACAAGCGCCACAAACTCAATACCCTTTTCCTTACACAAATCCACCAGCATTTTGAGATATTCCATATTCCGTTGGACCACATCCTCCTCACTAAATTCCGTGATCCCGGTCATAGCAAGCCCCGAGACATCCACAGAATACCTCTCGATAAACCCGCTCTCATGATACTCTTGGGAGTCAGATTTCAAGTCGTCAATACCGAAATCCTTATTCCATTTCGTTTTAAATGTATCCCCCAGGTTTTCCAATTCGTAACTGATGGGATATTCATACCACGGAAAGAGCATGGTTCGGAAATTACAGTTTCTGATAGAGTCCCAGAAGTAGGACAATTTTGTATAAGACAAAGGAAACTCATGATAAAACAGCAGATAATTGTTCCCCTCTTCCTTTTCCGAGGTGAAGTATCCCGGTGAAATCTCATAAACGATACGTGATGGCTTGTACCCTTTTTCCAAAATCAATTGAGAAATATAATAGGCATCTTCACTGTATTGTCCTCCCACGCAGAGATTATGGCCGGTCCTGCCGCTCACCTCTTCCATTGCCTTGGGATCAATGCCCATTTTACCGTGGGAGGTGCCCATATAAATGTCGTCAAACTGTCTTGTGGTCACTGCGTGGATATCATTTCTTGTAAAGGTACATGGATATAAAAGAAAATCCAATAACAAAAAGACTGCGATTACTGCTGCCAGGACGCAGACAGCCCTGATATTTCGTTTAAAATTGTGCATAGATAAAACCTCGCGGAGCCGCCGTGGACCCAAACATCCCGATCATGACAAGCAAAAGTATATAGATACAGACCGTAACAGGCAGGGGAAGGCGCGCCAGACTTTCCCGGATATGATATCCCTTTTCCTGGAAAGCTCCCACCGTGACCATCACAATACAACCCACAGCAATGATCAGAATCGCCCATGGCACAAAAGCAGTGCCGCCGCTCCCCGCCGAAATCTCCAATATCTGTGCCGGAGCAAAATGAGTGAACGCCTGCCGGATCATATAAAAGCCCTGCCCCAAAGTATCGGAACGGTCAAAAAACCATCTTAAGTTTACAAGAATAAAGGTCCTGACTATGGCAAAGACATGATACCATGCCTCATCCCCCTTGATGTGGAGCGCGGTCCTCCACTTACGGTAGGTTCCGCCCATCAACTCACTGAACGCAATGATACCGCCGTTTAAAAGACCATACATCACATATTTCCAGCTTGCTCCGTGCCAGATACCCACCAGAAAAAACACGATCAGGTCCGCAAGCGCGATAGGCACAATCCGCCCGTTCTTCCTCCCGAATTTCTTTTTGGACCATTTGGCAAATTTCATCATCCACTTGGAAAGGGATACGGGATAAAACACATAATTCATCATCCACTCCCCAAGAGTGATATGCCACCGTTTCCAGAAATCCGCCATGGAAGTGGCAAAATAGGGTCTTTGGAAGTTTTCGTCCAGTTGGATGCCGAACAGGTTTCCGATTCCGATCACCACATCCATTGCTCCCGAAAAATCCGCATAGAGCTGGATTCCGTAAAAAACCAGGCCAAACAACGCAATTCCGTTAAATCTGTCAAGGTCGCCCCAGATGGCATCCGCAAACACGCCGGCCCAGTCCGCAATGATCATCTTTTTCGCATAACCCCAGATGATACGCTGCAGACCAAATGAGATATTATGTAATTGGAATGTATGCGGCTGGTAAAGCTGCGCCGCAAGTCTTTCATATCTCCCGATCGGCCCCTGAAGAAGCTGGGGAAAAAACGAGACAAAGAGCGCATATTTAAAAATATTGCGCTCCGCCTCAATTCGTTTCCAATATACATCCATTAAATATCCTGTGGACTGAAAGGTAAAAAATGAGATGCCGAGTGGGAAAAGAATTTCCAGTCCTTTCATATCCAAATGGAATAAAAGATTAATATTCTCCACGAAAAATCCGGTATACTTTACGAGTCCCAGCATACCGAGATTCATAAGTATTCCCACCACCAAAAGCCGTTTCTGTACTTTCACGGACGCTTCCTTTGCCCGCAGCTTTTCAATCCCAAGGGCAAAGCCATAGGTCACTAAAGTGGAAAACAGGATGAACAGAACATATTTTGCATTGCCGGAAAGGTAATATAAATAACTGAAGATCAGCAGGATCACCCACTTTATCTTCTGTGGCACCAGATAATAAAGTATCACAGCCGCCAGCACAAACAATAAAAATGCATTTGAAACAAGGGACATTCCCATACCTCCAGGCTGAACTGTTACTATTTGAGTTCTTTTTTCTTACTGTTAAAGTACCGATATGTATTCTTGGTTCCGTAGGTGAATTTATATCCTGACTTCATCCCCTTCAGAATCTTTTTCTGATAGCAATCTCCCGAGAAGTTAGGGTCATACACATAGGTCGTCTTGCCAGATTTTATGGTCGTCCATGCATGAGGGCTGTAAACGGTAATCTTGCCGTTCGCGTCCTTGGCTGTAGGCACGTAACCCTGGACAAATTTTGCATTATAGCCCAACGCTTTTGCCATCCAGTAGAAGGTGGCAGCCTGCACATTACAGTCTCCGCGGTTCCGTTCAAAGCCATACGTGCCGAAATAAGTCTCCTTTGTCTGACCGGCAGGCGCTTTTGTGCTGTTGGTATAGTATTTCAGGTTGGCCGACCACTGGAAAGCCTTCCATAAAATCTGTGAATTTGAGTATTTCCCATAATAAGGATTCAGGCGGATTCCAGCCAGTCCCTGCACCTTGCTTACCTTGGTCAATACCCCAGCTTTGCTGATCTTGTAATATTTGTTTTTGATTTTATAGCCGAACTTTCCTTTGACCAGCTTACCGGAATTGTCGTAGTAATACTGCTTATTGTTTTTTGTGACTATCTGATTTTTATAGGATGCCGCTGATACGGAGGATGAAAAGCACACAGCCGCCAGCATACCCAGAAGCACCGCCACTAGTATTTTCCGATTGATTTTCTTCATGATCATTACCCCTCAGTGTTTTATTAATTAGTCCTAGTACAGTGAATACTAAGTAACTGTCACATTGACTTATTATTTACTGCACTGATATTTAAAACCTTTATACAAATAAACAGGTTCCCTTGCCTAAATGAACCAGCTTACTTGCACAGTTATACAGACATGTCCGGTCTGTATCTACATCGGAAAAATTCCGAAAACCATTTCACGTTTGTCCGGATATCTGTGAATTGTCACATAAATGTTCGCGTAATTGAGCCGGTAGTCGTCTCCGGGTTCTCCGTAGCAGCTGTTAAGCTTAATCTCTTTTTTAGGCTTGCCCAGGATTTTACGGATAGCCGCGGCATCTGCCTGGTATGCTCCGGCCTTGCGGATAGCCTTTGACTTGGCGGAATTACATCGTCCATTTTTATCAAAATAGTAGGTGTAGGAATCTCCGTTACTGTCGTATTTCATCGGATTGTTGTAATAACCTGACTTCACCATATGACCGAGACGGTCAAAGCCGTAATAGTAATTTCCGATTTTTTTAAGCACCACATTTTTGTTGTATTTCATTGACTTTTTAAGGTCCTTAGCCGCATACGCCCTGCCGTTACTTCCAAAGTAATATTTATAGGAAACGGTTTTTCCGTTGGAAGTAGTCTTTATGGTTTTCCAGGTGTTCGTTACCTTTTTGTTGTTCGCGTAGAAATAGTAATAGTTTCCTTCTTTTTTCAATCCTTTTTTCACGGTTGCCGCCTGCACCTTTTCAGCCATAAAAGGAACCGTAATCACACCCTGAGCCAGGATTACACACAACAGCAGTATGATGAATTTCTTAAACCCTGAGCGGTTTCTCTTCTTTTCCATTCTTTTTCTCCTCATATAATCCAAAATCATTTCATTCAAGTCCCTTAGCGCAACGCTTTTAATTCAGTAAACCGCCTGTGAGACATCCCTGTGAACCGTCATCTCCGCCGGACGCACCATTGTCGGATGCCCCTCCGCCTGAGGAACCTCCATCGTAGCCGTCACCCGAATAATCATAGTCATAGTCTGAATAATCATAGCTGTAAGACTCGCTTTGCGCCGCAGCAGCCGCCTCTGCCGCTTTCGCCGACGCTACAGCCGCATCCACTGCTTCCTTGTCATCAGAGAGGAATTTGTGGTTAATATAACCTGTAACCCCATTGTACTCTACCTGGTACCAGCCAGGTCTGATTTCCAGAACCTTGCACTCGCCGCCCATCTCAGCCACTTTCAGTGCAGCTGAGTCAGCATCTGCTTCTTCACGGATATTCACACTGGTAAGCGCCCACATAATAAGCTCCTCCTTAGGTGTGACCGCCGCCTTTGTCTCAGAAGCATCCCGACTGCTGCCATCTGTCTCTGTATACCTGATATACAAAAATCCATGATCCTCAATAAGCTTTGCATCTGTCCATTTCAATGGATTGACCTTCTCAAACTTATGTTCTCCGTCTGCCGTATCAAGCACTACTGTACAGGTATCTCCCTCCTCGTTCCCGGCTTCTGCATTATCCGAATCAGTATCTGTCCCGGCCTCTGCTTTTGCGGAAACAGTCTCTGCTTTCGCAGAATTGACTTCCGTTTCAGTCTCGTTGACTATTACAATCTCGCTGCCGTTTAGCTCGAATGTGATATCCTCTGCTGATTTTTCCGGATTTGCTTCCTCTGAAGTCTGGGCCTGGGCTTCCGCTGCTGCGGCATTCTCTTCTGCTCCTGCTGCAGATACTGGGATACTGGTTACCATCATCGCAGCAACTGTCAAGCCAAGATACAGGCTAATCAATTTTTTATTCATCATATTAAGTTCCTTTCTTGATTATCTGAGTCAATTATATAATGAAAATACCTACCTTACAATGTCTAATTTCCAATATACGGCAGATTATGATTATTTTAGACAGGCTAATGTGTCAGTTACTTATTATTCATTGTATTAGAACACTGTCTTTTTATATACTTTATAAGAAGGTCTGCTGCTTGCTCCAAAAAGGCCGTGGTACATATTATCATAATATTTGCCATCGATCATGACAAAGCTGTGGTCCCCTGTTGTAGTGACAACTGTAGGATTTTTATAGCCCAGCACGCTCGCCATGGCTGCAACACAAGATGCAAAACGATGGCAATTACCTCTCAGGTTCGGCGCGTTAAATGTATAAAGCGCCAGCTCATATATCCCGTCTTTTTTATCAATGATCTTGTAATCTGCCGAGGTAGAAAAATAGTTGGGCGAATACCTCATATATCCCAACAGATACCTGAAGCTGGAACGGAACTTCTGGGCGTTCGTCTGAGAGCTTGTTGAATGCTTTTCAATAAACCGCTGGGCAGCAAAGATACATTCCGCTTTTTTGTCAGACATTTTAGCGGTAACACCTTTGGAATCTATACTGTAGTAGCTCTTTCCAATTTTTATTGCCTTGACGTTTTTCACCTGCTTGCCCTTGGCATCAAAATAATAGTAGACCTTGCCTATTTTAGTCCGTCCTGTGGCAATATGTCCGTCTGCGTAAAAATAATAACGGCTTCCATTAATGGTGTAAAACTTATTTTGCATGAACATTTTTCCATTACCGAGGAAATAATAATATTGCCCTTTTATTTTTTTGAAGCTCTTTGACAGCCGGCTTCCCCCCTTAGTAATGTAATATTTATCCTTACCTACTGTGAAAAGTCCCTGCTTTGTGCGTATAGACCCATCCGAATTCTGCCAGTAATAGTTCGAGCCTTTTTTAATCCAGCCCTCCTTGTAGACTGGCTTCTCTGGTTCGTCGGGCTTATCCGGCTCATCGGGCTTATCCGGCGTATCCGGGGTATCGGGGGTATCGGGGATATCTGGCTTGTCAGGGACGCCCGGGGTATCCGGGGACTCTGGCTTATCAGGGACCGGGGTATCCGGGGACTCTGGCGCATTGGATATGTCCTGAGCATCGGTCAGGTCCACATTTGCAAAAATCTCTGAGACAGCCGGTATATCTGTGCCAGAATATGCCGCCTGTACAGTAGATACTATTGTAAATGTAAAACATACAGCCATCATAACAGCCAAACAAAATTTACCTTTTCTTTTCAATATCATTCACTCCTAATCTTCTAATAATATGAGAATATATGCCGCATAATGAATATTCACCATTATGCGGCAGATTCTAAAAGTTTCTATCTGGTTGTAACCTTGACAATGCCGGAAAATGAACCATAGGTATTCTTTTTGCTGACAGTCAGATACGGCCTTATTTTGTAGTAATAAATCTTTTTAGCCTGCAGCTTGTTATCTGTATATTTGACTGTAGTGCCTTTTTTAATGGTTGCAACCTTTGTATATTTTCCTTTTTTGCTGGTGGCACGGTAAATCTGGTAGCCTGTTGCACCATTCAGCTTTTTCCAGGTAAGGGTTGCGCTTTTAGTGCCTGGCCTGGCGGTGAGTTTGGGCTTCCAATTGTACTGATTAATATAGGTACGTACATTACTGTATGCACTTGTGGCAGTCTTTCCGTTTACTTTCCCATAGGCTTTCACTTTATATGAATATTTCGCCCATGTACTGGTCTTGTCGATATAGTAATTTTTATTTCCGCCCTTAACTGTCGCAATCTTTTTGTAGGCGGAATCATTGATTTTACGATAAACATAAAAGCCTTCTGCTCCTACTACATGATTCCAGTATATCTCACGCTTTTTATCAGTTTCGTATATTTCACTGATCTTAGGTACGTCAAGTTTCTCCTTTTCTGCCCTGGTAAGATGATAGTTGACCGGTAATACCAAATCTAAATACCTAACATCTAAATCAAAAGAAACATCTGTACTATTACCCTCAAATTCATCTATGACAAAATAGCTACATGCACCAGCATTTGTTTTTTCTGGTGTTAACCCCCGAGGATTTATTATATTCACCCCACGCCAAAATTCCATTAACATCACTTCATCCCAAAGCTGAGAAGCATAAAGTATATTGGTATATAAATCAATATTAGCTTTTCTCTGAGGTTCTGGATAACCAATAAATTTTTCTTTATCCCCTTTAATTTCTGTAAGATTATTCATCCAGCAATTAAGAAATTTCAGATTTGGAAGTCCTGTGGCATCCAAAAACGTAAGATCATTATAAGAGACATCTATTTCCTCTAAGTCCGGACAACAACTCAAATCCAAACTTTTAAGCCTATTTCCTGTCAACCCTAATGTAGTAAGCTTAGGATATGAAGAAAGAGAAATCTCCTCTAATTTTTCTCCTATACTTAATACTTTCAAGTCAGGTGCTATCGGGAGCGAAAAAGCATTTAAGCTATTGACCCTAAATATCTTTAAGTTTTTCAGTGCGGGAAGCGCCCCAAATTCCAGGCTTCTCACATTTTGTAAATCTTGAAGTGAGCATACAGACAGAGTTCTACTCCCTGACATAACTACACTCTCTACCGAGCAATCCTGCATTGTGACTGTAGTTATACCCGTGAATATAGATACATCAAACGATGCTAAATATACACCACTCAAATAAATATCCTCAAGAGATGTAAGTGCATTTCCAAAATTGATAGACTGATTCATCAAAATTTCTTTATTTTTATAACTGTTATAATACACATTAATAGATACTCTTCTTAGTTTAATATTTTTGCTTATATCAAGCGAAAAAGCTACTGCTGAATCTGTAGAACGAATATCTATTTCTCTTAAAGCCGTAAGATATTCAATTCCAGAGTAGTCATCCGCTTCACAATATTCCAATTCTGTAATATTACTGATTTCCTCAGTCGATAACTCCTCATCTCCATCACCATTTTCATATTCTAAACCCAAAATAAAATAGCGGAAATTATCATCCGGGAAATGCACCGTATCTATTGGCACGCTCTCCCCTGCTGCCAGGACAGGCCCTTCATCTCCAGAAAATGATATATCTGAATTCCCATCCGTAAAAACGTCCTCTTCAATTTCAGATGTGGAAAAAAGCACACTTTCCTCCCCCTGCGATGCCTCATCTGTGGTTTCTTCATCAACATCCACAATCTCCTGTGCCGAATCAAATACTTCCACATCGATTGCTTCCTCTGTCATACGTTCTACGTCTGTGTCGTAGTCCTGTACACTCTCCAATTTAGGCTCACCGGCATATACAACACTACCCGGCAGTGCCAAAGACACACATATTACTCCTGAGATTAACTTGTTCCATTTTCTTTTCATAAGCTTCTTTCCTCCTTCAAAAAATTTTGCCGGTATGCATACCAGCTCTGCTGATATGCGATACCGACAATTAAAATATAAGCTTATGAACATCCTTTTTCAACCAAGTTATCATAACTTACAATAATATCTGCATAACTTACAATTCCTTGAACACTCGCACTTTTAGACATAATAAGAAACCATCAAATCCTCTACGGAACTAAGGCAGCATAACAATAAACGGATTATCGTCACTATTCCCGTTTGCATCGATTCTGGCGGCAATATCTGCGAGTCGCTGGTATGCGGCGGTCTGCTCCGCATCATTGGGATTATACTGCACATCCGTCGGGAAAATAGCAACGTATTTTTTCGCTTCACTGACTCCAGCAATTGTATAGCGAGGAATGTCTGCATAGCTGTCATCACCCCAGTCATAAGCCTTTATAGTGACAAACACACCTCCGTACCCCTCGTCCCTGGCTGAAGCAAGCACCAGCTTAATCGTGTCAGAATTTACCACCTCATAATCCCAGAGCACATCCATGGGCAGGTATAATTGGAAATAATCTGTGGTGAGTAAGGCGCTGCCTTCGCTTGCGTGAACATTTATTCCATCGGAAATATTAAATCCAATATTCCCGACACTCGCATCAGAAGTATTCTCTTCTGTCTCTCCTGAGGCAGGCGCTGCAAGTATCTCTTCCATATCCGCTTTATTATTTGTATTGTTCCGCAAATCCATCCAATACACAGTGGCCGCCAGAGATTGATAAATCACTTCATTATACAAAGTACCCTCATCTCTGTCCGGCAAAGAATACAGCTTATCCAGATGCTCTTCTCTGCCATCCTCCAGATAATATTTATAGACCTCACGGTCTGTAGCGCTATAAACCAGATAATCATCTGTAACCCAGATATATTCCCCTCCATCAAACTCCTGCTCCGGAGAAATATCCTCTGTTCCAGATGTTTCCAGGTTATATCTGTGCAAAAGTGTCTCTTCGTCTCCCCAATAATAAATATAATCGCCCTGAATCACGATAGAAGCATCCGCCGCCGTATCGGTAAGGTAAGCCTTCCCGGAGCCATCATGGTTTACATAAAACAGTCCACCATCTGAATCTGTGTAATAAATCCCATCTTTCGTAAGCTGATAATCCGAAATCCCTGTAAGCAGGCTTTCCTCCTCCTGATGGTCAGCGGGTGTGCGCTGCAGCGTATTTCCGGCTCTGTAATACACATAATTACCGTAAATCTCAAATCCGTTAATCAGAGAATTTTCATACAGCAATTGAGCCTGACTAGCATCCTGAACATGCTCATTCAAATCAACGCGGAAAAGGCCGCCATAGGTTGCCAAATACAAATAATTTCCATCGACAGCGAGATCCGTTATGTCCTCCGGCACATGCCCTTCCGTGACAAAATCATATACATTCCCATTCTCATCCAACAAGGCAGTGCACAGGGTATTGTTCCAGCCGTAAAATACCACTCCCTTTTCATGAACAAACACAGTACTGGAAGCAGTGACTCCTTCCATACGCCCAGCCGCTAAAACCGACACCCCGGACACCAAAACGCAGATTAAAACTAACAAGGGCAGCACAAATTTACCATATCTCCTCATTTCTTTCTACCTCCTCTCCTTAAATAGCCGCTTCATCACTTATCGACTGCAAATCTTCAATCTAATCCCTCTTATTCCCCCCTTATAAATGCTTTTTAACGATTTCCTTTTAAAATAAACGTATCACCGCAGTATAAGCATGTCAAGCAAAGATAATTCGGCAAAGATAATTTCAGACAATCATAATCATATAAAATGCTTGACACATAAATTGCCTGACGTCAAAAACAAACATATAAATATAAAAAAACCGCCATCTGGAAGCAGGTGTACACCATATCACCATAATCCCCGACAGCGGCCTGTCATTTAAAACTTAAACGCCACCTTCAAATCTCCATATTTCCCGGAAGCATAATCAATCGCCTTCTCCCACTCCTCAATAGAGAATATATTCGTCACCACGCCGTCTGTTTTCAGCGTGCCTTTTCTCATATTCTCAATCACAATGGGGTAGGCATAGGGGATTAAATGCACGCCCAGGATATCCAGCTCCTTCCGGTCGCCGATAATGGACCAGTCCACGGTTGTCTCCTGGCCGATAACACTGAATTCCACAAAACGTCCAAGCTTACGCACGATGGAAAGCCCCTGGATCACGCTTGACGGATGCCCGGTTGCTTCTATATAAACATCACACCCGTAACCGTCTGTAAGCTTCTTAATCTCCTCATCCACATCACATTTTCCCCAAGCTCAACAATCCTTCCGAAGAATTCATGTCCTCGTATCCTTCTACCTTTTTATTGATTCCATCTCAGTACATTGTTTCAACTACAGCCTCCTCCAATCTATACCTGTTCAACCCCAATCCAAATAATATTCACAGAATGAGGCCAAAGGCTTATCTGCATTCCCGGCCTAAATTCTCCCAGGGCTTCGTGTTTTATCTGAACATCCTCGCGTCCAACGTCATTATAAGCTTCCGTACTGTCTCCGCTGATATAGTGGATTTCCACCGGACCGTCCGCCTCAAAGTCAAGGCTCAAGCTTTGCTTTTCGCAGCCGTCCTTATTCACCGCTGCGATTGCCAGCCCTTTCTTATCACGAAAAGCAGTCACTACCACATCGACAAGCTCTACCTCTGCCTTTTCCTTTGACACAGACTCCATCATTTTCACAGGACATTCCTCCGCCCAGGAATCCAAGAGGACATCCCCCAGGTAGTTTACATACAAATCAAACACATGGTATGTGCTGCGCAGAACAATTCCTTCTTTCAAAGTAAAGATACATCCGCGTGTATTCACAATGGGGGCAAAGGCGGCCATTCCCACCAAATTACAATTACGGTTGCACATATTCAAAAAACACGCCGTAAATACCGCATCTGCCATGGTATAGCTGCTATTATCGTCATTTCTGCCCCTGGGCGAAAGGTATTCCTCCTTTGTCACTCCCTGCTCAACCGTATGAACCTTTGGATGGTACCACTGGCGGAGGTTCCACTCATCAAAGGCGATTTTAATCTTTCCATCCAGGCCCATTGCCTGCAGAAGACCGCTCACCTTCCTGACGGATTCATCGATGTGATTCGTATAAACCATACATGCATCATAATCCGCCAAATCATTCGTCTCATGAATGGGGTCCCAATACTCATGAATGGAAATCCAGTCCAGAAACTCCCCGCAGTTTTTCAGAAGATTTACGTTCCACTCCAGGTCCGTCAAAGCAGCCGCGGATAACTCTGTGCAGGGGTCTACGTGCTTCATCATCTTGGCCGCCTCTGTTGTAAGACGCCCCCACTCCTCCGGAGATTTTGCCCCAATTTCCCAAAAACCATAGTTTTCGTTCCCTATGCTCCAGTATTTTACCTTATGAGGCTTTGGATAACCGTTAGCAATCCGCCACTTTGCATAACGCCCTTCTGATTCCAAATTGCAGTATTCCACCCAATCGCTCATTTCCTCCGCATTACCAGTACCGGCATTGGTACAGATATACGGCTCACAATTTATTTTCCGGCACATTTTTATATACTCGTCTGTGCCGAATTCATTGCTCTCCTCCACCCGCCATGCTTTGTCAAACATAGGATTCCGCTCACTGCCCACACCGTCCTTCCAGTGATAAGAAGACACAAAGCATCCCCCGGGCCAGCGCAAAATGGGAACCTTGATTTTTCTCATAGCCTCAAGGACATCTATGCGCAGGCCATCCTCATCCGAAAGCGGATTTCCCGGATCATACACGCCTCCGTAAATCTGCCTGTGGAAATGCTCGATAAAATGCCCATAGATCATGGGACTTCTTTGCCCAAGCTCACGTTTCTTGTTTATGTACAGTTTCATTTCGCCTTTTCCTCACTTTCTTAGACCGTCATACCTTCGATTTTTCTCTTGCAACCGGATAATAAGATTAACGTTAACCCTTTATTATAGATTATTGTTCTTTGCCCGATTTGTCAAGGTGTTTTCTGGCATAAATTCCGTAATCTCTGATACAGATTCAAGATTCTCCGGCATAAAATCGATGTTCTTTGGCATAGACTCAATATTCTCCAGCTCTAAATCAATATTCCTTGCCACTGATTTAAGATTCTTCGGCTCTAAATCAATATTCTTTGCCACAAATCTAAATTTGAGATACAAAGCTAATTTATCTTTATATAAAAAGGCCTCTGTCCAAGATTCAATGCTCATACAGCACCAAATTGGACAAAAGCCTCTTTTTCTATCGTTATTTAATATCCGTTTTCGTAACCGATTTAGTAACCGATTTCCTTCAAAATCCGGTCAATCATATTAGCGTTCATAATAGAGAAGTCCTCTGAAACGGCTGGTGTTTCCCCTTCTGCAATACAGCGTCCCAGCTGTTCTACTTCCAAACGGTAATTCTGAGGAGTGGAAACCACCTTCACTTCTTCTGTCCCATCAAAATACCTTACCGTATAACTTAAGTCACCGTCCCCGTTAAATTCAAACCCGGTTCCGATTACTGAACCCTTGGTTCCCTGAATCTCAAATCTGTCAATATGCCTGTCCAGATTTGTCTCAAGTACCATTCCGCAGGAGAATGCCGCCTTTTTCCCATCCGCATATTCCATAAGCACCGAAGTATAAGTGTCAATCCCCTCTTTAGAAAAACTGCTCACAGCCTTTATTGTTTCAGGTTCTTCCCCCAGCATACGCAGGATCAGGCTGGTATTATACACGCCAAGGTCATACGTACAGCCGCCAAGACTGTCTCTGCGCATACGGATATTGCTCTTATCATAATCTGAAGTGATATAAGCAGATTCTATGTAACGGATATCCCCGATAATCCCGCTGTCAATGTCAGATTTTATTGCGGAAATATAAGGACTGTGCTGGTAAGCGAACGCTTCCATCAAAAACACGTTATTATCCCTGGCAGCCTGGAACATTTCCCGCACCTGGGCCGCTGTAGGCGCCATAGGCTTCTCGCAGAGTACATGCAGCTTCCTATTTAATGCTTTGATTGTCCATTCATAATGCAGAGTGTTAGGCAACGGTATATATACTGCCTCCACTTCCGGGTCCTCAAGCAATTCCTCGTAGCTTCCATATGCTTTTTCGAAACCATATTTCTCCCGGAAGCTCTCTGCCTTTTCCATGCTTCTGCCTGCAATGGCATACATCACGCAATTATCAGCCTGAAGCATACCAGGTAAAGTACTTCTTTCGCAGATAAATGCAGTTCCTAAAACACCCCATTTGATTTTCTTCATGTTTAATCCCTCTCTTAACCGTGGCATTATTTTCCACATGTTTGGTATTTTGATCAACGCTCAAGTGTTTTCCCGCTCCGCCAACAGAGACGGGAAACTCCCAATTATTCTGTTGAACTACTTATATAGTAATGAGTTTTTGTACTAATTGTCAAGCGCGAAAAATACCTTACAGCACATTAGATAATTTTAATAAATATTTTTCTTTTATTGGTTGACATTGTATTCAATAATGTATATAATCCTTTTATATAAACTAATTATATAACTTGATTATATTTTTCATTTTATAGGAGGTAACCAATGCCTAAGCAAAAAATAACAAAGGAAATGGTAGTAGATGCAGCTTTTGAACTGGCACGGGCAGGCGGAATGGAACAGGTTATGGTAAAGAGCATTGCAGAAAAGCTCGGCTGCTCCGTTCAGCCAATCTACAGCTATTGCAATAATATGGACGGACTGCGGCAGGATGTCACAAACCAGGCACGGCGGTTTGTCCAGAGCTATGTATCCGCCCGTCTTGACAGGCATGATTTGTTCCGCAGTACCGGGCGGGCATATATCCAGCTGGCTAAAGAAGAGCCCCATATCCTCAAGATGTTCGTTTTCCAGGAGAGGAAAAACATTTCATCCTTAGATGACCTGTATCGCACCGAGGCAAGTCCCCACCTTGCCCAAATCATGGCGGACGAGCTGAACATCACCGTAGAAAAGGCTGCACAGCTTCATCTAAACATGTTAATCTATACCATTGGTATCGGCACAATTCTTTCTGTGACTACCCCGGGTATCCCGGCAGATGAAATCTATTCACAGCAGGACCACGCCTTTGAGATTTTCTTAAAGGCCACATTGGAGGAAAAAGAATAATGGAAAAGAAAATTTTATTAGTATATAAAAGCGTAACCGGGTTCACACAGAAATACGCAGAAATGATTGCGCAAGAGATCGACTGCACTCTTATGGAACTTAAAAAGACCACGGCAGAAACCATGTCAGGCTTTGATACCGTTATTTACGGCGGCAGGGTACATGCCGGAACGTTGGAAGGGCTGAAAGACGCAAAGAAACTTTTCCAACAGAGCAAAGCTTCACAGTTTATCGTTTATGCCACCGGCGCTATTCCCAATGCTTCGACCAAAACCATAGAAGAAATGTGGAGCCAAAACCTCTCACCCGAGGAGCTGCTCCACATCCCGCACTTCTATATGCAAGGCGGCCTCGCCTATGAAAAACTGCCATTGCCCGACAAACTAATGATGAAGGCATTCAGCGCAATGATGAAAAAGAAAAAAGACAAAACAGAAGATGAAAAAGTAATGGCGGAGGCTATTTCAGGCTCCTATGATATTTCGTCCAAAGAATATATTATGCCATTGGTTGCATTACTGAAATAGCTTCGCTGAGTGATCTTCATTTCATCATCAAACTCATATTTCAGGAATATTTCGAAATTTGCAATGCACATTTGGACATTTTCTACAGTCATGCTGTGCTTGAAAGACCGTTTCATCCCCTGTCAGGACGAATACCTGACAGGAGGTTTTTACCGGGTCAAGCATAAAACCACAGCTAATATCTATTCCAAATCTTTTTTTCAGTTCCAGTCGCTCCCACGCTTCACGCTGAGCTTCCATTGGAATATCATGAGGAGCTTCCAGGCGTTTTAAAATACCTTTTTTATGTTCTCTGCAGACCTCCCGCAGCTTTTCCAGCATCCTGTCTTCCAATGAAAAGAGAATACTGTCTGCGATTGCGTCACAGAGCATGCCTTTTACATAATCGCCCTCCTGAAACGCTTTTGTACTGCATTGCATGATGCGGTCGCCAATACTAAGCACCGCATATATGACAGGAGTGCCTTCTTTATACTTCTCTGTTTCTATTACCATTGGCAATGTACCAAAACCCAGGATTCCTACGGGTTCTGCAAGCTTAAGAAGCTTGTCACAGATCTCATGATACTCGTTTACGATTTCTCCATACGCGCAGCTTTTTTCATCGCAGTCCATTGCTTTTAATACTGCGGAAAGCTTCAGTTTAGGAACCAGATTATCAATCTCATAAATTTCATCCATCAATCAACCACGCTCCTAATAGCCTTACCTGTCCTCACTGTCCTCAGATTTCCTGTAAAACTGCTCTGCGGCGCAGAAAAATGCTTCCAGATTTTCCATGGAGGTCTGGGGCGGTATATCGCAGCCGCTTGCCAGTACAAAATTTGGATATTTACTGCATTTCTCCAGCAGAGCTTTCGTCTCCTGCGCAATCACTTCAGGAGTTTCGCTTCGGAGGATGCCCGCCGGATCAATATTTCCAATCACCAGACGGTCAGAAGGAATCGCCTTTAATGCATTCTCCAGATCAATGGCGTTTCCAAAGCTATATGCTCGTACCTGCAACTCCGCAATTTCCTTCAAAAGGGGAGTTACCTTACCACAGTTATGATAGAGAAACAGGAAGTTTTCATCCTCCACCGCCTCCTGCACACGTTTCACGTACGGATTGGAAAATTCCCGAATCATAGGTGGTGACAGCAGGCCTGCCGCCGGTTCCGCCATTGCGATTCCGTTTGCGCCTGCCTCCTTAAAAGCTTTCGCATACTCAATGAGAAACTGTGTTGATTTTTCCAGGATGGATTCCACCATTTCCGGTTCGTCATAGCACAATAGCATGATTTCCGATATATCAAGAAGCCTTCCTGCCAGTGAAAATGGGCCGATAATCCCAGCAAATATGGGTCTGTCTGTGATTCTTTCACAGGCCTCCCGAATCCCTTTTACACATTCCCCGGTACGTCCCGCGCCAACCTCCGGAATCTTCAGGGCCTCTGCCTCCTCCTCGTCATGGATCAGCATATCGTGCAGTGTGGGAATATCATCCGCACTGTAAACCACCGGACTGCCGAAAGCCTCCGCCTCCACAGAAAGATCCATCAAACTAAACGCTGCCCCGGTGTCAAACCTTTTTGCGATTGCTTCCATGCAAAGAGCCTGATTATGTCCGCTCTTCACCAGCTCCTCCACATTTTTCCCAATCAACTGTGTGCCTGGGAAGGATAAGATTGGCATGGGCTTTTTGTTTTTTCCCTGAAGATACGCATTGATCCACTCATTCATATTCCGTTTCATGTTCTATTCCTCTCTTTCATTGTCATTTTCTCCAAAAGAAAATGTATTCGGATTAATTGCAAAAGAATCCACAAAAATCCCTTTATCCGCATTTCCACTCTTACGCAGACAGATATAATTCTCTGTACCGGCCGGAAGATTTACAGGCACCGCTATGGTGTGGGCATTTCTCATGGAAAAATCCCCTGTACTTTTGAACGGAAGCAAAGTCTGGATTTCTCCATTCACTTCCAGTTCATAAGCAGAACTTCCTGCCTCTCCCCTGCTGTACCGTACCTCCAGAACATACTGCCCCCCGGCTCCGCCGTTCACCTTTGCTATAGTCACTGCATCTCCGGGGTTTTCCAGATATTTCACAACTCTTCCGCTGAAAGCAAAGTAATCGCTTTCCCTCTGCGGAAGACCGTCCCAGCATCCGTTCCCCATTGGAGTAAGGGCTCCGTTTGCCGCAGAATAAACCTGACAGCAGCTTTTTTCCGTATATAAAGTCAGATGGTCAATGGCAAGCTTCCCGTATTGGTACCTGCCGGACTGCACACATATTTTATTTACCCCCGGCTTTACCTCCACCGGCACACGCAGCTCTGACGAAGCCCGTCCCAGAGAAGCTCTGCCATTCACAGGAAATACAAGGGAACGTTGATACGTATCATTGACGTAAAGCTCCAGCTCTACCTCATCCTCACTGCAATAATACGGGATTACAAGCTCTCCGTGGCCGCCCGCACCTCCGTCCAGCAAACCATGAAAAGAGGCCCCTTTCAGTTCCATATTCCCAAGGACACGGTGACAGCTTGCATCCGGGTCAAATACCCTGGCCGCGCCGCGTCCCACAAAGGAATATACCGGCTCTGCCGTACTCTTTTTCTTTCCGTTATCAAAAGAAAACCAGTCTAACAATACCGGAGCTTTTGCGCAGAAGCACAGATTCCTTGTCCCTTGCCCGCAGCAAAGTTCACAGCAGAAAATATCTGTTTTTTTATCTGTTTTTTTATCTGTTTTTTTGTCTGTTTTTTCAAAAGAATCCACACTTCCTACTTCGCAGGTGCCCAGAAGCTCTCCCTCTTCATTATCCTGTCTGATTTCAATCACGGCAGCCTTGCCTTGTATCAACGAGCTTCCGCAAAACTGCATTTGGGTATGGTACTCTACATTTGCTATATTGGGGAAACACAGCATTTCCCCCTTTTTCAATTCCACTGCAAAGCCCCCGTCCGGCAGCTCTGTCTTGCATTCACGAGATGCAGAAAAATACCATTCTGCCTCAATCCTTTCCCATGCGGCATCATACTGTCCGCATCCATATTCCATGATTTTCTGATCAATCACAATGCTTCCGTCAGCACGATAATGACATGGAGCCAGATAGGAGGCTCTTAAATATCGATTCGGATTGTCCATTCCTCCGGAAGCAAAATATGTCTGATTATGATAGGTAAAATAACTTCCATGGTCAATGTTGCATCCCGTATTTCCCATATACTCATACGGACCGTAAACACAATCCGACATGGCATAATAGGAAGAATGTGTCAGATAATACCTCTCTCCGTACTTATGAATCGAGGGCTTGTCCTCCTTGCACGGATTTCCTTTATATTCGATGCGTCTGAGCGGCTCTGCCAGACTTATCATATCTTCGTTCAGACGGGCAATGAAATAACAGTCACAGGGCGCAGGCACCCTGCATTCTCCCACGATCAGGTACGCACTGCCGTCGTCGTCCTGAAACACACAGGGGTCCCATTTCGGAAAATCCCTTGGCTCTGTCCGGTAATCCACAAGAGGGCCTCCAAGTGCATCCACAAAAGGGCCGGTCGGCGCATCTGCCGTTCCCACACCCACGCCCCAGTCTCCCGTAGAAAAATACCAGTAATACTTTCCGTTTTTGTACGCAGCGTCAACAGCCCAACACTGGTCCAGCGCACCGCAGTAAAAATCCCCGGGGCGAAGCACCGCCTCCTGTTTCCACTCAATCAGATCCTCCGAGGACCATATCTGCCAGTCCTCCATATGAAAGCCTTCCTCATATCCCGGGGAATCATGAGTTGCGTATAAATAGACCCGGCCATCAAAAACATGTACATGCGGATCACAAATACCCTGCCTGAATATTATGGGGTTCATGTCAGTCTTCCTTTCCCGATTTCGCCAATCCGTATCGAATCGTCTCATCATACAAAGCCTCCAGATTCTCAAGCTTCCAATCAGGAGTGGAGTTATTTCCCATTGTCATAATCAGTCTGCCGCTGTCCCGCCAATAGGTATCCAGCATAAAGCGGACCTCCGCCCGTACCTCCTCTTCTGTCCCAAAGGGAAGGGTATTCTGCACATCAAATCCGGCGAAAATACATATCTGATTTCCATACTTTTGTGCGATTTCCCGCTCATCCATAGTGTACTTCTGAATGGGGTGAATAACATCCAACCCAATCTCAATAAAGTCCGGCAAAAATGATTGAATATTCCCGCAGGTATGAAGCCAGAAGTGAGTCCCCAGCTCATGCGCTTTATCAAAAAGCTTTTTATAATACGGCTTGAAAAATTCCCGGAATATTTCCGGCGAAAAAAATGTGGATTTTTGTGTGCCCAGATCATCCGAAACAAAAAATCCGTCCACATGGGTTTCCTCGCAGGCACGCTCCATCATACGCAGATAGAAATCTGTCAGTCTTTGAAAGAGTCTGTGAACCTTTTCCGGATAAAGATAAAAATCGGTCAGTGCATTTTCCATTCCCCGCAGCATCCACAGCCGTTCGAAATAGCAGAACCAGAAACGCGCCAATACATATTTATCCGTACTCTCCCTTTGGGGAACCAGCCCCGGATACTCCGGACTTGGGAACGTTTCAAAAAATATCTCCGCCGCTTCTCCCTCCCAATCATCGATCAGAACCTGGCTGTCCAACCCGGCTGACGTATTTTCCTCCATATCCACTCCGGTCCAGCGGTAATTCGGCTCCTCCTCAGGTGCAGTGAAAAGATTTGGCATATTCAATTCGAAATATTCAATATCGGACGGATAGCCTGCCAGCCATTTCTTTTTCTGTTCTTCCTTTCCCTGAAACGCATTGCTGTGAATCCAATGGTCAAAGGCAATCGGAGGGCGGACAGCACACCCCCGTCCTTCAATTACCTGTTTCACCTCATCTCTGGTCAAACATCTCATAACTATGTCCCTCTTAATTGATTTCAAACATAAGTGTCTTTATTTCGTAGGGTGTCAGCTCTACCGTAACCTCTCCTTCGCACCAGCAGTCTCCCAATGGCTTTTCCATCAGATTACATTCACACCAGGAATTGTATCTGAATCCCGGAATGACCTTTATTTTCTGTCTGCTGCCTGTGTATTCATGGAAACGGATGATAAGGCTTTTGCCATCCTCTGAACGTTTCACCGCATCCAGCTCTATACTGTCCTTATGGAAGGACACAAAACTTGTCCCGGCATTCCGGAGCATTCCCCTGCACACTTTGAGCGGCTGGTTTAAGGCGTAAGCCTCTTTCACAGTCTCCCCTTCCACGAAGTCTCCTTTATGAGGAAGAAGGGAATAGGTAAAGGTATGCTCTCCGATATCCTGTTTATAATCCGGATTTGTTGCACTCTTTAAAAGTGTGATCCGCATTCTGTTCTCTTTGGCATCATGTCCGTACTTACAGTCATTCAGAAGGCTCACTCCATAATCCCGCTCAGACATATCCACCCATCTGTGAGCAACTGTTTCAAATTTTGCCATCTCCCAGCTTGTATTCCAGTTATTGGCACGCTTCACATTTCCGTACTGAATATCATAACGCGCCTCCGTCGCCCGGATATCCACTGTAAAGGATGCTTTCAAAAGCTGGTGTACCTCCCTCCAGTCCACATAAGTGACAAAGTCAATCCGTCTGTCATCCGCATAAACGGTCAGATCCTGTACGATTGTGGAGTTCATGTATTTCCATTCCTGACGAAGAACCGCTCTCAGGCTTCCATTCTCCACGACCTCTGCGGAGACAAGCTCCGTAACCTCTTTCATTTTCTCCTCATAAAAAATGTCAATATTCCATGCATCATAGTCCCGTGGCTTGTCCTCAAATATTTGAAGTACATTGGCACGCTGGCCCTCTGCGAGTACCTCCCGGTCATTCTCCTTATCATAAAGTCTCGTAATCTGCCCCGCCTCATTAAGCTCCATTGTATAAAACGGCGTACAGATACGCTGCGGAGACACTTCAAATCGTTGTCTGTGTGCAAAAACCCCCTTGGATTCCCATGTATTCTCAGCAGATTCCCCTATAATCTCAGCGCCTTCTCTTACATTCCCAGCACCTTCTTCAAAACGGATTACCGTACCTCCCATTGCAGGCACATGTTCCACCTTAACATAAGTGATACTGCCTTCCTTCTGTGTTTCCAGAATTTCTCCGTCACAGTTTCTGAACACCCCATCTCTTGGCTCTTCCACTGCTGCCACCTGCCCTGTTTCCCAGGCAGCGTTATTTAAGATTGTCCAGGTATCCTCAATCGGCTCTACAAGCACAGAAAAAGCTTCCTTTTCAACTCCTTCTGCAATCTCCTGTGCCAGTGCGTATTCCTTTTTGGAATCTTCATAAACAGGAAGAATGGAGGAACCCGGGATAATATCATGGAACTGATGACGCAGTACAATTTTCCAGCCTTCTGTCAGCCTGTCCTGTGCCGCTTCTTTTATATCTCCCCTGGCTGCTGCCGCCATAGCGGTGAGCCATTCTGCCTCCCGGTATAAAAACTCCATTTTCCGGTTCATTTTCTTATTATAGGCATGGCTCGTGTAGGTCCCGCGGTGAAACTCCAGATACAGCTCTCCATCCCAGGTATGCAGATATTCCTCCGTATTTTTCACAGTCTCGTGAAGCTTGCGGAAATACTGTCCCGCAGTGCTGGTCTTTACATTTGGCAGACCCGGAAGCTTATCCAGCCTCCTTCTCTGCTCCAAAGCCTCACGGTTGACACCGCCTCCCCCATCTCCGTAGCCATAGGAAATCAACACTTCTTTATTTATATTCTTGTCATTATAGTTCTTCCAAACACCCTTTACCGTATAGGGGGTGAGCATACCGTTATAGGTATAGTACCAGGGACTTAAATGATAGTCGGCATCCGGTGTGGTGACAAAATGCGTAAGCACTTCGCTGCCGTCCATCCCTTTCCACAGAAAGGTATCATGAGGCATACGGTTATATTCATTCCAGCTTATTTTTGTAGTCATGAAGGTATCAATGCCTGATTTTTTCAAAATCTGGGGAAGCGCCCAGGAATAGCCGAATACATCCGGCAGCCACAGAAATTCCATCTCTTTGCCGAACTCTTCCTTTACAAACTTACTTCCCAGTAATATCTGTCTGGTGAGGGATTCTCCGCTGATCAGATTGCAGTCAGCCTCCACCCACATGGCTCCATCCGCTTCCCATCTGCCATCCCGGACTCTCGCCTTAATCTCCTCGTAAATTTCCGGGAAGTCCTGTTTGATATATTCATATATCTGCGGCTGTGTCTGAAGGAAGATGTATTCATCAAACATTTCCATCAGACGCAGTACTGTGGAAAAAGAACGTGAGGCTTTCTCCCTTGTATGCTTCAGCCTCCACAGCCACGCCAAATCAATATGGGTATGTCCCACACAATTTACCGTTACCATGGACTTCTTATCCATAGAATCCAGCGCCTCATTCAGAAGCTCGTCCGCAATCCCCACAGATACATAGAATGCTTCGCTTCCCGGATACGACCAGTCTATCTGCAAGAAGGCATCGTTTAATGCTTTTAACAGCACATACTTATCCGGATCATCCTCTTCCAGCTGTGCAACCGTCCCAAGAATGGTTTTCGAAAGATAGTACAGATCATCTGTTTTCTCATCCAGCCATGCCAATGCTGCTCCTTTTATCCTGTGCTCCTGAATGCGGGGAACACCTCCGCCCTCCATTCCGGACCACAGGCGGAACGTAAGCTCCAGGGTCTTTCCCGCCGCATTGTCATCAAAGAACACCTCCTGGTGGTTCGAATCCACACCCTGAAATGGTCTTCCATTCATATAAAGCAGAGCCTCAAACCCGGTGTTTCCGCCGCCTCCTGTCCTTCCGAAATCGAACAGCCCCAGCATTCTTTTTCCTTTCCATGCTTCCGGCAATTGCGCATCCAGATGCAGCCACAGATAGGTGTCCCAGCCCTCCCACAGCATCCCGATTTTTTCCTGCTTAAAATCACTGAAATCAGACGGTACCTCCGGATTTGGGATTTCCCCTTCTGACTCCTTCACCAAAATATCTTCCAGCTCAATTACATCACGGTAGCGGTATGGTTCCAGCTCCTGGATTCTCTTTTCCAGCTTTTCAGCAATAAAGAACATAGCATTCTCCCTCTCCCTTTCTTTTCCGTAACAATTCAGACAAGCCCGGACTGTTACTGTTTTCCTGCCTCTGGATAAATTCCTTCTTCTCTCCAGATCCGGTGCATCAGTTCATACCGTTCCAAAGACAATCCCGTATAAGCGCAATTCGAGGTACAGAAAATATATCCGTATCCAGGCATACCCTCTCGGAGCGATCTTCTGATATCTGCCACGCATTCCTCCTCTGTGCCGGTCTGAAGAAGCCCGCAGTTTACATTTCCGCACAAAGCCACCTTATCTCCCACCAATTCCTTCACCTTTTTAAGACTCACCCCGCCCTGAGGATCAAGAGAATGCAGGGCGTCCGGACCGCATTCTACCATTTGGTCCAGGATTGGCATAATATTTCCATCTGTATGCTTGATGGTATAATATCCCATACTCCTGTATGCATCCAAAATATCCTTCAGATAAGGTGCAATAAATTCCCCGAACAAATCCGGGCTGAAAAACGGATTTGCATTAAAGCAATAGTCCGAGCACAGCGTAAAGCCATCCAGCAGCCCTTCATACCGGGTCATTTTCTCCGCAAAAGCCTTGAAATGGTCGACCTTTTTCTGGGCAAGTGCTTTCATTTTATCCTCTTCCTCATAGAGGAGAGCCGTAAATTCTATCATGTCGTCTCCGGTAGGAATGGCAAAGGTGGGATCGCCGTGAACCATAGTATAATACTTGTCCCCGGTCTGATTACGGATTTCCTCCAGTATCCTCACGGTTCTGTCAAAGTATTTCATATTCCCGGTGTCCATCTGAACAAAAATAGCGCTGTGATTATACTTTTCCGCATATGCAATATAGGTTTCCGCTATGTCCTGAATATGATAGTCCTGCTCTCTTTTGCTCATCTGGTCCCACTGATGGAAGACTCTGTGCTCCGGATGTACTCTCCGGAAGGCTTCCATAGTCAGATAAAATACCAGCTCGAAATGAGGAACATGCCCGGTGATCGGTTCTCTTTTTAAGCATTTAATAAATTTTTCTCTTGGTGTCATAATAAACTCCTTTACATTCTTTTTTACTTGAAATCTCCTCTGTATTCACGGACGATTTCTATCATATTTAAGTAACCCTCTGTAGGTACATAAGCCGGTATAGAATTTCCGGTGCCGAAGGCAAATCCGCCATGACCCTGGGACTTCGCAATGATATCCAAAATATATTCCTTTAACTCCTGTCTGGACGCATGGCACACCATATCCACATCAGCCCCGCCGAAATTCCCAATCCTGTCGCCGTATTTTTCCACCCACACGGGAAATGGTGCGATTTGGTCCTCATTGGAATGCTTGGCGTCAATTCCCACTTCTTGGATCAAATCCTCCATTACATCAAAAATCTTACCGCAGGAATGGAGAAGAAACGGCTTATGATAGCTATGTACCAGATCAACGATTGGTTTATAATGAGGCAGAACGAGCTGCTTCAAATCCTTTACGGAAAGCATGGTACTGGTCTTGTATCCCAGATCATCACCGAAGCGCAGCACACAATAAATGTCTCCGAATTCCCGCATAAATCTCTGCCAGATTTTCAGGTTCGTCTCCCCAACCTTCCGGAACAGATTCCGGTACAATTCTTCGTCGTCCGCTGCAATATAGCATAGTCCCTGAAAGCTTGTCACATCCTGGACACACTCAAAAATCCCATTTCCCACACCGCCGATTGCTTTCATTCCCTCCGGCATTTCCTCACGAAGCGCCCGGAAATATTTTGCATTTCTTTCAAAATAATAATCCGGTATCTCATCCCATGGATAGCGGTTAAAGTCATCCTCATCCTGGATAACAGGGGTCACACGGCAGTCACCCAGGGCTCCGCTTCCCGGCATAACACCCCCGATACACTCCTCAAAGGTCACAACATCATAACCATATTCCTTAAAAAAATCACAGTATACGCGAAAGAACTCCCGGATATCCCGTTCATCTCCGTTATACAGTGCCATCATATCCACGCCCTTGATTTCCCCGATTTTCTCGTAAGAAACATTATGTTCATAGAGCGGCAGTCTTTCTGCTTCGATATTTCCTGCACAGTTTACGATATTTTTATAATTCGGCTCAAACATAATCTGCCTCCTGTCTGTTCCATGCTTCTGTTGTTTACCGCCATTTGTTTATAAAAGGAGAATCCACGTCTCCGGGACTCTCCTTGAAGATCATTCCTTATTTTCTTTCTTCTACTGCCTTCTTTGCTATCTCTGCGCAGGTGGCAGCATCCGGAGTATAGTAATCAACGCCGATTTCACGTGCGAATTTTTCTGTCACGGGAGCGCCGCCTATCATTACAATATACTTTTCACGAAGTCCGCGGTTTTTCAGTTCTT
Organism: Blautia schinkii DSM 10518; assembly: GCA_000702025.1. Lineage (GTDB taxonomy): Bacteria > Bacillota > Clostridia > Lachnospirales > Lachnospiraceae > Blautia_A > Blautia_A schinkii. Next base: position 307,611 of record JNKJ01000003.1, read on the forward strand.
CCACAACCTCACCCATATTGGGCATGGTTGTCGAGAGAAGTGCGGACATCCCGATAATATCTGCTCCCACTTCCTCTGCCTTATCCACAAATGTCTCAGGTTCTACGTCCACACCAAGGTCATGGATTTCAAATCCCACACCTTTGAGCATCATCATGACAAGATTTTTGCCGATATCGTGCAGATCGCCTTTTACCGTACCGATAACCGCTTTTCCCACAGGCTCGTTGCCAATCTCTACAAGCCTTGGTTCCAGAACTGCAAGACCTGTATTCATCGCTCTTGCCGCAATCAGGACATCCGGGACAAAGACTTCATCTTTTTTAAATTTTTCGCCAATGATCATCATGCCGGACAGAAGACCCTCGTTGAGAATCGCTTTTGGATCCTCCCCCTCTTCCAGAGCCTGCGTTACCAGAGCCTTTACATTTTTTGCCCTGCCCTTTTGTAAAAATTCGCTGATTTCTTCAATAATTGCCATTACTAATTCCCTCCTGAGTAAGTTCAGCATAAAAACTTTTTATATTTTATTTTGAAGCAAGAAACGCATCAATCTGCGTCTGCATCTCTGCCAGAACAGCATCCACGCCTGCAACCTCAAGCTTCTCAAGGAATTCTGCATTTGTTTCCTCTACGGGAAGCTCGCCGCCTACAAGGCTCTCATACTCTTTTACCACCTTGGATACGTTCGTAATCTCCATTTTCACAGGTTCCGGGTCAAAGGAAAAACCAAGGATCGGAGATGTCTTTGCGCTGTCGTTCAATGCTTTTGTCTGCTCCCATACATCTTCCGGCTGTCCTTCCAGGGAATAGCTGTTAAATACGTTGCCCACTGCCCAGGACTGTCCATGGGAATAGCCGCTGTTTGGAATCAGTTCAATGGAGGTATCGCCGGTCTTATTGTAATGCTTGCCTTCGATGCCATAGGAAATAAGGTTCATTACATATGGGTCTGTGTTCACAAGTTCAAAATATTTCAGTGTTTCTAACGGATGCTTTGAGGTCGCGGAAATACCATACATGGTTGCCACAACACTTCCTGTGGATATATATGGATCTGTGGCAGCGGTAGCCATTACACAGTCATAACCTGCACGTGCAGATTCCTCTGCCTCAACTCCTGGTTTATAGGTTCCGGAATAAAATGCCGACGTCTTCTTTGCCACACGCTGACTTTCGCCGTACTCGTCCATGTATCCGCATTCCCCGTCAAGGAGACCTTTCTCATTTAAAGCTGCCAGCTCATTGAGCATTGCCTTCCACTCGTCAGTAGCATAGAAATTGACAACCTTCGCCTGGGCATCATCCATTTTGATGGCGCCTGCTGCCATATAATCACTGATATACTCATATCCGCAGTAATCAGCCGCCTGTGTACGATTCACACCGCCTACCTTTGCTCCATACTCATCAAAGACTTTCTGTGCATATTCGCCCATATCAGTGAGGGTTTTAATGGTGCTGATATCTGTTCCGGTTCCTTCTACAAAGTCTTTCGGCATCAGGGCACCAATCTGACGTGCCACGATCTGCTGGTTGGGAACCGCATAGATACCACCGTTGACGGTTGCAGCCTGCCATATGTAATCCGGAATCACTTCCTTAAGAGCCGGAACTTCGTCCAGCATCTCCGTAATGTCCAGGAACGCACCCTTCACAACATCTGTATTGTATGGATTGATCCAGTTGGAGGTGAAGCAGGCATCATATTCCTCCCCTGATGCAATGATCGTTTGGATCTTGTCGCCATAGGAACCGCCATGGAATACATATTCTACTTCTACACCTATCTTTTCTCTTGTGTACTCATTCAGTGCTTCCATAACCGCAGCCCCGTCTGTCTGCTCCGGAATCAGCGTATGGATTCTAATCTTTACCACGTCATCTGCCCTTACCGGTTCTGCTCCCACCATCGTACAGGTTCCGGCTGCCATAAGAGCTGCCATTCCAAGTGCAAGTAATTTCTTTCCTTTCATGTTTGTTTCCTCCTTGATTATTTTTTATTTGTAATCGCTTCAGCAATTTACATTCCCTGTTTAAAGCCTGGTCAGCCTTTTACACCGCCTACGGTGAGGCCCTTCACAAAATACTTCTGAAAAAAAGGGAAGATGACCAGCATGGGCCCCGCCGCGATGACACACATGGCCATTCGCATAGACTCTGTGGGCATGTCCGCAATACTCATTCCCATACCTGAAATCGCTGAGTTTTTCAGCATCTCCTGTACATCTCTCATAAGAATGTATAGCCTGTACTGCAGGTTATATAAGCTTCTGTCATCGATATACATGAGCGGCTGGAACCAGTCATTCCAGTAATTCAGAGTGATGAACATCCCAACTGTCGCCAGCGCAGGTTTTGCCAGCGGAAGTACAATCTTAAAGAAAATTGTAAGCTCACCCGCCCCGTCCACGGTCGCGGCTTCCATAAGTGAGGACGGTATCTCAGAAAAGAAGGTCCGCAGCAGAATGACAAACCACGGTACGATCAGAAGCGGCAGCAGCATTGCCCACATTGTATTTTTTAAATGCAGGTATTTTGTCATCCAGATGTAGGTAGGAACAAGTCCGCCGTTAAGTACCATAGGCACGATCAGAAACACGGTAAGCTGCTTCCGGTAAGCATAATCTCTTCTGGAAAGTACATAGGCAATCATGGAATTCAGCAACAGACCAAAAATAAGTCCCATAACCGTCACGATAATCGTCACACCATATGACCGGAAAATAGCTGCCGAGTCTTTAAATACATATTTATAGGCATCCAGTGTAAAGCCCTTGGGAAGAATCCCGTATCCTTCCTTAGCAATCTGCAGATCACTTGAAAATGATATGGAGATTACGGTTATGATCGGAACCACACATATCAGACAAATGCAGACCAGGAATATGTAAAGCACCAGCTTTGGCCCAAATGACATCTCTTTCTTCATAGCTATCCCCCCTAAAATAATGCACTGTCTCTGTCAATTTTGCGCACAATGAGATTGGACCCCATAATCAGGATGAATCCAACGACTGCCTGGAAGCATCCCACAGCAGAGCCAATCCCGATATCCCCGGTGACACGAAGCGCCCTGTAAATATAGGTATCCAGAACGTCCGTGGTTGCATAAAGAGCGCCCTGATCCCTTGTCAGATTGTAGAACAGGCCGAAATCCGAATACATGATCCGTCCAATCTGAAGGATGGTCATTACAATAAGCAGGCTCTTGATCATCGGTAATGTGATTCTCCACACCATCTGCCAGCGGCTCGCACCGTCCAGCGCCGCTGCTTCATAATAGGTATCGTCAATCCCTATGATTCCCGCATAATAAATGACACTGTAATACCCGGCATTCTTCCATACAAACATAAACGTCAGTATAAACGGCCAGTATTGCGAATTCGCATACCAGGAGACACTGTGCAGCCCGAAAAATGCAAGAATCTGATTCAGGATGCCATAATCATGATGAAGATACGCATACAGCAGATACCCGACTACGACCCATGACATAAAGTAAGGAAAAAACATGATCGTCTGTACAATCTTGATCATATTCCGGCTGCGCACCTCATTCATGATCAGTGCAACCATTACCGATACCAGCAGTGTCATGGCAATAAACAGGAAATTTAATCCAATCGTATTACGCAATACCACCCAGGCATCATTAGATTTAAAGAAGAATTCAAAATTTTTAAATCCGATCCAATCACTTCCAAGAAACCCTTTATCATAACGAAAATCCTTAAACGCAATAACAAGTCCGACAATGGGCACATAAGAAAATAGAAAAAGAAGTAATGCTGCCGGAAATGCCATTGCTGTCAGAGTTCTGTTTTTCTTTCTTCCGGTCCTGCTTATCCGTTTGTTCATTGTGGCGTCCCTCCTCCTTTTTTGCAGAATCTTTTTTGTCCTCTGTATTTGACTCTATTTTTAGCACACATATCCGTTTTTTCAACTTCAAAATCTAATGATTTCTATGTTTTCTAACAAAAGAGGACTCTGAATTCTGCCTGACACTACCATTCGGCCCAGTTTTTAAATACTTCATACACATTTTGGGGTGCTGCACCGGGGCCGAACTCACATTGGGCAATACAGCCGCCTTGTTTCCACAGAGTTTCCCGGACCTTAGAAACCGCAGCCTGGATGTCCCCGGCCGTTCCCTCCACAAGGAGGTGCTGCCGGTCCATCTCGCCCCAGAAGGTAATTTTCCCTGCCAGAGGCGCCAGCTTATCAATCCCTATACAAAATATCTGGGAGTTCACAGCATCCACTCCTATCTCAGCGAAATCAGGAAGAATATCCAGAATATAGCCGTCGGAGTGCATGAATACCTTCTTATTATATTTTTTCCCTATTTCCGCATAATCCTTATACATAGGCTTGAAAATCTGACGCCACAGCGACGGGTTGATCAGCAGGCTGCTCTGGCTGCCCCAGTCATCCATAAAAGTAATGGCATCTACCTCTGTCTTAGCCCATTCCTCAAGAAGCTCGCAATAAAAGGCGTGCATGTCCTTCATAAATGTCCCCATAAGCTCGGGAATATCCGTCAGATCCATGTATAAGTTCTCTGTTTTTCTGATAAACTGAAGCTGTTCAAAGGGCCGCGGACAGCAGCCGCTTGTTACAAATCTGTCTGTACTTCTGCAAAAAGCATTGACCTCATCTCTGTCAAAGCTCAGCCATTCCCGCGGGATATGTATCTTATCCACATCCTCCCATTCCTCATCCTCCACGAGAGGCGTCAGGACCTCCCCGATGATTCCTTCGTGAATGTTAGTCACCTTACATCCCCATGCATCACGGCTGACGCCATGCCTGTAAGGGTCCCCCTCTTCAATTGTTTTTTCTCTCAAAACTGCAGGAGCACCAATGATATCATCGGGAAATTCTCTGTGAATCCTGTCTATCATATCCGGGTACTTCCACTCACTGTAGGGAAGCGTCCACATCTGCCTTGGTACTCTGTGCGTTTTATTTTCAAATTCCAGTGTGGCATATACAAGTTCTCTGGGTGTCATATCCTCTGTCTCCTCTTATTTTAAATGAATCGTTTTTTGTTCTCCTGCTTTGATTTCTACAAGTTCCATCTCACTGAAATACAAATGCCCCAGTCTTTTCTTTCGATTACCGTCCGCGAGAACTGTAACTCTGGCATCATAGCAGGAGGGGTTGGTTATTTTCAGTACGATTCCATTCTTCCCTGTTTCCTCAGGTTCTGCGTTCTCAGGCACCGTTCCCTCAACCTCTGCATTTACAGCCTGCGCTTCTACATGGTCGGAACACCATACCAGCCTCTTCTCCATATCCACATAAATCCCCGGAACCTCTGTATAAGTAAGAAGCATGGTAACCTCCGGCCAGTTTGAGCCGTAAAGAAACTCTCCCACTGTCTCCTTGCCTTCCCAGTCACAGGTCTGCACACGCTCGTTAAAATATCCCGGGGGCAGGTTTTTACCGGCCAGCGTATAGACCGGGCGGTTTTCCAATGACACAAACTGCGGCAATGCATGGCTGATCCTGCTCATCCAGGTGAGATATCTCGTATTCCCAGTGAATCGATACAGTTTCAGCATGGAATTCCCGGAGAGGGTACAGATTCCGGGCGCAGAATGCTTATTCTGGGCATTTGCAAACACAGTTCCTCTGGTATGTACATTCAGACGTGCCGCCGTACTGTTCTCCGGGAAATGGAAATCATAGCTCATCACCCAGGTAACCGCCAGTTCAAACGCTTCTTCAGCAGCAGTAAGCCATCTGTGCTGTTGTGTTGTCTCATAAAGCTGTACACAGGATTCCAGAAATGCAAACGCCGATTCACTGTCAGGGGCCTGGCAGATTTCTCCGGGACCTCCGTTCAGTAATCCCTTCTGCAGAAATTTCTGGTCATAAATTTCCCCAAGTGCTTCTGCTGTGTCCAGATAAGCCGCATCTTTGAAATACTCATAAGCAAGAGCCAGCGCAGCCGGAGCAATGGCCGCACATGCGGTGCCGCCCTGTAACAGCTCGTCCTTATCCGTATCCACAAACTGTCCAAGCTCGCCGTTCTTTCGGAAGAATCTCACAAAGGCTTCTGCCTGAAGCCTGATACTGTCTTCCAGCCCGGAAATCATCTTGTTTTGTTTTTTCAATTCCATTGCCTGCTTCAGGAGAAAAAACAAAAGATCTGCATTCTTTCTCGTAAGAGCGATATTGCTTCCATTATCCTGAAAGTTATCTCCATACCTTTTTCCTTTTGCGTACATGGGCACATACCAGCCATTCTTCTGCTGCAGATAATCCACAATAAATTTCAGTGTACTCAAGGATTGTTCCAGGGCAAGTCCATGGTCCTCTCTGATAAAAGAACAGGTATTCATTCCTCCGCCCACCCATCCGGCCTGCCAGTAAGACGGCGGCGCTTCATTCTCCGTGCCAACACGGTAATACCCCTCTTTTTCGTAGTTATAGGTCTGATATTTCTCCTTTACCGCATCATAAGCAGCAGAAAATGGAATACAGCAAAAGGCACGGCCCTGTTCCAGTACATCTCGAAGTTCATTGCATTTTTTGAGATAACCGGGGATTGTCTGCGCTTGTATTTGATATTTATAAATCTCCACACAAAGCCTTTCCCCTTTCTTTAATAGGATTCCTTCATCATCCGAAGGGAAATCACAGGTGGGGTAAAAGCCGGAGCCGTCAGGCAGCTCTCCGAAAAAGTATTTTTTTCCCTCTCTCACTGCAGGAACGGAAACAATAAAAGCCACTGTTTTCTCATTTTCTTTTACGGTAAAGCCTGTATATTCCCCCTTTACCCGGTGTGCGGCAAGAATAAACTCCCCGTTTTTTTTCTCCTGGTCAAAATATCCCATAGCCGGGGTGGTCATATCACCGGAGCGAAACTGAATCTGTGACTCCTTTTTACTTCTGTCCAGATGAGGGATATCTGTGATCACACTGTCCCATTTCCCATCTGTCATACCTGCGTGATAGGGAGGATATGAAAGTTTCCTGCTGTGCATTCGGTTGCCGTCGTATACTGCGCCGGGCATAAACACATATTCTGTTCTTTTCCACTCATCTTTAATATATTCAAGTGCAAGAGATACAGGTTCGTTAAATGCCTCCATCATCTCCGCCTCCAGAACCAGTCTCTGTGCGGCCTCCCGCCCCTCTGTGCGGCAGCGGATCCTTACAGGGAATTTACAGAGATTTTTAATCTGCTCCCCCTCTCCCGGCTCTGCCCTCCAGCCTTCCTCCTTAACCGGAATGCTTCCCTTATACTGTTTGAAAATCACTCGATAGCTCATGCCAACCTCCCTGGACTTTTAACAAAAGAGAGTGCCGAAGCACCCTCTTTATAAAATGAAATTCTGTAACTGCTTCGTACCTTCAAAGGCACGGGATTCTTATGATTCTGCACTCCATGCATCTAACTGTGCCTGTTTTTCTGCAATAATGTCATTCACACCTGCGCCTTCCAGTCTCTTAATAAATTCCGGTACGGATTTCTCGGGATCAATGGAACCGCTGCTCAGTGCAGGAACCATTTCTGTGATAACAGAAGAGCAGTTTGCAATCTGTGTCTTTACAGGTGACGGGTCGAATACAAAGCCTGACAGCGGAGATACATCTGCTTCTTTATCAGCTGCGAATACAATGCTCTGAGATTCCTTCTGTTTTTCGCCGCTTTCATTGTTATCGTAACGTGCCCGTGTGAATTCCGGGCTGTAGGACTGTCCAAGCTGCCACTCGTTGAAGTTGAAATTGTATTTTCCGTCAACAAGAGTGGAGGTTCCGTCCTCACCGTAAACATAATCGGTTCCTTCTTCGCCCTGAGTGATCAGCATATACAGCTCGTCGTCTGTATTCAGAAGTTCGATCAATTCTACAGCTTTTTCAATGTTCGGGGACTGGGAGCTTACTGCAACTGCCGCATTCGCGCCTGCTCCGGCTTTGATCACAGTTCTTGTATTTGATACGGCTACAGCAGGTGCAATGTCGGCTGTACACATGCTCATCTTTTCTGCGTCTGCATTTCCTTCGAAATCTATAGAATCCGGCCATCCGGTTGTCTGCTCTGCAATAAATTTGGCAGCCTTTCTGTCAGGTGAGGTATCCTTTACGGTTGCTCCGTCTTTTCTTACATAACCTTTGTCATACCAATCGCGCATAATCTTACAGAATTCCATGAACTCCTCTGTATCAAACTGGTTGATCACTGTACCTGGGTCGTCATACCGAATCCAGCCGGGTGTGGCAACGTCTCCCACTTCCTCCATATCCCAGTGAAGCGGGGAGTTTGCAAAGAGACTATAGTTTGCAGAGGTTTCCCATCCGATCATTTCCGGATGTGCTTCCAGAGCCTTGCCGATAAAGTCTCCCGTTGCATTTAAAATTTCCAGTGTTGGTTTCCCTTTTAAGGAAGCCCAGTCAAAGCCTGTTTCATCAGCCAGATCCTTACGGAACTTAAATCCACTTCTTGAAGCAGCGCCCCATTGCTGATAATTTACGGAAGCATAGATTTTATCGTCAACCGTAACCCCATCCCAAAGTCCTTCCGGTACTCTGGAGTAAGTTTCCGGCGCCAGTTTGGGAAGAAGCTCTGTAAGGTCTGCATAAGCACCCTTTTGTGCGTTCTCATAGAAATTAAGTCCGCCCCAGCTTGCCGTAAAGCACAGGTCCCATGCATCCCCTGAATTGATCATCAGGTTCATTTTTTCGGCATAGCTGGAACCATCCACCATGATCAGGTTCAGATGCGCACCGATTTTTTCTTCGATAATCTCGTTTGCCTTTTCCATAATACGTTCCTGGTCATTTACCGGACTGTTCATCATATAGAAGCTCAGTTCAACCGGCTTGTCCTCCGCCTTCACTTCAAGACAGGTCCCTCCTGTCATGCCTGCTGTCAAAACACCTGTCAGCAATAATGCCATAGCTCTTTTTTTGTTCATGTTTCATCCTCCTTATAGTTTTGCTGCTTTTTGTTTTTGTTGCTCTTTATTTTCACCGCTGTGCGGTAAAATTCGTTTCACTCTTTCACTGCGCCAATGGTAAGACCTTTGGCAAAATATTTCTGAAGGAAGGGATAGAGAAAAATAATCGGCCCAATGGCAAGCACGCAGGTTGCCATTCTTGCCCCTTCGCTTGGCAGTGTGAGAATTGCCTGCTCCATAGAATGAGAAGCCCCGGCATTTGCCTGCAGGTACCCGATATTGTTCATCAGTGACTGCAAAAGATACTGCAAAGTATGAAGCTTCGGCGTCTCAATGTAAAGAGAGCATGTCATCCAGTCATTCCAGTATGCGATTGCCACGAAAAGTCCGATACTCGCAAGTGACGGTGTGGACAGCGGCAGCACAATGGAAAAAAAGGTTCTGAACTCTCCGGATCCGTCAATTCTAGCAGACTCAATCAAGGACTGAGGAATGTTTCTGAAGAAATTCTTCATAATTAATACATTGGTGGCAGATACAAGCTGTACCAAAATCAATACCCAGATGGTATTTTTCAGATGCAGATAACGTGTCATCAGCATATAGTATGGTACCAGACCACCGCTGAATAGTACCGGAATGTAAACAAACAGAGAAATTTTATTTCTTGCTGTTACCTCTTCTCTTGTAAGAGCATATGCCAGCATGGACATAAACAGTAAATGCAGGAAGGTACCTGCCGCTGTCACGAAAATAGTCACTGCATAAGCACGGATGACGGAAGTCGCTCCGGTAAATACATATTTATATGCATCCAGGCTGAACACTTTGGGAATAAAATGGTATCCGCTCATCATCAAAGAATTTTCATCCGTAAAGGATACCCCGATCACCAATATCAGAGGAAGAATGCAGATCAGTGACGCTGCGATAAAAATAATATGTACAATACTTTTTGACAAAATATGATTTTTCTTTTTAGTCATCTGTCATTCCTCCTAGAATAATGCGCTGTCCGGATCGACCTTCTTGATAACCGTATTGGATATCAATACCAGAACAAATCCCACAATGGACTGATATAACCCTACTGCCGCAGACATTCCATAGTCACCAATGGTTCTCAGGGAACGGAATACATACGTATCGATCACATCTGTCGCAGCATACAGAGCCCCTGAATCGTTAGGCAGGGTGTAGAAGCCATTCCAGTCTCCCAGACCGCCGTTAAACAGTTTGCCTACCCACAGAAGTGAGAGGACGATTACGGTAGGGCGGATGAGCGGCAGCGTGATATGACGGATCTGCTGCCATTTCGTGGCACCGTCGAGCTGCGCCGCTTCATAATAATCTGTGTTGATTCCCGCAATGGCCGCTACATACAGCACAGAATAGTAACCGATATTTTTCCATACATAGGCAAGCGGCATGATAAACCGCCAATATCCGGGTTCACTGTACCAGTAAATCTCCTGTCCCATAACATTGTTTACAATACCACGGTCAACACTTAAGAAACTGAACAAAATATACTGGATTACGACCCAGGACAGGAATGTGGGAATCAGGATCGCTCCTTTATAAAATCCGGAAAGATACTTGTTTTTCACTTCGTTTAATAAAATGGCAAGGGCAACTGCGCCTGCCGTAATCAGCACCGCCTCCAAAAAGTTATAGAAAAGTGTGTTAAAGGTTACGGTTTTTGCCGACTCTGATTTAAAGAAGAACTCAAAGTTCTTATACCAGGGATCCATAAACTCGCTTCCGAGGATTCCCTGTATCGGATTATAATCCTTAAATGCCACCAGCAATCCCGGAAGCGGCAGATAGCACAGAAGTCCGATCAGGAACAGTCCCGGCGCCATCATAAGATAAAATGGAACCTGTCTTTTCAGCTTTTTTTTCCGTTTCATTTCCGCCTCCTATACATGTCTGAATACATTCTGCTCTGAAGCCTCTTTTGCAGCCAGGCAGACAGAAGCACTCTCAATCCCGGCACGCAGTGGCGCCACGGATTCCTCAGCTTCTTTATTGATCAGAGCTGCAAAATTCTGTACAAGCTGGAAATCACCGCCTCCATGCCCATTAGCAGAACCATTCATTTTAATCGTAGTTACCTGGTCACTCATGTGATCATAAATCCTGATATCATCCGATACAAAATTGTATTCCAGAGTTCCCTTATACCCGTACAGCCTTGCGCCACGCCTTGCTGCCCCTTTTCGGGCAAAGAAGTTTTGGGAATAAACCGCGTGCATTCCTGATTCATAGCGGATCAGCATACTTCCGCTGTCTTCGTTCCCTGTGTCCTTTGCAAAACAGCAGTAATCACTTCTGGGCGTATCATTTCTCGTCTTTTCAATATGATAGGTACTTTCCATACACGTAAGGGTTTTATCACACTGACTGCAGCGCAGCTTTTCCGGCATATCTCCTTTGAAAATCTGTTTTGACTTCATTGCACAGACTTCCACCGGCTTTTCTCCCACCAGATAATTGATCACATCCACATCATGGGTTGCCTTCTGCAGAAACAGGCCATGAGCCACGGATTCATCCCGATACCAGTCATGAAAATATACGAAGCCGTAACCCACGTCATTGAATGCCTGAACATGCTCTACCTTTCCGATGATGTCCGCATCCAGAAGCTTCTTTACCTCACGAATGAGCTTCGTCACCCGCAAGGGGAATGAAACAACAACCGGCGCATGAGACCTGCTCTCGCATGCTTTCAAAATCTCCAAATCCTCTCTGCTGATTCCCACCGGTTTTTCCAAAAACAACGGAAGATTTCTCTCCATTACCATTTTTGCAAAATATGTATGGGTATTACAGTTTGTTCCTATAAGGATACCGTCAAGCTTTTCCTGATCCAACATTTCTTCTGCATCTTTATAGAAATTAATGTTTTCCGGATTCATAGGATGCTTTCTCCACAGGCCGTCAATCTTATCAATTTCCAGCTCATGCAAAATCTCCTTAGAGCCGTTCTTTAACATCAGCTCTTTCACTCTCGCCGGATTCAAATCTGCAACGGCTACAACCTCCGCCTGTACAGGCAGTTCATAAAACTCATCCATCAGCATATCCACGCGGACACCGTAGCCTATGACCCCCAAACGAATCATTTTCATTTTGTTCTTCTCCCTCCTTACATTTTGTCAAGATTTTTTCCAGGGCAGTTATCTGTCCAAGGCTTTCTCTAGCTCTCTTGCGTTTTTCTAATTATTGTCTCTGATCTGATTTTTTTCAACAAAGAGTTCTGCTTTTTTCTATGCTTTTTGTTGAAATCCTGGCTTCGAAAATTAATTCTTTCTCTAAAAAGCAACGATTCCTCTCACTTTCTCGGACTTTCCTTGACTTTTCTCACTACATTTCATATAATCAAGCTACGGTTTTTATACATATTAACCAATTCAGGAGGTAGGTATTATGTTCATTCATACGCCCCAAAAAACAGCCTCAAAAAAAGACAGTAAGAGCTTTTATACTTCTCTTCTACTGTCTTTTCTTGCGGTTGCAGTCACTTCTTCGCTTTTGCTTACAATTTTTCTCACAGGCAGCTATCTTAAGTCTGCCATGAAATCGGCGACAACCTATAACCAGCAATTGTTGTCTCAGACAAATTATGCGATTGACGAAATGAACAGCAATGTTGAGCGGCTTACTTTTTCTCTGCTCGGCGATATAAATATTACCGCATATCTGTCTCTTCTGGACAGAAACTCTACAGCCCCTGTACTTGCAAGCCAGGTGCTTGATAAACAGTTAATGGTGCTTCCTTATATTGAAAGTATTTATCTTTACAACTCTAATATAGATTTGCTGTATTCATCCAAAACAGGCTTTCAACAACCCCTGGCAGAATGCACGGACGAAGAAATAAAATCCCGTCTGAATGATGCGGATTTCTTCAGGGAGTATGAGGGGCAGCCTCTTCCCTCCCATTTAAACAGTGCAACCGGATCATATGATATTTTCAGTTATTATATCCCGGACCGCTACAGCGGCCAATCAGGAAAAAAGAATACGATTGTCATCAATGTATATGCTTCAACCCTCACGGACTCCATTGAATCCATGAAAGAGCGTTCCTCACGTTCCGGCACCAGTTTTGTTCTTCTGGATCAGGATATGAAGTATATTACCAGTGTTCCCGACGCAGAATTTCGTCTTGATTCGGCAAATATTGACCAGATTATACATCCGGATAAGGGTGAGCCATTCACAGACTCTTCCATATCTGTGATTGACGGAACCCACTACTTTCAGACATACACCAATGCCAACGATAATGGCTGGTACCTTCTGAATTTTATCCCTGCACGTCTGGTATTCCGGAATCTGACGTCAGCGGCATTGTTTGGCTGTCTGATCCTTATAGGCGTATTGTTCCTGGGTTTTATGGCATGCAGATACTTTGCCCGGCGGCTGAACAGCCCAGTGGAAACGATTACCAGACAATTAGAGGAACATGGAATCACACCACAGTCCTTTACCTCCGGTCCAAAAGAGTTCCAGATGATCGTATCTGCCCTGGTTTCTCTTCAGGAAAAGAACAGTGCCCTGCGTTCGCTCCAGGAAAAGAGCCGTTACACCCTGACACAATCATTCCTGTACAAACTGGTCACAAACCATCATCTGGAATCCCCGCTTCTTCTGAAGCAGGACTTGGAGCAGCTGAACCTTACACACTTAAAAGAAAACAAGCTTTGTATGGCGCTCCTGAAAATTGACCGTTATCAGGAATTTCTGTCGGAACGGAATCCGGAAGAGCTGTGGGCAATTCGTTTTGCCGTGGTAAATATCACGGAGGAACTGACCACACCTGTGGCCTCCTGTAATGCCTTTAGCTGTGACAACGATAAATTTGTTTTATTAATGAACATGCCCTCTGACAAAGAAATAAGCAATTTTGAGGAGAAGCTTTTGTCTCTTTTTGAGTCCATACAGAATAATATTTCTTCTTATTTAAATTTTACTGTAACTATAGCCTACAGTACCATTTTCCAGGGGATAGAGAATCTTCCGGTTGTTTACAAAAACCTTGACAGTTCCCTGTCACTGAAAATGCGGTGCGGACACAGCGCCATCATCAACCCCTACTTAATGGAAGAACAGGATACCGAGTCTTTCCATTTTTCCGGAAAAACAATGTATCAACTGATTGACCGGCTGATAGAGGGGCAGTTTGAGGAAGCATTCTCCATTTATACACAAAACACTGAAAATCTGTTTTACAGTGATTACGACGAAATCCTGCCCACGCTGATTCATCTGCTATACAGCATTTATGAACGAATGGCAGAAAAATACCCCATGTTAAAAGACTCTCTTTCCACGGAACTGAAATCCATTCTCCTAAAACTTGAGAGTTCGGAAACCAGTGAGGATATCCAGAGTCACATGAGGAATTTTTTCACGGTCATATGTAATTCTGTTAAAAAATTAAAAGAAGATCCAGCCAACCAGAATGCCGCGGTCACGGCCCAGAAAATTGCCCGGATCATTGAGGAAGAGTACACGAACCCTGCTCTTTGTCTTTGCTCTATCGCAGATAAGATTGATCTTTCCTCCAATTATACCGGCCACATTTTCCGGCAGTATATGCATAAATCTGTTGCACAGTACATATTGGACCTGCGAATGGAGAAGCTTGCCTGGTATCTTCAGACCACGGATTATCCTCTTACTAAGATACTGGATCTGATCGGAATGGAAAAAAATAATTATTTTTACACCAGATTCAAAAAATACTTCGGTATGTCCCTGGGCGAATATCGTCAGCAGTTCCAGGATGCAGGAGGAGGGGAGGATTAATCCCCCATCCTGAATATCATTTCATAAGAGAATCTTTCCTCCTCCATGCGGTATTCGGTCTCAGGGGCATATCCGCAGCTTCCTGAGCCAATACCGCTCATTTTATAATCCACACAAAGAATCGTATACGGCGACTCTTCCAATTCGAAATTATGCTTCTTCTCTCTCAGCTCTTCCTGTGTATAATGGGATATCTGGAATGAAAACGGGTGTTGTGAAGAAACCTCCATCCAACGTCCATCCTCCCTTTTTACCCTCATCTGATAAGTGCCGAAATGACTTCCGTTCTCCTGAGGCTTGATATAATCCTCATGCATATCGGAAACCCTGTCCTCAAATCTTCCAAACCAGGAGGCCTGATGCTTGTCCAAATATGACTCCCATGGGCCGTACCCCAGATAATCCACCTCTTCAAAATCCCTGTCAAGAAACAGCTGCATCCCGAATCGCGGAAGCCACGGCATCACCGGATTTCGCCAGCCGTCTGCATGAACCCTGATGGTTCCGTCCGTACTGATCTCCCATATGCTTGTAAGCTCCACACACCTCTGATGGTGCAGCGGAGCAAAGGTCTGGACACACTGAATCAGACAATTGCCGTTGTCCGATTGTGCAGATACTTTTTTCACACGGTTTTTTATATGATAATAACCGGCTTTCTCCCAAGCGGCTTTCATGCAGACGTCATTATCCGTCTCCGCCCGGGTGAAATTATACTCCATATTCTTCTGCAGATAGTCCGCTCCTTTGTAATATAATTTAGTAAACTCTCCGTAGAAACTGTCGAAGCAATAGGTAAAGTTCTCGCCCCGGATTGTGAGGAAGCGTCCGTCATCTTCCCATTCTACAGGAGGGTTGGCGTCTTTCCGTTCTGTCGGAGCTTTGTTATCTCTCCATTCTGCCGAATTTTCTCCATTTTCCCATTCTTCCGGAGCTTTGACGGTTCCAGCATCAGCTTTTAATGGATTGTACTGCAATTGACTGTACTGCAATTGACTGTACTGCAATTGATTATATTGCAGTTGGCTGCACTGCAGCGGATTTCCGTCACGTAGACAAAGCTGGTCAAAACCAAGCTCCTCTCCCTGCTCAATATATGGAAGCTTTCCATTTGATAAATACGTAAGCTTTAAATGGATCACCCCGGGAGTCTCAGGAATTTCACAAGGAATCTCGTAAATTTTTGATGCTCTTGCAGGATGATTCTGCGGTACGAGCACCCCCGTTTCTATTACTTTCCCGTTTAAGCTTAATTCATAGCGGATATCCAGAGCTTCTTCCAATGGAAGCACATCCAGCCAGCTTGTAAGCTCTATGCTTCCCCTTTCCGCATCCAAAAGCTTCGCTCTGACGGGACGGATGACATTTTTGTATTCCAGAAGGCTTGGCGATACCTTACGGTCAGGATAGACAAGACCATCCACACAGAAGTTCCCGTCATGTTCTTCCTCACCGAAGTCTCCCCCATAAAGGAAACGTTTCTTACCATTTGGTGCGACACCATCATAAACTGCATGGTCACACCATTCCCATACACAGCCGCCCAAAGCCCTCGGATTTTCCAGAAACAGCTTCATATACTGCTCCAGATCTCCCGGGCCGTTGCCCATAGCATGGCTAAACTCACACAACATATAGGGACGTCTGTCATTCTTTGAAAGATACTCCTTAATTCCTGCAAAATCCTGATACATTCTGCTATAAATATCCAGCATAGACGTATCATACGTAAAATCCTCGCACTGGTAAATACTTTCATAATGGACCAGGCGGCGGGGATCATACTCCTTCACCCATCTTCCCGCAGCTTCTATAAACCGGCTGGTCCCTGACTCATTTCCAAGAGACCACATGATAATACAGGGGCGGTTTTTATTTACGATGACATTGCGTTTGTTTCTGTCCAGAATGGCCTCTGCAAAAATTTCATTTTCTACTGTTACCGCCATTTTTTTCATATAATCAAGGTTTTCATCTTCCCAGACAAACTCAACTCCTCCATGAGCCTCCAGATCACTCTCACTGATTACATAAAATCCATAATGGTCGCAAAGCTGCAGAAACCAGGGAGCGTTTGGATAATGACTGGTACGGATGGTATTGATATTATGCTTCTTCATTAAAAGAAGATCCTTTTCCGCGTGTTCTCTGCTGACAACATAACCTGTTTCCGGATCACTGTCATGGCGGTTGACACCTTTTATTTTTACGGCAACTCCGTTTATGTAAACAACAGCATCCTTGATACAAATATTTCGAAAGCCTATTTCCTCCATGATTGTTTCTTGACCTGCCCGGATTTCCAGCTGATATAAATAAGGAACCTCAGGGCTCCAGAGATATGGTGTCTCCAGCTCAAGGACAAGCCCTTCCTCGTCACTGGTATCACCGCTTCTGCTACATTTGTCACTTTTGCTGCCGTCGTCACTTTTACTTCCTTCGTCACTTTTGCTGCAAATTTCTCCCTGCTGATTCCGGACAATTGCAGAAACATTCTGTCTCACACCCGCAAAATCCCATGTAATCCGGATTGTTCCTTGTGTATAATCTTCATTTAACAGGCTCTCGATTCTTATGTCTCTGATATGATTTTTCGGACGCACCAACAGATAAACATCCCGGAAAATCCCCGACATTCTCAGCTTGTCCTGATCCTCCAGGTAAGTTCCATCACACCACTTTAATACCAGCACTGCAAGAAGATTCTCTCCCTTATTAACATAGGAAGTAATGTCAAACTCACTGATCGAGTGGGATACCTGGCTGTAACCCACAAACTTGCCGTTTAGCCATAAATAGAAACAGGAGTCCACTCCCTCAAAATTAAGATATACCCTTTTTTCTTCCGTTGTCTCTTCGAGAAAAAAATGCTTTCTGTATGCCCCACAGGGATTTTCTGCGGGCACGTAGGGTGGGTCATAGGGAATCGGATAACGGACATTGATATATTGATGGCGGTCTACTCCATAGAACTGCCAGCATGCCGGCACCGATACATTTTTAAACGCATCTGCATTCCTTTTCACCATAAAATCTTCTGGCACCTCATATATGGACGGGTAAAATGCAAACTCCCATTGACCATTCAGTAAAATCTGTTCCTCTTCTCCCTGCATCCCGGCAGGAAGATAATAGGCTCTTGGCTCTTCCGTTCCCAAATGCAGAACCTCAGGGTTCTCATAATAATTCTCCAGCTTCAAAGCATACACCTCCGGTAATTTATTCTAGCAATTGTTTTTATTTTAGAAGTTACTTCTATATTTAGAAATTGCTTTCACTCCCACTTTACCTGAAGATGCCGCCGGCTGCAACACAGAAATTTAACAGTTTCTATCAATTTCAACTTTTCCAAATGGTGCCCGACAGTAATCAAAAGTCTTATTTCGTTGGAAAAGCACGAAAAGCACGTCCCGGGCATAAACTATATAGAAATCCCCTTTGAGGTGTAGATTTGAAGACATTTTTGAAACCTTTGACATTAGCCGAGGAAAAGCTCTATCTTCAACGATACCAGGGGGGCGATTTAGAAGCAAAGAATATCCTGATTGAGCGTAATCTCCGCCTTGTCGCCCACGTAGTAAAGAAATACCAGGGCGCAGACGAAGATTTGGATGATTTGATTTCCATCGGGACAATCGGACTGATCAAGGCTATTTCCACCTTTGATTCAAACAAAGCAACTCGACTGTCCACGTATGCGGCCCGGTGTATTGATAATGAGCTTCTGATGATGCTTCGATCCAAGAAGAAACATTCCAAAGAGGTGTCTTTATATGAGCCTATCGGTACAGATAAAGAAGGAAACGAGATTAATCTCCTTGATGTGATCGAGAGTCCTCCTGTGGATATCGTGGAAAACTATTCCACAAGGGAGGAAGTACGTTTTCTGCTTCGCACTTTAAAGGACACACTATCTCCCAAAGAATATCAGGTCATCTGCCTGCGCTACGGCCTGTTCGGGCTGGAGGAGCAGACGCAGCGGGAAATCGCCCAGAGGCTGTCCATCAGCCGCTCTTATGTATCACGGATTGAAAAAAATGCACTGTTGAAGCTTCGGGGGCTTTTCCCGGAGAAAACTTAACAGCCGCCGACAGACTTTCTCTGCCGGCGGCTGCATATTTATTCCACTTCGTGTCTTTATATCTTCTTTGTATATTCTTCGCAACCGTTGAAATCCAGACTGCTATGAATCCCATTCCGCAGTTTTCATCAACTTATCCACGCACTCTTGAAACTCATAAAATTTATCCAGATAGCAGCCTGCTATTTTTTTACATCCCGCTTTTATAATATCTCCATCGTAGTCATGCGCAAGCTCATTACGTACTTTCAACATTTCCAGCCAGATATCCCCTTCTATCAGCTGCGTTTTGAAAGCTTTACGCATGACCTCTCTGGGGGAGCCTGACACAAAATCTGTTATATTATAATGCTGAATAATGATATCCTTCATGACTTTCCAGGATAAATCCAGGGTAATACTAAATTTTGCCCCGGTCCCGCTGAGCACAAAAGAATCTGTCATATCCCTTTCCCTGGCTTCTGATAGAGCGGCCAGGGAACGTTTAAAGCTCTCATATCGCTTATAATATTTCTCTTCCATATTTCTCAATATCCTCCAACAAAAGCTGATTTCTGCATGTATCCAGATTTACAATGTCAATAGAATAGAGTGTGGGTATCTCTTCTATTTCCTCCTTGAGTTCTTCGAATTGACTACAGCCAGTAATCGCCAGGTCAATATCACTGCGCTCTGTTGCTGTTTCTTTTGCTCTGGAGCCAAAAAGAATCACCCTTTTAACCTTATATTTCCTGCATATTGTCTTTATTTCTTCCAATATCTCCGCAATTGTCATACTCTCACCGCCAGTCCGCTGCTTCTATCTTTATTCTATATTAATCTTAGCATATAATAATCTCAGCGTAAAGTACGACCGAAATTTCCAGCTCTATCTGCATCTCGACCCGAAAACACATCCCTCCCTTAACATTCACCCCTAAATAACATAACCACTTACAACATCCCCATACCACCATACACTCAATCAGTGCCCCCAATAACCTCCCGGCAGCCACAGCCAGCGTGCCCAACAGGGGGAGTTCGAGGGGGCATTCGGGCTTCGCAACTCTGAGATTGCCCCCTCGAACCGGCCTTCCAACTTCGCAGCTCTGCGCTCTCTTCCCCCTATTGGGATATCTGTCTGGCAAATTCCTCTATCGAACCTGCATGCGCAGCCAACTTAAGCCACTTCATCAATACTGCCTCATCCTGTTGGGATGAAATTTTCTGATGCAGGCCATCAGGGATTTCTCCAAAATCCTCCAGCAGTGCGAAAACGTCTTCTCTTTTTGCCAGAAGAATGCCTTCATCATAGCCACCTCTACGTTCTGCCGCCCGCAGCTTTTTCAGTTCGTCCTCTTCATTGTACTCGAATATACTCATAGCAACCACCTCTGCCTTGTTTCTGAGAAGCAAATCTCTCAAGATTCCTTTCTCAATACACTCGTCTACTGCCTTGGGAACAGCTTCCTCGATGGAGGACTTTTTTGCATACTCCCGCACAGTTGCCACATACTGCATATATTCCATCAATGTCTGGCAATTCTCCACAAGCTCCTGATTGTAGCCTGGATTTATGTTCAGAATCGTGACTTTCAGCTCCAGCTCAGGATCAGCATCCGACACTTTAAAAGAGTCACACAGCTTCAGCACTCTGCGCTCCGGCTGCTTCCCTTCGCCATTATAGAACACAACTAACCTGGGTGTCGGAATCTTCAGCAGTGTGGAGAAATAAATGGATTGATCCTGCATCAAGGGTTCAACCTCCTTGTCAATATGGCAGGAGGCCCTTACTCTTCTCAGAAACTCCTGCTTTTTTAGTTGGGATAAAGCATGAATTTTCTGAAATGAATAAGAATTTGAAGATATTGCTCCAGAACTTGGATAGAAAATATGCTTTGGTTGCATTATACCGTATAGTTCCGTTCATACATCGACGTATCCGTCAATGTATCTGCCAGTGTATTCTATTGCAGTAAACGTTTTAAAATCCGTTCGCGGTCATTGATAAACATCTCCGTCACTTGATAGCTATCCGTTTCCTCGTACTTACACGTATGGATTGCTCCATCATCAAAGGTGAATAGCTCCGCCCCCGGCATTCCCAATAGAATTGGCGAATGTGTTTCGATAATAAATTGAGAACCATTTTTCATGCATTCATATATTTCCAAGAGAAGTGTAAGCTGCCTTTGCGGAGACAATGCTGCTTCCGGTTCGTCGAATATATAAACACCATTGGGTCTCAACTGCTTCTGTGCTATGGCGAGGAAGCTTTCCCCGTGAGATTTCTCATGGTACTTTTCTGACGGATGAGTTATATCAGAATATTCTACTTCCTTTGTTGCCACATTATAAAAACTCTCCGCACGTAAAAAATACCCCCATTCTGCTTTCCGAAATCCCCGTACGATTTTAATCGCATCGCAAAGTTCTGAATGCGAGTCATAGGTAGAAAAAACATAATTTTTAGTCCCACCTTCGGGGTTAAATCCGTATGCAATCGCAATCGCTTCTAAAAGCGTCGACTTCCCACTGCCATTCTAATCAAATCTCAACTGCTCTATCCCCTGCAGCGCTTCGATATTTCTAAGATAGCTTCCTCTGTCAATCCTATCCCAGTCAATCTCCACACCCTTGACAAACTGGCTGTTCATTTTCTAACACCTCACTTACTTTGCGTATCCTCATCTGTCTCTTCTCCGCTTCATTGAAACATCCTTACTATAGCCCTGCAAATGACTATCTGTGCTCCATATCATAATTCTGCCCAGAGCCGGTGTATTCTCTATGAAATTATTATAAAGACGAATAATGCTTAAATCTCCTACACCCATACGCATCGTAAGCGCCTTTTCCGGGAAATCTTCTGCAATATGTAACAGGTCTTCTTTATCCAATCCAGTTCCGAATAATTTCCAGGGAGCGTCATCTTTCGCTGTTTTTTCAAGAAATCTACTAAATGACTCTGCTTTTTCTTTCCTCATATTACCATCTGCTATATGGGCAATATGATTACCACTTTCGATAATCACAGATATAGGCAGCACCAGACGCTCACCATTTTCAATTGCGTTTCGAAATTCTTCTTTCACTTCATCCTTTTTATCGCACATATATGGAATTTCCAATAAATTCATTATAATTGAGGTATCAATAAAACGCACATTCATTTCCTATACCCCCATCCATGAATAGTCCACATCTTTGGGTGGCGCTTTCACCACAGCTGTAAGCGTATCATTAAGCATTGCACTACCCACTCCGCCTTCAATCAGAATATCCGGGTATTGCTTCAAATCAACAAAAGATACGAGCTTGCTCGTCCCCTTTTCCCTGTCACGATATACAATGGTTACCCCCATTAATTGTTCCTTATCATATTGATTTAAAAGAGACGCGTTATGAGTGGTAAGAAGAATATCTATCTTTCTCTCTTTGCTTAGTTTTACCAGGCTATTAATTAACTCTCGTACCCTTCCCGGATGGATGCCATTATCAATTTCCTCAATAACCAATACTCCGTTTGGCGGCATAGTCAATACAGCGGTAATAATTGCAATGCATCTTAATGTTCCATCTGAAAGTTTTTTTGCATCTACCAGTTCTGATGAGGACATATATCTTTCTTTAAGGCCAAATATCACATCGCCCAGTTTGGTTTCAACAAATTCAATATCCAAAACTTCATTTTCGGGAAGATTGCATACAATCTGCATTAATTTTTCTTTTTTTACCACATCATTACACATATGATATAAAACCGCAGAAATATTTTCGCAGTTTGTCTTCAATTCTGTATCTGTCATCCGTACATAATCCCTCATTTCTGAGGGAATCGGATCCAATACAAATATATTTTTCAGATTATCTAAAACCAGCTTAATATATCTCAAGTTATCTTCGTGTGCATATATAAGATTAGGGAGTTTCCCGAGCAACTGAGGTAAAACGGCAGATGTCCTTATGCACATTACATCTGGATTCGTACCTCTTTTCCCATTTCGGTATTCTACCTTAATATCTCCACTTTCTTCCACTCTTCCTTTTGTTTTAAATATCTTTTCTCCCTGATGGTTTATTCTTCCGTTGGCTACTTTATATAGTGATTCCTCTTCTATCATAATCCTTTTTGCAGTTCCGATTCTGATTTCATATAACAAATCATAATTTTCATCCAAATCAATCAGGCAACCCAGCTTAAAAGAGTTCGTCTTAAAGCGGCTACAGGCTTTGCTACCGCCTCTTACCTGACTTTCATTATTTCTCGTACCATCCAAAATAACACCAAGGTCCAACCCAGTAGCCACCTCAGCTAAGATACTGATTCCCTCTATAGCATTGCTCTTCCCGGATGAATTTGTACCAATCAGGCTTGTGATGGATTCCAAATCCAATCTGGCCTTTTCAAAACTTTTAAAATTCTCAAAAATAAAGCTCTTTATCATGACTATTTCTCCTGGAAATTATTCTATATTGCTTTGGATACTATGCTCTCTTATTCAAAAATCACTATTCGTCCTTAATTCTTACTTTCTGAAAATCCCAATACAGATTTTTCAAGTCTTTCAATATTATTTATTATACCCTTATTCTATATTGTACACAACTTAAATCTGGTATAATTCATGCCAACCGCAATATAGACAATAAGTGCCTCAAAACATGGCATACTGTAAAATAGCAGTTCATCTGCTATAATGGCTGCAGCATCATTTGAGGCACTTTTATATTTTTGTTTTAGGCAGCACTGCTCCGGCAGTTATACTGAACAGAACATATAACAGTCGATTACCGATGGACTTTCCAGATGATGGCTACCAAAGCTTGGAGAAAAATTTGCATATAAACGTCCCTGTACTCTGAAACACGGTGCCTTTTCAGCTTTTCCTCCCTGCCCAGACACAGTTTTCTTTCTCACGTCAGCCACTTATTCTTAATTTCCGTAAACTCAAGTTCAGATTTAAAACCCGTACAGATATCCTTCCACAGGAGCACTCCTTCGGAATGCTCCTGTGACATTCTCTCATCATAACAGTAAATCTGATAAACAAGTGAAGCGCACCAGGAACGTAGCTCAGCATTTCTTTTTATTTCGCTTGCGGTCATTTCTTTTTCCCGATAATCCGTCTGATAGGCAATCATTGTAATTGCTTTATTAATCTGATTCATGAAACTTTCCGGGAACGGTTCTTCTGCCTTATAGAAAATATTGTGGGCAGATATGAGCAGAGACGACAAACCTGGCTCTTTTCTGGCGCGAATAACCTTTGCCAGTTCACTCAGCAGATATTTTTTCACATCTTCGTCTGATATACTGTATAAAACTTTCTCCAATGCCCGCGCTGCCCCCACAGTCATCTGGGTTTCATAGTGATACAGATTATCAATAATTACATCTGCATATTCAATTTTTTCACTCTCAGACATAAACAAAATTTCTGCTTCAAAAGAAGGTATATTAAAAGTTTCCATTTCTTCAAAACACTCTATAAGATTATCCTTGGCCTTCTCTGAAATCAGATTAACTTCTTCCTCTTCAAAAGATGCCATAACCTGGACAAGCTGCCTGCCTAATCGCTGGAAGTTTCTCTGAGTGAATTCATATATAGTATCCTTAGCTTTAAACTCCGCTTCAATCTTTCTCCATAGTCTGATAAAAAGATTAAACAGCATCTCCACGTCATCCTGCTGCCAAAATACACCTTCAACCTTCTCATTCAAAACACGAATTTCCTCAATATAGACAAAATCACTTGACGTAGATATAGAAAATTCCTGCTCTATATCTGCTGCCTGCTTTCCATCTGTCAATACATCACGAACCCTCGCCTTCACATCAATACCATTCGGCACAGGCCATGTAAGATATACAGAATAATAATAATTCATGTCCGGCAGTCCAGTCGTTTCATCCACATGTTTCCACAGTATTCCAGCAAATATATCTGCCTGCTCCGGGGAAAGATGCCCCCACTCATTCAATTGTCCTAATCTGGCGCACGCAGATTTTCTCTCTACATCATTATCGCCCTTAGCGATGGATATTAGCTCATCAACAATTCCAGGTGCCAAAATCGCCTTCTCAAAGAAAGAAACCGTCTGATTATGAATAGCCAATACGTCAAATGGGTCTGTCTGCCCATCGTCACGAATATGAAATCTCTCTTTAACGGAGCAGCCTAAAAGCTGACTTAACAATGCCGCTTTGCATTTATCATTAACACATTTCATTATTTTCACAATGAATCCGTCAAGAACACGAAATTCCTTTACTACATCTTTATCAATAAGAAGCAGCATTAATTCTAAAAGCTGCTGCTGCTGTTTCAGGGATGCTATCGAAGCTAATCTTTTGAGGATTCTAATTCCCATGGATACCATTGACTTACAAATACTCCACTTAGCCTCCTCATCACTCTGAAGAACAAGCATATGTGTACTCTCTCGAACGCAAGTATAGACATATGTAAAGACAGCATCTATTTCCCCCCTTCCCCACTCGGCCAATCGAACCCTAGTAAAGCATGGTTCAATACATTTTTCATTTCCATTCCGCAACAATAAATAACATGCTAAATTCCTGTGGGTTTCCATTAAGGCATCCAGAAATGAAATCTCCAGCCCGCTTAAAGCATTCACATTCTTTATTCTCATCGGCATTGCTGTCAGATTCAATACACGATAGAATGAATAAGCTTTCCAGGTACCTCGGTCAGTGCCAATTATCGTTATTGTTTCCCTGTTTAGTTCAAACGGAGGAAGTTTTTCTTTCTTCTCATACCACTCCATTAATTCCACGGCACAATATTCGCGCTCTTTGTCAAATGAATAGTATTTCTTATATTTGTTAGCACTGTTATAGACCTCTCTCCATAAGGATTGCTTTTCTTCATCCCAATGATCGGTGCATGCCCGAAAAGTATAAGCTTTCAAACGATAAGCTGATGCAATAATCTGATACATGTATACTGCACTGGTGTGTGGCTTTCTCAAAGATTTCTCAATATCTGAAATCAGCGCATCAAGATTATCCGTTCCGTCATCAGACTGCCCGCAGAGCACCTCAATCTCCGCAATTTTCAACCTATGTCTAAAAGCATAATCAGATGGATTAATCCGGGATAATCGTTTTAATACTTGTGCAAATTTCCCCATTGTATAATCCATTAGAAGTTGTTCTATCTGCAAATCGGCAGCATATTCACCTCCCAGATTTTCCGTCTTCAGCTGCGACAGCACATTGCTCCACGCATCGTATTCAAGATTTTCTCTGTATTCTCGCAGAAGCACAAATCCAATGAACAGCCACTCGCTATAAAGGCATTGTCTCTCGTCCTTATCAAGTTCCACCCATCTTTTTTGAATATGATGCAGCATATATCCAGTCCACGGAAGCATACCTGTCTCATATCTCCAAACCAACTCATAGGCAAACGAAAACATTTCCTTTTTTGATACTACATCTGTTTGAAGGAACTCCTCATTGCGAGTATTGAAATGCAGCTTTTCTCTATATTCAACAGGCAAAATAAACCAGCTTGGATAAGAAATCCTCTCAGCTTTCCATTGCTCTGTAAGAGTCTTAATTTCTTCTAATTGCTTGTCTTTGTCACCCCAAAGTCCCTCCGTATGAGTGTATTTTAGTTCCCAAGTAATATCCGGAGCTGGAAGTGTTTCTATTGTAAGTTCGGTTTGAGGAGTCTTTTGTAACTCCTTTTCTTCATCTTTAGATTCAGATTTTTCATCATTCTTTTTTGCATACTCGAGAACCTTGTCAATTTTCTGTGCAAGGTCAGCTTGACTTGTGAGCAACTGACCGGTATCTCTCTTAACTCCGGCAAACCCTTGCTCCATATGCTCTTCCATTTGCCCCAGAAACATCTGTGAAGCAACTTCCGGACTCCATTCATTCACAACAGAAAAAACAATGTCTAAAAACAATTCCACATAACAGGAAATATCAGCTTCATTAACTTCATAATCTGCAAAAACCTTAAACATCTCACAACGAATCACCTGATTCCATGAAAAAGCTTTCGTATTTATGCAAACCTTGTATAAAGCCTTTATATTTTCTTTAGAAAATACTAATGCAAGTTTCTGGCCAAAATCATCTCCATCCTGCTCCATGTCAATAAGATTTGCAATCTGTTCTCCTGCGTTTTTGAATTTCAATTTGAACTTCTTTTTGTTTACTTTATTTGTGGTTCCATCTGATAACACGTCAAGAAAGTCAGAGACTATTTTTTCCATTAATAATCCGATTGATAATCCCATCATATATCTCTTCCCTCATTTTATACAAACAAAATGTATACATTTGCATTTTACCTAATCTACATTATCACTCGTACATTTGATGCACTCTACGTTATGTTTTGGAATATTTACCAGGCAATCTCCACACCCTTAACAGATTTGATTGAATAATACGGTGCGACGAAACCGCCAATGCGGTGTGGCGACCCCCGGGATAATAAGTTATGGCGATATATCGCTATTGTTAACATCGTCTTTGTGCGAAAGATGATATTCATTCGCTTTCATCTGCATTCTGGCAATGATACGCTTGCCTAAAACAGTATACTTTCATCAAACGGAAGCTCCTAATAACCCGGAATTCTATAAAATATTAATTAATCCCACAATGCCATTGCCATACCATCAATTCCTGGAAATAATGTTTCACTAGTAATATTCATTAGTTTTAGTTCATGCTTTATATCATTATGAATTGATTTGGGAATTATAATCTTCATCATTATACATTCATTGTTGATTAAATCATCTGAAATATCTTTATTATCTAAACACCAAAAATCCGGTAATTCTTTTCTAAAAGGATCTGTAGTTAATGAAAGATTATACTGAAAACTTTGCCGTCCCTCAAATGGAATAGCAAACAATCCTTGCTGTCGAAATAGCCGTTCATGCATAAAATACGGCTCCATCAGCATGACAGAAGGACTCATAATTTGCTTTTTCAAAACTATATTACAAAACTCATGCGTTCCAATATCAGTTACTGAATAAAACCTAAATCTATCATCGTTCTTGTTAATCTCATCTATCTTTTTTTTATTTATACAGAATATAGCTGCATCCTTAATAGCTCCATGGATTGCAAAATATAACGCTATGCTATGAGAATATGAAAAATCCAGCAATCTTGTTGGCGCACCATGATGTTGCATTAACGATAACCATTCTAACAAGTCATCGCTATCAGGTAGATTACTAATATAATTAAAAGCTCGACGTTTAAATTTGTCTATTATTTTATTTTCTATCTTTGGTATTTCTCTAAAATTAACATATCCGCTATTATTTTCGTTTACTTTCCTTTCTAATGATGTCTGTAATCCCCATTCACTATTAGATTGACCTCTAAATACCCACCCTAATCTGTCGTGTAATATCGCATTACACTCCTGCCATGTATTAATTGTTTTCATGCAAAACATATATTTATTATCCATAATACCCCCTCTTTCCAAATTCAAAGGTAAAAACCTCAAAACATGGTGTAGTGTAAGATAACAGTTCTTCTATTATATTGGCCACGGCATCATTTGAGGCATTTTTTGTGGCTTTGCTTTAAACAGCCGTGCTCTGGTCAATCTTTTAACCAGAGTATATAAGATACTGTTTACGGATACGCCCCTCCAAGCTATCAACGCACAGTCAAACTGTACTCACATTATACCATTGGGGACAGTTTTACTCTACCTTTTTGATGGCAAATTTGCATGGAGTATCCCTTGGAATCTCTTGTGCATATTGATAACCACAGCCTATTGAACCGTTCCCATGTATATCTTTCTCAACTCATCTCCATACCTGACAACAGGCAACATCGCCATCCACAATTACCATCATTAATTCCAGAAAGAGCACGCACATTTGCGATAACTCTCAGGAGCCCACACGCCTGCATTTCTAAAACTGAATATCCGTAAGTATCTGCATACGTTGATAAAAGCCCAATATGCACTGTTTTACACAGTTCAAGCTCTTTCTGGTTATCGCACTGCTTAATCCGACCCTATTCTGTAACAGATTGAATTGTACTATTTTTTTCTTCTTTCGTTACAATAGATGCATAATCTCCGTCGTTCATCACACTTATTTAAAATAAGTTCACATTGATTCGCATATTTCCCAAGTCCAATTAGCAACTCCCATTTCAAATGGAGATCTAACTTTAACCCCTCCGGGGTATTTCTCTGGTTCGCCAAAGGCGGGGTTCCGCAGCACCACGTTTACTGGTTGCCTTCTAAAGGAGGCTCTACTACTTTCTTCCGTCTTCTAGCTTATCATTTTCTTCTGGTTCTTGAATATACTTCAAGATAGTCTCTTCGTTCACATTTCCTATTGTCAAAACATAATATCCCCTTGCCCCAAAATGACGGTCTTCCCATTTCTTTCGGTATTCCGGATGTCTGTCGAACAGCATTAATGTACTCTTGCCTTTCAAATATGACATAGTTTCCCCATACATTATCTTTCTTCTATACTTGGGGATAAACACAATGTGATAGGTGCAATTCCAACGTGTATGTGTTATACTTCAATTATCCATATGGATACCTCCTATGCTTTGATATGGCCTGCGAAACCAATATCATTATAGCATAGGAGTTTTTAATACTCTAAGCAACACTACGGCTTTGCCTGTTCCCCATCTCAGATGGGGGATTAAAAGACTTTTTCATTTAGTGACTGTTACAACGTATTTGGTTGCAATTCGCCCGCAGGCCTTATCGTGAAAGGAGGTTTGATTCCCTTCAGGACTGATTTGTTATGATTCACTACCGCCCGTAGAGTTAAGAGCGTTACTTTCATACAAAATAATCATGAAACCGCCGTCAACAGATCATCTTCTCTATCGACGGCGGTTTCATGATTATTTTAGTTTTTTATTTCATACTTCTTTATATCACCTATCATTGCGTTTCACGTACTTACTTCATTATTTCACAACAACTTTCTTCGCAGGTGACCATTTGCTGAATACTTTCCCTTTATTTGTAGATGTCCTGTTGTATGCATGAAGTCCTGCATAGTAGGTTCCTTTTTTGACATTTTTAAAGGTAACTGTTACTGTGTTGCCTCTTTTTGCTTTTGCAACGTAAGTTCCGTAAGACACCGGCCGGTTTTCTCCGTGCACGCTCTTTACCTGTGAGCCAAGGACCACATCATAACCGGTTGCATTCTCACACACTTTGTAGGTGGCGGTCACAATGCTTCCTTTGACCTTTATATCTGTAATGCGTGGCTGCTGTGGAGTAACTGCTTTGACTGCAATCTTTGCAGGTGCTGACCAGTTTCCATACAGCTTAGCGACATCGGTTTCCACAGCATAGGCACGGCTGAATACATAGTAAGTACCTTTAGGAACATAGTAAAACTCTGCATTTAAGTCCTTTTGATTCTTGGAAACCTACAGGTATTTTCCACTTTCTATAAATTTAGAATCTTTGCTGATTACAAAATCATATGCATCTGCACCTGCGACTTTTTCTGTAAGTGTTCTTCACATACTTATTTCTCATATTCCTTCTCCTTTTGCTCCTATCGCCATACAAAGTATGGATTGTTGTTTCTTGACTGTCCTATTTTACCAAACAGCACCACCTAATGGAACTATCCAAACATGTAGTTTTGACATAAATCTCTGTATTTTTTACTATAATTCGATAAGTGATATTTCACACGATGGTGAATTATTTACTTTAATAGAACAAATTGAACACATGTTTCCGTATAGAACAAATTGGAGTACCTTCCTGGTATATAAGAAAAGGGTCAAACGGATACATGCATCTGCTTCCGTTTGACCCTTTCCTCATGTTATTCATAACCAACACTAAAACTTTCAACTTTACTCCGCTCTGCGCAAAAGATCATATACCTCAATCCCACCGCCTAAGTCCACAAATAATTTCTGCTGCGGATGCGGCGCGCTTTCCACGGAATTGCCGTCTTCATCAAAAATAGCCCGCACCGTAACCTCCAGGTTACGTCCGTCCGGCTTCATAATCTCGATGTTCTCGCCAACTGTAAATTTATTCCTCTGGGTAATCTGCACCAGTCCCCGGTCATCCACAGCCTCCGCGAATCCCAGATACGTATATTCTTTCATATAAGTATTATTGTCATATATCTGAGAATTTTCATCCGTTTTCCCGTAGAAAAATCCTGTAGTGAACTGGCGATACGTACAATTGGATATCTGCTCCTGATACCAGGGCATATTCTGCCTGTACTTATCCGGGCTTTCCAGATAGTCGTCGATGGCCTTCCGGTAGGTACGGGCCACAGTTGCCACATAAAGTGCTGTTTTCATACGGCCCTCGATTTTCAGGCTGTCGATTCCGCTCTCCAGGATATCATCCATGTGCTCAATCATGCACAAATCCTTGGAGTTAAAAATATAAGTTCCTCTCTCATTTTCATAGACAGGCATATATTCTCCCGGCCGCGTTTCCTCCACAATGGAGTATTTCCAGCGGCAGGGATGCGTGCAGGCGCCGCGGTTGGCGTCCCGGCCCACAAGGTAATTACTTAACAGGCACCTTCCTGAATAGGAAATACACATCGCACCGTGTACAAAGGTTTCTATCTCCATGTCCTCGGGAATATGGACGCGGATTTCCCTGATTTCCTCAAGGGAAAGCTCTCTGGCCGTGACCACACGCTTTGCCCCGAGCCTATACCAAAAATTGTAAGTTTCATAGTTTGTGTTATTTGCCTGTGTGCTGATATGGCATTCGATTTCCGGGCAGATTTCCCTTGCATAGGTAAAAATCCCCGGGTCCGCAATGATCAGTCCATCCGGCTTCAGTCCCTTAAGCTCCTCCAGATATTCCCGCACACCCGGCAGGTCCTGGTTATGAGCCAGGATATTTACGGTGACATATACCTTCACTCCATGTTCATGGGCAAAAGAAATCCCCTCCGCCATATCCTCATGGGAAAAGTTCTTCGCCTTTGCCCGCAGGCCAAAGGCTTCTCCCCCGATATATACGGCATCTGCGCCGAAAATCACTGCAATTTTCAATACCTCCAGACTGCTGGCCGGCACTAATAATTCTATTTTTCGCATGATACCTCCTATACTAAGACTTCACTTCCTACTGCAGCTCATACGTGTACTGTAACTCCATTCCCTACCGCAGCTCTTACTTTCTACTATGGCTCCATTCCCTACCGCAGCTCCTACTTTCTACTGTGGCTCCATTCCCTACCGCAGCTCTTACTGTCTACTGCAGCTCCATTCCCCGCCGCAGCCTTAGTCTCTGTCGCAGCTACAATCTCCACTGCAGCCTTAGCCCCTGCCACAGCCTCACCTCTCACTCCTGCTTCACACTGACCGTAACCCCATCCCCCAGCGGAAGTATGGACGTTACCAGTACCGGGTTATGTGTCAGTTCATACAGATACTCCCGCATCCTTTTATAAATCGTCCTGTTGCGGCGCTCCACCAGGTAATGGGACTCAATGATATCCCCCTCCTGGAGCACATTGTCAGACACAAGAACACTGCCGCGGTGCATCAGGCGCAGCACATTTGGAAGCCAATGGATATACTGTCCCTTGGCCGCATCCATAAAAATCAAATCAAATGTTCCATCCAGTTCCTTGAGGATTTCACCCGCATCCCCTTTAAGCAGGGTAATCTGGCTCTCTCTGCCTGTCCTGCGGAAATTCTCCCGGGCGATGGGAATCCTCTTTTGGTAGTTCTCGATGGTCACTATTTCCAGGTCCGGCGGACCATATTCACACATAAGAAGTGTGGAGAAGCCTACGGCTGTCCCCACCTCCAAAATTCGTCCCGGCTGTTTCATAGCCAGAAGCACCTTCATAAAGCTTTGCATTTCCTTGCGGATGATCGGAACCCGCTCACTTAGAGCGTTCTGCTCCAACTCGTCCAGAAAGGGTGTATTGCCCATATCCAGAGAGTTGATGTAGGTCCTCATCCGTTCGTCTACAATCACGAATTATTTACCCCTTCCTGTTCCGTATCTCCTGCCAGGATTCCCATGATTCTGTTGGGTGTATAGGCGGTACTTAAAAGATAGGTTCCGGGTCTCAGTTTGCCACGGTAATTGGACAGAAGCTCTTGTACAAAGAACACCTTCGCGTCCTTGACCAGTCCTTTGTTTTCAAGGGTTTTGGCAATCTTATACACGGATGTGTCCTGCTTGATGACAACAGTCACCTCCTGGCCATCGCCAGGACTCATTGCCTGCTGGTTAAAAACATCATAGCCAAACTGGTAGGTGGATTTTCCAATCCAAAAAATCAGCACGATCACACAAACATACAGTGCAATCCTGAAAAAGCCACCAGCCACAACCACTCCGGCTGCCCCCACCCGTTCTCTAGTATTTCCCATAGTATCCTCCTTGTTCAATCCACGCCGGTGTTTCCGTTATGCCGGTTTACAGATCCGGGACATGCATATCTACTCCCTCTGTGAGGCTCCGGCAGATTTTCTGCATCATTTTACACAGAGCAAGCTCTGCGTCTAAATATGCATTTACCTCCGGAATCTTGCGCAGCTCCGAGGACTCCCTCGCCAGCTTCTCCGCCACCTGAAACAGATCATCCTTATTGGAATCATTCTGCATCTGGAAATTCCGGGCGCGGAATTGGTCCACTCTCGCCTTCAATTCGGGATCTTTATCTAAAATAATCTCTTGTTTCTTATATTCCTTGTATACTTCACTTCTCTTGATAACAGAAAGAAGCACTTGGATATTTCTATTGATCGCATCCATTCATTATGCCTCCATTATTGCTACGCCTCCATTATGATCGGCAGTATCATTGGGCTTCTCTTGGTGCGTTTCCAGAGAAAATCACTGAGTGCGTCTTTGACAACCGTCTTTATCTTGCCCCAGTCCGTAATATTGCGCTCCAGGCAGGAATCCAGCGCTTTTTCTACCACTTCGCGGGCATGGTCCATCAAATCCTCGGATTCACGCACATACACAAAACCACGGGACACAATATCCGGTCCTGCCAGCACGACGTTGCTGTGACGCTCTAAGGTCATGACCACGATCATAATACCGTCCTCAGCCAAATGCTGGCGGTCACGCAGCACAATATTGCCTACATCGCCAACACCAAGTCCGTCTACTAAAATAGCACCCGTGTGAACGGTACCTGTGACTTCTGCACTCTGGGCATCCATCTCCAGCACATTTCCGGAGGAAAGAATGAAGATATTCTCCTTGGGGATTCCCAAATCCTCCACCACTCGTTTCTGAGCGGTCAAATGACGGTACTCTCCATGTACGGGAATCGCATATTTCGGGCGTACCAGGGAGTAAATCAGCTTAATCTCCTCCTGGCAGGCATGTCCTGATACATGGGCATCCTGGAAAATAACCTTCGCGCCCTTCATGGAAAGCTCGTTGATCACCTTTGACACTGCTTTCTCATTTCCCGGGATGGGATTTGAGCTGAAAATAATCGTATCGTTCGGTTTAATAGTAATCTTCTTGTGGATGTTCGCTGCCATACGGGAAAGTGCTGCCATGGACTCTCCCTGGCTTCCTGTTGTGATGAGCACCACCTTCTCATCCGGATAACTCTTCACCTGGTCAATCTCAATCAGGGTTTGGTCCGGAATGCGCAGATAACCCAGCTCCGCAGCCGTTGTGATGACATTTACCATGCTGCGGCCCTCAACCGCTACCTTTCTCCCGAAGCGGTAAGCAGTGTTGATGATCTGCTGTACACGGTCCACATTCGATGCAAAGGTCGCAATCAATATACGGTTATTCTTATATTCGTTAAATAAATTATCAAACACTCTGCCCACAGTCCGCTCTGACATGGTAAAGCCCGGGCGCTCCGCATTCGTACTGTCGCACATCAGGGCGAGTACGCCTTTTTTACCAATCTCTGCGAAACGCTGCAGATCAATAGCGTCGCCGAATACCGGGGTGTAATCCACCTTGAAGTCGCCGGTATGCACCACAATGCCTGCCGGAGAATAAATGGCCAGCGCTGATGCATCCTGGATACTATGGTTGGTCTTAATAAATTCAATGGAAAAATCACCGAGGTTGATGACCTGTCCGTGTTTCACTTCTTTCATCTTGGTAGAGCGCACAAGATTATGCTCTTTTAATTTATTGGTAATCAATCCTAAGGTAAGCTTGGTGGAATAAATCGGCACATTCACTTCCTTCAGCACATAAGGAAGCGCTCCGATGTGGTCCTCATGACCATGGGTTATCACAAAGCCTTTCACCTTGGAAATATTCTCTTTTAAATAAGTTACATCCGGAATGACCAGGTCGATTCCCAGCATGTCGTCCTCCGGGAATGACAATCCACAGTCAACCACCACAATACTGTCCTCGTACTCAAACGCGGTAATATTCAGTCCAATCTGCTCCAATCCACCCAAGGGAATGATTTTCAGTTTGGAAGCGGATTTACGTCCGCGGCGTACCGGGTTCTTCACAGGATTCTTAAATACCGGAGGTTTTGGTATATTAACCTTTGGTGTATTTGTCTTTTGTGTATTGGCCTTTTGTGTATTGGCTTTTGGTGTACTGGTATTTTGTTTCTGCTGTGGTCTGCTCTTAAAGTTTCTCTGTCTGGTTACCTGCTTTTTAGCTCCGCCCGCAGGATTATTCTGGCTTCCGCCGTTGCTTTCATTGCCGTTGTTACTGTTATTTTCGTTCTTCAATCAATTGCACCTCCATGCTCCGTGTGCAATTTATTCCTTTATCCGACACTTAAGACCTGCAGGAACCGGTATACGGCATATTCATCTTTGGACCAACGTGCCCTATACGATGCTGTTGATTCAAATATAAACGTGTCAGTACACCAGGACCTGACATCTGATCCGTCTCCTCAGATCTGTTATTCCCGCGGCAAAACTGCCTGGCCGTCAGTGTCTCCAGGAACTTTCCTAAAAAATGGCATACCTGTCCTGTGACAGGTGTGTGCGGTTTGGTTATATAAAAACTGTTTCCGATCCTAAACCAGATTTAGATAAATAGAATAAATTGCCCTCTTTTCCTTTCTTTTTACATTTCAAGATCCACGTCTTCTAACATCTGTTCAAAGACTTTAAAAACAGCCTGAAGTTCATCCTCGTCCTCCACCATCTCATAGCAGGCTTCCAGGCTTGTATCTTCTGACATATCTTTCAAAATATAGGCGGACGCCTCGTCCCCCAGTGAATCGGACACCAGCAGGTAAGCAGTGCCCCCGATCCTCGTCTGTTCCTCTATATAAAATTCAGTAACTGTCCCGTCTTCCGACTGAAATCTGATTTTCTCCATAAGTCTTTCCTTATCCGTTCCCCAGGGAGTCCAGATATCCCTGCAAAATAAAAATGGCTGCCAGCTCGTCCACATGTTCCTTACGGTTCTCCCGTCTTACCCCGGTTTCCATCAATGTGCGGTTGGCTTCCACTGTGGTCAGTCTCTCGTCCCACATAACAACAGGCAGGCCTGTGCGTTTCTCCAGCATTTCTTTAAACTCCAGAGATTTCAAAGCCCGCTCTCCTATGGTATTATTCATGTTTTTCGGATATCCTACCACGATGGTCTCCACCTGGTATTCCGAAACAAGCTCCTCTATGCGCGCCAAGGTCTGGCGCAGTTTATTCTCCTGCTTGCGCCAGATAGTCTCTACTCCCTGCGCAGTCCATCCCAGAGGGTCGCTTACTGCAACCCCTACTGTTTTAGAGCCGTAATCTAATCCCAGAATCCTCATATCAGCGTTCCCAGGACTTATTCTTGATATACTCGTTCAAAAGTTCTTCTACCAGTTCGTCGCGTTCAACCTTCATGATCATGCTCCGCGCTCCCTTGTGACTGGTGATATAGGTCGGGTCGCCGGACATAATATATCCCACAATCTGGTTGACCGGATTGTACCCTTTCTCATCCATTGCGTTGTAAACCAGGTCCAGAACCTCCTTAACCTGAAGCTCCTGTTCCGGTTTTGTCCTAAAATATTGGGTATTTCCCAGATTATTCTCTGTCATTTTTTCTCACGTCCTTAATTATATTTCATGTTATCGTTTCTATTTTAATATAATTCACTGTAAAATACAATGAAAACTTTACCGTATCTTCCTGGCAGGGCCGCTCCGGCACACTGACATGCCGCTCCGTGTCCATAATTGAACCGTTCTGCATACCATACAAACTATATATTGCTACCACAAACCATGAGTCTCAATACACCGACACATGCAGAACCGACAACAGTTCAGATTCCCTAAACAGTTCCCATTGCCGTACCAGTTAACATATGTTTTTCAAGGAAGACATCCACACGCACATTCACGATATCGTTCACGCCGAACCCTTCCTGCTTTTTCACTGCAACTTTCACATATTCACGGCTGTGGCCCAGATAATATGCCTCGCCGTCAATGATGGTTTCCTCCTCCAGCAGTACCTCGAGAGTCCTGCCAAGCATAGCATTCTCATACTCCAGGGCGTGACGGTGGTGCATTTCCAGCATTCTCTCGCTACGCTGCGCTTTCACAGCCTCAGTAAGCTGGCCGTCCATTGCCGCCGCCTTTGTCCCCTGCCTCCGGGAATATTTAAAAATGTGCGTCTCGTAGAAGCGGATGCTGTCCACGAAATCATAAGACGCCTGGAAATCTTCCTCTGTTTCCATTGGAAAACCAACGATCACATCTGTGGTAAGCGCAGGATTTTCATAATATCTGCGCAGCAGCTCACAGCGCTCCCTATATTCCCCACAACGGTAACGGCGGTTCATACGCTCCAATGTAGCATCACACCCGCTCTGCAGAGAAAGATGGAAATGCGGGCACACCTTAGGCAGCGCGGCGATTCCCTGCACAAATTCCTCCGTCATGATTCCCGGCTCCAGGGAGCCAAGCCGTATCCTTCGGATTCCCTCCGTCTTATGTACCTCACGGATTAAAGAGAGCAGGTTCTGTTTCTCCTCTTCAGGAAAATCCACACCGTAAGAGCTTAGGTGAATACCTGTGAGCACAACCTCCTTATACCCCTTATCCGCCAAAGCCCGCACTTCCTCCATAATCTTATCTATACTGCGGCTTCTCACCCTGCCTCTTGCATAGGGAATAATACAGTAAGTACAGAACTGATTACAGCCGTCCTGAACCTTGATA
Organism: Blautia schinkii DSM 10518; assembly: GCA_000702025.1. GTDB lineage: Bacteria > Bacillota > Clostridia > Lachnospirales > Lachnospiraceae > Blautia_A > Blautia_A schinkii. The sequence goes on from JNKJ01000003.1 coordinate 345,574, forward strand.
TAAGCCCGCACATGCTCCGCAGTACGGCTAATCTCAAGCTCCTCATATTCCTTCGTCTGATTTATTTTAATCACACGGGACTGCTTGTGATGCTCCCGGGCATAATCATCCAGTGCCTCCACGATATTCTTCTTCTGGTTATTTCCCAGGATCAAATCCACTGCTTCATCCTTCGTAAGCTTCTCCGTGTCTGTCTGCGCATAACACCCCGCAGCCACAACGATTGCATCCGGATTCATCTTCTTCGCCTTATGCAGCATCTGCCGCGATTTCCGGTCCGCAATGTTCGTCACCGTACAGGTATTGATCAAGTAAACATCAGCCCCGGGTTCAAAAGGCACGATTTCATACCCCGCAGCCTCCAAAAGCTGCTGCATAGCCTCTACCTCGTAAGCATTTACCTTACAGCCCAAATTATGAAGCGCTACCTTTTTACTCATGCAAACCTCCTGATGCCGCCTTATCCGCGGCGCATAATCTACAGTTTTTCGTACAACTTTTATACATTTTCACTAAATCTCCCACTAATTTTTAACTCTTTTCACCTTGACTTTTATTAGGCCTAAAGGTAAGATGATACCTGTAAGATAACAGGAACTTACAGACCATATTAATATTTAAGGGAGGTTCTCACCATGAAAACAGCAAAAATCTCACTGAACTCTATTGATAAAGTGAAAGCATTTGTGAATGAAATCAGCAAATTTGACTGCGACTTCGATTTAGTATCCGGAAGATATGTCATCGATGCCAAATCCATTATGGGCATTTTCAGTTTAGACTTATCCAAACCGATTGACCTGAATATCCATGCAGACGGCGCTGCACTTGACAGTGTTATGGAAATCATTAACAAATATGTGACTGAATAATCATTCATGCACGACTGATTATCGGAGGAACTGTTCGCAGTTCCTCTTTTTCTTGCTCTTTTTTATACTACGCTTTTCAAGATGTTTCGAGATGTTTCGAGGGGGCAATCTCAGAGTTGCGAAAGCCCGAATGCCCCCTCGAGCTCCCCCTGTTGGGCACGCTGGTGTGTGTTTTACTTGGTTGGTGGGAAGATATAAGGTGCTTTCTGGCCTCTTGTATCCACAATAACATAGTGGCACAGCATGGCACAACGTGCCACTGCATGGCGCAGCATGCCACAACATGCTACAGCATAGCACAACATGACACAGCATGCCACAACATGCTACAGCATAGCACAACATGACACAGCATGCCACAACATGCTACAGCATAGCGCAACATGACACAACATGGTGCAACATGACACAGCATAGCGCAACATGACACAGCATAGCGCAACATGGCACAGCATAGCGCAACATGGCACAGCATGGCGCAACATGTACTACATGGCGCAACATACTACAGCATACCACAACATGGTGCAACATGCTACAGTATGCTACATGCATACCACAACATGGCGCAATATACGCCCAGCGTGCCCAACAGGGGGAGCTCGAGGGGGCATTCGGGCTTCGCAACTCTGAGATTGCCCCCTCGAATACCGCACCTCTGAGATTGCCCCCTCGAAATCACACTCATGCGCATTTTATTTTGCGACTCATTTGATATCAGCTGATGTCAATAATTTCTGTGCTGTTGAGGGCTTCTTGCATAAGCTGTTCGATTTTTTCTTCTAGTTTTGTTTCGGAGCGGTGAATTACGTTCAGGTTGGGCTTTGTTACGGGGTGCTTGGCTACGAAGATGGTGCAACAGTCCTCAAATGGCAGGATGGATGTTTCGAAGGTGTCGATTTTCTTGGAAATCTCTACAATCTCCTGCTTGTCAAATCCGATTACGGGGCGGTATACGGGCATGGTGCATACTTCGTTGGTGGCCGCCAGGCTCTGGAGTGTCTGGCTTGCTACTTGTCCGATGCTTTCTCCGGTTATCAGGCCCAGGCATCCGCTCTTTTGTGCGAAATGTTCGGCTATGCGCATCATGTAGCGGCGCATGATGATGGTCAGTTCTTCGTGGGGACACTGGTCATAGATATAGAGCTGGATATCCGTAAAGTTTACCACATGAAGGCGGATTGGTCCACTGTATTTTGCCACCAGCTTTGCCAGGTCCACTACTTTTTGTTTGGCTCTGTCGCTTGTATAGGGTGGCGCGTGGAAGTAAACTGCGTCGATTTTTACTCCGCGCTTGGCAATCATGTAACCCGCAACCGGGCTGTCGATTCCGCCGGAAAGCAGGAGCATGGCTTTGCCGTTTGTGCCTACAGGCATCCCGCCCGGGCCTTTGATGGTCTCGGAATATACGTAGATTTTCTCACGGATTTCCACGGAAAGTGTGAGCTGGGGTTCGTGGACATCTACGCTTGCCTCGGGAAATGCTTCCAGGATTTTTCCGCCAAGCTCTGCGCTCACTTCCATGGAGGTCATGGGATATGTTTTTTTAGCGCGTCTTGTATATACTTTGAAGGTGCCGTTATATCCCGGATGACGGGACTGCATATAGCTTACCACATCCGCGGCCATCTGCTCAAAGCCTTGTTCCTCGTAGATGACTACAGGGCTGATTCCTACGATGCCGAATACTTTTTTCAAAGCTTCCACAGCCTCGTCGAAGTCGTATTCTTCTGGGCAGAATACATAGACGCGGCCCTGTTCCTTTTTGACCTCGAATTCACCCTCCACATGGGAGAGGGCAATTCTCATCTGTTTTACAAGAGCATCTTCAAAAAGGTATCTGTTTTTTCCTTTGATAGCGATTTCTGCGTATTTTATCAAAAATGCATGATATAACATCTGAATTCTCCTTTTTTTGTCAGTGAAGCACCCGCCGCAAGCAGCGAGGTATCAAATTGTTGCAGTCGCACAGCGTTACAGCGTTAGCGGCAAGTGCGTGAATAACGGTACAGCGCATCATAAATTCAGGTACGTACATAACGGCACAGCGGGGCATGGATTCAGTGGCGTGCGTAGCGGCGCAGCGGGGCACGGATTCAGTGGCGTGCGTAGCGGCGCAGCATAGGTATGACCTCCCGTAGTACTTCCAAACAGTAATCTACTTCTTCAAAGGTGTTTTCTTCAGAGAAGCTGATGCGCACTGTGCTCTCTTTCTGGTCTGCGGGCAGGCCGATTGCGGTCAGAGTCGAACTGGCCTTGCGCTTGTGGCTTGAGCAGGCGCTTCCCGCGGATACGTAGATGCCTTTGTCCTCCAGGGTATGAAGAAGTACCTCGCTTCGAATGCCGAGGAAGCTGACGCTCAAAATCTGCGGTGCGCCCTCGCGTAGTGCCATACCGTTGATGACCACGTCCTCCATCTGTGAGAGGCCCTCTGCCATCCGCTCCTTGAGCTGGTAGAGATGCTCTACCTTTTCCTCAAAGTCTGTATAAATCAGTTCTGCAGCCATGCCAAGTCCGGCGATTCCCGGTACATTGTCCGTACCGGAGCGCATCCCGCCCTGCTGTCCGCCGCCGAGGATCAAGGGCTGAACCTTTGCTTTTTCGCTGATGTATAAAAATCCCACACCCTTTGGCCCGTGGATTTTGTGCCCACTCACGGAAAGCAGGTCGATTCCCAGACGTTTGGGATAGATGCGGTATTTTCCAAAGCCCTGGATTGCGTCCACATGGTAGAGCGCCTTGGGGCTTTTTTCATGGACCATAGCTCCAATCTGCTCGACAGGCATCACGGCTCCCACCTCATTATTTACATACATGGTGGATACAAGGATGGTATCCGGTCTAAGGGCTGCAGAAAGCTCATCCAGACGCACCACGCCTCGCTCGTCAACCGGGAGAATCGTCACCTCGAAGCCCTGCTCCTCAAGAAAAGCAGCCGGCTGTCCCACTGCCGCATGCTCCACGGCTGTGGTGATGATATGTGTACCGCTTCGCTTATTTGCCATGGCTCCGCCGACTAGTGCCAGATTGTTAGACTCTGTACCACCCGAGGTAAAGAGAATCTCCTTCTCGTTCACCTTCAAAAGGCGGGCAAGAATCTGAGCGCTCTTCTTTACATACTGCTCGGCCTCCACGCCTTTTCTGTGCATGGCGGAGGGGTTTGCGTAATCCTCCATCATGGTTTTGACTACAATATCCTTAACGCCCTCATAACACCTGGTCGTGGCGGAATTATCAAAATATGCTTCCATTTCTCTTTTTCTCCTTTGCTTATGCTTCAAGCCGGAACATCAATACGGACAGAATGGCAAGGCCTGCCGTCTCTGTGCGCAGGATCCGCCGTCCCAAGGTTATGGGCTTCGCTCCCGCTGCTACTGCAGCTTCCACCTCTTTCTCATCGAATCCGCCCTCCGGACCGATAAAGATACCTACGGATTTTCCCGGATCAATTTGTGAAATAATCTCCTTTGTCTCTGTCATTCCCTTGGCAAGCTCGTAAGGAATCAGGCAGATATCAAGGCTTTTAGCAAGCTCCAGGGCCTGCGCGTAGCACATGACCGGATGGACCTCGGGAATCAGCATCCGCTTTGACTGCTTAGCTGCGCTCGCTGCAATCTGCTGCCAGCGAGCTGCCTTTTTCTCCGCTTTTTTTTCATCCAGCTTCACGACACAGCGCTTCGTCTCTACCGGGATTACGGCAAAAGCTCCCAGCTCCACTGCTTTCTGGATGATCAGCTCCATTTTATCTGCCTTGGGAAGCCCCTGAAACAGATAGAGCCTGCTTGGAAGCTCATATTCCGGCTCCTGTGCATAGAGTATATGCAGCAGCACTTCATCCTCGGTAAAAGCCTCGATGGTGCAGTGATACTCTTTATTCTGATCACTGATCCACAGCTCTTCCCCCTGCCTCATACGCAGGACATTCCTGATATGGTTCACATCGCTTCCCTGGATATGGATGCAATGCGCCTCCTCCTCAATCTGCTGCGGCTCCACAAAAAAACGCTGCATGGCTCAGTCCTTTCTGGCAGTGACGGACACCCACTCGCCCTGGCGGGTCACCTCCACCAGCGTAAGCCCGGCTTCCTTAACTGCCTGCACCACTACATCCTCTTTCACATCAAGAATACCTGAGGTAATATAGTAGGCACCCTTTTTCATCTGGTTCACGATCACCGGGGTGAGGGGAATCAGAACATCTGCCAGGATATTGGCGGCAACGATGTCGTATTTCTCATATCCGACCTTATCCTGTACTTCTTTATCATCAATGATATTACCAATCATCATCTCGAAATCAGCATCGGGGATATTGTTTGCTTCTTTATTCTCAGACACTGCAGGGATTGCACAGGGATCAAGGTCTGTGCCAACCACGTGACGTGCGCCAAGCTTAAGCGCTACGATTCCCAGAATTCCGCTTCCTGTGCCCACATCCAGCAGCTGGGTGTCGGCTGTCACATATTTCTTAAGCTGGCGGATCACAAGCTGGGTGGTTTCATGCATACCGGTACCAAAGGCGGTCCCCGGATCAATGTGCAGGATCATTTTATCCTGGTCCTCAGCCTTTACCTCCTCCCAGGAGGGTACAATGAGGATGTCGTCCACATAGAACTGATGGAAATACTCTTTCCAATTATTGATCCAGTCTTTGTCCTCGGTCTGGGATTCTTCGATGGTGGCCTCACCAATGTCCATAAAGGATTTCAATTCATCGAGCGCCTGGCGTACATTCTTTAAAATGGCTTCCTTGTCCGCATCCTCCTCCAGATAGAAATTCAGATACGCAACACCGTCGTCCTCCGGTCCTTCGGGCATAATATCCACAAACATCTGTGCCTTATCCTCATCAGTGAGGGGCTGCTTGTCCTGAATTTCCACGCCCTCGATCCCCACCTCATCCAAGGTACAGATGACCATATCTTCCGCCTCTGTTTTCGTCTTAATTGTAAAACGATTCCATCTCATAATATTCCTCCGATCCGATTCTTAGTGATTATCTATTATTACGTTTTATTATCTTTTGCTGTCTTAGCGTTTCTTCTGTTTTACCGTCTCTTCTGTTTTTCCGCTTCTTCTGTTTTACTGCTTCCTTTGTTTTACTGCTTCCTCTGTCATGCTTTCTAAGAATTTAAACTTTCCAAACTTTCCTGTTTATTTGTCCAAAAAAGCGCTGTACACCCAGATGACGTTCGCCGCCCTGGTAAAATCTCCACGCAATCTCCACCAGCGCTACCCCGGCAATCGCATCCACAATATAGTGCTGCTTGAGCACCTGGGTGGACACAATGATCAGCACTGCAAAGACCAGGGAAAAGTTCTGATACCATTTGGGAATTTCCCTGGCTCCCTTTATAACACGCCAACTCAGCCAACTCACATAACAGTGAATGGAAGGCAGAAGATTCGAGGGGTTCTGCCCGCCATCCATGGAATAAATGAACATCAGCATTTTTTCGGAAATAGTATTTCCCGCAATGTCAGGCCTTACATTTGTGGTGGGCAGCACCATAAACACAAGGAAGCAGACCGCATGTACCGTAAGGTCTGTGGCCACGAAGCGGTAGAAGGTATCTTTCCCCCTCTGCGCTGCCAGTATGTAATTCATTGCCCAGAAAGGGAATGCCAGCACATAAATCCAGATAAATTCCGGAATCAGGGGCACAGCCCTGTCAAAGGCCATGGTAAAATCAAAATGGTAACGGCTCTGTGTGAAAATCGCTGAACCTGAATACACAAAGGTATTTACAAGCAGGATGGAAAAAAGCGGAATAACCGCCCACACAGGTATCAGCTTTACCACAATATCTTTTTGTGTTCTTTCTTTCTCCAATAGTATTGCCCTTCTTTCTGATTCAAGTACGTTCCGGCGTACTTGCTGCAAGTCACGCGTCATGCCCTACATAACGTCAAATCATACTACTATACAAACGCAACAACCAGCGGAATGGTTATGATTGACAGTACTGTGCTTAAGATAATCCCGCAGGACAGCACACGTCCGTCTCCGCCAACCTCCTCCACACGCATCAGAGGCAGGTTCGCCACCGGCACACAGGCCATCAGCACAATAACACCGTAAACCATGGCATCGTGGATAAAAAGCCGAAGCAGGAGACTGATTCCAATGGGCAGAAGCAGAAAACGCAGTGCGATAAACAGATACATTTTTCCATTTGTAAATATTTCGGCAAGGTTTGTGCGGGCCAGAGAGATGCCGATGACTACCATTGCCAGAAAAGTGGTCGTATCCGCTATGTGATTTACTGTACTGCTAAATACCACAGGTATCGTGGGCTGCCAGAAAAACAGGATGATCGTAAGCAGGATTGAGATATTTCCCACGTTTAAAAAACTCTTCCAATGAAACCTTCCATTCTCTTTGTCTGCCAGTCGGATGCCATAAGTGTAGAAAAACAGATTGAAAAACGCGTTATTCACCGCCACGTAAATAAGCGCTTGACTCCCCAACACCGCGGAAACAAGAGGAATACCAATAAAGCCGGTGTTCCCGAATAAACACATCATTGCATAATGATTCTTCCACATTTCCCCCACCTTTAAACAACGGGGCAGGATAAAAGAGGCGGCAAGCAGAATTCCATAGAGCACCACACACCCCAGCACTGCCAGCACAAGCTTGTCATTTGTCACCTGAGGGTCGCGGTCAAAGGAGCTGCGGATTAAAATTGCGGGATTACACACATTGACTACCAGAGCAGAAATTCCCTTGGATACCTCTGCCCCCACAATTCCCCTTTTGTAAACTATGCAGCCTGTGATAATCAGCAGGAAAATGATCACCATCTGCTGAAAAACAATCCCTGTACTCATCTGTTTTCTCCTTTGTCTGTGCCGCTATCCATAAATATACACGAAGCACCAAAAAAAGAAAAGAGGTTAGTCCCTCTTTTCCTAAAAAATCCTCGTATTTGGGCAGTCAGTGTACGCCGTCTGTCCCGGACCTCAGTCCAGCATGGTGAGACATTTGATAATATTGTCATATACCTCTTTATCTCTGGCAAAACAGTCGTCTATTTTACTGTAATCGCCTGCTCTGACAGCGTCCACAATCTCTTGGTTTATATGAAACAAACTCTGGAATCCCAGATTCCCCGCAACACCCTTTAATGTATGTGCGGAACGCTCCATCATTGGATAATCCTTATCCGCTACCGCTTGGGAAAGCTCCTGGAAGGAAGGGTCCTCCGCAAATTTCTTCAAGAATTTCACCAACATCGGCTCCATGTTTGCAAACCGCTCCAAAGTCCCCCGCAGATCCATTTCTGTTTTCTCAGAAAACTCTTGTAATGTCATTCCTATACTCCTTATCCTATCCTGATATCCATACAATACGCTATCCGCCGGTAATTGTCAAGCAGTACCGGAAAAGGCTCCGGGAAAATTTCCCGAAGCCTGGTGAATTATTCTTCAAAGGTTTCTTTTAATTTATCCATGAAGCTTTTCTTCTTTTTTTCTGTCTTTTCTGTAGATTCTGTCTTTGCTGCGGATGGACGGTTTCCGCATGCTTCGTCGAATTTTCGCAGCGCTTCCTTGGCTTCCTCGTTAAGATTGGTAGGTACTTGCACTACCAATGTTACGTAATGGTCGCCGCGGACATTTTTGTTCCGCAGAGACGGAATACCCTTTCCTTTTAAGCGGATCCTGGTATCGGTCTGGGTACCCGGCTTCACTTCATAGGAAACCTCTCCGTCCACTGTGCTGATGCGTACTTCACCGCCAAGCGCAGCCTGCGCATACGTAATCGGCGCTGTGGAGAAAATATTCATATCCTGTCTCTGGAAAATCGGGTGTCTGGCAACATTTACCTCTACCAGCAGATCACCTCTCGGGCCGCCGTTTGTACCCGGCTCGCCTTTTTCACGGATGCGGATGCTCTGTCCGTTGTCAATACCTGCAGGTACAGAAACCTGTATCTTCTTTCTGCCTGAGGTGTAGCCTGTTCCACGGCAGGAGGTACATTTTTCCTTAATCACCTTACCTGTTCCGTGGCACTCCGGACAAGTCTGGACATTACGCACCATTCCGAACATGGATTGGGAGGTATACACAATCTGTCCTTCGCCGTTACATTTCGGACAGGTGACCGGAGATGTCCCCGGCTTTGCTCCTGTTCCGTGACAACTGGTACATTCATCCTTGAGCGTGATCTCCAGTTCCTTCTCACAGCCGAATACAGCTTCCTCAAAGGTGATGTTGATGCGCGCCCGCAGATTGGCCCCTTTCATGGGACCGTTATTGGCACGCCTGCGCGCACCGCCGCCAAATAAGTCGCCGAAGATATCCCCGAAAATGTCGCCCATATCGGCGCCGCTGAAGTCAAAACCTCCGAAGCCTCCGGCACCGCCTGCGCCGCCGTTCTCAAAGGCTGCATGGCCGAACTGGTCATACTGCTTTCTCTTTTCCGGGTCGCTCAGAACAGTATATGCCTCTGTTGCTTCTTTGAATTTTACTTCCGCATCTTTATCACCCGGATTAACATCCGGGTGATATTTCTTCGCCAACTGGCGGTATGCTTTTTTTAACGCTGCGTCATCGGCGTTTTTATCCACGCCTAAGACTTCGTAGTAATCTCTTTTATCAGCCATGATCAATCATTCCTATGCTTGGTCGTGTGGTATCAGACTTCTTTGTAATCAGCGTCTACAACATCATCGCCGTAGCCTGCTTCATTACCGCCCTGGGAAGCGCCGCCCATATCCGGTCCCGGGCCTGCCTGACCTGCACCTTGTGTCTGCTCATACATCTTAGCAAACAGTTTCTGTGCACTTTCCATCATCTTCTCCTGTGCTGCTTTGATGTCTGCAACCTGGGAGTCTGTCATCTCTTCTGCGTTTGCTGTCTGGGAAAGCAGATCCTTCAATGCATTTAAGTCAGCCTCAACAGCAGCCTTGTCATTGGCATCCAGCTTGTCGCCGGCTTCTTTCAGCGCGTTCTCTACCTGGAATACCATGGAATCTGCATTGTTTCTTGTATCAATTGCTTCTTTACGTTTCTTGTCCTGTGCCTCGAACTCAGCAGCTTCTTTTACTGCTTTTTCGATATCGGAATCGGACATATTGGAACCTGCGGTGATGGTGATGTGCTGCTCTTTGCCTGTTCCCAGGTCTTTTGCAGATACATTTACAATACCGTTGGCATCAATATCAAAGGTTACCTCAATCTGCGGCACACCACGGCGTGCTGGCGGGATACCGTCCAGACGGAACTGGCCTAAGGATTTATTATCTCTCGCAAACTGACGCTCGCCCTGTACAACGTTGATGTCTACAGCGGTCTGGTTGTCGGCTGCGGTGGAGAAGATCTGGCTCTTCTTTGTCGGGATTGTGGTATTTCTCTCGATCAAACGTGTTGCAATACCGCCCATTGTCTCGATGGACAGGGACAGCGGGGTTACGTCCAGAAGGAGGATGTCGCCTGCGCCTGCGTCGCCTGCTAATTTACCGCCCTGTACGGATGCACCAAGTGCTACACACTCATCCGGGTTCAGGGATTTGCTCGGCTCTTTGCCTGTGAGCTGTTTAACCTTATCTTGTACAGCCGGGATACGGGTGGAACCGCCTACCAGAAGTACCTGGCCAAGCTCGGAAGCTGTGATTCCTGCGTCGGAAAGTGCACGGCGCACCGGCTCTGCTGTTTTCTCAACCAGATCATGTGTCAGCTCATCGAATTTTGCTCTTGTGAGGTTCATGTCGAAGTGCTTCGGTCCCTCCGCGGTAGCTGTGATGAACGGCAGGTTGATGTTTGTGGTGGTTGCGGAGGAAAGCTCTTTCTTTGCTTTCTCGGCTGCTTCTTTTAATCTCTGAAGAGCCATCTTGTCGTTGCTTAAGTCAACGCCTTCCATTCTCTTGAATTCGGAAAGCATGTAATCTGTAATCTTCTGGTCGAAGTCATCGCCGCCCAGACGGTTGTTTCCTGCTGTGGAAAGTACTTCGATAACGCCGTCGCCAATCTCGATGATGGAAACATCGAACGTACCGCCGCCCAAGTCGTAAACCATGATTTTCTGCTCTTTTTCGTTGTCAAGGCCGTATGCAAGGGCTGCTGCTGTCGGCTCGTTGATGATACGTTTTACTTCAAGTCCGGCGATTTTTCCTGCGTCCTTGGTTGCCTGGCGCTGTGCGTCGTTGAAGTATGCCGGAACTGTGATGACTGCGTCTGTAACCTTCTCACCCAGATAGCCTTCTGCGTCTTTTTTCAGCTTCTGAAGGATCATTGCGGAAATCTCCTGCGGGGAGTATTTCTTGTCGTCGATGGTCACGCGGTAATCAGAGCCCATCTCTCTCTTGATGGAGGAGATTGTTTTCTCTGAGTTGGTTACTGCCTGACGTTTCGCAGGCTCACCTACTAATCTTTCTCCTGTTTTGGTGAAAGCTACAACGGACGGTGTGGTCCTTGCGCCTTCTGTATTTGCGATAACGGTCGGCTGTCCGCCTTCCATAACAGCTACACAGCTGTTGGTTGTTCCTAAGTCAATACCAATGATTTTTCCCATGATCTTTATCCTCCTATGATAAATGATTCTATATGAATGTTTGTTTACTTTGCTTGCTTTATTTTATATTTAGTTTGCCACCTTTACCATGCTGTGGCGGACTACGAAGTCTTTGTAGGTGTAGCCCTTCTGCAGTTCTTCCACTACAATGTTTTCGCCTACGGATTCATCGTCGACGTGCATCACTGCATTGTGGAAGTTCGGATCGAATTCTTTGCCTACCGCATCGATTGGTTTCACGCCCAGGTCGTCAAAGGTTGTCATCATCTGCTTGTAGATCATACGCATACCTTCGGCAAATGCATCACCCTCCGGTGCCTGCGCAAGACCTCTCTCGAAATTGTCAACTACCGGAAGCATTTTCTCAACGATTTCCTTGGCTCCGATGATGTACATGCTTGCCTTTTCCTTTTCCGTACGTTTACGGAAATTATCGAACTCGGCCATGTTTCTTTTCAGGCGGTCGGTTAACTCTTCAATCTGCTGATCCTTTTTATCTTTTTCTTTCTTCTTTTTTCCGAAAAAAGAGGTTTTTGTCTTGCCTTCTTGTTTTTCCTGCTTATCCTCTTCCTGGTTCTCTTCTTTCCGGCTTTCATCCGGATTGTCTTGTTCCTGTTTTTCCTCTGCTGAGTCTTCTTCATTCTCCCCAGCGCCGGCATTTTCTCCGGAGCATTCCGCAGTATCGCAATTCTCTTCGTCCTGCTCCTCTGTGGCTATATCCTCTACCGGAATATCTTTTCCTTCTTCCTGCATTTCAGATGTCGTTCTATTTTCTTCTGACACGCTGCTTCTACCGCCTTTCTACGTTTTGTTTTTTAATGCTTCATCAAGCTGGACCTTCAATGCCTTCAGGCTGTCAACCACATTCTCATAATCCATCCTCTTGGGTCCGACGATGCCGATCGTGCCGTGCATCCCTTCTCCTAATTCATAAGTCGCTGTGACCACGCTACAGTCCTTCATAGTCTGGATTGGCATCTCATCGCCGATGTACACCTGAATTCCGGTATTCTCGGTATCTGACATCCGCTCCTTGACTAATTCGGCAAGCTGCTGTTTTTCCTCAAAGGTGGAAATCAGCTCGCTGGCCTTGCTCTTATCTGCAAGCTCCGGATATTTGAAAAAGTTGGTCGTCCCTGATGTATATATTTCCAAATCCTCTTCATCCACATGAATGGTTGCCGCAACCGCGTCCAGCACTGTTGCCACCACACCACTGTGGATTCCCGCCTGTTCTTTCAGCCTGGCAATCATGCCCAGGTTGATGTCCTGGATGGGAATACCGTTTAGGTTGGTATTAAGAAGAAGATTTAATTTCAGGATTGTCTGGTCATCCATCTCATCATCAAGGCTGATGATCTGATTACGGACGACGTTGCCCTCGCAAACCACCACAGCTACAAGCTGCAGCTCGCTGACTCTTGAGAGCTGGATGAATTTCAGCCGGCTTCCGCTGTACTGCGGGACAGAAATCATAGCCGCGTAGTTGGTGTTGGAGGCAAGTACTTTGGCAACCTGTTTCAACACCTTTTCCATTTTGTCGGTTTTCTCTATCATCAGGTCGCGGATTTCTGCAATCTCTGCTTCCTTTTCCTGCATCAATTCGTCTACATAAAGGCGATAGCCTCTATCAGAAGGAATCCTTCCCGCTGAGGTGTGGGGCTGGATAATGTAGCCCATTTCCGTAAGATCGGACATCTCGTTGCGGATGGTGGCGGAACTGACATTGAGGTCTGTGTACTTGGATATGGTCCTTGATCCGACAGGCTCTCCGGTTTCCATGTATGTCTTGATGATTGCTTTCAGTATCTTCTTTTTACGCTCATCTAATACTTCATCCATGGGGTCAGCTCCTTTCCTTTTTGTTTTGTTAGCACTCAGTTATAGGGAGTGCTAACATCCATGAACTTAAGATAGCACTGTTAATTTCATTTGTCAATATGATTCGGGAATTTTTTTGTGTGAAATTTTGATGATATAATGGGGGACCCCCGGAAAGTTGTTGTACGGTGAGAAGGAGCAAATCGGGCGTGGAGCAGCGGCACTGGCCTTGTCAGGCATTGCTCACTTGCCTTCAACTAAGTTCTAACTGCGGCTAAGACGCTCAGGAGAGCCTTCGCGTCTAAACCTCCGTAAGAACTGGATTTTCAGGCGCGCTTCCGCAAAATGCCTGACAAGGCCAGTGCCGCTGCACCGCGCCCGATTTGCTTCTTCTCACCTTCTTCTACGTTTTCTCCCCCTTGGTTGGAGTTTGTTGTTTTCTCAGGGAGGTTTTCTAGGTCGGTAGTTTCGGGTGGTTGGACGTTTGGGTAGAATTTTGACAGTCAGATTAAAATAATTCATGATGACGCTTAGCAAATATAGCTAAAAAGTTTTGTTTTGTAATTTCCAGGGTTTCATTTTAGGGTGACTTGTTGTAAAATGTAAATACTTCCCAAGATTTGTTAAGTATGTAAGTGCTATCATACTTACGTTTTGATAATAACACTATTGGTTACAAGGATGGGTTTGCTTTAAGAAAAAGAGGTTTGTAATGAAAAGAAGTAGCAGAGAAAATAAAGGTTTTACCTTGATTGAATTGGTCATTGTGGTGGCTGTTCTTGCAATATTAGTAGGACTGCTTGCGCCAAGTTATACAAAATATGTAAAAAAATCGAAGGTTACAAAATGCGAGGTGCAGCGAGAAGAAATCGAAAAGGCTTATCAGATTGCTTGTATTGAGGATAGTGAATTGGCCAGCATTGTAAATACAATGGGACAAAATAACTTAGTAATTAACCGCTTGGTAGAACTAGGCTACTTTAAAAAGGAAGAAGCTATTTGTCCCGTTTACAAAGCAGATTATACCATGGTCATTACAACAGATGCTAAAAAAGGAACAACTTTAGTAGAGGTTCAATGCCCTTGTGTTAATAATTTGCTAGACTATATCGGAACTGCAAATAAAGTCTATGATCAAACATATAAGGATAAAAATTCATATAATAGACAGGATTTAATTGAAGATTTTTTTAATGAGAGGGGCAGTTTGATTGAAGTAGATAGCAAGATGAAATCAAACACATCGTTTAGCGAAAAAACTTTGTACTGGCGTCCATATACTATGAAAGATGGTAAGGTTGTACTATATGCATCTTCAGGAAATGATAAAACGCATGCTAGTTGGAAAGCATATCTTATATATGTTGATGGTAAAATTTATCAGAGTAAAGGCATAAATACAAATGGTAAGCCTGATGGTTTGCCAATGGATAGTCTTTATCAATATAGCGGCGATGAATTTGAGAAATGGCTTGCAAATGATTCCAAAGGTCAAAGGTTTGAACTAGTTAAAAACTAATTTTATGAGGAAAAGGATAGTCATGATTATCGTCTTCGCCACCCTTCGGGCTTGTGTATACATGGCGACTTATATAACTTTTTCCTTTAATTTGAGTTGCATTCATACTATACCTTTTTTATTTATATTAGTAAAAACTCCTTTACACAGTATACGGTTAGCTAACCAACATTCTTATAACATTGAAGTTTTTTGCTGAAAGTTAATGCTGTCTGAGGACACACCTGCATAGCAGGCGATTTATTTTTATTGCCGACACAGTAAAACGGGAGAGCTTACGCCCTCCCTTCCGTATACTTCTTCAACACCCTCCCCGGTGCCCCGCAAATGGGGCATCGGTCTTTTTTATCGGTCATGACAAAACCGCAGACAGGGCATACATAGATGCTGTCTCTGGCGAAGTTGTCCAAATCTGCTGCCTCTTTGAGCAATTCTGCATGTATCTTCTCAGCAGCCGAAGCATCTCGGTATGCCTGGCGTGAGAGGGGTAAGTCTTGTTCTTTGCAATAATCCTGCATCATGGCATACAGCTTCTCGTATTCAAAAACCTCGCCTGCGATGAAGTTCTTCCCTGTCTCCGCAAAGGGCTGGGTTTTGTTTAATATGGAGAAAAAGCTTCGGGCGTGGCGGTATTCGGATTCTGCTAGTGCATAGAAAAGATTAGCAATCTTTTTATAACCTCTTTTTTCTGCCCGCTCGGCGAAGGTGAGGTAATGGAGGTGCGCATATAGTTCACCTTTTACTGTGTCTGCCAGTTTTTCCTTTGCAATGGGATCCTTGATTTCTCTGGTATAAGGTCTGTCTCCTAAATCAACAATCTCATGTGTCAAAACCCCCGATTTGCACCAAAAGCGCACAATGTGATAATCAATGTCGGAAGCCTTAATATCCTCAGACACGTCTTCAATCATGGCCCCGCCTCCCCCTGTACAGATGAAGGGAATATCATCAACCGCATCCTCAAAACGGGAGTGTACATGTCCACATACGAAATACTTAACTTTATCTTTATATGGAAGGTAGACAGCACGGAGCTTTTCATATTCCTCCTGTGAAACACAATTTTTTATAAAATGGTTGGGCAGTGGGATGTGGAAGGTAATGACCACATTTTTGCAGTCATTACGTGCCAGAATCTTTCCGAGTAAATCAAGCCCTTCCTGGTCGAATTTGCGCATTGCATTGTCCAGGACTACTATTGTGAAATCCGGGCTGATAAGGGCATAATTCATCAGACCGAAGCTGTCACAGTAAGCTCCTGTATCATGGTTTCCCCTGAGAACATAAACATCTCTTTCAGATAATGAATTTGTTATGTCACAGATTGTATGGTAGTGCCTTGCGTCTCCTATGGGGACCAAATCGCCGGCTACGAGTATGAAATCATCCCGGCAAGCCTCCTCTAATGCGTTGGCGTAAACCTGCATCATAGAGGTTCCGAGCCCTTCACACCCAGGGTCACCGATAACGGCAAAGGAATCACACTGGGGCAGGTAATTGAGCAATTGATTTATTCTTATTATTCTTGATTTGCTATTCATATTTTTTCTTCTCCTGTTTTAGTCGACTCCATTGTACATGCTGTGAACAGCACCTTATGTCTTACCATCGTACTCTCTGTGAGCCACACTTTATTCCTTACCATTGTACTCTCTCTGAGCCACACTTTATGCCTTACCATCGTACTTCCAGCCGAACTCCACAGCTTGCATGATAGAACACGTCTGTACGGCTCTGCATTTCGACCTTCTTTATCCTAAGAGACAATTACATCCACAAGCACTGTTTCCCCGGCAAGAGCTATCATTTCCCTCCGGTCACCTCATCCAGATTCTTTTTTAATTCTATCATCTTGTCACGCAGCTCTGCGGCTTGTTCGAAATTGAGGTCTGCAGCAGCGGCGCGCATCTGTTTCTCCACCTGGGCGATCAGCTTGGAGAGTTCCTTTTTGTTCATGGACTCCGGATCTTTCTTGAGCTTGACCTCGGTCTCGGCCACAGCCCGGGATACGGTGATGAGGTCACGTACCGCCTTTTTAATCGTAGTCGGCGTGATGCCGTGTTCTTTGTTGTAAGCCTCCTGGATTGCACGTCTTCTCTCCGTCTCGCTGATAGCTTTGCGCATGGAATCTGTCATGACATCCGCATACATGATTACATGACCGTCGCTGTTACGCGCCGCACGGCCGATGGTCTGGATCAGTGAAACTTCCGAACGCAGAAAGCCTTCTTTGTCCGCATCGAGAATCGCAACCAGCGTAATCTCCGGAATGTCCAGGCCTTCTCGCAGAAGGTTAATACCTACCAGTACATCAAACACATCCAGACGCATATCGCGGATAATCTCAGCGCGCTCAAGTGTATCAATATCCGAATGCAGATAACGTACGCGAATACCGATTTCTTTCATATAATCTGTCAGGTCCTCGGCCATACGTTTCGTCAAGGTAGTAATGAGGACCTTGTTTTTCTTCTCTATCTCTTTATTTACTTCGCTTACCAGATTATCGATCTGGCCCTCCACCGGACGCACCTCTACCTTGGGATCCAGAAGTCCTGTGGGGCGGATAATCTGCTCTGCACGGAGCAGTTCATGATTCTGCTCATATACGCCGGGTGTGGCTGATACGAACATCACCTGGTCGAGCTTTTCCTCAAATTCCTGGAAATTAAGCGGACGGTTGTCCTTCGCAGATGGCAGACGGAAGCCGAAATCCACCAGCGTCTGTTTTCTGCTCTGGTCGCCTGCATACATTCCGCCTACCTGGGGAATTGTCTTATGTGACTCATCCACAATAAGCAGAAAGTCATCACCGAAATAATCCATCAGAGTATATGGCGGCTGTCCCGGCTCCAATCCGGACAGATGCCGGGAATAGTTCTCAATTCCGGAGCAGAAGCCCGTCTCCTTCATCATCTCAATGTCAAAATTCGTTCTCTCCGAAATCCTCTGCGCCTCCAGAAGCTTGTCCTCGCTCTTAAAGTACTCAATCTGTTCCTTCAATTCCTCTTCAATGGCATCCGCAGCTTTGAGAATCTGCTCCATTGGCACCACATAATGGGACGCGGGGAAGATTCCCACATGTGCATTTACACACTTGATTTCTCCCGTCAATATATCAATATCCGTAATCCGGTCAATTTCGTCTCCGAAAAACTCCACCCTGACCGCACGGTCCGTGTAGTTGGCCGGATAAATCTCCAGCACATCCCCTCGCACGCGGAAGGTGCCGCGGTGGAAATCCATCTCATTGCGGGTATACTGGATGTCTATGAGCTGACGTATCACCTCATCCCTGTCCTTGGTCATGCCCGGCCGCAGAGAAATCACCATATCCTGAAAATCCTTCGGCGAACCCAGGCCATAAATACAGGACACAGAGGAAACAATGATCACATCTCTTCTCTCCGACAAAGCCGCTGTAGCAGAAAGCCGCAGCTTATCAATCTCATCATTGGTAGATGCGTCTTTGGCTATATAGGTATCTGTGGACGGAACGTAAGCCTCCGGCTGATAATAATCATAGTAGGACACGAAATATTCGACAGCGTTATTAGGGAAAAATTCTTTAAACTCACTGTAGAGCTGAGCGGCAAGTGTCTTATTATGGGCTAAAATCAAGGTAGGCTTATTCAGCGCCTGGATTACATTTGCCATTGTGAAGGTTTTACCGGAACCGGTGACGCCCAGTAATGTCTGGCATTGGTTGCCTTCCTTGAAGCCTTTCACCAGCTGCTCAATGGCCTGGGGCTGGTCCCCTGTTGGTGCATATTCTGATACTAATTCAAACCTATCCATTGCCAAAACCTCCTTATATTCAATGCTATTACTTTCATTATCAGCCCGCATTTTTCGTCCAAAAGTAGGGCTATTTGAGTCCAAAAGTAGTAAAAAACGCCATTACACGAATAAGATCACCTAAACTGATTTTTCCGACTCCATAATACTTGACATATTTATGCCGAACTTGAGGTCATAGTATACCACATAGTACCTTACAATTAAATAGGAAATGATTGCAAACAACTCCCAATTAGAGACGATACCAGGCACCACTTCAATGTGTTTTTATTCATTTTTCACTTACATTTATGCATATCTGTTTTATTCTTCCAGGAACATACGTTCCTAAAGCAAGTATAATCGCTATACTACAGTACGTCAATACTATACTTTCATATATACAAATTCTAAGTGCATAAAATGTTACTGTTCAGAGGCTAACTGGACTTAAATAAACCGATGGTGTAGACTGATAACAGTAAGACCCATCGGTTTTCTTTATCCAAATATCCTGGATACTCTGTCAAATACATTTGCCGGGATAACCACCGATTGCTGCTGGAACTCTGTTTCCGCACGATCTCGGCTTTTGTGTTGACGCATTACTTTGGTTTTGCCGGTGTTCTGTTGTGCAGGCCGTTTAGCTTTGTTGTCAGTAACGTTAGTCTATCCTGTCGGCTATTGTCTGGCAAGTGGAAAAGCAAATATCATTAAAGCCATTCCGCCCACGCCGCCTTTAGCCGCTTTACACAATCAGGAATATCCTCTAACTGTATTTTGCTAAATCCGAGAAATAAGGTATTCGGCGGACATGCAGCTTTCTCTTGCCAAAATTGCATTGTTGAATATACTTTTACTCCATGTTCAAGAGCCTTTTTAATAAGCTCATTTTGTTCCACCTTGTGAGAAAATTTCAAAAGAAAGTATTGTCCGGTGCCGTTGCTTGAAAGTTCTACATTCCCCTTTACATCGGCCAATTCTGCGGAAAACTGTTCAAGCCGTTTACGGAATATGTGATTTAATCTTCTGACATGACGATCATATTCTCCTGTTTCAATCAAACGGGCAATCACATATTGATTTAAGAGCGGCACAGTGCTGTTATATATTTCAAATTTTTTTAGATAGTTTTGCAACAGTAGTGGCGGCAATATCATATATCCCATACGGATTGAGGGAGAAAGAGCCTTTGAAAATGTGCCAAGATATATTACACAATTATTTTTGTCAATGGATTGCAATGATGGTATGGGCTTTGAATAATATCGCTGTTCACTGTCAAAATCATCTTCAATGATAAAGACATCATTTTTTTGCGCCCATTCAAGCAGCTCATAACGACGGCTGATGGATAATGTAGCTCCTGTTGGAAACTGATGTGAGGGAGTAGCGTACACAGCACAGACATTAGCTGTGTGCGGGAGTTTAGAAACAACTATCCCGTTTTTATCAACAGGAACGGTCTGAATATTTATATTGCTATTGTGAAATACGGCCACGGCCTTGTTAAAGCCGGGTTCTTCCATTAAAATCGTTTTGTTTGCAGAATAAAGCAATTTGCAAAGATAATCTAAAGATTGCTGAATCCCGCATGTGATGATGATTTGATTCGCGTCACAATGAATGCCTCTGATTCGTTCCAGATAGGCAAGCAGTTTTTCCCTTAAATATAACTCTCCTTGTTTATCCTGATATGACGATATTTTTGCCTCATTTTCTAGCAAATCCATACACTCTAATGTATAGCGTTTCCAGATCCGTTTTGGAAAGAGGTCGCTTGTCTGGCTGCCATTAGTTAAATCATATACAACAGATGGTTCTTTTTTTGTATCGGATACAGGGGGAATTATAGCGTTTTGTACCGGTTTTCTCCGGCATATTGTAAGCTCCGGTACTTTCATTACGATATATCCGACACCTTTTTGTGGGGTAATGTACCCCTCGGCCATTAACTGACTATATGCACCGTCAACTGTGTTTCGGCTGACACCCAAGATACCGGCCAAGCCTCTACTGCCAGCTAATATTTGCCCCTCCCCAATTGTGCCATTTAATATCTCATTTTTTATTTGTGTATAGATTTGCATATATAGAGGTTCCCTGCTTTGTCTGTTAAGGTTAATCAAAAAATGCCTCCTTTGGTGGCACCATACTTTTTCTGTTTAGTGGCTCTTTTAATGGTACCAATAGAAGTGTATCATATTTTGATAACAAAGAAAAGCAAAAGGAGGATTTTTTATGAAAGCAGGCATTACAAGGACGGAAGCTATTATGCGCTGGTTTGCAAAAACTTTAGGTTACGAACAAGATATTGAATTTTGGGGGATTGCAGGACTTTTACACGATATTGATTATGAGGTATATGGAGGATAGACCATTGAGAGTGATGGAACGGAATAATGATACTAAGGACGTGCTCCTTGAGCTTGTGGCTGTTGCTTTTTTGGCAACTGGTGGAATATTTGTTAAAATTAGTGCGCTTCCCCCTATAAGCACAGGATTTTATCGGGTATTATTTTCGATACCTCTACTTTTGCCATTGGCATTTAAGGGCTTAAAAGTTTTGACAAGAAAAGACGTGTTGATCCTGCTTCTGGCTGGCTGTTTTCTAGCTGGTGACGTTGCGTTATGGAATCTTTCGTTTAGTTATACGTCAGTAGCCAATGCAAATCTGTTGACAAATCTGACGCCATTTACAGTAATTCCTATTTCTTATTTTCTGTTTAAGGAGAAGATACCTAAATTTTTCTTAGCAGGGGCAGCTATTACAGTGATAGGAGTATTTATTTTATTAGGTGGAAAAATCGCTCCTAATAAATCCAACTATGTCGGTGATCTTCTTGCTTTTTGTGCTTCTTTTTTTTATGCAAGTTTTATCTTAGTTTCCTATCGTTTACGCGATAAATATGAAAGCAGCGTAATCATGTTTATCAGCGGTTTCGGAAGTGTATTGACTTTAGGAATTGCTGCCTTAGTGGTAGAGGGGATTCAAATTCCGCATGGAGCAAGTGAACTTTGGCCGTTATTGGGACTAACTCTTTGTCTGCAAGTAATCGGTCATAATTTGCTGGCGCACTGTCAGGGGAAAATCAGTGTCAATTTGTCTGCTATTGTATGTTTGTGTCAACCAGTAATTGCTTCCCTCTATTCCTTTTTTATTTTTTCCGAAACGCTTTCTGTAAAAGAGATAACAGGGATTGCTATTGTTATGGTAGGCGTGTATTTAGTAAAAGCGCAATATTCAAAAAATGAAACAGTGAGGAAAATTTGAAAGCGAAAATATGAGAGGATATAAAAGTATTTGTGAGTTTCTTCCATAAAGAAAATGCCGGCAAAGCCTGAAAATACAGGCTATACCGGCATATAAGCCATTTCTTTCCCAATCGTCATGATACTTTTATATCTGTTAAATCTTCGATTTTACACTGGTGTTTCTTTTCCGCTTTATCGTAGCTGATTCCTACAGCCAGTATCCTGCCGGTATATTTTTCCGGTTCACCAATCTTTCCCTTAAACTTCAGGGCATACTTCTTTTCCTTAATCTGCCAAATGGCTTCTTCTGGTGTATGGTCTACCTTCAACTCCAGTATGATGCAGTCTGCGTTCCTATCTCTCTCCGGGTAGAAAATGAAGTCCACATATTCTCTTCCGGCTTTATCCTCCCGCTCGATACGATAAGTATCCCTGGCACTCAAATATACAAGGTTTACCACCGCTGTCAGTTCGACCTCATTATTATAGCTGAGAAGCGGCACCTCCGTATCATGTGCAAGTTCTAAAATCTGCACCATTGTCTCTGTATCCCCAGACAAAGTTGCCTGCAGCATACGAGCAGATTCCTTCGCTAATTGGTACACATATCCCAAGGAAGGTTCTTTTTGCATCATGTCTGCAAATTTTTCCAAAAGTTCTTTATTGGGGATGCTGACTTTTCCGTTCTCATAGCTTAAAAAGCCGTAGACCACCATAGCTGAAAAAATTTCCTCCCTGGTCTGCATATTTGTTGATGTTGCCGCATACTCTTCAATCTTTGCCGGGACAGCCGCTCCAGAAATCATACGCGCCAAGTCATCCCGGACCTCATCCACGTTGTGCTCAATATAATAATATATCTCGTCATAGGGTCCGGCACTTGTCCAATAATTTTCCAGACTGCTATAGCTCAATGCCAAAACGACAGAGCGTGGGTTGTATACACGTTCCCCGGAAGCCGTATGGTATCCATTATACCAGAGCCGTAATCCGTCCATGGTAACCCTTGCTTCTGCACTTTTCTGCAGATACCGTCCGTACAGTTGTGTTACCTCAGCCTCCGTAAAACCAAAATAATCCGCAAAGGCTGGTGATTTTGCCATGGTAAATTCTACAAACATATTTAATTCTGAACCACTGGAATATTTTGCAATAGGAAGAATCCCTGTCATATATGCCATGAGCACGTATGGCCTGTCTTTCAGCAGACTCCGTAAAAAACGCAGATATGCCATTTTATCTTCCTCTGTCACAAAATTTTGATGAAAGATAAAGTCCCATTCATCCAATACAAAAATAAAACGTGCGTTGGGATTTCCCGCATAAATATCCAGCAACGTATCTATGACATTTCCCTCCCCACACGCCCTCGCGTCCGGGTATTCTCTTCTCAAATCACTTACCAACAGTTCCCTTATCCGCTCAATATATTGTTTGTAGGAGGTACATTCTTCTGAAATGTCATTCAGAGAAATATGAATCACCGAATACTGATTCCGATACTGGTTGTACTTTTCATGCCTGGATATCGCAAGATTTTCGAATATATCCTGTGCATCACATCCTTTTGAAAAGAAAGAAGCAATCATATTTGCCATGACTGTCTTTCCAAATCTTCGCGGCCTTGTAATACAAATATGGTTGTTTCCACTATCCACCAATGGAAACAGCTGTTCCAGCATTTGTGTTTTATCCACAAAATAAGGTTTTATGGTTTCGCCTTTATATAATGCATATGCACTTGTGCTGTTCAAATAGATTCCCATCGTTCACGCTCACTTCCTCTGCACTTTACAGCTTCTTATGATTTGGGACATTGCGCTACTCCATTGTTTCCGTCAAAATCTCTATTTTACAGCTATGTTCTTTCCTTTCCCGGTCATAGCTGATTCCTACTGCAAGTATCCTTCCTGAATACCTTGGCTCTTCCCCTATCTTCCCCTTAAATTTCAGGGCATATTTCTTCTCTTTAATCTGTTGGATAGCCACATCGGGCGCGGAATCTACTTTCAGTTCCAGGATGATACAGTCTGCAGTTTTGTCCGTTTCCGGATAAAAAATAAAGTCCACATATCCTCTTCCGGCTTTATCCTCCCGCTCGATACGATAAGTATCCCTGGCACTCAAATATACAAGGTTTACCACCGCTGTCAGTTCGACCTCATTGTTATAGCTGAGAAGCGGCACCTCCGTGTCATGAGCCAATTCCAGAATCTCTGCCATTGTTTTGGTATCACCTGCTATGGTCGCCCTAAGCATACGCTCCGATTCCTTCGCCAGCCGATATACATATCCCAAAGATGGCTCTTTTTGCAGCATGTCAGCAAATTTCTCCATCAGTTCCTTATTGGGTATTTCCGTTTTTCCATCTTTGTAACTTAGAAAACCATACACGACCATAGCCGAAAAAATCTCATCCCTGGTCAATAAATCCATTGATGTTGCTGCATATTCCCGGATTTTTGTCGGTACAGACACACCAGACACCATCAGTGCCAGGTCATCCCGGACATCGTCCACGTTATGCTCAATGTAATAGTAAATCTCATCATAAGGTCCTGCACTTGTCCAGTAATTTTCCACATGGTTATAGCTCAGAGCCAAAACAACAGAACGTGGGTTATAAACACGTTCCCCTGAGGCCGTATGGTATCCATTATACCAGGCTCTCAGGCTGTCCATGGTGACACTTGGTTCCTCACACCTATGCAGATACCGTTCATACAATACCGACACTTCTGCCTCTGTAAATCCGAAGGAGTCTGAAAAAGACGGGGATTTTGCCATTGTAAATTCCACAAACATATTCAGTTCCGACCCGCTTGAATATTTCGCAATAGGAAGAATTCCAGTCATATAGGTAAAAATGACATAGGGCATATCTTTTAATAAGCTCCGTAAAAAAGATAGATATTCTTTCTTCTCCCCTTCTGTAACAAAACTCTGGTGGAAAATGTAGTCCCATTCGTCCAGAATAAAAATGAACTTTATCGTATCGTCCCTGTCATTAAGGGACAGAAGAATATCCCAAACAGCCTCATTTTCATCTACTTCCATATCTGGATACGCCTCTTTAATATCTTTGATCAGAAGCCTTTCGATTCGGTCAATATACTCTCTGTAGGAATTGCACCTTCTTGGCAGATCATTAAAAGATATATGAATGACCCGGTATTGATTCAGATGTTTCCGGTAATCCACATATTTAGAAATCTTTAATTTTTTAAAAATATCATCTGCATCACATGCTAGTGAAAAATAGGAGGAAATCATATTTGCCATAACCGTTTTTCCAAACCGTCTGGGCCGCGTAATGCAGATTTGGCTGCCGCCATTCGCAACTAATGGAATGATTTCTTCCAATATCTGTGATTTATCTACAAAGTATGGCTGCTCGGTATCTGTTTTACACAGATTATATGCTCTTTTACTGTTCAAATAGATTCCCATCGCTCACGCTCCCCTTACTCTGCATTTTCCAGTCCCCAAATTTCGGACAAGATATCTTTTATAATTATATCAGATATCCTGTGCAATTTATACCTCTATTTATCAGAGCTCCAGACCCTTTCCGTGTTTTTTATAAATCAGTTTTCTTCATTGAATTAATTTGATTCTTTTAGATCAGACAATAAAAATAGAGTCATCTGTATGCCCAATTGCTTTCCAATTATCCGCCTCAAACTCCATCCTCACGCCCATGGGACCGTCAGACATT
Source organism: Blautia schinkii DSM 10518 (assembly GCA_000702025.1). GTDB lineage: Bacteria > Bacillota > Clostridia > Lachnospirales > Lachnospiraceae > Blautia_A > Blautia_A schinkii. Next base: position 371,055 of record JNKJ01000003.1, read on the forward strand.
TTAAGGGGCGGAATTCCAAGTCTTGGAACCCCTGCTGTCTGAAAAAGTGTTGCTCCATGAATCATTCCTATTTTCTCCTCAAGGGTAAGCTGCTGCAATATCCCCTCTGCCTTCTCTCTCAACTGCATATTCATCATGCAGATGTGCTTCTGAAATTTGTGTATTATAGTAGACATAATTAAAACAACTATGAAATAATACTATCTTTTCCTCCATAGCGCACTTCGCAGTCTTTCCGATAAAAAGAAATCCCATAACAATCTATATGGCGGTATCCTTCCGTGCGAAGCTCCTCCCTATATCCGCGCTCGCTTATCTGGCTGACTGCCTTTTCTGCATCTTCCTCCAGGTCATCTATGCTGCCGGATACCTTGACTTCTATGATGAAAGCCCTGCCACGCAGAGACGGACTCTTCACCATCAAATCCGAACGGCCGTTTCCGGATTCCCGATTGGACTTTACCAGATAGGACTCGCTCTGACTCAATATCCCAGCGAGGAAACCATGGTAGAAGTTTTCTGCGCTGTCATAGAAGCTGATTGTAGATAATAACTGCTCACTAAGGATTTCTCCCATCTTACCTGCATCTCCATCTTCCATAGCCTGATATAAATCCTGGAAATCGCGTTTCTTTATGCTCTCACGAAACCAGTTCAGAATGGTATTCTGGTAGACGGACTTCACCTCGGCATTCGGGATACGCACCTTCAAAAAAATGGATGACTCTTTAAAATACTCGTCCTCCTTTGTCAGATACCCGGTAAAATAAAGGAAGTTCCATAAATTTTCTCCGTTTTCATTGATATCTCCATATGTTATTTCTTCATGCACCTGAATATCCATTGGCTTTCCGGCCAGCAGTGCTTCAATCTGTCCTTTTGACTCCCTGTCTGCCCGCGAAATCATATTTTTTATAATATCATTGGAACTGGTATTGATCCAATAGGGGCGCGGAAAAGCATTCTCATCTGCATATAAGTCATACAAAAACTTAATCACACTCCAGGGATTATATACTTCCGTATCTCCAAACTCATATCCGTCATACCATTCCTTCATATCAGGAAAACGGCTCTCTCTTTCATAATAAGCCATGGCCTGCCTCACTTCCGGCTCCGTAAAACCGAAATGCTCACTGTACCTCTTGTCCAGAACGGAAATAATGTTCAGATGGTTAAGGCCAGTAAAGATACTTTCCTTTGAAATCCGTAAGCATCCGGTGATTACAGCAAACTGTAAACAGGTATTCGTCTTCAGCGCAGATTCAAAAAGGGAGCGGATAAAACTAACCATCTTATCATAAAATCCAACGAAATATGCATTTTCTAAAGGCACATCATACTCATCAATCAAAATGATACTCTTTTCTCCTGTGGCTTTATAAAGGCATTTGCTTAAGAATTTAAGCGCCCCCGAATATACATCATAAACTGCTTTCCCCTCTGCGATATCCTGAAATTTCTGTTTCTCACTTTCCGGAAGCTTGTCTGATTCCAAAATGTGATCATGCCGTTTGAATTCCTCCGAAATTTCTTCTTTTAGCTTATAATACGCTGATTCAAACGTATTCTGCTTTGCAGACTTTAAAGACAGGTTGATTACTGGATATTTGCTCATCTGTCCGGTATACACACTACCTGCGCCCATAATCTTCATTCCTTGAAAAAGAGATGCATGTAAGGCATTTTTCTCCTGATTCCCTGTGTCCTCAAAAAAATAACGGAGCATGCTTAAATTGAGTGTTTTTCCAAATCTTCTGGGTCGGGTAAAAAGATTCACCTTTCCCTTTAAATCAAGCAATTCTTTTATAAACAGAGTTTTATCTACATAATAATAATCATTAGTCACTAGCTCTTCAAAATCATCAACACCGATTGGTAATGGTTTTTTCATTTCACGCCTCCTCCAATCCAGACTATACTTTTCCTCAAAAAATAAATGTAGAGATACCATAAAAAGGCATCTTCTGTATCTTCAAAACCGCCACACTGCCTTTGTGTATTATTGTTAATGCCCTTTCTTTGGGATTTACAATAGAATAATAAAATTATACCACGAAGAACCAGAAATGTATAGGCAAAAACGGAACGTTTGTTCTCACAATAATCGCAAATATTCGGAAAATAACTGCAAATAATTTACTCCCAAACACGTCCACTCAAAATCTAAGCATGGCCTAACATTACATGTGTTATACTAATGTTATACGAATACGAAATCCCCCACCCGGTTTACAATTATCGTTTTAACCAATCCCGCCTAGTGCTCCATACTGTCAGAAACATTAGCACGGAGATACCATAATACAGGAGGCCAAAATGAAGCTATTATTAACAGAGGACGAAGTTCTTTTATCAGCCGCCATTGCCAAGGGACTGCGAAAGCGCGGTTACGCGGTGGACTGTGCTTACGACGGCGAAGAGGCGTTGGAACTTTACAGTATCAATGAATATGACCTGATGATTCTGGATCTGAACCTCCCGAAAATCGATGGGCTGGAGGTGCTGCGCCGGATACGGGAGCAGGATTCTGTATTGCGGATTTTGATTCTGTCTGCCAGAAGCTCGGTACCGGACAAAATCGCGGGACTGGACGGCGGAAGCAATGACTATCTGACCAAGCCCTTTGATTTCGCCGAGCTGGAAGCCCGCATCCGCGCTCTTCTTAGACAGGAGTTTTATATGAAAGACGTGAATCTGTACTGCGGCAGCCTGCGGATAGATACAGCGGCCAGGCGTGTCTATTGGAAAGATACACCTGTGGAGCTTGCCAATAAGGAATACTCCATCCTCGAATACCTGATGAGTAACCAGGGCAAGGTTATTTCGCCGGAAGAATTGATCGAGCATGTGTGGGACAGCGAACGGGACCCCTTTTCAAATTCCTTTCGCTTCCATATTTCCTCACTTCGGAAAAAACTGTCAGCCGTAAGCGGCACTGACAGTCTGATTCTTACATTAAGAGGCCAGGGTTACCGTATGGCCGATGAGGGGGCTTTGTTATGAAACGATGGCCGCTCCGCATTCAATTCACCCTGTTAGTAGGTCTGGTGCTTGTGTTGTCCTGCATTGTACTTACCGCCAACTCCATTTATTCGGCGCAGAACTATTATGGAATTCTGGACACTGAAACATCAATTGAAATAATACCGGAAGGTGAAATGGCAGTGCCGGGTCAAGACTCCACTTACGCCATTGCCACTCATCAATTTTCTGTGCAGAGCATTGTCGTTATGCTAGCGATGGTTTTGGCCTCGGTGATTCTCACCTATTTTCTTACCAGGCGTCTGCTCCGCCCTCTAACAAGTCTGACTGATTCTATCCAGCACATTGACCAGGGAAAGCTTCATGAGCGTGTGGAACTGCCCCAGGCCGCAGGGGAAGTGCAGGAACTTACGGAATCGTTCAACAGCATGCTGAACAGACTGGAAAATTCTTTTGAAATACAAAAAAATTTCGCTGCCAACGCTGCCCATGAACTGAAAACGCCCATCGCCCTGCTCAAAACCTCTCTTCAGGTCCTGGAGATGGATGAAGAGCCGGCCCGGGAGGATTATCAGGATTTCACTACATCTGCCAAGGCAGGCATAGAGCGGCTGTCAAGCACTGTGGATGCGCTGATGGCCCTTGCTATGGGAGATGAGAGCCATAATACAGAGGATATCGACCTTCGAAATCTGACAGAGCTGATTTTTTCAGAGCTGAAATCCAGGGCAGAGACAGGCCGGGTTACTCTGCTGCTTTCCGGTGACTGCCCCCCTGTATCAGCGGACCCAACGCTGGTTTACCGGGCAATATTTAATCTTATTGAAAATGCGGTGAAATACACGCCTCCCCACGGACGGGTCGAGGTTAGCATTTCCCGTCAGAAAGAGCGCGTACAAATCCGGGTAGCCGACACCGGAACCGGTATGTCCGAAGAAGCTGCTGCCCATGCATTTGAACCCTTTTACCGTGCGGACCTTTCCCGCTCACAGCAGATTCCCGGTTCCGGTTTGGGGTTATCGGTTGTAAAAGCGATCGTGGAACGGCTGCATGGAACTGTGGAGCTGGATAGCCGCGAAGGCAAAGGGACAACTGTTACACTGACAATATAAAAACAGGCACTCAAACCTAAACTTGACCTAACATTACGTATGCTATAATCGGAGCATCCCAAAACGAAAGGAATGCATCCTATATGAAAATGAAACCAAATATCCGGGTATTGGCCATGTGCCTTAGCCTAATCATGTTCTTTTCCACATGCTTCTCTGTGCTCGCCGCTGCACAGACAGACACACCCGCAACTGTGGCACAACTAACGCTGAGACAACTTTCCGATTATTTAATCACAGCAGCAGACGACTACAATAATACAGAACACACAAGCCTTCTCGAAGGCATAGACAGCGACGAAGATGCCAACGCAACCAAAATACAAGCCATGGTTATGATAAGCCGTGCTTTCGGCACGCTCCCTGAGCCCAAAGGCAGCAATGCCCTCTTAGCTCCCGACGCGGTCAATCTGGACCAGGTACCTGAATGGGCCAGAGCTGATCTCGACAATCTAAATCAAGGAGGCGTGCTGACCGACAGTGATCTGGAATCTTCTGACACAGTTTCCTTGTCCCAAGTGGAAACCGTGGTACGCCGCATCTGGAGCCTATTTGGCACAAATCCCAGGGATGACTTCTATGCTTATGTAAACAAGACCGCACTGGAACAGACCGCAGTCCCCACAGGCGAGCTTTCCGCAGGAGGGTCTGATACCGTAGCTTTAGAAACGAATGAGAAGGTTCGCAATTTAATCCTGGAAATCGTTGAAAGTGAAACGGACTACCCCTATGGCAGCAACGAGCAGAAAATGCGTGATTTCTACCGCAGTATCCTCGCACCTCGTTCAGGTGGCACCGAGCTCCTGAAGCCGTGGTTTGAGTCGATTGACAGCGCCGGCAGCCTGTCCGGTCTGCGGGATGTACAGCTTACGATAATCGACAGGCTCGGAGCAAGCGGAAACGGCCTGCTGCCTTTTTCCTTATCGTCTGACCTTTCTGATCCTGATAAGAAGGTGCTCAACCTATTAAGCGGGTTTATGGTCATGACCCTTGAAGATTACGAAAACCCGGACAGCGAAGCTCACCGGGAATACCGCTCCGGTTTGATAAATGATATGCAAGAGACCGGGGAAACACAAGAAACCGCCGAAGCTTTGGCTGACGCAGTGATCGCCCTGGAATTAGAGCAGCTGAAATACGGCATGACAGCTGAGGAAGCGTCCGATATCAAAAACTATAACAACCTTCTCAGTATGGACGAACTGGACAGCCTGATGCCGGAATTAGCTCCCAAGACTTTCCTGACTGCCCTTGGGTTTAGCTCTTCCATAGACATTCAGACCTATGACATCAAGGCACTCAGGATTCTGGCATCTCATATGACAGAAGAAGAGCTTCCCCGCATCAAGGTACAGGTCAAACTGAATCTCCTGTACAATACAGCGTTTATGCTTAGCGGAGAAGCGTCACCCGAAGAGGCCCTGGACGAGGTATCCACCTACCTCTCTACAGAGGTGGGACAGCTATACGTGCAGCGGTACTTCCCTCCTGAGGCGAAAGACGGGCTGGAAGAACTGGTCAACTCACTGATCTCAGCCTTTGAAAAACGTATATCTGCCCTTGACTGGATGGATGACACTACCAAACAGGAAGCCCTGCGTAAACTGAACACTCTTACTGTCCTCATCGGCTACCCGGATGAATGGCCAGAAAACAAGTACGAAATCAAAGCTCCTGAAAATGGCGGAAGCTACTTTGAAAATATGTCGGCCATCGATCGGGAACAACTGCGGCAGACCGTAGAAAAGCAAAACGGCGGTGGAAACACCTTTGACCTTCCGGCTTTTATGGTAAACGCAGCCGCTAACCGTCAGACCAATACACTTGTATTTCCAGCCGGTATCCTCCAACCGCCCTTTTACGACCCAAATGCGTCAATTGAGGAAAATTTAGGGGGTATCGGTGCGGTAATTGCCCACGAAATCACTCACACCTTCGATGATCAGGGCGCACAGTACGATGCGGACGGCGTTGTTCGGGACTGGTGGAGCCCGGAGGATTACGAACACTTTCAAAAGCTGTGTGAAAAGGCCCGTGAATTTTATCACGGAACTGAGGCTGCTCCTGGTATTACTATAGACGGTGAAATGACACTCAGTGAAAATATAGCGGACATCGGCGGAGTTGCCTGCGCACTGGAGGTTCTGTCCGGCATGGAAAATCCTGACTACGATGCTTTTTTCCGCGCCTTTGCCAAAAGGTGGCTGCTGGTTACTGACCGTGACAATACTGCTATGCTGGCAGATACTGATGAACATGCACCGAAAAAGCTACGTGTGGACCAAGTTCTTAAAAACTTCCGGGAATTCTATGACACATACAATATTCAGCCCGGCGACGGCATGTATGTGGAACCTGAAAACCGTATTAATATCTGGTAGCACTGTGCAGACAGCAGCAGCCGGCCGCCCGCTTTTTGCGGATACGGCCGGCTGCTGCCTTTATGCTCACTCTTATTTCTGCTCTGTTTCTTTTCTGCGCAACAGTAAAATCCCTAAAACCACCAGAACTCCCACACCGCATCCATAAGCAATCAGTATATTCCGAATGAGGGGCAGCGCCTTAACTTCCGTCATAACGATCCAGCTTGTCTGTTCCACGGGTGAATACGTGAAATACCTCAGGCTGTATCCAAGAATCCAAAAAGAGCCGCTCTTTTGTTCATTAAAATCTACAAGGATATTCTCAACCGCACGAGTCGTCTTTCTTCCTGATTCCAGCACCTGTGCCACAGAAAGCCCGAATTGTTCTGCGGGAATTCCTCCCATATACTGCCGAAGGCCGCCTACCAAAACATTTGTGGAATGGTCGTCTCGGAGGAGCTCATCAATCTCACTCCCATATATGGCAGCCATGAGGGCTGCGGCTGTCCGTCCATCCTCTTCAATGGCTGACGCCACTGTATAATTAATGGTCGTACCGTCAGCCCCTGCCAGAAAAGCGTCCGTCACCTGAGTCTCCCCGGTTGTGTAGAGCTTCTGCATATAGTCTCTGCTTGCCAGATTAGAAGCCAATCCAATATCTTCACGATAGATATTGATGTCTTCGTCGAGAATACGGAGCATCATATAACCAAGCCCCTCTTGCTCGTTTTTTTCTGTCAGGAACGCCGCCTTTTCCTGGTAGCTGTTTTCATCAGAGCGGATGTAGGGATCTTCACCCAAATCCTCCAGCAATGATATAGTCTCATGAATCCGTCCCTGTACCAGCGCTGTTTTCTCCTCATTTATCTTTTGTGCGATAGTATTTACGGTCTGGATTGCAAACTTTCCTGTAAATATAGTTCCCCCAACAAATATAGCTGCCAATACCAGTCCTTTTATAAGCCGCTTCATACGATTCCTCCTGTCCACCTTCTGATACAGCTGCACACTTTGTTTATATCAATGGGCTTATACAAGCACTCATTCATTCCGGCCTGCAGCATCTCATCCTGCTGCTCCTTAAATGCATTTGCCGTCATGGCAAAAATAAGAATCTCCGCCGCATCCGCGCGCTCCAGCTTCCGAATCGCTTTTGTCGCCTCGATTCCATCCATTTTCGGCATCTGGATATCCATCAGAATTGCCTGATAAGTTCCCGGAGCGGACTGGCTGAATGCTTTTACAGCCTCCTCTCCATCCGGGACAAGTGTGACTTTAGCCCCCTTACTTTCCAGAAGTGCAACCGCTATTTCCGCGTTGATTTCATTATCCTCTGCAAGGAGAATGGATATCCCCTGCAAATCATCTGCATCCTTTTGCTTTTTTCGTCTCTCCGGAGGCATTGCTGCCGCAAGGGGGACCGTAACTGTAAAGGTACTTCCCACCCCTAATTCACTTTCTACCGTAATCTGTCCTCCCATCAGCTCCACGAAACTGCGGACAATAGACAGCCCCAGACCTACGCCGCCTTTCCTGTGTTGGCCGCCCTGCTCAAAGGGCTTAAAAATCAATTCTCTCTGCTCCGGGGCAATGCCCTCCCCATTATCCTCCACAGAAAATGTGACCTGGGTTCCTTCGTCTGTCTGGGATTCTTTTAATTGCAGACGGATCATGCCGCCGGAAGGTGTGTATTTCACAGCATTGGCGCATAAGTTCGTAAGAATCTGCTTCAACCGCAGATAATCTCCTTTAAAATAGCGGTCCTTCATGGCAGTCGTACTGACCTCGACAGACAGATTCTTCTCGTGAGAGCTTATATCTAAATACGCCTTCACTTCCTTCAGAAGCTTATCCATATCCACCGTATCTTCCGCCAAGGTTTGTTTCCCGCTCTCAATCTGAGACATATCCAAAACATCATTTATCAGCTCCAACAGATACCCAGCGGAAGCAGCCGCTTTTTCTAAATGCTCAAGACATTTTGCTTTTTCCTGATAATCGTTTTGAGCAAGGGTGATCATGCCCATAACACCGTTCAGCGGGGTTCGGATCTCATGGGATACCTTTGCCAGAAAATCTCTTTTCGCTATATTGGCCTGATTCGCCAGGGCCGTAGCTTCTTTAAGCTCACTATTATGCCGGGATATGCTCCGGTTACGCTGGATCAAGTACACAAGGCCTGCCACCCCCATCACGAAGATCACTGCCACCAGCAGCGCAGAAATATGGAAATGCTGCTGAGACAGCTCCGTAAGGTCGATAGAATCAGAACGGGCGCTGACCAATAGATACCAGTAATTAATATTCAAAGGCACATAGGCCATATAATATTTTTGAGCGCCACGCTCATAGGATATGGTTCCATCCATATCCACGCTCATGCGTGTTTTCATCTGCAAAACAGAATCTTTCTGATTGACACGCAGCTTCTCCAGATCCTCAAAACAGTTTGTCGTCTCTTTACCTGCATCCTCCCCCTGTTTCCAGATATTGTCACCTGTATTCTGCGTCACAGCCAAAAAGCTGCCTGCACCGTATCCATATTCTCCTAAAAATTCTTTTAGGCGCTCTATTTTTATGGAAGCAAAAATACCGCTTATCGTCTGCCCGCCCATCTGCTTCCGGCACGGTTTGGCGAACACCAGCATTTCCTCGCCGGCAATGATCTGCTTAGAAATATTCAGCTTCTCAGAATAGCTAAGCACGTCCCGCAAAGAGATTTCGTTTTCAAACTGTACCAGGGAACCGTCTTCTATCCGGTTCCGGCCGTCTTCGTACATCAGACCGCTGATGTCCATATCCCAGGTACTGTCATAGTCTTTCAAACGCTCCAGCAGCATTTCCTGGGTCAAAAAATCCCTTTCCTCAAGCTCAATGCTCAACTCTCCCAGACTTACATCCACGCGCTCAAACATATCATAGAGCCGGTAAGCTACCTGATTCGCATAATTTAAAATAATCTTACGATTGCCCTGATCAATAGACCGATTCAACCGTTGGGTGCTGATAAAAGCGAAGGTTATACAAACCAACACAAACATAACCAACGCGACTTTAGCCAAACGCAGCATATTTCTTTTCGTCTTTACAGCATCCATATATGTCCCTCTTTCTTTTTAGTAATTCGCCAGAAGCCTGTCGACATTGCGTACCACAGCTCTAATCACCGTCTTTTATAAAAAATTTGATTTGCTCCACAGAGCAGTGCTTTCGTACACCTTCTCCGAAATTTCCCAATACCCCAGTCTTTTACACTCCCGGACTACCAGTTCGTAGACCTGACGCAGCATAGCTGAAGCCTTGTCCGTAAACAGCACCCTGTCGCCCAGGATCAGACATTCCACGGCACTCCTGCCCATTTCATAGATTTCGGTACTTTTCGGATTTTTTTCCTGCCTTACCAGTTTAGGAATACTGCGGCCAATGTGATAATTAGTCACGATCACCTGGTATATTTCTTTTAAAGGTGCCAATTGAATATGTTCCTTAATAAACTCCAGCAGCGCTATGGGTGTAAGCTGGTATAAGTATTCCTCATTCCAGAGCCGGTCCATTTTATGCAGGAAGCTCTGCGCTTCTTCCTGTGAAATAAACGCGGCCGCATGTTCCGCTACTCCGTCAATCGTTAATGCCAAAAGCTCCATGCTGTCCAGGAACCGCCGTAAATGACAGCCGATCATATTTTGGGGGATTTTAACGTTCCTCAACCCTTCCAGGTCCAGGGCCACGTAAATACCATCTCCCCGTTTTGCCGTCACCACGCCCCAGTCCTGCAATACGCGGATTGCCTTAGACGCGGTATCACTGCTGACATCATATATTTTCTGCAGTTCCTTTTGCGCGGGCAGTTTGTCTCCGGGCAGATAACGGCCGATCGCGATCAGGCCGAGTATATCCATATAAACACGGGAATATCGTTCCTCTGCACTTCTCAATGTTTGTTCTAAACTATATAGATCAATACGTCCCGGCGAATCTGCATACATCTTGTATCGATGTTCTCCGAAACCATAAAGGCAGGAAAAATCATCATAATGAAGTTTTATCGTTTCTCCGTTTCGGTCCGAGGCCTTAACTAAATTTTTTAAACTGTTTAAATAAGTTTTTCGTAGCTCCCGCGAACCCGGAAGAGGCTCCCAGTCAAAAAATCCCAGACTGTCCACTGCGCGCAAGATCAGATCATTTCCGTTTCTGGCTAAAAAAAACCTCCAGAAACGGTGTGACAGCCGCCAGAATTCTGTACTGTGTTCAACATCCATTCTTTCGACGATTGCAGCAGGAATCTCCCAATCCTCTTTTGAGCACAAGGCAATCCCCTTTTCAATCGCCGGATAGCAGAGCAGCCGGCCTGACTGAAATATCTCCTTGGGCATGGCAGTATATGCCTGCTGATCCATCCAATCACAATCTCTTTTGGTTAAATCAGGGCCTATTACTACCGGACGTGTTCTCTGCTGTGTTTCAATCAGATTCTTTTCCGCAAGAAGTTCCAAAACGTGTCTCACTGTCTTTTCTGACACCTGAAATTCTTTGCACAAATCTGCACGGGAAGGCAGCTTGGAGCCGGCCGGAAGTATGCCGCACTCAATTTTATTTCTAAGAAGCTGGTATATCCTTTCATATAACACAATGTCACGTTTCATACATTCTCCTCTATGTATACAGGTATCACAGAGCCACATATTTCTCAATAATATCCTTAAGCACGAATGGCTTACTGATATGAGCGTTCATTCCGCTTTCCAGACACTTTCTGACATCCTCTTCCATTGCATTTGCTGTCATAGCGAAAATCCGCACATTTTCCGCGTCCATCCTGTCAAGCTCCCTAATCTTCCGGGCAGCCGTGCAGCCGTCCATTTCCGGCATCTGCATATCCATCAAGATCAAGTCATAATAACCTTCCGGCGAAGCCTTAAACCGCGCAACAGCTTCCCGGCCGTCAAAGACACTGTCCGTCCGCGCCCCGGCATTCTCCAGCAGACCAACCGCGATTTCCATGTTGATCTCGTTGTCCTCCGCGATCAAAATACATTTATCCTGCAAAACACTCTCCTGCGAAGTATACTCCTGTTTTGACAAGGTTGTCGTCCTCACTCCCAAATCCAATTCTTCCAGGAGAATCTTCAAATCCGAGCGGAATGTCGGCCGAAGCAATGTCCCGTCCGCTTCAATCCTGCGTACAATTTCATTCAGGTCATCTCTGTCGTATCCACTGATCACTATTTTGATTCCCTTACTGCCCGCAGTACGGCGAAGCCTTTGCACAAGCTCCTCCAGACCGGGAAAATCCCATTTGATCAAACAGAAACTATAGGGAGTTCCTACACTAAACGCATTCACAGCCATTGCTTCCGCCTGTTCCATGGAATCCGCAGCTTCTACAATAAAGTCCTCCAACTTGAGTAAATAGGCCAGATGTGCCTGAATATCCATGTTCTGATTCACCACAAGCACATGACGCCCTAAACCAAGGCCTGGGGGAGGCAATTCGGCAACTTTATAACCGAACGGCAATCTGACCTTAAAGCAGCTTCCTTTACCCAGCTCACTCTCTACGGAAATACTCCCTCCCATCATCTCCACAAATGTCTTTGTAATGGGCAGGCCCAGTCCTGTTCCTCCGTATTTGCGGGCTACCCCCGCATTCTCCTGCTCAAACGGCCGAAAAATGCGGTCTATGTTCTCTTTTGCAATACCGCAGCCACTATCCTGTACAGAAAATTCAATCCAAAGCTTATTCTCATCCCGGTTCAACTCCCGAAGACCCATTATGATCCTTCCTCCCTGCGGAGTAAACTTAAGCGCATTGGAGAGCAGATTTGTGAGGATCTGATTAAGACGCAGACCATCTCCCATCAATTCCTCCTCAAGCCTACCAGAAAGTAAAACATCCAGGCTCACTTCTTTTTTCCGGGTTTGAACCATAAATACAACCATCAGAGATTTGAGCATTTTCCCCAGATCAAACATTTCCTCATGAATCTCAATTTTGCCGCTCTCTATTTTCGACATATCCAGCACGTCATTGACAAGGGAAAGCAGATGCTGCGCTGAAAACTGGATTTTTTCCAGGCAGTTTTTCATTCGTCCGGGATCATCTATGTCATTTCGGCCCAGTTCGACCATACCGATGATACCATTTAAAGGCGTACGTATCTCGTGGGACATTTGAGAAAGAAAATCACCTTTTGCCTGGCTTGCCGCCTCCGCCTTAGCTTTCTCCGCGTGTAAAAGACGTTTATTTATCTGCTCATTTCTGCGGTAAAGCAGAAAAAAGACTAATATAGTCATGAGGACAAAGACAAGAATGCCGGCCCCTATAGCCAGCATGAACCTGGTAAGGCTGGTCACCTGAGAGTTTACAGTTGCGTATGACATACTGGTGCAGATATACCAGTCTGTTTCTGAGAGCGGAGAAAAATAATAGTAGTCATGACGGTCGCCCAGCTTTAGAGAAAGCATTGTGGATTCTCCCTGCGAAATCTGCTTTTTCAATTCCTCCAGACTGTATCCAGTGTCAAATTCCGCCTGTCTGCTCAGCGTTGAGAAAAAACTGGAACCGAATTTCGCTGCCTCCGAGTAAGTACTGGCTACTATGAAGCTTCCGTTTTTGGAAATAATACTGGAATAGGAATCCGTTCCCTCCTTGCCAAGTGCCAGTTTCTGGTCAATGATTGAAGTATCTATCCCCACGACCACTGCCACAAGCTTTTCATCACCAAACATCTTATCATCAATGGGCATTCCAAGCAATAGCATATCCGTATCCCAGATCGTCTCGTCAAATGAAATCAGCCGTGTTTCTCCTGCCAGCAGCTGATCAAGATCCGCAATTTTGGAAATGGCGGGAAAGGTCCGGTCAGCGGAATAAGCCATGCCTGAATTACTGATAACAGCCGCCCGGGTAAAACCATTTTCCTCCTGTACCTGTTTTAAAAACTGTCTGAGCTCCTCCTCACTGTTCAGCTCTGTATCCGAAAGATAATTGGATATTGTATTAATCTGTGCAAACTGGCTGTCAAGATTCGTTTTGAAGTGTCCGTTGAGCTGCTGTGTCATTTCCTGCAGATACACCTCGCTGATCTTGGAGACTGTTTGGGCTGCTTCATGCTTGTAAGCATTAATGATCAGAACTGCACCCAATATGAGGACCAGCAGGATAAAGCCCAAAGCCGATATATATGAAGAAAATGACTGTCTCCCTTTCTCTCTGTCTTTCATAGGTGTACCTCCTTACGATTGCTTTTGAGCCAGATTGGTAATCCGTCCTTCTAAATCAGCGCTGATCAGGCTGTCCTTATGGCTTTCGAAGTATTGCGCCAAAGCATCCCGGTAAGTCAGCCCTGTTTCACGAATGATACTTACCTGACCTTTCGGTGTCAGTTCATCATAAACATTCAGCATTTTGTAATCGTCACCATTGCCTTCTGCGTAACCCTGACGCCCCGCCATATAATCATTGACAGCGACCTGATAGGTACCACTAAGGTCCAGTTCAGAACCGTCAGGCAGCTTTACCTCCACAAGGCGTGCTCCCACAGCCTTACTACTATCCATAACATAGCTCAATCCGGACACCTGAAGGAACCTTCCGCCGGGCATATCCTCGTACGTCATAGCAGACAGACTGTTTTCCAGCATATCAAAAAGCGTTTGTCCTTTCATCTCCAATACTACGATCACATTATCGTAAGGGCAAACTGCAGCCAAATCTTCGCCATAAATCTCTCCCTGATACAGACTGCCACGTATGCCGCCTCCATTCACTACTGCTATCGGCGCCCCTGACGCTTCCGCCACACTGTCGGCGACTAAATTTCCAATCTCTGTTTCGCCGAGACGAACATTATAATTCTGCATCAGCAGGTCCTTTTCAAGCTTCCCTACAACCGAAAGATCATAGTCAACATCCTCCGAACCTTCGTAATAATACTTATCCACCGCAGCCAGAGCCTCCTGCGCTGTAATTTGCCCTGCCAGCATCTGCCGGGCCTGACTGCCCAGGTATTCCACAATCTTATCCGGAAACTGGACATTATAAACATAGCCCGATTCAGTATACTGCTCCAGCCCCTCCGGAATCAATTCTGCATCTACTTGGGCATTCCGCAGATAAGATACTCCCATCTCCAGATCTTTCACGACTGCTTCCTGCCCCTCTGGTGTGGAAAGCAGCTCCAATACACGTTTACAGGCCTCCTGTTTCTCTTCATCCGAAGCGGCATTAATACCGATATACGCAGAGGGAGACAGGATAAGCCACGGCTCGTTCCCCTGATCACTGAGCAAGGGAAGCATACGGTAGGAGTATTTCTGGGAAGTTCCTGCCTCCGCTTCGTTTTCATTCTCTTCCACGCAGTTCCTATAAAGAGAAGAATTTCCAAACAAAACTGCCAAAGTTCCATTTGCCATCCTCCCTTTATAGCGGATTGCATTGCGCTGTTTTCCCATGGCAGCGGCATCTAACAGACCTTCTTTTACAAGCTGGTCTGTAAATGAAAATACCTGGTCCCAGCTTCCTGTAAAGGTTTCTTCCTTCCTGCGCAAATCTCCCAGCCAGTTAACACCTTCCACTTTTCCCAGAAAGTCCGGTACCATATATCCTGTATAATACATTCCAAGCGCAGCATTATAATCACTGTAGATGGAAAAGTTCACACCATCCTCGCCCACACCAAGTCCCTTTGCCTTCAGTTCACCCAAATCCTCCAACAATTCCTGATTGCTTGCAGGCAACTCAAGCCCGGCCTGTTCAAACAGCGTCTCATTGACAATATATCCGCTGTACTGCCCCGGCAAGGGAAGCAGATAAGCATTTCCATCCATTTGAAGCTGTTTCATTACTGTACCGTCATAAGCCGTACTTGCCTGAGTATCACCGATATCTAACAAAAATTTCTTTACCTCTTTTGCAGATGGCTGCGTAAAAACAACAAGATCAGGTCCCACGCCTTTTTCCAGCCGGCGAAGCTGTTCGCTGGGATAAGGAGTTTTTTCATATTGTAAATCAATGTCCTGATATTCCGTCTCCACCAGTTTTTCAAAACTTTCGAAATTATCGGAATGCAGAACGGTAATGATAATTTTTTCCTTCTCAGTTTCTGTACAGCCGGAAAAAGTGCCTGCCAATATTGCCACACATATCAGAATATAAAATTTTATCCTTTTCATAGATTTTCTCCTTTATCTTCCCGCTATATTCTTGGCACCCATACAGAATTATTATAATGGATTCGGACTGTAATATCAATACATTAATCATATAATAAAAAAAGGCCATCACAAAATGGATGGTCTTTTCTTATTTTCAGAAAAATTATCTATTCTTCTCTTTGATAAATACAATTGTAAAGCGTCAGATACAAACGTTTGGGTTCAATGGGTTTTGCCAGGTGGGCGTTCATTCCAGCGGCCTTGCTCTTGTCAATATCATCATCAAAAGCGTTGGCCGTCATGGCGATGATGGGGATTGTTTTTGCGTCCGAATTGCTCAGATGGCGGATATTGACCGCCGCTGTCAGTCCGTCCATAAGAGGCATCCTGATATCCATGAGGATTGCATCATAATACCCCGGTTCGGACTTACTGTACAGTTCCATTGCCCGAAGGCCGTTTTCCGCTGTGTCCACAGTAAAGCCTCTGTTCTCCAGAAGCATTACCGCCACCTCTGTATTTAAAGCATTATCCTCAGCAAGCAGCAGGCGCTTGCCTGTGAAATCAAAGTCTGTACTCGGGTCCCCCTTCTCCTCAAGCTCTTCTTTCTGCCCTAACGCTTTGGTAAATGCAGAAACCAGGGTTGATTTAAACATCGGTTTGCTCATAAGGAGATTGACCCCTGCAAGCTTGGCTTCATGCTCGATAGAGCTCCAGTCATAAGCAGTCACGATGATGATCGTAACATCCGGGCCAACCACGTTTCTTATCTGACGGGCAGTCTCGATTCCATCCATCTCCGGCATTTTCCAGTCAATGAGAATGATATCGAAATACCTTCCGGCCCTTAAACGCTCCTTGACAAGCGAAACTGCCTTGCTGCCGCTGTCCACCCACTGTGCCTGGATTCCCAGTTCTTTAAGCGTAGCCACGGCATTTTCGCACACAGCCACGTCGTCGTCCACCACCAATGTTTTAAGGCTGGTAAAATTGTAATCATGCTTTTTCTGACTGCGGCTGAGCTTCTGCTCCTCCGTAATGCCAAGCTTCACGTCAACGGTAAACTCTGTACCGATATCCTTGATGGAACGCACTGTAATCTTTCCATCCATCATATCCACGATACTCTTCGATATGGCAAGTCCCAGCCCCGTACCCCCGAATAGGGCAGTCGTACCCATTGTCTCCTGGGTAAAAGGCTCGAATATGTGGGGAAGAAATTCCTCCTCGATTCCAATCCCGGTATCGTTGACAATAAAACGTATCACAGCACCGTGCTTTGTCTTTTTGCGCTGCTCCGCAGAGAATACGACCCTTCCGCCCTCATCTGTAAATTTAATGGCATTGGAAAGGATATTGATGATCACCTGCTGAAGCTTCATGGCATCCCCTATGTAATAATCATCCAGCCCCGGGTCCAGCACGCATTCATAGTCTACTCCCTTGGCTGCTGCCTGTCCATGACAGATGGAATTGATTCCGGTCAGGAACTCTTCTATCGGGATTTCCTCGTTTTTAAGCAGCATTTTTCCGCTTTCAATCCGGCTCATGTCCAAAATGTCATTGATCAGGGAAAGCAAAAATCTTGAAGAAATTCCTATTTTCGAGAGACAGTCCGCCACCAGCTCGTCATTGCCGATGGACTGGGAGGCGATGGTACTCATTCCGATAATGGCATTCATAGGAGTACGGATTTCATGGCTCATACGAGACAGGAAATCGCTTTTTGCAGCATTCGCCTGTTCCGCCGCGGCCAGGGCTGCTGCCAGCTGTTCCTTCTGGTTCTGCTCCTGCATCACTACGTCGGTCACATCTGTCCGTGCCATGCACACTCTTCCCAAATCCTTATTGATCATGAAAACCTGGATACGTTTTACCCTCTGTACGCCATGCACATCTTTCATCTTGACCAGAAAGCTGTAGCTTTTTTTCTTTGCCAGCTCCTGCATGATATATGTAAAATCAAGCTTGCTCAGATATTCCTTCCTGTTATCCTCATCCATGAACCGCTCTGCGATCAGGCGAATCTCCTTTTGGAATACCCCTTGGCTCGGAATCGTATCCTTTCGGCCTTTATCCATGGAAATCAACCGGTGGGTACCGTGAACAATATCGATTTCTGTGATCACATCATACTCAAGCTCTGTAAGCTGTTCTAAAAGCTGCTCCTGCAGTTTTTTCTCTGTCACGTCCTCTGTATAAAAGAATGCCATCACCTCACCGTTCTCAGGATTGGTGCAAAAACGAAAACTTGTCTTTCCCCAGAAATTACTTCCTCCATTGCTTCTGCGAAGAAATCCAAACTGGTAATCACTTTTTCCCGAAGCATAACTCTCAAGTGCTTTCTGCCGCTCAAGGGTACTGCGGATCAAATCTCCGTCAGTGGTCTCTACCGCTGATCTGGCGAAATATTCAATCGTCTCATCATAGGTATCTCCCACCTGCGCTATCTCTGCCTCTGAAGTGGATATATAGCTTTCGAGACGGTTACGGGATACATTGAATCTACCCTGGACACAGCCCCCGCCGCCGGAGAGCTGGGCGAAATAAGCCAGTTCCTCCTCATAAAGCTCCTTCACCTTGTCCTCATTCCGCTTTGTCGCATTACCAGCTTCAGCGGGGGTATATCTCTCGCTCATTACTCTTTTTCTCCTCTTTCTCGTAAACGTCTTCCGGCAATCTCACTGGGAAAAACCCCTGAAAATAATCCGTACTATTTCACCTAAATCACACACTACAAGGTAGTTTATCATAATAACTATATGTCTGCAAGTAATTGTTCCTGTCATCCCACACGTATCCTGTCAGTGATCGTTTCCCGTCTGACAGACTTTCCCAGCACAGCTCCCAGAATGAGCTGGACCACAAGCACCACAAGGATTACAATTACCGCCGCCTCCCATGGAAAATGATAATTCGTGATTCCCATAAGGCTTCGGTTTCGGCAGTAGAGGAAAAGTCCGTAACCGGCAAGGCACCCCGCACTGAGCGAGAGAAACAGGGTTCCTGCTGTATAAAAAAGACCTTCCGTCTGCAGCATTCTCACGGACTGCCGGTCTGACATACCCAGTGCCTGCAGAATACCGATTTCCTTTCTCCGGGCCTGGACACTGCTGACCATGGTATTGATCAGATTCATGATACTGATGGATGCCAGGATCGCCAGGAACGTATAACAGGCGATTCGCATAAGGAAATACGTTCTCTCCATCATATCGTACTCATCCTTCCACAGCTTCACACTCAACACATCCGTATTTTCCCCGATAAGTGCCGTAAGTTCATTGTGAAGCGTGCTGTCATAGGATTTGTCAGCCTGTATCTGAATATAGTAGTTCTGATTATTTTCCCATAGCTTCTCAACCCCTTCTGATGCCATGATAAGATAAGAGCTGTTGCATAAGCCGTACGGATATTCACCAAATGCCGCAATGGTAAACTGATGCTTCCTGGTGCGCCCGCCGTCACATATTTCCGCATCAATGACCTGTCCCACACGAAGCTCGGGAAACCAGTGGCGAAGCATTTTATCCACAACCACCTGATCTCCGGACTTTAGTTCTTCATATGTGACATGACCTTCAATGATTCCATTCTCCAGCATATCCGCATATTGCTCAGGAACCCCTGTAATTCCCGCTCTCCATGTATTTTCATCAAAAACAGGACTTTTAAAATCCGCACTCTGAAACACATCTGTGCGCTCTACCCCGGGCAGAGCATTTATCGTATCGAGCAGCTTACCGTCCAGAGGATTGTTCTCCTGAATCCTCAGCCAGGAATACTCCGGATGCTCACGATTTTCCTCCGCAGACTCTATCTCAAGCCTGTATTCTCCTAAAACAACATCATCCGCAGCATCCGTGGAATCCATACAAGAGAGCAGACTTGCCAGTGTCATTACCAGAATTCCGGTTGCCGCCATAGAGGTGATGGTCAGCAGAGTTCTCCTTCTGTTGAGAAAGAGATTACGTCTGCTCAGCCGGGAAAGATTGAGTGACTCATACCCTTTTCCCTCTCTGCGGTGTCTTCCCTCCTGATAACGCACCGCCTCGATGGGAGTGATTCTGCCTGCGATACGCATAGGCTTTCTGAGCGAAAGGTACACGGTAAAAAGCGCTGCTGCTGCTGCAAGTACATAGATGATCGGCTCAAATACTGAGATCTCATCGTCTACAATGATCTGGGTGATGACTTGCACTAAGAGATCATCCGGTTTTGCGGCGACGCTGTATAGCTTATCCCCGATGAGTTTTAAAATCACAGAACCCAGGATCAGCCCTGCCGGGACAGCCATTGCAGCCACACACATCCCTTCCCGCAGTACAATCTGACGCAGTTGCTTTTTTGTGGCCCCCATGGCTTTGAGCTTGCCGAATTCCCGGATACCGGATGCCATGGAAATATAGTACACACTGTAGATTGTGATCATTCCGGCAGCCATCACCACCAGCATGATCAAAACCACAGCCATTACAATTGCGGGATCAACATAATTTGCGATCAGGTACTCATCATTAAATCTTACCCTGTCCCTTTCTATGCCGAAATCTTCTGCAATCTGATACCCGATGTTTTCCACGTCGTCTGTGGTGCCCAGACTTCCTAGCTCCGCCGTCTGAAAATAAACGCGCCAGCAGCTTTCCGTTTTTGGAATGATTTCATCCGCAAACTCCCGCGAAACCAATGTGGTGTACATTTTTCCGCTCTCATTTCCTTCCACAGTAGGCAAAATTCCACTGATAGTGAAGTTTTGCTTCTCCACCAGGCCATATCCGTTGCCCTCAGCCGCCTGGAAAGGAAGTGTTACTTCATCACCCACTCCCGCTTCTATCCCAAAAAGCTTAAGCATCCCCTGGGAAAGTGCGCACTCGTCCCCTGTCTGGGGTACCCTTCCCTCTAGGAGTTCCATTTTATTCATCACTGCCGCGGCTTCATCAATAAACACCAGGGGAAGCTCATAATCCTCATACTCCAATCTGCCCACATCCACGCGCAGTCCGATTTCTCCAAGCTCAGCCCTTGCCTTAAGCTGCTCTGCTGTTTTGATGTCCACGCTTCGAAATACACCGTGCCAGGTGGGATAAACCTTATTCACAGCAGCATGCTCTGCTCTCACAATAAAAGCCATCACGCTTGGAACAAGGAGCAAAAGAAGTGTGGTAAGACAGATTGCCAGGCCGATGAGCAGGTTGCGGTTTTTATTGTATTTCATGTTGGCTGCTGCCGTTCTTGTCGTCATCTTCATTCTGCTGCCACCACCTTACCGTCCTCTATCACACACACCGTATCTGCCATCTGAGCAATCGTCTCATCATGCGTGATCATGATCAGGGACTGTCCATAATGTGACACACACTTTTTAAGCAGTGCCATTACCTCCAGCTCTGTGCGGGAGTCCAGGTTTCCTGTGGGTTCATCCGCCAGAATGACCGCCGGCCTGGCTGCCAATGCCCGGGCAATGGCTGTACGCTGCATTTGTCCGCCGGAAAGTTTATCTGCCCGGGTATGCAGCTTTTCCTTCAGTCCAATGCTCTCCACGATGTCCATTATGAAATCCTTCTCAACCTTACGATTGTCCAGTCCGATAGGGAGTACGATATTTTCCCACACGTTCAGTGAGTTCAAAAGATTATAATCCTGGAAAACGAAGCCCACCTTTTGTCTGCGGAAACGGGCAAGCTCATTTTCTTTCATGGCATAAATGTCGTCCCCGTCAATAAAGACCTTGCCGGAGTCAGGCCTATCCAAGCCGCCGAGCAGATGCAGCAGTGTACTCTTTCCCGAACCGGAGCGGCCCACAATGGCTGTGAATTTCCCCCGTTCAATCGTAACGCTGGTGTGGTCCACCGCCTTCACCAGGTTCCCTTCCTTACCGTAATACTTTACCAAATCAATTGTCTGTGCGATCGGTTTCATGCAATCTCTCCTTTTTTTATCATTCATCTTCTTTTATTATAGATTGCAAGACTTACAAAACCCTTACACACTGTCTAACAGTTTTGTAAGGGTTCTGCCAAAACAAAGGTAAGTTGAAAAATACTTCCGCCGCCTCTCGCCGCTTTGACCCGGATCGTGCCGCCCTGCTGCTCCAGAATCGACCTGGCAAGATAAAGTCCTACTCCTGCGCCGTCACTTTCCATGGCTGCCGCACGTGTTCCTCTGTAAAATCTTTGGAAAATTTTGTGGTATTCTGCGGATGGAACGCCCACACCTTCATCCTCTACCTCAAGCAGCACACTGGCAGTCAGCGGCTGCACACGCACTGTAACGCTTGTCCCGGACGGAGAATACTTGATACTGTTATCCAGTACATTCACCAAAGCCTCTGTGCTCCACCGCACATCCTGGCTTACAATAAAATCCTCCTCCATATGAAGCGCAAGACTGATCCCTTTGTGCGCTGCCTTGACACACACAGTATTAAACGCCGCCTCAACGGTATTTCTAAGTAATGCCGGAACCGGCCTGATGACGATCATATGATTCTCAAGTCTTGAGACATTCACCATCACATCCAGAAGCTCTTGAAGCTTCATGATCTCCTTTTGTTCGCTCTCATAGAATTCTTCCCGCTCCTCCTGAGAAAGGGACGCATCATTCCTCAACTCATGGCTCATGCGGAGTGAGGCAAGCGGTGTTTTTAGTTGATGGGAAATGTTGGTGATCAGCGCCTTCGTGTTCTCTTGCTCCTGTGCTCGCCGTTCATCGTGAAGCTTCAGTAGTTCTCCCAGTTCCTCAATCCTTTCACACAGCGGCCGGAGTCTCCCGTCCTCCCAGGGAAGCTCTTTATACGCATCGAAAATGCCTGTACTGAAACGGTTGAGGCAAGTATACATTGCCCGAAGCTCCTCCTCAAGCACTTTTCTCCTGCGGCGTGATGTAACCCATAGAAAAAGCGCCAGCGCGCAGAATGCGGAACCTGCCGCAGCCATGAGCACCGCGCCCGTTTTCAGAGTGCGTATTGTATTTTTACTTACACGGTAAGAAAAATTGTATTTATCCTCAAGTGTTGCAATAATCTCCCGAAGCTCCGGGCTGTCCGCCACTGTTTCACGTCCCTCCTCGCTGAAGAGAAGCTCCTCCTCAAGCTCCGGATGGCGGCTTATGACTGCAGCCAAATCTCTTTTAATTTCCGCCTCCTGTCCACTTAGCTGATAGATCAAAAAGCAGGCTGCAAACACCAGAAACATCAGAAAAGCCGCGGCAAAACCGGCTATCTGACTTCTACGGATTCTGTCCATAAATACCCCACTCCCCGTACATTGGAAACTGCTGTCGTATCCAACTTATTCTTCAGACGGCTGATATTCACCGCGACTGTATTCTCATCTACAAACTGGCCGTCCAAATCCCAGATACGCTCTAATATCTGCTCCTTACTCACAATTCTTCCCGCATTTTCCATCAGGCAGAGTAAAAGCTGATATTCCCTGGCGCTTAAGGGCACCAGACATCCGGATCGGTAGACCTTTGCTTCCTTTAAATGAACCTCGATGCTGCCGGAAACAAGACAGCCCTGCTCAGACTTTCCCTTATCTGTATCAAGCCGCCGCATTAATGCATTGACTTTAGAGATGAGCACCATAAGGCTGAAAGGCTTGGTCATATAATCATCCGCGCCGGAATCGTAACCATTGATGATATCCACCTCCTGGTCCAGAGCTGTGAGGTAAATAATATAAACGCTGCTGTTTCCGCGCCTTACATCACTGCAGAACTCCATCCCATCGCCGTCCGGCAGGGTTATGTCGCTGATGATCATCTGGATATCATAGCCACCGATAAGAGCCTTTGCCTCAGTTACGGAAAATGCTGACACCACCTGGTATCCCTCTTTTTCAAGCTTCAGCGAAATACCGCGGTTTAAATTTCTATCATCCTCAAGTAATAAAATCGTCCTCATTTTCTGGATCTAATCCTCTATTCCTTACTTTCATAGGATTTGCGAATCTGCTCCTGAACTTTTTTCAGACAATCCATGAGCAATGGATTAAAGGTACCGCATTCTCCCTCCAGAATCATTCTGATGGCAGTGTCGTGTGAGTAAGCTTTCTTATACACACGCTCACTAACCAGCGCGTCGTATACGTCAGCCAAAGCCACCACCTGCGACCAGATGGTGATCTCGTTCCCCTTAAGTCCATCCGGGTATCCCTTTCCGTCCCATCTCTCATGATGATGACGGCAGATATCATAAGCATACTCATAGATGGGATTCTCTCTCATCTTCGGCACACTCTCCAAAAGCTCACAACCGCGCACGGTGTGAGTTTTCATGATTTCAAATTCTTCCTTTGTAAGACGTCCGGGTTTATTGAGAATATTGTCAGGAATCGCAATCTTGCCTACATCATGCATAACTGCGGCATCCGCGATCACCTGCAGGTTAGAATCTTCGATTCCGTATTCCGGATAATATTCGTTCATTGCCTTAAGCAGAAATAGTGTGAGATTGCTCATGCGCACAACATGCTCACCTGATTCACAGTCACGAAACTCGATTGCAGTGGATAGTGTCTCCAGCACGGAACGGTTGAGCTCGCGGATTTCTTTTTCCTGCTTCTTGAGCATGGCCTCCTGCTCGTTTACGATATTATTGAGTTTGATCACATTACCGATTCGCCTGCGGATAAAGAAAGGAATGATCGGTTTGCCGATGATATCGACAACGCCCATCTCATAACCTTTCCGCATAACTTGCGGGGAACTCTCCGCCGTAATGAGGAATACCGGGATTTTCTCTATCCATCCCTCTTGGTTCATAACCTCCAGGACTTCAAAACCATCCATGACAGGCATGATAATATCCAGCAAAACGGCAGAAATCTTTTCTTTATGCTTCTCTATGACATCCAGGGCTTCTCTTCCGTTCACAGCCTCTAAAATATCATAGTCTTCCTGGAAAGCAGCACTCAATATGGCCCGGTTAACTTCCACATCGTCAACAATGAGAATTATTTTCCTATCCATATTACGAGTACCCCCCCCCTATATTTTTCAATATCGCTCTCATTGAAAATTCCCCCAACGTATCCTTAAGCTGAATCAGCATTACTGTCCACTCTGTGACCAGCAACACGATCCGCTAACGTGTGAAAAGTAACGAATCAGCTCTTATCTTACGTCACCAACAAAAAACAATGCTACCGTTCCCGGTCCTGAATGTGCGCCAATCGTAGCGCCTACATGATTCATAATGACTGTTTTCAGATTGTATTTCTCTTTAATCTTGTCCACCACAAACTGTGCTTCCTCCTCACAGTCTCCGTGGCTGATGAAAATCGTGTTGCAGTCCTTGCCAAAGCTTCCGATTTTCTCATCCATCAGCCTTACAAGGTCGAGAAGCGCTTTCTTACGGCCTCTTACCTTGCCGATGGGAATCAGCTTGCCCGCATCGTCTACGTGCATTACCGGCTTGATATTGAGCATTCCTCCCACAACAGCCGTGGTCTTAGATACACGGCCTCCGCGGTACAGGTGGTTCAAGTCATCCACAGTAAACAAATGCACGATCTTACATCTGTTCTCCTCCACCCAGCGAGCCACAGTGTCCATATCCTCACCCGCCTCTTTCTGCATCTGTGCCAGATATACCAGAAGTCCCTGGCCCAGCGATGCACAGAGTGAGTCGATCACTTTAATGGAACGGTCCGGGTATTCCTCGGACAGCTCCTCGGCTGCAATCCTGGCACTGTTGTAGCTGCCGCTTAAGCCGGATGAAAACGCGATATGCAGAATGTCCTTACCCTGCTGCAGATAAGGAAGCATCAGCTCTCTGGCACTATCCGGGTTCACCTGTGCGGTGGTCGGAAGTGATCCCTGGCGCATACGTTCATAAAATTCATGCACCGGCATAAAATTGTCATGTGTATAGTTCTTTCCATCCATGGAGTAGCTGAGGTAGGTACACCCCACACCATGGTCTCTATAAAATTCTTCCGGAAGATCAGAATTGTTATCCGTTGTTATAATATACTCTCTCATATCTTTCCCTTTCTTCCGCTTCAGCGGCGTCCTATTATCCCAAGTATATTTATCATACCATTTCTTTTAAGTCAAATCAACTGAAAAGGTACAAAAATGAACCGGGTTTTGTCAGTTTAATGCTTTCACCGCCTCCTGCAGCTGGTTATCTTCCTCGTGAGAAATTTCATCTTTATTCAGAAGATTCGCATCCAGCTTTACCTCAATGTCCGGTTTAATACCCACCTTGTTGATGTTATTGCCCTTTGGGGTGTAATAATTGGACACCGTAATTTTTACCGCACTGCCGTCATCCAGGCTACGGATGGATTGTACCACCCCTTTTCCGTAAGTGGTAGTCCCTACGATTTTGCCAATGCCGTAATCCTGAACTGCTCCTGCAAAGATTTCTGAGGCGCTGGCGCTGCCTTCGTTTACCAGTACGGACAGTGGTATGTCTAAAGGATGTTTGCCTTCGCTCAATTTTTCTTCCCGGTTGCCGTATTTATCTTCTGTATACACGATGAGTCCTTCGGGAAGGATTTCATTTAAAATATCACACACAGAGGTGAGAAGCCCGCCCGGATTACCGCGCAGATCCACCACAAGCTGTTTCATGCCCTTATCTTCCAGATCGGAAAAAGCCTTTTTGTACTGCTCAAGGGTAACTCCTTTAAATTCCGTAATGCGGATATATCCGGTATTCTCATCCAGCATTTCGTGAAATACGGACGGAAGCTCCACATCCTGGATGGCAACCGCAATCTCCAGTGCCTCTTCCACATTCTCCCTGTGGATGGTGAGTGTGACGCTCTCTTTATCGCTGCCCTTAATCATATCCACTACCTGAGAGGTGTCGGTATCTGTGATATCCGTCCCGTCCACAGCGCTGATGATGTCATCCACCTTAAGCCCTGCCGCTTCTCCCGGGCCGCCTTCATAGCATTCGATAATACGAATTCCGCCCTCCCTGTTTTTCTGCAATCCGATTCCAATCCCCACATAGGCACCTTCTGTGGAGGAATTCTCATCCTCGTATTCCTTGGCTGTATAATAGCGGGAATAAGGATCGCCCAAGCCATAGAGAAGTCCTGTGTAAAGACCCTCGGCAAGCTGCTCCTCATCCTTTTCCTCCAGATAATAGGTATCGATCAGGCTTTCCAGGTAGGCAAGCTTCCGTACACGTGCCGGGTCGGAGAGAACCGACGAACCGGACGTGCCTGCGTGCAGATATCCAAGAAACCCGCCTGCGGCGATTATGGCAGCAGAAAAAATTCCCACGGCCATACCTTTCCAAAATTGTTTATTTGACATGTCACTCTCCTGATATTTTTATAATAAAGCTATTTATTGTCTCTATTTAAGAAAAAGGCTGCCGGAATACCGACAGCCGTGTTCCCCTTTTCTATTGTAATTGTAAATCAAGTTATTTATACCTTCAAGTGTTTTCTTGTGGTCCAGAAACTTCCCACAAGGCCGATGCCGATGCCTAAGGCCAGGCCCACAGGCAGTAATGTGCGGTAAATATCCGCCACCGGGATGAAATCAACAACGCTGGTCAGTACACTGAATTTCGTAAACACAAACTTCACAGCACTGCTATAAGCAAAGTAAAGCCCGATCAGAGGAATCGCCGCTCCGATCAATCCAAGCACCATTCCCTCCAGCACAAAGGGAGAGCGCACAAAACCGTCTGTGGCGCCGATCAGCTTCATAATGCCGATTTCCTCCTTACGCACGGAAATTCCCACGGAAACGGTGTTGCTGATGAGGAATATAGAGATGATGAGCAGCACCGCAATGACAGCAATGGAGGTGTAGGATGCCAGCCGGTTCACGGAACCTAAGGTCTTAGCCGCTTCCTCTGACTGGTTCACCTCGCGCACATGCTCCAGTCCCTGTATGTACTGCACAAGCTCGCTCTGCTTTTCGATATCATTCATATACACATGGTAATTTGAAGAATTGACAAGCGGATTGTCATCCTTAAAGCCCTCCGCTGCGTCTGAACCGTCGAAATAAATATTCCTATAATTTTCCCAGGCCTCCTCCGCAGACTCGAATTCCATCTTCTCCACCTCAGGGCGCACCTTTATGAGTTCGCCAATCTTATCGATTTCCTCCTGTGTGGTGCCTTCATCAAAAAACACTGTGATCGGCACTTCCTGCTCCAGCTTCTTGGTCATACTGTTCACATTATTTACAATCGAATAAAAAATCCCAAACAGAAAAATACAAGCTGCCATAGTCAAGATAGAAGCGATTGAAAACATCCAGTTTCTCTTTATATTTTTAATCCCCTGCTTAAGGGTAAACCAAATCGTACTAGGCCTCATGATAACCTCCCTCTCTCTCGTCGCTTACAATGATGCCGTCATGCATGGTGACCACGCGCTTCTTCATGGCATTTACAATATCTTTATTGTGAGTTACCACCAGTACGGTGGTGCCCCTGTCGTTAATTTCCTCCAAAAGCTTCATGATCTCCTCAGAGGTCTTAGGGTCCAGGTTGCCTGTTGGCTCATCCGCCAGCAGAATGTCTGGTCTGTTCACCAATGCTCTGGCCAGCGCCACTCTCTGCTGCTCACCACCGGAGAGCTCATCCGGGAAAGATTTATATTTTGCAGCTAATCCTACTTCCTGGAGGACCTCAGGCACACGTTTCTTGATCACTCTGGTCGGTCTGCCGATGACGCGCTGGGCAAAGGCCACGTTCTCATATACGTTTCTGTCCCGAAGCAGGCGGAAATCCTGGAAAACAACGCCGACCTTTCTGCGGTATTTCGCAACTCTTCTGTGTTTCATCCCTTCCAGGCGTTCGCCGCTCACCGTAATCTGTCCGGAGGTGGAATCTAATTCCTTCATTAATAATTTAATCAGTGTGGATTTACCGGAACCGCTGCTCCCTACCACAAATACAAACTCGCCCTTATCCACATGTAAGTTCGCATGGTTCACAGCCGGAAGGCCTTTGCCATAGGATTTACTTACATCAACCAAATCAATCATAATTTCCTCCTTCAATATGTAACGCGATGTGATGAAACGCAATAAGCTGCTGCACGTTGTGATAGAGCACAAAATAGTGCAGTGCAGTAGAGTGCGTTATTTATTTAATGGCATTTCAGCCGTTTGTAATAGTTGTAACTTTTATGTAATATTATTGTAATATATTTAAAGTGAGAATGCAAGTGGTTTTTTGCTTGATTTGCGTTATTTCGTACAATTCTCGCTTTTTTATGGGTGAAACCTTTAATCCGGTAGCTTATTATACAGGCTTCATGGGGATAAATCAAGATGGATGGGGGTGAAAAAAAGTGAAGTTTTGGTGAAGTGGGGGAGGAGGGGGACCCCGCGAGGTTGTTGAACGGCTAGGAGATGGGAAAGGGGCTGGGCATGGCGGTGCTGGGGGCTGACGTTGTCTTGTCAGGCATGCTCGCTTCCCTTCAACTAATCGCCAACTGCGACTAAGCCGCTCACGAAGAGCGTTCGCGTCTAAGTCTCCGTAGGCGCTGGATTTTCAGGCGCGCTTCCGCAAAATGCCTGACAAGACAACGTCAGCCCCCAGCACCGCCATGCCCAGCCCCTTTCCCATCTCCTAGCCTGCCACTACGTTCGCACCCCATCCAAGGGTGTTTGTCGTTTTCGCAGGTAAAACTGTGTGGGCCTTAATTTGTAGCTTTATTATTTTTTTCCAATACGTAATATGAATCGTATTTTGTTCCGTCATGTCCGATTAGGTTTTTATCTGAGAGTTTAAAGTTTAAATCATTTAATGCTTTGATACGTTCTGTGGCTGAGGTGATTGCTTTTGTGGCGATTTTATTGCAATGGAACATAGGGTATGTGGGTTCGATTATTAAACTTAGGATTTTGATGATTTCACTGGATATTTCATAATCGCTCCCATTTTAGATAAACCATATCTACTAATTGTACTCCATCTTCAAACATCAGATGGTCATAATTATCTACAAAAAAATTCTTTACTCTATGTGATTCTTTGAAACCGCAGCTTTTATAAAAGGACAGCGACGAATAGCAGTCACCCGTTCCTACAAACATAACATTACAATTCGAACAATTAGTGAATAGAAATTCTATCAGCTTTCTACCATACCCTTTTCGCCAGTATTTAGGCATAACAGCAATGTTTTTCAGTTCGTAAACGCCATCATCTTCTTGTGTGATTACACATTCAGCTTTCACACCATCGTCATCCAAAACAAACATATCACCCCGTTCAAGGTATTGATCTATCATCGTTTCAGATTCATCAGCCAGTAATAGCAGGTCTATATATTTTTTCTTGTTTTCTGTGATTTTCCTTATGTCCATTATTTTCCTCCCAAATTTCGATTTTCACAGCTGTACAAACTGAGATTTTACAATTTGAATTTATTCCTGCAAAAGCGCAAATACTCTTTTATTGTTATTTCTTTGCTGTGTAATAGTCCAATGACAACAAACATAACTCCTGCAATTGTAAGATAGCAGTCTTTGATGTCAAAAGTAAATAAGTTGGGTATCTGTAAAAAATCTAAACTTCCTCCCCAAAAAAGTTTATCTATTAAGCTACATAAACAACCTGCCAGTCCACAAACTAAAATTATCTTTACTGAAAATCCTATCTGCTTTGTTTTTGCTCTATACAGTAAATATCCTGATAGAAAAATATAAATGGCAAGAATGTTAAAAACAACCATAACGAATGGACTTGAAAAAATATTAACAAAATTTCCAAACCATGATAAATTTATATTTTGTATTGGATTAAATCGCAGTAAGTATGATATTATATCAAACTCATCCTGTATAAACAATCTTGATATAGTTATTTTTATAGTTTGGTCTATCAGTATCAAAAAAAATATAGGAATAATAAAAGGCTTAAACTGTTTAATAAAAGCTCCTCCTCTCAAATTCTGATTTTCACAGCTCTACAATCTGGAATTACTGTCTGCTCATATATAAAAGAGGATAGGGATTTCCCTGTTCGTCATTTGCGGTTCTTTTGTAAACTTTGAACCCCATGTGTTCATAGAAACCTTTGGCAAGGGGATTCTGTTCGTTAACCGCTAAATCGTCAATTGAATATTCTTCTATTCCGTATTTGAGTAATTCTTTACCTAATCCTTTTCCTCTTTCTTCGTCAGAGATAAACAGCATTTCAAGGTGCTGTTCCACTATTCCCATAAAGCCCATAGGAACTTGATTTTCATTTTCTATAATAATTAAATGAGGTATTTCTTTTAATGCCTGTGGGACATACTTCTTAATGTCCTCGATTTCCTTCGCTGACAGAAAAAGATGTGTTGCCTTTACAGAACTTTCCCACACCTCTAATAACCGTTCTATTAATGATGCATTTCTGTCTGTTACTTCAATTATTTTCATTTTGTCACTCCTCAATCTAATTTTCCAATTTGACAAGCTGGAAGTTGTAAATTAAAACTCATACCTTGTTCCATGCGAAAGTAACAGTCCATCTGTTAATTCTACACATAAAATTATAGTATTCTCATCATCAAAATCATTATGTCCATTGTCAATCCACTCAGAAAATACATTCTTCAATTTCTCGGCAATCCAATGATTTTTTTCTTTCCCGAAATATCCTAAATTGATACTCTTTCCATGTGCTGTAAACCATTCGCCCGCTATTGCAACAGTAGAGTTGCTTTCTATATGCTTCATTTTATTTGAAAGTGCATATGTAATAATATAAAAGGCACCATTCTCATAATAAGCATTTACATAACGCACAAAAGGTACCTCATTTTCTACTGTTGCTAATGCAATAATGGTATCTTTTCCAAAGCGTTCCATCATTATTTTTTCAGCATCTTCACTTAATTTTTTCACAAGGTCATCTCCTTTGTCAATTCCGATTTTCACAGTTCTACAAACTGGGATTTATTATGTTGCCATTACATATACTTGACAAGGATTCCACTCATCCCATAATGTCGGAAACACCTCAAATTCTTTAAAACCAAGAGCAATATAAAACTTATTTGTATTATCATAATTTTCATACTTTCCCATTTGTACTGTTTTTACTTGAATAAATGAATAACCGCTTTTATTTATTTCTCTTTTTGCACATTCGAATAGCGATTTACCAATTCCATTACGGTGGTATTCTTTTAACACTCCCATAACTGCAAGTTCAACGGTATCTTTTCCTGTTTGTTTGAGATACAAAAAACCTACCGGTTTTTCATTTATCAATGCACAGAAAAAAATTTTTCCTATACTATCTTGTATATATTCTTCTCGCGCTTCAGGAATTCCAAACCAATCAGGTAATGTTTCAAGTATACCTCTCGTAATATTCCTCTTTTCTAAATCATTTGTAATTTGCATTATTTGCATAAAAATCCCCTCGATTAATTCCGACTTGTAACTGGCTTTATTATACTTCGTCTAGCCCAAAAAGTATAGTTTCATTGATAAATCAAACTATACTTTTTGATTATCTCTTTAGAAGTTATTATATGCCCTCATGTTTCTGCGTTCAAAGGTAGTAGAAAGAGTAGTAAAACCTCTATTTACTACTACGCAATCAGCCGTTCCATTTCCGCTAATGCACTGTCAGAAGTGGCATGAGCATAATAGTTCAGCGTCATGTTAATGTTGGAATGTCCCATAATATACTGTAATGCTTTCGGGTTCATTCCTGCGTTTGCCAAATTGGTACAGAACGTATGACGTAAGGTGTGCGGCGTAGTCACGTTTGGTAGTGCTTCCTCATGGTTCTTGTTATACTTCTTCACAAGCCCCCGGAACATACTTTCATAGTTTGCCGCCACCTTTGGCAATCCGTTTCGGTTAAGGAAAAGGAATTTCCCGTACCCATCGATAATGATAGGCTTTGCCCGTCCTCTGTTTTTCAGCACACGCCCCAACGCTTCATATATGGCTACGCTCATGTGGATTTGTCTGATACCGCTTTTCGTTTTCGGCGTTTCAACATGATAACCAACACCCGATAGTTTCAAAAGTTGGTGGTCTATAAAACTATTTCCGCTTGATTTGTGTTCGGTTGCCGTTCATGATTACCCAACCTGCGGTGGGGTTTTCCTTTGCCAGTTTGGGGAGTTTGTTCTCTCCAATTCGAAAATATTTAGACGCTTTCTCAATCGTCAGCGTGTACTTTTCCCAAATAGGCACATCAGCATTAGTCATAAGTTAAGCCCCCTTTCATGGCTATGCTAAAAAGATTGATAGGTAAAAAGGGCTTTCATCGGACGGCTTTCAGCAAAGCTCCACGGGAATTTCACCCCTGCATGATTCTCATGCAGCCCTACCCATTGCCTGCGACGCTTCTAACGCTCGGACTGTGGCTGTAAGGGAGTATCATTAGACCTTCTGTGTTGTCGTCGCCCGCAAGCCGCTGCGCTTGCTTTCTTTACTGGTATTGATAAGTTCGTTGCGTAAAGTGTGTTTGCAGTACGCATTAAACTCACAACGGGTCTGCCATTCAAAACGTTCATTGTTCATATTCTCACCCCCTTTCCTGCCGGGGGGCGGCTTATTTATCCCCTTTCGCTGTCCTTCCACAACGCTTTGAGGAAAATGCCAAAGAGAAACACAAACTTTTTTAATTTTTTCGGACAAAACCAAATATGCCCGACTGCAAAACGCAATCGGGCGCAAGTGAAATATAAACAGTATTGAAATGATATGTGTAATCATCTATAAAGCCGGAATATCCCGTGGCGGGGAGCGGACTTTTTTTGATGAAAAGAATGTCAAATTATATCGATACAAAAGAAACACAGCGGCGGCTTTGATTGTTATTTCAAAACCGCCGCTATTCAGATCGGGCGCGTTCTTGCCGACGAGCAACGGTTTTTTATCTGTTGCAATCTGTCAGCAATCGCATAGTAGAAGCAGTTATCTGAAAAGAAAAGAGCCGACAACCATGAGTAATTAACTCATTGGTTATCGGCTCTGCGTCTTTGCGTCTGGCTCTATGATACTATGTTGTTCTGTTCTGCAAACCGGAAGTTGTATTACTGGCTTTTCTTGAATTCTCCCATTTCCATATTGATAAAATGTGAAATCATTTCCCGGTACAATGCTTCTACCATATCTGCATTCGTACCATATTCTTGTGCTTTCCCACGAACCTTAGTAATAACTACTTGAACTCTATTCGGAGCTTTTACTCCATCTTCATTCTTTTTAAAATTAGAAGCCTGAACTACATATGTTCCTCGTTCTGCAATTAGTTTAATAATCTCGGTATCAATCCTATCTATATTTGCACGTACTTCCTCTAAACTATTACACTTCATGGATAATGCTCCCTTCATCAAATTCTAATTTGTCGCTTTACTAATCAACTTCACGTTTAATTACTGTTACCTCGTTTTATTGCCACAAACAGGACAACGTACCCATTCAGCATTATCCATGATGTTTCCCCTCCCTGTCAATAAAAAAAGTGTTTGCTTATATCAAGCCAACGATTAACGGACTATCCTTTTAGTCGGCGGCTTATGATAGTATTTAGTTCATGTTCACCCATTCCAACATTTCATTTTTTACATCATCTAAAATTTGCTGTCCGATTATATCGTCCCCGTCCTGCCCTATTAAAGTACAATTCAGTGTACATACATTTTGATACGTGCTTATAGATAATTGAAAATCGGGTGGTAATCGGTAAGTTCCCGTCATAAAGCAGCCTTTCATTTTGCAGTCCTTAAAAGCCAGTTTTGTGTGGTCGATTTTCCCAAAGTTCGTATAAGAAACCGGGAATAATCGGTAAGAATATTTAATGCTTTGTGCAAGAACAGGGCGGGACATTCTGTGAAACGCATAGTTCAATGGACGAATACCGACAAAACAGCGACGACGTGACTTTTGCAGTTCCATTTCTATATGTACTTGTAGCAAGGTATCTCTAAAGGAGTGCTGCGGGGCAATCTCAACAACAATCTTTCTATATATCCCCGTCATGTTTGCTATGCTCAATCTATCCATCATAGGCGAGTATCTACGTAAATCTGCCGGACAGGGAATAACAACAATCTGTAACCCATGTAAACGGGATATTACACGCGCATAAGCAGCAAGGAATACGTCGTTAAGGGTGACATTTTGCTTTTTACTCTTGTAGTAAATGGCAGAAAAATCTTTCGGCAAAATACGGCTGCTTAAACAGAAATGTTGGTGTCCTTTGCTGTTTTCCCTCAAAGGCGGAACGGTAACGCGCCTATGCCGCCGCGTCTGCTCCGTTGGTCGCCCGATATGGATATTATCAAGAACAGGTGAAATTTCTCTGCAATTCTTTAATGGTGGGATAGGGGTATGTCCGCTATACAGGAATGACAGCAAGTACAGGTATTGTAAAAATCCCTCACCGTCAGTCAGAATATGGCTCATACCAATTATTATTTTCTTTTCTTCCTCATTCACTACAATTTGAAGCTGCGGTTTTTTCTCTAATTCCCATTGCAGCAAATCGGAAGCGTAACAAACAGTATCACTCGCGGTAAAGCCTTTATCAACAAAACACCCTCTTGTAAAATCATATGTATAAAGAACTTCTGGTACATACAGACAAGAACGGGCAATAGCAGACTGTAAACGGCTTATATCTAAATCCCCATCAAATTCCATATGACAGTAAATAAAGGGATATACTCTTTGTCTGTGTGCTGCTTCAACAAAATCTAAGCCCTCGCATTTTGTTGTTGCCGTTTTCTCTTTGTCTGCCCTGCTTTGGCAAAAGCAAATGATACGTTCCTTAAAACCAATTCCAACAATTCCAATAATGCCAGTGACTAAAAATACGGAAAGAGAGATTATCCATTTATCCTGTCGTATGGTAGAGCCTATGATTGTTGAGGAAAGAATAGAGGGAATACGGGCAAGTGTTGAAATACCTATAAATTCTCCTCCCCCCATATTTGTTATGCCAACAATATAGGTAAGCATATCTTTAGGCGTTCCGGGTACGAAAAACAAAATGAACGTAACCATTGAATATCTCCGGCTGTCTTGAAGCCATTTCCAACCTTGCACTTTCTCTTTTCCGAAAAGACTATATAACAGCGGATTCCCATACCGTTTGGATAATGAAAAGATGATTGTTGAAGCTATCATACACCCGGACAAGCAGATAAGAAGCCCGCCCACTGCCCCGTATAATGCACCAGAAAAAATCTCAACAGGTTCACCGGGAATAAATGCAATGACTACCTGTAAAATCTGAATACCCATTACAATGAAAAAGCCTGTAATCCCCCTTTTGTCTATCCATGCTTCTATTACCTTTTGAAATTGAGAATCAGACAGCCGTTCAACATAAGGAAATAATGCGGCTGTTATTCCTGCAATAAGCCCTACAAACAAAATACAGTAGATAATCACTTGTCTACGAGTTTTCTTCTCCATATGCACAATCTCCGTTGTCTAACACAATCCCATCAATAACTTATTGTGTTACAACTATATTCCCATTATTAGTTTCTGTTTTTACTGTAACGGTGGGGCTGTTGCCAACAGTTCCACGGGCAGTACGCCCGTCGATACGAATACTATCTTGAAAAGATGTAGAAACAGAGCCATTTTTTGTAGTTGCTTCAAACTCAAATTCTAAATCCTGCGGAAGTGTTAATTCAATATTGTCATTTTTGTTAAAGAACGATAGGTCGCCTGTCACATCGGTATAACTCACATTCAGCTTGCCGGAATTATTTGCCCGATAGCTTCCAGCGCCGATAGCAGATTTCACATCAATGTCACCGCTTGTAGAAGTATAGGTAACAGCTCCATTCAGTTTCTCACAAATCACTTTGCCACTGGTGGTATCAAGTTTTATTTGTTCACCTGTTATGTTCCCTAAATCCAACTTTCCACTCGTAGAGGATAAATGAAGAACAGTAGCATTGGCGTTGTCTAACTGAACGGTTCCGGCGGTGCTGTCAATGCGAAGCGAATTTAAGGTTAGAGCTATATTAGACATATCAATGTTGCCGTCAGTTGTTGTAACGGTTAAATTGGCTTGATATTCTTGTGGAAGATATA
Source organism: Blautia schinkii DSM 10518 (assembly GCA_000702025.1). Classification (GTDB taxonomy): domain Bacteria; phylum Bacillota; class Clostridia; order Lachnospirales; family Lachnospiraceae; genus Blautia_A; species Blautia_A schinkii. Next base: position 407,683 of record JNKJ01000003.1, read on the forward strand.
CTTCTACATATCTTGTAAAACTGCTGTTAAAGAATGGTTTCCAGCCCTCGCTAACGTGAATGTTTCCGTTGTCTTGCTTCACATCAGCATAATAGCGGCTTTTGTTTTCAGTCATATATTCCTTGATTATCAGCTCGTCATTATCTGATTGAAAAAAAGTAACAGCTTCTTCATCATAGGAAATTGTTATGTCCGTAACGTTGTTCAGATTAAAGTTTAGTACATTTGCTGCCTGTGTATTGGTTGAGTGCGAACAGCCCGATAAATGAAACAGGCAGACCGCCATAAGTAAGCCGTTGATAATTTTTCTTTTCAATTTCATAGTGAAACCCTCTCTTTCTAATAATAAATGAATTGTTCATTCATCATATAGCTAAAAATTAGTGGGCATATGACTGCCCGCCAATTTTTAACACTTATATGCAGATATGATATTGTCTATACAGACTTTTTTTGCAAGATTGAGGGGAATGTCCTGTGTTTCAAAGGACGTATACCGCATATCCATAGCCCACCATGATAAAATTTCAATAATCAAGGTAGTAGATAATTCAAGCTGATCTAATGTCCGTACCTTGCCGCTTTTAATAAAGACTTTTATGTATTGCGTCATGGTTTCAAGAAATTTCTTTCGGTACAATCTGTAATGCTCCGCTAAAAACTTAAAATCAAATTGGTTCTTTTCTATGAACAGGCACCCAACAGCATATCGAGCAAGAAGTTCAAATGCGTCTGATACAAGTGCTTCAAGGTCATAATCAGCAGCGTCGTTTTCAAGGTGTTTCGCAAAGTCATTTCCTGTTTTTTCAAATACTGCAACAATATCATTTTCCAAACCGACAAATAAATCATCTGTAATTGGTCTTTCAAAATCACGCTCAATAAATGCCGGGTCAATGGTGCATTTTAAGACAAAGTGCATAATTTCCTTTTTTCCAGTAAAATCAAGATAAATTGTACCAACAGAAACACCGACAGCTTTAGCAATATGACTAATCTGTGTTTTGGAATAGCCTTGTTGTAAGAATAGATAAGTTGCTGCATCTGCGATTGACTTTATGCGGTCATTCATGCGTCGTCCCCCTCTCTAATGAATGAATTATTCATTTATATAATACTTCCACAATACGAGAATGTCAATAGCGTTCAAGGATAGCCAGAAATTTATTGTGTATGTATGCTCTATTGCTGTCAATACTATGCAAACAGGAAAGGTGAACGGTAAAATGTAGTAGGGTGAAAAATATGAAGCAGAATAAAGTGAAGTATGATTTTAAGGCTTTCGGGCAAGCCATAAAAGAAGCAAGAAAGGCAAAGGGCATATCGCGCAACCAGTTAGCGGACAGGTTGAACATTGCGCCGCGCTATATCGCGTCCATTGAGAACAGTGGACAGCACCCAAGCCTACAAATCTTTTATGAGCTTGTCACCTTTTTAGATGTGTCAGTAGACCAGTTCTTTTTTCCGAACGAGGAAACGGACAAATCCACCGAGCGGCGACAGCTCGACAGTCTGCTTACTGATATGAGCAGCCGGGATTTAACAATTATGACGGCAACGGCAAAGGGAATACAGGAAGCGAACAGCAAGGAAACGGGGGAATAAAATCCTCCGTTTTTTGTCTGTGCTGCTATTGAAACGTCGCAAATTGCGGCGTTCAAAGCCCTTGATTATATTCAAAATCTCGAAAAGACGGACGGCAAAATGCTTGTACCCTCGTTCGGCTGCTCCTATGAAACGGCAGACATTGAGTTTGAATATACCCTGTCGCAAGCATTGGACAAGGGACATATTACGGCAGGACAGAGAGCCGGAACAGGGAAAAGAAGCGGAACGGGGATAAATAGGAGCATAGACATTTAGCCTGTGATAAGATATTTCCTGCAAGATGATTTTGTAGTGACAGACAAATCTGGATTTGTAGTAGGAATCGTCAAATGAAAATAGACCATTTTGTTGTAAATGTTAGAGAACAATTTTCAGAAAGATAATCATGAGGAGTTTAAAAAGAGGTTCTTATATGAAGATATTTGTCGCCCGTCATGGGCAAACGTTTTGGAATGCGCAAAACAAAGTATGCGGTGTTACCGACGTAGAATTAACAGAAAAAGGGATAGAGCAGGCAAGGAAGCTGTCCGATATCGTGCAGGATTATAATATTGATGTGGTTCTGTCTTCACCATTGAAAAGAGCTGTGGAAACAGGCAAAATTGTTGCAAATAAAAATAATGTTCCTTTGCAAATAGAAGAATTGCTTATAGAGCAGGATTATGGAATCTACGAGGGTGTGGACAGGAAAAATGATTGCTTTTTAGCCAATAAGAGAAATTTTGCTTATAAATACCCTGGAGGAGAATCTATGCTGCAGGTAGCATACAGAATATATGGGCTAATTGATAAGCTAAAAGAGCAATATGGAGGTGAAAATATTTTGATAATCAGTCATGGGGGAGTATGCCGTATAATCAGGACTTATTTTCAGGATATGACAAATGATGAGTTTTTCAATTATACGCTAGAAAATGGGAAATTCGAGGAATACGAGCTATAGGATGTATTGCATTTATAATTCCATCTGCATTTTATGATTGTTATTTTAGATAAACCATATAAGGAAAATATAAAATCCCAATATAGGCGAAATCCCATATCCCATAAAAGGCACCGGGAAGTTTCCAATGAATGTCGCTAAAATCATGACCCAATAATATATCGTAATTCCTACACATATATTTCTACTTTTCTTTTGACAAAAAATAAGAAAATACACAGGAATAAAAAACAATGCGGCTATTCCTATAATGTATAATACAACTGACAAATCAAGTACCATTGTTAGTATACCTTCTGTATAATTAACAGGCTGTAAGGTATCTAACCAAATCCATGATTTTAAGGTTAAAAGAAACAGTGTGACAGAAAAAATGCTTTTTACTATTTTAGAGATATTTGATTTCAGCAATAGAATAATGATGGCAAGTGAAAATGCTGATAATTGCGAAGCATCTGGCTGTAAACAAAGAAGAAATTCTATTACGATTATCCCTATTGTCGAAATCAAAAATTTATTTTCCTCGATTAATTTATAAAACGCTACAATTGTGATCGGCATAACAATGGTAGATATATTCAAAGTAAAAAAAGGCAATCTTAGCCAACGATGAACACCTTCCATATTTGGTCCCAAAAATGTTAACCCTAATAAAAAAGCAGATACAACTATGATAAGTTTGTAGTTAAATTTCAACTTGTGTTTCAAAACAAAAAAACTGATGAAACTCAACAAAAAAATGAGTAAAATATTTTGCCCCCATATGATAATAGAAACATTTTCACTTAACATTCCGGTAATGCCTATTATACATGGGAACAGAATTGATAAAGTAGGATAAATTATTCTCCGATTACATTTCGTTTTCATAAATCATATATTCCCTCTCATGCAGATTCTATCTTGTGACTCGTTTTATTATATATAATACTTTGACCAGACCAAAAAAGTCTACCGCCCTCAATAAGCAGGCGGTAGACAAAATGTATACAAATCGCATATTTTTATAGTTGCAAATTCTGAAAAGCACTGGAAATACAGCATTAGTATTCCAATGTCTCCATATACTTCATATACCTTACAACCATCAAAGCAATCTTAAACGTAATCGCATCCTCAAACACCCGAAGATCTAACCCCGTACTTTTCTGAAGCTTATCCAGGCGGTATACAAGTGTATTTCTATGAATATACAACTGCCTTGAAGTCTCAGACACATTCAAGCTATTCTCAAAAAACTTGTCAATAGTAACAAGCGTTTCCTCATCGAAATCATCCGGCGATTTCCCGTCAAAAATCTCTTTGATAAACATTTTACACAGCGGAATAGGAAGCTGATAGATCAGACGTCCAATCCCCAAAGAGCTGTAAGCAATGACTTCTTTATCCCCAAAGAAAATCTTACCTACATCCAAAGCCATCCTTGCCTCTTTATAAGAACGGGAAACCTCTTTGAGCTCACTGACAATGGTACCGTAGGCCATATGAGTGCCCCCATCTTTAATCCCAAGCGTATCAAGGATAGTCTGGGCGAGCTTATCCATTTCTTCGTAGCTCTCGCCTTCCTCAAGCTCCTTAACAATGATGATACTCTTCTCATCCACAGCAGTGATAAAATCCTTGCTCTTGCCGCCGAATACGCTCTTCACGCTCTCGATGGAGCTGTGGTCCTTCTCCTGCTGCATTTCCAGGATAAGCACGACTCGCCGTACGTCTGCCTCGATGTGAAGCTTCTTGGCACGATTGTAGATATCGACAAGCAGGAGGTTATCCAGAAGCAGGTTCTTGATAAAGCTGTCTTTATCAAAACGCTCCTTGTAAGCCACGATGAGATTCTGAATCTGGAAAGCAGCAAGCTTGCCCACCATGTAGGTATCTTCATCATCTCCGTGAGCCACCAATATATATTCCAGCTGATAGTCATCGCAGACCTTAAAATACTGATATCCCTTCACAAGCTGACTGTCTGCCTGTGACTCTACAAACGCCTGCACATCTCCCTGCTGAATCAAAAAATCAGCGAAGGTAGAAGCGAGCATTTTCCCCTCTGTATCAATTACACAAAATTCTGTCCTGGATATTTCTTTTAAACCCTCAAGAGTATTCTGAAGTACCTGATTCGATATCATCCAATTCAATCCCTTCTCACGTAAAGTGTATGCTTATCTTCCGTCTTTCCCATAAAATTAATCCATACCTGAGGTTATTTTAATACAAAATCACCAAAAATGAAAGAGCAAACCTAAAAAAAGTTACAAATTTTTGTTCATATTTTCCTATTTTTTCTCTATGAAGCCCTCTCCATGCACTTCCCGGGCATCTGAGACAATGACAAAGGCCAGTGGGTCTATGTCATTCACTCTTTCTTTCAGGTGGACGATTTCCTTTTTATTGACTACACAGAAAAGCATCATCTTGTCTTGACCGGAATACATTCCTTTGGCATAAATCCCCGTCACTCCTCTGCCAAGCTCGTCCATGACCATGGCGGAAATCTGCTCGGGCTTTTCCGTGATAATATATGCTTCCTTGGAAAACTTCAGACCTTCTATCATGCCGTCGGATACCTTTGTCACCAGAAATACCGCTATGATGGCATATAAGGCTCTGTGTACGCCGAAAACATACATACCCACAAGTACTACCAGGCCGTCCACAAACTGCAGAATCTGGGAGATGGAATAGTGTTTGAAATACTTCTGGATGAGGGCCGCCATCATGTCCGTGCCGCCTGTGGTGCCCTGGCCCAAAAATACAAGGCCGATGCCGATACCCTGGATGACGCCTCCGTACACAGCGGCCAGCATCAGATCATTGCCCGCAATGTTCCAAACCGGCTGCACCGCCAGCCAGCCCGAAAGTGCGATTTCACCCACAACGGCCTTTTTCACAAAGGAGAATCCTCTGATTTTTGCTCCGATAAAGAAGAGCGGGATGTTGAGGGCAAAGTTCGTTGCCCAGAGGGGAATTCCGCCCTCAATCAGCTCCTCCGTCCACGACTTGACGATGATCGCCACGCCGGAGAAGCCCCCGGTTACAAGGCCGGATGGGTCAAACACAGAATTGATGGACACAGCCATCAGACCTGTGCCTATTATTATCAAAATGTATTCCAGATACCAGGGCTTCTTTCCACTCAGTCTCATCCTGTTTCCTCCTTTACGAAATTAATTAGAAAAAGAACGGGACACAGCCACAGGGCCGCCCCGTTCTTAGTCTGCCATTATTTTTTAGGCTTATACAAATTTGCTTCCTCATGCTTGCGGCGAGCCGTACGTCTTAAGCTTCACGAAATGATAGCTCTCCAATATCTGAAAGTATTTCACAATACGGGGATACAGAGGCTCCGCGGCTTCTCCATACTCTGCTTTCACAAGAGCTGCCAGCTCAGCAACCGTCTTTTCCCCGTCGATGTGCGGCCAGATGAAGCTGCCCTGCCCATCCAAATGGATCTTGGTATACTTAGGTTTATTCAGCAGCTTCTGAAAAATCCGGTTGAATACTCCTGTATTTTCGACCTCCAGAATCACACGATTCTTAAAGTCTGTATGCCACGGAAGCGATTCGGCTCTTTCCGGGATTAAATCCAGATAATTAATTTGTGGTTCGTTCTTCTTTTTCTTTTTACTCATTTAAGCTTTTTTCTTCTTCCAGATGGAGAATTTCAGCAGACTCAGAATCATGACAATCATCAGGACCACGCCGCCGATATTGCCAAAGTTAACTTTTCCGGACAGATCAAGGTAGCCGCCGACGTTCACAACCGCCAGGATTGCCAACAGGATACCGACAAGCCCCTCGCCCGCGATCATACCGGCACAGTACAGCGTACCGTCTGTGGACTGCTGGCTCTTAGTTTTCTCGTCCACACCTTTTCTGTTGTCAAGCAGCCAGCGGATCACACCGCCGATCATGATGGTGGCATTTAAGTAAATCGGAAGGTAAAGACCGATTGCGAAAGGCATTACCGGGATTCGTAAGATTTCCAGCCCAAGAGCCAGGAACACGCCCACAAATACCAACGTCCACGGAAGCTTGCCGCCCATGATACCCTCTACGATCATCTTCATCAGAGTGGCCTGCGGAGCCGGAACCTCAGCGCCGCCATAGCCCCAGGCATTATTCAGAAGATATAATACGCCGCCGATAGCAAGACCTGCAGCAATTACACCGATCAACTCACCAATCTGCTGTTTTTTCGGTGTAGCGCCCAGGAGATAACCGGTCTTTAAGTCCTGTGAGGTATCGCCAGCGATGGCAGCTACGATACAGATAACAGAACCAATGGCAATCGCTCCGGTCATGCCTGTGATTCCTGTATCTCCGGTTGCTTTAATGGCAAATGTGGCGATCAAAAGTGTCGCGATAGCCATACCGGATACCGGATTATTGGAGCTTCCTATCAGACCGACCATACGTGAGGACACGGTTGCAAAGAAGAAACCGAATACAACGATGATGGCTGCGCCCAGTAGATTTACCGGGATAGCCGGAACTACCCAGATGATCACGATCATGGCCAGGATACCAAGGCCGATGAAGCTCATTGGCAGGTCCTGTGCAGTTCTTGCAGTGCTTGTGCTCTGTGAGCCCTTCATACTCTTCATAGAATCGCGGAAAGTAGAAATGATCAGCGGCAGGGACTTGATCAGGGAAATGATACCACCTGTAGCGATTGCGCCTGCTCCGATGTATTTCACGTATGTGCTCCAAATCGCACTTGCTCCACCCTCCGTATAAAGGCTGATAATAGACGTTGTCCCCGGATACATCACGGTGTCAGGTCCGAAAAGACAGATGAGCGGAATGATCACCATCCATCCCACCAGGGAGCCTACGAACATAAAGGATGCAATCCTCGGTCCTACGATATAGCCAACACCCAGAAGCGCCGGATATACCTCCATACCAATCTCACCCTTAAAGGATTTAAATGCTGCGGATACGTCAGCAGGAATCACCTTGATACCATCGACGATAAATTTGAAAAGAGCTGCCAGTCCCATTCCGCTGAATACAGTGGATGCATTGGAGCCGCCCTCCTCGCCTGCAAGAAGCACCTCCGCACAGGCAGTACCCTCCGGATAAAGAAGGTTAGCGTGTTCTTTCACAATCAAGGCATTACGAAGGGGTACCATGAAAAGTACGCCCAAAACACCGCCGCAAAGGGCGATCAGGGTAATCTCCACAAGGCTCGGCATTTCACTGAGGCCTTCCTGTGCCCACAGAAATAATGCAGGCATGGTGAAAATCGCTCCGGCTGCCAGGGATTCGCCCGCGGAGCCGATGGTCTGCACCATGTTGCTTTCCAGGATGGAGTTTTTCTTCAAAATGACGCGAATCACGCCCATAGAAATAACTGCTGCCGGAATGGAAGCAGATACGGTCATACCGACGCGGAGGCCCAGGTACGCATTGGCTGCGCCGAATACAACCGCAAGGATAACACCCATGATAATAGATGTCACAGTAAATTCCGGAGTAATCTTCTCAGCCGGAATATACGGTTTGAACTCTTTGTTGTCGTTCATGTGTTTCCTCTCCCTTATTAAAGTCAAAGCAGATGTGTACATCCGCTTCGCTGTTTTCTTATAACCACATCGCTGTTTTCACAGTTTGTGATTAATTTTATACAACATCGACTATTATAGCGAAAAGCGTCTATTTTTGCAAGCAATTCTTCCTATTGGTTTTATACTATAACTCAAACTTCGCACTTGAATAAGTGCCTATGCACCTTGAAAATTCAATAATAACTGGCATTAAAATAGCATGAAACCATCGGATTTGATATAATTGAGTTGTCTAGAAACAATCATATATCCGGAGGCTCATGCTATGAATAACAGTATAACACAAGACAACCAGAATGATAACCAGATTTCAAAATCTATCCGAAGATTTTTTACACGCTTCCATCTTTCTTCCGCTTTAAAAGCTGCTAATGCGTACAAAAAGAAAGGTATTTCCGTAACACTAATCTTTCAGTATCTGTTTCTTTTAATCTTTTCAAACAGGAGCATGTACATGAATCTGCTGATCG
>KL370851.1:0-76533 GCA_000702025.1 Blautia schinkii DSM 10518
TCTTCGTGAGCGCTTTAGTCGCAGTTAGAACTTAGTTGAAGGCAAGCGCCGCATCAGCCCGCCCCCATACATTCTCCCCGGCCCCCAAGTCCCTCCTCCTCACCGTACAACCACATTTCCAGGGGGCTCCCCCAAAAACTACTTGGTAATTTGTGTAATATGTGTTATTATATTACTAATTACTCGAAATAATTCAGCAAATATACAACAGATTTGCAAAAACGACCATTTCGGGTAGAACGAAAAAAAGAAGGGGGCTTCAAAAAAATGAGCGAAAAGAAAAAAGGCGGAGGAGCGCTTTTAGGCGCCGCGTTTCTGATGGCCACATCGGCGATCGGACCAGGGTTTCTGACCCAGACAGCAAAATTCACCAGTGACTACCAGGCAAGCTTTGGGTTTGTCATCTTATTCTCCATCATCCTGTCAGCAATCGCCCAGATCAATATCTGGAGAGTGCTGTGCGTATCCGGAATGCGCGGCCAGGACGTGGCGAATAAGCTTCTGCCGGGACTTGGATATTTAGTTGCATTTCTCATTGTAGTCGGCGGACTTGTATTCAACATCGGTAATGTTGGCGGTGGTGCTCTTGGATTTAACACACTTTTAGGAATTCCGACTAAGGTTGGCTATGTACTCGCAGGTGCGATCGCAATCGCCGTATTCCTGCTGAAAAACGCAAAATCAGCTATGGATACCTTGACCAAGGTTCTTGGCGGTATTATGATTATCGTAATCTTCGTGATCATCATCGTGGTGAAACCGCCGGTTGGCTCTGCCATCAAGAATACCTTTATTCCGGATGCAGGGTATACCACACTTTTCCCGGCTACCATCACACTTCTGGGCGGTACCGTAGGCGGTTATATCACCTTCGCAGGTGCACATCGTCTGATCGATGCCGGTATTACCGGAGAGAAAAACATGAAAGAGATCAACAAGAGCTCCATCATGGGTATGGTGATCGCTACGATCGTACGTATTTTCCTTTTCCTCGCTGTATTAGGCGTTGTTGTGAAGGGACTCACTCTTGATCCGGCTAACCCTGCCGCAGACGCTTTCAAACAGGGCGCTGGCGAGATCGGATACCGTTTTGCAGGTCTGGTGCTTTTGTGTGCAGCCGTAACCTCTATTATCGGCGCGGCATACACCTCCGTATCCTTCCTCAAGACCTTCCACAAGAGTATTGACAAGAATGAGAACTGGGTGATCATCGGATTTATCGCTGTTTCCACTCTGATCATGCTGATTCTCGGACAGCCGGCAAACCTTCTTGTGCTTGCAGGTGCATTAAACGGACTGATTCTCCCGATTACACTGGGAATTTGTCTTGTAGCTTCTCAGAAGAAGGGCATTATGGGCGAGAACTATAAGCATCCGGTATGGCTGCTTGTACTGGGCGTTGTCGTGGTTCTTCTTTCCGCTTATCTGGGAATCAACACATTTGTATCAAACATCGGCAGTTTATTTGCATAATCCCGGTTTTATCCTTTCAGGATTATTTCCGGTTATTAAACAAAGGTGTAATCATTATGGTTGCACCTTTTTCGAATAGGAGAGATATATATGCAGAACATCAGAATTTTGACAGCAGGAGATTCCTCCATTCTGGTTGAGTTCGGCAAGGAGATCAGCCCGGAAATCAACAGGAAGATCACTGCCACGGTACAGCTCATGAGAGAGCAGCATATCGAGGGTGTGGTGGATGTGATTCCGGCGTTCTGTTCCCTGTTGATCAATTATGACCCCCGCGTGGTCAGTTACGACGAGATCAGAGAGCGGATGCAGAACCTGGTGAAGGTTGACGCTTCTGTGAGTGAGGAGCGCAGGAGAATCTTTGAGATTCCTGTGTGCTACGGCGGGGAATATGGGCCTGATATCGCGAATATTGCCGAGCACGCGGGCCTTTCCGAGGAGGAAGTGATCAAGATCCATTCCTCAAGGGATTACCTCATCTATATGCTGGGCTTTCTGCCCGGCTTCTGTTACCTGGGCGGTCTGGATGAACGCATCCACACCCCGCGTCTGGCGAATCCGCGTATTAAGATCAATGCCGGCAGCGTGGGCATCGGCGGTTCCCAGACAGGTATTTATCCCCTGGATTCCCCCGGGGGCTGGCAGCTTATGGGAATGACCCCGGTGAAAACGTATGACCCGGGCCGTGAGGTGCCGATCCTTGTGGAGGCAGGAGACTATATCCGTTTCAAGCCCATAGACGAGGATGAATTTAAGCGCATCAAAGAATTAGTGGACCGCGGGGAATACCAGTGCGTCATTCACGAAGGAGAGGTGTAAAATGGGAATTCGCATACTCAAAGGCGGAATGCTGACTACCGTACAGGATTTAGGCCGCACCGGATACCAGAGCCAGGGCTTTTCCGTGGCCGGGGTCATGGATGTCCGCTCATTTAAAATAGCCAATCTTTTACTGGACAATCCGGAGAATGAGGCAGTGCTTGAGTTTACTTTGATCGGGCCGACCATCCAGTTTACCTCAGCCACGATCATTGCGATCACAGGCGGTGATTTCCAGCCTACCATCAATGGTGAGCCTGCGCCAATGTACACGGCGCTTTATATGAACAAGGGAGACATCCTGAAATTCGGCAGTGCCAGGACAGGCAGCCGGGGTTACGTGGCTTTTTCCAGTTATCTGGATATTCCGGTGGTGCTTGGCAGCCGCTGCACCAACATGAAGAGCGGGATTGGCGGATTCAAAGGCCGCAAGCTCAAAGAGGACGATTATTTCAATTTCCGTATGAAAAGACGTTATCTGCCCTTTTTCCTCTCGAGGAAGCTGGAGCCGGATGATTTCGGCCAGGAGGAGACAGTGCTGCGGGTGATAATGGGACCGCAGGACGATCTGTTCAGCAAGCAGGGAATCGAAACCTTTTTAAACAGTGAATATGTGGTCACCAGTGATTTTGACAGGATGGGCTGCCGTCTGGAAGGCCCCTTTATCGCGCCTAAGGAAACCTCGGACATCATTTCCGACGGGATTGCTTTCGGCTCCATACAGGTGCCTTCACACGGGAAACCGATCATACTTCTTTCCGACCGTCAGACTACAGGCGGATACGCCAAGATTGCAACTGTGGCAACTGTGGACATCCCCAAGCTGGTGCAGAGAAAGACAGACCACAAGATCCGTTTCCAGCCCATCACGGTCCAGGAGGCCCAGAGGCTGCTTCTCGATGAAGTGAAAGAGCTGGAAGAAATGAGAAAGATGATTCATCAGCCTTGCAAGGAAGTGCTGGACTGCCGTCTGGTGGCCAAGCGGCTGACGAAGCTTTTTGAAGATTAAGGCGGCCAAGCGGCTGGCGAAGCTTTTTGAAGATAATACCAGAGACTGCGGCCAACAGCGGGCTTTAGTCAGTTGGGATAAAATAGCAAAGGAGATGTTGTAATGGCAATGGACTTAGAAAAGATTGAAGGCTTAGTGAAGATTATTGAAAACTCTTCGATGACAGAATTTACTTATAAGGATGAGGAAGTGAAGATTACCATGAGTAAGCTTGACCATCCTCCTGTGGTAGCGGCGGGAGTGCCCATGGCACCGCATGCACCGGCTCCTGCAGTACCATCACCAGCGGAGGCAGCAGAAGAGGAGGAAGACTCCCTCTTTATCACCTCCCCGATCGTAGGGACCTTCTATTCCGCTCCGTCACCGGATGCCCAGCCTTTCGTTAAGATTGGCGACAGGGTTAAAAACGGACAGACCGTATGTATACTGGAAGCTATGAAGCTGATGAATGAGATCCAGAGTGATTTCGACTGCGAGATCGAGGCGGTTCTGGTGAGCAACGAGCAGAAGGTGGAATACGGACAGCCTCTGTTCCGTGTGAAACGGTTATAGGAGCGAAGAAGGAGGTTGGAGCTGTGTTTAATAAAATTTTAATTGCCAACCGGGGTGAAATCGCAGTGCGCATTATCCGCGCCTGCAGAAATATAGGAATCCGCAGTGTGGCTGTGTATTCCAAGGAGGACGCAGGAAGCCTTCATGTGCAGCTTGCGGACCAGCGTATCTGTATTGGGGAAGGACCAGCGCGCAACAGCTACCTGAACATGGACCGCATCATTGCCGCCGCACACAATATGGGCGCAGACGCCATCCATCCCGGGTTCGGCTTTCTCTCGGAAAACAGCGAGTTCGTGCGTAAGTGTAAGGAGAACGGGATCACCTTCATCGGTCCTGAGGCAGAGGTCATTGACAAGATGGGCAATAAATCTCAGGCCCGAAAGACTATGATGGAGGCCGGAGTTCCCGTTGTGCCGGGGACAAAGGAGCCGGTTTACGACGCAGAGGTAGGTAAGGTGCTTGCCCGTGAGATTGGCTACCCGGTGATGATCAAGGCATCCTCCGGGGGCGGCGGCAAGGGAATGCGCGTTGCTAAATCCGAGGATGAGTTTGAGTTCCAGTTTAATATGGCACAGAGAGAATCCGCCAATGCCTTTGGTGATGACACCATGTATATTGAGCGTTTTATTGAAAACCCGCGCCACGTGGAGATTCAGATTATGGCTGACACCCAGGGACATGTGGTGGCGCTGGGGGAGAGAGACTGTTCAGTCCAGAGAAACCATCAGAAGCTTATCGAGGAATCCCCGTCGCCTGCTATCACTGAGGAGACACGCCGGGAAATGAACCGCTGTGCAGTGCTCGCCGCTCAGACAGTGAAATATACAAACGCAGGTACCATCGAGTTTATCGTGGATACCCACGGGAAGTTCTATTTTATGGAAATGAATACCAGAATCCAGGTGGAGCACGGTGTGACAGAGATGGTCACAGGAACGGATTTGATCATAGAGCAGATTAAGGTTGCCATGGGCGAGCCGTTAAGCTTTTCCCAGGAGGATATCCAGCTCCGCGGCCATGCAATTGAGTGCAGGATCAATGCAGAGATACCTGAGAAGAACTTCATGCCGAGCCCCGGAGTGGTCCAGCATATGCATCTGCCTGCCGGCAACGGCGTGCGGGTGGATACAGGGCTTTATGCGGGATACCAGATTCCTTCGGAATATGATTCTATGATCGCTAAGGTGATCGTTCATGCGCCGGATCGTGACGCAGCGATTATGAAGATGCGCTCTGCCCTGGATGAGATGCTGATCATGGGCGTGGAGACAAATCTTGATTTCCAGTACCAGATCATGCGTCATCCTGTCTTCTGCGAAGGAAAAGCAGATACAGGATTTATTGAGAATATTATGAAATTAGGATAACGCCCTGTTATTTGCGTGGGAAGCGGATAAAGTGGACCGGACAAAGCGAACCGAACAAAGCGGACTGGACCAGACAGATTGGACCAATCGGTGCGGTCAGTATATCCGTTTTACGAGAAGAACGTTATACTAAGATGGGAGGCACTTAAATGTACAGAGTAGACTTAAACAGTGACTTGGGGGAGAGCTTTGGACGCTATACCCTGGGTATGGACGATAAAATCATACCGTTGATCACTTCCGCAAATGTGGCCTGTGGTTACCATGCTTCCGACCCTGTGGTCATGCAGAATACAATCGCGAGAGCAAAGGAAGCAGGAATCCGCGTGGGTGCACATCCCGGATTTCCGGACCTGATGGGCTTTGGCAGAAGAAATATGAATATTACCCCGGCTGAGGCTAAGGCGTACACCTTATATCAGATTGGTGCGCTTTCCGCTTTCTGTACAGCACAAGGGGTTGCGATGCAGCATGTGAAACCACACGGTGCATTCTATAATACGGCAGCCAAGGACTATAATCTGTCCAAGGCAATCTGTGAAGCAATTTATGAATTTGACAAGAATCTGATCGTGATGGGACTCTGCGGCGGTGAGCTTTGCCGTGCTGCACAGGATATGGGACTTCGTACAGCCATGGAAGTGTTTGCAGACCGCGCCTACGAGGAGGACGGAACCCTGGTAGACAGGAGAAAAGAAGGCTCCATGGTGACAGATGAAGAGGTTGCCATTGCCCGTGTAATCCGTATGGTCAAAGAGCAGAAGGTGACTGCCATCACAGGAAAGGACATTCCAATCCGGGCAGACTCTGTCTGCGTACACGGAGATGGCGTGAAAGCCCTCGCGTTTGTGGAAAAGATAAGAAAAGCATTCCAGGATGAGGGAATAGAAATCTGTTCATTGGATAAGATTTGCTGAAATATATTTAAAAGGTAATTGCATAGAACAAAAGCATTTTGGTTTTGTTTGTTGTTAGATAAGTAACGTTAGAGGCTGCCAATAGCAAGCGCATAGAATGACCGCCCCACATCACTTCGCTATCTGCTGTATATCAAGCAGATACGAGGCATTGTGGGGCGGTATTTTTCTTCCCGCTGAAGCGGTTGATACTGAAACAGTTGATACTGGAGCGGGGCATGGAGCAAGTATCGCACAGTTCTGCTGCTCTGCGAATTACACCTCCGTAGCTTACTATAGAGTATTTGATTTCAGCCCCAGAAGCTTAGCTGTGGCGCGGATATATTCCGCAGTTGTGCCGCAGCAGCCCCCGATCAGCGTTGCGCCGTTTTCTGCAAGTACCTTCATGTGTTTGGCGAAATCTTCCGCGCCCATGTTGTAGACCGCATTTCCCTTGTCATCAATAACAGGCATCCCTGCATTGGGCTTGGCGATGACCGGGATGGATACATTCTCCCGGATGCTGCGTACTACGCTCACAAGCTGGTCAGGACCCACAGAGCAGTTCACGCCCACAGCGTCTGCACCTGCGCTCTCCAGAGCCACTGCAGCCTCTATGGCATTGCCGCCGCTGAATATGCTTCCGTCTGCTTCTACGGTCATGGAGCAAAGGATAGGCAGACTGCAGACCTCCCGGGCGGCATCCACAGCCGCAAGAGTTTCTTCTATATTAATCATAGTCTCCGCTACCAGCATATCCACACCAGCATCGCAGAGAAGGGAAATCTGTTCCCGGTAGATTTCGAAGGCTTCCTCATATGTGAGCTCTCCGCCAGGTCCCATCATTTTTCCGGTAGTGGTGATGTCCCCGGCTACATAAGCCTGGTTCCCGGCAGCTTCCTTTGCATAGCCCACCAGTGTGCGGTTGATTTCTTCTATTTTCGATTCCAGATCATGCATTTTGAGATTCACTCTGTTGCCGCCGAAAGTGGGCGCATAGATGATTTGGCTTCCGGCTTCAATATAAGAGCGCTGCAGCTTTTGTATGATTTCCTTATGCTCCATCACCCAGACCTCTGTGCAAACACCCCGGGGCATTCCCGCAGCCATCAGATTCGAGCCGGTAGCTCCGTCAAGTAAAACAGTATTCTGGGTCAGCTTCTGAAATTCTTCTCTGGTCATATGATTCCTCCTCGTGTAAGTCCGTGTATCGTCTGTCATTAGCGAAACGTATGCGCAGAGCACGCTTCATAATTAGAGCACGCTTCACTATTGTATTGTGTGTAACAGTATATCACACGCAAGGAAAATAGGACAGGCGTATTTTGCGAAAATATGAGACGTCCTCTTTCCTTAAAGCTATGCATTTACTTCAATTACTCCCTAAAGTTGGTTTATCTGCGGAAAAAGTGTTCTGTTTAAGGAATTAATTCTGACATTTGTTGACACATCTTATTGAAATAATTATACTTAAATTGTATGGATTTATGAAAATCCGGAACAAAGGAGAAGGTATATGGACTTAAAAGAAATGATCACAAAAGTAGAAGAAAAACTTAAAAATGACAGCGGATTTAGGGAAGCACTGATGAAAAATCCCCTCAAGGAGCTGGAAGGACTTCTGGGAATCGACATTCCAGAGGATACTCTTAAGCAGGTTCTCGAAGCTGTGAAAGACAAAATTGACCTCAAGGAAGTCTCTGGCTTTGTAAAAGAGGCAGAGGAGAAGCTTGGAGGAGTGGGCAAAGTCATCGAAGGAATCTTCCACAAAAAATAGAAACAATTTCATTCAGCCAGGATGCGGAAAATGAGACTGAACAGCCGGGAAGGTACAAATGTGCCTTCCTTTTTGTGCGTTTTGTACATAATTTGCAAAGATAAGCTCCAATAAAGAACTTGCCTAAACTGTTTTTGGGCTGTATAATAAGGAATGAAGAATGCTCGGTCTGTGTGACGAAACAAATCTGAAAGTAATCCGGGCGAAACAAAAGGACAAAGGTGAATAGAAATTATGGTAAAAGTAAAGCTCAACGATTGGAAACTGGATTATCAGATGGACGAGGCATACAAGGCATTACGTACCAACCTTCAGTTCTGCGGCGCAGATAAGAAAATCATCGCTTTTACAAGCTGCACGCCAAACGAAGGAAAGAGTAATGTAACCTTCCATCTCGCAGCTTCTCTTGCAGAGAGCGGTAAATCAGTGCTTTTAATAGATGCGGATTTGCGTAAATCAGTCCTTCTCGGACGTGTGCAGGTCGAGGATGAGGTAAAGGGTCTGGCTCATTATCTGTCCAAGCAGGCCAAGCTTTCAGATGTGATCTGTGCTACGGATTTACCCAAATTCCATATTATTTTTTCAGGAACCGTACCGCCGAACCCGGCCGAGCTTTTAGGAGGCCGTCTGTTTAAGGATATGATGCGTCTGGTGCGCGATGTATATGATTACATAATCATCGATACCCCGCCGCTTGGCAGCGTTATTGACAGTGCGGTCATCGCGGACGCGTGCGACGGCTCAGTGATCGTCATTGAAGCCGGGACCATCAGTTACCGTTTTGTCCAGGAGGTTAAGAGCCAGCTGGAGAAGAGTAACTGTCCGATCATCGGAACCATCCTCAATAAGGTAGACTATGGTAAAAAAGGCTACTACGGCCGCTATGGAAGATACGGCAAATATGGCCAATACGGCAATTATGGTAATTATGGGCAGAAGTAACAAGGTCTTGCGATTTGGGCAGAAATCAGTTATTATATAATTAGATTGCAGACAGAACCGTTCACGCGGAGCTGTTTTGTAATAAATATTTGCAGGGCAGCCTGCGGAAAGGAGAAACAAAGATGAACATGAAAAAGATTCTTTCGGTAGTGTTGGCGGGAGCTATGGTTATCGGAATGAACAGCTTTGCAATGGCAGCACCGAGTATCACAGCAGCCCTTGACACCAACAATGTTAAAGCATCTGAGGGAGAAGTGACAATCACAAAAGAGGTTGACACTACCAACCTTCCGGAAGAAGGCAAGAAAGGTGTAGAGGCACTTGTGAAAGCAGAGAAAGGTGCTACCTTACTCGAAGCTTTCAAGGCAGCAGAGTTAGATCTTTCCACAATCACCATCCAGTCTGATTTAGAGGCTGATGGCAAGGAGATCAAGACAGAAGATCTTAAAATCCTGTCTCCTGTTGCTGACCTGGTAATTACAGGCGCTACACCAACTAAAGAGAACCCGGTTGATGTTACTTTTACAGTAAATAATGCCACAGATGACGTAGAAATCTATGTGCTTCATTACTGCGAAGAGCATAGCTGGGAACTGCTGGAGACCGAGAAAGAGGAAAATGCTGATAACCAAGTTAAAGCACCTTTCCATTCCGCATCTCCGGTTGCTCTGGTTTATACAGAGAAAGCAGCAGACGCAGCAGATGCTGCAAAATCTCCTGCAACAGAATAATAAACCAAGTACATTAATAAGAAATGCACCCGGCGGGGCACCAGAGAGCGCTCAGCGGGTGCATTTTCTTTTCCCATATACAGAAACAGAGCATTAAACACAAAAAATCCGTCAGTTTTGTTGGTATCTTACCGCTTGTCTAATTGAAAAGAGTAGTATATAATAGGACTAGTATGCATAGGAGTGAGCAAAGTACAATGAGAGGACTATATGATATCCACTGTCATATTCTGCCCGGCGTTGACGACGGGGCCAGGAATATGGAGGAAGCATGCTGGATGCTGAAAAGAGAATACGAGGAAGGTGTGCGCAGCATCATCGTCACCCCCCATTTCCGCTACGAGATGTTTGAGCCGCCTTTGGCACTGGTGAAAGAACAGTTTGAAAAGGTGAAGCGGGCCGCAGCAGATATCGGGGAGGATTTGAAGCTTTACCTTGGGTGCGAGCTGCATACCAGCATGGATATGGCTTCCGCCCTTAAAAAGGGAGAGCGTCTTACCATGGCCGGTTCCCGCTACGTGTTGGTGGAGTTCGGCAACTTTGACGATAAGGCGTACATTCGGGAGCGGGTCCAGCAGCTTATGCTGCGCGGCTACATGCCGATCATTGCCCATGTGGAGCGCTACCGGGCCACAAAGGGCGACATTGATTTCATCGCTGAGCTTAAGAAGCTGGGAGCGCACATGCAGGTGAACACAGACAGCATCACCGGCAAGGAAGGCTTCACGATCAAACGCTTCTGCAAAAAGATGATGAAAGAGAATCTGGTTGATTTCATCGGCACAGACGGACACGGCAGCACCCGGAGGATACCGGAGATTGCCAAATGCTGTCAGCAGGTGGAGAAAACCATGGGCACACAATATGCAAAACGGATTTTTATAGAAAATCCAAAGAAAATTACAGGGTGATGGAGAATATACATGGAAAGTCAAGTAATGAACAACAACGAAGAAATCGAGATTGATCTTGGTGAAGTTTTTCACCTTCTGATCAGCAAGCTGGGAATCATTATACTGTCAGGCATTATACTGGGGCTTGTCTCCATTGTCGGCACCATGCTGCTGATAACCCCTCAATATGAGTCAACGACAAAGATGTTCGTGCTGAGCAAGCAGGACAGCAATACGCTTACGAACCAGGATATGCAGACAAGTACATTGCTGACCAAGGACTACGCAGAGCTGATCAAGAGCAGGACTGTTACCGAGGGCGTGATCGCCCAGCTTAACCTCAAGATGAGACATGAGGATCTGCTCAAGAAGCTCACGGTTGAGACCCCAACTGACACACGTATCATTTCAATTATCGTCAAGGACCCGGATCCATATACAGCCAGCGAGATCGCGAACGCAGTACGTGACGTGGCGGCAGGACATATTCAGCAGGTTATGGATATCGAGGCAGTAAATGTCGTGGATACCGCAAACATTCCCAGCGAGAAATCAAGCCCCAGCCTTACGAAAAACGGAGCGATCGGCGGCCTCTTAGGAGTATTCCTGGCAATTGCAGTGATCCTGATCGTTTACATTACAAATGATACGATCAAGACCCCTGAGGATGTGGACCGTTATCTGGGACTGAGCGTACTCGGAAATATTCCACTTATGGACACAGAGAAAAAATCCAAAAAGCAGAAAGCAAGGGCACGCCGTAAGTGAATAATGTCCGGCCTTTATTGTGAATAATAAAAATAATTACAATAATAAACAGGTAAGGGAGTAACTTAGTATGCGTAAATGGATGGTAGCATTAATGGCAGTTTTGTGTATCGGTCTTGCCGCACTTGTGGTAGGGTTACGTACCACTTCTGACCACGAGGGACCGGAAATTATTTTCGATAAAGATAAAGAGAGTTTCTATCAGGAAGACATGGACAATGAAGAACTCCTCGAAGGCGTAACCGCCAAGGATGATAAAGACGGAGATGTGAGCGATACACTGACAGTAGAATCCGTTTATCCTAAAGAAAACGGCAAAGAGGTCGTGGTGATCTTTGTGGCAAAGGACAGCAGCAATAACGTCACAAAAGAAGAATTCACCATGAGCACAGAGAAAAAAGACAAAGACAGTAAGAAATCCTCTGACAAAAAAGCAAAAGAAAACAACAAGCAGGAGGAGACTCCTGTCACCACTCCTGATACTAATGCTCAGACCGAAAACGGGGAGCAGACAGGCTTGGGAGACCCTGCCGCCGAACAGACAGGCGCCGGTGTCACCGGAGAGATTCCAGGAGTACCGGAGCCTACAGGGACAGAGCCGAATCCATTGGAGGCCGGACAGCCCCAGGATTTAGCAGCAAAGGAAGAGGGAGCAAAGAGGGCTCAGGAGGAGAAGATTACCAAGCTCAATCCTCAGGACCCAAGAATGTACCTCACTACCTATTATCTTGAGGTGCCCGTAGGAACCAACATTGACAGACTGAGCTACATCGCTGACATTCAGGATGATGTGGACGCGACGAATGAGCTGTGGAGAAAAATCCAGATTGACGGCAGTCTGGATGTAAACACACCCGGTACTTATGAGCTTACATATTTTGTCGTAGATTCTAATGGCAACAGCTCTAATGGAGCTGTTCTGACCATTGTAGTGGAGTAGGAAGAATGTATACACCTTATTATAAACGAAAACGCAGAGGCGGTCCGCAAAAAAAGGGCAAAGGACAGCTCATAGCGAAAATCGCTCTGATCATCGTTCTGGTGCTTATGGTGCTGGTGGCAGCCGGGGCAGGTACCTATTATTACCTGCGTACTTCCGGACGCAACAGCCTGCTTCAGAATACCGCCACTGCCGTGCCGGACATGCAGAAATCCGAGACGGTTCAAGAGATGAATGAGGAACAGGAGACATACGACCCCACCTTATTCCGTTACGGCGGCAAATTATATAAATACAACAGTGATATCACCACCATACTCTGCATGGGTATTGACAAGCGTATTGAAGCCTTTGAAAAGCAGGAGATTTCCGGAGAGAGCGGTCAGGCAGACTGTGTTTTCCTGATGGTGCTGAATCCCGAAACACGCCGGGTAAAACTGATCAACATTTCCCGAGATACCATGACCACCATCAAAAACTATGATGTGAGCGGTAAATACGTGGGAGATTCCATAAACCATCTTGGACTTGCCTTTGCCTATGGCGACGGCGAGGAAGGAAGCTGCGAAATGATGACAGAAGCCGTATCCTCTCTGTTTTACGACCTGCCCATTCACGGCTACGTTTCCGTGCTCCTGAATGTCATTGGACCCTTGAATGATGCGGTGGGCGGTGTAAAGGTCACTGTACCTGAGGACATGTCTGACAAAGATCCCGCTCTATATGAGGGCGCGGAGCTTGTATTAAACGGCGACCAGGCACAGATTTTCGTGCAGAACCGAGATACCAATCTGGAAGGCAGTAATCTCAAACGTATGGAGCGCCAGAAGCAGTATGCGATTTCCTTCATCAATGCTGCCAAGAAGGCCGTAAAAGCAAACCCGACCCTTCCTGTGACCATGTATCAGCAGCTGTCACCGCAGATGGTCACTAACATTGGCATTGATGACGCGGTATACCTGGTATCTGAGATGCTGGGAATGCAGTTTAAGAAAGAAGATATCATTTCCCTGGAGGGCGAAGTCAAACAGGGTGCAGTTTACGAAGAGTTTTACGCAGACGATCAGAAACTTTTAGAATTAGTTTTAGATACCTTCTATAAAGAGGTGCCCGGAAAATAATGGAAGAGAAAAGCAACAGATCAAAATATATAATCACCGTCATTTTGATTCTGGTGGCCGCTGTGCTCGTCGGAGTAGCAGGCGCGCTGATCTACCAGAAAAAGCAGGAAGAGGAGGCCAAGAGAGCCGCCTACGAAAAGCTTATGGCCGTAAAAGTAGACAACCCGGATATGCCCGAGGATTACCGGCAATATAAGGCCGATAACCCGGATGTGTATGCCTGGCTGTACATAGAAGGCGCAGATGTTTCCTGCCCCATCGTCCAGCATAGCTCAGATAATGCCTATTACCTAAGCCACGATGCCAAAGGCAATGACCACGAGGGCGGCGCTGTGTTTACAGAAAATTACAATTCCCTGCTTTTCGATGATCCTGACACAGTACTGTATGGAAATTCCGGCAAAGAAGGAAGCATTTTCAAATCTCTGCTGGAGTACGAAGACCCGGTATATTTCGAGAATCATAGGGAAATCATGATTTACCTGCCTGAGCGGACACTGAGCTATCGGATTTTCGCCACCTATGTGGGCGACGACAGTCACCTGCTCTTGAACCGCGACCTTACGGATAAAGACGTTTTCAAACACTACATAGACGAGATTCTCCGCCAGCGCGGCCTAAAGACAAATGTAGATAAACAAATCAATATAACGCCGGAGGATAAGCTTCTCACCATTTCCACCGGCCACCCCTCCGCGGATGATGCAAGATTCATTATCCAGGCGGTGTTGCAGTAATAAGAGCCATTTGCTATCCGGGCGGGATTGTAGCAGTAAGTGCGGTTTATCATCCGGATGATGATGCAGAAAGAGGCGTGATTTACCATTTAGGAGATGTTAAAACAATAGATTTCCTATAAAAAGTGTTGTTTTTGTCAGTTGTTGGTCTGTTTTTGACGAATGCTTGAAGAGTACGGAGAATAATGTTATAGTATGAATGGCTTCTGTAACAGAGAGTTGGCTTGTTCGTTTATCTTGTAAGCAAATAATACCTTCGTTGCCATGCATGGTGGGAGGTAATAAGCTTACCCCGAACTAAAAATACGGAAGCCGCGCAAATTACATGGTTAGGCCGGGAGTTTTTATAGCAGCCTGGTCTAATTATATGTTTGCAAATACTGACTAAGATGGCAGGGGAAAGAGATGTATCGAAAAGGAAAAAGCAGCTGGCTGAAACATGCAGACTTTGTAATACTGGATATTGTTTGCCTTCAACTGGCATTTATTATTTCATACTGGATCCGGCACGGCATGGACATACCCTACAAGCATCCACTGTACGGAAACATGGCCCTGGTACTCGTGTTCATCCAGATGGTTGTCTCTTTTTTCTTTGAGAGCTTCAGCGGTATCCTCCGCAGAGGCGACATGGTGGAAGCCAAGACAACCGCCCGCCACACCACCCTGGTCGCGCTGCTAGCCATAACATACCTGTTTTTAAGCCAGCAGGGTGACAACTACTCGCGCATGACGCTTGTACTGATGTGGATTTTTTATGTTATTTTGGCATATTTCGGAAGATTTGTGCTGAAAAGATTTCTGAACACCCGAAAATTCACCGAAGGCGAAGAACGCTCCTTACTTATTGTGACCTCGAGTTCTGCTGCCGATAGCGTGATCAGCACCATTCGCGGAACGAACTACGGTACTTTCCACCTGGCTGGCGTCGTCCTCATGGACTGCGATAAGATTGGCCATTGTATTCAGGGAATCCCCGTGGTCGCGGACGCCGAAACCATGATACCTTACATACATAAAAACTGGGTTGACGAAGTATTTTTCGCCCTGCCTAAGGAAATTCTCATTCCAGAGCAGCTCATTAAAGACTGCTCCAGCATGGGCGTAGTCATCCACATGCGCCTGGCCACCATGAAGTCCCTTGGCAGAAACCAGACCGTCGAAGAGCTGGCCGGCTACACAGTCCTCTCCAGCAGCATCCGTATTGTTACACCACGCCAGATGTTCATCAAACGCGCTATGGACATTGTAGGTGGATTGACAGGATGCCTGATTACTGCTATATTATATTTGTTTATAGCCCCGGTAATGAAGGTGAAATCCCCGGGTCCCGTATTCTTTTCCCAGACGAGAGTCGGGAAGAATGGCAAACCGTTTAAGATTTACAAATTCCGTTCTATGTACATGGACGCAGAAGAGCGGAAGAAGGAATTGATGGAGAAGAATAGTATCAAGGATGGATTGATGTTTAAAATGGACGATGATCCCAGGATTATTAAGGGGATTGGGCATTTTATCAGGAAGACCTCGATTGATGAATTTCCGCAGTTCTGGAATGTGCTGAAGGGTGATATGAGCCTTGTGGGCACGAGACCGCCTACGGTTGATGAATGGGAGAAGTATGAGCTGCATCATAGGAAGCGATTGGCGATTAAGCCAGGGCTGACGGGGATGTGGCAGGTTAGCGGCAGAAGCGAGATTACGGACTTTGAGGAAGTTGTGGAGCTGGATACGGCTTATATCGCGGATTGGTCGCTGAAGATGGATGTGAAGATATTGATGAAGACGGTTATGGTGGTGTTTATGGGAAGTGGGGCGAAGTGAAGTGCGTTTTGTGGGAAATGTGAGATGAGTTGAGAATATTATATGTTTGCCTCTGTCGTTACAGAGGCAAACATATAATATTAGATAAGTTATAAATATAATATCTATTGAAAAATAGGCAGGATAATGGTATGAGTGATAAAAAAAGAAAAAACTCAAAACTGAATATCTGTATGTTTGGTCACAAGCATTGTCCATCCAGAGAAGGTGGCATTGAGATTGTTGTCGAAGAACTTGCTTCACGAATGGTACAAGCCGGTCATAAAGTTACATGCTATAATCGCTCTGGTCATCATGTAAGTGGAGAAAAGTTCGATACAATTGTAGGGAATGAATATAAAGGTATCTGCTTAAAATCAGTGCCTACTATAGAAAAAAAAGGATTGTCAGCAGTTATTTCCTCATTATTTGCAGCATTATTCAGTGCTTTTGGAAAGTATGATGTGGTACATATACATGCAGAAGGACCAGCAGCATTTTGTTGGTTACCTAAGATGTTCGGTAAGAAGGTTGTGGTTACTATCCATGGTTTAGACTGGCAACGTGCCAAGTGGGAAAACAGCTTAGGTTCGAAGTATATAAAATTTGGCGAAAAGATGGCTGTGAGGTACGCCGATGAAATTATTGTTCTCAGCAGGAGTATACAGCAGTATTTTAAGGAAAAATATGGTCAAGATACTAGACTTATCCCGAACGGAGTAAATCCTGTGCGACTTGCGGAAGTGAATCTAATTGGACAACTTGGTTTAGAGAAAGATTCATATATACTCTATCTTGGACGTATTGTTCCGGAAAAGGGTGAGCACTATCTAATAGAGGCATTTAAAGAAGTAAATACAAATAAGAAGTTGGTTATTGCTGGAGGGGCTTCAGATACTGATGACTACATGATAAAACTGAAAAAAATTGCCGCTGACAATGATAATATAATCTTTACTGGTTTTGTACAAGGACAGATGCTGGAAGAACTGTATAGTAACGCTTATGTATATGTTTTACCTAGTGATTTGGAAGGAATGCCGATAGGCCTGCTGGAGGCTATGAGTTACGGCAATTGTTGTGTTGTAAGTGACATAGCCGAGTGCACCGAAGTTATTGAGGATAAGGCTATAGTGTTTGAAAGGAGCAATGTAAAGAACCTTCGGAAGATACTACAGGCGATGTGTGATGATGTGCATTTGGTTCAAAGGTATAAGCAGGATGCTGCAGGATTTATCTGTCAGAAGTACGATTGGAATAAAGTTGTAGAACAGACGGTTAAAGTGTATCGCTGAGGCAATTCTTAGCTGGGTTTATTGCTCTGAGACTTTTTGAGAGGTATAAGGCTGTCCTTTGTATTCGTAAACTACGGTGCAAACATCTTCCTATTCTTAATATGATTCCAACAATAAATTGGCGAATTACGTAGATGTTTTTTATTTATGAAATCACAGGCATTTACAACTGTGTGGATGTAGTTCAAGTACAAGGCTTATACAAGATATTTCCTAGATGTAGTGAGGTAAAAATGCGAATATTGATTGTAAATTATAGATATTTTATATCTGGTGGTCCGGAAAAATATATGTTCAACATTAAAAAGATGTTGGAAAAAAAAGGTCATGAAGTAATTCCGTTTTCCATTCATTCAAATAAAAATGTAGAGACGGAATACTCGAAATATTTTGTAGAGCCTATTGGTGGTCGTGATGTAACTTATTTTGATGAGGTGAAAAAAACACCAAAGTCAATTTGGCAGATGCTTACGAGAAGCATTTATTCGGTAGAAGTCGAAAAAGCAATTAAGAAACAGATACAGGATGTAAAGCCGGATTTAGTTTACGTTATTCATTTTGTGAATAAATTATCACCTAGTGTAATTAGAGGCGCAAAGAAAATGGGTGTACCAGTCGTACTTCGGCTGTCAGATTATTTTTTGCTTTGTCCACGTTTTGATTTTATTCATGATAAAAAGCCGTGTGAAGAATGTTTAGTAAAAGGATATATGTCTTGCGTTAAGAAACGTTGCGTAAAAGGATCTCGGTTTGCATCAGTAGTTCGCGTTTTCTCAATGAAAGTACATAAGCTGATGAATATTTATAAGGATGTAGATGCGTTCATTACTCCATCAGAGTTTTTGAAAAACAAACTTGTGACAAATGGGTTTGATGAGAGGAAAATTATCTGCATTCCCACATTTACAGAAAGTAAATCAAAATTGGAACTACCTCAGATTGGTAATTATGGGCTATATTTTGGCCGAATTACAGAAGAGAAGGGAGTAGATACAGTCGTTAAAGCTTATCAAAAGATGCCTGATAGAATTGTAAAAATTATGGGTGATGATACAACAGAAGAAGCTATAAGGTTAAAAGCATATATTGCGAGTAAGAAGATTAAGAACGTAGAGTTTATTGGTTTTAAGTGCGGGGTGGAACTGGAGGAGATTATCAAAAAGGCACGTTTTACGTTGATTCCATCTATATGGTATGATAATCTTCCAAATACTGCACTGGAATCATTTCAGTATTCTAAGCCTGTGATAGCCAGTAATATTGGTAGTCTTCCAGAACTTGTTCTTGATGCTGTAAATGGTTATCTATTTACACCGGGAGATGAGAAGGAACTAAGGGAGAAGATTAAGCTTCTAGACGACGATAGATTGGTGGAACGGATGGGCGATGCAAGTAGGAGTCGACTTTCAGAGCGTTTTGCGCCCAGTATGCATTATAATGCATTGATGCAGGTGTTTGGTAAAGTGAGGGGAGAGTAGATGAAAAATATCATTATGAAAATTCTGAGACAGCCTGAAAAGCTAATCTATGGAATGGAAAAGATGGGGATATTGGACTGGATGGATGAAGTAACTTATATAAAACTTACTTATCGCCTTGCATTTCGACGTCGGCTTCATTTGGACAATCCCAGAACTTTTACTGAAAAAATAAATTGGTATAAGTTAAATTACAGAAATCCTCTCATGAGGATTTGCGCTGATAAGTATGCTGTCCGTGAATATGTAGAGCAAAAAATAGGTTCACAGTATTTGACAAGAATGTATGGTGTTTGGGATTCAGTTGATAAAATCGAAGTAGAGTCTTTGCCGAATCAGTTTGTTCTTAAACCAACCAATGGCAGTGGAGATGTTGTTATTTGCAAGGATAAGCGTGGATTCGATTGGAATCAAGCTAAGAAAACACTTGCTACAAACAAAAAACGTCATTTTTCCAGTAAGACAAAGGAGTGGGCATATTATGATTTGCCATATCGGATTATGGCAGAAGAATTGCTTGAAAGTTCAGACAAAGGACAGATTAAGGATTATAAGCTATTTTGTTTCGGAGGGGGCTAAGTTTTTGTTTGTTGCATCTGACCGTGGAACAGAAAATCTCAAATTTGATTTTGTTGATACAGATTGGAATTGGCTACCAGTTCGAAATGCTCATGATCACAATCCGAACCTTAAGAAACCCAAACATTTTGATGAAATGTTAGAGGTCGCCTGACCTTCTACCATTTTGGAGGATTTACCCGGTTTGAACCGGACGAATGGGACTTTAAGTTGGGTGAGTATTTCGATATTACTAATATAGAAAAGATGTAATAGGCATGCATTTTGAGCCGATACTTCTGATGACCGGCTCGTTATAAGGGAGATAAGACTATGGCAAAAAAGCTAAATGGAGAGAAGAATCTCAATGGTACAGTCATTGTGACTTACCGTTGTAATGCAAGATGCTCCATGTGTAATAGATATAAAGCACCTTCCAAGCCGGAGGAAGAAATTAGCATTGAGACCATTCGTAAATTGCCAAAGATGTATTTTACAAACATTACTGGTGGTGAGCCGTTTATTCGTACTGATTTGAAAGAAATTGTGCGTGAGCTTTACAAAAAAAGTGATCGTATCGTAATTTCCACAAACGGTTTCTTTAAAGACCGTATCATGGATTTATGTAAAGAGTTCCCGCAGATTGGCATCCGTATTTCTATTGAGGGGTTAGAGCAGACGAATAATGAAATCCGAGGGTTGCAGGATGGATATAGCCGTGGATATACTACATTGAAAAAACTTCGTGAGATGGGTATGGAAGATGTCGGCTTTGGCATGACAGTCCAAGATAAGAATGCACCAGACCTTGTACCACTCTATGAGATTTCTAATGAAATGGGTATGGAATTTGCTACGGCAAGTCTGCACAATAGTTTTTATTTTGTAGAAGCCAAGAATATTATCAAGGATCGTCCCATGGTGGCTCAAAACTTTGAGAGTCTTGTTAATCGACTTTTGAAATCCAACAGTCCTAAGAAGTGGTTCCGTGCATACTTCAACCATGGTCTGATTAATTATATTTATGGACAGAAGCGTCTGTTACCTTGCGATATGAGTTTTGATACCTTCTTTATTGACCCATATGGTGATGTTATGCCGTGTAATGGCACCAAAGATAAAGAAGTTATGGGTAACCTAAATCTTCAGAGCTGGGATGATCTGTGGAACAGCAGAGAGGCTGAAGCTGTTCGTAAGAAAGTTCGTTGCTGTGACCGTCAGTGCTGGATGATTGGGAGCGTTAGTCCCGCCATGCATAAGTATATTTGGAAGCCAGTGATATGGGTTTTGATTCACAAATTCAGGGCGCTGTTCATGAAGAAGCCGTACTCTATGTACGAGAGTAAGATTGTTCGAGATTATCGAGATGGAAAGGTCAGCAAGGAGGAACTGGATAAATGCAGCACATGCGATATGTGTGGTGTAATTAATGATGGACTTAGTGAGAGCAGCAGAGAGCAACTAAAGGGCACAACGGGAGAGGAGATAGTACACGCTGATATTGCGGCACAGATGAAGAAGTAAAAATCATAAGGGAAATTTTTTTGTTATGATAGTTGGATTAAAGAAATCTTTGGAGGAATGTAGATGCGAGTTTTACATATTTTAACATCAGGTGAAATTGGCGGTATCGAAATATTGTGTAAAGATTTCGCATTATACTCAAAACACGAAAATATTATTTTATTTTTGTGGGGAGAAGGAACTATTGCAGATGAGATGAGAAATAATGGAACCGAAGTTATCAACTTACACACGTCGCCGCGTCGGATTATATATACAGTTAAGAAGCTAGTAGCTGTTTGCAAAAAGAAAAATATAGAGGTCATTGTCGTTCATCATCCAGCCCCATTATCACATCTCTGCTTGATTTTAATGAAATTTTTTCTGCCTAAAATACGTAGAATAGCATACGCTCATAGTAATGCAGTAAATATGTGTAGAGAAAATGAAAGAAAAGAGAAATGGTTGAGGAAGATGATTTTGTCTTGCTCATTAAAGAATGCAGATGCGGTAATTGCTATATCAGAGTCAGTTAAGAAGAGTGTTATGGAAGTTTTTTCTATTCCGGAAAAAAATATTACTGTAATACATAATGGAGTGGATATATCTCGATTTCAACTAGGTGAACAGGCTTCCTGCTTTGGTTCAAGAATTGTCTTTGTAGGAAGGTTGATTGAAGGTAAGGGTGTACAGATTATTATAGAGGCCTTGAGGAATACCAAGAGGGAATTCTATTTTGATATTGTAGGAGATGGTAAATATCGAAAAACTTTAGAGAAGATGGTTTGTGAGTACGGACTGCAGGAACGAATTACTTTCTGGGGAGCAAGGTCAGATGTTACACGGTTTCTTTCACATGCTGACATATTTGTTCATGTCCCGATTTTGGAAGAAGGTTTTGGTATTACCGTTGTAGAGGCGATGGCAAGTGGACTAACTTGTATATGCTCCAATAGTGGAGGAATACCTGAATTGATAGAAAATGGTGTAACTGGTTATTTAGTAGAGGTAGAATCGGTCGATAGTTTAATACAGATTTTAGAAAAGGTTATGAATCATTACAATAGTCAGGAAAATATGGCTATTAGAGAAAATGCTAAGAAAAAAGCAGAGATGTTTTCTATTCAGAATTTTTCAATACAATTAGATAGCACCATGTCTGGAAATATTCCAGGGGGGGGGTACAGCTGATTTACGTAGGTAGATTAATACCGGAAAAGGGTGTCCAAAACATTATTAAAGCTATGCATTTGTTGCCAAATCAGTATTATCTGATGATTGTCGGTGACGGTCCTTATCGTGAAGAATTGGAGCACATGGCTTCAGATTTACAAGACAGAGTTATATTTTTGGGCAATCGGATGAATATTCCACAGTTGTTGGAGTTTGCTGATGCGTTTGTCCATATGCCGGAGTGGGAAGAAGGTTTCGGCATAACTGTAATTGAAGCCTTAGCGGCGGGAAAAGTGTGCATCGTTGCTAATAGCGGAGCAATGCCGGAAATCATTACTGATGGTGTAGATGGATTCATTGTAGAGAAAGGGAATGTCATGGAACTGGCAAATTGCTTAATGGAGTTAGGAAAAGAGAAAATCGATATAATAAGAAAAAATGCAACACAGAAGGCAACATGTTTTTCTATGAAGAAGTATTGTAGTACTTTGGATAGACTAATATTGCGTAACTGAAAGGTGAACTTTTATGAGGCATATGAAAATTAATAGAGACATATGGGCATTCTTATTTTTTTGTATGCCTGCTTATAAAATCTTTTTAATTCAACAGAATTCTTTTACAGATATTATCTTTGATTACTGGGCGGCAGTGTCTTTTGGAATTTTGTTATTAAAGATGAGTACAAAGAAACATATATTTCGTGAGATTATAATGCTTTTTGCATTTTGTGGCCTATACATAATTGTTACACTTTTTAATTTCAATAATCAAGTATTGGGAGCCATGAGCGAATGTTGTCGAATACTAATTGTCCCCATATTCTTATATCTGTTGTATGACATGAATGAGAAGCAATACTTGAGAAATGTTGGATATATCAGAAAGACATTTCTCTTGATATTGACTATTGATTTTTTGGTTACTTTTTATTCGGTTTTATTTAAACCACTGTTTGTTGGTGGCGAGATGTCAATCATGGGTTATGCAAATTATGCAACTTTCATGATTATGCCCATGTGTGTAGTGGTATTATATGCGTCAACAGTAGTCAACGGACGAATTCATTTTTTAGATATTGCTGTTTTAATATTAGAGATGATTAGTAAAATTGTAGTTCATTCAACAACTGCTGTAATTGCTTTTGCGATATTTTTATTGATATTTTTATGTTCCCGTTATTATCAAAAGATATTAAAAATTTTATCTCCTAAGTTTTTTTTCTGTGTGCTTGCATTATTTATGATTGGTATCGTTTTCTTTCAAATACAGAATTTATTTCTTCCAATTTTTACAATGTTGGGAAAGGATCCGACTCTTAGTTATAGAACAGTAATTTGGAATAAAACGGTGAATGCAATAATACAGAATCCTTTATTCGGTTATGGAAAACTATCTGGTGATCAATATAAGACTATAGTTGGTTTTTCTCTTATTTGGGATACACAAGCATCTCATCCACATAATTTGATTTTAGATATTGTGATGTCTACGGGAATAACCGGGCTAACGATATATATTACTTATATGTTTAAATGCATACGTAGAATAAAATCTGTAGATTTAAATAAAGGTAGAAATCTCCTTGCAATTGGACTGATTTGCTATTTTATTTTAGGATTTGCGGATGGATACTATACTGTTCCGACTATTTATATTGTATGTACAATTATTGGTATAGAATATAAAAGGTCAATGAAAAGGAGAGCTGAAAGGTGAAGGTTTCTATATATTGTCTTGTGTATAATCACGAAAAATACCTTCGTGATTGTTTGGAAGGATTCGTTTCACAAAAAACAGATTTTGAATATGAAGTATGGATACATGATGATGCATCTACAGATGGCTCACGAGAAATTATTGAGGAATATGTCAAAAGGTATCCATCATTGTTCAAAACTATATTCCAGAAAGATAATCAGTATTCGAAAGTCGGCGCAAAGATTATTGATAAATATATATATCCTAAAATGAGCGGAGAGTATTTCGCAGTATGTGAAGGAGATGATTATTGGATAGATGAAAAAAAACTACAGCTGCAAGTGGATTTTTTGGATACACATAAGGATTATACTGCTTGTGTACATAATACAAAACGTAAAAATATGCGTACCGGGGTAGCTGAAGTTATGTATAGTCCCAAACAGGACGAAGATGTAAGCTTTACAGAAACCTTAAAGAGAGGCAGTGCAACTTATCATACATCATCCTTGATGTTTAGGCGAGAGTATGCATTTCAGAAGCCGGATTTTTTCGAGGAAGCCAAGGGTTTTGGGGATTATCCTATGGCAATTTATCTTACCGGAGTGGGTAAAGTCCGGTTTATTAATCGCGTTATGTCTGTTTATCGTTGGGGCACAGAAAGTTCATGGACGCATATCAATACAGTTAGCCCACAAAATCATGTAAAATCGTACGAAAATGTGATAAGAATGTTGCGTAGAGTGGATTCATACTATGATTTTAAATATACTGAGCAGATTTCTGGAATAATACTTTTCCATGAGTATGGAGCTTTAGAAGGTCGATTTAAATTTGCAGAACTGAGGAAGGAACCTTATCGAAGTATTTATTTTCAGAAACCGCTAAACTATAGGATAAAAACTTATATCAAGGAATGGCTTAAGTCATTGTACTTTATATATCGTAGATTAAAATACAGGTGATGAAAAAGCATATAGAGATTCGAAGAAATAGATTGAGTATTCCCCTATATGCTACCTTATAGTTTTTAGATTTTGTTTAAGGAGAGATTAGTTAGTAATGATAGGGGATAGCGGAATAAAGAAAAAAGTATTGTTTGGTTTGTTCTGGAAATTCGGCGAACGAATTACGGCGCAATTAGTGAGTTTGGTAGTTTCAATTGTTTTGGCACGATTATTGTTACCAGAAGATTATGGCGCAGTAGCAATTGTAATGGTTTTTATAACTATTGCGAATGTTTTTGTGAGTAGCGGTTTTGGCAACGCATTGATTCAAAAGAAAAATGTTGACAACGTAGATTTTTCATCAGTTTTTTACATAAATTTAGGAATAGCTCTTGTTTTATACTTTATTTTATTTTGTTCTGCGCCGCTGATTGCGTCTTTTTATGATTTGCCAATCTTGTCACCAGCACTTCGAGTATTGGGAATAAGAATTCCGGTTGCGGCTATTAATACAGTTCAGCAAGCGTATGTTTCGCGTAAAATGCTTTTTAAACGATTCTTCTGGTCAACCTTATTTGGTACAGTCATTTCTGGTATTGTTGGCGTAAGCATGGCGTATAGTGGGTACGGTGTCTGGGCCTTGATATATCAGTATCTAACAAATACCTGTATAGATACCATGGTTCTTTGGTTTACAGTACGCTGGAGGCCTGAGTTGAAATGTTCCTGGGAGCGAGCAAAAGAGCTGATTTCATTTGGGTGGAAACTGCTTGTTTCTGGGTTATTAGATACAGGATATAAGCAGCTGCGAAGCCTAATCATCGGAAAGAAATATACTAAATCAGACTTAGCTTTTTACAACCAAGGAGATAAGTATCCAAATCTGATTGTGGTTAATGTGAATGCATCGATTAGCAGCGTTCTTTTTCCAGCACTATCACAGCTCCAAGATGACATAGGTAGAATTAAGCAGATGACTCGACGTGCAATTCAGGTCAGCTCTTTTATCATGTGGCCGATGATGGTCGGTCTGGGAGTGGTTGCGGAGCCATTGATTAGTCTGCTATTGACAGATAAATGGCTGCCTTGTGTTCCATATCTGCGAATCTTCTGCTTCAGTTATGGATTATGGCCGATACATACAGCTAATCTTCAGGCATTGAATGCAATAGGTAGAAGTGATATTTTCCTGAAATTAGAGATAATTAAAAAAAGTATTGGATTGGTTGTATTGCTTCTTTCAATGCAAATAAGTCCGTTAGCAATGGCGTATAGCTTGATTATTGCGGATATTGCATCTGTATTTATTAATGCCGCTCCAAACAGGAAGCTATTGCAATATGGGTATACTGAGCAGTTTAAGGATTTACTACCATCTTTTATAATGAGTGTAATAATGGCACTTATTATATATCCAATCTATTTATTTAATTTGGGTTCATTGTTTACGATTTGTTTGCAGGTTTTTGTGGGGGCTTTGGTATATCTACTGCAATCAGTAATATTTAAAAATTCGGGATTTCTCTACTTGGTGAGTTTTCTGAAAAACAGGAGAGGGAAATAATATGGAGAAAAAGATACTTGTGACTAGGTCTTCGATGCCAACGATAGAGGAATATGTTGAAGAGATTAAAGGGATTTGGGACAGCCATTGGATTACTAACATGGGACCGAGACATAAGGAGTTGCAGGAAAATCTAATAGACTATTTAGGTGTGGAGCAGCTCGATATGTTTACTAACGGTCATATGGCTATTGAACTATCTTTGCAGGCACTTAATTTGCCAAAGGGCGGTGAGGTGATTACCACACCATTCACATTTGCCTCTACAACACATGCAATTGTGCGTAATGGATTACAGCCTATATTCTGCGATATAAATCCGGTAAACTTTACTATAGACGTTTCAAAAATGGAAGCTCTTGTCACTGACAGGACTTGTGCGATTGTACCGGTACATGTGTATGGCAATATTTGTGATATTGAAGGAATTCAGCAAATTGCTGATAAGTATGGTTTAAAGGTACTTTATGATGCGGCACACACTTTTGGTGTTCGTTATAAAGGAAAGGGTATTGGTTCATACGGAGACGTTTCCTGTTTTAGTTTCCATGCTACTAAGGTGTTTAACTCTATTGAGGGAGGATGTGCATGCTTTACTGATAGCGATTTCGGTTTGGAACTCTATCGTTTGAAGAACTTTGGTATTCGTGGGCCGGAGATAGTAGATGGCGTGGGGGCGAATGCAAAGATGAACGAGTTTTGTGCTGCTATGGGTTTGTGCAATCTTCGCCATGTGGAAGAAGAAATTGCCAAGCGCAAGGCAGTGGTTGAACGATATGTGGCACAGCTTGGTAACGTTGAGGGGATTCAATTGAATCCTGTTCAAGAAGGTGTGTTGCCGAATTATGCTTATTTCCCTGTTATCTTTGATGAGAAGATGTTTGGCGCAAGCCGCAATCAAGTCTTTGCAACACTAGAAGAGAGTGGCATCGGTGCAAGAAAGTATTTCTATCCGCTTACAAGTACATTTGATTGTTTCCACGGTAAATACGATGCAAATGAAACGCCGGTTGCATTACATATCAGTAAGAGAGTTTTGACTCTGCCGTTGTATGCAGATTTGGCACTAGAGGATGTAGATTGGATCTGCGAGATTATCTTGAAGAGTAGAAAATAAGACGAAATGGGTTATTTTAGTGGTATCTGAACAACAAGGAATGATTGAGCTATTTCGTGCTTCCTAACGTTGCTTATTGTAGCCCATCACTATACTGTAAATTCAGGATTAACACAATTATATGACTTCGAGAATATTACAGGAAATAAGCTGTTCCTGTTTTTATGAAAGCATGTGGCTTCTGTTGCATGCTTTTGGAGTTGAAATTCTCACTTATGCGATGTGCCTATTGATAGCCTATTTGCAACTTCGTTTTCTCGAATGACCATTTTAAAATTGGCTTGAGAAACTTTCGCTGTATAAAATATCGAAAAAAATGGAGGGGATTATATAATGACAAGTTTTTACACACCATGTGAATTAAAGCAGCTTGGATTTAAATCTGTTGGTAATAATGTGTTCATAAGTAGAAATGCTTGTATATATGGAGCCGGCGGTATTTCTATTGGAGATAATGTTAGAATAGATGATTTTTGTATTTTAAGCGGTAGGATTACGCTTCAAAATAGAATTCATATTGCAGCGGCGTGTCTTTTGTTTGGTGGGAAATCCGGAATTTTGATGAAAGACTTTTCAGGTCTGTCGTCTAGATGTGCTATTTATGCAGATAGCGACGATTATTCGGGAAATGCTCTGACTAATCCGATGATTCCGGACAAGTACCGCAGCATACAGGGCGGATTGGTTACGCTGGAAAAACATGCACTGGTCGGAAGCAATTGCACTATCTTACCAGGGGTCACCGTAAAAGAAGGAGCATCTGTTGGCAGTATGTCACTGGTGACAAAGAGTTTGGATGAGTGGGGGATTTATGTGGGAATCCCTTGTAAAAGGATAAAAGACAGAAGCAGAAAAATACTTAAAATTGAGGATGAATTTTGGGTAGAGATGAATGGCGATAAGGAGTAGTAGCTAATGAATAAGAAAGTATACATTGTTTCAGCTTGTCGTACACCTATTGGCAAAATGGGGAGTGCACTAAGTTCCATGTCTGCAGTTAATCTTGGTGCGATAGTGGTTGAAGAAGTCGTAAAGCGTTCTGGCATAAAAGCCGATAATGTCGAGCACGTTTATATGGGTTGCGTTATACAAGCTTCATTAGGGCAGAATGTTGCGAGACAGGTAGCACTGAAAGCCGGTCTGCCCTTTTCTGTTACAGCGGAAACAATTAATGTTGTGTGCGGATCAGGGCTGGACAGTGTCAATCAGGCGGCTCGAATGATTCAGTCTGGAGATGTTGACGTGGTAGTTGCAGGTGGCATGGAAAGTATGTCAAATGCGCCGTATGCACTGAAGCAGGCTAGATTTGGATACCGCATGGGGAATGCTGACTTGATTGATACAATGGTAATTGATGCGCTGTGGGATGCAGAAAATGATTACCATATGGGTATAACAGCCGAAAATATTGCGAAAAAATGGAATCTTACCAGAGAAGAACTTGACCTGTATGCAGCAGCGTCGCAACAGAAGGCATGTAAAGCAATGGAGGAAGGAGTATTCGAAGAGGAAATTGTTTCTGTAGCTGTTAAAGTGAAAAATCAGGAGATATTGGTTAACAAAGATGAAGGACCTCGCCAGAATACAACAACAAAGTCTCTCGCAAGATTAAAACCTGTATTTAAGAGAGATGGAATTGTAACTGCAGGTAATTCTTCCGGAATTAACGATGGTGCGGCGGCTGTGTTACTTGTTTCGGAAGACAAGGTAAAAGCTTTCAGCTTAAAGCCTATGGCAGAATGGATGGGCGGTGCACTTGGCGGTGTTGCTCCGGAAATCATGGGGATAGGACCGGTTGAATCCACAAAAAAACTAATGAAAAGCTTGGGGATGGCTATTGAAGATATTGATTTAATAGAAGTAAATGAGGCCTTTGCAGCACAATCTATTGCCGTACAGAAAGAGCTGAATATTTCGTCAGAAAAATTAAATATTCACGGAGGAGCAATTGCACTCGGACATCCAGTAGGTGCATCTGGTTGTCGCATTCTTGTTACGCTCTTATATGCAATGAAAAGGGAGAATGTTAAAACTGGACTTGCCACGCTGTGTATTGGCGGCGGCATGGGATGCTCTACGATTGTCAGGAGGGTAGATATATGCTGAGGAATAAGACGGCCATTGTTACAGGCGCTTCAGGTGGAATCGGTAGCGAAATTGTTCAGCTTTTTCTTGAGAATAAAGCGAAGGTTATCGGTATTTATAATGCTCATAAAGCCAAAATAGACTCAAGAATAGATTCCTATAAAGTGGATATTACAAATACAAAGGATTGTGAGGCAGTTTTTGAAAAAATAATTGAGAGACATGGATGTGTGGATATTCTGGTAAATTGCGCGGGGATTACACGAGATGCAATGACAAAGAGGATGACAGAAGAGCAATTTGATGAAGTTCTTGCAGTTAATCTGAAAGGAGTGTGGAACTTGACACGGGTAGTAGGACCTCATATGCAGGAACAAAAAGGTGGTTCAATTATCAATATTTCTTCTGTTGTTGGGATATATGGAAATATTGGACAAGCGAATTATGCTGCCACAAAGTCGGGATTGCTTGGGCTGACAAAGAGTTGGGCAAAGGAGTTTTCGTATAATGGTGGGAATGTCAGGGTAAATGCCATTGCTCCCGGATATACATTGACGAGTATGTTGGAAACGGTCCCAGAGGTACTTTTAGAACGATTTTCAGCGCAGACAATGCTCGGCAGATTGGCACAGCCGAGAGAGATTGCAAATGTGGCATTATTTCTTGCATCGGATCTTTCTTCATATATTACGGGTGCCACTATTCAAGCTGATGGTGGTATGAGATTATAGGAAAATTATTGGATCAAGTATACATGTCCTGAAAGGAGTATGTTTACTTGATTCAATTCCCCGTCTTTGTTACCATGTTATGATTCAAATATAACATATTTTCTATCAAAGTTCTGGACCAACATTTTTAAATTCTTATTCATTTCAATAAATCCATGCTTTAATCTCAACTAAAAGCAGGCGTTGAGAAAGAGTGCTAAAGGATTTGCTTCTCAGGAATAAAGCCGAGGCGGTTTCTATGAACATATTTCAATACAATGAAGAGGAAGAACAGAAGAAACTGCGTGTGGCAGAACGCAGGGGAGGCTATGATGAGGGACACAAGGAAGGTCTTGATGAGGGGTGATTCAGGCAAAAATAGAAGATTTTATTTGTAAAATTAATACACGGATAACTTCCTGTTTCTGCTGTTAAACTATAATACCATAAGATTATAATACTACAATATCATAATACGACAAGATTAAATCATTTTTAAGGAGATGCAGAAGAATGACCCTATCAAAGGAAGATGGAAATCTATACTACAAGCTCTGGCTGGCCTTGCTGGATTTTGTAAATAAGAAATACAAAGTGAATAAAAATCTCAAAAAGATTGAAGGAGCGGAAAATCTTAATCCAATTGAAGTAAATATTGTGTCGAATAAACTGTGCGGAAATGCAGCAGTAATCGACGAGTATCTTTAAATGTGTATAGAAATGCCGGAGGAGCACAAGGAAATCATCAGAGGATGGAAAAAGGGCGATTTATCATTGAACGCCATTTAAAAGAGTTTCATAATGAATGATTTCGGCAGACAATGAAAAAGTATATCAGGTTAGCGGAATTGTCAGCAGTATAGAAGAAATGTTCTATTATGCTCCCTTGCCTCTCCTGATTGAGACAACACTCATGCCGTTCCGGGACATCATTATTACCGACGGATTAATAATATCCTACAATATAATCATAGGCGGAAAAATGAAAAGAGCATTTAAGGATACATATATCACTGCAAAGAAAAACGACATGATACAAAAATCGCTTTAAAACAGTTGACACCGAGGGCGGAGCGAGAGGCAGAAAATCTTTTAGATACCGCCCAAAAGCCAAGCAATCCCTGCCGCTGTTCTATCAACTGCATTTTTAAAATGACCACCAGGATTTAACTTGAAAACTGTTTCAATCCCCTGGCTTTTATAAAAATCCTCTATTTTTTCAGTGTTCTCCTGCACTATTTTCATATAAGGATTCCGCGTGCGGCATTCCCTGTCGCCCAGTGAAAAATACAAATATTCCGCCTTCTTTTTCATCTCATGCCCCAAAATATATTCCACAATCCCAGGAAACCATAGTGAGCCGGATATGCTGGCAGCTCTTGAAAAAACTTCCGTTTTATACAACGAATACAGAGCAAACAAACCAGCAAGCGAATACCCGGCGATACCCCGCCAGGAAATGCACCCTGGTATCTTCTCCTCTGCTATTGGCATAATTTCCGTTGAAAAAAGCTTCAAATATTCATCAGCATCGCCTATAAATGGTACCTCGCCCGCAAAAACAGGTGGAATATCCCATGGAGCCATGTCGTGATTCCAATTCAATCCGCTTATCGTCACCAACGTAAATTCAGGCACACCTATCCCCTGCAACGCTTCATACACCTTCCCGCCTTCCTCACCAAATGTATTAAGATACACGACAGGGGTCCCGGAAAGATGACTGGGATAGACGACTATTGTCTTATTGTCAATCGTGTATTGATATGCATTTGCGTTAAAGTTGTTTCTATTTAATTCATTTGCATTCATGCTTTTGCTGCTCAATTCCATTTCTCCTCCGCAATTTCATTATAATTATGGTAACATCCTGTCGGCTATATATCAAACACGAAAATCACATATTCCCGCATTTTTGCTTAATCTTACATATAAAGCATGATTTTGTACATAAATAGCACCTGATTACTACCGTAAACTGAACTAGTCAGCTGAAATTTTGTTGTATAATGTGAGTGATTATATTTGATTCTACAAAAGAACACTCAATCTGCCGGATACCCAATTTGCTGAAAATCACAAATCCCTACATATTGGCAGAATTCTGTGATAAGGAGTAATCACCGTGGAAGAACTAAGGATAAAGGATGAAATTATTTTAACCAGCCAGGAAAAAGAAATTTACCGTACATTACGGACAAATGTGGAATTTACCGGTGTGGAAAATCGCGTAATCGCTATCACTAGCTGCATTCCAGGAGATGGAAAAACAATGGTTTCCTACAATCTGGCGGTGGCTCTGGCTGAGGCAGGCAAAAAGACCGTGCTGGTTGACGCGGATTTGAGAAAATCCGTGCTTTTGCGCAGGCTGGATATTTCCCAAACCTTTGAGGGACTCAGCCACCTGCTTTCGGGGCATGCGGAAATGAAAAATGTCATCTATAATACTGATATTGAGAATTTATATCTTATACCCGCTGGAATCCGTCCCAGTAATTCTCCGGAGCTTCTCGGAAATGAAAGATTCAAGCTTTTAATACATACATTGGACAAAAACTATGATTACGTTATCATAGACACCCCGCCCCTTGGCAGTGTCATTGATGCAGCCATAATCGCTAAGGAATGCCATGCGTCCATACTGGTGATTTCCTCAGATAAGCTTTCCAGATCTGAAGCCTGTAATATCGTGGAGCAGCTGCGCACCGCAAATAGCAACATCCTGGGCGCAGTCATCAACAAGACGAATCATGGTGAAAAGCATTATTCCTACGATAAATACAGCGGTACCTCTGACTAAACGTGGAAAACCAGATGGACAGAAAAGTGGGAAACCATGAGAAAGCGAGACACCATGGAAAAGCGAGAAAACATAGAAAAGTGAGAAACCATGGAAAAGCGAGAAAACATGGGAAAGCGAAAAACCACGGGGAAGCGAGAAACCATATGGAAATGAGAAACCACGGGAAAGTCAGAAACCAAGGGTAAGCTAGAGATCAAGGGAAGATATGCAACGAAAAGATGGGAAGGGGGTCGTATAATTGGAGAAAAATTACGAAGATGAAATAGAGATTGATTTGAAAGAATT
Organism: Blautia schinkii DSM 10518; assembly: GCA_000702025.1. Classification (GTDB taxonomy): domain Bacteria; phylum Bacillota; class Clostridia; order Lachnospirales; family Lachnospiraceae; genus Blautia_A; species Blautia_A schinkii. The sequence goes on from KL370851.1 coordinate 33,051, forward strand.
ATTACTTGTTTTGGTGAAAAAATGGTGGCTGATTACAATAAGCGCCATGCTGGGAGGGGCTGCGGCCTTTTCCATTTGTGTGTGGGTGCTTACGCCAAAGTATGAGTCGAAGGCAATGCTTTATCTTCTCAGCAATCCCACAAATCAAACCTCCCTTGCCGATATCCAGGTCGGTACGGAGCTGACCGCAGACTTTGAGGTGATTGCGCGAAGCAAGCCGGTATTGGACGGAGCAATTAAGCGAATCGAAGAGGAGCATGGGACTAAGTTTACCAGAAGCGACATTGAAAACATGTTGAACGTGAGTAATTACTCAGGTACGCGCATCCTTGTAATTACAGCCGTTTCAGAAGACGCTATCCATGCATGTATGGTAGCCAATGCCGTGGCTGAGGAAACCGCTGAGCGGATGGCGGAAATAACCAAATCACTGCCGCCTACCACAGTGGAAGAGGCCGAGGTTTCCTACACCCCATCCAGTCCCAATTTCATCAAAAACACAGCCATCGGTTTTATCCTGGGACTTTTGGCTGCGTCCGCTGTGTTTGTGCTGCGTTTTGTAATGAACGATAACATTAAGACAGAGGAAGATGTTGAAAAATATTTAGGCTTATCGACGCTGGTGGTAGTGCCTTATATGAAGGATAGGGATAAAAAAGTATTAAAGAGTAAGAATGCTCTAAATGATAACAATATGCGTAAGCATCCAAAACGCGGAATGCGTGAATAGCATCAACGGATAGCTCGGACACAATAAAATAATTGAATGAAAACAAGAAAGACAGCTCATGAGAAAGCTGTCTTTTTTTGACTTTTTGTTGATATTTGGATAAATAATCTATATTTGGAAAAACTAACAAAATCGTATTATTCCAGTAATGCGACATTATCCTTCAAATGGCCAGCCTAAGCGGTTTAACGTAAAGGCTGACCATTTTCGCGACTGTTTATTTTTAATTTTCCATAAGCTGGTTCATATATTTTCTCTTTGTGTCAGAGCGTATATGAACGTATAAGTCAAGGGTTGTTCGCACAGAAGTATGGCCCAGAATTTCTGAAAGTGATTTTGTATCAAAGCCTTGCTCTACCCAGCGGCAGGAAAATTGGTGGCGGAGAGAATGGATTTTAATGGGTGGAATCTGACATTCCTTTAGCAGAATTGCGTATTTGCGCTGGATAATCCTTGGTTCCATGCATTTTTCGGTTCCGGTCAGGATGTAATTCTCTCTTTTATTGATGAGCGTGTGCCCAATTTCCAACAATTTATCAGGTAAGGGGATTTCGCGTGCAGAATTTGCAGTCTTTGGTGTGCCAATATGAAGTATAGTTTTATTGATTTTGTGAGTCATGGGGTCAGGCAAGTTATCAAGATTCTTAATCCGGGTAACGGTTCTTCGGATGCATATTTTTTTTCCTTGAAAATCAATGTCCTCCCAGCGGAGCCCGCTTAGTTCCCCGACTCGGATGCCTGTGTGCATGCATAACAGAATGCCATATGCGAAACTATTTAGATTACGGATTAAGTATTCTTCTAAAATCCGATAGTCATCGACTTCCATAATCTTAATATCATTGCCGGTTCCGGTTACATGCGGAAATTTCAAATCTTCAGCAGGGTAAATACCCGCGGTCTGAGCAAATTTCAGAATGTTTTTCAATACACTCAGTGTCACATGAATCGTTCCGCTGGCAAATCCCTGCTCGATTTTCGCCTGGATAAACTGCCAGATTGTTTTATTGCTGATATCCTTAACTGTGCAATTGCCTATAATGGGCAGGATTTGATTGTGTAAAATTGTCTCGTAGTTTGAATAGGTACTGTCTTTTACTGTATGGCGGACATTGGTTTTCCAACATTCACTCACCATCTCTACATTAGCATCCGGAGGGAGTTCCGTGCTTTTTGTAGGCTGCAGAATTTGGCGGGGGATTTCGGAAATTTTCTTATTCTTTTTTTCCTTAACTTCACGGTAGGTCTTTCCGTAAAGATAGCCGTATTGTATTGTTCCGTTGGTATCGCGGCCTTTTATATACCTCGCTTCCCATCTGCCGTCCTTCCTTTTACGAATATTTTCACCTTTTCTTGACATAATAACCTCCTCTATAAATTTTTGTTTGATCGTGGACCACCATTCTGACCACTTATACAATATTACATATAATTCAGAACTTTTCACCTATTGTTTAATCGACCAATATAATTGTAAAAAAAGGCGCTTACTTGGTAATTTATGACGAAAGAGCAATGGAAGGTGATTCCATGTTGACTTTCTAAAGAAATGGCTGTAAACTAATCATTGACGAACGAAAAGCTGTTTTACAAGGTTTTTTCGTGTGTCGCATTACTGGAATAATATGACAAAATTTTTCATGGTATGACGTGCGACTCATAGCTTGCGACTTGCAGCGTATAGCTCATAGCGTACGACTTACAGCGTGTGACTCATGACGTGTGGCTCATAGCGTGTGACTCACAGCGTGCGGTCCGCAGCGAGTGATTCATATCGTGCGGTTCACAGCACTTGACTAACAGTGAACGACTTGTAGCCAGCAAGTATGCCCGAGCGTACTTTAGAACGAGGTCTTATGAAAACAGGATACAGCATTCGGACTTGGAAAAAACGACTTTTTTGCCCCCATCAGGATTGGCTGGAAAAGACAGAGGCGTACTACACAGAAGTTCTTAATTTTTATTACGGACTTTTGAAACAAAGGCAGGACCTTTGGAGCAACAGTCTCTTTCAGATTCAACGGGACTTGGAGATTTTGACAGTGGCGGGCAGAGATGGCAGACAGCCGGAGTGTCCACTGCCTTTTCATAAGGTTCCAGTATATTTCAGACGGTCCGCCATTAATAAAGCGGCAACAGCGGTGAAAAGCTCTGCGGCTGGGATGGATTGTCAAGGAGGATTCGGCGCGAAGGATAAGTTCCCAGATGAAATCGAGGGTACAGTGACTTTTTTCAAAGGCATGTACCGAAATCTTTCTGATGAAGGAATTCAACTCAAGCTCTGGAATGGAGAAAAATGGTGCTGGACGGAATGTACACTGACCGGCCGGGATTTTCCAGAAGACGGAGCGCTGATGTCGCCTGTACTTGTGAAAGAAAAAAACTGGTATATGCTTCATATTCCGGTCAAGCAGGAAAACGAGGACGCCCGCACCGCCAAAGAAAGAATGGCAGCAGGTGAACGGGTCTGCAGTGTGCGCTTTACAAATACTGACATGTTTGCTATGTGCTGTGTACTCGAGGGAGACGGCAGCCTGGCAGCGGTACAGAACTGCCGCGGCGGAGATGCTTACCGACATCATTGCAGGCAGCTTCTGGAGAAAATCGACAAATCGCGCGCCTACACAGACAAGGATAACTCCTCCAAGCCTAACAAAAAGTATTACACGCATTTGAAAAATCTTTCCGAACATTATGCTCACCAGGTAAGCAGCGAGATTGTAGGTTTCTGCAAAAAGCAGAGCGCCGGGATTATAGTTCTTCCTATTTATAATGAGGATTTCTCAAGAATGTCCTTATATAAAAGCGGGAACTTTTCTCCTCTGCATCTGAGCAGCAGAATCCGGAGCTTTCTCAAGTATAAAGCCTGGGCAGAAGGGATTCTTGTTTTGGAAGTAAGGGCAGAAGGTGTTGGCAAAACCTGCGCTGTATGTGGTAGGAAAGTGAAGCAGAAAGGCAAAATGTTTCAGTGCGAAAATGGGCATGAAGGAAACCGCTACCTGAATGACGCCAGGAATCTGGGATTGAAATGCCAGGAGAGTTTTCGGAGAAACATGAATCTGCAAATATGAATTGAGTTTAAGTTAATAAGAAGCACGGTGTCTTGTCCCGTTGGCATTTATCTTTTAAGTGCCAAAGGGACAAGGCATTGAATGCTCTTATGATAAATGCTGAGAAACCAGCAAGAGGGCAGGTGCCAATGGCGCATGCTTTCCGGTTGAATATCGCCGGGCGGCCCCACGGGGAGTCGCCGAAGAACTGCCGATGGCAGGGTATATTCAAAGTTATAAATAAAAAAGAGAAATTTGATTTTTATGGAAATCAATATTTGCGAAGGAAGAAATTGAAGGATATGAAAAGGTTATGACAAACACGGTTATTTTTTTTGTTGGCGCATTTTTAGTGCTGATGATACTGCTTCTTTGGGCGCTCGCAAAAGCGAATTCCTCTGGCCGGGAAAAAAGTGACCAGGAGCAGGAAGCATTTATAAAAAAATATAATTCTGATGAAAACAAGCCGGAACAAAATCCGGGGACAAGTGCAAAAAAGAAGCTGCAGCATTGGCAGATCATTGCCGTGTATCTGCTCATCTACGATGTGATTGCGGTAAATGCAGCATACTTTTTAGCATTGTGGGTACGCTTTGACTGCATGTATTCCCATATCCCGAAAGATTATCTGGCTGCGTATCTGAAATTCGCACCGATATATACGGTGGTCAGTATTGCTGTTTTCTGGATGCTGAGGCTTTACAAAAGCGTGTGGCGGTTTGCCAGCTATAGTGAACTGCTGCGCATTACTGCGGCTACAGCCTTTACTGGGATTTTTCATCTGCTGGGGATTACACTGGTTTTCCACAGGATGCCGATTTCTTATTATCTGTTTGGGATCATGCTTCAGTTCTTACTGACGGTAGGCATCCGGTTTTCCTATCGCTTCATACTTTTGGAGCGGAGCAGGAAACAGAGTGCGGAAAACGGAGAAATCCGTCATCGTGTCATGATCATTGGCGCGGGGGCTGCAGGACAGACGATACTTAGAGAGTTACTGAGAGCCCAGGAGACACCTGTGAAGGTGTGCTGCATTATTGATGATAACAGCAACAAATGGGACAGATACATAGAAGGGATTCCCATTGTCGGTGGACGGGAGGATATCCTGCTGAATGTAAAGAAGTATCGGATTGACCAGATCCTGCTGGCGATTCCCAGCGCAAGTGCGGAAGAGAAAAGGGATATCCTGAATATTTGCAAAGAGACTGGGTGTGAATTAAAAATTCTTCCGGGGATTTACCAGTTGGTGAATGGGGAAGTTTCCCTGAGCAAGATGAAGGATGTGGCGGTAGAGGATCTGCTGGGCAGGGAGCCTATCAAGGTGAATCTGGATGAGATATTCCGCCATTTGAGTGGGAAGACCATACTTGTGACGGGCGGAGGCGGCTCCATTGGGAGCGAGCTTTGCCGGCAGATTGCAGGGCATAACCCGGGGCATTTGATTATCTTTGATGTGTATGAGAATAATGCCTATGATATCGAGCAGGAATTGAAAGGGAAATATCCCGAGCTGCATTTGACTGTGTTGATTGGATCAGTGCGGGACAGCAGAAGGGTGAACAGTGTTTTTGAAACTTATAAGCCGGATATTGTTTATCATGCGGCCGCGCATAAGCACGTGCCGTTGATGGAGACGAGTCCTTGTGAGGCTATTAAGAATAATGTGATAGGTACTTATAAGACGGCTTATGCTGCGTTGAAGAATGGGTGCGAGAGGTTTGTGCTGATCAGCACGGATAAGGCTGTGAATCCTACGAATATAATGGGCGCGAGTAAGAGATTGTGCGAGATGGTGGTGCAGTCGATGGATAGGATTAGTCGTCAGGGGAAGGAAGAGATGCTGCCTATGTTGAGTGCGCATTATGAGGATGATGAGGAGTTGGGGGCTGGTTCTGTAGATGGTTCATTAGAGACAGCGGGCTCGCAAGATAAAAATATAAAAAATGTTAATGATAATAGACGTTTAAATATCAATGGACTACATACGAATTCCAGTAGAAAGTGCATGGATAACAATAGGAAGCGTACGGAGTTTGTTGCAGTGCGTTTTGGAAATGTGTTGGGTAGCAACGGTTCGGTCATCCCATTGTTTAAGAAACAGATTGAAAAGGGTGGTCCAGTGACTGTAACACATCCGGATATTATACGTTATTTTATGACAATCCCTGAGGCGGTGAGTCTTGTACTACAAGCGGGAACTTATGCTAAGGGCGGTGAGATTTTTGTCTTGGATATGGGCGCGCCGGTGAAGATTGATACACTGGCAAGGAACTTGATTAAGCTTTCGGGGTATAAACCGGATGTGGATATACGGATTGTATATACGGGACTTAGACCAGGGGAGAAGCTTTATGAGGAGAAACTGATGGAGGAAGAAGGCATGGGAATTACGCCTAATCAGTTGATTCATATCGGAAAACCGATTCCGTTTGATGTGGTGGAGTTTTTGGGCCAGTTGGAAGAACTTGCGGCTGCAGCTTACAGGAATAGGGAGGATATACGAAAGTTGGTTAAGGGGATTGTTAGTACTTATCATTCAGCAAATGATGATTTGTTGGAAGAACGGGAGAATTATAGAAGGGTTTTAGGTGAAGTTGCGTTGTCAAAAGTAGAGGGATAAATTAATAAGAGCCTGTGTTAGGAAGAGAGCTCTCTAATGCAGGTTATGACTATTTTGGTGTGACTTGACGTTAATAAATGAGTGACTATGTAGATTACGGCGATTTTAAATTGGAGTTGTTAATAGAAGCGATGATAAGAGAAGGGCGAAAGATAATGGCGAAAGATAATGGCGAAAGATAATGGTTAAAGAAAGATACTTAGTAGATTCGGGATTTAAAGGAATTGAACCTTTTGAGAAGAAAATTTTTCGATATTTATATAATAGGGACAGCCAGCAAAACTCAAGTATTTATGCGGAATTGGCAGCTTAAGCCATATCCTTTTTGAAATTTTTGTGACCAAGTGGGGGTTCATGGGGCGAGAGCAAGTTGAATACTAAAAATTGCGGTGGCACTGGCGATTACTTCTTAAACCCAAACAAGTGGCAAAACAAAAATTGTTGGAAGGAGACGGACTTAAGCCTGATGGGAAAAAATCTCACGGGCTTTTTGTCGTGTCTAAAAATGAATTGGCAATTAAGAAAATAATTTAGAACAACTCAAGAAAACTAGCCAGGCAATCATTGCAAACAGATATGATGCTTGCCTGGATGATGTTAGAGATAAAGTTTATACCAGAGATTTGTATGGTAGAGATTAATGATTATTAATTGCTTAAGGGATTTTCAGGGGGATCACTATGTCATTAACATTAATGTACATTACGAATAAACCAGATGTTGCATTAATAGCAGAGAAATATGGTGTTCAGAGAATCTGGATAGATTTAGAGACTCTGGGGAAAGAACAACGCCAAAAAGGAATGAACACTGTTAAATCTCAACATACTGTGGAGGATATCAGAATAATTAAGCCTCTTCTGACAAATTCAGAAATGTTGGTTCGCATCAATCCTTGGAATGAAAACTCTATTCAGGAGATTGATGATGTTATAAGTGCAGGCGCTGATATGATTATGCTTCCTATGTGGAAATCAGCTGCTGAGGTTACAAGCTTTATAAAAACTGTTAATGGTCGATGTAAAACAACGCTTTTGCTTGAAACCAAGGAAGCAGCAGAGTGTTTAGATGAAGTTCTGAATAACGGTGGCATGGATGAGATTCATATAGGATTAAACGATCTTCACTTATCATATGGTATGACATTCATGTTTGAACTGTTGGCTGATGGTACGGTTGATAGGCTTACCGATAAGATAGCGGCTTATGGAATTCCATACGGTTTTGGCGGTATTGCTCGTCTTGGGGGTGGTGTTCTTCCTGCTGAAAAAGTTATTATAGAGCATTACAGAATTGGATCAACTAGAGCAATCCTTTCCAGAAGTTTCTGTAATACAGATATTATTTTTAATATTGACGAGATTGAAAAAACTTTCAGGGAAAACATGAAAGAGTTTCGTGATTTCGAGGATCGAGTTAGTAAGCTGGACGATTACACAGCAAATAACCAAGAGATGATAGAAATTGTAAAAATGATTGTGAATAATAAAAAGGGGCAACAATAATGCTTATTAATGATGAAATTATTTTTAATTTAAAAGCGGAATATGGAGATGCATTTTATCTTCTTGATTCTGAGCAGTTTCGTAAGAATTTTATTGAATTGAAAGATACATTCTCTGCAATATATCCGAATTTTAATATCGCTTACTCATATAAAACTAACTACACGCCTAAGTTCTGTAAAATTGTAAATGAACTCGGAGGATATGCAGAAGTTGTTTCAGAAATGGAGGTAGAGCTTGCATTAAAGTGTGGTGTTGATCCTAGACGCATTATTTGGAATGGGCCTATTAAGGAACCAGAGAAGATGAAAGAGTTTTTGCTTTATGGAGGAACTGTAAATATTGATTCCATCAGTGAAGCAGAGTTTATCAAAAATCTGGCAATAAAAACTAATAAGACACTGAATATTGGCATTCGTTGTAATTACGATGTTAATGACGGTGTAGTTTCAAGATTTGGTTTTGATGTAGAGGGTAATGATTTCAAGAAAGTTCTTTCAATTGTGACTACCACACCTAACATTCATTTTATAAATTTCCAGTGCCATTTTGCAAAACGACAGGTTGAGTACTGGACAGCAAGAGTTAAAGGCATGGTGGAATTACTTGATCGAGTAGGTATCATTCCTGAACGTGTGGATATCGGCGGTGGCCTTTTCGGTAAGATGGCAGATTCACTTAAAGCCCAGTTCACGTCTGTAATTCCAAGTTATAAGGAATATGCAGAAGCAGCAGCATCCGTTTTTGCAGACTATTTTAAGGATAAGAATGCAAAACCGGAACTTCTAATCGAGCCAGGTTCTGCAGTTGTTGGTGACTGTATGAAGTTTGTAGGAACTGTTAAAACAATCAAGAACGTTCGTGGAAAATACATGGCTTCTGTTTTGGGAAGTCAGAAAAATATCAGTATGACGGGCATCAACCCGCCGATGGAAGTTATCCACATGAGCGAAGGTACTTATTACGAGAAACTTGACTTTGTGGGATTTACTTGTATCGAGGGCGATGTTCTATATAAAAACTATACCGGAAAAATTGCAGTTGATGATGCAATTGTGATTAGTAACTGTGGATCGTATTCCTTGGTTATGAAGCCACCATTCATTCTTCCAAACTTTCCTGTACTTGATATTTGCGGAAAAAAAGTAGAAGTAATCAAGAGAGCAGAAACATTTGATGATATTTTCCATACATTCAATTTTTGATAGGTATGGATAGATAAGGTGTAGACATATTATGAAACTATTCAGTTTAGGTATAAAAAGAGCATTTGATATTATGTCATCTGGAATACTTATAGTTATTCTTACTCCGCTTTGGATTGGAGTTTCCATTGCGATTAAGAGAGATTCTGAAGGACCAGTCTTTTTTAAGCAGGGAAGAAGAACAAAGGATGGCCGTGTGTTTCAGATGTTTAAATTTCGCTCTATGGTTGTGAATGCGGAGAAAATGGGGGCTGGTCTATTTAACTATGAAAATGATCCGCGTGTTACGAAAGTCGGAAGAAAGCTGAGAGATAACAGTTTGGACGAACTTCCGCAGCTTTTTAATATCTTCATGGGAGATATGTCTGTGGTAGGACCTAGACCTTGTGTAGCATATGAGTTAGGTGACTTCTATACTCTCAATAAGAAATATAAGAAACGATTCCAGGTAAAAGCAGGATTGACAGGGTTGGCCCAGATTAAAGGAAGAAATGATATTTCTTGGGATGAGAAAGTAATGTACGATAATGAGTATGTAGATATGTTCAATAAATATGGCTTTCTTGCTGATATCAAGATTGGAATCGAGTCTATATTTAAAGCTTTTAAACATGAAAAGATTTATGAGAACAAAATTGATGATTCGCTTAATGATGAAGAAGCTGCTAAAGCAGAAGAGGCGGAAATTATTAGACTTGCGCATTTACCAGATGAAGAATAATAGATAGTTAATTGATAGGAGATAAGTATGAAATACGATGTTGCAAACAGAAGAATCTGGTTCAAAGGTGAAATTCTTAATGTTAATGATGCAAAGATTAATATTCTTGCACCAACCTCTCAGTTTGGGCTTAATGTTTTTGAAGGCATTCCTTGTTATTGGAATGATGAAGAGAAACAGTTATACGCATTTAGATTAAATGACCACTACGAGCGACTTTTAAAATCTGCGAAACTTATTCAGCTTGATTGTCCGTATACAAAAGAAGATTTCACAAAAGCTTTTGTAGATGTTATTATGGCAAATGAATATGACGAAAACCTTTCTGTTCGTCAGACATTGTTTGTAGATGGTTTTGGCTCATGGGGATCTGATGGTCCGGTTGAGATGTTTGTAGCACCTATTCCAAGAGGCAGAACAAGTGCAGAATATAATAAGAAGGGTTTGAATGTTGGTGTTACTTCATGGAGAAGAATTAGCGATGAAACACTTTCTCCGAGAATTAAGTGCGGTGCAAACTACATCAACAGCCGTGTTGGACAGAGAGAAGCTCTTAGAAATGGCTATGACACTTGTTTGTTCTTAAACGAAGCTGGAAAGGTTGCTGAAAGCTCTGGCTCATGTTTTTTCATTATTAAAAACAGTATAGTTATCACCCCTATGCTAACAGACAGCGTTTTGGAAAGTATTACTCGTGATACTGTTATCCAGATTGCTAAAGTAAAGGGATATGAAGTTGTTGAAAGAACTATCGATAGGACTGAGCTTTATACTTGCGATGAAGCATTTCTTTGTGGTTCCGCAATGGAGATGACTCCGGTGCTCAGCATTGATAAATATGTTATTGGAACCGGCGATACTGGTGTTATCACTAAGAAGCTTCATTTAGCTTATCTGGATGCAGTTAGAGGAAAATTAGAAGAATTCAAGAATTGGGTAACGCCGATATATTAATAGAGGATAAGAAATGGAAAGACAGTATGTGACAGATTTGGTTTCTGTTGTTACACCGGTTTATAATGCTGGAAAAGTAATTGATAAGACTCTCGAATCAATATTTAATCAAACATATAAGAAAATTGAAATAGTTTTGGTTGACGATTGCTCTAAAGATAACAGTCGTGAGGTTATTGAAAAATATAAAGAGAAACATCCTGAAATCCTTTACTACTGTCAAGAAACTAATCAGGGTGCGGGTGCTGCGAGAAACAAGGCATTAGAGTTAGCTAAAGGTCAGTATGTAGCATTTCTTGATGCTGATGATATGTGGCATCCGGAGAAAATTGAGAAACAGATTAATTTGCTAAAGAAAAAGAATGGTGCATTTTCATACACAGCAATTCAAATGGTTGATGAAAACGATAATGTTGTTAAAACCAAACGCAAAGTAAAAGAGCAGGTTGATTATAATTTTTTACTTCATAACACAATGATAGCGACATCAACGGTAGTGGTTGATAGAACTAAGCTTGGTGATTTCAGAATGCCTCTTAGAAGAGGTGGTCAGGATTATGCTACTTGGCTGATGCTTCTTAGAGACGGAACAATTGCGTATGGAATAAATGAGGCTCTCGAAGATTATAGAGTGGGTAATAAAGATTCTCTCGCTAGTAAAAAAGGTAAGAGCGTTCGACAGGTTTGGGAAATTCAAACACAGGATGAAGGAATTAGTAAAATTGTAGCGGTATTTAATATATTTTGCTTTTGTGTGAATGCTGCAAAGAAATATTTGATATAATGGATGTGGATGGAAGTATTATGACAGAAACAGATATAGTTTTCATAGCCTTAGTATATCGGAATTACCATGATTTATATGATTTTGTGAAAAGTTAAAAAAAGTTGAAGCTAGATATGCAATGTTGGTGGTGGATTCTTTTTATGATGATGATACATTTTTATTAATAAGAAAGTATGCTAAGGGGTTCGGCTGTGAGTATATTGAAATAGAAAATAAAGGATATGGCTTTGGAAATAATTGTGGGCTAGACTGTGTTAATACACATTATACTTATAAATATGCATGCGTTTGTAATCCAGATACATATTTAACAAGTAGGCTGTCTTTAGAGCAATTGAATATCGATGCTGCGTGTATCGCACCAGATATAATTGCACGAAATGGAAAACATCAAAATCCATATTGGTGCTATGAAAATGAGTCATTTGGTGTCAATTATAATGCCGTCTTATAATACAGCACAGTATATTGCTGAAACAATACAGTGGGTAATTAATCAGACTTACCAGAATTGGGAATTGATTATTGTGGATGATTGTTCAACAGATGATACAGACATTGTGGTTGAAAAAATAAAAGATCCAAGAATTAAATATATAAAAAATGAAAGAAATTCAGGAGCTGCTGTCAGCCGAAATAGAGCGTTAAGAATAGCTAATGGAAGATGGGTTGCATTTTTGGATTCGGATGATTTGTGGAAACCGGAAAAGCTGGAAAAGCAAATTCGTTTTATGACGAAAAAGAAGTGTTATTTTTCTTATACTGACTATGAAGAAATAGATGCTGACGGAAATAAAACGAATGTAATTGTTACAGGACCGAAGGTGATTACTAAAACAGGAATGTTTAATTACTGCTGGCCTGGATGTCTGACTGTTATGTATGACAGAAAAAAGATTGGTTTGATTCAGATTGAAGATATAAAGAAGAACAACGATTATGCGATGTGGTTAAAGGCTTGCAAGAAGGCTGATTGTTATTTGCTGAATGTTAATTTAGCACAGTACAGAAGAGGCAGAACTGGAAGTATTAGTTCACATGATATTAAGACCATGATAGGTTGGCATTATAAGCTATTTAGAGAAGCGGAGAAGGAAAATGTTATAGTAAGCCTAGTAAACACTGTAAGAAATATGATATTCGGGCTTTATAAAAAGAAAAAATATGTGAAGATAACATAAGTCTCTAATGAGGCTTAAGATTTGTGGGGTACGTTTTGAAAAAAATAAATGTATTAATGTTTGTTTCTAACACAAATAAAAAGAGTGGTGTCGCTACCGTCATTATGAATTATTATTCTAATGTATATGAGGCGGTTCATATGGATTTTATTTACTTTGAAGATTTAGACACGAATAATTATAACGACCAAATTAGGAAATACGGTGGTAGAATATATAAATTTCCATCGCCATTTAAGTTTATTGATTTTAGAAAGCAACTTAAAGATTTTTGTAGTGAACACTATAAAGAGTATGATATATTTCATTATCATTTTCCTTTTCTGGGTGTTTTCTTCATTGATATATCTAAACTTCTCGGGAGGTGCGTTGTTATTTCGCATGCTCATGCAACGAAATTTGGTGAGTGCCTTATTTCAAATTTGAGAAATGGTGTTGCAGCAAAACTCTCTGTGAATGTGCCGGATTATTATTTCGCATGTTCAAAAAAGGCGGGAGTACATAATTTTGGGAATAGATTTAATTCGGACAAAGGGTATGTTGTAAACAATGCTATTCAGTTGAAACATTTTGTTTTTAGTGCTGAAAACAGAGATAGTGCTAGAGATGAATTGGGAATGCAAGATAAATTTGTTGTTGGTCATATAGGCAACTTTACCCCTCAAAAAAACCATATTTTCATTATCGACGTATTTAATGAAATACTGAAGAGAAATAGAAAAGCAGAGCTTCTTTTAATAGGTGATGGATATTTGAGAGCATGTATAAAGGAAAAAACAGAAAAGTTAGGGATAGCTTCAAACGTGCATTTTACAGGGGTGAGAAATGATGTTGGACGACTTCTGAGTGGAATGGATTTATTTTTATTCCCATCACTTTTCGAAGGACTTGGAATAGCTCTGATTGAGGCCCAGACAAATGGTTTGCCCTGTTTGGTCAGTGACGTCATTCCAGAAGAAGCTAAAATTTGTAATTGTATTGAACTGTCGTTGAATAAGTCTGCAAAAGAATGGAGCGAGGTAGCACTAAGAGATGTTCATCGAGAAAGCGATGCGTATGATTTAGTGAAAAATGCTGGATTTGACTTAGATATTGAATCAACAAAACTTGTGGACATATATAGAAAATGCATTAAGGATAGGGGGGAAAGCAATGCAATATAATAATAAAAAATCAATTGCAATAAAATGGTACAGAGCAGAGAATTTTTTTTATCGGCACAAAATGAGGCTTATTGCTCAGTTTATATATCATATGATGCAGCTTGTCCTTGGATGCACGATACCATACTCCGCTGATCTGGGTGAGGGGGTGAATATAGCTCACTTCCACGGTATCGTAATTCATCACAAAAGTTCTATCGGAGAGCGTACCGTTATCTATCAAAATGTCACTTTGGGTGGACGTAATGGAAAAACTGGCCCGTGCGTAGGAAAGAACTGCGTTATTGGAGCAGGAGCATGTATTCTTGGGGATATTAAGATAGGGGATAATGTAAATATCGGCGCTAATGCAGTTGTGTTAGAGGATATACCAGATAACTGTACAGCTGTAGGAGTTCCAGCAAGGATTATTAAGCATAATGAAGAATAAGAAGAAATTAGTAATATTTATCGGTGGATTAAATTTTGGTGGAATGGAAAGAGTTGCGTTTATTATGGCAGATCTTTTAAAGGACGATTACGACATAACAATCGCTACTTTGTATCAGTCAAATGCAGACTATACACTTGAACATAAAACATATAATTTGGATGTGTCTCCGAAAGAGGGAAAAATAAATAAAATACTTATTGCCGTGAAAAGGTTGATGGCTACAAAGAAAATGAAAGCAGTATTAAAGCCGGATTACGTTTTTTCATTTGGGATGTACTCCAACTATATGAATGCTCTGAGTAAGAAGAATGAGAAAATCATAATGGGTATTAGATCCTATGACTGGTTAACTAATCCTTTTACAACATCTACAATAGATAAGAAAATTATTGCAAAGTTCAACTCAATTAATTCTGTGTCAAAACTAATCAGTGCTGATGCTGAAAAATATTGGGGGATTAATAAGAATGATGTAAGGGTTATCTATAATCCATATGAAGTGAATTTAATAAGAAAAAAATCCCTTGAAGAGGTGGATGATTTTCCTTTTGATGAGAAAGCTTTTTATTATATTTCTATGGGAAGATTATCTCATCAGAAGGCATATTATCATTTGATAAAAGCGTTTAGTCTAGTGGCTCAAAGGCATGATAATGTTCGCTTGGTTATTATGGGTAATGGAGAACATAAAGAAAGATTACAGGAATTAATAGCTTTGCTAAAAATAGAAGACAAGGCTTTCCTGATAGGAGGAAAGTTAAACCCATATAAGTATGTGAGACGGGGCCAGGTATATGTTGTATCATCGCTCACAGAAGGTTTCCCTAACGCATTGGTTGAAGCAATGTGCGTAGGAATTCCAGTATTATCTACGGATTGTAATAGTGGTCCAAGAGAGATTCTTGCGCCAAATACTGACATCCATAGCAAGTGTGAGAAATTTGAGTTGGCAGAATACGGTGTATTAGTACCAGAAGTTACAGACGTGAGAGATTTTGTAAATTCTGATATGAATGCCTGTGATAGAAAAATGGCAGAAGGCATGGAGTACTTATATTTACACGAGGGTGCCCGAAATAGATATGTCGAGTTGATTCAAAAAAGGGTATTAGATTTTGATTATGATAGTTTCAAAGACTGTATAAAAAAGGAGTTAGAAAAAGTTGAGGTTTGAAAGCAAAAGAATATTACTTGTTTTATTAACATCTGCCCTTTTACTGCTGGCAATTATTTTGGGAAATATCCACGCTGAAATATGGATGTTGCTGTTGTTTATGGCATCAATACTTTTTTACATGGCATCGAATCTTGAAAAACACATATTGATATTTCTTCTGTTCATTACGTTTGTCGTTTTTGACATGGGCATGTATTTTTCTCATCTATTTGATTTTACAAGTTGGTGGAAAAATATCCAAGGATCCATGACAGAGTATTCTTTTGAAGATGCGACTTTGACATTATCAATCACTATACTTGGAGTAAGTATCTTGATGATATTGATAGGATATCATATTAGTGACAAGTTTGTGTTTATGGGGAAAAAAAATTCCGAGATGAATTTTGAGAAATCTGATGCAAGACTCGAGAAGGTTAAAGGTCATGCGAAGGTGATTTTTTATCTGACTACGATTGGAAATCTTCTGTCTTATCTATATAAAGCTTATATGGTATTTACAGTTTCCTATGTATATCTTTACACAGACTTCTCTGAAATTTGGTTTTTGAAGATGTGTTCCCTTGTATGGTATGTTGCTTTTTATTGTTACATTGCTACATTTCCGAGAAAGGACGAGATAAAAAAGGTTGTTGTTATTTATATAATCTGTTCCGTTGCTAGTTTACTGACAGGTGCCAGAGGTACAGCAATTTCTAACTTACTATTTTTAGTATTTTATTATCTGATAAGACAGAGATATTCTGAAGACAGATGGGCACCAAGAAATGTTATTCTGAAAATAGTAGTAGCATTACCTGCAATCATGATTATATTGGGGATTATTGGAACATTAAGACAGGGAAATACAATTGAGAATGGTATTCTATCGTACGGATCTCAGCTATTTGCTTCGCAGGGAGAATCCGGAATGCTCCTTCCAGAAACTATTGAGAATCTTGATAGATTCAGATTTGAAAACATAAATTTTACATTTGGCAAGTTATTAAATAACATTCAGCATAATACCACATTGTCAAACATGCTTGGTTTACACTCTTTGGATGGTATCGCGCCACAGACCGCAGATTATGCTATATATGGTAACCAATTTGGTTCTGCAATTTCCTATTATAAAATGCGATATACTTATCTGAGTGGTTATAGTATGGGTACTTATTACTTGGCTGAAATTTGGGCTGATTATAGGTGGATTGGCGTTATTCTTCTGAACACTATTTTAGGATTTTTTGTTGGTAAACTTTCTAAAATTGCATATTCATCCTTTACGATAAGGTGTATCGCATTTGGAGTTATTACGCAGCTTTTGCTCATAGGACGATTTTCAATAACAAATATATTGTTGTTCTTTATGTCAACGGCGGTATTAGTAATGTATTTATTCTTTATATTTGATTATAAGTGGTTTAGGCATTAGTGCTAAAAGTGAAAAGGCAGGTTGTGGTATGTATGTAAATTTGGATTAAAAGCTACTTCTGTCAGATAAATCATGAAAGAGGTGTGTTATGAAAATCGTACAATTAATATCTTCGCTTGCAGAGGGAGGCGCCGAAAATCTTGTAAAAGATTATGCGATAGAGTTACAATCACGCGATCAAGACGTAGTTGTTGTGACAACGGATTGTAGAAAGAGTGGTATAATATATGAACTTTTGAAATTACATGATATTAGAATAATTCAGCTCTCTGGTAATAGAATTCAGGTGATCAGGTCTTGGATTGATTTTTTAAATAAGTATAAACCAGATGTTGTACACGGACACCTGAAAATAGGTATGTTTATGTTGATGTGTAAACGTAATGTCAAATTATACTACACTGTCCATAGTGATGTCAAGAGGCTGATGGATTCTTGGGGGAAAAGTTTTGTATTGGAGACGAAATTTTTGTCTAAGTATAAAAAAATGACCATCTTTTCACTCCATGGGAATATGTCTAAAGATATTAGTAAATACTTTGACGACGATTATGCAGTGTTTTTAGAGAACTGCGCTGACATTGATTATTTTAGTAAACAGCGTGATGTTGAGAGTTATTATCAGAAGCTGGGAATTAGTAAAGGTTCATTTATAGTAGGACATATCGGAAGATTTGTTGAAGCCAAGAATCACCGACGTTTGATTGATATTTTTGAAAAGGTACTAGAAGTCAAAAAAGGTGCGCATCTTATTTTGATAGGTGTCGGTGATTTGATGCAACAGACAGTCCGTTATGTTGAAGAAAAAAATATGACAGAGCATGTGCATTTTTTAGGACAGCGGAGTGATATACCTGAGCTTTTACAATTCATGAATGTATTTGTTATGCCATCCATTCATGAGGGGTTCCCAATTACCGTAATAGAAGCACAAGCCGCAGGAACATATAGTGTTGTTTCGGAGGCAACACCAGAGGAGGCTATACGATCTAATCGAATTGTTCGATTAAGCTTAGAAAATGATGACCTCGTGTGGCGAGATGCAGTAATTGCTATGAGGGAAAACGAGGGTAGTAAGTACAAATTGGATGACTGCAATTTGAAGAACGTTGTTTCTAAATTGCTTTATTATTATCAAAATTAGATATTAAGAGGAAGATTCTATGATTGAAGATAGAACTGAGTTAAGGAAAGTACTTGAGCATGATGCATTGGCAAATAATCGAGATACAATAAAGTGTCGTTTATTTGGCGATGAAATTTGGAAGTGGATTGTCTGCTATCGGAAAATGGATTATTTCAGCAGTGCGACAAGAATAAGCTTGATTGACAAGATTGAAAAAGTTTATGTCAAGTATTTATTTCATAAGCTAAGCGTATTACTCGGATACTCGATACCTGTAGGGAAAGTTGGACCGGGGTTAAGCATAGCGCATGTTGGAGCAATTGTTATCAATGGCAATACAACAGTTGGCAAAAATCTCAGAATCCATGAAGGTGTTACCATTGGTGCTACGAATGGTTCAAAGAATGCACCGCAATTAGGTGATAATGTTTTTATAGGTACCGGAGCAAAAATTATAGGTGATTTGAAGATAGCCTCTGATGTAGCAATCGGAGCAAACGCAGTTGTTGTGAAAGATATTGACGAGTCCGGGACTACTTGGGGGGGGGGGGGAGGGCCAGCTCGCAAATTGAGCAATCACAATTCACATAGCAATTTATGTGCAAAATTATTTGCAGACGATTACCAGAATGTAAAGTCTTAGCATTTGTGGCTGTATAATGAGGCATCAGATGGACTGAAAGGAAAAGTTTTAATGGGATCCATGCGAGGAGTCTTGTTATGAAAGTTTTTAAATATATAAAGAGATTTTTGCTTGATTTAAATATTCTAATGGGATATTTAACCAAGCTTGGATTCTATAATCATATGAGTGATGAGGAATATCTGAAGAAGTATAAAGTTTCGCTTGGAAGAGAATTAAATCTTGAAAATCCATAAACCTTTAATGAAAAGCTGCAATAGCTTAAGCTTCATGATCGTAGGCCGGAATATACCGTGATGGTAGATAAATATAAGGTACGTGATTACATTGTAGATAAACTTGGAACAGAGTATTTGATACCTTCCATAAATATAGCGGAGGGGGGATATGGGACAACCCGGATGATTTAGATTTTGATGCATTGCCGAATCAATTTGTACTGAAATGTAATCATAATTCCGGTACTGGAATGTATATATGTAAGGACAAATCGAAGCTTGATATAAAGAGAGTCAAAGCAGAATTCCGTAAGGGGCTGAAGGAAAATTAATATTTGTCTGGGCGTGAATGGCCTTATAAAAATGTGCCGCGGAAAATTATCGCCGAGAAGTATATGAAAAATAGTTCCACTTCAGAGCTTCGTGATTATAAATTTTTCTGTTTTGGCGGAGTAGTGAAATGCCTCTATGTTTCAGATTCTATTCATCATAAGATGCAGTTTTATGATGCCGAGTTCAATCCTTTAAATATTGAACGATATGATTATACAAAATTTGAGACCTTGCCAAAGAAGCCTTTGAATTTTGATAAGATGAAGGTGTTGGTGGAGTAACTCTCCGATAGCATTCCGCATCTGAGAGTGGATTTATATGAAAACGATGGAAAGATATATTTCGGAGAGCTGACATTCTATACTAACGTTGGGTTTGTACCATTTAAGGATTGTGGATGGGATAAAAAATGGGGATCTTGGATAAAGCTGCCAATCGAGGAATAGTATTTCGGATGTAGATAAAGATGTTTAACATTATGCAAATCAAATTACGAATAAAAAACAAGGAAATTAAATGATGATAATTTGCACAGTAATTTACATGCAAATTTGGACTTGACTAAAATTATGTGCAAACGATTACCAGGATGTAAAGTCGTAGTTTTATTGACTACATAATGGGTATCAAGTGAACTGAAAGGAAAAGTATTAAATGGAATCCAGACTTAGTAATTCAAAGCGAAATTTATATAGCGGATTAATTAAACAAATGATCAGTATTCTGCTCCCGTTCCTGAATAGAACGGCCGTTCTGTATTTAATGGGAGATTTGTACTGCGGTTTAGGAAGCCTCTTTTCTTCTATTTTGCAAGTATTAAGTTTGGCTGAGTTGGGCTTTTCAGCGGCCGTGATTTACATATTGTATAAGCCAATTGCAGAAGAAGACTGGGATGAAGTCTCAGCGATTATGCATTATTTAAAAAAGACGTATAGAAATGTAGGATTGATTGTAGTGGCAATTGGCTTGATTATTTTGCCATTTCTGAAACAGTTAATTACCGGAGATGTTCCTAGTGACATTAATATATATATATTATACTTAATCTATTTAGTAAACTCTGTTATATCATATTTTTGTTTTGCATATAAAAATGCGTTACTTACAGCTATGCAGCGTAATGATATTGTAACGGGCTATTATTCTATAACAACTATCTTTTCCGGCATAGCGCAGTTAGTTGTATTACTGATGCTGAGAAATTATTATCTATATATATGCATACTTCCGATTGTTACAGTAATGAATAATCTGCTATGTAACAGAGCAACTAAGAGATTATTCCCGCATATCAATTATGATAATACCAATATGCAGTTAGAAACTAAGAAAGAACTAACTAAGCAGATTAAGGGAATAATTTTTTTAAAAGTAGGTGATGTCGCCAGGAATTCCTTTGACAACATAATTCTCTCATCCTTGCTTGGATTGACAGTAGTGACTGCATATAACAACTATTATTATATTTTCTGGGCTGTTTATGGTGTGAGTTTGGTCATTGTTCAGGCGATACAGGCCAGTGTTGGAAATAGTATAGTTACTGAAACAGTAGAAAAAAATTTTATAGATCTAAGAAAATTTACATTCGTTTATACATGGTTTACAGGGTGGTGTACAGTTTGTATGGTTATCTTGTTTCAACCGTTTATGAATTTATGGGTAAGAGGAAATAAGCAACTTATTTTCACAAACTTCAACATGGTTCTTTTTTGCGTCTACTTTTATGCTTTAACAATGAATAATACAAGAAATATGTATTTGAATGGTCGTGGACTTTATTGGGAATGCAGATTATGGTATCTAGTTGAAGCATTGGCTAATTTGATTTTAAACGTGATTTTAGGAAAATTGTTTGGGATTTCCGGCATTATTATTGCAACAATAATAACCATACTTTTATTTAACTTTTTTATGAGAAATGAGATTTTGTTTACACAGTATTTTAAAGTTAAAGACTTTAAGAAAGGGTTTTACAAGGATCATCAAATATATGTGTGTGTTACCGCAATTGCTTGTATATTGACAAATATGATTTGCAAATTCTACGTGTTTAATGATGTAGTAACATTTTTATGTAAGGGATTGATTTGCTTAATAGTGCCAAATGTGGTTTTTTGGTTGTTCTATCATCATTTAAGTTTTTATAAAGAATCAAAGACTTTATTGAAGGAATTTATTCATAGATAATGCAATGGATACTATACCAAGTAGCTATTTTGGGAGAAATTTGTCAAGTACTTTTGGTGAAAAAATGGAGGTATAGAAAGTGAAAAAGCCTAATATCAATTTAAGGAAAAAAGTGATTTTAGTAACAGGGGCAGCTGGTTTTATTGGTTCTAATCTGGTGCTTGAGTTACTTCGAACACAAGAATCAATTCGTATTATTGGTATTGATAATATGAATGATTGAAGAATATAAACCATCTGTGGTTGTAAATCTGGCTGCTAAGGCAGGTGTTCGTTACTCTATTAGTAATCCTGATGTGTACATTGAGAGTAATCTGATGGGATTTTACAATATTCTGGAAGCCTGCCGTCACTCATATGATAATGGACAGAGAGGTGTGGAACATCTGGTGTATGCGTCTAGTTCCTCCGTTTAAGGAACAAATAAAAAGATTGCATATTCCACAGAGGACAAGGTAGACAATCCGGTATCCTTGTATACTGCAACAAAGAAATCAAATGAGCTGATGGCACATGCTTACAGCAAATTGTATAACAACCCGTCAACTGGTCTTCGTTTCTTTACTGTATATGGACCGGCAGGGTGTCCAGACATCGCATATTTTGGATTTACAAATAAGCTTCGTGCCGGAGATACCATTCAGATTTTTAACTATGGCAACTGTAAACGTGATTTTACCTATGTGGATGACATTGTAGAAGGGGTAAAACGTATAATGCAGGCTGCTCCAGAAAAAAAGAATGGAGAAGAGGGTCTGCCAATTCCACCTTATGCAGTTTACAATATTGGAAATAATCAACTGGAAAACCTGCTTGATTTTATGGATATTTTGCAACAGGAATTGATTCGGGCAGAAGTATTACCTGTAGATTATGATTTCGAGGCACACAAAAAGCTGGTACCAATGCAGCCAGGATATGTTGGTTTGTCCATTGAGACATTATTATCACAGCACTATGAAGTAATGGCTGTTGATATTATCCCGGAAAAAGTAGAAAAAATTAATAAGAGAATCAGTCTGATTCAGGATGAGTATATTGAGAAGTATCTGGCAGAAAAAGAATTAAATCTGACAGCTACATTGGATGCAAAAGCGGCATATAGGGATGCTGATTTAGTTGTTATTGCAGCGCTGACAAATTATGATAGTAAGAAGAATTTCTTTGGTACATCCGCAGTAGAAGCAGTGATCCAGTTGGTAATCAAATATAATCCGGATGCGGTTATGGTTATCAAGTCTACGACTCCAGTTGGTTTTACTGCTTCTGTTCGTGAAAAGTATCATTGAGGTAATATCATTTTCAGCCCGGAATTTCTAAGGGAATCAAAGGCAGTTTATGATAATTTATATCCATCCAGAATCATTGTAGGAACTGATGTGCAGAATGCAAGACTTGTGAAAGCCGCCAATACTTTTGCTGGATTATTACAGGAAGGTGCAATCAAAGAAAACATTGATACCTTGATTATGGGATTTACTGAGGCAGTTAAACTTTTTACGAATACATATCTGGCATTGAGGGTATCTTATTTTAATGAACTTGACACTTATGCTGAGATGAAGGGACTGAATACACAACAGATTATTAACGGAGTATAACACAAGACAACAAAAATGATAATCAGATTTCGAAATCTATCAAAATATTTTTGAGATTACATTATAGTATCTAAAGATTATCAGCACATAAACTGGTTGAGCACATAACGTCTGTTATGTACTTAAGAACATAACAGACGCAACTGGCTGTTTGCAAAAAAGTATCCGCGAGGCACAGGTCAGTGCGACAGTATACAGCATTGCAGAAACTACGCTCCTGAACGGACTGAAGCCACACAACTCTCTCTCTTATGTGCTGGAAAAGATGAAAAATCTCGGTGTGTTTCCGGCAAACGAGGAAATGATGGAGCTTCTCCCATGGTCCACCAGTCTGCTTGATGACTGCCGCAGCAAACTTAAAAAGTAAGAAACAGATGATTACCTACTTACAAATGAAGTGAAGTATGACGATACGGTAAAAGTCCTTGCTTTTCTCCTCAGTAATGAATGCGGTGTTTTCTACGGAAAGGTCCGGAAGCTGCTCTGCGAACTGACGGAAGGGGAAGTGGAAATCTCAGACGGTATGATAAGATACTTGACAAAGCCCAGGAGGAATATGAATATGAGCCGCCTAGTGCTTATTACCCAGAGGGCTATAACCTGTCCCTGAAGCTGAGGAAATATAAAGAGAACGAGATGCTGTTCCTCCACGATAAAAGAGTCCCCGCAAACAATTCCCTTTGTGAAATGCTGGCCCGCGTATTTAAAAGGAAGCAGAAACAGGTCATGGTGTTTCGGAGCCAGGAAAATCCGAACTACGTTTGTGATGGATTGAGCGTAGTGCATTTGCTGCGTGCAAAAGAAGGAAGTACTTATCAGAAAATCGCGGATATCTTCCGAAGAAAAAAACACCGCAGAATGTAAAAGTCGTTACCATGACATAACAAAGTCGTGATACCGGCTTTTATTTTAGGTGTCTATTGGCGTGGGTGTGAAAAGTAACCTTTTGACACCTCAATCAAATTTACTTGTTCAAACTGTAGAGAAAAGTTGCATAAAGTGCTACAATGAAAATACTAAAAAGGCGAGATGAAACACATATGAAAGAGCCAGAAAAGTTGTGATTCTCCGAAAGTTTTATAAAAATACAGATGTAGGTATTCGAATGCAGTAGATATTATAGCAAATGTCTGGAAGTATTTTTGTACGATGAGAATGTCGAGAGGTGAGAACACATATGTTAACCTACGGAAATCTGAGCATCTCCCTAATAAGATCTGGTAAAGGTGATTGTATTCATCTTCGGTTCATGGGAAGTAGTGGATATCCTCATAATGTGATTATTGATACTGGATCAACTTCCACAGCTGGTGAATTCAGAAAGCTTTACAATGATGTTATATTTGCAGGTGAAGTTATTGATACGCTCTTTATTTCACATTATGATGATGACCATATCGGGGGAATATTAAAACTGGTGGAGTCAGGTATATTTCCGCAAATAAAGAGTGTATACTTTAATGCGTATTCGGGAGGAATAGAACCTGTAGCAGAGTTGACTGCTATGCAGGGGCAAAGGCTGTTTCATTCAAATTTATATGACGTAGTGAATTCCTCTGTGACGAAAGGGGATGTGATTTGTTTAGACGGGGCGGTCATCTCCGTTATAGGACCCAGTCAGGATAGTTTGACGCAAGCTATGAGCCAGATGAAGAAAGCTGATGCTTCATTTATACCATTGGCAGCAATATCAGATTGGAAGAGGAGTTTTGACGAACTTAGAAAGGAGGAGTATCCTGCACCGGATATATCGATTTCCAACAAATCAAGCATTGTATTTATACTTACATATGAGGAAAGGAATTTTTTGTTCTGTGGTGATGCACCCGCGAGTGAAATTGCCGAGGGGTTAAGAGATATTGATATGCATAAATTTGATCTTGTGAAACTGCCGCACCATGGGAGTTGTCGAAATATTTCGAAAGAACTGTTGGAACTCATAGAGGCAGATAGTTTTATGATTTGTGCTGATGGTAAATCCCATCCAGACAAACATGCGATTGCAAAACTGCTGGATTTTTATGGAACTGTCTTAATATATAGCAATTATTCATGGTGGATGAACGGCTTTTTACAGCATGAAGACATTAAATACATTGAGAATAGAAAATTGGTTTTTAAATGTATTATATGATTTATTTATCATATAAGTATAATTGAGGAATTTACAAATGGAAAAGTATGAAGGATATTCGGTATTGATTACAGATACAAAGAGCAGAAGAGGCACAGGAACTCTTTTTTATATGGAAGGTGACAAACATTTTTATGTTTTTACCTGCGCTCATGTTATATATGGTGCTAAGTCTGTACAGATTGAGATGCTTGTTGATGTAAGTGGGAGAGATCCGGAGAAATTTGTAGTGCAAGTGGCATCAAATCATTTTTATTATTCGCCTATTGATGAGGTGACTGTTATTAGTGAATGGCAGAGTAAACATACTTGTGATATTGCAGTGATAGAATGTGAAAAGGGAGATATTCCGCTTGCATCTTCCCAATATTTCGTTTATCCGATGACAAAGCGGGAGGAAATTATTTCTGTAGGATATCCTTATTCAGAGGGAAACAGTTCTTTATATTATCAACAAACGGAACTTTTGGCTGGGGTAGAAAAAGTTCTTGAAAAAGAGAATTATTTTGTTATACGTGTAAATAGCAGTTTCCTTAATACATCTGATAGAGAGAGTGAACTGAGGGGATTCTCTGGTTCCCCAGTTTGGGATAAAAATGAAGCTGATAAAGGGATGTATCTTTTTGGTGGACTAATTGCTTTTGGTGAAGGAAGCAATATTCCCAGGTCGCAGTTAAACGTGATGAAAGCCAGAGCAATACAATCTCTTATGCGTGATGTGTTTGACATCTATATAGAATCTTGTATTCCCGGAGTTCCGAAAGAGGATATTGCTCCCGGATATATATCGACAGCCGATGATACAAGGGATCAAAAGGCGGTTCGCGATAGCTGGATGGAAAATGAGAAAAACAGGGCAAGAACCTATGTGGATAATTTGAAGTTACAGAAGTGCATAGAGGTCTGCAGAGAAACGATTTCCAATTCGGAGTTCGAAAAGTGTACTATCGAGCAGAAATATAATATCTATGCGGTACTACTTATGGCCTATAGGCTCGCCAGAGATTATGAGA
Source organism: Blautia schinkii DSM 10518 (assembly GCA_000702025.1). Taxonomy (GTDB): domain Bacteria; phylum Bacillota; class Clostridia; order Lachnospirales; family Lachnospiraceae; genus Blautia_A; species Blautia_A schinkii. The sequence continues at coordinate 59,252 of KL370851.1, forward strand.
GCTATGATTGTGTTTCGGATGAAATGCACAGTGCCGGAATTCGTGATTCAAGAGAAAATCTTTACAATGCAGTAAGATATTTTGAGGACTCAGATTATGATAAGGCAGAAGTGTTTATTCAGATGGCAATTCAGGCAGAGCCAGACGGAAACGTAGAACACGTGGTGAAACTTGCAATCGAAGTTTGTAGAGACGTATCAGCAGAAGTGTCTCTGTTATCCCCAGTTATTGGAAGAAATGACCAGCTTCTAATCGAGCCTAAGTCACCATCGGAGGAAGAAAGCATTTATCAGATGTTGGGATTTATTTTTGCCCATAGATTTAGAAATATGGCAAGAGCTATCCGTTGTTTGAACCGAGCATACCGAATAAGTGGGAATTTTATTATCTTGGAGACATTAGCAACAGTTTATTATTTTAATTCTATAAGAAATGCTTACATTGAAGAGGGAAGCGATCGGATTAATCCATTAAAAATAGATCAAAGTGAAATCGAAAAAGCGAGGGATGCATATTTGAGACTCATGGACACAGCAGACGATTTGTATTTTAGGGGAATGATAAGCAGAACCGGTATTCAGATGTACAAGTGCTTTTACTTTATGCATGATAATTTTAGAATTTATAGACATTATAAGGATTTAATTAAATATTACAGGTTTCATAATCAGGAAGAGAAAAGAGATATTCAGAGATGTTATCTTGAAGTTGCAGTCTTAAAGGAACCAGTAGATTTGTGTGCATTTGATGCGCTGACAGAGAGGGATCGTGAATTTATAAGTTTGTCTACATTGGTTCATAGTGTATTGAAATTGTTTGGTCAGGGAATCTCAGCTCCAGTAAGTATTACGGAAAAGGAACTGCATGATGTTCTGAAGGAGGCTGAAAAAAAACTTGCGAATCTGGTTGGAAGTCAAGCTCAAAACCAGCTATATGAAGGTATTCGGATTGCACTGATTAATTTGTATGGAAATGGAGTTCTCCGGTTCCAATGGGATGCCCTGCCTCAGATAAGAATGCATTTTTCTTATATTAAAAATGAACTCGCTGCAGAGTCTATAGGGCTGTATGTCGATGAATTGGAAAGGAAAGATTTTACTGTTTCAGAGAAAAAGTATAAGCAGTTTTTTGATAAATACCAAGATGTGATTTCCTTTAATGAGTGGTGTCATTTTTATACAAGGAATGGGCGAGATGATATTGTAAAGGAATTGTATGATAGTGTATTTAAAGAAAGAAATTTCCTTATTAAAGATCAGCAAGAATATTTCTATCGGGAATATATTATGTTTTATATGATTCATAGGTACAATCTGATAGTTCCAATCAGGTGTTTTGTAGAACATAGGAACGAGATAAAAGATATTTTTTTGCAGATGTTTTTTGAAACTGAGTTGAATTTTTCTACAACTACATTTAATAGTCCTGATATTATGATTGATACAGTTCATGAGTTGTTTGATGAAGGTATTATAGATGAAAAGGAGTGTAGGGAAAAATGTTTGATTATAAATATGCTTAATTGTAGACTTGCTGAAGCAGAGGCATATGTAGACCCATCACATGAAAGGCAGATACACTTGGCATCAAAGTATGAATTAACTTTTTTTGCATGGAAAGGGATTGGGGTTATACCAAATCCTCATTGGAAAGCAATGCAAAGTTATACATCGTGGAAACAATTCCATGCCAATAGAAGTGAAAAGTGCGTACAATCTGTCGTGGAGGTACTTTCTAAGTATAATTATTGTAGTAGAAAAACTATTGTTGTCGACCTTTGGGGGATTTATGCAATTATAAAATTGGGCTTCCTGAAGATTTTCAATCATTTTGATAAAATTTATGTTACTCATTATACGGTTTCGAGGGCTCTGTATGAGATAAGCAATGTAAACGATAAGGATATCCATATTATATTGTTTAATTTGAGAATGGCGCGAAATGTGGTTTTGCAGTCGCCAACTTTAGAAGAACAGTTACAGATTAGAAGTGAGAATAGAACGTACACGGAAGCGGATAGCACACTGTTACTTGCGGAGACTTTAGATTGCCCCGCCTTAGTTGGAGATTTCTGTTCACATATCGAACAAAGATTTTGTGAACGTGTTATCAGGCTCGAACAGTTGGAAGAGTTATACAAATATTTGGAAGGCGTATAATTCTTCATCTAAACAATAAATAGTTCCCGTTGTAATGTATGGTTTCTATTAAGTATTACACGAATAAGATTTTGTTGGATGGTATCAGCTAACATTCAATTAAAGAGTAGAAGCTATTGAAAGTAGAGAATGTGTAAAAATTTGATAACAAAGTTTGTCCATGAGAGACAATTTCATTGCTTTTATTTAACCTGATTTATTCATGATAAATCAATCCACAGCGCTTAATGCGGCTTAGCTATAAGTTTTAACTAAATGGTATATTTCACTAATTAAGCGATATAAAAAGAATCAAGCTTCTTTAAAATTTAGGAGTCGAATCCCCAGAAAACAAAAAGAGAAGTTCTTATATGGATATTTTAAACACTAAATCACTGGAAAGCATTAAACAGATTAAAATAAATTTTGGCAGAGGTGATTGTCCTTCGATGTAGGGCTTCTCTTCATTAAAGAATTCGTCTGCATGTTTTCGAATCTATAAAGATGACGAAAATTTGTGGCAGATAATCTACTAGATTCTCAATCATATTTCGAAGATGATTGAGCCGATGAACTAACCTCAGATTCAGTTTTGACTGCAATCTTTAGTAATAAATCGGTTGCTTCGCAGCCTGCTCAAGGGAGGTTATTTAAGTGATATTTGAGTTGAAAAACAGTACCCTATTTATTAATAGTGTAAAATTTGATATACCTAATATTACGTTTATTGAAGAAATAGGCAATGGTGCAAATGCCAAAGTATTTCTTGCTAATAACAATTTATTAGCAAGAAAAGAAGCGGTTAAAATATGGGTGCCTCGTGGTAGGCAACAACGAGTCGATGAAAGACGATTTTGTGCGGAAGTTCAAAAGAACGCTAAAGTATCTTTTCCCAATATTGCAAAGTTTTATGATGCTAAAATTGAAGGATTATTTTATTATGCTCGTTTAGAATATATTCAGGGACAGACGCTTGAATTATTTTTAGAACATCCGCAAGAATTGGTGATTAGATATATGATTATAACAAGGGTGCTGGAGACAATGGCCTTGGTTTATAATGCTTGCTTATATCATGGGGATTTGCATACGAAAAATATTATTATAAACAATAATGTACCTTTTATAATTGATTTTGGCACAAGTCTTTTTTCTGGCGCCGCTTCTTCGCAGGATAGAGACTGTACCATGTTAATTGATCTTTGTTATAGGGTTTATCCCGAATTATACAAATTTGAATTTATAGTGAAAGAAGAATTGATTAGGCAAGGGTCGTTAGTTGCCACCAGGGTTTTATTGCACATTCTTCCCATGTCTTGGCATTTGGAAACAGAAATATCTAGTACAAGAGATGAATACTCATGTAAAAACTGGCAATTTTGGTTGGGACATTTGACAGAAGAATTTTCGTTTATTAATATGCAAAATGTAAGGCGATTTTTAACCAAACATATACTGGTGTGAGCAATGTGAGAGTGTAGGAAATAAGGATTTGGATATATCTTCGATTAATACTGATGATGAGAAAAAGTAGACCTTTTAAAAGCTATTCAGAGTTACTGTTCAAAGGTATAGCGAATGGTAGCTGGAAAAAATGCCTTATTTTCTACATTTTTATACTTCTCTAACATACTAATTGTAAAATCGAAAAACTTTGGATGTTCTCTTTCTTTTCGGAAAGTATCCAGACGAACATCTTCGGAAGGGAGCGTGTAATCAATGGCAAGATTTGTAAATCCGGATAACAGTGCATTTCAGGTTGCTTTGAATTCGGAAATATATGTGGATAAAACTGAGTTGATAGAAGAAATCAATAAGGTGTTAGATACAATGCAGGGTTACATCTGTAATAGCCGACCCAGACGATTCGGAAAGTCTATAACGGCTAATATGCTTACTGCGTACTATAGCAAGGGCTGTGATTCGGAGAAAATGTTTTCTGATTTGGCAATCGGACAGAAGGATGATTTCAAGAAACATCTCAATAAGTACGATGTCATCCATTTGGATATTCAGTGGTTTCTGTCAAATGCAGGAAATGTGGAGAGTGTAGTATCATACGTTACTCAGAGTGTCCTTACTGAGCTGAGGCAGATTTATCCGGAGCAACTTTTGCCGGAGATTACCTCACTGCCGGATGCACTTTCCCGGATTAAAGAAGCGACAGGGCAAAAGTTTATTGTCATCATTGATGAGTGGGATGTTCTGATTCGGGATGAGGCGGCTAATCAGAAGATACGGGCGGATTATATTAATTTTCTGCGTGGAATGTTCAAAGGCACAGAGCCTACCAAGTATATCCAGCTTGCTTATCTCACAGGCATTCTGCCGATTAAGAAGGAAAAAACGCAGTCGGCCTTGAATAACTTTGATGAATTTACGATGTTAGATTCCAGGATATTTGCGAAATATATCGGATTTACAGAGGAAGAGGTTCGCGGGCTATGTGGTAAGTATGGCTGTGATTTCTCCGAAGTGAAACGATGGTATGATGGGTATATGCTGAATGGTTATCAGGTCTATAATCCGAGAGCGGTTGTTGAGGTTTTAAGGTGGAAGGAATTCCAGAGCTATTGGTCTGGGACCGGAACCTACGAGGCAATTGTGCCCATGATAAACATGAACTTTGATGGATTAAAAACTGCCATTATAGAGATGCTTTCTGGTTCAGCTGTGAAAGTGAATATTAAGTCTTTCCAAAACGATACGGTGAGTTTTTCAAACAAAGATGATGTGCTTACCTATCTGATTCATCTTGGATATCTTGGGTTTGACCAGCGTCAAAAGGCTGCGTTTGTTCCTAATGAGGAAATTCGCCAGGAACTTACGGCTGCGGTTGAGAGTACGAAATGGAATGAACTTCTTACCTTCCAACAGGAATCAGAAAATTTGCTGGATGCTACCTTAAACATGGATACTGCAGCGCTTGCAGAAGGTATTGAAAAAATCCATACAGAATATGCTTCTGTAATTCAGTATAATAATGAGAATTCGCTGAGCAGTGTGCTTACCATTGCATATCTAAGTGCGATGCAATATTATTTTAAGCCTGTTCGTGAATTTCCTACAGGCAGAGGTTTTGCTGATTTTGTATTTGTTCCAAAGTCCGAATATGTCCAGGATTATCCGGCTCTTGTGATTGAGCTTAAGTGGAACAAGAATGTGCAGACAGCTATAGAACAAATCAAGGAGAAAAAATATCCTGCCTCCATTGAGTATTACACAGGTGATATTCTGTTGGTTGGTATCAGCTATGATAAGAAAACCAAAGAACACAAGTGTGTGATTGAGAAATATAAAAAATGATTCATCAAGAATAATGGCATAAGGCAAAGCTTTGCTGCAAGGGTTAAAATAAATCCCCGCAGCAAAGCGGTGCTACATTCTTACTATCTTGTTGCACTACAATCATAGTGCCAGCGGTGCAGAAATCTTGATGTCCTGTTGCACTGCAATCATAGTGCCCTGCGGCGTTGCAATCATGATGACTTCTGCATTGCAATCATTGTATCCTGTTGCGCTGTGATCATGTATCTTGTTGCGCCTCAATCATGGTGTCTGGCCGCTTGTTATAGCGCATCCGGCTTCATGTCACTTCACCCCGTAAAACTCCTTATACCATTCCGCAAACCTCCGAAGCCCTTCCCGAAGTGAAGTCCCAGGTTTAAATCCATAATCCCTCTCCAACGCACTCGTATCCGCATAAGTAATCGGCACATCCCCAGGCTGCATGGGCACAAGTTCCTTATGCGCTTCAAAATCATAATCCGCAGGCAAAACCTTTGCGCGAATCAATTCCTGCTGTAGAATATCAACAAAATCAAGCAAATTCTCCGGACTGCTATTTCCAATATTATAAATAGCATACGGAGGTATGGGCAGCCCGTCCTCGCCAATTTTTTTCTCAGGAGCACCCTGCATAACGCGTTTTACGCCTTCTACAATGTCATCTATGTAAGTGAAATCGCGCATACAGTTTCCGTAATTAAAAATCTGAATGTTTTCCCCTATTAAGAGCTTATTTGTAAATCCGAAATATGCCATATCAGGCCTTCCGGCAGGTCCATAAACGGTAAAGAAGCGAAGTCCTGTGGACGGAATATTGTACAGCTTCGAATACGCATGAGCCATGAGCTCATTGCTTTTTTTGGTAGCAGCATACAAAGATACCGGATTGTCTACCTTGTCGTCTGTGCTATAAGGAATTTTTTTATTTGTTCCATAAACAGAAGAGGAAGATGCGTAAACGAGATGCTCAACGCCTTTCGCGTCATTATCATAGGAATGACGGCAGGCTTCCAGGATGTTGTAAAAACCAATCATATTGGACTGGATATAGGCATCCGGATTGGTGATAGAGTAGCGGACACCAGCCTGAGCTCCGAGGTTTACGACGATGTCGGGTTTGTGATCAGTGAAAATCCGGTCAATGAGCGGCTTGTCTGCGAGGTCGCCTTTATAAAATTTGTAAGTGGAGTCGGGATGGTCGGAGATGCATTTATCAATTTCCCCAAGTCTCCATTCCTTAATGCTGACATCATAATAATCATTCATATTATCCAGACCAATGATGTTCACCGGGGACTGTGTTCTGAGAAGCTCGAGAACCAGGTTGCTTCCGATAAATCCGGCGGAGCCGGTGACAAATATCATTTTATTTTGTAAATCTATTTTATGCATGATAGCCTCCTAATTAGTTGCAGCGAATAAATCGTGGCCGATTAGCTGTGGTGAATTATACGATTTAATGTTGTCCATTAAACCTGACTGTTTAGCAGTGGTAAGTTAAACGCAGCTCTTTAGTTGTAGTGCTCGTTTAGTGGTGGCGGATGAATCACAACGATTTAATTGCAACGAATTAACCGCAGCTGTTTAGCTATGGCACATTAATTACGGCGATTTAAACGTGGCCGTTTAGCCATTGCGGTTTTAGTCCGGCGAAGTATCGGCGATGTGATTAATCCCGCCGGAAAAGATCGCGTGTATATACTTTATCCTGTACGTCGTCAAGGCAAGAATCGTATCTGTTAGCAATAATTGCCTGTGAAATTTCCTTAAATTCTTTAAGGTCGCCGACTACGCGGCTTCCGAAAAATGTGGAGCCGGCAGTGAGGGTTGGTTCGTAAATGACGACAGTGGCGCCTTTGGCTTTGATTCTTTTCATGATTCCTTGGATGGAGGAATGGCGGAAGTTGTCGGAGTTGCTTTTCATGGTCAGACGGTATACGCCTACCACAACGTCTTTTTCTTTCGCGGCGTCCCAGGTGCTGTTGGCTTCGTATGCGCCGGCGAGCTCGAGGACGCGGTCGGCGATGAAGTCTTTTCTGGTGCGGTTGGACTCTACGATGGCGGTCATCATATTCTGCGGGACATCCTGGAAGTTGGCCAGGAGCTGCTTGGTATCCTTTGGCAGGCAATATCCGCCGTAACCGAAGGAGGGGTTGTTGTAATGTGTGCCGATACGTGGGTCCAGGCAAACGCCGTTGATGATTTCCTGTGTATCAAGGTCTTTGCTTTCTGCGTAGGTGTCGAGCTCGTTAAAGTAGGAGACGCGGAGGGCGAGGTAGGTGTTTGCAAACAGTTTTACTGCCTCAGCCTCGGTAAATCCCATAAACAGTGTGTCGATTTCTTCTTTGAGTGCTCCCTGCTGGAGAAGTGCCGCGAAAATATGTGCCTTTTCTGAGGATTCTTCGTCGCAGGATACGATAATGCGGGAGGGGTATAGATTATCGTAAAGTGCTTTTGATTCACGGAGAAACTCGGGGCTGAAAATGAGATTCTTTGTATGGTATTTTTCGCGGACATGTGCAGTATATCCAACGGGAATGGTGGATTTGATAACCATCATGGCGTTTGGATTGACCTTGAGGACGAGTTCTATAACGGCCTCAACCGCTGAGCAGTCAAAGAAATTTTTCTTGCTGTCGTAGTTTGTGGGTGCGGCGATGACAACAAAATCTGCCGTTTTATATGCAGCTTCGCTGTCAAGGGTTGCGGTTAGGTCAAGGTCCTTTTCAACGAGATATTTTTCTATGTATTCGTCCTGGATGGGAGATTTTTTGTTATTGATGAGCTCGATTTTCTCGGGGACGATATCTACGGCAGTTACATGGTTGTGTTGGGCGAGCAGCGTGGCGATGGAAAGGCCCACATAACCGGTTCCTGCCACAGCGATGTTGTATTTTCGCTCCAGAGTCATGGGCTTCTGGGCAGCAGTGCTTTCTACAAACATATCCGTAACTTCAAAACCAAGTACCTCGCCAAGTACCTGCAGCTGATTTACGGATGGTGTGTAATCCTTGTTTTCTAATCTGCCGATCATTGCACGGTTCATTCCGGTCACCTCGGCAAGTTGGGCCTGTGTCAGGCCTTTTTCTTTTCTTAGGCGATGGACAGTATCCACCAGTATGTTTAGTGATAATTTTCTCATCTCTACACCTCGAATTCTGTTTTAAACTGCATTTTGCAAATGCTGTAAATGGTTGTTGCTAAACTTACGATTATAATAGCAATAGATGAGGTGAAAGTCAATTGGATATATAGGGATATGATAAATAATTTGTGGAAATTTGTAAAAAGACTGAAAATGCTATTTTAAACAGCATTTTAGATGCGCCGGGGCACCTTGTGCTTCTTCATGCCTTGTTTACTTTTGAGAGGCACAAGGTTTTCCGGGATTTTTAAGAACGGGGTTGTATATTCAAGACCATGTATCCAAGGGGGGGGGTATATACTAAAGTATTATAGTCGATGACGTATATTACATGCCCGTCTCCATGTGTCTATCATTTCGTGATTAAGTCCGGGATATTATACTTTCTGGATTATGATTTTAGGCGTATACGTGATTTAAAATTATCACTGTCAGATAGATACTATGTTAAGTTAATGCTAAAATTTATATTTTACTATGTTTTCAAATTCATTGTTCAGAACATAATGTACTTCGTTTTCCCGAACAGAATATACAAAGGAGACCCGTGTTGCCCAAAGTCCTTCCTGCCGAACGGATTTCAAAATTTCTAATCCATCTGTGACTGAAAAATCGTCACTCTGTTTTTCAAGCATTTGTCTGGTCCTCTCAAATCTGTCATCGCCGGGTACGATATAAGGTCTGGTGGTTTCCGGGCGTAATACGGAATAGTTGGTGAGCAGAGAATACTTTGTCTGTTCGAACCGGTATCCGATGCCAGGTTCAATGATGAGTACACGGCCGTTTTTGTCGGAAAGCATGGCCTGCATGGTTGCATCCGGGGCGTAAACAATTTTGCGATTCTGTACAATCTCCAGTGCATCGTCAATTGAGATTTTTCCCTTAATGTAATTCTCTGCCAAATCAGCTATCGTATAGCTCATGGAATCGGAAGTATACCTGGCATTTTCGTTTCCATTTACATAGAGCAAAGTGCCGACATTTCCATTTCTGTTGATACCGTGAAAAGAATGGTATTTATCATCCGGCAGTTTTATACCGATAAAAAATCTGTTTTCTTCAGTAATAACCGTGTGTGTCCATTCTGACAGATCAATTTCAAAATTGAATCCGACGATGGTATCGTTTCCATTATAAACAAATCTTGTGCACATTATTATCCCTCCATTAGTTCATCAATCTGTCCCGATTGAATTGCTTTGATTTTTTGTGATATTTTTTGCTCGGGCCAATCCCACCATTTAAGTTCGAGCAGTCTGCGGATTGTTTCCTCGTTAAAACGTTTTCGGATAGGTTTTGCCGGAACACCACCCACAATGGTATAAGGCGGCACATCCTTGGTGACGACAGCCCGGGTACCGATAATCGCGCCGTCGCCGATTTTTACGCCTGCCAGTATGACGGCTTCATAGCCAATCCAGACATCGTTTCCTATTATGATGTCACCTTTGTTATCCCAGCTTTCTGTGACTCTTGATTTCTCAAGTCCCCATTCTTCAAAAAAGAGAGGAAATGGATAGGTGGATAGGGATGACATTGTGTGATTAGCGCTGTTAAAAATAAATTTTGCGCCGCAGGCAATTGAGCAGAATTTTCCAATTATAAGCTTATCGTGGTTGATGGGATAATGGTACAGTACATTGTTTTGCTGAAAATCCCTCGGGTCATTCACAAAATCGTTATACATGGTAAAGTCACCAGCCTGGATATTTGGATTGGTAATTACATTTTTCAGATAGATGGTCTGTGAATCGCCTGTACGAGGGTATGTTTTATTTGAATTATCCATTGGGACCTCCTGGTTGTTGATGTTATGTTATGATTTTATACAGGTGCGAGGACATTTTCAATATACTAAATAGTACAGATGTAATTGGGGAAAATGGACAAACGTCGGATGATTATTCAATCAAAGCACAATATTACGCATAGAACAAAACAGGGATTTTCCTGCATTAACTCTCGGAGGAGGTTATGTCATTGGTAAATGATATTCTTATTTGCAGAACAGATTGGAGTACTTGCCTGATTAAAAAAGAGCTGTCTTTAAAAAGCAGCTCTCCATAAATTGTCTGTTTGTTATTGTTTATAGATTATTTTTCTGATCGCATATATGGTCAGGTGAAATTGGTCAGCTAGTTCTTCCATAGCAGCGCCCTGTCTATATTCTGCAATAATCTTCTTGTTACGTTTCTCGAGTTCTTTTCGATAACCGGATAATTCACCCCATGACTTGTGCTGTTCGTCTTTGGCGGGAATGTAAATATATCCTGCCTGGACATATTTCTGCAGTTCCTCGACCAGCGCATCAGGGAGAATTTCGGCAGCATTGATATATTTCATGCAGGCTTCCTCCTTGATTTTAAAAGTCAAAAAGCAAAGCCAGCGATATCGAAGTCCGCGACTATAAAACTACTCCACGCAAACGTCGCTTTCTATACTGGCTTTGCGTGGAGCCATGCTTTGTTTCTTTTTTTCGTATTTTTACACATTAGTCTCACCACCATATTGTTTGATAATTTCAAAAACTGAGAACCACTGCTTCGCGTATCGATAGTTGTTCGTTTCCTGCATCAAAGTATATCATTATATTGTGGGGAATTCAAGAAGGGAGTGTTTGTCAATGAGCGGTTGGGTCTTAGATTTGACCAAGGCAACGACATGCACTAGCACGAACTGGTGCACAAATATATAGTAAGGAAACAATTGTATTAGGTCCAATTTTTGTCTTAAAGCACAAACCATATAAAATAAAAAACTATTAAGTGGTAAAATTATGTGGGACAATAGCTTTCCATTTTTGAATATAATTTATAGTTTACGAGAAATTGATGTATTATATAAAATATATGGTGTATTAGTTAGTGTATTAAATAAAAATGTTCTTTTAATTGTAATATAAAGTAAATGATAATTTGTTATTGCGAATAAATGGAAAACTATTGTAAAATACAACTATAATCATTGAAAAGGAGGACTCCCACATGACATATACCGAAAAACGTTACGAATGGTCTTTCGAGGTTCAAGGCAAATTTGCTTATTTCGGCCGGAGCGATTGTGGTTCGGCTGGGGTATCTTATCCGGCGCCTACCAGGTCTGCGCTCTTAGGTATGATGACCGGTATCTGTTTCAGCAAGAATGCGTATTTCTGGCCGGAGAGGGTTGAGATTTGCCGTCCGATTGTGTTTTCCAAGTACAAAACAAATTATAATGGACCGCTGCGCAAGTCGTCGAATGCACCGTTTCAATGTATGATGACTGTTCTGGAAAATGTGGATTATAAGGTCTATGGTGTTGTGAAAGGGTTCGAGCAGACGATGGATAAGGTGAATCCGGTTCATCAGTTGAGAGATATTTTTGAACGGAGGCTTAAAAATGGTTTGTTCTTTAGAATGCCATGTCTGGGAATTACGGAGTTTACGCCGGATTATTTTGGCCCTGTGAAAGATGATACGTATGTGGATGAGAGTATCAATTTGGTGATTCCGTCGATGCTTGATACAATGTTTGACTCTCCGATTGGAGGGAGAGTGGCACCCAAGTTTATCCAGGATGTAAGGATTGAAAAGGGGGTGTTGCATTATGCTGAATGAGTTATATCAGCTTTCCAATATTATGGAAAAGCAGGGTATTTTGTGCGGGGAGGCCGACAATCATAGAGATATACATAAGATTGGCAAATTTGACTGCCTGTATATTCGTTTGAAAAGTGATGGCATGCCTCATTCTTGTATTTTGCAAGAGAAATCGTTGACAAGTAAGTACTGGGTCCATAGTAAGGGAAATCACAACCGGTTTCCTTGTATAAAAATCAAAAGTCCGCTGCTAAGTGCAGAGGTTTTCCATAAGTTTGACGAGGAGTTATGGAAAATGGCGGATTTAAAGGGGAAAAGGGAGATTTTAAACGGTCTGGACTATGATGCGGCCAATGAGGATAGTCGTGATATTCAGATAACTCCGTGGACTTTAGAGCAATTGGAACCTGTTATGAATAGCAGTGACACAAGGCTGGAGGCGCTTCGGAGGCTGGTGAGGAGGTTTCCGGGTGAGGATAATGCTGCATTTTATCGCGCGTTCCGGAAGCAGCTGAAGGAAAAAATTTATGGGCTTAATGAACGTGAGGTGGATTTTTGGAAAAAGCTGCTCATAGGGGATGTTGATCGTAAAACCGGAAAGGTTAAGGTGGAGTGCGCCTGCTATTTCGATATTTGGGAACTAGATCATGTTGTGTGTGCTGTGAAGGATGAAAAGACAGAACTGGCGCTGCGGCGGTGCCTGCTTTCTCAAAGGCTTAAGGATAAGAGCGGCGGTGATGGCAGGATGGGCGTGAGTGCTCTTTCCGGGACAAGCGTGAAAATAATTAAGGATAAGTATCCGAATCCGAATTTGCCAATTCTTGGGCCTACCTATTTGTATTCTAATAATACATCTGCTATTCCGTGCCTGGTTCGTTATAACATAAAGAGCATAGAAGGCTTTCCTTCAGGGGAAAAGCAGGTGGAAAAGATGTGTGACGCATTGGGTTTTCTGACAGACGAAGCGAGGTGGAATAAAACGTGGAGGGCTTTTCCGGCTGTGAGTGGGAAGGGAAGTATGCTTCTTCTTGTGTGGCTGGAGGATGATATTGCCTGTGACATGAAGCTTGCTGCAGCAGTAGGCGATGATGGAGGGACCATTGTCTATGAGAGGGTGTGTGAAGAAGTCCTGCAATTGCTTAGAGCGAGGATTGAGGTAAAGTCTGATTCTCCGGTTCATATGCAGCTTTTTGAAGTGGTGGATAAGGGCAGGAGGCAGATTTGTTATAGTGAGATTTTGACTGTGCGGCAGCTTCATGATGGAATAAGCCGATGGCGGGAGGCGGCAAATGACCATGTGAACATTTATTACAGTGTAAATTATAAGGATAAGAAGAATGTTCATTATTTTAAGTTGTTTCCGCCGGGGCCTGGGGCGATTGTGAAATTAATGAAAAGTCATTACCGTACGGGATATGGGAATGGAGTGGGTAGAACGATAGATTCTCATACAAGCAGGCTGACGGTTCAGGAGATTTATCATCTGTTCTTTTCGGAAGTTTTTAAAACAGTTCAGGAGACAAAGTTTTTGGAGTATTGCCTGAAGCAGACTTTGAGCCATGCAAGTGATTTGCTTTTGGATGCGGGAGGCTTTCATGTAACACGGCAGGTGCAACCGTTTTCTCAGGAGCTGATGCAGATGGTTTGTACGGCGGCCTCGCTTTTAGGAATTATTTTATATAAAATGGGAATCAGAAAGGCGGATATTATGGAAAACTCTATGTTTTTACTGGGGAAATATATGAGACTGGCGGATTATCTGCATAAGAATTACTGTATTGTGGAGCGTAATAAAGAGACTCTGGAAACGCATACAAAGCCGGTGCCTGCGAGACTGATTGGAAATACGATGCTCCGTCGGGCGGTACAGAATCCGGCGCAGGCTTATGCATGTCTGAATTCCAGATTGGAGCTGTACATCGGTTGGGCAGATACGCATGATGAAATCAGTCAGAATGTGCGTATTTTAAAAATGATGAAAGAAGCCAGTGAGAAGATTGCGCAAAGTGGAGAGCTGCTATTTCCGGAACACCCCAAAGATTCGGATGTTGCGCAGTTGTATCTGGGCTATAATGCGGGACTGCCGCTATAATAGAAGGGAGAAGGTAATTATGCAGAAAAAATTGTATCTTGAAACTGAAGAATTACATCGCGGAACAGGACTTTTGTGGATTGAGACTATTAATTCAAATGCGAATGGGGACCCGGATCAGGAGAGTGACCCAAGGCTTAGGGCAGATGGTTTGGGGGTGATTTCTCCCGTATCAGTAAAGCATAAAATCAGGGATTTAGTAGCAGATAAAGAAGGACATATTTGGAAAGAAATTTCCAGTGAGTTAAATATTTCGCCGGATGATTCATGGCGGTATGATATTCTTGAACAAAAAGCTACAAAGCGTAAGGAGGTAAAAAAGCTTTCTGATCAGGAATTTTTGGATAAATACTGGGATGCGCGGGTATTCGGAAGTACCTTTCTTGAGGAGAAGAGCAATGATGCCACATTCATTCACACAGGCGCTGTTCAGTTTGGAATGGGTGTGTCGCTTTCCCCGATTGAAATCGAGCGGATGACTACAACAAAGGCTTTGCCGGCTGAGGATGGCAAAGGGAAGGGGATGGCGCCGCTTGGCTATCGGGTGGTACCGTATGGCCTTTATACGATGCCGTTTTTTATCAATGCTACCATGGCGCGGCGTTCTCAGTGCAGCGTTCTTGATATAGAAATTTTACTCCGCGTGCTGCCCTTTGCATATCAGGAAACGGCCTCTTATATGCGTACGCAGGTAAATATGCGTCATGCATACTATGTAGAGCATGCAAAGGCGAGAGGCTGCTTTAATGATTTTGATATTATCGAGGCGCTTACACCGAAGCCGTTCGTGCCGGATGCACCTGCAAAAGGGCTGGGAGACTATGATGTGGAGGCTGTTTATGAGCGTATTCAAGCGCTGAATGAAAAGATGAAGGGCAAAGCAGGACCGGTTATTGATTTGGTAGAATAATATGGTAGATAAATATGGATGACAAATTAGCACGAAGCAATAAGCAGAAATATTTTGAGCATGTTGGGGGAGTGATTTTTCATGCGTTGGCTTTTTTGGAGGAAAGAGAGCCATTCATTCCGGCTGATGTTTATGGGCGGATGAAGCAAAGATTGGTGATTGCAGCTCTTTTTCACGACTTGGGTAAGTTGGATGTTTTAATTCAGGATATTTTTAATTCAGGTGATAAGTATAAAGCATTGCCGTTTCCGCATCAATATCCGGGCGCATATTACATGTTTCTTAAGTGTAAAGATGTGTATACTGCAGCCCTGATTTATGGACATCACAAACCAGGACTGCCGGACTTTAATTCCCAGGTGGCCTCCGATGTACCCTTCTGTTCCTGGAAAAATCATGACTTCTCCGATAAATTAAAATTGCAGGAGAGAATCGAACATATGATGCAAGGGTATTTGGAGGATCATGCAAATGAACTGAGGGGGAGGCTTGAGAACTTTTCTCTAAGGGAAATGATGGAAAATTGCTCTCAAAATCCGCCGACTACTTTGGAGGAACGGTTTTTGCTATCCATATTGGTGAATGCGGACTGGAACGATGCAAGAGAATCAGAACAGAAGGATAGGGAGAATTGTGGTGTTAAGAAGCCAGATACAGTAAAGCCGGAGACGATAAGGTTGGAGACAGTAAAGTCGGAAACAGTAAAGCCGATGAAAATAGAGTCGGATAAAATGAATCTGGAAAAGGAATGCGCTCATTTACAAAATCTTCGAGTTGACCGGTTTTTATATTGGGATGGGTGGCGAAAGAAGAGAGATAAGCGTACGGCGCTTGAATATCTCGTTTCGGAGGTCAGAAAAAGGAAGCTTCTCAAAATCTGTATCGTAATAACATATCCACACGAATGTCGGGAATGGGAAGCGGCGGTAAAAAAGTATCACATTCCAATTGAAATAATGACAGAAATAGAGTTTTTTGGTAAATTATCTTCAAATACACCGAGTCAGCTCAACGGATTATATAAATTGATAGGAAGTGCTGTGTTCTTTGATGGTTTTATCGAAAAGCTGCACCCTCGGAATGTTCCCCTGGTATGGAAATGGCTGGGGGAATTGTCCGAACTGTGGGGATGTTTCATCGTGTGTGCGTCTGATAAAATGGTGAGGTTCTGGGAACTGGTTGAATATCAGGACAAGTTTGAAAAATATACAGTTCCGCCGTCTCCTCAGCCGGTACTTTTGTCAGAATATGTTACTGGTGAAGGGGATGGCTCGAAGCCAAAGGTTTGCTTGCCTGTCAATACTGACGAAGCAGATAGATACTCGCTCAGCAAAGTCGAGGAGCTTGTAAATTTTGTTCTGTCTAAACATGGACCGCGAATCATAGTGGTGGACAAGTCTTCGACAGCGGAAAGGATAGCATTTCATTTGAAAGATAGAAGTCAAGAGGTGTATTGTGTATCTGAAAAGCTTAAGGGAGAGAACGGTAGTAAATTATGGAAAAGTATTGAGGACAGGATAGCGGCAGGCGAAAAAACTGCTGGAAATGAACAGTGGACATTGGTAACGACATATTCTTCTGAATTTAACAGAGGTCTGTTTTTTAAAAACGGGTTTGGAATGCTTACTTCTTTTCTGGACTTTCTTCGGCTTGCTGATTGTGTGAATAGTGAGGGTGCGGGCTGCGTGGACGTGGGAGTGTGGATTTTTGAGCTGGATGATGTAGAAACAGAGACTGAGACTGACAGCAATATGGAATATGACAAAGAAGCATTCCGTTATCTGCTTGAAGAGAGAAGCGGAGAATTTGAAAAACTCACAGCTTCTGATTTGGCTACTTTGGCACATGATATTGAATGTAAAATGAAAGTGGACAGGGGGAATGATGCAGATTTACTGAAATTGGAAATGAACTGGCAGTTAAAGGAAGTTGCTGAAAGATTTTTCCCTGACGTTGATAGTAAATCGCTTAGTGCGAATCGTTAGCAAACATAAAAAACCAGGGGGATTCGCACCGGGGAAAGGAGAAAATTGCCGAAAAGAAGGAGAAAAAGTTGTAGGAAATTTGTGATTGGAGGTGGAAAAGGGAGGGGATTTGGGATATATTAATATATAGGTAATGTAATTTTTGT
>KL370851.1:78004-409889 GCA_000702025.1 Blautia schinkii DSM 10518
CATCATGCTTTACGCGTGGCATGTGAATGGTAATTGTATACCAATATTAAACTGGGCATTGCTTCTGATCATGCTTTACGCGTAGCATGAGAATCGTAATTTATCTCCACGGGCAGCCACCACTTAGGCGCTTACCTATCATGCTTTGCGTGAAGCGGTGTGTAGCATCCTTGTCATCCATTTTTTAGATGCGCTCAAGTAGATTTCTGTTTTTTTACAGAAAACTGCTTGAGCGAATGGCATTATTTCATTCCGCGAGGAAAAGCTGTGGAGTATAACTGAACAAAAATTGTTGCCCTATAACCAAGTTTCGTTATAAGGGCATAGCAAAAATCTTCTCTTTAACCATAATAACCGATTGTATCATTCAGAATTTCTGAGCTTTAACCAATCTTCGATAGTATCCCCGAAAATAGTTTTCATCTCTTCGTTAGGAATTTCTCGCATTTCCCCTCGCAATATAGTAAAATAAAGAAACAAGGAAGCTGCCAAGTCTTGGCCGTTCCAGGCACATCAGGTTTGAAGGGAGACAGAATGTTTTTTCATATTTTAGTCGTGGAGGATGACAGTTCTATTGCTAATTTGATTGCAGCTGCCCTGCAGTTGAGGCATTACGAGGTGACGGTAAGCAGTCGTGGCGACGAGGCCGCCCGGATTGTGGAGGGGCAGAGCTTTGATCTTGTGCTTTTGGACGTCATGCTTCCAGGAATGGATGGTTATGAGCTTTTGGAGATTATGAAGAGGAGGCAGATTCCGGTCATCTTTGTAAGTGCCAAGGGGGAGCTTTCCGACAGGGTGTATGGTTTAAATTATGGTGCGGAGGATTATATCACCAAGCCCTTTGAACCGCTGGAACTGCTGGCCAGGGTGGATGTGGTCCTGCGCAGGCAAAAGCCCCAGGAGGAAAAGAGACGACTGGGTGATGTGGAGGTGGATGTATCCGGGCGGACCGTTACTTTGTGCGGAGAGCGGGTTGAGCTGACAAGGATGGAGTATAACCTTCTGGAATTTCTCATGAGTCATCCGAACATGGTGTTTTCCAGGGAAAAGCTGCTGGATTGTGTGTGGGGCTATGATTATATGGGAAGCACGCGTACAGTGGACATGCATATCAAAAATCTACGTTCAAAGCTTGGGCTTGGCAGCTATATACAAACGGTTTACAAAATCGGATATAAATTAACAGAAAAGGCAGAGGATTGAAATGAAGAGAAGTATGCCTTTGTACATAAAAATTCTGCTCATTGTCTTTTGCAATGTATATATTGTGTGTTGGATTTTTGCCTGGCAGGTGATTCGCTCTTCCCAGGATATTTTGTTGGAAAAGGCTGTCCGTTCTGCACTGGATGGACACGCTGCTCTGTGCAATAATATTGAGTCTTTTTCGGAAAATTTCTATGGGCTAACCTCTGGCGGCATCAAGATATACCCTGTGAACAAGGTGGTATACGACGGTGCAGCTTCTTATGACGCAAGGCTTCACAATCCCCTGGTCACGTGCGAAATAAAAGAAGCTTCCAATGTGTTGGTGTACAGAACCGAGGGAGCGGAGCCTGCAGATACGCAAGAACTGGATTCGAAAATGAACTCGAAAATGGATGGTACGGTTGCCTATCAGTTCCTGCACACATCAGAGGAAAGTCTGATTGCAGTTTCTTCCTGGCTTGATATTCAGTATGAGATGTTTAAGGTTAGTTACCGGGAGGATATTACGGAGCTTGTGAGAACGCAGGATTCTTTCAGCCGACGGGCAGGAGTCATGCTGGCGGGGCTTTCTGTAATTCTGCTGCTTTCGTTGTATTTTGGAATCCGTTATGCTCTGCGTCCGCTGCAGGAATTAGGGCAGAAGGCCAGGTGTATGGCTGAGGGTGACTATACTCTGCGTGCAGAGGTGAAGCAGCATGATGAAGTGGGGATGCTGGCAGAGGAGTTTAATCATATGGCAGAGGCAGTGGAGTATAGGACAGAAAAGTTGGAGGAAACTGCAAGGCTGCGGGAATTATATGCGGCGAATCTGGCACATGAGATAAAATCTCCAATGACCTCGATTATTGGCTATACAGATATGGCAATGATGCTGCAGCCTGAGCCCGAGCAGCTTCATGAGATGCTGAATTACATTAACAAAGAGGGAAAAAGGCTGGATGCACTGTCCGGCGTGCTTCTCCAATGGACGAAGCTGAACCAGAAGAGGGAAATAGCCGGCCGGCATTTTTCTGTGGAGAGAATGCTTGACCATCTGCGTCAGATTGTGGAGCTTTTGCTTCAAGAGGAGGGGCAGAGGCTTATAATAGAAAATGAATTGAACCAGATGTGGGGAGATGAAAATCTTATTATTACGCTGCTTAGAAACCTTATTGCAAATGGAGCAAGAGCCAGTGATAAGAACGGGCAGGTGTATCTTTACATAAAAGAAAATCCTGGCACAGGGAGAGCGCTGATGGTAGTAGAGGATAAGGGTATTGGTATGGAACCGGAAGTCCTTGAAAGGATTAGGGAGCCTTTTTATATGATTGATAAAGCCAGAAGCAGAGAGCATCAGGGGGCCGGGCTTGGTCTGGCGCTTTGTGAGGCTATTGTCCAGGCTCACGGGGGAAGTATGGAGATCAGAAGTGAGGCGGGAGTCGGAACCACGGTCACGGTCTGCTTTTGAATTTACAACTATTTTACAACTGAGAGATAGTTTCTACATTTTGCAGGTATATCTTTAAAGTGGTTGAGGTCCGTGTGTGTTTTTGCATGGGACCTATGGAAGATACTGTAAGCCACAAAGGATTGGAAGGGAGAGTTGTGAAATGAAGAAGAAATCAATCGTCGGTTTATTTGCTTTTGCTGCTGCTATTATTATGGGCGGTGGGCTTTTATTGCCTGTTCTGGCGGAAAACTCACTCCGGAAGGAGGCAGAGAAAGTTCATGAGGTCAAGCCAGAGAAGGAAAGCGGTGGAGATTTTAAGCAGGAATTTTCAAAGAAGGAAGACCAAAAGCAGGACGATCAAAAGCAAGAAAACCAAAAGCAAGAAAATCAAAAGCAGGACAATCAAAAGCAGGTGGACCATAATCAGGATCAGGAAGCTTCAGGGAAGGAAATCTCCTTTTCAGAGGAGCAGGCAGAGCCGTTTATGACTCTTGGGAAGAAATTCATACAGGAAAAGCTGGATGTGCCGTTTCTGGAGTCTGTGGAGCTTGTATTTCATCAGGCGGATGATGAAGGAGGGGTTTTCCTTACCTGGAGGGGCCTGGAGTCTGATACAGTGTCACCGGAAGAAAATTCTTATTATTCCGTTGAATTTGAGAACGCTGATATTGAGACGGGGACAGGGACAGTACGCATAGTGGGTGTGGCCGGAAATGTGATTCAGGAGATGGTCAGGAAATTGCAGGAGGAGGGCAGGAGTAGTCTGCTGACAGAGCTTTCTGATGCACCTTCTCCGGAAAATGTGCTTTATCCCAGCCTGAATTGGGTGGATGGGAGTAAGCAGCTGCATTTGCTGTGGACCAATGATAATTTTGATTTGGGATATTATGCCTATCATGAGGTGGCATATGAGGAGGTGAACGAGGACTGCACTTCCGGAGAATTGGTTTATCTTCATTCCTTGAGGACCAAAATGCAGAACGTAGCCGTAATGGAGAATCTTTCTGAGGAAAAAACTGAGGAGTTGAAAATCCAAGCTGAAGGATATGCGTCGGACTTGGGGTATGATATAGACGCATATGTGTACTCCTATGTTTTCGGTGATACGATTAATTTTGTATTTACGGTAAAGGGCAGCAGATTCAGCCAGGTAGGCCTGGCATTGAACATTTTCGGTGATTTGTGCGGCAGAGCAGTAGGGGATGATATTATGGAACATGCGCTTATGGTTCATCGTGATGTCTGACAGCCGGAGTCAGAATAATTGTCTAAATAGTGCCGCTTAAAATTTAAACAAATAGTGCCTCAAATCATGCTGTGGCTAGTATAACAGAACAACTGTTATTTGCATTACACCATGTTTTGAGGCACATGTTATTATTTCTGTAATTCTTGAATCTTTTTTCTAAGGCTTTCTATTTCTTTTAGATAGAGTTCCTCGGTTTTTTTAGCCTGTTCTTCGGTTTTTTTAGCTTTTTCTTCGGCTTCTTTGCGAATGCGCTCATTCTCCCGCTCCAGCTCATCTATCCTTATCCGGTATTTATCCATCGGCAGTTCCAGCGCGCCTTCCAATAATGGTTTCATGTCCTCGCATCCCCCAATCTCGTAATAGTGAACGTAGAGATAATCATATAACTGACGGGTCAGCTCCCGGAGCTGATTCGCATCCTCCAGCGTGATATTCCCTACCTTTAAGTTTGCTTCTACGCTTTCCAGTATATCATGCTGGATCAGTTCCTGCAACTTCAAGAAGTTTTCCCGGGTGGGTTTTTTGTGGATGATTTCTTTTAAGTGAAGGAGCTGGAAGGGTATGAGGATTACCAGTTTCCGTTGATTCAGCTCTACGGTATCATGCTTCAGATAAACGAAATTTTTTACGTGGTATTCGAATTTTCCCTGGGTGCCAAAGTCCAGATAAATGACACTCTCCTCCGGAATATTGTTTTCGTTGCTCAGATAGATTACCATGGGCTCCGGAAAACGCAGGTTTATTTCATCATCACTGTTGGCAAGGGCATATTGAAACCCATAGTCTATAACGCGCAGCACGATATTGTTATCCTTCTGTATCTGTGCTTCAAGATGATATGTATGCGTGCCGTTAATGGTCACAAACATGTCTGCAATACGTTTTTTCAGCATAGTGTTTATGAATTCCTTATTAGGATAGGTAACCGTGCTGTCGGGAGGATAATTGGTGTAAAACAGGCCATTGATCATGTTCACAATTGCAAGGTTGGATAAAGTAAAAATGCGCTTAAAGATACGGTCATAGATTTGATAGATTTGTTCTTCCATAGACTTGATTCCTTTCTGGTTAGATATGTGTTTTCTTACAGGTAAATTTGACCGATGTGGTCAGAAAATAAGAGATGAATTTGGTTCTTTGAGAATTCTTGGTTCTCCAAATGCATTTTTATTTTATCATATCAATATATTCCGTACAACAAAAACTTCTCGACAAAAACATACAGAAACTTTTGCTGAAGTTTTCGTTTTTCGACAAAAACATACAGCCAATGTAGATTTACAGAGATGCTAATATTGGCGGCAAAGAAATTTGACGAAAAGAAACGACAAAAAGTTGTGAGAAATGTGTGATTAGGGGTGGAAAAAGGAATGGATTTGGGATATATTAGTAAGTGAAAATCAACCCATCAAAACAATTTATCAAAGAATCCCCTCCCGCTGTTCTGCGGGGAATTTTCCAAAATACAATATACTATAATCTATTTATTAAGACCAAAGCACAAATGACAGCAAAATTAAATCATTCAGGAGGCATTCATTTATGAATTTATTCGATTTTACGTACTGCGGGAATTATAACCGGCAGATACAGAATCTTTCCAGGATAGCCCCGGAAAAGTGGAGCTTTGGAGAGCAGGAGGACAACGGCATTCTCAAGGGTTACTTGGAGCATACCTTCAAGCGGCTTTATGAGGAGGGCAAGGTGCTCCAGGAAAAGCAGTATGCTATTTTCAATACGGGATTATTCAATCACTATTATCAGCCGATTTATGCTTATTTTGTACCGAATATGGTGCCGGACAGGCAGTCTTGGTTTTTGGATGGATTTTACACAGAGTATTATCTGCTGAAGGAAGGTATCACCAATCTGCCGGATAAGGCGCAATATGTGAGCAGCCCATCGGATCTTGTGTTTGATGCACGGCTTCCCATTGTACCGCAGTATGAACATATTTTTGGAGAGGAAGAGAACGCGCAGAGGCTGCCCGAAAATGTGCGTACCAGTGGCATGAAAGTCCAGCTTTTCGATGGAGCACTGCGGCAGACCAGGCGGATGCTGGAGGCCGACTATAAAACAGCAATCCCCCAATATTATAATCACTCCATTCAGTTATTAATCCCAATCTGCCTGCAGCATCCCGGGAAACCGGATTTGGCGCTGGCTTGTATGAAAACTCCCGATGGAAGTAAATATCTGGGCCGTACCTGCCTTACCTTAAGAATGGCCTATCACAATGCACGTCTGATCGCGCGTCTCGATAGCTGCTGGCTGCACCCGTAGTAGTGAAAATGCGGGTTTTCTTGACATAAAGCGCCCCTCATTGCTATACTTATCTGCGGAAAGCAGGTATAGTTATGAGAAATAAGCTTTTAGATGCAGTAAAAGCTATAAGTGCATATTTTGTAGTATTGCTTCATATCCGTTTCCCAGGCAGAACAGGCGAGGTGATCAATGTTCTGGCCAGGTTTGCCGTGCCCTTATTTTTTATGGTGTCAGGGTACTTTTGCTATCGTAATGACGGGAAGATTCTGGAGAAACTGCCGGGTAAAATAAAACGTATCTTTTTACTTACTGTGATTTCATATGCCTTTTATATTGTGTGGCAGTGCTTTCAGCGCTCCATTGAAGGGGAGGATATAGTTTCCTGGCTTGCGGATATTGTGGAATGGGAGCATATAAAAGAATTTATCCTTTATAATAACAGTACGCCCGTGAAGTGGCATCTGTGGTTTTTGCCCGCGTTGCTTTATTGCTATTTTTTATTTATGCTCGTTGCGCAGTTCCGGCTCTTCAAGATTGCATACATTTTCATCCCGGTGCTGTTATTGGGACATTTCTGGATGGAAGAGGCTGCAGTATTTACCGGAGAAGTGTACAAGACCATGGAATTCCGAAATTATTTGTATACCGGGTTTCCGTTTTTTATGCTGGGATATTGGATTCACGGTAAGAAGATATGCTTGCCCGGCAGAAGCGGAGAAGCAAGTGCAGGAAAAGCAAGTACGGGAAAAACAAGTACCGGGAGAACACAGTTTGGGAAAATCCGGACATCTATACTGTGGCTTGGAATTGTGACAGGCAGTATACTGAGTATTGCGGAATATTTCAAATATGGACTTATGGAGCTGTTTGTAGGAACTGTCATCCTTTCAGTAAGCTTGTTTGTTCTGGCAATCTCGCGGAAGCAAGGTTGTGAGCCGGTTTCCCAGAAAAGCAACTGTCTGGCAAAGCTTTATAGCATCTTAGCAGAAATCGGCCGTAAGCATGCGTTCTTTATCTACCTTTTCCATCTCGTAGCAGCGGATATGGTAATGGATTTGGCTAACGTGATGGGGGTCGGAGAGACGGTGATTTACGGCTGGCTGCGGCCGGTGATTGTGTGCATACTTACTACTGCTGCGGCTGTGGGGATTTCTGCAATGCGGAAGAAACTCCCTGTTCATTTTCGGTAAAATGTGGTATGATAACAAATGTTGACAAATTGCTGCGTAGTTTTCGCAGATAAAAACACAGGCAACCGTCCACTGGGAGTTTTCCGGGCGGTTTTGCCATAGATGGAGGACGTATTATGTTAGAATTGAGGAATATCTGCTTCCAGGTGCCTGACGAGAGGTCCAGAAATGCAGAGGATAAGGGAATTCTCAAGGATGTTAGTATGACTCTGGAGGATAATCAGTTTGTGGTCATCACCGGGCCTAACGGAGGCGGTAAGTCGACGCTGGCGAAGATTATCGCGGGAATCGAGAAACCTACTTCCGGTCAGATTTTGTGGGACGGCGAGGATATCACAGATATGAGTATCACGGAAAGAGCGAAGCTTGGAATCAGCTATGCGTTTCAGCAGCCTGTACGGTTTAAGGGAGTGACGGTTTTTGACCTGATCAGGCTGGCGGCGGGGAAGGAGATTTCCATTGCCGGGGCGTGTGAGTATCTTTCGAAGGTTGGACTGTGCGCCAAGGATTACATTAAGAGAGAGGTAAACGGCAGTCTTTCCGGAGGGGAGATTAAGAGGATTGAGATTGCTACGATTATGGCCAGAAAAACGCGGGTGTCTGTGTTTGATGAGCCGGAGGCGGGCATTGATCTGTGGAGCTTTCAGAATTTGATCCAGGTGTTTGAGGAGATGCATAACCAGCTTCATGGCTCTATTCTGATCATTTCCCATCAGGAGCGGATTCTTAATATTGCGGATCAAATTCTTCTGATTGCGGATGGTCAGTTGGTGAAAAAGGGCAGCCGCGACGAGGTTTTGCCACAGCTTCTGGGAACCTCTAATGCTGCGGGTTTTGCCTGCAAAAAAATGGAACTGGGCAGATAGGGGGATGGACATGGACGCAATTCAGAAAGAGCTTTTAGAGGCAGTGGCCGGACTGCATGAGATTCCGGCAGGCGCATACAATATCCGTGCAAACGGAGAGAGTGTGGAGCGCGGCAGTACCAGCAATATTGAGATTATTTCAAAGAAAGATAAGAGCGGCATTGAAATCCATATTAAACCGGGAACGAAGCATGAGAGTGTTCATATTCCGGTCATCTTGAGTAAATCGGGGCTTGAGGAAGTGGTTTATAACGATTTTTACATCGGCGACAATGCGGATGTGACAATCGTGGCAGGCTGTGGCATTCATAACGGCGGCGATGCGGCCAGCCGTCATGATGGTATCCATCGTTTATACGTGGGGAAACACGCGCACATTAAGTATGTGGAAAAGCATTATGGAAGCGGCGATGGCAAAGGCGAGCGCATCATGAATCCTATGACCGAGATTTATCTTGATGAGGACAGCTTTATGGAGATGGACACGGTACAGATTCGCGGTGTGGACTCTACCAACAGAGGGAATAAGGCGCAGCTTAAGGCAGGAGCCAAGCTGGTGGTGATGGAGAGGTTGATGACACACGGGAAACAGCGTGCGGAGAGCCATTTTGACGTACAGATGGACGGAGAGGAATGCTCTGCAAATGTGGTTTCACGTTCTGTGGCAAGGGATGATTCTTATCAGCTCTTCGAGTCACATATCTACGGAAATAACCGGTGCAGTGGTCATACGGAGTGCGACGCCATTATTATGGACAATGCAAAAATCAGTGCGATTCCTGAGCTTTCGGCTAATCACGTGGATGCGGCTCTCATTCATGAGGCTGCAATCGGAAAGATTGCCGGGGAGCAGATCATCAAGTTGATGACACTGGGGCTTACCGAAGCAGAGGCGGAAGAGCAGATTATAAGCGGGTTCTTAAAATAAGGAGTATACATGAAACAAAAACTAAGCGAGGAAATCAAAAGAGACGATTTACAGAGCAAGCATGAATCGGATTTGACGAAAAAAGAACGGCGGCTTTTGGAGAAAGAAAAGCTTAAGGACATGGGCTTTGGAAAGAAGCTGGAATATATCTGGATGTATTATAAGCCAGTGATTTTTGGCATTATTGCCTTTATCGCGCTGATTTTTCTGGGTAGGGATATTTACCTGAATGCCCAGAAGGAGACCGTGCTTTCCATTTCTGTAGTGAACGCCGGAAATGTGGATTCTGAGGCTGTGGCCGCGGATATAAAGTCGCTTCTCGGATTTGAGGATAAGAATGAGGTGGTGGAGGTTGCAGCCAATCTTATTACAAATGGCGACGGCACAGGATTTGATTATTATACGCAGATGGCGTATGTAACTCAGGTGCAGACACAGGCACTGGATGTTCTGGTGATGCCCGAATCACTTTTTGAAGGGCTGGCCAAGGACGATACAGAGATTTTTGCAAACCTGCAGGAAGTTCTAGGAGACGAAGTATATGCTGCCTTTGGGGAAAATATTGACGAGAAGCATTTAACGCTTACAGGAAATCCGCTGAAGGAGACCTTTGACGTTGTGTACGACCCATTGTGCATTGCCGTGATGGTAAATTCCAAGCATACGGAAAATGCGGCGAACTGGATTGCTTCTCTGGCGGAGTAGAAGGGCAGACGATATATACCTGTCCACATAAAGCTCTATATAATTGAAAAATGTTAATATGCCTGTAATCACAGATTGTGCGGCAGCAGTTACTGCGCGCGTCGGTTTGTGATTACAGGCGTATTTTTTTCGGAAAGGTATCATTTATTGGCATGTTAGCATTTCTGCTGAAAGTATATCTTTCGCCGGGAGATATGTTTTTCTGTTTAATGTCGAATGTCTGTGCTTATTTATAGCTCATCTTTCTACGACACAACCATCTGCTCTCTGCGGGTCAGGTGTTTGTCGAGAATCAGCAGGAAGAAAATGCTGGAAATTACTGCGCTCACAATATCTGCCAGAGGCTCCGCATAAAAAGCGGACTTGGCAGAGAAAAACAGAGGCAGAAGTATGGTTCCTGCCACATATAGAGATTTCCGGAATATAGACAGGGAGAGTGCTGTTTTTGTCCGCTCCAGTGCAGTAAGTCCGTCCACAAAAACATACTGAAAGCTTAGAGGGATGATCATCATTGTAAAAACACGAATGCCCCATACCGAGAAGTCCAGATATTCAGGGGTTGAGGTAAAGAGCCTCACAAAATACTGAGGGATAAACCGGGAAACCACAAACATCAGTGCTGTGAAGGATAACATCAGCTTAAGAATCGTCCACTCCGCTTTTTTTACCCGTTTTGTCTGCTTCGCGCCGTAATTATAGCTGATGATAGCCTGTGTACCGCCACTTATCCCAATCATGGGTGAGGTGATCATCAGCATGTAGCTCTGCACAATGGTTGCGCAGGTAATGAGCATATCTCCCTGGGAGGGACCGCCGTATTTTTGCAAAACGGTGTTCATCACAATCAGCAGGATACTGTCCGTAGCCAGAATCAAAAACGGAGAAAGCCCCAGATAAAGGATACGCCTGATCACGCTCCATTCATACTGGCCGAAAGTAATCCTTACGTGTACCTTTTTCCCAAACAAAAAGCGAAGTGCAAAGGCGCAGGAAGCCATCTGTGAGATAACGGTGGCAATTGCTGCTCCGGCTACGTCCATATGGAAAACAAAGATAAACAACGGGTCTAATAGAATGTTGGAAACCGCACCAATCAGCACAGTCGCCATCCCCGCCATAGGAAACCCCTGGCAGTTAATAAAATAGTTAAGTCCCGCCGCCATGAGCGCAAAAAACGTCCCTGCGGTATAAATCGTCATATATGTATTCGCATAAGGAAAGGTAATCTCACTCGCCCCGAACCACATCAGCAGGGCATCCTTACACAGCAGAAATCCGATGGTAAGCAGCAGAGAGAAACAACACAACAGCAAAAAAGAATTTGCCAAAATCTGCTGCGCCTTTTTGAAGTTTTTCTCACCCAGACGAATACTCAGCAGAATCGAGCCGCCCAGTCCCACCAATGTACCAAAAGACGACAGTAAAGTCACAATCGGCCCGCATACTCCAACTCCTGCCAGCGCAAGAGTTCCGTTGCCCGGGATATGCCCGATATACATGCGGTCGATAATACTGTAGAGTACATTCACAAATTGCGCAATCATTGCCGGAATTGCGAGCCGGAACACAAGAGAAGTAATAGAATCCTTTCCTAAATCAGCAGCAGCTTTCATCACTTTATCCTCAGTCAAATAGATTAATTTTGGCATCCTTATTGGCATACCGCCACCAACTATATCAGATTTTTCATTTGGATTCAATATAAATTCATAACCGTTCAATGGGAAATTGAAAGAGGTCCCCGGAAGGTTGATGAACGGTGAAGAAAAGGCAACTGGGGGCCAGGGGAGGCATAATCCGTGTGTGGCTGATGCTCGCTTCCCTTCAACTAAGTGTTAACTGCGACTAAGTCACTCAAGAAGAGCTTTCGTGGTCAGCGCACTGCCCAGCTTATCTCTGGCGAAACTCCTTGTCTAATTTCCCATCGGACTTCGTTGGCTTCAATCGCCGATGCAACCGCATCGACTCATTCAGCCGCCTTGCCGATGAAAAATTATCCTTCGGATTTTCGCCAGAGATAAGCTGGGCAGTACGCTAAGTCTCCGTAAACACTGGATTTTCAGGCGCGCTTCCGCAAATCAGCCTCACACGGATTGTGCCTCCCCCGGCCCCCAGCCGCCTTTTCTCCACCTACCTCCACGTTCCGAACCCTTTCGTGAGGTTTGTCGCGTTTGCCACATAATTAATTCCCCGAACAACATCTCAAACAGACATATCCGCTTAATTCTAATCTGTACGAAAATATACAATTGTGTTAAAATAGTACCCATAAGTCACCCAAAACCCGTAAAAAAGCCACGCATCCGCGCAATCAGAAAGGAAGCCCCCAATGTCCCAAACCACAAAGAAAGCCCTGGCCGCTTCGCTGAAAAAGCTGGCAAGGAATAAACCTATTGAGAAAATCACAATTATAGACATCACAGACGACTGTGAGGTAAACAGACAGACTTTTTACTATCATTTTCAGGATATATATGACCTGGTAGAGTGGATTTTTAAGAGCGAGAGCACGAAGGCCATTCAGGGAAACAAAACCTACGAGACCTGGCAGAATGGTTTCCTGCGAGTGTTCAGCTATGTAAAGGAAAACAAGGAATTTGTGACCAGCGTATACCATTCCGCGTGCAAAGAACATCTGGTACATTATCTCTATAGCGAAACTTTCGAGCTGCTTTTAAATGTGGTCAATGAAAAGGCAGAGGGAAAGTCAGTGCGTGAGGAGGATAAGCAGTTTATTGCGGATTTTTATAAATATGCCTTTGTAGGAATCCTGCTTGAATGGGTAGAAAAAGGTATGAAAGAGGCCCCAGAGCAGATTGTAGGGCGCGTCAATGTGCTTATTCAAGGGGATATTACCAAAGCGCTTGAAAAGTTTGCAAGCCACAGCAGAATATAGTTTTTATACAAATCCGGGTATATGTCGAAAATTTTTACAATAAATCAGCCGTGTCAGGTTTTTTGACAGGGCTGTTTTTTTGTCTATGGAAGAGGCGGATAAAAGCGTTTATAGTAAGGCCATGAAAACAAAACAAAGCTGTAAATCATATAACGGGAGGTATTCTTATGTATTATTCAAATGGTAATTATGAAGCTTTTGCACGTCCTCTGAAACCGAAGGATGTGGACAGAAAATCTGCGTATCTGGTGGGCAGCGGCCTGGCAGCGCTCTCTGCAGCGTGTTTCCTGGTGCGTGACGGTCAGATGAAAGGGGAACATATTCATATCCTTGAAGAACTGAAGCTGCCGGGCGGCGCCTGCGACGGGATCAATGACCCGATGAAGGGCTTTGTCATCCGCGGCGGACGTGAGATGGAGAATCACTTTGAATGTCTGTGGGATTTGTTCCGTTCCATCCCATCCATCGAGACAGAGGGAGTTTCTGTACTGGATGAGTATTATTGGCTGAATAAGCGGGACCCCAATTATTCTCTTATGCGTGCTTCCGTGAACCGTGGTGAGGATGCCCATACAGACGGCAAATTTGCCCTCTCTGACAAGGCGGCTATGGAGATTGTGAAGCTGTTTATGAGCAAAAATGAAGATTTGTATGATAAGACACTGGACGATGTGTTTGACGAAGAGTTTTATTCCTCGAATTTCTGGCTTTACTGGCAGACCATGTTTGCTTTTGAAAAGTGGCACAGTGCCCTTGAAATGAAGCTTTATATCCAGAGATTTATCCACCATATCGGCGGACTTCCGGATTTCTCAGCCCTGAAATTTACGAAATACAATCAGTATGAATCTCTGATTCTGCCCATGGTGAAATATCTGGAAGCACACAATGTACAGTTCCAGTATGACACCCGGGTGACAAATGTGCTTTTTGAAAAGCGCGGGGACAAAAAAATCGCAACACAGATTGTGTGCATCCATAATGGTGAAAAAGAGACGATTGATTTGGTAGAGGATGATTTAGTGTTTGTCACCAACGGCAGCTGTACAGAAAATTCTACTCTCGGTGACAATGACCGTGCGCCGGAGCTTAAGACGGAGCCGGGCGAGGGCGGATGCTGGGAGCTTTGGAAAAATATTGCAGCGCAGGATCCTTCTTTCGGACGGCCGGAAAAATTCTGTACGAACATTAACGCGACGAACTGGGAGTCAGCCACAGTGACAACTCTTGATGACAGGATTCCGCCTTATGTGCAGAAAATGTGCAAACGTGATCCGTTCTCGGGTAAGGTTGTTACCGGAGGTATTATTACAGTCAAGGATTCCAACTGGCTGATGAGCTATACCTTTAACCGCCAGCCGCATTTTAAGGAGCAGCCGGAGGATGAGCTGGTAGGATGGATTTACGGTCTTTATACAGATGTTCCCGGAAACTTTGTGAAAAAGCCAATGAGGGAATGTACAGGTATTGAGATTTGTGAAGAGTGGCTGTACCATATGGGAGTGCCGGAAGAGGAGATTCCAGACATGGCGAAAAATTCCGCGCGTACGATTCCTTGTATGATGCCTTATATTACAGCCTTTTTTATGCCGCGTACTGAGGGCGACCGTCCGAAGGTGGTGCCGCAGGGCTGTACCAACTTTGCTTTTATCGGACAATTTGCGGATACGGTACGAGATACGGTATTTACAACCGAATATTCCGTACGTACAGCGATGGAAGCGGTGTATACCTTGCTGGATATTGACCGTGGTGTACCGGAAGTGTTTAATTCCTGCTATGATGTACGTGTACTCCTGGATTCTACCTCCAAGATGATGGATGGAAAGAAGCTTTCCGATATTAAGCTTCCGTTTATCGCGGAGCTGGTGGGCAAGAAAGCACTTAAGAAAGTATCGGGTACAGTGGTTGAGGAGCTACTGGAGAGGTATCATCTTATATAGTATGAGAATTGAAATTTTATGATTAGATATGGCGCCGCTAGGCGTCATATCTGTATGAGATACTTACAAGGCAGTGCTGAGTGTGATAAACACATCTGGCACTGCTATTTTTATGTGAAATTCAGTACATCATTATGTCCGCCAAGTAAACTGAAGCCTTGTCTGTTTTGCAAGAAGTATAGTGTTGAACATAACCAGACGAATATATATTTAGATTTATTGATGAAATATATGGTAGTAATCAATAAAATATAGCATACAATTTTGTATATATCAATGAAATTCAAATGTTTAGCATAAATGTATTGCATTATATATAAATGTACTGTAAAATTTAGATAATAAATGTAGGATGTAGTACGTACAATGTACGGCACAATTACTTTTACTTTATGTTGGAAGTCGAATATAGAGTAGACGTCAGCAGAAGAAATTGTGGGGTGAGATATGATAAAGACAGAGGTATTTGGAAAGTATCCATCAGTGGACAGAGCTTTGGTGCATGACCTGCTGGAGGAGGAAGTGAAAAAAAGTGCATTTCAGATTATAGCGCTGGATGATGATCCAACTGGGGTGCAGACCGTGCATGATATTTCTATATATACGGACTGGTCTGTGGAGAGCATAACCCGAGGTTTTGACGAGGATAAGAAGTTGTTTTTTATTCTCACAAATTCAAGGAGCTTTACTGAGGATGAGACCAGGGAAGCACACAGGGAAATTGCTGCGAACATAGAAGCGGCATGTGATGGCAGACCCTATCTTTTGGTAAGCCGCAGTGATTCCACGCTTCGTGGACATTATCCTTTGGAAACAGAAATACTTAGAGAGACGATTGAGAGTTTCAACCCGTGGAAGTTTGATGGTGAAATACTTTGTCCCTTTTTTGCAGAGGGAGGGCGTTATACCATTGGCAATGTGCATTATGTGAGAGACGGCCAAAATCTGATTCCGGCGGCGGAGACAGAGTTTGCAAAGGATAAGACCTTTGGTTACCAGTCTTCTAATCTGCGGATGTATATTGAGGAGAAAAGCGGCGGCCGTTATGGTGCGGAGAATGTAATCTGTATCAGCCTCGAGGATTTGCGGGCCGGGAATCTGGACTACATAGAAAAGCAGCTTCTCGCGGCAAATGATTTCCAGAAAATCATTGTCAATGCCATTGACAATTCAGATGTAGAGGTCTTTACAACAGCACTTTACCGGGCGCTGGGTAAGGGAAAGCATTATTTGTTCCGTACCGCGGCCGCGTTTGTCAAGGCTTTGGCGTGTATTGACGACAGACCGCTTCTGACGCGTACAGAGATGATTCAGGAGGAAAACGGACATGGCGGCGTAATTGTTGCAGGCTCCCATACAGAGAAAACCACAAGACAGCTTGAGTTACTTAGGAATATGAAAGGTATTCGTTTTTTGGAGTTGGATTCCGATTTGGTCCTGACGCAAGGAGCTCTTGAAGCAGAAGCTGCGCAGGTGGTAAAAGAGATGGAGGCATCTGTTAAAAGGGGAGAAACCGTGGCGGTGTATACAAAACGTAAACTGCTTACCCTTCCCGAAGATACGAAAGAAGCAGCGCTGCTTCTTTCTGTAAAAATATCTCAGGCAGTTCTTTCCCTTGTGGCAAATCTTAACGTGAAGCCGGCATTTGTGCTTGCTAAGGGTGGAATTACCTCCAGTGATATTGGAGTGAAGGCACTAAGAGTAAAAAAGGCTACAGTTTTAGGTCAGATTCAGCCGGGTATTCCGGTGTGGAAAACAGACGGACAAAGCAAATTTCCGGACATTCCATATGTGATCTTCCCGGGGAATGTAGGTACAGATGACAGTCTTTATAAAGCTGTTGACATATTACTAAATGAAAAGAAAAGGAGTGATTTGTGACATGAGGGTTGGTCTTGCATATACCAGTACGACCCCGGAACTCATTGAGTTGGTGGAGAGGGAAGTGAGGAAGCAGTTAGGAAGCGAAGTGGAACTTATCAGTGATGAGGACCCTTCTATATTGGCGGAAATCAGGGAGCATGGTTATGTAACAGCAGCGTCGGCAGCTAGACTGATGAATATGTATTTAAAGCACGTAGAAGATGGGGCAGATGCCATTCTGAATATCTGTTCTTCAGTAGGCGAGGTGGCGGATGCCATGCAAGACGCAGCCAAATTTCTCGGGGTTCCCATTGTACGTATTGATGAGGAAATGTGTCGGGAAGCAGTGAGAAAGGGGAAACGGATTGCTGTAATGGCGACTTTACCGACGACGCTTAATCCTACGAAAAATACGATTCAAAGGGTAGCGAGAGAGATGGGTAGAAGGGTGGAGACCATCGATGTGCTGGTAGATGGTGCATTTGGTCTTGACCAGGAGAAATTTAAAAAGCTGATGGCAGAATACGCACAGCAGGCTGCACCGGATGCAGATGTGATTCTTTTTGCCCAGGGTTCCATGGCTTACTGCGAAGAATATATCGCTGAGCTTTGTAAAAAGAAAGTGTTATCAAGCCCGCGTTTTGGGGCGGAAGCATTGAAAAAGGCGCTTATAGCGAAAGGAGTTGAAGTATGTTAATTGATACCAGTAAAAGTGCTCACGCAAAGGTATCACCCATTCCAGTCCAAGACATTGACTGGGATGCGGGATTCTGGAAGGAGCGCTTTGACACCTGTGCGGATGTGACAGTACCGCATATCAGAAAAATGTTTGAAGATGATTCCCCAGTTTTCCATGTGGTGGAAAATTTCCGTGTGGCTGCCGGGCTTCACGAGGGAACACATGAGGGTACGCCCTTTGGAGATGGTGATTTCTATAAATGGATGGAAGCCGCCATGTATGTGATGGTTAAGAGAAAGGATAAGAAGCTTGAGCATGATTTAGATGCTTATATTGAGCTGATTGCCAGTGCGCAGCAGGAGGATGGTTACTTATCTACTAAACAGATTATCGCGGATAAGCAGGGGGGAAACTCCCGACTTGGTGATATCAATGATTTTGAGGTATACAATTTTGGGCACCTTTTTACCGCGGCTTGTATGTACAAACGCATAACAGGAAAAGATAATTTCCTTAAGATTGCGCTGAATGCCGCTGAATATCTGGAGAGGCTTTATAAGAAATATATTGCGGATGGTGTTGCACAGACGGAGGTTTGTCCTTCTCATTATATGGGAATTGTAGAACTCTATCGTATCACGGGTGACCCGAAATACCTGAAGCTCGCAGAAATGGCGCTTCAGGTCCGTGACCTGGTGCCGGAAGGCTCGGATGATAATCAAGACAGTCTGCCTCTTCGGGAACACAGGAAAATCGTGGGTCATGGGGTTCGTTCTACCTACCTTTATGCAGGGGTTGCAGACGTATATGCAGAAAATGGTGATGAATCTCTAAAGACAGTGTTGGATGCTGTATGGAAAAACTGCGTTGACAAGAAGCTATATATTAACGGAGGATGCGGTGCGCTTTACACAGGTACCTCCCCCTATGGATTGTTTCATAATCTTAACGGAGTGACGGTATATTATGTACATCAGGCATTTGGTTATGAGTACCAGCTCCCTAATATTACTGCATATAACGAAACCTGTGCTACCTTGGGAAATATTATGTGGAATTATCGTATGTTTGCGATTGATCCACAGGTGAAATATTTTGATATTATTGAGCGTTCCATGTTGAATCTGACTATTGCATCAGTGAGTCTTTCTGGCAGCAAGTATTTTTATCAGAATACACTTCGCAGAGTGAAGAATCTGGATTATGAACTGATGTGGCCGTTGGAGCGCAAGGATAGTCTTACCTGTTTCTGCTGTCCTCCGAATATGGCGCGTTTTATTGCGGAGTCAAGTGAGTATATTTATATGAAAGGCTCGGATTGTGTATATACAGGTATGTATGGTGCGAATACCGCGCATATTGCTCTTGAGAACGGAGCGGAGTTTGATTTGGTACAGGCGACAGATTATCCCTGGTACGGAAATATTAATTTCAGCTTCCGAAATGTCAAGTCCGGGCAATCCTTTGTATTGAAACTGCGCATCCCGCAGTGGGTATCGACGGGCAGTGTTAAGAAGAACGGTGTGGAACTGGCCGTGCTTAATAAATCAAATGCCGGTAGATATTTTGAGGTGTTGGTAGAGAATCCAAGAGAAGACAGTGTGGAACTTATTCTCGATATGCCGGTGCGTTACACAGTTGCACACTCCTATGTGGAAGAAAATATCAACCAGGTGGCAGTTGAGCGCGGTCCTGTTTTGTACTGCCTGGAGACACCTGATGCACCTGTGGATTCTCTGGGGGAGGTAATGCTTCCCAGTGATGCACAGTTTAGAGAGGTACCATATGATATTGAAGGAAAAAATCTGATGGCACTTGAGACTGAAGCGTATGTGCATATAAGAAATGATGATTACGATGTCGATTCACTTTACCAGACATTCGAGAGCAAAGGAATCCGTAAGGTGCCAATCCGTATGATTCCATACTTTGCCTGGGATAATCGTGGTCGTGGTGAGATGATTGTGTGGATGCCGGTGTATTGGGGAAGAAACTGAAAAAGAAATTAAATTAATTATAAAACAAAAAACAAACGAAAAGGAGAAAAACAAATGAAAATGAAGAAGGTATTAGCAATGTGTCTGGCAACAGGTATGACGGCTGCTATGTTAAGCGGCTCAGCAGTGACTGTTATGGCTGATGAGGCAAAGGTTCTGACCCTGGCTCAGCATAATAGCAAGGAATCCACCAATGGACAGGCAACCCAGGTGTTTGTGGATTATGTGAATGAACACAGCGATACGATTAAGATTGAACCATATTATAACGGCGAGCTGGGCGGTATCCAGGAAGCCGTAGAAGGGGTTGTTATGGGCACTATCGACCTTACAGCTTCCAGCTTTGCACAGTTATCCAGTCTTTATCAGGATATGGAGATTTTCTCCATTCCTTATTTGGTGAAAAATGGTGAAGACAACAAAAAGCTTATGGATGTAGACAATAATCCGGTACTTAAAGAAATCCTGGATGCATTCCAGGAAGCAAGCGGCCTTACATGCTTTGGCACCAGCGCTTCCTATGAAGCTCGTCAGCTTACCTGTAATTTTGAAGTAAAGACTCCTGATGATCTGAAAGGCCACAAAGTACGCTCCATTACAAACGATGTTTACACGTTAGCAGTTGAAGGCTTAGGCGGGACACCAGTGCCAATCGATTGGACCGAGACTCCTACCGCTCTTTCTACCGGAACAGTAGAAGGTCAGGAGAATCCATATTCGACCTTAGTTTCCTACCAGCTTTGGGACTGTCAGAAATATGTCATGGAAACTAATCATATTTATGATTCAGCTGTGGGTGTTATCAATACCTCTCTCTGGGAAAGCCTTTCTCCAGAAGATCAGCAGGTTCTTAAGGATGCACAGAAGGCAATGGCAGACTGGTCTTATGATTCTCAGAAGGAGAATCAAGAAGAATATCGCCAGACCTGTATGGATAATGGGATGACTATCATCACCGCCGAGGATGGACTTGACATCGATGCTTTTAAGGACAGAACTGACAGCCTGAAGAGCGAGAAGTATGCGAAATACCAGGAATACTTTGATCGTCTTGATGAGTATTTAGGATACTAATAAAGTGCCCGGATACCAGTGTGATTAAAGGAAAATGAGCGAAACCTTTGCCTTGACCTTTGAAAAATCGGGGATGGGCAAAGGTTTTGCTTTTATAAAAGTAAATTCAAGGAAAGGAGAAGCCGGAGCATTATAGTTTCGGCAGGAAGAATCTCATATGGAAAAAAACTTTCTGCGTCCCGTGATGGACAAAATTGAAAAAATAATTTTCCCAATCCAGTCTATTTGTGTGTATTGCTCGGTACTTATGGTATTTATTACGGTAATGGCCAGAGAACTTTTTCATTTCAGTATAGTGTGGGGATATGAGGTCGCGTGTTTTTTTGTTATTGTATTATTGTTCATTGGCATGCCGGTGAATCTTCATCACAACACCAACCTTAAAGTGACGGCTCTTTACGATGTGTTTCCATCGTCAGTTCAGAAAGCATTGAATGTTTTGCATTTTCTGATTATTCTCTTTGTTTTGATTTTGATGGCAGTAGGCTTTAAAGAATATATGAGCAAGCTGGGCCATGTAGTCATGGCTGCATCCAAGTTTCCAAATTGGCTCTATTATGGTGCCATAGGCATCGGAATCGTTCTGTCACTGGTGGAAATGCTCACAGAAGTCCTTGACCTTTTGGTGAAGAAGGACAAAAGTATGCAAAGTTAAAGGAAAGGAGATACAGATATGAATGGTGTAACAGTAATCATATTATTTCTGATTTTACTGGCAACAGGAC
The DNA here is from genome assembly GCA_000702025.1 of Blautia schinkii DSM 10518. GTDB lineage: Bacteria > Bacillota > Clostridia > Lachnospirales > Lachnospiraceae > Blautia_A > Blautia_A schinkii. The sequence goes on from KL370851.1 coordinate 99,020, forward strand.
TTCCTGTGGCTTATGTCATGTATGCCACAGCGGGCGTTTATTTCCTCTCCGTGGGACTGAACGTGAGCGTAATGATTCAGAAAATGGGCTCTTCTATGAACTCGATTACCATGGTGGCGATTCCTATGTTTATTTTCGCGGGTACTTTGATGAACAACGTGAATCTCACGGATTCTTTGTTCCACTCTATCTTAGTAACCCCGGTTGGACGGATGAAAGGAGGATTGGCCCAGGTAAACGTAGTAGCCAGCCTTGTTTTTGCCGGCATGTCCGGTGCAGCTTTGGCAGATGTGGGCGGCCTTGGAAAAATCGAAATCAAGGCTATGACAAATGCCGGTTATTCCATGGAGGATGCTACCGGTATCACTCTGGCCTCTTCCGCCATCGGACCAATCTTTCCGCCAAGTGTGCCTCTGATGCTATACGCTCTGTATGCAGAGCAGTCAGGTATTACAATGTTGATGGCAGGAGTAGTTCCAGCTCTGATTCTTACTGTGGCGATGATGGCAATTGTGGGTTATAGAGCGAGAAAGTTAAATTGGCCAACTTACCATGAGGAGGGCGGATTTAAGCAGCTTTTGAAAGTATTTCTGAAAGGTATACCGGCGTTCTGTGTGCCGCTTATTCTTCTGGGTGGTATGTACAGCGGTTCTTTCGCACCTTCAGAGCTGGCAAGTCTTGCGGCAGTGTGTGCTGTTATTGTGGGCGGTCTTTTTTATAAGGGTGTTTCCATTAAGGCACTTGTGAATACGGCAAGGGAAAGTGTGGGCAATATTGCTTCTATGATGTTTATCTGTGGCGCGGCAAGCCTTTTTGCACAGGTGATCAGCCGTTCCGGTATTCCTGCACTCGTGCAGGAGACAGTTTTAGGTCTTACGAATAATTCAGTTATTTTACTGCTTGTTATTAATTTGGCATTTTTGATTATTGGCATGTTTATGGATTCCAATATTGCAATCATGATTTTCACCCCGATTTTGCTGCCGGCTTTGATTTCACTTGGTGTGAGTCCGGTCCATTTCGGTGTTGTAATCTGTCTGAACGTGGTTATCGGCATTTTCACACCGCCCTTTGGCAGTGCACTGTTCTTGGGACAGGCTATCACAGGTGTTTCCTTTGCTAAGATGGTGAAAGCGATGATGCCATATTATGTTCCGTTGATCATTGTCTTGCTGTTGGTGACCCTGGTCCCGCAGCTTAGCACCTGGCTCCCCAATCTGCTATATGGTGTATAATTAATTGTTGAGGTGAATGGAAGAGATGCAAAAAGATTTGAAGCTCAAATGTAAGCCGAATGTACTGGAAATTTATTCTTTTTTAATGTATCATAGTTTTAGCGGTATGGCAGGAATCATCCGCATAGGAATCAGTCTGCTCTTTCTCGGAGTGGCCTTTGCTACAAGAGGGCAGGTGGAGGGAATATTTACATTCCTTCTTGTGCTGGTGGGACTGCTGAATCCGGTCGTGACACCTGTTTATTTATACCTGCGTGCATTAAGGATGGAAAAAGCGGAGAACGCAATCGGTTATGAGCTTTGTACGGATGAGATTTATATCAGCCAGAACGGCACACGTCGTCGAATGGCTTGGGCAGCTTTTCCATTGATTGTTTGGGGACGGAGTTCCTTGATGCTTTATGTGGATGGTTCCCACGCCTTGCTGCTTCCGCGGAGACAGATGGACGGCAGGGAGGAGGAGATTTTTGAGATTCTCCGCAGCCTGCCTAAAAACTGTCGGGTAAGGCTTGGCCGACATCATTGAATGGCAGTGTATGGATGTGTCACAGCATAAATTTGAGAGTAGAGTGAATAGTTATGAAAGAGAAAAAAACAATATTAAATACGACCCTGCAGAGCCGTTCCGTGGTGAATACTGTTATTGATGTGGTGATTTCCGCTATTGTCAGAGGGGAAATTAAGCCCGGAGATAAGCTTCCTACGGAGATGGAGCTTTCCAGAGACCTTGGTGTGGCACGTAATTCTATCCGTGAGGCAATAAAGATACTCGAGGCATATGGAGTGATTTATATTAAAAGAGCGGACGGAATGTTCGTATGCGAGACCTACAATCAGAAAATGCTGGACCCTATGCTATACGGAATCATACTTCAGAAGGATAGTTGGCAGGATTTTATTAAGCTGCGTACTGTACTGGATATTGGTACTCTTTATGTGGCAATCAGACAGGAGCATACAGAGAAGCATGTAGCAAAGCTGAAGGAGATTGTGGCTGAAATGGAGGAGTGCTTTTTCTATGAAGAGCCTTCTGTGGATGAGATTATGGAATATGACGAGGCGTTTCACCGGGAGATAGCGGAAACTGCCGGAAATATCCAGCTTGTAAATATTACGGATTATATTACGCGTATAACAATTCCCTCCAGGAAAAAGACAGTGGAAAAGATTGTAAGGATGAAAGAACGTGATAACTTTATCGGACTTCACAATCAATTGATTCGTGTAATTGAGGAGAAGCAGTCTGACCAGATTGAGAAGGCGGTTCTTGATCACTATGTATACTGGCGGGAGAAATAGATGGGAGATTTTATGAGAAAAGTTATTATTTCTGTGGCGCCTGTGGCAGGACCTGACCCGCTTCTGCCTGAGGTGCTTGCGGAGGATATAGAGAAATGTGTGGAATACGGTGCGGCAATGTGCCATCTGCACTGCAAAACGAGAGAGGGCAGACTTACCCCTGATACCGGCAATCTGAGAGAAGCATTCGAAAAGATTCTCGCGAGAACAGATGTGGTGGTGCAGGCGTCCACAGGCGGCATATCGGAGATGAATATCGTGCAGCGGTGCAATCCGCTGGAGTATGAGCGGGTGGAGAGTGCGTCATTAAACGGAGGTTCCACCAATCTGGGTGAGGCGGTGTACAGAAATTCTTTTGACGATATACGCTACTGTGCCCGCTGCTGTTATGAGAGAGAAATCATACCGGAAACCGAGGTTTTTGATATCGGGATGATAAATAACGTGGAAATGGTGCGGAAAGAGATTCCGATGAGAACTCCGGTCCTGTACAATCTTGTTTTTGGACATAAGGGTGGAATGCAGCCGACCTTGGAAGCTCTCATGGCGTTTCGTTCTTTTGTACCGAAGGATGCGCTTTGGGGTGTGACTCACTTCGGGAGGGATAATTGGACGTTTTTGGCAGCGGCTGTGGCAGCAGGTGCTACCATTGTACGTATTGGGTTTGAGGACAGTCGTTATCTCGAAGAGGGTATACAAGCGGAGTATAATTACCAGGAGGTTCAGTATTTGGCTGAACTTATCCGCAAGATGGGACTTGAGGTGGCAACATCGGATGAAACGCGTGAAATCATGGGAATTGTAAAAAGAGTGTAAGGGTTTGAGATGAGAGTGGATAGTTATAACTGGCTTAATGCCGTACAGCGTAAACAATTGCATCAGCGTTTTAGTGCCGGACGGATGGTATTCGGGCGTATCTGCCGGGTGTGTTTGTGTGTAATATGCCTGCTGTTTATACTGGTGCTGACAGCACCGGAAAAAGTGGCTGCCGCAAAGCAGACCTCAGTGAAGGTCAAAGTAAACAATACCTACACTGCTTCTATGGTTAAGAAGGGAGCGGACTGGTATCTTGACACAGAGGAGCTGCAGGGTAATTCTCCGGATAATGTTCAGGAAAGCACCATATCTCCGGGCGGCGTACAGTATTTAAAGGTTATTCAGAGCAAGGAGCTTTCCAGTGGTTATTATTTCTTCTATAAAGACGGGCGCCTGGATATGCGCAAGCGTTTTCATACTTTGAATACAAAGGTCAACGGGAAGCGTTTCCTCGGAGAATATTATTTCGGCTATGACAAAGGCCGTCTCTATAATAAGAAAGGCTGGCTTACTCTGGGAAGTAAGAAGTATTACTTGTCCAGCAGCGGCCGCAAATATAAAAACTGCTGGAAGAGCGGATATTATCTCAAGGATAACGGCCAGATTGCAAAAAGCATGAAAACTCCGGATGGCTTTTATGTGGACTGCGATGGTCACAAGTGCAGCAAGGAGGAAGTGCGTCTCAGCAGTCTGAAGAAAACGCTGAATACTATGATCAGCGGGTACAGCGGACGTTGGTCCGTGTATGTGAAGGATCTGCGTACAGGAGATTCACTTACCATCAATAACAGTGCCATGTACCCGGCAAGCGTGATCAAGCTCTTTGCCATGGAATCCACCTACGAGCAGATAAAGAAGGGAACACTTAAGAAATCATCCTATGTGAGCAGTCTGCTGAATCAGATGATAACGGTAAGTGACAATGAAGCATTTAATGCGCTTGTGCGGATGAGCAGCAAATCAGGAAGCTTTACGGATGGGTGCCGCACAGTGAACCAGTATTTGAAAAAACAGGGCTATACAAACACAGAATGCCACAACACGCTCCATCCTTCCAGCAGTGCGTATACAAGCGACGGAGGTAAGAATAAGGCTGCGGTAAAGGATGCAGGTTTACTACTCGAGCGGATTTACAAGGGGAAATGTGTTTCCTCCAAAGATTCAAAGGAAATGCTTAATCTTTTGCTAAAGCAGACGCGCCGGTGGAAGATTCCCGCTGGTGTGCCCTCAGGGACGAAGGTTGCCAATAAGACGGGGGAGACGGATGACTACCAGCATGATGCCGCCATTGTGTATGGTCCGAAAACCGATTATGTAGTCTGCATTTTTTCCCAGACAGGTGAGTACAATGGGATAAACGGTATCAAGAAGCTATCTGCGAAGATATACGATTATTTGAATTAAAGGGATAAGAATATAAAATCCAGGGGCGGTTTGTCACTTTGCGACAGACTGCCCTATTTGTCTATGGTAAAATGCAGTAATAACAAGTATGATGAGAGTATAGAGGCAGCAGGAAAGGAGGGTGTACATTATGGATGCGTTCCGCACCATAGAAGTAAAACGCAGCATTTTTGACAATAATGACAGACAGGCTGAGGAGCTTAGAAAGAAGCTGAAGAAAGATAAGGTTTTTCTTATGAATCTCATGTCGTCGCCCGGCTCAGGTAAGACCACAACACTGATGCGTACCATTGAAGCTCTTAAGGATGAGTTTGGGATTGGTGTGATGGAAGCGGACATTGATTCTGATGTGGATGCAAAGACCATCGGAAGCACGGGGGTGAAGGTGATTCAGCTCCACACCGGTGGTATGTGTCATCTCGATGCAGAGATGACCAGCCAGGGTCTGGAAGCCATGGGTACGGAGAATGTGGATCTGGCTATTCTGGAAAATGTGGGGAATCTGGTGTGTCCGGCTGAGTTTGACACAGGTGCGGTCAAGAATGTGATGATCCTATCCGTGCCTGAGGGAGATGACAAACCTCTGAAATATCCGCTGATGTTTTCTGTGTGCGATGTGGTTCTGATTAATAAGATTGACGTACTGCCATATTTTGATTTTAATCTGGAGAGATGCCGCGAGGCTGTGAAAAAACGCAATCCCGCAGCAAAAATTTTCCCATTAAGCGCAAGGACCGGAGAGGGAATGGAGGTCTTTACAGACTGGCTGCGCACGGAAATCAGAAGTTGGCAGGAAGAATAAGAAAGGGGTATTGGGTATGGCAAAATTAAGACCGAAGATTGTGAAGCTGGCAAAAATGGTTGGCGGTGTGGCGGGAGCCATGAATAAGATTGACGAAAAGGCACCGGAGTATTATGCGCTCAATGCAGTGGTATCTGACGATATGGCCGATGTGGCTCTTGTCATGGGACTCAGACAGCCGAGGACCTTTGAGTACATAGTGGAGAAATGCGGGAAAAGTCCCTCGGAGACAAAGCATCTGCTGGATAAGCTTACCTACACAGGCGTGGTGAAGGTGTGGACAGATAAGAAAGACAAAAAGGACCGCTATTTTGTAAACATTTTTGCTCCTGGTATGCTGGAGATGATGGTAAATAACAGGGAACAGCTCAAAAAGCATCCGGAAATCGGCAAAGCCTTTGAGGAGTACACAAGGAAGAGACTGGCTCCTATGGCTGCTCTTTTCCCGGAGGGCATGGCTATGATGCGCGTCACTCCGGTGGAGCAGGCGCTCAAAGATATTCCGGGAGTACAGCCCTGGGAAAAGCTTTCCTATTATCTTGATAAATATGACATTTTCAGCGTTTCAGACTGTTCCTGCAGGCAGTCCAGAAGGGTGATCGGTGAGGGCTGCGGTCATTTGGAAAAGGATATCTGTATCCAGATGGGAACCGGAGCGGAATACTATATCCGTACAGGCAGAGGCCGCCAGGTGTCCCGCGAGGAGGTAAAGGAAATCCTGAAATTTGCTGAGGATAATGGACTGATGCATGAGATTCCCGCGACAGACGGCCTGGGGGAAACGGCTGCTATCTGTAACTGCTGCGGCTGTTCGTGCTTTTCTATGCGTATTGCCACACTATTCCGCACACCGGATGCAATCCGTTCTAATTTCACCGCGGAGGTTGATTCGGAAGAATGTGTGGCCTGCGGGCAGTGCGTGGAGAATTGCCCCACCAATGCGCTGAAGCTTGGGCAGAGATTATGTGCAAAGAATCCCCTGCCAAGGCAGGAAGAGCCCACAGCCAGGGACCATATGTGGAGTAAGAAAAATTGGAATGTGGATTACCGAGAAAACAGGGAGAATGTGGCAAAGGAAGGCACTGCTCCGTGTAAGACGGCATGTCCGGCTCATATAGCAGTTCAGGGATATATCAAGCTGGCTGCCAAAGGGAAATACAGGGAGGCACTGGAGCTGATCAAGAAGGAAAATCCTTTCCCGGCTGTGTGCGGACGTATCTGTCCTCATAGCTGTGAGGATGAGTGTACCCGCGGTGATATTGACGAACCAATCGCTATTGACGAGATTAAGAAATTTATCGCGGATAAGGAATTGGATGAGCGCACCCGTTATATCCCGCCTAAACGCTATCACCTGGGAAATAAAATCGCAATTATCGGCGGCGGTCCCGCAGGCCTTTCGTGTGCATATTATCTGTCTATAGACGACTATGATGTGACAGTGTTTGAAAAAGAGGAAAAACTGGGCGGTATGCTTGCTCTGGGCATCCCCTCTTTCCGGTTGGAAAAGGAAGTGCTTGAGGCTGAGATTGATGTCTTAAAAGAAATGGGTGTGAAATTCCGCACAGGCGTGGAGGTAGGCCGGGATATCACTCTTGAGGAGCTCCGCAGTGAGGGATATGAAGCGTTTTATATTGCCATTGGTGCGCAGGGAGGCCGTAAGCTGGGCGTGGAAGGCGAATCGGCCCAAGGCGTGGTCTCCGGTGTGGAGTTTCTTAAGGAGGTAAACCTTGGAAAGGGCCGCAGTCTGTCAGGAAACGTGCTCGTCATCGGCGGCGGTAATGTGGCGATAGACGTGGCGCGTACAGCAACCAGGCAGGGTGCAGATACGGTGAAAATGTACTGTCTGGAGAAGCGTAATGAGATGCCGGCACTCGCCGAGGAGATTGAGGAAGCCGAAGCAGATCATGTGGAATTCTGTAACGGCTGGGGACCGAAGCGGATACTTACAGAGGATGACAGAGTTGTGGGCGTTGAGTTTATGCGCTGTGTGTCCGTGTTTGATAAGGAACATCGTTTTGCCCCGGAATATGATGAGAAAGATACTATTACAGTGCCGGCTGACCATGTGATCGTGTCTATCGGGCAGTCTATCGAATGGGGCGGACTTCTCGAGGGAACAAATGTGAAACTGATGCGCGGTAATAGGGCAGCCGCAGACAGTTTGACCTATCAGACAAAGGAAAAGGATATTTTCGTGGGCGGCGACTGCTGTACAGGGCCTAAATTTGCCATCCATGCCATCGCTGCAGGTAAGGAGGGTGCTGTTTCGATTCATCGATTTGTACAGCCGGGGCAGACCCTGACTTTGGGTCGTGACAGAAGGGAGTATCATGCCTTTGATAAAAACAATGTGGCTGTGGAGCTGCGAAGCTTTGACAACACACCGCGGCAGCGTCCTGCTCATGCGGCAGAAAAACGCGGCAGCTACCAGGATGACCGGTTGACCTTTACCGAGGAGCAATTGAAAAAGGAAACGGAGCGCTGCTTAGGGTGCGGAGCTGTTCAGGTGGATGCGTATATGTGTGTGGGCTGTGGAATGTGTACCACCAAGTGTAAATTTGACGCCATACATCTTGTGCGTACCGGACACTCCAAACCGGACGTATATGAGAAGCTTCCGATTAAAATCGCGGCTAATGCGGTGAAGCGTAGCGGAAAGATTGTGGCTTCTACAATCAGGAGTACGGGCAGAAAGGATTGACGTATATGCATGAGCTGGGAATTCTCAATGCCATGGTGCATACCATCGAGGATGTTGTCCGGGAGGAAGGGGCGCAGGAGGTTGAGAGGATTGTGCTCGAGGTAGGCGAACTCTCCGGAGTGGTTCCCCGGTATCTTGAGGAGTGCTGGCCTGCAGCCAGATATAAAACCTCTATGGAAGCGACAGAGCTTGATGTCTGTGTGGTGCCTGGTATCGTAAAATGCAGGGATTGTGGCCGGGTTTTTAATGCCATGGAATGTGATATGCACTGCCCGGATTGTTCAGGGCAGGAGATGGAAATCCTTTCGGGGAATGATTTATTGATAAAAGAGATTATTTGTATGTGAAATTTTTGATATGAAAGAATAGTCCGAAATGGCAGGGAACTTGAATGGGAGGTCCCTGCCTTTTCTGGAGTATGGAGAATACATATAGCGTGTTCATAAAATGTTAACCTTATCTTACTCTTAAAATTCTTGACATTTAGCTCCTGGAAAAGTAAACTAAAAATGTGTAAAAATCTCATATAGAAGTTACAGAAATAGCAAAACCGCCGAAAGGCGGCGGCGCAAAGCCAAGGGTCTAAGGTCAGTGATTTAGGGGGACTATGACAGCCGGTTGCCACAAGCATGCATGCAGTGAAATGTAACAGATCATGTGCAGTCTCTGTACAGATGAAGGTAGCATCTGTTCTTAGAGGTGGACTGTGCTTTGCTGGCAAACGTTTATATTTCATATAAGCGTTTTTTCTTTGTCGTAAAAACATTTTTATTGTTCCGGCGATTACATACCGTAAGACTTTGCGTTAATTTACACGAATAAAGAGGGAGTACAGGAGGTAAGAGGGATGAAGAAAGCGACAGCGCTTTTAATGGCATTGAGCCTAAGTGCGCAGATCATCTGCAGTGCGCCGGGGATAGTGTCCGCGGCGGATTTTACAGATGCGGCGGCCTTTGCAGAAAATATGCAGGAGCCTGAGAGCGGGACTATGACAGCAGCGGACCAGGGTTCAGATAGCGGCAGTGCTGGGGAGTTGGACCAGGGGCCTGAGAATGATGATGTAGAAGTGTGGGGACAGGAAAACGGAGAGGCCGATGGGGCTGATGAAATCCAGGGAGAGCAGACCGATGTGGAGGTCTTTGGCGGACCGGATTCCGACGGAAGTGCGGATGTGCCGGAAGCATCTATGTTTGATGATGGTGTCGAGGAGGCAGAGGAATTTTCCCAATTCACTTCACAGGGAACAGCGGAAGTAAAGGGAAGTATAAAAGTGGAACTTCTTTCCGCAGTAGTTATGTCCGGAGTGCGTTCATTTACCGTTGAACTGGCAGCAGACGGACAGGCCGGAGATAATCCATCAGCAGGAAGTCGAGAAATCACTTTGGCAGGTGTAAATGAAAGCGGAGTGCCTTCCGGGACGGCAGTGTTTACTGACCTGGATGCAGGGAATTATACCTTGCGTGTCAAGAGTCCGGGGTTTGCTGTGTATTCCCAGACATTTCATGTGAATAGCATGGATTATAAGATTCAGCTATATACCGGAATCCTGGCAGGAATTAGTTACGATGCCGGCGCTCACCCAGGTGCTATGCTGCTTGGCGATGTAGATCAAGATGGTTCGGTAAAAGATGCAGATAAGGAAATCATCTTAAATGCAATAAAAACAGGAATCTATACGACTCAGGCAGATTTAAACCTTGACGGTATTGTAGATATCATGGATCTTCACTACTTTGCAAAAGGGTTGGCTCAGGGAAGAGCATATCCAGCCAGCGTGGAATCCTCTGTTCCGGTAAGTGCAGCGAAAATGGTTGTTCCGGAAGGTACGAAAGTGGAAGGCAGTCTGGGCAGTCCTGGTGCGGCAGAGGGTACGGTAAGGTTAAGTAATAAAAACGATTCAGCACCAATTTCAACGGAAAATCCAGTGTCAGTGGATTTCGATTTTACAGAAAATGAAACCGGCAGTGCTCAAATGGGCGGCATTGCTCTGGCCTCGCCTTCCTCGACACAAGAGAATGGCAATGCAGTCGCAAGTGGAACTATTACGATTGTTACTGCGAGTGACCCGGAGCAAAGCATAGAAATCCCATTTTCCAACGGCAGCAAGCAGCAGATATATTTGCTGACCGATTCCTCGGTATTGACCAGCCCCACGGCCAGCGTAGAGCCGGATGGAACGATTGTTATCAATTTTAACGGTCAGATTGCAGTAAAGAAAGTTACGATTAAAATTACAGGTACGAAGCTAAACACATCATTGGCGGAAGTGTCGGAAGTGACTTTTGTCAATGATATGGCAGAACGTATTCCCGCTCCGCAGATGAATATTCCTACAAATTTAAAGGCAGAGCCGGGCAGCCGACAGTTTTCATTGCAATGGGATTCACAGGTGAATGTGACCGGATATGAGGTTAAAATCAGTGACGGAGAAACCGAGGTGGTGAAGAAAACCTCTGCCACATCTCTTACTGTGAAATCTTTTGCTGATCAGAAACTGGAGAATAATAAAATTTATGAGGTGGCTGTGCAGTCGGTAAACGGTGAATGGAGAAGCGGCTACTCCGAAACGGTGCCGGTAACTCCGAAAGCATCCCAAAAGCCGGATGCACCGGACAACCTGAAGGTCACAGGCGGTTACAAAAGCTTCAAAGCCTCCTGGAAAGATATGAAAGACACAGACAGCTATAAGCTGTATTACCGGAAGGAATCTGACCAAGACTATACAATGGTCGGAAATCTTGCCACAAATACCTGCTCTGTCAGCGGACTGGAGGATAATACCAGATATTTTGTCTATGTAACAGGAGTCAATGAATTAGGCGAGAGTGCTCCTTCTCTGGAGTCGGTGGTGAGTACGATAAATCTGGAAACTGTGCAGATGCCTGCGTATAAGCTGCTCAACACAAGCCGGGGTGAAGGTGTGCTCACATCCCATATTGAGAAGATTACCAGGGGCAGAGGTGTGATGCAGGACAGTCCTCTCGATGCTGGTACCGAAAAAACCGCCTATGGAATCGCGGATGATAGTCTTGTGTCCGGCTATTTTATGTCTGACTGGGACGACGGTGCAGTGTATCCTTCCATAAACGGCAAAGGCTTTATTATTACATTAGACGATGCCCATGAAATGGGCAGTCTTTCTTTCGTAGATACGAGCAATCAAGGCTCCTATGATAAAGTTGTTCTTGATTATTGGGAAGTGGACGAGACCGGAGCGGGAGGTTGGAAGTCAGTCAATACGAGTGTCGCAACAAAAACAGACGCAAACAACAAGGCCTACTATTATGTGAAATTTAGCAAGCCTGTAAAAACAAATAAGATTCATATTGCATTAGGCAAGCCGCATGCTTACATCAGAAGTATCCAGGTATCAGAACTGAGACTGTTCTACTATGACAGTCTGGAGGATGATATCATGAATCTGTATGAAGATGAACTGCACACAACATTAAAGGAAACAGTTACGGAAGCAGTCATTGGAGAATTGCAGAACAGGCTGGATACAAAGGACAGCGTAAGCGGAGAATATCATCCCGAGAGGGAGATGCTTCAGAAAGAGCTAGACACAGCAAATGGAATTCTGAAAGGCAGACTGAAAGCTACTGTGGGTATCCACGGGGAAATCAGGGCCAGTGATGGGTATCTCGGGTTTACAGGATTGAATGCATGGCAGCCGCTGGGTGTGAGTGCCCGTGCGGGAGAAACACTCACCATCTATGTAGGAAATCCGTCCAAAAAGACAGGAGCTTCCGCTGAGATGAATTTGTATGTCACACAGACACATGCCGAGGCGAGTGCATTCATGAGTAAGGCTATTCCCTTAAAGGTGGGGCGCAATGAGGTTACCGTTCCTGCAATACAGAGCATTGCCGCTGAGCAGGGCGGACAGATTTACGTGCAATATACCGGAAACCAGAATGGTGTACATTATGGCGTGAGAGTGGAGGGTGGTGTTTCCATCCCAAGGCTTGACCTCTATGGATTATCCGGAGAAGAGCGTACAAATGCGATCACTGCCTATGTCGAAGAATTGGAAGCATATGTGCCAAAATTACAGGAAGAACATGAAAAGCTTCATAATAATGCAGAATATCCGTCCGTTAATTATGCATATGACCAAAACAACTGTATCTTAAACACCACGGATATCATGCTTGACCAAATGATGTATTCCGTACCGGCAAGCCAGATTCTTAACGGGCTGGGTGAGGGCAGCACTGAGGTGCGTGTACAGAAGCTGGACAGCACATTAAAAGCAATGGAAGATATGATGCTTCTTTTCTACCAGCATAAAGGGCTCACAAACGCTTCTGACGCAGGAGCAAAGAATAAGCTTCCGGCACGGCATTTAAATATCCGTTATATGAGGATGTTCAAGGGAGCGTTTATGTATGCTTCCGGCAACCATGTCGGCATTGAGTGGGGCTCTGTTCCCGGATTGATGAATAGCCAGCCTGTTGTGAGCAATAACGGCAAATATGAAAGCGGAAGATATTTTGGCTGGGGTATCGCACATGAAATCGGACATGAGATCAATCAGGGAGCCTATGCCATCGCAGAGATAACAAACAATTACTTTTCAGTACTTGCCCAGGCGAAGGATACCAATGATTCTGTACGATTCAATTATAAGGATGTGTACGAAAAGGTTACTTCAGGAGCTGTGGGGCGCGCAGATAACGTGTTCGTCCAACTGGCGATGTACTGGCAGCTTCATCTGGCATATGACAGAGGATATAATTATAAAACCTATGATACATACGGGGAGATATTCAAGAATCTGTTCTTTGCAAGAGTAGATTCCTATGCTCGTGATACCTCAAAAGCGCCATCGCCAAATGGCGTGAAGCTTACGCTCAGCAATACGGACCAGAATTTGATGCGCCTTGCGTCAGCAGCAGCAGAGAGGGATTTGTCAGAATTCTTTGAGCGCTGGGGAATGGTTCCGGATAAAGATACTCTGGCTTATATGAAGCAGTTTGCACCGGAAGAGAGAGCAATTTATTATGTGAATGACGAAGCCAGAGTGTATGAGATAGAAAACGGTACAGGAAGCAGCTTCAAGGGAAAAGACACGGTACAGGCACAGGTGAGTGTGGACGGCACAACGGCACGTCTCGATATGTCCGTCAGCGAAAATGACAAGAATGCGCTTCTTGGTTTTGAAATCTACCGCTGTACAAATGCCAAGGGTGTGATACACAAAGAGCTTGCCGGATTTACTACAGACGGTACTTACCTTGATTCCGTTATCAGTCAGGCAAACCGGGTTGTGACCTATGAGGTGGCAGCAGTTGACAAATTCCTCTGCCGTTCAGCATCCATAAGCCTGAATCCCGTGAAGATTGCGTCAGACGGAAGATATGCAAAGACAGGCTTTACTGTGTCCGTTGTGAATATGACTTCATCACAGGATAAGGTTCAGACGCCTGATGAAGAAAACCCAGATGTAGAGCAGAAAATACCCGCGATTGACATGGTGATAGATGATGATTTATCCACAACTTATCAGGGAAGTGTTACGGGGAAAGGACAGATTATTATTGATTTCCACAAAACCCTGGCCGCAAGTGCCCTGCTATATGAGTGTACAAACGGAACTCCTATTCAAAACTATAGAATACAGTTGAGTGGAAATGGAGAGAAATGGTTTACGGTAAAGGAAGGCAAATTTGAGATGAACGCGGGTAAATCCGTGGTATACTTCCAGAACGAAGCGAGAGACCCACGGGTTGCCACCTTTGATGTGAGATATCTGAAGCTTGAAATCCTTAATCCGGGTGAGTGTTCAATCTCGGAATTAGAGATTCTGGGCCCGTCCGGAGATAATCTGGAATTCAGTAAGAATGGAGCCGCAGGAATTCTCAAGGAGGACTATGTATATGCGGAAAATGAGAAAATAGCAAAAGGTTCTCTGGTATTTACAGGTACCTACAAGGGCAATCCGGCTTATAATGTTGTGGTACTGTACGACGAAGAGGGCAATGTAGTAGGCGGCATGGATAGTGACGGAACTCTGCGGTCCGTACAGGTGATCCTTGCCCAGGTTCCGGAGCACGGAGAGCTGGGAGAAATCTCAGAAGGAAGCTGGGTATATTATATTCCTGCGGAAAATCTCAATGCACAGATAACTCTTCCTTCTAAGGTAAGGGCTGAGCTGTACCGCGTGGACAATGCACAGACAAATGAGGGAGAGCGTTTGGTAAGTGATACGACTTATCTGGAGCTTTCGAAGGATTTGCCAGAAATAGTCTTGAAGTAGGAAAAGGGGAATTGTATGAAAAAATGGTATAAAATGATTATGACAGCATTTCTTCTGCTGGGGATGATTATGTGTGCACCTGTTGTGAAAGCAGATGCGGGAGACATGACTATCACCGGTGGAAGAGAAACAGCGGAGGTGGTAATCTATCAGCCTGGGGAAGCTGCGGATGCGGTTTCTTTACAGCTTGATATAAAGGTTGAGTTTTTGAACGGAACAGCCCAGGAAAGCGATGTGAATTTTAGCTTTGATCAACAACTGCCATCCAGTGTAAAGGAATTTACTTATAATGCGTCGGATGGGATACTTCACATCTATGTGGCCGGAACGGAAAATATTTTTGCACAGGGAAAGGATGTAAAACTTGGAAATGTCAATATCTTAAATATAGATTCAGATGGTTTCGAGGCAGGGGTTATGCCTGTGCTATATGAAATCATAAATAAAGCGGATGGAAGAACAAAGATTGATGTGGAGAATTTCCCGGAGACAAAGATTGGTGGCGAATCCCAGGATCCGACTGTGACTCCCACTCCATCTCCATCCCCTACACCGTCACCGGAACCAAACCCGGATCTTACGCCGACTCCGTCTCCCACACCGACACCGGGCTGGAATCCCGCGCCACAACCTGATCCGCAGCCTACAGTTACACCGGATGTTACTCCTTCACCGACGCCTACATTGACTCCTGCCCCGACGCCAACACCGGCCCCGGCAGTGAAACCATCGAAAACAACCTTAAAGGCTAAGGTGAAAAATGGCAGTAACCGTATCTCCTTTAGCTGGAAACGAGTGGACAATGCGGATGGGTATCAGATATACCAATATGATGCAGCTGCAAAGAAATATGTGCGTGTCAAAACAATACTTGACGCTAACGTTACCAGTTATACTGGAAAGAAGCTGGATTTCGGGACAAACTACCGTTATAAGATTCGTGCGTTCACTCTCGATGAGGAGGGACAGCGGCTGTATGGTTCTTTCTCAAAGGTGATCTATGCAAAAACTGCACCGGCTAAGGCAGCAGCATCCGTGAAAGCAGGCAAGAATCAAAGTCTGAAAATTTCCTGGAAAAAGGTAGGCAGTGCAGACGGTTATCAGATTTATAGAAGTACCTCAAAGAACGGCAAATATACAAGAGTAAAAACCATAACAAACGGAAAGACGTTGAGCTATCAGCAGTCTAAATTAAAAAAAGGTACCTACTATTACAAAGTCCGGGCGTTTACCAAAAAGAACGACGGCAGCCGGATTTACGGGGCTTTCAGCAGCGTAAAGGCCGGGAAGGTCAAATAGTTAAATATCAAAAACGGCAAGGACATGTCTCAATCAGACATGTCCTTGCCGTTTTTATAACTACAGGCAGCCGTGTATCTAAGCACAAATTTTCTGATGGATATTTGGCTGCTTCCTATGACTTATAAACCATGCCGGTGCGCAGCATTAAAGTGTATCTTTTCTCTTAATATATCCCGGATGGCCTTCTGGTGAAACGATTTCTTTTACATGGACAATTTTCGCATGTTTGTCCACGACCTGGTTTTCAATATGTACGCCTTCACCAATCTCGCTGCTGGCAAGTACGATGCTGTTCTTGACAACAGCGCCTTTCTTAATCACGCAGCCGCGTCCGATGATGGAATTCTCCACGGTTCCCTCTATCACACAGCCGTCAGAGATCACAGAACTGTTTATCACTGACGAGTCAAAATAGTGAGTGGGGCAGGAGTTGCTGGTGCGGGTGTAAATCGGCCAGTCCTCATGGAAAAGATCGCTGGCAGCTTTGTAATCAATGAGAGACATGTTTGCATCGTAGTAGCTGTTAAAGTCTGTGATGGATGCAAAGAAGCCACGATGCGGCACGCCGCGTACGTCCATTTCTTCACACTCGTCTTTAACTATGTCAGCTAGCGTGTACATGGAAGAAGTTGATTTTGCCTTATGTACCAGTTCTACGAAAAGCTCTTTTCTCATGATGTAAGTATCCATGAAGATATTTCTGTTCTTTGCATTGCCATGATTACGCTCAAGTGAGAGGACACCCTTCTGGCGGTTCAGATTGAGAGTGTTGCAGTTGAGGAATTTTTCCTTTGCATTATCTACCGCATGGTACAATAGCGTAATATCCGCACCGGATTCAATATGTGTCTCGATCAGCTTTGAAAAATCAGCCGCGTATATCATATAGTTGGGAGCGATCACCACATACGGATGGTGCATACGCTCAATATATTCCATGTTTTCCAGATAGGAGGAAATATCAGTGTTGTAAAAATCATTCTTGTCATAGCTCTGGGAGAACAGAACCTCAAGACGTCCGCTCTTGGAGTTGATATTATAATGGCGGCCTGTGCCCAGGTGCTCGATCAGGGAGCGGGGCTTGCTGTTCACGTAAACCTGGATGCGATCAATCTCACTATTGCTCATATTGGAGATTGGAAAGTCGATGACACGGTATCTTCCTAAAAATGAGAAGGCACCGATAGCGCGGTAATCCTGTAGTCCGTCAACATGAATATTTCTTCCGGAAGAGTTGATAATTCCAAATGCTTTATACATAGTTATTCTGCCCCCTTTACACGTTTCGCGATGAGCTCGATATGCTCACTGTCAGCACTGCCAACCTTGGCATTTTTGCCAATCTGGACACCATCGGCTATAAGTACACGCTCTACGACCGCGCCTTCCTCCACGACAACGCCGGGCATCAGCACACTGTCAATAATTTTGGCACCGGGGCCGACCTTTACGCCGGTGAAAAGAATGGAGTTTTTGACATCACCCTCCACCACACAGCCCTGGGTGATAAAGGCTCTGCTCACGGAAGCGTCCGCACTGATGTATTGTGGAAGCGCAGTGGTATCCTCCGTATAAATCTTCCAGGTCGGGTCGTTCAAATCCAGCTCATTGTCTGCGTTCAGAAGGTCCATGTTTGCCTCCCACAGAGAATCGATGGTTCCAACATCCTTCCAGTAGCCTTTGTATTTATAAGCATAAAGGCTTTTTCCATCGTTCAAAAGAGTGGGGATGATGTCCTTACCGAAATCATGGTTTGAATCCGGATTTTTAATATCTGCAAGCAGGAGCTTGCGCAGAAGCTTCCAATTAAATATGTAGATACCCATGGATGCCAGATTGCTCTTAGGGTTCGCGGGCTTCTCCTCAAACTCCACGATGCGTGCTTCGTCGTCTGTATTCATGATGCCGAAGCGGCTTGCTTCATCCATGGGAACTTCGATAACCGCGATTGTTGCGTCAGCTTTATGCTCCTTATGATAAGCAAGCATTTTGGCATAGTTCATCTTGTAAATATGGTCGCCGGAAAGGATTAAAAGGTATTCCGGAGAATGGGAGTCGATAAAATCAATATTCTGTGAAATGGCGTCTGCTGTCCCGCGGTATACGTCAAGGTTGCTGTCCGCTTTTTCGCGCGGCGGGAGAACATATACGCCGCTGTCCTTGGCGTCGAGTCCCCAGCGTCCGCCTGCGGCAACATAGCTGTTGAGAAGGATGGACTCGTATTGTGTCAGTACACCTACTACATCGATACCGCTGTTGGCGCAGTTGCTGAGGGGGAAATCTACGATGCGATATTTCCCACCGTAGGAAACTGCCGGTTTTGCGACTTTTTTTGTCAGGTCATGGAGGCGGCTGCCTCGTCCGCCGGCCAGAATCATTGCTAACATTGTACTTTGTTTCATGGCGATTCCTCACTTTCATGTCTTTGTATTATTATACAATTTTTCGAGGAGAATTTCCATATTTTTGTTTAAAAATACAAAAGAAATTATGCGCCTTAATTTTGAATCGAAAGGAATGGCTTGCTATTGTCAGGGTAAAATGCTAACATGAGAATAGATAAAGATAAATCACACCGGAGTATAATTGAAAAGCAGCAGCGGAAAGGGGAATTGGAATTATGAAGGAAATAAGGCTGCCCGTAGGTGTTTCGGATTTTCGGAAAATCCGGGAAGAGGGTTCCTACTATATTGATAAAACCGGATTAATTGAAGAACTTCTAAAAACAAAAGATACAGAAGTGACGCTAATCACCCGCCCCCGCCGTTTCGGAAAAACCTTGGCAATGAGTATGCTGGCTCATTTTTTTGATATCCGGGAAGACAGCGCAGTATTGTTTCAAGGACTGAAGGTATCAGAAAATAAAGAATTGTGCGGCAGATGGATGAACCGTTATCCCGTATTATTTATTTCGTTTAAGGATATAGACGGCCGGGATTTTTCCATTGCTTACGAAAGACTGCAGGGACAGTTAGTCGAGGTCTTTAAAAAGTTCGATTATCTGCTGAAAAGTGATTTGGTAAATGAGGAAGACAAAAGAGTGTTCTCATTGATTAAGTCCGAAAACGCAAACCAGGGACAGGTGAGCAGAGCTCTTAGTGTGTTGATGTCAATGTTGGCAGCGTATTATGGTAAACCAGTCATTTTACTGCTGGATGAGTATGATGTTCCTGTGGCAAAAGCAAACTTGAACGGATATTACAGAGAGATGCTTGATGTTATCAAAGGCATGCTCAGTACAGCACTTAAGGATAATCCTTCCCTGCAATTCGCAGTAGTGAGTGGGTGTCTGCGGATTACTAAGGAAAGCATTTTTACAGGAACGAATAATTTTACAACGGACACGATTTCAGACAGGCGGTATGATGAGTATTTCGGATTTACCAACAAGGAAGTGAAGCGGCTTCTTCTGGATGCGGGGCTGGAAGAACGTCTGGAATTAGTACAGCAATGGTATGACGGGTATCGCTTTGGTGATATGGATATCTATTGTCCATGGGATGTACTAAATTATGTGGACCGGGCACTTGTCCAGGGAATGGAAAAACCGCAGAATTTCTGGGCAAATACCAGTGATAATGCTGTGATTGGCCAGTTTTTGGACAGGACAGATTTTGATGTGACAGAGAAATTTGAAACTCTGTTGTCCGGCGGTTATATTATAGAAGCTATTAACGAGAGCCTTACGTATGATTTCCTGACATCCTCAGAAGAAAATCTGTGGAGCTTGCTTTATATGACCGGTTATCTGACCAGGGTGAAGAAGGAAGATGCGAAAGATAGTGAGCGGCCGGAGGATAAATATACTGCGCTTCGGATACCAAACGCAGAGGTGCAGGATATTTTCCGGAAAAGTGTTGTGGAATGGTTTAATAAGAAAGCTGCCAATAGCGACAGACAGGAGTTATTTCATGCTCTGTGGAATGGGGAAACAGAGAAGCTGACTAAACTGTTGTCCGATCTTTTATTTGACACCATCAGCTTCCATGATTATGCGGAAAGCTTTTACCATGCCTTTGTGACAGGTTTGGTTGCCGGAGCAGGTTATATCGTGGAATCTAACTACGAGAATGGACTTGGCAGACCGGATATTGTGATTAAAGACCGCAGCAGCCGACGCGCACTGGTCATCGAGGCGAAAATTGCTTCCTCAAAGGAACGACTCGACAAAGAGTGCAGGGCAGCGTTATTGCAGATTGAGAAAAAGGAGTACGCAAGAAAAATCGAACGTAGCGGATTTCACAAGGTGATATGCTACGGAATCGCATTTTATAAGAAGGACTGCATGGTGAAAAGTCTTGAAAAATAAAAAAGAAACAATAACAGGGAAGCGTGAATCCAAACGCTTCCCTGTATCGTTATATAAAGTGAAAGTAGCCAAGCTTGTCAGATGCGCTTGAGATACTTTTTCTCTATCAGGTTCAAAATTCCGTAAAGTACCGTAGCGATGATGCAGAGAATCACAATGGACATCAAAACCCAAGTGAGCTTAAAGGTCTGGCTTCCGTAAATGATGAGGTAGCCAAGCCCTTGGCGGGCGCCGATGAACTCACCGATGATGACACCGACCAGACACAGGCCGATGTTTACCTTCATGATGCTCAGGATCAGAGGAATGGACGAGGGCAGGACGATTTTCAGAAGTTCGTCTTTCTTGCCGCCGCCCAGGGTATCGATCAGCTTTAGTTTTTCAGGGTCTACCTCCTGGAAACCGGTGTACAGATTGATGACAGAACCAAAGATAGCTACAGACATGCCGGCAACTACAATGGTCCGCTCGTTTGCTCCCAGCCATACGATGAGAAGGGGAGCGAGGGCGGACTTAGGCAGACTGTTGAGAACTACCAGGTAAGGCTCTGTGATCCGTGACAGTCTGGGGCATGCCCAGAGCAGGACTGCAGTACCGATGCCAAGTATCACTACGAAGAAAAAGCTCAGCAGGGTTTCCGTCAGGGTGATGCCGATATGGGTGAAAAGCGACTGGTCCATGCACATGTTCCAGAAGGTCACCGCAATTTGGCTGGGACTGCTGAAGATAAAGGAATCGATTACGCCAAGTCTTGCCGTCACTTCCCACAGTCCAATGAAGCAGAGGAATACGAGAATCCGAGCCAGACTGACAAATTGTTTTTCGTGTTTTTTCTGCAGAAGATATTGCTTCTGCGCATATGAGGGTTCAGACATTTTTGTTCAGCTCCTTCCAGATCAGGTTGAAATAGGATTTAAAATTCGGGGCATTTCTGGAGGAGAGCGGTGTGCGGTCTTCTATCTCCAGTTGGATGGGCACAATCTTCTGTATGGTGGCCGGCCTTGCGGAGAGGATGATGACCCTGCTGGCCATGCTGATAGCTTCGGAAATGTCATGGGTTACAAGGATTGCAGGTTTATTTGCCTTCTGGAGGATTTTGCCGATGTCATCACTGACATTAAGCCGCGTCTGGTAATCCAGGGCAGAAAAAGGCTCATCCAAAAGCAATAGGTCAGGCTTAAGAGCTAAGGTACGGATCAAGGCTGCACGCTGGCGCATACCGCCGGAGAGCTCCGATGGATGTGCATCGCGGAATTTGTCCAATCCATAGGTGGATAACATTTCATCGATAAAAGCAAGTTTTTCGGGAGTGACTTCCTTACGGATTTCCAGGCCGAGCAGTACATTTTTGTACACGCTGCGCCATTCCAGAAGGTGGTCCTTCTGGAGCATATATCCGATACGGGCGTTGCCGGCTGACACAGGCTGGCCCTCCATGAGGATTGTACCTTGCTCTGCTTTCAACAGTCCGCAGATTAAATTCAGCAGTGTGGATTTGCCGCATCCGGATGGTCCGACTATGGCTAGGAATTCACCGGGCATCAAATCAAACGATATATGAGAAAGGGCAGAGGTTTCCCCGGAAATACTGTGGTAAGAGAGACATACGTCTCTGACTTCCAATAGTGGTTTCATTTATTTACCTCCATTTTCGTATATTTTATCATATGCTTTTCGTAGGCATTGTGATATAATGGGCTCAAACGCGAAATATGGACATAGTGCAGGGTGTACGTGCACATGTGTCCAAGCCGCGGAGGGAGAAAACGGAGAAAGGGAAGCGTATGCAAAAGAATAAAAGAAATGGCAGATAAAAGAAAAGCAATATTAAATTTTGTTTTTTTGATCACAGTATTTTCCCTCACGATGTATTTTGTTTTCCGCGGGGAGGATATCAATGAAATTCTCAAGGTAGTGCATCAGGCAGACGGCAGATTTCTTTTGTTAGGGATTGTCTGTGTGGTACTGTTTATTATCGGTGAATCCGTGATCATATTTTATATGATGCGGACATTGGGAGCTAAGGTGAAGATGGGACATTGTGCCTTGTATTCCTTTGTCGGATTTTTCTTCAGCTGTATCACTCCTTCAGCTACAGGCGGTCAGCCGATGCAGATATATTATATGAAGAAAGACAAACTGCCCATACCCGTATCGACCTTAGTGCTGATGATCGTTACCATTACATATAAGGCGGTGCTGGTATTTATTGGCGCGCTTGTGTGTATTTTTGGCAGGGATTTTCTGACGGAATATCTTGGGGATTACATGTGGGTGTTTTACCTGGGACTCGCATTGAATGTTTTCTGTGTGGCATTGATGCTGGTGCTTGTGTTTGCCCCTGGCCTTGCTAAGTGGATGATGGTAAAAGGATTGAAGCTTTTAGAGCATTTCCGTTTTATGAAGCCTAAGAAGAGCCGTTTGGAGAAGCTTGAGCATTCCATGGATCTTTACCATGAGACTGCGGCTTTTTGGGCAAGTCATAAGCGCATTATAGTGAATGTGTTTGCAATTACATTAGTGCAGAGAATTATTTTATTTACAGTCACGTACTGGGTGTACAGGGCTATGGGATTTCACACATATGGGATCATCACAGTGACGATTTTGCAGTCAGTGATTTCTGTGGCGGTTGATATGCTGCCGCTGCCGGGCGGTATGGGAATCAGTGAGTCTCTGTACATGGTGATGTTTGTTCCGGTTTTCGGAAGCGTGCTGCTTCCATCCATGCTGCTGAGCAGAGGGATTGCCTATTATGGGCAGCTTCTGATCAGTGCGGTGATGACCTGTGTGGCGCACCTTGTAATAGGAAGAAAAGTACTGAAGGAGAAAAAGGAGAAAGTTTCATGTTAGGTTTTTATGATTATACTGTGGTTTTGACATATATAAGTCTGGGCATTTCCATTTTTGGAATGACCAGGGCTTTGGAGGGGGATTTCCGTATTGCGATTTTCTGTCTGGCAGTCTCCGGTCTGTGTGACATGTTCGACGGAAAGATTGCCAGAATGAAAAAGGACCGTACCGATGATGAGAAGAAATTCGGCATACAGATCGACTCTCTGTGCGATGTGGTCTGCTTCGGAGTATTTCCTATCCTTATCTGCTACTGCCTTGGAATGAGGGGCGTGTTCAGTGTTGCAATCCTAATTCTTTACGGGGTGGCATCTGTCATTCGATTAGGATTTTTTAATGTGACGGAGGAGAAACGGCAGGATGATACAGAGGAAACGAGAAAGTACTACCAGGGACTACCGATCACTTCCATGGCAATCATCCTTCCCTTTATCTATCTGCTTCGAAGGTATTGGGGAATCCATTTCCTTTTTGCCATCAATGTGGCGGTGGTTGTGGTAGGGATTCTCTTCGTCAGCGATATAAAGGTGAAAAAACCGCAGAATCCTATGGTGATACTTTTAGTGGCTCTTGTGGCCTTGGCACTTGCGAAGATGTTCCATCTGGTGTAAAATATAGTCATAATCTACATAGGCAGACAATGCTGTGAACCAAGAGGTATTTATCAGATAAAATAACCGACAGGGCGGGGTGCGGATGAAATACATTGACAGAAAAGGCAACATAACCATAGAAGAGAATAGCCAGGACAAGCTCCTCAGACATTTATATTCTGACTGGGGCGGCAGGCTGTGCCTGAAGGTTTTGGTCAGACCTTTTATCTCCAAGCTGGCAGGAGCGTTTCTGAACACCAGGTTTTCTGCGGGGCTGGTATCTGGCTTTGTTAAGCGGAATGGCATCGATCTGTCTGAGTATAAGAGACAGGAATTCCGTTCCTATAATGATTTTTTTACGCGCGAGATCAAGCCTGAGGCCAGGCCGCTGAACAGCGCGGAAAACGTATTGATAAGTCCCTGTGACGGCAAGGCCACCGTGTGCAGAATCGGCCGGGATTCCCGGTTTTATATCAAGGATACAGAGTATACGGTGGAACAGCTATTGCGCAATAAGGAGCTTGCAGCCCGGTATTTAGACGGGTATGCAGTGATTCTCAGGCTTACAGTAGATGATTACCACCGTTATTGTTATACTGCGGACGGGGTGAAGTCGAAAAATGTGCGGCTTCCCGGTGTCCTCCATACAGTCAATCCCGCTGCCAACGATGTGTACCCAATCTATAAGGAAAACGCAAGGGAATACACTCTGCTTAAGACGGAGAAGTTCGGTACCATCACCATGATGGAGGTGGGCGCGATGATGGTGGGTAAGATTACGAACCATCAGAGAGGGACCGGCAGAGTGAAGAAAGGCCAGGAGAAAGGTTACTTTGAATTTGGCGGTTCTACGATTGTGTTGCTGCTGCAGCACGGTAAGGTGAGACTTGACTACGACCTTCTGGAAAATTCTGAGAATGGCTTTGAGACGATCGTGAGAATGGGAGAGCGTATCGGTGAATATAAACTACCAAAAAGAACTGGAAAAAATCATCAGTGAATCCCAGAGACGGGAAACGGTACCCAGGCTTTTTCTGCATAGCTGCTGTGCACCATGCAGCAGCTATGTGCTGGAATACCTTTCCCGTTTTTTTTCTATCACTGTATTTTATTATAACCCCAATATTTCTCCGCGGGAGGAATATGAGAAGCGGGTGCAGGAAATCCGGCGTCTGATCGATGAGATGGAATTCGTGCATCCGGTGGACTTTGTGGAGGGAGAATACTGTCCTCAGGATTTCTATGCAATGGCGAAAGGGCTTGAGGACATCCCTGAGGGCGGTGAGCGCTGTTTCCGCTGCTACCGTATGCGTATGGAGGAGGCGGCGAGACTCGCAGGTGAAGGCGGTTACGATTATTTCACCACCACGCTCACCATCAGTCCGCTGAAGAATGCCGCAAAGATCAATGAGATTGGCGGGGAACTGGCAGAAATCTACCGCGTTCCCCATCTGCCTTCTGATTTTAAGAAGAAAAACGGCTACAAGCGCTCCATTGAGCTCTCGCGGGAGCATGGATTATACCGCCAAAACTACTGTGGATGCGTATTTTCCAGACCGGAAGAAAAAAATAACGAAAAAAAATAAAAAAATTTAAATTCGATGCAATAAAATGCGTTTGTCATGCATTATAGTATCAGAAAGGGAAATCAACAACAGGTGAAGATATGATTTTGTTTTGTGTAATTCCGGAAGAACAAAACGAAACCGTACGCTTATCAGCTACGATTAGAGAAGAATGGATTTCCAGTATCGCAGACGGCGACATGCAGGCTTTAGAGAAACTGTATTACGCCAGCTACCAGGCAGTCTATGCGTTCCTTCTTTCTATGCTGAAGAATCAGCAGGATGCGGAAGACATCCTCCAGGATACCTTCATCAATATAAAGAACGGAGCACATTTGTACAAGCCCTGCGGGAAACCCTTGGCCTGGATATTTACCATTGCCAAGAACCTTGCGTATATGAAAATCCGTCGTGAATCAGCGCATGAGACAACCTCTTATGACCTCCTTGAGAACCGTTTGGATTTTTCTACGGTGGAGAATTATGAGGACCGTATTGCGCTTCAAGGGGCATTCTCTGTCCTGACGGACGAAGAGCGCGAGATCATTCTTCTGCATGCAAATACCGGAATGAAACATAGGGAAATTGCTTCCCTGCTAAAAATTCCTCTTTCTACGGTTTTATCCAAGTACCACAGAGGGCTGAAGAAGCTAAAAAATTATATGGAAGGAGTGACATCAGGTGAATGATATAGAAAAGAGAATCCATCGGGGCATGAACCAACTGGCACCTGATGTGTTCCAGAATGTTTTAGCGGATACCGGCCCGAAACTGAGATCAGAGGTCTGGCTTGCAGAGGAAGAACATAAGGACAGCCGGAACTTCTGGATGCGGGCCGCGCGAACGGCGGCAGTGCTTGCTGCTTGCTGCTTGCTGATTCTTGGACTTTCCGTTTATCAGATCTCCTTAAAAGTGGATTCCGTTGTTGAGATCGACGTGAATCCAAGCCTGGAATTGCAGTTGAACCGCAATGCCCAGGTTGTCCGTGTAAACGCGTTAAACGCAGATGGGGTAAAGATTTTGGACGATACACAGGAGAATCTGAAACGTGCAAAGCTGGATGAAGCAATCCATGTACTGGTGAATACCATGGTCAGAGACGGTTTCCTCAATGAGGAGAAGAATTCTGTCCTGGTGTCCGTGGATCATGGGGATGCAGAGAAGTCAGAGGAGCTGCAGCAGTTGGTTGCGGACAACGTGAAGGAAGCTCTTAGTCAGGACCAGATCACGGGAATCGTGTACCATCAATCCTACAGTACGAGCTCGACGATTACTGAAATTGCAGAAAAATACGGAATTTCTCCGGGCAAGGCCGCTTTTATCAAACGGCTGATCACCCTCAGACCGGAACTGTCAATCGAGGAACTGGCGCAGCTTACCATTTCCGAGATTACAGAGCTTCTGCAGAGAGAGAATGTCGATGTCTCCCAATACGTTGCGAAAAACAACAGGAGACAGAGCCAGCCGCAGGGCAGGGAAGAGCCTTGTGCGGGTGACGGACAGGAAGATGATCGTCTTACAGCGAAGCTGGAGGATGGACGCGAACGGTATGATTGGATAACAACAGATAAACGCTGCCGCGATAACGCGGACAGTGTGAGTTCCATAGAGCAGCTGAAGCTGGAAGAGAATCTGCCTGCAGATGGGGTCATTATTAAAGAAGAAACGGCAGATATGAACCAGCAGAGCCCCGGTCCCGAAGGGAATGGAACGGTAATCAGCAGACCGGAGGACCAGGTGGGCGGCGGACAGACCGCAGCCGAGCCTGAAGAGAAACCGGAAACAGACCAGAATAAGCCGGAAGAGGAAGAAAAACCGGTACCGGACGAGCCCGATGTGGAAGAATCCGAAGATCCTGGTCAAATGGGAAGCGGCAGCGGGGATACTTCACAATGGGAAGATGTGGAGGGATTACCTGAGAAGCTGGGTACCCAGTTAGAGGCATTGATCAAGAGTGTGGACAGCCTTCTGGCCCAGGTGAAATTACTGGTGCCGGTGGAAGAAGAAGGCATTACCTCACCGGAATATGCCAAGTGCTCCGCGTTGCTCATACAGACCAGAGGCCAGTATGAGTGTGTGAAGATACAGGCAGCAGAGATGTCTGTGTCAGGAGAACTGAACGGTCACTGCTATCAGCGGACCTTGCGAATCCTTGAAAAAGCGGAACATAAGCTTGACAAGGCGGAGAGCAGGCTGAAAGCTTACGCTCCGGCGAGCTAAAACACAGTGGAAGTTTGTCCCGATGGTGAATAAACGGGAATGAACTTTATGACAACTAAAAAAGGATGATAAAGGGATATTGCAGGCCGCAATATCCCTTTATTGTTTTTTTTATCAAAATGTGATACACTAACACACGAAATCGTTAAACAACGGAAAATAAATGAAGAAATGAGGAATCTGTTATGGCACAACTTTGGGGAGGACGTTTCACAAAGGAGACGGATAAGCTGGTGTATAATTTTAATGCATCGATTTCTTTTGACCAGAAGTTTTATGAGCAGGATATAAGGGGAAGTAAGGCGCATGTGGCCATGCTTGCGAAGCAGGGCATACTTACCCAGGAAGAGATGGAAGAGATCACCAGAGGACTGGACGGGATACTTAAAGATGTTTCTGAGGGAAGGCTTGAGATCACCTCTGAGTATGAGGACATCCACAGCTTTGTGGAGGCCACCCTCATTGACCGCATTGGAGATGCAGGTAAAAAGCTGCATACAGGACGGAGCCGTAATGACCAGGTTGCACTGGATATGAAGCTTTATGTGAGAGATGAGATCGATGAGCTTGACCGGGAAGTAAAGAAGCTTCTGCAGGCTCTTGAGAATATCATGGAACTGCATGTGAATACTTATATGCCGGGCTTTACCCATCTGCAGAAGGCCCAGCCCGTTACCCTCGCCCACCACATCGGCGCATATTTCGAGATGTTCAGACGTGACCGCGGAAGACTGAGCGACATTCGTGAGCGAATGAATACCTGTCCTTTGGGAGCAGGGGCGCTGGCTGGGACCACGTATCCTCTGGACCGTGCGTATACCGCGCAGCTGCTGGGATTTAACGAACCGACCAGGAACAGCATGGACTCGGTTTCTGACAGGGATTACGTGATTGAGCTTTTGTCTGCACTTTCTACGATTATGATGCATCTGAGTCGTTTTTCGGAGGAGATCATCCTTTGGAATTCTAATGAGTACCGCTTTGTGGAGATCGATGATGCGTACAGTACAGGCAGCAGTATCATGCCTCAGAAGAAAAATCCGGATATCGCGGAGCTAGTGAGAGGAAAGACGGGACGTGTGTATGGCGCGCTTATGTCCATCCTTACCACCATGAAAGGAATCCCTCTGGCATATAATAAAGATATGCAGGAGGATAAGGAGCTTACCTTTGACGCCATTGATACGGTGAAGGGCTGTCTGGCTTTATTTACAGGTATGGTTTCCACGATGCAGTTTCATGAGAAAAACATGGATGCCAGCGCCAGAAACGGCTTTACCAACGCCACAGACGCGGCGGACTATCTGGTAAATCACGGCGTGCCTTTCCGTGACGCACACGGTATTGTGGGCCGTCTGGTACTCACCTGTATTGATAAGGGGATTTCCCTGGATGAGCTGTCTCTGGAGGAATATAAGGCGATCAGCCCTGTGTTCGAGGAGGATATTTACGACGCCATTAGTATGCGTACCTGTGTGGAAAAGCGTATGACCTTGGGCGCTCCGGGGCCTGAAGTCATGGAACAGGTAATCGCAATGAACCGGGAGTACCTGGAAAAAAATTAAAAAAATACTTGCATTTTTCCGCAAATTGTTATAGTATTTACAAGAAAGACAAATGTATGTCGCTGAAAGACATACAGAAGTAGAAAAGTGAGGAGATTTATTATGAGCGAAAAACTGAGAGTCGGTATTTTAGGTGCAACCGGAATGGTAGGTCAGAGATTTATCTCTCTTCTGGAAAACCATCCCTGGTTTGAGGTGGTAACTCTGGCAGCCAGTGCAAGAAGTGCAGGCAAGACATACGAAGAAGCCGTAGGCGGCAGATGGAAGATGGACACACCAATGCCGGAAGCAGTGAAGAAGCTGGAGGTAATGAATGTCAACGAGGTAGAGAAGGTTGCATCAACTGTAGATTTCGTATTCTCTGCCGTAGACATGTCAAAGGAAGAGATTAAAGCGATTGAGGAGGCTTACGCAAAAACTGAGACTCCGGTCGTATCCAATAACAGTGCGCACAGATGGACCCCGGACGTCCCCATGGTAGTGCCGGAAATCAATCCGGAGCACTTCGACGTGATCGAGTTTCAGAAGAAACGTCTTGGTACCACACGCGGATTTATCGCAGTGAAGCCGAACTGCTCCATCCAGAGCTATGCGCCGGTACTTACCGCATGGAAAGAATTCGAGCCATACGAAGTGGTAGCGACTACATATCAGGCAATTTCCGGAGCCGGAAAGACTTTCAAGGAGTGGCCGGAAATGGAGCACAATATCATCCCGTACATCGGCGGTGAGGAAGAGAAGAGCGAGAAAGAGCCGCTGAGACTCTGGGGCAAAATCGAGAACGGCGAGATTGTTTCTGCAACTGAGCCGGTCATCACCTGCCAGTGTGTGCGTGTTCCTGTACTCAACGGACATACAGCCGCAGTATTTGTGAAATTCCGTAAGAAACCAAGCAAAGAGCAGCTCATCCAGGCACTTAAGGATTTCCGCGGTATTCCGCAGGAGCTTGAGCTTCCCAGTGCTCCGAAGCAGTTCATCCAGTACCTGGAGGAGGATAACCGTCCGCAGGTCAGCGAGGATGTAAATTACGAAAACGGTATGGGCGTATCCATTGGACGTCTCCGCGAGGATACCGTATACGATTACAAATTCATCGGCCTTTCCCATAATACAGTAAGGGGTGCTGCAGGCGGCGCTGTACTCTGCGCAGAGACATTGAAGGCTAAAGGCTTTATCAAAGCTAAATAAATTGTATTTGAAATAAATATATGGAAGGGCTGCTGGGAAAAAGATAGTTCTAAGCAGTCGGTTCAAAATAAGGGAGGCTGTGACTTGCGATAGTCACAGACTCCCTTTCAATTTCGGCATAATAGACGGGACAGCGGCTGTCCTCGCGTTGGCTGCGGCCGCCTAAAACTTAAATTAGAAACTCAAATAAGAAGACGGAGACGGAACCAGGTTCCGTCGTCCTGGAAATCCAGAAGCGCGTTATATTTGCATGCAAATGCGCAAATACTCTGTATACCGTATCCGTGCCCTTCCTCTGTGGTTACGGGGCGGTGGTTTTCAAATTTTATCTTTTCTTCATATGTATTCTTGATTTCGAAGAAAAACTGTTCCCTTTTCATCTCCCCGCTGATAACAATTTTACGATTCTCGGGATTCTCAATTTTCATGCACGCATGGATAGCGTTTTCCACTCCATTGGAAATGAGCACACAGAATTCCACCATATCAAAGGAAGGCTCCTGCGGCATTGCAAGCGTTATCTTGAGTGATATCTCATATTTGCCTGCCAAATGCTGATAGTAGGACAAAAGAGAATTCACAGAAGAGGAAGTCTGGGTGTTTCCGCCCACAGATGTACAGCAGCTATTTCCTGCATCGATTTGTGTGTGGGATATCTTGTCCTTAATCTGCTCGAGAACAGAGGCGGCAGCTGCGTTTTCGCCAGCATTAAGCGCATTTTCCATCAACTGGCAGTAGTGGCGCAGGTCATGGCGGATAATACGCATATTCTGGTTAATATCCTCTAGCTGGTCACAGTGCTGACGGATGGCGGACACTTGTGTCTGCAAAAGTGAATGCTCCCGCTCCATCTGATGCTGCTTTTCGACCAGAGAGAATACCCAGAAAAGGATTGCATAAATTAAAAAGCCCTCAAAGGTAAGCGCATAGTAAGTGACAGGCGGATTTTTAGGAAGGCCGGTGTACATCATGAAAGCCAACAAGGAAAGCGGGATCATGGACAGTGCGTACCAGCCGTTTTCAATCCAGTTCATGGCCTTCAGGAGACGGGGCCGGTGATAACGGTAATTCACATACACAAACGCAGTGAAAAAAATCAGGCGGATAAATGCCTGGAAATAATAGGAACCTACCTCAAACGGTCGGGAAAGTGTGCTGCAGAGATAGATGAGCATATAGGCAGAGGAGACACTGAAAATAAGCCTGCCTCGCTCCATTTTGCCCAGGAAAAGAATCAGCAGTATCAATACCAGATGGCAGAGCGGGGTAAACATATATACGGCCTGACGGTCTGTTCCGAATTTAAGGCCGCATATAATATTGTAAGGAGTGAGCAGCAGAATCACGGCAGTGCAGACAAAGAAGACGGTTTTTTTAGAAAACCGCCATTTCCTTACGAAAATAGTCAGGTATAAAAGGACATTGATATTTTCAATAGTCGGCACTAACAATTTTGAAAAATGCTCAAAGGTCATGTGATTTCTCCTTGATTCCCATCAGATTTCCGACACCTGGGCAGAGAGGAAATCCAGGTATTCCTTGCGTACTTCCTTCACGCGCTTTTTGGAAATCGGTATAATGGAGGAATCCTGCATGATGATTTCCGTAGGCATCAGCCTTGAGGCATAATACATGTTGATGATATAAGACTGATGTGGCCGCGAGAACCGATAGTCCTCCAACAGAACCCGCATTTCAACCTCGAAAGACTGCCGGATATTTCTTGTTTTCAGAATCTCTCCGGTATTTAAGTGAAAATAGAGGATACGGTTTTTGCACTCCACATATGTGATGGAGGAAAAACGAATCTGTCGTTTGCCCTCAGGCAGGGAAACTAACAAATATTTCACGGTAAGTCTGCCGAGTAGTTCACAGGCGTCGTCCATTACCGAAAGGAAAGCTTCCTCGTTGATCGGCTTAAGCAGATACTGCATTGCTTTTACACCAAAAGCCTCCAGAGAATATTCCGTGGAGGAGGTGAGAAAAATAATCAGGGAGGTGATATGATTATCCCGCATCTCACGCGCAAGACTGATTCCGTCCTTCTGCGGCATGATAATATCCAGGAAGTAAATATCATATTCCTTCTGCTGCTGCAGAGCCTTCAGCAATTCTTCTGCTGAGCAGTAACAGTCAACAGCGAAGTCATACTCCGTATGGAGCGCCTGATATTTTTTCAGGTACTGACGTATTTGGGCAGTATCCTGCGGCTGGTCATCACAGATTGCAATGCGTAGCATATTAAAACAACCTTTCCGTGTAGATTTGTCTATATTGTAACAGATATTTTGACGGATTTGAAGTTTTATTATCGAAGATATGACAAAATTTCTTTTTTGTGATAGAATAGTGAAAGGTTAAAGAAAAGAGGTGATTCTATGAGCAGAGAGGAGAAAATCCGTCTGACTGCATTTTCCCATACCTCCGGGTGAGCGGCGAAATTAGGTCCAGGGACCCTTGCCCAAGTTTTGGGTAAGCTGCCGAAATTTAACGATCCCATGCTTCTGGTAGGTACGGAGACATCGGATGACGCCGCTGTGTATCAGGTATCTCCTGACCTGGCGCTCATACAGACTGTGGATTTCTTTACACCTGTTGTAGATGACCCTTATACGTTTGGGCAGATTGCTGCGGCTAATGCTCTGAGCGATGTGTATGCTATGGGCGGAGAGCCGAGACTTGCCCTCAATATTGCCGCTTTTCCTAATTGCCTTTCACCGGAAATATTAGGAGATATCCTGGCGGGAGGTGCGGATAAGGTGAAGGAGGCCGGGGCAGTTCTGGCCGGAGGTCACACAATCCAGGATGAGGAACCAAAGTACGGGCTAAGTGTCACTGGTTTTGTCCATCCTAATCATTTGTGGAAGAACCACGGAGCAGAGAAGGGAGATTTGCTCATCCTTACCAAGCCTCTTGGAATCGGAGTGCTGAATACTGCGGTGAAAGCCGGCCTTGCCTCTGTTCATGAGACTGAGGAGGCTGTCCGGGTAATGTCATATCTTAATAAATATGCATTGGAAGCTGTGCGGATGCTAGAAATTCATGCCTGCACAGATGTTACGGGCTTCGGGCTTGCCGGGCACGTACTGGAGATGGCAAAAGCCAGCCATAAAACCCTGACCATCCACGCAGGGAGGCTTCCTGTTATTGAGGGGGCTTTGGAATACGCTTCCATGGGACTGGTGCCTGAGGGGGCGTACCGTAACCGCGAGTATGCGCAGGTCAAAACTGTGCCGGAGCTTGCTGGGACGCCTTTGGAGGATATTGTTTACGATCCTCAGACCTCAGGAGGGTTGATTTTTGCACTTCCGCCGGGCGATGCAGAGCGGGCATTGAAGAATCTGTCAGCTCTTGACGTACCCTGCGCAGTGATCGGAGAGGTGCAGGAAGAAGAGGAGTACAATGTACTGTTGGATGAAAAATAGTATGTATTTCTAAATATCTATATTGTTAAGCGTTTGTCAATAAAAACGGCGGGAATTTTAGCAGAATGGGCTTCATATATTTAAATGCGCATATTAACTGAATTATACAAGCTTATAATCCGAAAGTTCATGCTAATTTTCTGATAATAGTTCGTATTAAAACAAAGAAATACACGCATATGCGATTTTTGCCAGATTATGTATTGTGAAGAGATGAACAAAGTGGTATAATAATCTCAATAATTTATTTGAGGAGGTGTTTTTGTGAATTACGAAGACGTACAAAAACTGTCAAATGCGGCGAAGGGGAAGATCACTCTGCTGAACAACCACTTCGGGAAATATTTTTTCCGCGCGATCATGGCCGGCTTTTTTATTGATATGGCTATGATTTACTGTAATGTGGTGGGAAATGTATTTTCCAGTACCATGCCGGAATGGGGGAAGATGGTGGGCGCCATTGGTTTTTCCATTGCCGTTCTGCTTATCTGTCTGGTAGGCGGTGAGCTCTTTACTGGAAACAACCTGGTGATGGCCTTCGGAGCATTTGATAAGAAGGTTACCTGGGGTGAAGTCGGCAAGGTATGGGGCGTGAGTTATGTAGGCAATTTTGTGGGATGTCTTGTTTTTGCCCTCATTTTTGTTGGCGCAGGCGCTTCCGGCACAGCGGATTATTTCGCCGGATTTATTAACAACAAGCTTTCGATTCCGATGGGAGAGATGTTCTTCCGCGCGGTGCTGTGCAACTTCTTTGTATGTGCCGGCGTACTCTGCGGCATCAAGCTTAAGAGTGAAGCTGCGAAATTCCTGATGATCGTGATGTGTATCTCAGGCTTCGTGGTTAGCGGATTCGAGCATAGTATTGCAAATATGGGTATTTTTGTGACATCCTACTTGCTGGTACCGGGATTATCCATCGGTGCTATGCTTAAGAGTATGGTCATTGTAACCCTGGGAAATATGGTCGGCGGAGCGCTGCTGCTTGCATGGCCGCTGAGAAAGATGAGTGCTGACGAGTAATGACAAAAGCTTTATACATAGCAGAAAAACCTAGTGTGGCACAAGAGTTTGCAAAAGCTTTAAAAATCAACGGACAAAGACGGGATGGCTATCTCGAATCAGAAGATTCCGTGGTGACCTGGTGTGTTGGACATCTGGTCACCATGAGCTACCCGGAAAAATATGATGTAAAGTACAAAAGGTGGAGTTTAGATACCCTGCCTTTTTTGCCGCGTGAATTTAAATATGAAGTGATTCCAAGTGTACAGAAGCAGTTTGATATTGTGAAAGGGCTGCTCAACCGCCCTGATGTGGACACGATCTATGTGTGTACGGACTCCGGGCGCGAGGGGGAATACATTTACCGCCTTGTGGCGCAGATGGCCCGGGTAAATGACAAAAAACAAAAGAGAGTTTGGATCGATTCCCAGACAGAGGAAGAAATCCTAAGAGGAATACGGGAGGCAAAAGACCTGTCGGCTTATGATAATCTGGCTGCTTCTGCTTATCTGCGGGCGAAAGAGGATTATCTCATGGGCATAAATTTTTCACGGGTGCTGACTCTTCGTTATGCCAACAGTATTTGCAATTATCTGAATTCCAAATACCAGGCTATCTCTGTTGGCCGGGTAATGACCTGTGTGCTGGGTATGGTGGTGCGCCGTGAGCGGGAAATCCGCGCATTTGTGAAAACGCCGTTTTACCGTGTGCTCAGCAGTATTGCTTTAGAGGGAGAAAACTTTGAGGGAGAGTGGAGAGCCGTAGAAGGCAGCCGGTATTTCCAATCCCCTCATCTATATAAAGAGAATGGTTTTAAGAAAAAGGAACACGCACAGGCACTCATCGACGAGCTGTCCGACCAGCCGCCGCTTACGTGCCGGGTGGAAAAAATAGAGCGGAAAAAGGAGAATAAAAATCCGCCGCTTCTATTTAACCTGGCGGAGCTTCAGAACGTATGCTCGAAGCTCTTTAAAATCAGCCCAGATGAGACATTACGGATTGTCCAGGAGCTGTATGAGAAGAAGCTCGTCACCTATCCGCGAACGGATGCACGTGTGCTGTCCACAGCCGTTTCCAAGGAAATCTATAAAAATATTTCTGGCCTGCGCAACTACGCGGCCACTGGCAGTGCGGCCCAGGATGTGCTCGACATGGGCTCTTACAAAAATATTGGGAAAACCCGTTATGTGAATGATAAGCAGATTACAGACCATTACGCCATCATTCCCACGGGGCAGGGGTTGAATACCCTGCACAGTCTTTCTTTGACCTCGCAGAGAGTGTATGAGACGATCGTGCGCCGGTTTCTTTGTATTTTCTATCCGCCCGCTGTATATCAGAAGGTGAATCTGGTGACGAAGATTAAGGACGAATCCTTCTTTTCCAGCTTTAAGGTGCTTATGGAGGAGGGGTATCTCAAGATTGCGTCCAATTCCTTTGCCAAAAAGAAGGCCTCTGATGCTGAGAATGCCAAAACCCAGGACGGGGAAGAGGAAGAGGTTTCCTGCGATACCGCGCTTCTTGCGGCGTTGCAGAGACTGAAAAAGAATGATATACTGCCTGTGGAAGGCTTAAGCATCAAGGAAGGTGAGACTTCTCCGCCCAAGCGCTATAATTCCGGTTCCATGATCCTGGCTATGGAAAATGCAGGCCAGCTTATTGAGGACGAGGAGCTTCGCGCGCAGATTAAGGGAAGCGGGATAGGCACCAGTGCCACGAGAGCAGAGATATTGAAAAAGCTTTTCAATATCAAATATCTTTCGTTGAATAAGAAAACGCAGATGATCACGCCCACGCTTTTGGGTGAGATGATTTTTGATGTGGTGAACTGCTCTATCCGGCAGCTATTGAACCCGGAGCTTACGGCGAGCTGGGAAAAAGGGCTTACCTATGTGGCAGAGGGGACGATTACAGAAGAGGAATATATGAACAAACTGGAACATTTTGTGCGGGTGCGTACGAATCAGGTGGAAGCCAGCAACTTTCAGTATGCGCTGCGCCAGTTCTTTGATGCGGCGGCTCAGAATTATAAGAAGCCCGAAACTTCGCAACGAGGAGGAAAAACATCATGAAGGAATTTACCATTGCAAATCTTTTGAACTTGGAAGAAACAATTGCGAAAGAGCTGTTTGAGGGGAAAACGTACCCTTGGGAGGTTCTGCCGGAGATTGGGGACTTTATCCGCAGGCTGGGGAAAACTCTGGATTCCAATGAGTACGATTATCGTGAGGGCGACGTGTGGGTCGCAAAAACGGCAAAGGTTGCGCCGACCGCCTGTGTCAACGGGCCGGCTATTATCGGGAAGGACGCTGAGGTGCGCCATTGTGCGTTTATCCGCGGGAATGCCATTGTGGGCGAGGGAGCTGTGGTGGGGAATTCCACAGAGCTGAAAAATGTGGTGCTTTTCAATAAGGTGCAGGTGCCTCATTATAATTATGTGGGCGATTCCGTGCTGGGATATAAGTCGCATATGGGAGCGGGCTCGATTTGTTCTAATGTGAAGTCGGATAAGAAGCTGGTCGTTGTGAAGAGCAGTGTGAAAAAGAACGGCGCGTTAAAATGCGACGGAGAGAATCGTATGGAAGAGAATGACATGGTTGAGAACTGCATGGAAGAAATCGAGACAGGACTTAAGAAGTTTGGCGCTATGCTCGGCGATAACGTGGAGGTAGGCTGCGGCTCTGTACTCAACCCGGGTACGGTGATTGGCAGAAACACCAACATTTATCCGCTGTCTCCGGTGCGGGGATGCATTCCGGCGGACAGTATTTATAAGAATAAAGATGAGATTATTGCGAAAGAGTGAGTTTTCACTTATATGCTGATATGATGGTAAAAGCCCGGAGAGCGTAAGGTTCTCCGGGCTTTCGCTGCATATTTCCTCCAATTTCAAGATAGAAATAGTATCTGCCTCAGAATCACAAGGATTGTGATGTGAAGCGGATAGAATACATAGAAAAAGTATTTAGCTGCTTTTCCTTTTATAAAACCGCGCTTGCCATTGTACATGTTAATGGAGAGAAAGGCAAAGCAGGCTTTCCACTCATAGTAGAGCCAGCAGCTTCCGATTACCGCCTGGGCGGCTTTGTAGCTGCGGAACCAGTACATGATCAGCAGAAATACAAAACCCCTCCAGCCATAGTCTGCGTCCAAAAAATAGGAGACAGCCAAAAGTCCGGCTACGCATAGAATCTGCATGGGCTGGTTTTCCCAAAAATATTCGATAGCACAGAAGGCCAGATAGCCCAGAAGCAGGGTGAAAAATACATTTTGCTTCTGAAAACGCCAGGTGTTGGTGAACATGAAGTTCCACGGGATTTCGGATATGCAGGCAAAAATAAACAAGTTCAGCCCATATTTCCTACGGTTCCTTGTGTGAAGGAAGCCTTCTACAAGCAAAAAGCAGAAGATGGGGAAGGCCACGCGGCCAATGTCGCGGCAAAGGCGGTAGACGGATATGGCGTTGTCGCCGATGGTGAAGAGGGGGACTTTAGCCGGGGTGTAATTGTTCAGCAGAACGAGAGCGCCGTGGTCGATGAGCATGGTGATTATGGCAATCAGTTTCAGGGCACTGCCGCTGAGGATGCGCATTTTTTCCGGGAGGAAGCTGGTTGGGGTGGTTTCGGTCATAGTTTTTCTCCTGTAAAAGTTGTGATGATTAAGCTGCGGCAGCGTTGGTCCGTGTATGAGGTGTGACCCTGCGAAGGGAGCGCTGCGTTGGACTTTTTCATATATTTTAGCATAGATGCGGGAGGATTGCCATAGGGGGGAGAGGGATTCCCCGGAAAGTTGTTGAGCGGTGAGAGGCAGGAACTTGGGGACCGGGGAACGGGCGGTGGCCTTGTCGGCAATGCTCGCTTCCCTTCAACTAATCGGTAACTGCGACTAAGCCGCTCACGAAGTGCGTTCGCGGCTAAGTCTCCGTAACCGCTGGATTTTCAGGCGCGCTTCCGCAAATTGCCCGACAAGGCCACCGCCCGTTCCCCGGTCCCCAAGCTCCTGCCTCTCACCTTTCGCCACGTTTCCACCCCTCTTATATGTTATTGTTTTGGGCGGTAGATTGGTCGAGGCGGATGAGTAGAAGTATGATGTACCGGAAAAGTATTAAAACAGTCTCTTTCCGTCGGATATATTGATGTTTAGGTCTTTGGCAATGCCGGTTTGTTTGTAGGGGTTGATTTTTTCCAGGGTGCCGTTGTGGCGGAATTGGGAGCCGGTGTTTTTGAACCAGAAGGTTTTGTGTGCTTTGACGCATTGTTCGCGGATGTTCAGGACCCAGTCGTAGTTGCATTCGCGGGCTTCGCGGCCTGTTTCGCCGCCTACGGTAACGTGGTTGACTCCATGAAGATAGGGAGTCAGGTCGATGGCTTCAAGGAGCGGGGCGCAGGCGATGAAGCGGCGTTTTATGGGATAGGATAAAAACAGGGGGAGCCGGTAGTCGGCCAGGGCCTGGTTTTCGACTGTGCAGCCGATATTTACGTTGTCATAGCCTTCGCCCCAGTCAGAGGGGAGGGATATAGGGAAGCGGTCAATTCTTTTTGTTAGGATTAGAAAATCGATGTCTGTTCTTTCGCGGATCATGGCCCAGGCTTCTTTGCGCCATTCGTCTGCTTCGGGCAGGAAGAAGTCGGTGGCAAAGCAGGTTGCCAGGATTTTGTTTCCTTTGATGTTGTATTCGCCTTTTTTGTTTTTCCTTATGGCCCAGTCGAATTTGTCTGTTTTTTGAATTGTGTTCTGTCCATAACGTTTTGCATAGGGTCCGTAAAAATAGCAGTTTGTGCAGCCGTCACTGATTTTGTAACAGCCTGTCCATGGTTCCCAGTTCATAGGTGACCTCCTTTGGTGTAAATCATTGTGCGCCTTGCAGCAAGTGTGCCGGAGAATAATTGTAATTTTGAGCTTTTCTCCGAGAGGATTATAACATACATCTCTATATTGATATAGTAAAAATCCGACATGGTATTTTGTTCCAAATAAGCTGACAACTTGGGGGAATAAAGTAGTATGTCAGATTGAGAATTATGGCCTGGCTTGTAATACAAAATCAGTGTGGCCTGCAACATAAAATTTGTGTGATTGTATGGAGTAGTCTTGACAAAATGTATATAAGTGTGTATATTGAGTATATACAATAAAAGTAAATAGAGGCAGG
This sequence comes from Blautia schinkii DSM 10518, assembly GCA_000702025.1. GTDB lineage: Bacteria > Bacillota > Clostridia > Lachnospirales > Lachnospiraceae > Blautia_A > Blautia_A schinkii. The sequence continues at coordinate 138,713 of KL370851.1, forward strand.
TGATGCGCGTGAATATTATTTTAAATAATTCCAGTGGGAAACCAATCTATGAACAGATTATCCAGCAGATTAAGCAGCTTATCCTTAATGGCAGCCTGAAACCCGGAGATGCTTTGCCGAGTATGCGGTATCTGGCGAAGGAACTGCGCATCAGTGTAATCACCACGAAGCGTGCTTACGAAGATTTGGAGCGTGATGGATTTATTCATACGGTGGTCGGCAAGGGAAGTTTTGTGGCAGAGACGAATGAGGAGCTTCTCAGAGAGGGCAGCTACAGAGATATCGAGGATGATTTGGAGCGTGCTGTGGAGAAGGCGAGAAACTATGGGGTTTCGCTGGAGGAGCTTATAGAGAGACTGGAATTGTTATACCGCGGGTAGAGAGCATGCTGCACCCATGTGGTAGAAAGTATGTTATATCAGGAACGGGAGCAAGAGATTTGTACTTAATCTCTAGGTGTTGGCCAGGAGTGTAGATTTAAACATGGGAGGCGTAAGCTTTCCGGATAGGAGGTATTATGGAGACAGCGATTCGATTAGAACATGTGACGAAAAAATATAAGGATTTTACATTGAATGATATCTGCCTTGATATTCCCAAGGGGTGTATCGTAGGGCTGGTTGGCGAGAATGGTGCGGGCAAAACAACTATGATCAAGGCGATTCTCGGGCTGATCAATCCGGATACAGGTACGGTCTATGTTAATGGGGTTCCCTCTGAGAAGCTGCCTAAGGACTGGAAGAAGGATGTGGGAACGGTGCTTAGTGGTCTGGGATTTTTCCGGGAAGGTACGGCAGAGACGCTTGGCAGATGTATGAAGGATATTTATTCTAACTGGGATGAAGAGAGATATTTGCATTATTTGGAAAAATTCAAGATTTCCCGCGATAAGAAAATCAAGGATTATTCGAAAGGCATGACTGTTAAAATGGTCCTTGCGGTGGCGTTTTCCCACAATGCAACGATGCTTGTGTTGGATGAGCCTACGAGCGGACTGGACCCTGTGGTGAGGGATGAGATTTTGGATATCCTGCTTGAGTTTATTCAGGATGAAGAGCATTCGGTTTTGATTTCCTCTCATATTGTATCGGATTTGGAGAAGACCGCGGACTATATTGCGTTCCTACGGGATGGGCGGTTGGAATTTATGAGCGGCAAGGATGAGCTTTTAGAGGAATATGCCATGCTGCGCTGTGGGAAGGACGATTGGAAGGTTATACCGGAGAAATTTGTGCAGGGCATTAGGCAGAGTGCCTTTGACTGTGAAATACTGATTAAAGGAAAGGAGGAATTCAGCAGGAGATTTCCGCAGTTCTGCCTTGAACGGGCGAGCGTGGAGGATATCATTGTCTACTCTGTGAGAGGGATACGAAGGGAGGAGACAGTATGAAAGGGCTGATTCGGGCAGATTATTATATTATAAAGGAGCAGTTAGGTTCATATTTTAAATTGTTTGGCTTTTTCGCTGTGATTTCGTTATTTGCTAAATCTTCTATGTATATAGTGAATATGCAAGCTGTGTTTTCCGCAATGATTCTTATCTCTATGATGGCGGCGGATGAAAACGGAAGGGACGCTTATTATCAGCAGCTGCCTTTTGACAGAAGGGAGCTTGTAAAAGAAAAATATGTGAGAGGGTGTGTTTTTCTATTGCCCTTTATGTTAATGGCAAATTTTGTTGGATTTATTATTACGTTAATTTGTGAGTTGGATTTTCTGAGGTTCTTTACTGATATGGAGATTGGTATTGTATATCTGTTTCTGTCAATAGATATTGTGATTCCCTTTGCAATCAAAAAAGGAGTTGCAAAGGCAAGGTTAGCCGGTTTTGCCTTTGTATTTGTACCTTGTTTGGTATTGGTCTATTTGACAAAATTTATTGTTGAAGATATGCCAGGAATTGATTTTGTATTTGTTGTAACTATATTGATGCTGGTATTAGCGGTTCTGTCAATACTTTTGCTTCCATTCTCATACCGACTGAGTTTGAAGTATTACCAGGAAAGGGAGTTTTGACTGTTTTACCGGGTGTGTAGGAATTTTTGTTTGATATAAGGAGGAGTCAGTATGAAAGGGTTGATAAGGGTAGAATATTATATGATAAAGGCCGAAATATGGACGTATTTGAAAATGTTTGGCTTATTCGCTGTGTTTTCTTTGTTTGTAAAATCATCTCTATATATAATGACTATGCAATTTGTAACTTCTGTGATGCTCCTTCTCTCTATGATGACAGTAGACGAAAATGGGAAGGATGCTTATTATCAGCAGCTGCCTTTTGACAGGAGAGAGCTTGTAAAGGAAAAATATGTGAGAGGGTGTGTATTTTTAATTCCCCTTATGCTACTTGCGGATTTTATTGGATTCATGATTACTTTGATTTATGGATTGGATTTGGTGCAGTTCTTATCTAATATGGTGCTTGGCATTGTATATTTTCTGTTGACAATAGATATTGTGATTCCTATTGCTATCAAAAGAGGTGCAGGAAAATCCAGGTTCATCTGCATTTTTTGTGTTGTTTTGCCTCCCGCGGCACTCATCTTTCCGATAAATGCTTTTATGAAAGGTAGGCCGGGGATAAATGCTGATTTAGCTGCGACAATTTTGATGCTGATTGTAGTGGTGCTGGTATTGCTTTTGCTTCCTATATCCTATAAGTTGAGTGTGAAATTTTACCAGGCAAAAGAGTTTTAACCGTTCAACTGATGAATTGCCTGTGTTTTTAAGAATTCACAGAGCATTTTGTCAGAGGGTGTCGCAAGAGGACAGATATATAGAGATATTGTTTGTTCTGTAAGAGGAGCAAAAGAGAGGAGGGTTTCGTATGAGAGGATTAATAAGAGCAGATTATTATATGATAAAGGCAGAGGTCAAGACATATTTGATATTATTAGGCATTTTTACCATCTTATCTTTTTTTAGAAAATCGTCGGACTATATTGTGACTATGCAGTTTGTGGTTACCCTCATGCTTAGCCTTTCCTTGATGACGATTGATGAAAATGGGAAAGACGCTTATTATCAGCAGCTTCCTTTCGATAGAAGAGAGCTTGTAAAGGAAAAATATGTGCGTGGATTTGTATTTATAGTTCCTTTTCTGATTGTCGGTTCTTTTGCTGGATTTATTATTACGTTGATTTATGGGGCAGATATCAGTAACTTTTTTTCAGAAGTTGTGCTTAGCGTTGTTTATTTACTTCAGGCTATGGATTTTGTGATACCGATTTGTATTAAAAAAGAAGCCTCAAAATCCAGGTTATTGTGCGGCATTTGTGTCGGGGTACCAAGTCTGGTTGTTACGATTGTGGCAAATGTTATCATTAAAGATATGCACGGGATAAATACAGAGTTGGCATTTACATTGGTGATGCTCGTCCTTGTAGCACTTGCGCTTCTTTTACTTCCGTTATCTTATCGCCTGAGTGTGAAATACTACCAAGCCAAGGAGTTTTGACCTTTTGATTTTAGATGCTATTGAAAATCCTAAATGAATGGGATATGATAGTAGCAGAGCGTGTCAAAAGGCAATTTTCAGACACGCACCAGTAATGAAAAGGAGAATAAAGAGATGAATATACAACTTGAGAGGCTACGCAGTCTGATGGCAGAGAGGCATATGGACGCTTATCTGATTCCGACAGCGGATTACCATGAATCCGAGTATGTGGGGGAATATTTTAAATGCCGCAAATTTATTACCGGGTTTACAGGCTCCGCAGGAATCGCGGTAGTCACGATGGAGGATGCCGGACTTTGGACGGATGGACGGTATTTTGTACAAGCGGCAAGGCAGCTGGAGGGAAGCGGTTTCCGGCTTCAGAAGATGGGGCAGGAAGGCGTTCCGACCATCAGAGAATATCTGAAGGAAATGCTTCCGGAGGGTGGTGTCCTGGGTTTCGACGGCCGCGTAGTCAACAGTCAGATGGGCCGGGAATTCATGGAAACACTGGAAGGCAGACATGTGACATTTTCCTATGAGGAAGATCTTGTTGATATGATCTGGGAGGACCGTCCAGCGTTGTCGGCGGAGCCGGTCTGGATTCTGGATGAGAAGTACGCGGGAGTTTCAGCAGCGCAGAAGATTGCAGATTTGAGAAAAGCCATGAAAGAGGCGAAAGCCGATGTCCATGTGTTGACAACTTTGGATGATATTGTGTGGCTGTTAAATATCCGGGGAAATGATATCCCTTACAATCCGGTTGTGTTGTCTTATGTAGCAGTGACGGAGGACAGATTCTATCTGTTTATCAATGAGCAGGTGCTGAATGATGAGGTGAAATCCTATCTGGCTGGACTGGGTGTGGAAATCAAACCTTACGATGATATTTATGCGTTTGTAAAGACGATTCAAAGACAAACCGTGCTGTTGGAATCAGGGAAAACCAACTATGCGATTATTAACAATTTAGACGAAAGCAACAAGATTATCGACCACCTGAATCCGACCACGACGGCAAAGGCTGTGAAGAATCCGGTGGAAATTGAGAATGAGCGAAAAGCCCATATCAAAGACGGTGTGGCTGTGACGAAGTTTATCTGCTGGCTGAAGAAAACGATGAAGGAGAAACCGGCTGACCAGGTGGTGACGGAGATTTCGGTGTCCGATTATCTGGAGGAACTGAGACGGCAGCAGGAGGGAAATTTAGGACTTAGCTTTGATACAATCTCAGCTTATGGGGAGCACGCGGCCATGTGCCATTACTCTGCGACACCGGAGAGTGATCTGGAGTTAAAACCACAGGGCCTGTATCTGGTCGATTCCGGAGGACAGTATTATGAGGGGACTACGGATATTACCAGAACGATTGCGTTGGGGCCCATCACAGATGAGGAACGGGAGCATTTCACCCTTGTTGCCATGAGTATGCTGCGGCTTGGGCATGTGAAATTCCTTCACGGCTGCAATGGACTGACACTGGATTATGTTGCCAGAGAGCCATTTTGGACCAGAGGACTAAACTATGACCATGGTACCGGACACGGCGTGGGATATCTGCTGAATGTTCACGAGGGCCCGCATGATATCCGCTGGAAAATGGGACAGAGGAAGACGGACATCGCGGAGTTTGAGGAAGGCATGGTGACTTCTGATGAGCCGGGAATCTATATCGAGGGAAGCCATGGAGTCCGCACGGAGAATCTGATGGTCTGCAGGAAAGCGGAAAAGAATCAATACGGGCAGTTTATGGAATTTGAATATTTGACCTTTGTGCCCATCGATCTGGATGCATTGGACCCGTCGCTCATGGAACCGAAGGATATCGTTTATCTGAATGCATATCATAAAGAAGTTTATGAGAAAATTTCGCCGTATCTGACTGCAGAAGAGAAGGAATGGCTGAAGGAATATACAAGAGAAGTGTAAAAAATTGCAAGGAATATTGCCAGACATATTGTCGGGTATATCGCCAGGCAAAGAAAATTCGACCTTCTGATCGCCGAGATGCCTGCATTTTTGAGAATTTGCGGAGCTTTTCGACACGGGGTGCCTCATCAGGCAGGTGTCGATTAAAATTTTCTTAAACACACTGGTTAAAAATTTTACAAATTATGACTGGACTAATAGGAGATTTTATGAGAAAATAACGCTAGGATGTTAGGTACAAAAAACAACATCATAAGTCAATCTATACTTGAAAGGAGTTTTAAAATGATTTATTCACATGAAGTAGAAACAATGTGTCCAGTGGCACAGGGCGTGGCACACGGAGCAGCTCCAATCCCTGAAGAAGCAAAATGGGTAAAAGCAAAAGAAATCAAGGATATTTCTGGTCTGACTCACGGCGTTGGCTGGTGCGCACCGCAGCAGGGTGCCTGCAAGCTTACTCTGAATGTTAAAGAAGGCGTTATCCAGGAAGCATTAGTTGAGACTTTAGGATGTTCAGGTATGACTCATTCCGCTGCTATGGCATCTGAAATCCTGCCGGGCAGAACTATCTTGGAAGCTTTAAACACAGACTTGGTTTGTGACGCAATCAACACAGCAATGAGAGAACTCTTCCTTCAGATCGTATACGGAAGAACTCAGAGTGCTTTCTCTGAGGACGGACTTCCCATCGGTGCAGGACTTGAGGACCTTGGAAAAGGCCTTCGTTCCCAGGTTGGTACCATGTACGGCACTCTGAAAAAAGGTCCTCGTTATCTGGAAATGGCTGAAGGCTATGTTACAGGAATCGCACTTGATGAAGAAGACTGCATTATCGGTTACCAGTATGTAAACTTCGGAAGAATGATGGACTTCATCAAAAACGGCGACGACGCAAACACAGCATTAGAGAAAGCAAAAGGCCAGTACGGCCGTGTTGCTGATGCTGCTAAGATCATCGACCCGCGTAAAGCTTGATGTACATATCAGCCAGAGAATATTAGAGGAGGACAAGAAGAATGGCTTTATTTGAATCATATGAAAGAAGAATTGATAAAATCAACTCTGTTTTAAACAGCTATGGAATCTCTTCCATTGAAGAAGCGGAGAAAATCACCAAGGACGCAGGTCTGGATGTTTACAACCAGGTTAAGAACATTCAGCCAATCTGCTTTGAGAACGCTTGCTGGGCATACATCGTAGGCGCAGCCATCGCAATCAAGAAAGGCTGCAAGAGAGCAGCAGACGCAGCAGCAGCAATCGGCGAAGGCCTTCAGGCTTTCTGTATCCCGGGTTCCGTTGCTGACCAGCGTAAAGTAGGTCTTGGCCATGGTAACCTTGGAAAGATGTTATTGGAAGAAGAAACAGACTGCTTCTGCTTCCTGGCAGGACATGAGTCCTTCGCAGCAGCAGAGGGCGCGATTGGTATCGCTGAGAAAGCAAACAAGGTTCGCCAAAAACCTCTGCGTGTCATCCTAAACGGTCTTGGAAAAGACGCTGCTCAGATCATCGCACGTATCAACGGCTTCACCTATGTAGAGACAGACTATGACTACCACACAGGCGAGTTAAAAGAAGTATTCCGCAAAGCATACTCCGAAGGACCGCGTGCGAAAGTAAACTGCTACGGCGCCAACGATGTTCGTGAAGGCGTTGCAATCATGTGGAAAGAGGGCGTAGACGTTTCCATTACCGGTAACTCCACAAACCCGACACGTTTCCAGCATCCGGTTGCAGGTACATACAAGAAAGAATGTATCGAAGCAGGCAAGAAATACTTCTCCGTAGCATCCGGCGGCGGTACAGGACGTACCCTTCACCCGGACAACATGGCAGCAGGCCCGGCTTCCTACGGTATGACCGATACCTTAGGCCGTATGCATTCCGACGCTCAGTTCGCCGGCTCTTCATCCGTACCGGCTCATGTTGAAATGATGGGCCTCATCGGCGCAGGAAACAACCCGATGGTTGGTATGACTGTGGCTGTTGCGGTTGCGATTGAGGAAGCAGCTAAGGAAGGCAAGTTCTAAGGATAACTGCATAGAATGAGGATTTTAGAAGACTGCACCGACTTTTTTTGTTGGTGCAGTTTTTAAATAGTTACAAATAATTTGTACGCTTTATTTTTTCTGCATGGAAAATAAATACTTTACATTGATATTATTGGATAAATTATATTCAGTTTTATTGTTGTTTTTAGAATTATTGTAGATAATAGGGGAAAGAGATGAAAGAAAATATTGAAGTGGATAAAGAAATGTGTGATATTGAAAAGCAAAAATTAAAAACTGAAATTATTAAATGTTTGGAAGCTGCTGGTAAAGATTTATATTCATTTGATAAAGACCTAATTAATGATAATGGAGTCATAGATAGACATGCTCATGAACGGAGTATTTGCTTTAGATTTGGTTTATATTTTCATAAATATATAGATTCTAATAAGTTTTTAAAGGGATATGATTTAGATGCAGAGTATAATAGAGATATTGAAGGTATTAAACGTTTAGACTATAGACCTAATGGTTGTTATCCAGATTTGATATTACATAAGCGAGGAAGTAATGAGAGTAACATTCTAATAATTGAGTGTAAGGGGTGGTGGGCTGGAAAGAAGGATATCGACGATGATATAGACAAGATAAAAGGTTTTTTGCAGTCTGACAGATATAAGTATATGCTCGGGTTACTAATAATATTTAATAAGGAAAAGATAGCTTTTAATTGGATTGAGTAATATCTTATGATATGCTATCTAAATTAAAGGTGGTGAGATGTTTGGTTACTCGTAAAGAACCCTTAAATATCTATATTGTGGCTAAAATATTTGGCCAGCAGGGATGTTTGGCTTATAAATGTAAGACCATAAATGAGGCACGTTGTTTGCCGGGTACATTAGAGGCATTGCGGGCAGATGGCGTAGAAATTGTTATACTTGACAGTCCGGAGATATATTCAGAATATGCACCGTATTGTTATATAGAGGATATGAAAAAATTCATAGATATGGTTAGTGAAATGAACCGTATAGCATAGCTCACTGAAAGGTATGATAGAGTTGTTAGCAGTACAGAGCAGCACGCATTTCTATTGAGAAAGACGCTAGGGAAGGGTTACTAATATTGTTAACCTATTGACATTTTTACTTCCTTGACGTAATATAATATCAGCAAAGTAAAGCGGTTGTGTCCACTGGATGCAAAGCGAAACCCCAGGGAGTTGCAGCTCCCTGGGGTTTCTTTTTTCCCTTTTGAAGAGGAATAACTTAGGCTGACGATTGGTTATTTATCTCCATCCAACCATTTACAAATATAGTAGCGATTTGGTTGCGGATAATAATAATTTAGGCAGACAGTAATAATTGACTTTTCCAATGTAAAATTATATAATTAGAAACGGAATAAATTAAAAAAAGGCATTAAAATGGCGGCTACTGTTTTACCAACAGGCTGTCATCCAGGAAGCAGGTGGAAGTCCTGCGCAAGTCCGTTACTGTGAAAGTCAGATACTGGGTGCTTTTTTAGGTACGGGATGACCTGCGGCAACCGGGAAATTCTGGATATTCAGGGAAGTTATGTTGTCATACAGAGCTTCTCTTTTTTTGTATCATGGGCACAGAAATTGTCATAGGCGCTCAAAGTGTACAAGTCCCTCATGAGTGAGGAATTTAGGGAGTTGAAGGCCAAATTGTATTTGAAAGAGAGAACAGGAAATGGATCATAAAACTGGTTTAGAGAATTGCTATGTCATCCGCGGGAATAAGAAACTGCGTTTCGGTTATACGACAGGATCGTGTGCGGCGGCTGCAGCAAAGGGGGCGGTACAGATGCTTCTGGGTGGTCCGCAGGTGCGGGAAGTGCCGCTGATGACACCCAAGGGCATTCTGCTTTCTCTGGAACTCCTTGATGTTCATTTTGAGCCTGATGTTTTGAAGGTGACTAAGATTCCACCGGAGCCGGAGGCAGCATCGAATGAGCTGGAAATTTCACTGGAGCCGGAGGCAGCATCGAATGAGCCGGAAATTCCACCGAAGCCGGAGACAGCATCGAATGAGACGGAAATTTCACCGGAGCCGAGGGCAGTTTCCTGCGCTGTGCGCAAAGACGCCGGAGATGACCCGGACAATACGGACGGCATTCTTATCTATGCGAGGGCGGAGAAATCATCAACACCGGGAATCCATGTGGACGGCGGAATCGGCGTGGGCCGCGTGACGAAGCCCGGCCTTTCCCAGAAAATCGGGGAAGCGGCCATCAATCCGGTTCCAAAATCCATGATCATCAGAGAGGCCGAGGAGACCGCCGCGCACTATGATTATGAAGGCGGACTGCGGATAACCATCTACGTGCCCCAGGGAGAGGAAATCGCCAGGAAAACCTTTAATCCCAGGCTTGGGATAGTAGGAGGAATCTCAATTCTTGGCACAACCGGAATTGTAGAGCCTATGAGTGAACAGGCTTTGATTGCAAGTATTCGCGTGGAAATGAAGCAACGTTTTTGCCAGGGCGAAGAGTATCTGCTTGTCACTCCCGGCAATTACGGGGCGGAATATCTGCGTTCCCATATGCAGCTTCCTTTTGAGAAAAATATCAAATGCAGCAATTTTGTTGGCGAAACTATCGACATGGCGATTGATATGGGAGTGAAAGGCATTCTTTTTGTTGCTCATATCGGCAAATTCGTGAAGGTGGCAGCTGGAATTATGAACACACATTCCCACAGTGCGGACGGCCGTATGGAGATACTTGCGTCCAATGCAATCCGTGCCGGAGCAGACCTTGCGTGTGCAAAAACGATTCTGGACTGCGGCACTACAGATGAGGCGCTGGAGGTTTTGAAAAAGCATCAGGTTCTGGATGAGACAATGAAGGAAATCATGCAGCGCATTCAGTTTTATCTGAATCACCGTTCCTATGAGCGGATTTTATTGGGCGCAGTTGTTTTTTCCAATGAACACGGTTATCTGGGACAGACGGAAGATGCTGCCAAATTGATTGAGAGAATCAGTGAGGAGCAGGTTTCCTTAAGATAATTACAGACTGTCAGAATGCCGTAATTTAGCAAGTAAGCTTATAAATCGTTATTTTACAATACATAATTACATAGACAACGGAGGATACCATGAGAGGAAAATTATATGGAGTAGGCGTAGGCCCGGGGGACCCGGAGCTTCTTACCTTAAAGGCCCTGCGCCTGGTCAAAGAGGCGGACGTAATCGCAGTCCCGGCGGATTCGCCGAAAGAGAGCATTGCGTATAAGATTGTGAAGGGGGCCTATCCGAAGCTGGATGAGAAACCCATCCTGGCAGTACCCATGCCTATGACAAAGGACAAGGCTATGCTTCAGGAATATCACGACCAGGGTGCGCAGAGGCTTATGAGAGAGCTGGATGAGGGAAGAACGGTGGTTTTTTTGACATTAGGTGACCCCACGGTATATTCCACCTATCTCTATCTGCATCAGCGAATCGATGCTCTTGGGTACGATACAGAGATTGTAAGCGGAATCACTTCCTTCTGTGCGGTATCCGCCCGTCTGAACACTGGCCTTGTGGAAAAAGCAGAGCCGCTACATGTAATCCCTGCTTCCTATCAAATTGAGGAAGCCCTCAAGCTTCCCGGCACGAAAGTTCTTATGAAGGCCGGAAAAAAGATGAAGGCAGTGAAAGAACAGATGCGCTTGCTTGGCGAAGAGGGAATGATGATTGAAAATTGCGGCATGCCGGATGAAAAAATATACACAAGTGTTGAGGAGATACCTGACAACGCAGGTTATTATTCCCTCATCATTGTAAAGGATAAAAAAGGAGAATAGAGATGGTACATTTTGTGGGAGCAGGACCGGGAGCGCCGGACCTGATAACAGTCAGAGGAAAACAGTATTTAGAGGAGGCGGATGTAGTCATCTACGCCGGCTCCCTGGTAAATCCCCAGCTTTTGGAATATACAAAGGACGTGTGCACCATCCATAACAGTGCACGTATGACTTTGGAGGAAGTAATCTCCGTGATGGAGAAGGCAGAGGCAGAGGGGAAAACAACGGTGCGCCTTCATACTGGAGACCCTTGTATCTACGGTGCCATCCGCGAGCAGATGGATATTCTTGATGAGAAAGGAATCGCTTATGATTCCTGCCCTGGTGTAAGCTCCTTCTGCGGTGCAGCCAGTGCGCTGAATTTGGAATACACCCTGCCGGACATTTCCCAGAGTGTGATCATTACAAGGATGGAGGGACGTACTCCCGTACCGACGAAGGAAAGCATCCAGTCCTTTGCTGCTCACCAGGCATCCATGGTTGTGTTTTTAAGCACCGGGATGCTGGAGGAATTGAGTCGACGTCTGGTGGAGGGAGGATATTCAGAAAATACTCCCGCAGCCATTGTCTACAAAGCAACCTGGGAGGATGAAAAAAAATTCATCTGTACGGTAGGCACCCTTGCCCAGACTGCAAAGGAAAATGACATCACTAAGACAGCCCTCATGATCATCGGTGAGGCGGTCAATGCGGCCCACTACGACCGTTCTAAATTGTATGACCCGGGATTCACCACGGAATTCCGGAAAGCGGTAAAATAAATGATGAAAATATCCATGATATGCTTCAGCCTTACAGGACAGGAGACAGGCGAGCGGCTGGCAGACGGTCTCAAAGCGCTAGGCTATGAGGTTTCTCTTGCAAAAAAAAGTAAATATTTGCTGGATTCCGTCTCCGTGAGCACAGGAGAATGGGCAGGAGAACAGTTCAATAAAGCCGACGGAATCATATTTATCGGCGCCTGCGGGATTGCTGTGCGAAGCATTGCTCCTTATATTGTGGGAAAGAAAACAGACCCGGCGGTTTTGGTGGTTGATGAATGCGGGAAGTTTGTGATATCGCTGCTTTCCGGGCATTTGGGCGGAGCGAATGCTCTCACAGCACAGGCAGCTGAAATTTTAGGCGCTGCTCCGGTAATTACCACAGCTACAGATCTGCACCAGCGCTTCGCCGTGGATGTGTTTGCAAAGGAAAATCAGTGCTCGATTTTTCATATGAAGGCGGCGAAAGAGGTCTCCGCTGCACTGCTTGCGAATAAAGAGGTCGGCTTCTACAGCGAATTTCCCTGGGAGGGTGAACTGCCCCGCGGCCTGGTTGCTTGCGATAGAAATGGAAATCGAAAAAACAAAGAGCTGTCCGGCGGTCCGAAACCATACGACAGAAACGAAAATGCCGAAAACGGAGAAACTAATAAGCTGTCCGGCAGTCATGCGGCGAGTTGCGGTAACGCTGATGCAATTGTGCGTCAGCAGAGCCGCTTGGTAGTAGGTATAGCAGTAACCATACACAAAGACTGCCTGCCTTTCCCATCCACCGTGCAGGTAGTTCCAAGCGTCGCTGTTCTGGGCCTTGGCTGCCGTAAAGGTATGGGATATGCCCAGATACGGGAAGCAGCAGAGCAAAGTCTGGACAAGCTTTCTCTATATCGCGAAGCAGTACACTGTCTGGCGAGCATTGACCTCAAGAAAGAGGAACCGGGTATTCTTACTTTAGCGGAGGCGTGGAACGTTCCCTTTAAAACCTTTTCGGAGGAGGAGCTAAGAGCGGTGAACGGGTCATTTACGCCCTCTGCCTTTGTCAAGCAAATCACCGGAGTGGATAATGTGTGTGAAAGAAGTGCAGTGCTTGTGGCTGAGAGTGGCAGCATAACGCACATAACAGAGTTCGACAGTCTGCACCATACGCAACGAGGCGGCTTGAACCATGCGGGGCAGGAATACCTGATGCACGCGGGGCAGGGCGGCCGATTGATACAGAAAAAATCCGCAGCCGCAGGTGTGACCACCGCGGTGGCGCTGAGAGATTGGAGGATACGTTTTGAGTAAAATATATGTAGTGGGGATTGGACCCGGCGCTTATGAGGAGATGACAGGAGCCGCAGTAAATGCCCTTAATGATAGCGACGTAATTATCGGTTACACAGTATATGTAGATTTGGTCAAAGAGCATTTTGCAGAAAAAGAATTCATGACCACGCCCATGACGAAAGAGGTGGACCGCTGTGTTCTGGCCTTTGAGGAGGCCCAAAAGGGTAAAACCGTGTCCATGATCTGCAGCGGAGATGCGGGAGTTTATGGAATGGCAGGCTTAATGTATGAGGTAGGTATCAATTATCCTGACACAGAGCTTGAAATCATTCCGGGTGTGACGGCTGCCACAGGTGGCGCCGCAGTGCTGGGAGCGCCGTTGATCCATGATTTCTGTCTCATCAGCCTAAGTGATCTGCTTACACCCTGGGAAAAAATTGAGGCCCGTCTTTTAGGTGCATCCCAGGCGGATTTTGTAATCTGTCTCTATAATCCATCCAGCCGTAAACGCCATGATTATCTGCAGAAGGCATGTGATCTGATGCTGCGTTATAAGGCACCGGAGACGGTCTGTGGCATTGTTTCTAACATTGCACGTGAGGGACAGGCTTCACAGGTGATGACTTTAAAGGAACTGCGTGATACACAGGTAGATATGTTTACCACTGTTTTCATCGGAAACTCCCAGACAAAGGAAATCAACGGAAAAATGGTGACGCCGAGAGGATACCGTAATGTATAAAGTGCTTGTTTTCGCAGGTACCACAGAGGGCTATGAACTGTGCCGTTTTCTGTCGCGCAGCGGTGTTCCGGTGTGTGCCTGTGTGGCTACCGGATATGGCGGCAGATTATTGGAAGAGAATAAATATCTCAAGGTGCTTGCCGGACGCCTTGACGAAGAGGATATGGAAGGTCTGTTAAAGCAAATCAGGCCGGAGCTTGTTCTGGATGCCACACATCCTTACGCAGCTCAAGTGACCGAGAATATCCGCCGGGCTTCCGGGGCGGTGCAGATACCTTATGATCGTGTACTCCGTGACGAAGGCCCTCACCGTGGCGAGGCCGTTTACGTAGAAAGCGTGGAGGAAGCGGTGGAGTATTTGAAGAGTACAGAAGGAAATATCCTGCTTACCACAGGTAGCAAGGAGCTGGCAAAATTCATGGCATTGCCAGGATATCAGGAGAGGCTTTTTGCTCGTGTGCTTTCTCTGCCGACTGTGTTGGAAACCTGCAGAGAGCTTGGAATCGAAGGCAAACACCTCATCGGTATGCAGGGACCGTTCTCGCGTGAACTTAATGAAGCCATGCTGCGCCAGCTTAGCTGCAAATATCTGGTTACAAAAGATTCCGGGAAAGCGGGCGGCTTTTTGGAAAAGATTGAGGCTGCGCTTGCGTGCAAGGTAGTTCCGGTCATCATCGGCAGACCGCTGAAGGAGACCGGCTTGTCTTTGGGCGAGTGTAAGCAGATGCTTGCAGCTCGATTTGATATTTCGCATGCACCTCAGGATTCCCATGGACCTCATGAGCCTCATGTAGCCTTAGTGGGAATCGGCATGGGGAGTGAAGGAACGCTTACAGTACGAGGCCGACAGGTCATTGATGAGGCCGAGCTGATCATCGGGGCAAAAAGAATGGTGGATGCTGTACGTCTTCCTCACCACACAACTATATATGAATATAACAGCGAAAAAATAGTTAATTATATCAATAACCATCCTGAACTTGATAATATAGTTATAGTTTTATCTGGAGATGTAGGCTTTTACAGCGGGGCAAAGAAGCTTCTCGAGCGGTTGGGGGAGGATATAGAGGTCATCTGCGGTGTCTCCTCCGTAGCTTATTTTATGGCAAAAATCGGCCTTTCCTGGGATGATGCAAGGATTGTGAGCGCCCATGGATGTGAATGCAATCTTGTGAGCATGATTAAGAGAAATAAGAAAGTTTTTGCCATTCTTGGCACGGAAAGCGGTGTGTCAGAGCTTGCACAAAAGCTTGTATATTACCATATGGAGGATGTGCTGCTCTATGTGGGCGAGAACCTGTCCTATGAAAACGAAAAGATATTTGTGAAGCGTGCCTCAGAGCTTACGGATTATCAGGGGAATGCGCTCAGCGTGGTGTGTGCGGTAAATGAGGCGGCTGTGCCCCTGCCTGCAGTACACGGAATTGCAGATGAGGCTTTTCAAAGAGGGAAAGCGCCTATGACCAAGGAAGAGGTCCGCACCGTATCCCTGGCGAAGCTGCGCTTAAGTACAGATTCCATATGCTATGACGTAGGCGCGGGTACCGGTTCTGTGTGTGTGGAAATGGCACTTCGTGCTCATGAGGGCAGGGTCTATGCCATTGAGAAAAAGGATGAGGCCGTTGAACTTCTGGAAGCTAATAAACGTAAATTCGCGGTTGACAATCTTGAGGTCATCCGCGGGGAAGCCCCGGCTGCGCTGGAAGAACTCCCTGCGCCTACTCATGCGTTCATCGGCGGTTCCTCCGGAAATCTGAAGGAGATTCTGCAGGTTCTGCTGGATAAAAATCCTTATGTGAAGATTGTTATCAATTGTATCACGCTGGAAACAGTGACGGAAGCTCTGCAGGCAGTGAAGGACTTTGGATTCACACATTCAGAAATTGTACAGTTAAGTGCTGCCAGGGCAAAAGAGCTGGGACGCTACCATATGATGATGGGAGAAAATCCAATCTATATTATCAGCTGCGGGAATGAGAGTTAGCTGATGGTTAGGAATTGTGAAAACGAGGTACTGCTAATGATGATTGCTGCCTGTAGAGATTGAGGTACTGATATGATAGAAAGTAAAGAAAAATTGCCCAGGATTCTTCTTGCTGCGGGAGCGAGCGGGAGCGGCAAGACATTGATCACCTGCGGCCTTTTGCAGGCGTTGAAAAACCGCGGACTTAAGATTGCATCCTTTAAATGCGGGCCGGATTACATAGACCCTATGTTTCATAGCCGGGTAATCGGCGCAAAATCACGAAATCTGGATACCTTCTTTACCTCCGGGAAACGCACCCGGTATCTGCTGGGCAAAGATGCAGCGGATTGTGACATTGCAGTGATGGAAGGTGTGATGGGCTTCTACGATGGCGTAGGCGGGACAACCGTCAGAGCCAGTGCCTATGATTTGGCAAAAGAGACAGATACCCCGGTAATCTTCATTGTCAACAGTAAGGGAATGAGCGTATCTCTGGCCGCTTATATCAAAGGCTTCCTGGAGTATAAGAAGGACAGCAGAATCAGAGGCGTGATATTTAATCAAATGTCTCCCATGCTTTATCCACGGATGAAAAGACTTGTGGAGGAGGAAGCGGGAGTGCGTGTTCTGGGTTATGTGCCGAAGGTGGAGGATTGTGTGATTGAGAGCCGCCATCTCGGACTGGTACTTCCGGATGAAATCCCGGAGCTTCAAAACCGCCTGCGTGTGCTTGCCGGGATATTGGAAGAAACGCTGGATTTGGAAGGGATTCTCACTCTGGCACAAGAGGCGGAAGAATTGGAGATTCCCACGGATTTGGCAGACGAAGAGGAAGCATTTCGTTACCAAGTAGGAAGTGAAGACGAGGCTTGCGAAGTTTTGTCTTCCCGGACATCGGAAAAGAGAACTGTGCGCATCGGGGTTGCCAGCGATGAAGCGTTCTGCTTTTTCTACGAAGATAATTTCCGGCTTTTGCGGGAGATGGGGGCGGAGCTTGTTTTCTTTTCTCCCATTCATGACAGCACACTGCCGGAAAAGCTGGACGGTCTTCTGCTCTGCGGCGGTTATCCGGAGCTAAATGGAAAGGCGCTGGAGGACAATGAGAGACTTCGCAAGGAAATCGCTTTTGCAATTTCCCAAGGGATGCCCTGCATGGCGGAGTGCGGCGGTTTTATGTATCTTCATGAGGAAATGGAGGACATGGACGGCAGATTTTACCGGATGGCAGGGGTGATACCGGGCAGGGCTTTCCGTACGCCGAAGCTTACCAGGTTTGGTTACATTACATTAGAGCAGAAAGAACCGGTTTTGGGAGATAATGAGCTTGGACCTGTGCCTGCCCATGAATTCCACTATTTTGATTCCGAAAGCTGTGGGGAAAGCTTCCATGCCTTTAAGCCCCAAAGCAGCAGAGGGTGGGATTGTATACACGGGAGTGACCGTCTGCTTTTAGGATTCCCACATTTATACTATTATGCAAATCCCCGTATTCCCCGGGCTTTTTTGAGAAAGTGTCTGGAATACAGGCGGGAGCAAGGAGCAGGAAATGACATATAGCATGTTGGCCCTGGCGTCAGGGTTTGTTTTGGATCTGATTTTCGGGGACCCCAGGTGGATGTATCATCCGGTGTGCCTGATTGGTAAGCTGATTTCTTCTCTGGAGAAAAAAATCCGACGTATTTTCCCGAAATCGAAGGGCGGAGAGCTGGCCGGGGGCTGTGTAGAAGTTATGCTGGTTTGTGTGCTTTGTGCGGGGATTCCTTTGGTGGTGCTTTATCTGGCTTATGGAATTTTGCCCTGGCTGGGGTTTGCGCTGGAGACCTACTGGTGTTATCAGCTTTTGGCGACAAAGTCGCTGCGTGATGAGAGCATGAAGGTGTATGACCGTCTGAAAAACGGAACACTTGAGAAGGCGCGCTATGCAGTTTCCATGATCGTGGGCCGGGATACCCAGGAGCTGACGGAGGAGGGTGTGACGAAAGCCGCGGTGGAAACAGTGGCGGAGAATACCTCGGACGGCATTATTGCACCTATGTTGTTTATGGCAATCGGCGGTGCACCTTTGATGTTTTTATATAAAGGGATCAATACCATGGATTCCATGCTTGGATATAAAAATGATAAGTATCTGTATTTTGGGCGCTGTGCCGCTAAGCTGGATGATGTGGTGAATTTTATCCCGGCGAGAATATCGGGCTGGCTGATGGTGGCCGCGACCGTGTTTGTGGGGCTGGATACAAAAAATGCGGCAAAAATCTACCGCAGGGACAGGCGTAATCACGCGAGCCCTAATTCTGCTCAGACAGAGGCGGCGATGGCGGGAGCACTTGATATACAGCTTGCAGGTAATGCATATTATTTCGGGAAATTATACGAAAAACCAACAATAGGCGACCCGGTGCGGCCTGTGGAGGCAGAGGATATCCGGCGAGCAAACCGGTTGCTTTATGCGACCGCTGTTCTGGGGGCTGTGGCATTTCTCGCCCTGGCTGTTCTTATATAGCATTAAGTTTGTTACAGAATTAAGCTTGTTATAGCATCAGATTATAGTAAGGAATGAAAGCATAGATGTTTAGTGCGGAGAATCCGGCAGCAGAGTGGTCAAAGGATTTTTTAATCATAACATTATAGAAATATCAGGGCGCGGGAATAGAATATAAAGGACTGGAGTACAAAAACGATGAAGCATATACATGGCGGTAATGTGTATCAATATAAGGACTGCCTCGATTTTTCTGCCAATTGTAATCCTCTTGGCACGCCGCAGAGTGTGAAAGAGGCGGTTATCAAAAGCCTGGAGCATATCAGCGATTATCCTCAGGTGGGGTGCAGGCCTCTTAGGGAGGCGGTTGGTGCTTATGAGCAGGTGGATCCGGAGAATGTGATTTGTGGAAACGGGGCCGCGGAGCTGATCTTCTCCCTGTGCCGCGCGGGAAAGCCGGGCCGTGCGCTGCTTCCGGCGCCCACCTTTGCCGAGTATGAGCAGGCTTTGGAGAGTGTGGGATGTGAGGTGGAGCATTTCTGGCTTGACGAGGCAGAGGATTTCCGGCTGTCCGGGGAGTTTCTAAAGGCGCTGCATAAGAAATTAGATATTGTTTTTCTCTGTAATCCCAACAACCCCACAGGATTGCTTTTAGAGCGGAGTTTTTTGACGGACATACTGAAACGCTGTGCAGAGCTGGAGATATTTTTGGTGGTGGATGAGTGTTTTCTTGATTTTGTGAAGGGGCCGGAGGATTATACGCTGAAAGGTGTAATCCACCAATACCCTAATCTGTTTATCCTCAAGGCGTTTACCAAGCGCTACGCCATGGCCGGAATCCGGCTGGGCTACGGTATCTGCGGGAACCGGGAGCTGTTGGAGCAGATGGAGCTTTCCACCCAGCCGTGGAACGTTTCCACAATGGCCCAGGCAGCCGGGATTGCGGCGCTGCGGGAGAAGGATTATGTGGAGGATGGACGCAGAACGGTATTTGCGGAAGCGGAGTATTTAAAGACGGAAATGTCAGCGCTTGGGCTTAAGGTGTACCCTTCCCAGGCAAATTATATCTTTTTCAAAGGGCCGGAGGAGCTGTTTGCATCCTGTGTGGAGAAAGGGATTCTGATCCGGGACTGCAGCAATTACCCGGGACTTTGCAAAGGGTATTTCCGCGTTGCGGTGAAAAAACATGAGGATAATGAGAAGCTGGTAGCAGTGCTTACTGCTATTTTGAGTTTATAGCAGTGCTTGGTATATTGAGAAAGGGGAAAATGAAATGGCAAAAGCGATCATGGTGCAGGGGACGATGTCCAATGCCGGGAAGAGCCTGTTGGCTGCGGGGTTATGCCGGATATTCAGGCAGGACGGACATAAAGTCGCACCTTTTAAATCACAAAATATGGCACTCAATTCCTTTATCACCGAGGAGGGGCTGGAAATGGGAAGGGCCCAGGTGATGCAGGCAGAGGCAGCGGGAATCAAGCCGTCGGTGCTGATGAATCCTATTTTGCTGAAGCCGACCAATGACGTAGGCTCCCAGGTGATTGTAAACGGTGAGGTGCTGGGAACCATGAGCGCCTGGGATTATTTTAAATATAAGAAGAATCTGGTGCCTGAGGTGATAAAGGCGTATCGTAAGCTTTCCTCAGAAAATGATATCATTGTCATAGAGGGCGCGGGAAGCCCGGCTGAAATCAATCTGAAGGGTGAGGACATTGTAAACATGGGTATGGCAAAGGTGGCAAACGCGCCGGTGCTGCTTGTGGGCGATATTGACCGCGGCGGTGTTTTTGCCCAGCTTGTGGGTACGCTTGAGCTGCTTGAGGAGGACGAGCGGGCCATGGTCAAGGGCCTGATCATCAATAAATTCCGTGGGGATAAGACGATTCTTGACCCGGGTGTGGAAATGCTGGAGCAGCGGTGCGGCATTCCGGTGGTGGGGGTTGCGCCGTATATGAATATCCAGGTTGAGGATGAGGACAGCCTTACGGAGCGGTTTGACAGAACCGGCGAGGTGGGTGTCATCGATATCGCGGTAGTCAGAGTGCCGAGAATCTCAAACTTTACAGATTTCAATCCGTTGGAGAGTATTCCCGGGGTTTCGGTGCGATATGTGAAGCATCCGGGAGAGCTGAAAGACCCGGATATGATCATCCTGCCGGGAACCAAAAACACGATGGAGGATCTTCTTTGGATGCGGGAGAGCGGAATGGAAGCAGCAGTGCTTAAGGAAGCGTCCCGGGGAAAAATCATCTTCGGTATTTGCGGCGGATATCAGATGCTCGGTGAGACTTTGAGCGATCCTTACGGTGTGGAGGCAGGCGGAGCAATCAAGGGTATGGGGCTTTTGCCCATGGATACCGTATTTGCCAAAACAAAGACAAGAACCAGAGTGAGCGGAAGCTTTCTGGAGCTTGAAGGAGTGCTTGCGCCTCTTTCTCATAAAGAGCTTGAGGGATATGAGATACATATGGGGGAAAGTGTTCTGAAAGGCGGGGCAAAGGCGTCCACAGCCATTCATGACCAGGTGAGCGGCAGCGATAAGGCTGACGGTGCGTACTATGAAAATGTTTGCGGTACCTATGTGCACGGTGTGTTTGATCGGGAAGAGGTGGCCGAAGCGCTGGTGTGTGCTTTGGGAGAAAAGAAGGGGATTGACGTTTCGCAGATGACGGGTGTGGATTTCGCGGCGTTTAAAGAGACGCAGTATGATATTCTGGCCATGGAGCTTCGCGCGCATCTTGATATGAAAAAGATTTACGAAATATTGGACAGGGGAATTTTTTAAATGAAGGAATACTCTGGATGGAAAGGCGGCAGCAGATGAAGATTGAATTGGAAAATGTAAAACCTATGGATATAGAGGCCAGGAGCTTTGAGATTATCACGGAGGAGCTTAAGGACACGCCCTTGATTCCGGGAACGGAATTGATCGTGAAGCGCTGCATCCATACAAGCGCGGATTTTGATTACGCGGAGAATCTCTGCTTTTCGGAAGATGCGGTGGAAAAGGCGATTGCGGCAATCAAGGAGGGCGCGTGCATTGTAACAGATACTCAGATGGCAAAGGCGGGCATCAATAAAAAGGCGCTGGCACGTTACGGCGGAGAGGTATTCTGCTTTATGTCGGACGAGGATGTGGCACGTATTGCAAAGGAGAACGGCAGCACCAGAGCTACGGCCAGCATGGACAAAGCGGCGGGGCTTTCCAAAAAGCTCATTTTCGCCATCGGCAATGCGCCTACTGCGCTGGTGCGGCTCTACGAGCTTATCGAGGAAGGCGGGCTGAAACCGGAGCTGATCATCGGTGTTCCTGTGGGGTTTGTAAATGTGGTGCAGTCCAAGGCGCTGATCATGAAGACTGATGTGCCCTATATCGTTGCCAGAGGCAGAAAGGGCGGCAGCAATATTGCCGCATGTATCTGTAATGCGCTTCTGTATATGATTGACAATAACCGGGAGTAAAAACCACGTACCCGGCGCTTATAGTTCTTCCAGGATGCTTTTCAGCAGGCGGCAGGCAGGGGCGAAATCTTCGGCCGGCATGGAGGAGCAGGAGAGGATAACGGTAATGTCGTCTTTTGTTTCCTTTAATATCTGCAGGCGCAGGCCATTGGCTTGTGCCTGTTTTTTTAATTCGGTGCCAGCAGAATCTTCACCTGCGTTGTTGGCATCTTCGGGCTTGGCGTAGATCCTTTTGCATGGCAGTGTGAGCGCGAGGCTGGTTCCGGCAGAGCCAATCTGAATCTGGCTGTCTTCGCCGAATACCTCATGTACGGCTTCCAGGAGCAGCTTGAGTTTTTGGGAGTACAATCTTTTAAGCTTCCTGGTCTGGGCAGCCAGGTGTCCATCACGGATGAACTGGCAGAGAGCAATCTGCTCTGCTTTTGAGGCTGTCTGGTTATAGGCAGCGGATTTTTCCCGGTAAGCATCTAAGAGCAGGGGAGGCAGCACCATAAAGCTGATTCGGATAGAGGGCAGCAGCAGTCTGGAAAAGGAGCCGATGTACACAACATTCTGTCCGCCTGCGAGACTGAAAAGTGACGGTGTGGGCTTTTGCAGGTACACGAATTCATTTTCAAAATCGTCCTCAATGATCAGGCTGCCGTTAGCGGAGGCATGGCGGATGAGCTCAAGCCTGCGCGATACCGGCATAATCTCGCCCCATTTCGTCATGTGGGCAGGAGACACATAGATGACACCGCTGTTTTTATTGCGATAGCGTACCTCAAAACCATAGTCGGAAAAAACAGTGCTGCCCTGTAAAAAAGAGGGAGTGGGGAAGGAGACGGTTTTTTTGTCAGCGATCAAGGGACAGAGGATATGGAGCAGACTCTGGACACCGGCGCCCACCACAATGTCATCCGGAGAACAGAGGATGTTGCGGCGCTCCCGGATATAGGTACAGAGAGCCTCGCGAAAGTCTTTTTCCCCCTGGGGTTCTCCGTAGGAGAGGAGCCGTTCGTCCTGTCGGAGGGCACTTTTGATGTAACGCCGCCAAAGGTCGAAGCGGAAGCTTTCTTTGTCAACGCCGGAGGAGGCGAAGTCGTATACATAGCGGGGGGCGTCCGTATGGTCTGCGGGCGAGGGTGCGTGGGTGCGCAGGGCAATGTCGGTGACATAGTAGCCGCTTTGGGCTTTGGAGATGATGAAGCCGTCTGCGGCAAGCTGGAGATAGGCATTCTCCACGGTGGTGCGGCTTAGCTTCAGTTCCTGGGCGCATTTGCGCAGAGAGGGCATTTTACTGCCGGGAAGAAGCTTATGCTGCAGAATCAGGTCTTTATAGTAATGGTACACCTCCAGATAGAGGTGTTCTTTTTTTTCTGTTTTGTCTAATTTTAAATTCATAACTGTCCCCTGAAAAATAGTAAATTTTGGATATTTAAAGACATACACTTTGGTGTTATTCTATACCATATTCAAAAAGAAAACAAGACTGGAGTGAAGGACTTGAAGAAAATTGCAGTGTTGAATGATTTGTCGGGAATGGGGAAATGTTCCCTGACTGCGGCGATTCCTGTAATCTCGGTGATGGGTGTGCAGGCCTGTCCGCTGCCAACCGCGGTTTTGAGTAATCAGACAGGATATGCTTCTTATTTTTGGGATGATTATACGGACCGTATGGAAGCCATTATGGATGAGTGGCAGAAAAGAGAATTTAAGCCGGATGGGATTTATACAGGCTTTTTGGCTGGGGAAGCGCAGGCGGAAAAGATTCTTGCTTTCTTTGACCGTTTCTGCGGAAAAGAGACGTTGGTGCTGGTGGACCCGGTGCTGGGGGATCAGGGACACACGTACGGGATTTATACGGTGGGACTGTGTGAGCGGATGCGTGAGCTGGCTCGGCGTGCCCAAGTAATCACTCCGAACCTTACGGAAGCCTTGCTGCTTCTTTATGGTAAGGTGGAGATGGAGGAAAGATGGGAAAAACTTTCCACGCTTAATGGAAGGGAATATTTGGAGGAGATTGAGAACATTGCCGGATTGCTGGAAGAACGGTTTTCCCTGCGGGCAGCAGTGATTACAGGGGTGGATTATCTGGAGGATGTAGAACATTTGTATAATGGAAATGCTCGCCAGGTGAGTGGCGGCCAGATAAGAAAAGTCCAGGAGAGCGCGAATGTCCAGGAGAACTCGAATGACCAGCAGGATGTGAAGAATCAGCCGGATGGAAATGACCGGGAGAGTGGAAATAACCTGCAGATTGGTAATCTTGTGTGGGAAAATGGCAGGTGCTCCTGGGTGTTCTCCAGAAAATACGGCGGAAGTTATTCCGGAACCGGGGATTTATTTGCTTCTGTGCTGAGCGCCGGGCTGGTGAAGGGGCTGGCCATGGAGGAATGTGTGAAACGGGCAGTGAATTTTCTGAGTAAGGCGATTCATGATGCAGTGGTTGAGAATCAGGACCGAAATGATGGTGTGTGCTTTGAAACATATTTATATGAATTGAGCGATTTTTCCGCAGAAGGGAGGACAAAATGACGGACTATACAGCAGGCAGGCAGCAGGCGCATTCCGGTGCAGCGGTGAGACGGCTCACGGTTACGGCTGTATTTGCTGCTTTGACGACCTTGATGACTGCTTATATTTTTCATATCCCCATCGGTATGAATGGAGGATATGTGCATTTGGGTGATGCCATGATTTATTTGGCTGCAGCGATTCTGCCCATGCCCTACGCATGTGCAGCGGGAGCTATCGGCGGCGGGCTGGCAGACCTTCTGACCGCTCCTGTGTGGGCTCCGGCGACAGTGGTAATTAAGATGCTGATCTGCCTCCCCTTTTCATCCAAAGGCGGGAAATTAGTCACGAAACGGAATGTGCTGGCGTCGTTTGCCGCGTTCTGGCTGTCTGCACTTGGTTATTATGTTGCCGAGGGGATTATGTTTGGCTTCAAGGCAGCTTTTTTCACATCACTTGGAGGCAGTGTGATACAGTCAGGTGGGAGTGCGTTGGTGTTTGTAGTTGTGGGAATGGCGCTGGACCGTATTGGCTTTAAAGCAAATATTGCAAAGGTTAATTAAACCTGGATGAGATACAGAGGAAATATAGATACAGACAAGATAAAATATACATTGACATAGAGAATAAGCTGCTGTCTGCATGGTTGACGTGAGACAGTACAGGAGGAGATGAATGATGATGACAGACATACTTTACCGTTATAAAAATCAGGTTTATTTTAATATCACGAATAAATGTCCCTGCAGTTGTACTTTCTGTATCCGTAATACAGGGGATTCTGTGGGGGAAGCGAGTAATCTTTGGTTTGAACACGAGCCTTCCCTTGAGGAGATTTTTAAGGCGATTGAAGAATATGATTTTAACGGCTGTACAGAGGTAGTATTCTGCGGATATGGGGAGCCTACAATGGCACTGGAAAATCTTAAGGCTGTAAGTGAATATATGCGTGCGCGTTATCCATATAAGATACGCCTGAATACGAACGGTCTTTCCGACCTTATCCATAAGCGTTCTACCGCAGAAGAAATCTGTGCGGCGGTTGATTGTGTGTCCATAAGCCTGAACATGCCGGATGCTAAGTCATACACTGAGGTCGTGCGTCCGGCTTATGGTGAGAAAGCTTTTGACGCAATGCTGAAATTCGCGGTGGATTGTAAGAAGCATCTTGAGGATGTACGGTTTACCGTGGTGGATGTGATCGGAGAGGAAAACGTGCGCAAAAGCCAGGAGCTTGCGGATTCCCTTGGAATTCCGCTGCGGGTGAGGGCGTATTCTAAGTAAGTGATTATACAAAGGTTACCCCGGAAGAGGCAGAAAGGCTGAAGGCTGCGGAAGCTGACATGAGGAACGGCGGTATGGTGCCCCATGACAAAATTGATTGGGATTAAGGGATATGAAGTAAGGGCTTGCAGCAATGCAGGCTCTTTTTTAAAACACAATCAGGCTATTGTGCCATAAGATTTATCGCACCACAAAATTAGAAAAATGTTTCCACAAAAAGAATAATTTGCTATAATGAATTGTCAAAACAGAAAGTGATTATTTGATAACGATAAATGGTAAAGTGAGGTAACAGTATGCTGAAAGAAACAGAAGTAGAAAAAGTTCTTGATTTGGTGAAGCAGACGCGGAAATTGATTTACCGGGAAATGGAGACTGCAAAGGTTACGGTGAAGGGCGCTGCTGATTATGTGACAAATGTGGATTTTGCGGTTCAGGAGTTTTTGAAAACTGAGCTTGGAAAATTATTTCCGGAAATCAGAATGGTAGCAGAGGAGAAGGAAAATAATAATCTCTCCGCCACGGGGACCTATTGGATTCTCGACCCTATCGACGGGACGACCAATCTGATCAACCACTATGGACTCAGTGCCGTTGCTCTGGCCCTGTATGAGCAGGGAGAGATTACTTTCGGCGCAGTGTTCAATCCCTTTAATCAGGAGTTATTTCATGCTGCAAAGGGCAGGGGAGCCTATTTGAACGGTGAGAGAATAAGTGTGCCGCCCCATGTTGCATTGAGGGATGCGATAGTTTCCTTTGGTTCCAGCCCCTATGAAAAAGAGAAGGCAAAGGAATTTTTCCCAATTTATTATGAGATATTTATGCGAAGCGGAGATTTTCGCCGCACGGGTTCAGCGGAGCTTGATCTCTGCTACATTGCCTGCGGAAGGCATCACGCATATCTCGAACTGAACCTCAAACCCTGGGACTATTCCGCGGGAAGTATAATCCTTACAGAAGCAGGAGGAGTCATTACAGGATGGCAGGAAGAAAAGCTGCCTTATCTAAAAAATGCCGATATAATTGCCTGTGCTCCCCAGCTCAAAGGGGAAATAAAAGCCATTGTCACAGCGAAATAACTTTACTTCTATAAATGAGTAAATCCTAAATATTGTACAAACGAAAGGCACCCTCTGCAGAATGATGTAAAGTTGAATTACTACTAACAACGTACTCACTCAAACAAGGGGGTGCCTGTTGCAAACAATTTACCATTCTTTTATCTTCAATCCAGTTCTTTTAATATGTCTCTAACTCTTATCCATTGGCTTATAATAAAATCAAAAGTTAAAGTATCTTTCTCAGCAAAAATATAATTTTTTTCCATATTTGTATATGCGTCTTTCAATTTATCATTTTCCAAAAGCCCATCAAATATCTCGAAATCACTAAATTTCTTTTCTGCTAAATCGCTTCCGGTTCTTCTGGTTTCTTCTGAACGCTTATACTTCAGCATTTTTTGAAACAGTATGCTGTCATCCAGCATTGTTTTGATTTCAGTAATATCCAGCATAATACTGACATCGTATATATGCTTTGCCACATCGAAATACAATTCCCGTTCATAATAAAATTCAGCAGCGAATATTTTATCGGCAAAAATCCGTTCCAATCGGATTGTATTGATGGAAAATGGCTCAACGTGGAATTGCTCCTGTAGGATTTCTCTCTGTTTCGTTGTGGCATAGGTATAAAGAATTGGTTCAACTTCTAAAGGAGAAAACGGCTCACTGACAGTAAAAGACGTCCCCTCCACCTTCACAAATCCAAATCTCTGAAGCGGGTCTTCTGCATCCACCGTAACCAATGGAACATAATCATAAACTGCTGTTATACTGCCTTTCCGGTCATCCTCCAAATCTTTTCTCGTTGTTCTCGGCAAAGACTTGTATTTCTTTGTCGCCGCTTCAAGCCGCTTTTTTGCCTGACTGTTATTACAGCCATCTATGCAGATTGTCAAATCTATATCCTCCGAAAATCTCCGAATACTTTTTTGCGCTTTATAGAGTGCCGTCCCTCCTTTAAAATATGCCGGCAACTCTCCCTGCTTTTCCGATAATTCCTTTAACAACAGCGTCACATAATAATCTTTTTCAATTATGTCTTCCCTGATGCCGCTTGCTTCATGGATAAGTCCAATAATATTTAAGAATGAATATTTATCTGCGTGCAGTTTCATATTACCCCTCCAGCATAATATCAATCGTCCTAATCAAAGTCTTCTGGCTGTAATGCCTTCGGGCCATAAGAATCAGCATCTCCGTGTTCAAGCCAAGTTCTCTTGCTGTATTTTTTATCACCTCTGCCGGTCTTGTTGTGTCTACAGGTGCCTCATTTATATTGCTTATTGCGTCCAGAAGTTGGAGATATCTGTAGTTAGTTTCATTTACAACAGCTGGCGGCTTACGGATTTCAATCAGAATATCAGCCGGAACTTTCTTCCTGTAAAGATTTGTAGCAATATATCTCCGTTTTGGCATCTGGGACACAAGTCCAAGCCTGTTCAAAGCAGATAGTCCGGTTTCATATCCGATTATCCGATTTGCTTGGTATAATAGCTGTTTACAAAATAGAACTTCTCTGTTTGGAATATAATAACCAAAAGCAGTAGGGATTTTCCTACAATAGATGCCCTTGGATATCCGGACAACATGGCCAGCTTTTTCTAAGCGTGCCATATTCACATTCACAGCTTTCCTGACATCTATTTCATTTAGTCCTGTCTGTTGTACTGCATATTTTGTAATTTGCTCAGTTAAAATAGGCTGTTCCGGTTCTTGTTCATTGATATATTTAAGTAGAATATCTCTATACCCAACTTTCTCCATAGGCGCTCCACCTTTCTGTTATTATTATTACACATTTTAATGTATTCTATGCAATAATAATAACACCTTGTTGTATCTAAGTCAATGTTCTAACCTGGCTGTAAAATGATGTGAGCACAAATAGTGGTACAAATATCGGAATCTTAATAAGGGTATTGACAAACAGACCAATGGTATGTATACTAAACATACCGTTAGTATGTAGGAGGGATATATGTCCAGGAATAAGTACCCGGAGGAAACCAGGAGACTCATCATAGAAACCGCAGGTCGTTTATTTATTGAAAAAGGCTATGACAACACATCCATACAGGACATCATCAACAATCTTGGTGGTTTGAGCAAAGGGGCCATTTATTACCACTTTAAATCAAAGGAAGAAATCATGATGGCAGTGGGTGACGAATTATACGCTACCTCGTCGAATGATATGTATACGGTGTGCCGCCGTACGGACTTAAATGGGAGAGAGAAGCTGAAGGAGCTGTTCCGTCTTTCCGCGGCAGATTCGTCGCAGAATAAAATGTTTGAAGCAGCCCCGAATATGCTTATGAATCCCCAGCTTCTTGCTTTATATCTCCGCGATTCGGTTCAGAAGGAAGCCACGGAGCTGACCTGTAAGGTTATTGAGGAGGGGATTGCAGACGGTTCCATACAGACGGAATACCCGAGAGAGCTTTCGGAGGTGCTCATGCTGTTGGGGAATATCTGGCTGAATCCTATGATTTATCAGTGTGCCCCCGCCGAGACTGTGAAAAAGGTGGAATTTTATAAGCACCTCTTAGAATTGTTAGGGTTGGATGTATTTGATGACAGTGTGGTTGACAGGATAGAGGAAGTTGCGGTTTTATATTCTAAGAAAAAATAAGCATTGCTGCCCTGTAGCATGATTGGCAGGGCAGATTATTTTTACCAACAAACATACCGACGGTTGGTATAAAAACAAATAATAGGAGGGTATTTTAGTGAAGCAAAATTTAGTGGATCACAAAACAGGTTTTACAAAGGATTTTTGGCTGGTGGTGATTGGGCAGATTATTTCGTTGTTTGGAAATGCGGTGCTGCGGTTTGCGCTTCCGCTTCATCTGCTCAATGAGACAGGGTCTGCAGTTATTTTGGGGATTGTTTCGGGATGTGCGTTTATTCCGCTGGCAGTGATGTCTCCCATTGGAGGAATGATTGCAGACAGAGTGAACAAAAGAAATATTATGGTGATTCTGGATTTTTTCACGTCAGGGCTTACAGTCTGTTTCTTAATGCTTTATGGAAAAGTGAATATTACGGGTTTAGTGCTGGTTGTTTTGTTTCTACTGTATGGGATAAGCGGTGCGTATCAGCCGTCCGTGCAGGCAAGCATTCCGGTTTTGG
Organism: Blautia schinkii DSM 10518; assembly: GCA_000702025.1. Classification (GTDB taxonomy): domain Bacteria; phylum Bacillota; class Clostridia; order Lachnospirales; family Lachnospiraceae; genus Blautia_A; species Blautia_A schinkii. The sequence goes on from KL370851.1 coordinate 168,550, forward strand.
TTTGTGAAGAAAAGATTATGCCCGCAAATGCAATCATCAATATGGTTTCCTCTTTGTCCGGCCTGTTGGGACCGGCTTTGGGCGGGGTGGCTTACAGTCTTTGGGGGATTTATCCGGTTCTGTCTTTTGCAGCCGGATGCTTCCTGCTTTCTGCGGTGATGGAGATTTTTATCCACATCCCTTTTGTAAGGAAGAAACGGACAAATTCAATTCTGGCGGAGGCAAAGGCAGATTTAGTCAGCAGTGTTTCTTTTATTGGAAAGCAAAGGCCGCAGATTGGGAAACTTACACTTTGCTGTGCGGGAGTGAATCTTGTGCTTTCCGCACTGATGATCATCGGACTTCCTGTCATTGTCATGCAGATATTGGAGTTTCCGGGCGGAGATGGTTCTAAGTGGTATGGATTTATGCAGGCGATTCTGGCTGTGGGAGGCCTGGCAGGCGGAATTGGCGCGGGAGTTCTCAGTAAGAAGCTGAGAGTGGATAAGAGCTGGAAGTTACTGATGTATGCGGCTGTGCTTTTGGTTCCCATGGGGTTGATATTGATGCTTAGTGGCAGCGTTTTTCTTACTTATGGGGTATTGGCAGGTGTTGGTTTTTTGATTATGGCTTTTGCTTCCCTTTATTCCATTCAGATCATGTCTTATATCCAGGTTACAGTACCCCAGGAGATGGTGGGTAAGGTAATCTCCTGGGTGATTGCCTTATCCACCTGTGCACAGCCGCTGGGGCAGATGATGTATGGTGCTTTGTTAGATAGTATGAAAAACAGGGTGTATATTTTGTTTTATATGGCGGCCTTAGCGTCTATATTGCTTGCCTGGGCAAATAAGAAGGCGTGTGCCGGCCTGAAGCCTTTAAACGGAGATTAACGTTTGAACTTGAAGGCAAATATCAGGCCTATGGCAAGGAAGGCGGCGGATACGGCAAGTAGTATAATGGTTATGGTCGAGTTGGCAGTCTGTGCTCCCGCAGCATTGTCTTTGGGCATACTGCTTCGGCCGCCTCCGTCCTGGTTCATGTTGCCAGGGAAATTTCCGTCGAAACCTTCCGGCTTTTCCAGGTTGCCCGGGCTTGACTGCTGCTGGGATGAATCGGAGCCGGAGTCAGCGTCTGGCGGTTGCTGTGTTGAAGCAGAATCAGTGCCTGTTGACTGCTGGGCTGAAGTTGAGTCAGTGTTTGGCGGCTGCTGAGTTGAGGTTGAGGCAGTGTCCATTAGCTGTTGAGTTGAGTCGGAGCCAGCGTCTGTTGGTGGCTGGAAGGAAGAAACGTCAGCGCCTTCAGGTAGTTGCGGCGGAGAGGATTCTCCGTCTGTCACTGGCTGACTGCCGGCAGTTTCCTGGGAGTTTTCGGGCTGTACGGCAGCAGCGGAAACGGCGTCGTTTTTGCCCATATTTCCACCCTTATCCATATTGCCCATACTCCCCATATCCGAAATCGTGATTGAAGATGCATCAATCAGAGCGGTATTATCCGCACTCTGCCCGTCAGAAGTGGAGGGGATTGTTCCGTCTAATTGCGCGCTTATACTTTCCGACCGCAGAAGGCAGAACTCTTTCAGCGTGGCTGCGCCGTTTTCGAATTCCTCATATGTGCAGAACTTGGTGGGGTCCTTTTCCACGTATGGCGCGATCATTTCTGTGACAGTATCAATAGTCTCTTCGAAATAGCCGCTGTCGAAATATTCAGTTATAAATTCCTGGAAGTATTCATGGTAAAGTTCGGTATATTCTTCGTTGGAAAAAATCCAGGAGAGCATTGGCCGGGAGTCTATGGTGCCGCCTGATACAGGACTATCAATCGGGTAGTTTACAAGACTGTCGGCATTCCCCATGCTCTGGAAGCCGCCAAAAGCAAGATTGTAATCCCATGGGATCATAGACATTTGTCCGTCTTCTTCATATAGGTAGTAATTATGAATGATAGAGCCAGTGTAGCTGTCGAAGTTGCATACAAAGTTATGCACCACGAAGTAGCGGATTACTTCCTCGATATTCACTGCACTTTCTATATCTTCACCTTCGTTGAGTTTCTTTAAGGAAGCAATCAGGCGGTCCTTGTCTGTATCGGTGATGTCAGTCTTTGCGTTATCGAAGATATCACTATAGCTGTCATATTCGTCATCGGTGTAGATCAGGCTCACATCGTCTCCGCCCATGCTCATACCACCTATGCCACCCATACTGAAATTTTTGCCGCCCATATCGGCTTTCATACTTTCCCAATCGGCAGAACTTGTATCTTTACGGTCGGTATCGCTTGTTGTGGAAGAATCGCTTGCTGCGGTAGTATCGTTTGCTGTGGCAGTATCGCTTGCTGCATCGGTATTGCTTTCTGCGTTGCCATCGTTTTCTGTGCCGGTATCATCTGCTGCGTCAGGACTGCCCATGCCGCCGTTCTGATCAAAGGGATTGAATCCGTCCGGTGGGTTTCCCATGCCGCTGAAATCCATGGCGCTGAAATCCATGGCGCTGAAATCCATGTCACTCATGTTACCCATATCACCCATGTCAGGGAGATTTCCGCCACCGCCCATTTTCATGCTGTCAGGCTTATAGAGTTCTCCGTAATCGGTTCCATAATTACGCTCCAGGAAGCTTTCTTCTACGCCCTCAACAGCCAGATAGAGCCCCCAGTCCTCTCCATTGACGGTAATGTAAACATAGCTGCAAAGCGGTGAAGCCACATTGAAATCGCTCATCATCTGGTAACACAGATAATCCTTCATATAAGTATTATCCTGGATGATGTTGTTGAGATTGATTTTGTCAAGTCCGTAGTAGGATTTCGTCTTATCGTAGCAGTCAAATTCTATTTTAAAGCTGTATCGGTCATTTCCGTAGGCAGAGACAGAGCTTAAGGAAGTGTTGCCTTTGGCGCGGATTCCCACATTTTTGTACGCATCATTGTCAATGAAGACGGAGCAGTCTGCATATTCCTCGTTTTCGCAGGTTTCTATAAATTCGTCCCAGTCGTCCATTACAATATCAATGGTATGTACTCTTGAGGTGTCAAAGAGCCGTGATTCATAACCGATGTCTGCTGATACTGCCTGTACTCCCAGACTTTCTGCGTTTACAAACATTAAGGTCAGGATGAGTATGAGGGCAAGAACGGCACAGCAGATTCTGTCTATATTTTTGTGCGTTGTCATGACATCGCCTCCTTACCCCATATATTCGCCGTTATAGCTTACCAGAACGGCGCTTGTGATCCCGTTCATCTCTGACAGGATGTTAATGAAATCCGTGTTGTCATCCTTCATACGGATTTCCATGTTCAGCTCGATGGCTCCTTTTTGCGCGCTTTTGCTTTTAACTACGCAGCGCTGTACCTGTTTATTCAGAAATTCCACAGCGGCAAGCTCGCTGTCGTGATTTTCGCAGTTGATCACAATAATATAAGGATTGATGTACTGTTTTTTGTTGACAAAAAGAATCAGTACGATTCCGATCACCACACTGCCGATGACTGCCAGAGGAATCATGCCTGCGGCAAGAACAATACCAACAGCGATGGACCAGAAAAGAAAGGCAATGTCCAGCGGTTCCTTGATTGCAGTACGGAAACGTACGATAGAGAGAGCACCTACCATACCGAGGGAGAGAACCACATTGGAGGTTACTGCGAGGATCACAACGGTGGTGATCATGGTCAGTGCGATCAGTGTGACGCCGAAGCTGGAGGAGTACATCACTCCTGCAAAGGTTTTCTTGTATACCATAAAGATAAAAAGTCCAAGCCCGAAGGCAAGAATAAGTGAGAGAGCCATATCAAGGATACTCACACTGCTGACGTTTTCCAGAAAGCTGGATTTAAAGATATCGTTAAAAGTCATAATTTCGTTCTCCTTATTTGAAATAATATTTGGTCTGCCAGTGGATGTGGCTTATCTATACATGTCGCTTATCATACATACCATACATACGACCTACCCATACATCCGGCAGGCTGCATATTTGGAAAAGGCGCTGGTACGCCGGCCTTCAAGCTGGACGATATCCCGGATGACTGAGGGCAGAAATTCATCCCATTTGACCTCAAGGATGATCGGGGATTCCCCGGCGGGGATGGTAATACAGTCCGGGTTTAGAAAATCAATACATCCAAGTCCCGTCCGGATGTTATAGTCCAGGGTTACGCGTACATTGCCGGGAGCATAGGTAAAAGGCTCTCTTGTGTAGTCCACAATGGTTTTTGGCCGCAGTCCCTGGTTCAGCATTTTGCAGTAAAGCTCCTCCACCAGTTTTCTACCGCTTTTCATCATCCAGCCGTAATCTCCTTGAAGGATAGATTGTGTTTCTTCCTTTGAGAGGGAGGCCATTTCTTTATTTCCCAGGCCGCTGCATTTGCTTTTTTTCTCGAGATGGATGACGGAAAGGTCGTTATTGTAACAGCGGATGCGGAACTTTTCCCGGTGGTTCACACCATCCAGCTTTTGCCGCAGTGCCTTGTCAGAGGGGGTGTCAAAATAAAGACTTCGGATTTCATATTTTCCGTTTATTGCGTAGATATCTGTTTTCGCTACGGCGCGGAGCCGCTGGCGGATGGCTATCATATCTGAGGCATTGATCTCGTGTTTCCACTCATGCCGGAAATCCATATATGCATCACTCCTTTTTTTGATTTCTTATGGATTGTACATGGCGAACCTTAGCCGTAGCTTAGAAAAAACATCCACAGAACGTGAAAACCTGCCGATTTGTGTGAATTGTTTGTGAAGGAACGCTTGATATTATCAGATTAACTGCCTATAATATGATGGAAGAGTCAAATGGGTGGCAGCTCCTGGGTCGGCATCCTTTTGACTCTTCCATCATATTTATGTGCGTATGCCAATTGAAAAACAGAACGGAGTATGAGCTTTATGAAAAATATTTTGATTGTTGATGATGATATACATATCGGGAATATGCTGGAAGAAACGCTCACAAAAGAAGGCTATCAGGTGTCTCGTGCTTATTCCGGGACGGAAGCGTTGTTGGTTTTATCCCAATCAAAAGCAGATCTTATATTATTAGATTTGATGCTGCCAGGATTAAATGGAGAAGAAATACTTCCCCAAATAAAGGGCATACCTGTTATTGTGGTGAGTGCTAAAGTTGATATTGATAATAAAGTCAATCTGCTGCTTGGCGGTGCGGTTGATTATGTGACGAAGCCGTTCAATATGAAAGAGCTTTTAGCCAGAATTTCCGTACATCTCAGAAATACGGAACGTACGCTACTATCTTCAGAGCTGAAATTTGAAGACATCGTCCTTAATACAAATACTCATATGGTAATGATCAACAATACGGAAATAAAATTAACAAGGACAGAATATGCCATTTTGAAATTGCTTATGCAAAATCCTACTCAGGTTGTTACGAAATCAGTGCTGTTAGAGCGTATCAGTGCAGATACGCCGGATTGTACGGAAAGCTCGCTGAAAATGCACATTAGCAATTTAAGAAAAAAGCTTCGGGAGGCAAACGACAAAGATTATATTGAAGCGGTCTGGGGGATTGGTTTTAAAATGAGGACGGAATAAATCTTTACGATTTCTTTACTGTTCTCTTTACCGTCTTCTTTACTATTTACCGATATAATGCCAGTACAACAAATAAACAGGAGGTTATGATATTATGGATTATGTTCTTAGAACAAATGCTTTATGTAAAAGATACAAAGATTATAAAGCATTAAATGGACTGTCTATGAATGTCCCCAAAGGAGCCATCTATGGCTTTGTAGGAAAAAATGGTGCTGGCAAAACAACACTCATCCGTCTGATCTGCGGATTGCAGGAACCTACATCCGGCGGATATACGCTGTATGGAACGAAAAATACAGATAAGGAAATTCTAAAAGCGCGCAGAAGAATGGGGGCTGTTGTGGAAACACCTTCGATTTATCTTGACATGACAGCCGAGGACAATTTGAAACAGCAGTACCGTATTCTGGGGCTTCCGTCCTTTGATGGGCTGACTGATATTTTAAAGTTGGTAGGACTTGATAACACCGGAAAAAAGAAAGCAAAAAACTTTTCACTTGGTATGCGTCAGAGATTAGGTATCGCAATCGCTCTTGTTGGTGCCCCCGATTTTTTGGTTTTGGACGAACCTGTTAATGGTCTTGACCCACAAGGCATTATTGAAATTCGGGAATTAATATTAAAACTGAATCGGGAACAGCAAATTACAGTTTTGATTTCAAGTCACATCCTTGATGAACTGTCCAAACTGGCGACGAATTACGGATTTATTGATAACGGGCACATTGTAAAAGAAATCAGTGCAGAAGAATTAGAAGCAGCTTGCAGAAAATGCGTACGTTTGGAAGTCAGTGACACAAAAGCTCTTGTCCGTGTACTTGACAGAATGCAGATTGATTATAAAATCATAACGGATAAGACTGCGGATATGTATGCAAAAGTTAATATATCCCATTTGACTGCAGCATTATCGAAAGAGAATTGCGAAGTGATCTCCATGCAAGAGCGTGATGAAAGTCTGGAGAGCTACTATGTCAGCCTTGTAGGAGGTGGAAGAAATGCGTAAACTATTATCTGCCGATTTTTCCCGTCTTTGGAAAGACAAAATCTTTTGGCTCTGTATGGGAGCTATGCTGATATATTCTGTTTTATATATGTTGAACGGATGCAGACAGGCGACCATTGATCTGACGGAATACAATTACAGTATTGATAAATATTATTTCCATTTTGCGATTTCAATCGGCATATTTTGTTCATTATTCAGCAGTATGTTCTTTGGTACGGAATACAGTGATGGTACAATCCGAAATAAAGTTGTGGTTGGACATACAAAAACAAATATTTATCTGGCCAGTCTGATTACCACAATCACGGCAACATTGTTAATGATGCTGGTATGGCTTGTCGGGGCATTAGTTGCCATTCCAACGCTTGGGGTTTGGGAAATGGGTATCCCCAATTTGTTTGTATATCTGTTAATTGCTATTATGTTTGTAATGGCTCTTTCCGCAATTTGTACATTAGTAAATATGGTCTCAGCAAATAAGGCCGTTACTGTTGCAATCTCTATTTTTCTGATTTTGGGACTTCTTGTTTTTTCGAGTATGATCTATAATGCTCTCAGTGAGCCGGAAATGACAAGCGGCGTTCTAATAACTGCAAATGGAATGGAAGCAGCTGAACCGGCACCTAATCCGAATTTTGTCAGCGGTATAATGCGTACGGTATATGAATTTATTGTTGATTTTTTGCCTACGGGACAAGGATTAAAAATGTCGCAATTGGAAGTCAGCCGTCCTGTTCTTATGATCGTATCATCTGTGACTATTACGTTTTTAACAACATTTGGAGGAATCGTTGTGTTTAAGAAAAAAGATTTGAGATAAGGAGTTTCGTATGGAAAAGTGGTTATGGATCTTTGTTGGCATTATGGCGGTGATCATTGTTGCTCTGATCATAAAAATATGTATATTACAAAAAGCTGCAAGGGAAATATCAAATGCCTTTGCCGACAGGCTCATAACCGATACGAACACGCTCATTGATATTTCCTGCAATGACAGGTATATGCGCAGTCTGGCGAATACCATAAATATAGAACTTCGGAAGCTCCGGGTGCAGCGGCATCGTTTTCAGCAGGGAGATTTGGAATTAAAAAATGCCGTTACAAATATTTCTCATGATTTACGGACACCGCTTACTGCAATCAACGGTTATTTGGAATTGTTAGAGCAGGAAGATAAAAATGAGACCGTTACCCGGTATATCGAGGTGATTAAAGAACGTGCAGATATGCTGACACAGCTTACGGAAGAGCTTTTCAGATATTCTGTGATTCTATCAACAAAAGGCAACCTGGTTTTTGAACAGGTTGCCATCAATACTGTATTAGAAGAGAGCATTGCCGCATTTTATACAGTTTTTAATGAGCGAAACATTGTTCCTGAAATACAGATTCCGGAAATTAAAATCGTACGGAAGCTTGACCACGCTGCCTTGTCCCGTGTGTTTTCCAATCTGTTGAGCAATGCTATAAAATATAGTGATGGTGATTTGAAAATCACTCTGTCAGAGAATGGCGAAATCACCTTTTCTAATACAGCATCCGAATTAGATGAGATACAGGTGGGCAGGCTGTTTGACCGTTTTTATACAGTAGAAGGCGCCAGAAAATCAACAGGATTAGGTCTTTCAATCTCTCAAACCTTGATTGAAGAAATGGGCGGAAAAGTATCTGCAAAATATGTTGATTGTAGACTTAGCATCCATATTGTTTTTCGAGATTAGGCATGGGCTGCCCTTCAAAGCCTGACGGTAAAGCATACGACGGACCCTTCTTCGTAGGCCGCGCGGATGGAGCCTTTGCAGGACTCGGCAATGGCCTTTGCCACAGAAAGGCCGATTCCATAGCCGCCGCTCTTTTGGGTGCGGGCGCTGTCGTCGCGGTAGAAACGGTCGAAAAGCTTCTCCGGTTCTCCCTCGGGGAGCGCGGTGCAGGTGTTTTTGACCTGCAGGACGGCAGACTTGTCCGGCTTTTGGAAAGTCACTGTAATCTGTCCGCCGGGGTTGGTGTATTTTACCGCGTTATCAAATAGAATAGAAAAAAGCTGGGTGATGTGCCCCTGGTCAGCGTGAAGCATGATTTCCGGCTGGATTTCTGCCTGAATGGAAACGTGGTTCAGGGCAGCCATTTCATAGTAGGGATGAAGTGTTTCTTCCAACAGACGGCTTGCGCAGAAATCATCACCTTGTAGCTTGGCAGTGCCTTCTTCCATTTTAGAGAGGGTGAGCAGATTTTGCATCAGGCCGTTTAAACGGATTGTCTGCGTGCGGATGTTGCGGCTCCATTTACTTTCTCCCTTGTGCAGCTCCAGTGCGTCGGTGTTTGCCAGGATGATGGCAAGAGGAGTTTTGATCTCGTGTCCGGCGTTGGTCACGAACTGCTTCTGTTTTTCCAGGCTCAGGGCAATGGGCTTGATTGCCTTTTTGGAGAGCAGGAATACAAGCAGGAGCATCAGCAGCCAGCACACAAGGCCGATGCATACCGAGATTGCGAGAACCATCAACAGGGAGTTAAGCTGAGTGGAGGTGTCAAGAAATACCATCACAGTACCGTTCCCGGCTCCAGATGGGGAAATTTTGTATTTGAATTGGTCAATGCTGCCGGAAGTAGTTTCCCGCTCCAGCACTTCAAGAGCAAGCTGTTCAGCCTCCGTTTCATTTACAGATGCAATCTGGCTTATATCAATATGCATGATTTTACCTAAGGCATCCAGATGTACCAGGAAAAAGCGTGCCGCCATAGTGAATTCCCGGTCAGAGCGCGGAGGGAAAAAATCCGGCCTTCCCCCTAATGGCTCCTGTTGGGGAGGAAATTGGCCGTCATTTTCTGAGAGCATTTCTAAAGTGTGCTCAGTCTGGCTTTCTGCCATCCAATAGTTGATTCCATTGATAGCGCCCAGCATAAAAAGCAGCAGTACAGTCACGGCTGCCATGGCGGTGAGAATGAATTTTTTCTGAAGTGTTTTTATCATGACAGCTCCTCCAGAGTATAACCAATGTTGCGCTTTGCACGAATCGCTACCTTAGCATTGAGGGCGGAGAGACGCTTGCGCAGGTAGGAGATATACACCCATACGGTTCCAAGCTCCGCGTCCGTATCATATCCCCATACCTTCACAAGAATATCCTCGGAGGAGAGATAGATTCCCTGGTTGAGCATGAAAAGCTCCATGAGGCGGTACTCAAGCTTGGGCAGGACAAAGGTCTGTCCGTTTCCGCTGAGCTCGTAGCTGCGCAGATTCAGGGAAATGTCGCCGCAGGTTAGAATCTCCGGGGTGTATTCCTCCCGGCGTCTGAGCATTGCGCGGATTCTCGCCAGCAGCTCGCCCATGACAAAGGGCTTGGGCAGATAGTCGTCTGCACCCAGATCAAGTCCCCGGATGCGGTCCTCCACCTCGGCCTTTGCGGTGAGCAGCAGGACAGGAGTGCGGCAGCCTTCTCTGCGAAGCTGGGAAAGCACCTCCAGACCGTCCTTTTTGGGCATCATAATGTCAAGGATAATGCCGTCATATTGCTCCGCATGGGCATAAGCCAGGGCTTCTTCCCCGTCGTACACGGCATCTACCATATATTTGTGGTAAGTAAGAATGTCAACAACAGCCTCGGACATGCTGACTTCATCTTCTGCGAATAATAATTTCATATGTAATCACCTCTAACTGATTGTATCACAGAAGGAGATAGTTCGGCTAATAATATAATGTGAAAAGAGTGTGACCTGAGATTGTGGCTCCAAATGCCCGTTACCGGTTGTGTGTCTAATAACGGAAAATATTATTCGGATACTGCACTCATGGCTTCGTTCACATGGCGGATGAAGATTTTGCGGATGCCTTCGTATTCCCCAAGCCCTTTCAGCACAGGTTCCACCTGGTACCCGGCTTTTTGGAACTGGCACATCCAGGAGTCCGGGTCATCCCCGGCCATGTCATTGCGGGCATGATCCCCGGCTACGATCATGAAGGGCGCCAGCACGATTTTTTTAGGCTGAAAGGCGCCGATCATCCGCTGCAGGGACTGCATGGCGGGATACGCCTCAACCGTGCCCAGGAAGATGTGGGGATGTCCCATATCCTTAAATGTATAGTCAAGTGCCGCGTAAATAGCGTTGGAAAAGTGTGTGGTCCCATGCCCCATAAGTACAAGCGCACTGTCTTCATCCAAATCCTTAAATTCCTCAGTCACAGCATGGATCACCTCGGAGTTATCCTGCTCGCTGGTGAGAAGGGGAGTGCCGAAAGCAATGGAGTTGAATTTGCTGCGGTAGGAGAGGGCATCCTCCTTCATAAGGTCATTTTCAATGCCGTTGATCACATGGGTGGGCTGGACGATCACGTCGGTTATACCGTCCGCAGCCATTTCCTCCATCGCCTCTTTTACATTATTCACATGAACTTGATCCCGTTTTTTCAGCTTGGCAATGATCATTTTGCTGGTCCAGGCCCGGTAGATTTTATATTCCGGGAAGGCGCTGGCAATGTCCTCCTCGATAGCGTCAATGGTCACTTTTCTTGTAGGCTCATAGCTGGTGCCGAAGCTTACTACCAGGATAGCCTTTTTTGCGTTTTCGTTCATTGTGGGGTTTCCTCCGTGTCCGTGATAAATTCTTTCTGATATATTTTCAATATAGGTTTCCAGCTCCGGCAGTGTCCGGGGCACAGGAAGCGAGGTTTTCAGTATGCCCTTCTGGCAGAGGCGGTCGAAAAGCTCAAGGACCGCAGGCTGCCGGAGATTCGTATCCGCCAGGGCTGCCTTATTGGAAAATACCTCTGCAGGAGTGCCTTCAATCAGCACCTGTCCGTCCTTAAACAGAAATACCTGGTCAGCCCAGGAATAAGCATAGTCCACATCATGGGTGGACATCATGACCGTAATGCCCTTTTCTGTGAGCGTGTCCACGATTTTATTCACCATGATCGTGTGTTTGGGGTCCAAAGCCGCGGCAGGCTCATCAAGGATGATGACCTCAGGGTGCATGACCAAAATGTCCGCGATAGAAACCTGCTTTTTCTGTCCGCCGCTTAAGGCGTGGGTGGGCTTATGCCGGAAAGGCGTGATCTCCAGGTAATCAATGACCTCCTCCACCTCTTTTTTCGCCGCGTCCTCCGCAATCCCGAGGTTGAGAATGCCAAAGGAGATTTCCTGGTAAACGCTGGCGGAGAAAAGCTGGTTATCCGGGTCCTGGAACACGATCCCTACCTTCTGCCGTGCCTCTAAAAGTCCCTTGCGGGTGTAGGAAAGAGGCTTGCCGTCCAGATAAAGCGTGCCCTTTTCCGGCTGGTTCACACCGTTGCAGCAGAGAAAAAAGGTGGATTTGCCCGAACCGTTGGCACCCATGAAGGCCACCTTTTTCCCGCGCTCGATTTCCAGGGAAAGACCGTTCAGGGAATGGCTGTTTCCGTCGTCATAAGAAAAGTGCAGATTGTCTGCTTTAATAATGATATCTTTCATAAGAAAAATCTCCTCCAGATGGCAAATAGGTACAATAGGATTTCAAACAGCAGGATATAGAGAACCTCCCGTTTACAAGGAGGATAATTTTCGCTTAAAACATGGATGGTGCCGTTGTAGCAGCGGGATTCCATGGCGTCGTATAAGGCGTTTGATTTTTTGATGGCTCGGATAAAAAGGGCGGAAGAGAGCGCCCCGAAGGATTTGAGCGAGGTGCGGAAATTTACATTGCCCAGTCTTGATTTCTGGGATATGGAAATCGCGGAAGAGATTTCCATAAGTACAAAAATAAAACGGTAAATCAAAAGCATCAGTTCAATCATCAACCGTGGACAGCGGATGCGGCGCAGCACCTCAAGAATATCCGGCATGGGAGTGCTGAATGACAGGAAATACAAACAGGATACCGCAGCCATGGCGGTAGCAATCAGTTGGAGCGCGTACCGGAAATCAGTCAGGCTGACACTGAGATACCAGCTTCCCAGAGGAATGGAGAATAAGTCTCCCGGCGTGTGGGAAAGGTTGAACACGATCGCTACGGTGCTCAGAATGAGAAAAGCCAGCGGCACTTTTAAAAAGTGCAGATAACGGAAAAGAGGGATTCCTCCCTTATAAACGGTCAGAATCCCTGTCACTGCTAAGACGATGGCCGCGACTGCAATGGAACGACTCCCCACACAGGCGATCAGTGTGAGCATTGCAAACGCGGACTTTTCACCGGCATTCACATATCGAAGCTTAGATTGATAACAAAGCTTATCAATAGTGATCATCAGTAACTCCTTTCCATCAGTCGCCTTTTCCTAATTTTTTACGTTCCACATAGCGGCCCATAAAGAAGGCGATGATGCCCACACCCAGACCAGTCTGGATGCAGAAAAACAAGCTTTCCACCTCGCCGGGAAGCTCCCCGCCGATGGCTTTTTCCAGGATTGGTACGGCCCATGGCTCATATCCGGTGTTTACTTCCTCCACAACCTGGCTTCCGGCATCGTCAGAACCGCCGAACTCCGCATCTTTCAGTACAAAGAGAGGAATCAGGGCGATGAGTATAATAGCTGCGATGATTGCAAGTACAGTCCCTTTTTTCATGATCATTTCGCCTCCTTCAGAAATCCAATGGAACGAAGTTCCGGTTTTGCATAGGTTTCCAGTGCGGTGACGATGAGCACGGTGATGAGGCCCTCGATAATGGCAAGGGGGATCTGCGTGGGGGCGAATACAGCCAGGAATTTACCTAATGCAGCGCCGAAACCCGCAGAGCTGTTGTGCGCGATGGCCATCTGAGCGGCTGTCACGCAGTATGTAAATAAATCACCAAGGGTGGCGGCCAGAAAGATTCCCACCTTTTGATTGACCTTGGATTTTTTGCAGAGCACATAAATTCCATAGGATACAAAAGGTCCTGCGATTGCCATGGAAAAAGTGTTGGCGCCCAAGGTGGTAAGCCCGCCGTGAGCCAGCAGGATTGCCTGGAACAAAAGTACAATAATGCCCAGGATACTCACTGCCGAAGGTCCGAAAAGGATTGCGCCAAGACCTGTTCCGGTCATATGGGAGCAGCTTCCTGTCACGCTTGGAATCTTCAGGGAAGAAATTACGAACACAAAAGCTCCGGCCATGGCAATGAGCGGCAGTGCTTTAGGCGCTTTGGCCAAACGTTTCTTGATGGAAAAGAATCCGGCGGCCAGAAACGGCACGCAGACGATTCCCCAAACAATACAGTAGGTTCCGGGCAGGTAGCCCTCCATAATGTGCATGGCGCTGACATTTGGCACAATACCGAACATCAGGGCAAATGCGGATAGTAGTGTGATGATTTGTTTCTGTTTCTTTGTCATTGTTTTCTCCTCTCTTATTTAATCCCCATAGGGAATTGTCCCGCAGAAATACTAAGTGAATTCACAGTATTCACAGCGATTTTCCTATGAGACAAAAAAACCTGCCATAAGACTATGCTTATGCCAGGCTACAAGACTCTCCGCCAAAGACAGAGGTCCTATACACCCAGCCATCGTTCGTAGCTGGTTGCATCCAACGGGTACAAGGCAGGTCTTCTGGCTCAGGCTTCATCATCCGTTCCGTCTTCCCGTTTCCAGTGACATATGTGGAAGGACTCAGCCATTACAGCGGCGCGACCGCGAGAGATTTTCACTCTGCTTCCCTATTATCTGTATCAGAGAGCATACAGACCTTGTGCCTATTTGATTCTACGAGATTTATTATATAGGGCATTGGGGGGAATGTCAATTAACTTTTTATAAAATGGAAAGCATACTTGACATTTGTTGGTAATACGATATAATAAAACTATGGAAAGCAAACTTTCCGTCCTGGAGGAGAAGGTGATGTAATCATGAAGAACCGGCTGGAGGAGATTCGCAAAAGCCGTGGAATCAAGCAGGAGGAACTGGCAAGGGATTTGGCTGTATCCAGGCAGACCATAGGATCACTGGAAAATGGCCGCTACAATCCATCCATCATGCTGGCATTTAAAATAGCCAGGTATTTCAATATGCTGATCGAGGATGTCTTCATCTATGAAGAAGGGCAAAATGGGGAGGTGCAGAAACATGAAGAAATGTAAAAACTATTTGTTCACAGTAGGAGGAATCCTGCTGGTAGCCCTTGGGCTCGGTTTGGTGAAAGGCATTTCTGAGCCGGGGGAGCTCCTGAGCGTGCTTCCCTATGTGCTTATCGGAATTGGCTGCGGAAGCTTCGGTTACGGAATGGGAGAACTGGTATCCCAGAGAATATTGAAGAATGACCCCGAACTTGCACTTCAGAAGGAAATCGAGGCCGGGGACGAACGGAACATCATGCTCAGCGGTCTTGCCAAGGCCAGGGCATATGACCTGATGACCTATGTATTCGGGGCACTGATGATTGCTTTTGCCTTGATGAAAGTGGAAATGAGTGCGGTACTTCTTTTGGTGGCAGCATATCTGTTCGTAGAGGGCTACAGTATCTACTATCGGATTAAACTTGAAAAAGAAATGTGAAGGAGAAAAATATGGAATTTGTAATGGAGCACATATCAAAGCATTTTGAGAAAAAAGAGGTTCTGCGGGATGTGGAATTCGTTTTCGAGAGCGGGAAAATCTACGGGCTGCTTGGCCGCAACGGAGCCGGAAAAACCACACTTTTTAACTGTCTGAACCGGGATATCAAGACAGACGGAGGCGCATTTTATCTTGTTGAAAACGGCAGCAGGAGAGAAGTGAAGGCGGAGGACATTGGCTATGTCCTGTCCACACCAACGGTCCCGGAGTTTCTTACGGGAAGAGAATTTCTGAAATTTTTTATTGAAATTAACGAGGGCAGTATCTCTGATGTGAAGCCGATTGACGAATATTTTGATTATATGAGCATTGATGTGGAGGACAGAGATAAGCTTCTGAAGGATTATTCCCATGGAATGAAAAATAAGATGCAGCTTCTCATAAACGTGATCGCCCAGCCAAACATCCTGCTTTTGGATGAGCCGCTCACCTCCCTGGATGTGGTGGTGGCAGAAGAGATGAAGCAGCTTCTGCGTGCGTTGAAGGATGGGAGGATTATCATATTTTCCACTCATATCATGGATTTGGCACTGGATTTATGTGATGAAATTGTTCTTTTGAATCACGGTGTTTTGGAGGCGGTTGATAAGACAAATCTTGATAACCATGAATTTAAAGAAAAGATCATTGCCGCTTTGCGGGAGGAGAATCATGAATAAGACATTGAGGATTGCTTTTTCACTAAAAAATACATACAGAGTCAATAGTATTTTATACTCTTTAAAACAGATTCCTCTGATTAAAAAAATCTTGCCTCAAAGCGTGTATAAGGTGATGGGACTGAAGATTTTTGCAAATATCTTGTCGGTGATCTGGGAAATCCTTTCTGTTTTTCTTGGCAAGTTTTTGTATTTTATTATCATGATCACGGGGATTGGCGCCTTGTATAAAACAATGCCGGCAGACAGCGTTTTTCTCCATATTCTTCTGTTTCTGACCACAATCGGTTCGTTTTCGAATACACATATGTTTAATCCCAGCAGGGATAAATATTATGCTATCTTTCTGATGCGGATGAATGCCAGAACCTATACCTTAACCAGCTATACCTACAGTATTTTAAAAATCCTCGTTGGTTTTCTGCCTTTTTCTATTTATTTCGGCAGGGCAAGCGGCATACCTTTGTGGGTGTGCGTGATCATTCCGTTCTTTGTAGCAGGAGCAAAGATGACCGTGGCAGCCTACTCTCTCTGGGACTATGAGCGAAAAGGCTTTTGTTATAATGAAAATATGCTGGGCAAGATGCTGTGGATTGTAATTGGCATCCTGCTGGCAGCCGCCTACGGGCTTCCTGCCATTGGAATCGCAGCACCCCATCTTGTAGTATATGTAATCATGGTCGCTGCAGTACCGCTGGGCATTGTGTCCGCATTTAAAATTTATTCCTTTCATGAGTACAGGGAGATTCAGCAGCAGTTACAGGCTCAGTCCATGTACCAGATGGATATGGCCGCCAATGCGACACGTAATTACAGCCAGAAATCCATCTCTGCGGATACAGGTATCACAAGCAGCAGAAAGGGTTTCGAGTACCTGAATGAGCTTTTCATCAAGCGTCATCAAAAGGTCCTTTGGAAAGCAACACAGAGGATTTCAGCGGTGTGTTCGTTTTTGATCCTTGGAGGTCTGCTTCTGTTCTATGTGCGGCCTGAGACAAGGAAAAACGCCAATAATCTGTTGATGACATTTCTGCCTTATTTTGTGTTTATCATGTATGCCATTAACAGGGGAACAAACTTTACCAGGGTTTTGTTTATGAACTGTGACCACAGTCTTTTGACGTATTCCTTTTATAAACAGCCGAAAATGATTTTGAAGCTGTTCCGAATCCGGCTGAGGGAAATTATTAAGGTCAATCTTGTTCCCGCATTGATCATCGGATGCGGACTTGCGCTGCTTCTGTATGCTTCGGGCGGAACGGACAATGTACTTAATTATGTGGTGCTCATTGTCTCAATCGTGTGCATGAGTATTTTCTTCTCGGTACATTATTTGACGATTTACTATATTTTCCAGCCGTATAATGCAGGGACGGAGATGAAGAGCGGGACTTACCAGATTGTGCTTTCTGCCACTTATATCGTCTGCTTTTGCATGATGAAGCTGCGTATGCCAACCCCGGTGTTCGGGCTGCTGGCTATCGTATTCTGTATTGCTTATAGCATTGCCGCCTGTGTACTTGTGTATCGGTACGCACCGAAAACATTCCGGTTACGGACGTAACGGGGACATTCAATCAAAGGTGTGGTACAGGTTTAGCCACAGGCAGGGACACCGTGATTTTAAGCATATTTCCGTTGACAAGCTCTGCTTCGGCAGTGCCGCCTATACGCAGACAGAGTTCTTTTACAATAGACAGACCTAGCCCGGAGGAGCCTTTCTTCCGGGTGCTGTCAGCTTTGTAGAAGCGCTCAAAGATTCTGTCCGCTTCAATACCATCGGCATTATTGACTAGATTCATGAAGGCGATCGAACCGCCCTCCTGTATAACGCGCAGTCCTCCTGCGCCGTGCAGGAGGGCATTATTAATGAGATTACGGAAAATCCGGCCCAGGATTTCCGGTGTCGCGGTCACACAGATTTCTTCATTTTCAAACATGATTTCCGGCTCTATCTGCTTTTCTTCAAATACATGGTAAAGTCCGATCATGCAGTCGCTGAGTACGGGAAACACCGCGGTGCTCTGCAGCTCCGGGGAGAAATCCTCGCTGGTGAGCTTGGTATATAAGAATAATTCTTCGAGCATGTCCTTTAACTCTGCGATGCGTTTTTCTATTATCTGCTCATAGCGGAGCTGTTTCTCTGATTCGGTACAGTCCTCAAGCATCTGCAGGTAGCCGGATGCGCTGGTGAGCGGTGTGCGGATGTCGTGGGCGAGGTCAGATACGGACTGCTTTAATTGTTTCTGTGCACGCAGATGTTGATTCTCCCGGCTGCGTACTGTGGAAAAGATATGATTCAGCTTTTGATAAAGCACCACAAATACCCGGCTGCCGGTATTTGTGGTAAGCTCGATATGACTGCCTGCCTCCAGCAATTCAAGCTGCCTGATCAGATGTCTCACCTCTCTGATGTATAAAATAAGCAGGACAGCCAATATCACAATAATTAAGACAAACGCTGCCATAAGAAAAAACATCCGTATATACCTCCCAAGAGTTAAATATCCTTTTTGGCTAGTACAAGCTTACTCAGGATAACAGAAATAACAAAAAATGCAATTGCCGTAATCACCGGTCTTAAAACATAGGTTCCGTTAAAAACTTGTGGCAGGTTAAAGAGATTCATATAAATGGTGTTATCCGTAATCCATCCCAGGCCGAAAATAGCCAGACCTGTATTCAGAATCACCGTAACCAGTCCGCTGTTTATGCAGATTGCCCATGCGACTCCCGCGGCAAATCGGCGGGTGATGACGCAGATGAGCATTGTAAGCATGGAAAAGGCGCTGATCAACAGCCATGCACACAGCATATAGAAAAGTATATCTGCAGGCTTGGAAGGCTTGAAAAAGCCTTTGAATGCCATATTTAAGACCAGCATCACACCAAAATTTATTACCAAATACAGAAGATTGACTGTACACAGGCATACGCATTTGCTTAATATATAATCCCATTTATTTTCGTGTGCGGCTATGATATTTTTAATAAAACCACTGTCAAAATCCGTGCATACAAAAAGTGCGGCGAGCACACCTGTGATAACAGCGAAGAAGCCTGCGCCGACTGTTCCCTGGTGATATATCTCCAGGATGGTGGTATTGGATACAAAGGTATCTAAATCAGAGAAATCACCTTTTATCACACCGCCAATCTCCAAGAGAAACTGTCTGGCAGAAGGGTCGGCAAGCATATACAATAATCCAAAGAGAAGAATATTTGAAAATATCAGAATCCCTAAACACACATAAAAGCCTTTGTTGCGAAAAACTCGGTAAAAGTCCATACGAAGAAGATTAAGCATAGCGGCGGCCTCCTTCCATCAGTTCCAGGAAATACTGTTCCAAATCCATCTGGTGCAGACTGCAGGAGTGTACCTGGATACCGTTGGTTACCAGCAGTGTGGTGAGCGGGGCAGGGTCCGCAAAATCATATACATGAAGCTGGTTTCTGTCCGCTGCCTCAAAGTGGAGATCAGGAAAGTTTTCCGCCAGAAGAGCAGCGGTGCGGTCTGTATTGTCAACCTTCAATTGTATATAATCCCTGCATTTCGCCTCCAGCTTCTTTCTGGAAATCTGCTGGATGAGTTCTCCTTCTTTAATAATTCCATAGCAGGTGGCAAGCTTGCTGAGTTCCCCCAGGATATGAGAGCTGATGATAATGGTTTTTCCGGCCTCCTCATTGAGGGTTAGCAGACATTCCCGAACCTCACGGATTCCTTCCGGGTCCAGTCCGTTGATAGGCTCATCGAGGATTAAAAGGTCCGGATTTCCAAGCAGGGCCATGGCAATACCAAGCCGCTGCTTCATACCCATGGAAAACTGACCGGTTTTCTTTTTTCCTGTGTCAGAGAGATTCATAAGCTCTAAGATATGGTCAATACTTCGAAAGTCTGTAAGACCCAGGCATTTTGCTTTCAGTATCATATTGTCTCTGGCGTTCATATGGGGATAAAGTCCTGGGTCCTCAATGAGCATTCCCACTCTGCGGCGTGTAGTCTCATCTGTCACCGGACAGCCGAAAAGCGAGATTTCGCCTTCTGTGGGATGGACAAGCCCACAGCACATTTTTAAGGTGGTGGATTTGCCGGAACCGTTACGACCGATAAATCCATAGATTTCTCCCGGCTTTACCTCCATATTCAGATGGCTGACGGCAGCCTTTGTGCCGTACAGCTTACTTAAATTGTTTGTTTTGACTGCATATTGCGTATTCATTAATAATAGCCCCTTTCTTTGCGTGGATGCATATCGGCTGCTTCACATGCTTCCTCATTTCTGATGATGCTTTTAGTGTAAAAGTAAAGAATTCAAAAATCGCAAAGAAAAGTTTAAGAAAGTTTAAAGCCCATTCCCCATACCGTCTGGATATAGGTGTCAGTCCCGGTGGGTTTTAGCTTGGAGCGGATGTTGCTGATATGAACATTGATGGTCTTGTCCTCAATAAAATATTCCTCTCCCCAGGCATACTCGTAAATAAGCTGTTTGGTAAATACTTTTTTCGGATGCTTGCACAGCAGTTCTAATATTTGAAATTCATGCCGCGTAAATTCAATGGGCTTGCCTGACACCAGCATTTCCTGGGTGTCAGGGTTAAGGGTCCATTCTTTATAGCACAGTACGTTCTGCTCTGCAAAGGACTGTGTTGTGCGAAGCTGAACCTGGATGCGAACCAGGAGCTCCCGCAGGTCAAAGGGCTTGCATATGTAATCGTTGGCTCCCGCAGAGAGAAGCTCAACCTTGCTTTCAAGCTCATTTTTCGCAGAAATCACAATCACGGGAAGCTTGCCTGCGAAGGTGCGGATCAGTTCTTCTCCGTTTTGCCCCGGAAGCATCAGGTCAAGCAGGATCAGATCATAATGCTCCATGGAAAAGCGCAGCGCGCCTTCGCTTCCGGAGAAGGCCTGGGTACACTGATAACCGTTTTCCTGCAGATACTCGCAGACCATGTTGTTGATATTTGGATCATCTTCAATGATTAATATTGACTGCATCGCTATTCCTCTGGTTTTCATAAATGATTTATTGGTATGATATCACAGATTCCGGCACGAGAGCAATGTAAAAGTCATTTTAGATTTCTATTTCCTTTTAGCTGAAAGTATGGTAAAATTTGATAAATAATTCTGTTGATTATGCGGATGCGAGGAAGGAGTGTGAAGATTATCTATACGACATGTTTATGGCTCGGATTGATATTTGGGGTGATACATTTATTGTTCCATTTTTTAGGTGAGATTTCTGATTCAATATCCTCGTTTTTTGATTGGGATTTTTTCGATATTGATATAGGCGATGATTTTGAGCTGTGCCTGCTTCCCTTGTCATTTAACAGTGTGGGGGCGGGACTTCTCGTATTTGGAGGAGTCGGAAGCCTTTTGGACCAGAGTCTTTCGGCGACGGCCACACTAATCCTTTCGCTTGTGTGTGGATACATAACAGCGGTACTGATCCAGTCCCTGATCAGGCGGCTTAAGAAATTTTCCGCTGAGTCCAATACCTTTGACACGGCTTTGCTCACCCATTGTAAGGCAGAAGTGATTGCAAAAATTCCGGCGGGCGGCTTCGGCGTGATTTCCGTAAAGGTTCCTGACTACGGAATCCTGCAGTACCCGGCAAAAGCTTTCAGCGGAAAGGAAATCCCTGCGGGGACCGTCGTAAATATCGACAGCTTCACCGACGGAGTGGCACATGTACATGATGAAAAGGAAATTGTTTTGAAGCTGGATGAATAAAAGCGGACAGCAAGAACACAGATAGGCACAGATGATGGCTGCCGCACCGGCATTTATCATAAAAACGGCTAAAGTAAAAGGAGGAAATGCGTATGCCAACTAATTTGATCACACTGATTATAATCGTGGTGGGAATCTTACTGATACTTGCAGGGATTTTCAGCATGTGGAGGAAGGTTCCCAAGGATAAAGCCATGGTAATCTCCGGAATGAGAAAGAGGCCTGTGGTGGTTACAGGTAAAGGCGCTCTCGTTGTGCCTGTTCTTGACAGGGTTGACTTTATTTCCCTGGCAAATATCCAGCTCAATGTGATGACTCAAAATTCCATGTCCTCACAGGGTGTTCCCATTAATGTATCGGCTACGGCTGTAATCAAGGTTAAGAACGACACGGAATCCATTCTTTCTGCCATCGAGCAGTTTAACGGAAGAAATGAAAATGAAATAGGCAAAACGATTGAATCCATTGCCACGAATGTTCTGGAAGGTAAACTTCGTGAAATCGTAGCTTCCATGACTGTGGAGGAGATTTATAAGGACCGTGAAGCTTTCACCTCCAAGGTGCAGGAAGTCGTGAGCAGTGAAATCGCTACTATGGGTCTTAAGGTGGGTACCTTTACCATCAATGAGATTAGTGATCCGAATGGATACATAGAGGCATTGGGTGTAGCTCAGATAGCAGATGTGAAGAAATCGTCTGAAATCGCCAAGGCGGATGCCCAGCGCGAACAGGATACGAAGGTGGCTGAGGCAACGAAACTTGGTCAGAAAGCGAAGCTGCAGTCCCAGACGGAAATTGCAGAGGCGACTAAGCAAAAAGCTGTCCAGGAAGCAGAATACCGTCGTGAAGAGGAAGCGTCAAAGGCCAAGGCCGATGCATCCTATGACATTCAGAAGGCAATCACTTCGAAAGAGGTGATCGACGCGACTGCAGATGCCACACTTTTGGAGCAGGAGCGCCAGAAGGAAATCCAGGAGGCCAGAATACAGGTAGACATCATCGCCGAGCAGAAGAACATCGAGCTTGCGGAAAAACAAGCTATGCGTAAAAAAGCTGCCCTTCTTGCAGAGGTCATCGAGCCGGCTTTGGCAAATAAGCAGAAGCTGCAGGCAGATGCCGAAGCGGAGAAGTTCCGTCAGATCGCGGAGGCAGAGGCTAAGGCTGAGGCCAGCAAGCGTCAGGCAGAGGCAGACGCACATATTACAGAAATCAGCGCCAATGCTGAGGCTGAGGCAATCCGTAAGAAAGCGCTGGCAGAAGCAGAGGCCACGAGAGAGGTGGCAGAAGCAGAGGCAGCCGGAATCCGGGCAAAGGGTATCGCTGAGGCAGAGGCGATGGAGAAGAAGGCAGAGGCTTATAAAAAATATTCCAACGCGGCAATCACGGAAATGCTCATCAATGTACTTCCTGCGATTGCGGAATCCTACGCAAAGCAGTTTGCCCAGATTGACAAGATTACAATTATCGGAAACGACTCGCAGAATGGCGTTAATTCTGTGATGAACAGTGTACCGGGAGCTATGCTGGGCCTGCTGGAATCCATGAAAGAAACCACAGGCATTGATATGACAGACATCCTCCTCGCAAACAGCAAATCTGCAAAAACCGATACAAATCTTAAGGTATCTGTAGAAGAGGATGCGCAAAAATAATAACTTCGAATAAATTATTACAAAGGGAACTGCTCGCTTCTGGGCAGTTCCGTCTAATTTATTCGGAGGCTTAGCATGAAACAATCCATATATACCGGAGCAGGCGTCGGTGTGGCAATTCTTGATACCGGCATTTATCCTCATATAGATTTCGGAAACCGTATCTGGGCATTTTTTGATTTTTTATCTTACCGCAAGAGACCGTATGATGATAATGGGCATGGTACACATGTGGCCGGAATCCTGGCAGGGGACGGTACTGCATCTATGGGAAAATACAGAGGCATGGCGCCGGGCAGCGGGATTGTTTCCCTTAAGGTTTTGGACCGCTTCGGAAACGGCAATAAGGAGGATGTACTGCGGGCGTTCCGCTGGATCCTGGAATTTAAGGAGCAGTATCGTATCCGTGTGGTAAATATCTCCGTTGGTACTACTTATAAGACGAGAAATGACCATGACGCTTTGATTGAAGGTGTGGAAAAGCTCTGGGACGAGGGGCTGGTGATTGTGGCTGCTGCAGGAAACCAGGGGCCGCGGCCGGGCAGCATTACAGCTCCGGGCTGCAGCAAGAAGGTGATCACCGTGGGCTCCAGCGATATGCTTGAGGGCAAGGGCGCAGTTTCAGGGCGCGGACCTACCTTTGAGTGTGTGTGTAAGCCGGATATTGTGGTGCCCGGCAGTCGGATCATTGCCTGCGCACCCGGGCCGGAGTTTCCTTATGGGACGAAGAGCGGCACATCCATGTCTACCCCGGCCGTATCCGGGGCAATAGCACTGATGCTGGAAAAGGACCCGCTGCTTACCAATATGGAGATTAAGATGATGCTCAAAGAGAGTGCGGATGACATGGGACTCCCCAGGAATCAGCAGGGATGGGGCAAATTTAACTGTGAAAAGTTCTTATCTTTATGATTTTGGGACATTTTGCATGAAACTATCATGGTAAAGTATAAAAGCGTTGACGGATGCCTCCTTTTTCGCTACAATGTTATTTAATGTGAAATTGTATATCGAAAGAGGAGGGTATTTAAAATGCAAAACAGACGTGTGATGATGGACCGCCATACAAATCTTCTGCAGCTTGAGGAGCACATGTATCCGCTGGTGGATGTGGAAACACCAAATGTGTTCCGTAACCTTTTTCCCTATTCTGAAGTTCCGAAAATTGCATTTAATGACCGTATCGTTCCGCACCATATGCCGGACGATATCTGGATTACAGATACAACGTTTCGAGATGGACAGCAGTCGAGAGCACCTTACTCCACGGAGCAGATTGTGAGGATTTACGATTACCTGCATAAGCTTGGCGGACCGGAGGGACGGATTCGCGCCTCCGAATTTTTTCTTTACAGCAAGAAGGACAGAGATGCTGTAGAGAAATGTATGGAGCGTGGTTATGAATTTCCCGAGGTCACCAGCTGGATTCGTGCCAGCAAAAAGGACTTCCAGCTTGTAAAGGATATGGGCATGAAGGAGACAGGTATCCTGGTGAGCTGCTCCGATTACCATATTTTTTATAAAATGAAGATGACCAGACGCCAGGCTATGGATCATTATTTAAGCATTGTGAAAGAATGCCTGGATATCGGTGTGGCAGTTCGTTGTCATTTAGAGGATATTACCAGAGCGGATATTTACGGTTATGTGATACCATTCTGTCTGGAGCTTATGAAGCTTCGCCAGCAGTACGGAATTCCTGTTAAGGTACGCTGCTGTGATACCATGGGGTATGGTGTGAATTATCCTGGTGCGGTGATCCCTCGTTCGGTTCCGGGAATTATCTATGGTATCATGGTTCATGCGGGCGTGCCCTCCGAGCTGATCGAGTGGCATGGGCATAATGATTTCTATAAGGCAGTGAGCAATTCCACAACTGCATGGCTGTACGGAGCATGTGGTGTAAATACTTCCCTTTTCGGAATCGGCGAGCGTACCGGAAATACACCTCTGGAGGCTATGGTATTTGAATATGCCCAGCTTCGTGGTAATTTGGGCGGTATGGATACTGCGGTGATCACAGAACTGGCAGAATATTACGAGAAAGAGATTGGTTATGAGATCCCTGAGCGTACACCTTTTGTGGGGAAAAACTTTAATGTTACCAGAGCCGGTATCCATGCGGACGGACTTTTGAAAAACGAAGAAATTTATAACATTTTTGACACAGATAAATTCCTTAACCGTCCGGTTGAGGTGGCAGTTTCCAATACCTCAGGAGCCGCCGGAATCGCGCACTGGCTGAACACGCACTATCGTCTGCGCGGCGACAAGCAGATTGATAAGAACTGTGAACTGGTGGCTATGATCAAGGCTTGGGTGGATGCACAGTATGAAGACGGCCGTGTGACGGTTCTCTCTGACCCAGAGCTGGAGGTTGTGGTAGCAGATACCTGCAGCCGTCTGGGAATATCGTTGACATAAAATGAAGATGGAGGATGTTTATAGAATGAAAAAAATTCAGATGCATACGCCGCTGGTGGAGATGGACGGCGATGAGATGACCAGAATCTTGTGGAAGATTATCAAGGATGAGCTTCTGCTTCCTTATATTGATTTAAATACAGAGTATTATGACCTGGGGCTGCAGTATCGTAACCAGACGGACGACCAGGTGACTGTGGACGCTGCTGAGGCTACAAAAAAGTATGGCGTGGCCGTGAAATGTGCCACGATCACTCCCAACCAGGCGCGTATGAAGGAATATGATTTAAAGAAAATGTATAAAAGCCCTAACGGAACCATCCGTGCGATTCTGGACGGTACGGTTTTCCGCGCGCCCATCGTGGTAAAGGGAATTGAGCCTTGTGTGAAGAACTGGAAAAAGCCCATCACACTTGCGCGTCATGCGTATGGTGATGTGTACAAGAATACGGAATTTTATATTGACAAGCCCGGCAAGGTAGAGCTTGTGTACACCAGTGTGGATGGGGAAGAAAAACGTGCGCTTGTGCAGGAATTCAGCACTTCCGGTGTGGCGATGGGAATGCACAATATGGAAGCATCCATCGAAAGCTTTGCCAGAAGCTGCTTCAACTACGCGCTGGATACAAAGCAGGATGTGTGGTTTGGCGCTAAGGATACGATATCTAAAACTTATGATGCCAGATTTAAAGAGGTTTTCCAGAAAATTTATGAGGCTGAGTTTAAAGACAAATTTGAAGCATCGGGGCTTGTGTATTTTTACAGCCTGATTGACGATATTGTGGCCCGTGTGATGAAAGCTGAAGGCGGCTTTATCTGGGCATGTAAGAACTACGATGGGGATGTGATGAGTGATATGGTATCCTCCGCGTTTGGTTCCCTGGCAATGATGACCTCGGTTCTTGTTTCGCCGCATGGCTATTATGAGTATGAGGCTGCGCACGGAACTGTGCAGAGACATTATTATCGTCATCTTGAGGGCAAGGAGACTTCCACTAACTCGGTGGCAACGATTTTCGCCTGGACAGGCGCGCTTAGAAAGAGAGGGGAGCTTGATGGGAATACGGAGCTCGCTACCTTCGCGGACAAGCTGGAGAAGGCGACCTTAAACACCATCGAAGATGGGAAAATGACCAAGGACCTTGCGCTGATCACGACACTGAAGAATGTGAAAGTGCTGAATAGCAGGGATTTCATTCTGGCAGTCAGGAAAGAATTGGATAAGATGATGAAATAGCAGGAGAAAATAGTCCGTCCTTGTGAGCAGATATATGGCTTTCAGGGGCGGGCTTTCTTAGTACGTTTTATAACGACAAATTTTTCCCCAGTTTTTAGGAAAACCCATTTCTTTTAATAATTGTATCTCTGTTAAATGAGGACATTGTTTCAAAACGTGTTTGACTAAACGTGTAAGAGATGCTTTGAAGATTTTAAATTCCTCGTTTCCAATTAGGTATCTGAGTGATAGAACAACTGCAAAGAGATCGTGTTTGCCGAGCATGTAACAGCCCTTGCTCGTTGGTATATTCAGTTTATTATGCAGTATTGTATTAGGAATTGCATCGTTGGTATGAAAATTATAAAGGCGTTCGTTATGTGCACACACATTTCTGCATTTTGCTATAATCGTTATAAACTGATGTAGTTGTTTTTCCGAATATCCGGGGAAATGTTTGCTTATTTTTGTCTGAATATCATTTGGCATATACTGATAAAAGGCAGAAAGCTGTCCAAATGTTATTGCATTCATCGCTACCCAGAGTGGTACGTTATGGTATTCCTTTGCGTAATGTTCAATGTATTGGTGATGTGTGGGCAAAGAGATTGTTCTTGCTAATGAGGTGACCAGACGATTTACGGCTTTTTGATTTTTATTGGCTGTATTAAAGTTTGCAGCATTAAGATACTCAGATTGATGCTCTCCGAATTTTTCGCAGAAGTAATAAGAAATTAAAGATTTTAGGTGGCGTTCTACATGAAGAATATATTTTAGGAATAATGTCCGTAGTTCTTCATCGAAATAGTAGAAAGCAGCGATTTCTTCAAAAGTAACACCATAGAGATATTTACCAGAAGGTTTATGCTTGAACATATTTTTATATCCGCTAATCAAGGCATAATAACTGATATTTTCGAGAGTTTTGATAGCAGATGGAACGTCAGAAATAGTTAATGCTTTTTCATTTTGCAATTTAACTATTTGTTGTTCGTATGTTAGAAAATTTTTTTTCATAGAATCACTCCTGTATTGCAAAAGGAGCTCACGCATGAGCTCCCTCGGCTGCGGGCCCCTCAAGCATCCGCAGCACAACCACTAAAAATAATATACCGTATTCCATAAAGAAAGTCAATCTTTTTTAGTGGTGTTCTAGTATATGCAGTGTGCACCGGAAAAATAATATATACTCAACAGGAAAAATGATGTTATATGCCGGGATTAAAGCGAGTATAAATTGACTAAAAAAACTCTTCCGTGTTAGTATAGAAATGTAAATTGAAATTTGCTGCAGTAAAAGTGCTGCATGGGGATGAAAACAGTATAAGATTAAACAGAGCTGAGGTATAGAAAATGACAAGAAAAATTTTGATTGTTGAGGATGACCGACAGATGCGCCAGGAACTGAAAATCCTTCTGGACAATAGTGGCTATGAAGGAGAGATTCTGGAGGATTTTTCGGATGTGTTAGGGTCTATTATTTCTATGGACCCGGACCTGGTTCTTTTAGATATTAAGCTGCCGGGACAGAGCGGGCAGATGATTTTAAGGGATCTGCGGGCAAAATCTCAGGTGCCGGTAATTATGGTCACAAGTATGGACAGCGAGATGGACGAGGTGCTGAGTATGAGCTGGGGCGCGGATGATTATATCACGAAGCCTTATAATCCAACCCTGCTGCTTCTCCATATCGAGGCACTGTTTAAACGGCTGGGCCGTCCGGTGGAAAAGGAGAGTCTCACATACCGTGGGGTCAAGGTGAATTTGCTGAAAAGCACCCTGGAGACAGAATACGGTGATATACTGCTCTCTAAAAATGAGATTACCATATTCCGGTGTCTTCTCATGAAGCAGGGCAGTATTGTGAGCCGTGATGAGCTGATGGATGATTTGTGGGATAACCACGAGTTTGTGGATGACAACACGCTTACTGTAAATATTAACCGTCTGCGCAGGAAGCTCGGGGAGATCGGCCTTGAGGACGTGGTGCAGACACGCCGGGGACAGGGGTATGTGCTGGTATGAATTGGAAGAATTATTGTAAAGACAGATGCGTGGAAATCCTACTCTATCTGGTGATGTCGTTCTTGGTCGTTGTATTTTTGTGGCTGTTTCACACGCCGCCGGTGCTTTGGGTAGTTGTCTCTGTGCTGCTGTTTTGCTTTGGACTGGCTCTTCTGATTTATGGATATATAAGAAGGTACAGGTTCTATCAGCAGTTGGAAAAATACCTTGGTGAACTGGATGAGAAATATTTGGTTACGGAGACTATAGGCCGTCCTGTGTTTCTTGAGGGAAGCATTTTCTATGATACACTCAGGGAAATCGACAAAAGTATGTATGATGAGGTGGAAAAGCATGAGGCAAGCCTGCGGGAGTTTAAGGAGTACGTGGAGCTCTGGGTGCATGAGGTCAAACTTCCGATTGCCAGTTCTTTTTTGATTCTGCATAATAACAGAAATGAGACAACCAGAAAGCTGCGGGAGCAGATGCAGAGAATTGAGAGCTATGTGGAGCAAGTGCTTTATTACGTGCGGAGTGAAAATGCTGAGAAGGATTATTTGATCAAACCCTGTGGGTTGTCTGAGATAATAGGCAGGGTCATTCAAAGGAATCGGGATGCGCTGCTTTGTCAGAAGATTTCGGTGGTTTTTGAAAGTGTGGAGTGTGAGGTTTATTCCGACAGTAAGTGGCTGGAATTTATCATCAACCAGATTGTGAGCAATAGTCTCAAGTATGCGAAAAAAGAAAACGCAAGGCTGGAGTTTTTGATTGAAGAAAATGGACAGGCCCCGGTTCTTGAAATCAGAGATAACGGAATCGGAATCCCCAAGGGAGAGCTTGCAAGGGTTTTTGACAAATCTTACACGGGAAGTAATGGCAGAAAAGTAGCCTCCTCTACAGGGATGGGACTTTATCTTTGCAGGGAGCTTTGCGCGAAGCTTGGCCACGAGATTGAAATTGAATCGCAGGAGGGTGAATTTACCTGTGTGCGGATTAAATTTCATTCAGAGGAATATTATCAGGTATTAAAGGAATAAGCCTTACAGTCTTTGGGAAATGTGACAAGACTGTAAGGTTTTGTTATGCAATTCTATGGCGTGTAAGCAAGAGAGATTTTATAATAGCCTTAATATTAGTAAAGGAAGGGAAAACAAATGCCAGAACTTTTAAAACTTGATAAAATCACAAAATATTACGGGAATAAATCCAGTCTCACGAAAGCGGTGGACAATATCTCTTTTGATGTGCAGCCAGAGGAATTTGTTGCAATCATGGGGGCCAGCGGAAGCGGAAAGACTACGATGCTTAACTGCATCGCTACAATTGACAAGGTGACAGGCGGCCATATTTATCTCCAGGGGCAGGATATCACCATGCTGAAAGGAAACGCACTCAATGCATTCCGGAGGGAGGAGCTGGGGTTCGTATTCCAGGATTTTAATCTTCTGGATACAATGACAGGGTTCGAGAACATTGCCCTGGCACTGCAGATTCAGAATGTAAAGCCTGCGCAGATTGAGGAGCGGGTGATGGCGATTGCAGAACAGCTTAATATTAAAGAAATTTTGAATAAATATCCTTCACAGATGTCAGGCGGACAAAAGCAGAGAGTAGCCAGTGCAAGAGCGATTGTCACAGAACCGAAGCTGATTCTGGCGGACGAACCCACCGGAGCACTGGATTCTAAAAGCGCACGTATGCTGTTGGAATGCTTCCGTAAGATGAACCGGGAGCTTAAGGCCACCATCCTTATGGTTACCCATGATGCGTTCACGGCAAGCTATGCCTCCCGCGTACTTTTCCTAAAGGATGGAAAACTGTTCCATGAATTTTACAGAGGCGACGACACCAGGAAGCAGTTTTTTGATAAGATTATTCAGGTTGTTTCTCTGTTGGGAGGAGATGTGAACGATGTTATTTAAATTATCAGTCAAAAATATGAAAAAAAGTATGCGGGACTATGCTGTCTATTTCTTCACCTTGATTTTGGGCGTGGCGATTTTCTATATTTTTAATTCTCTGGGGGAGCAGGCTGTTATGCTGGAGGTGACGAAATCCCAGAGAGAGATTATTGATGTGATGGCAGATATTATTGATGCCCTCAGCTTATTTGTATCCATTGTGCTTGGATTTCTCATTGTGTATGCCAGCAGCTTTCTCATGAAGCGCAGGAAAAAGGAATTTGGCACCTATATGCTTCTGGGAATGGGGAAGGGGAAAATTTCCAGACTGCTTTTATGCGAAACGATTGTCATCGGGCTTGTTTCCCTTGTGGCGGGACTTGTGGCGGGTGTTTTATTGTCCCAGGCAATGTCCATACTTGTGGCAAATATGTTTGCTGCCAATATGAATAAGTTTGCATTTGTGATCTCGGCCAGAGCCATTGAGAAAACAATCCTATATTTTGGGATTATGTATATTTCAGTAATGATTTTAAATACCTTTTTGGTCGGCAGGTTCCAATTGATCGATCTTCTGCGTGCAGGACAGAAGAACGAACGTATGAAGGTAAAAAACAGTGTTGTATGTGTAATCGTGTTCCTTATATCTGCAGTGATGTTAGGGTATGCATATTACCGTGTGAGTGTACATCCAGAGACAGTTATGTCTTCAAAATCCATTGGATTTATCATGTTATTGGGTGCGCTGGGGACATTGCTTTTGTTCTGGTCGGTATCCGGATTTTTCCTGAAATTCGCAAAATCCTCAAAAAGACATTATTATAAAGGCCTGAACAGCTTCACAGTCCGCGAGCTCAACAGCAAGGTAAACACGAACGTGGTAACGCTGACAGTGATCTGTCTCATGCTTTTTGTAGCAATCATTATCTTTTCCAGCGGGATTTCCATCAATGAAGGAAGCAGACGGAATGTTATGGAGAATACGCCTGTGGATATCAATGTGAAAAAGAATGCTGTGAAAGCGGGTGAACTGGATCCTTATACACAGGAGCCTTATACCAAGGAACAGGAGGAAAACTGGAAGGATACGATAGCAGTGAGCCTCGATCAGGCTGGTTTCCCTGTGGAAAGATATCTGACTGATGTGGTCGAGATTGATGTATATGCAGATGAGAATCTCCATATGGAAGAGAGTCTGGGAGTAGCTGCAGAAATTATGCACCAGGAAAAAGATAACTTTTTCTTTAGCTCTGCAGAAAAAATAGTGGCTGTCAGCGATTTCAACAGGCTTGCAAAGCTCTATGATATGGAGCCTGTGGAATTAGAAGGCGGACAGTATGTGTTGGCTGCTAATTTTGAGGACGTGGTAAAATACCGTGATATGGCGCTTGAGGACGGAACAGAGATTACAGTCAATGGGCGTGTGTTAAAACCTAAATATAACAAATGCCGGACGGATTATTTTCTGGATATGGATAACGGTAAGATGAATTATGGATTTTTTATCGTGCCGGACGAGGCGATTGAAGGGCTTGAGGTGGCATCCAAACGTTTGGCGGCAGATTATCTGGCTGATAACGACGAGGAAAGACAGAAGATTGAGGACATTGTATCGGAAATCATGGGAAGTCCTGCCGCAGAGCAGATTGTGATGCAGGTGAATACGAAGCAGAATATTATCGACTCCAGTTTAGGATCTGGCGCGGTGATTATTTTTGTCGGACTTTATCTGGGAATGGTATTTTTACTTGCAGGGGCGGCAGTGTTGGCGCTGAAGCAGTTGGCGGATATTTCTGATAATCAGGATAGATATCGGATTCTCAGGAATATCGGGGTGGATGAAAAAATGATCAACAGGGCGTTGTTTGTGCAGATTGGGTTGTTTTTCCTGATGCCTATGGTGCTGGCGCTGTTCCATTGTATTTTTGGAGTACAGTATGCGGCTTATAATATTTCGTTTTATATCAATAAAAATATGCTGGGGTCTATCTTTATGACGGCTGGGCTGCTGGCGGTGGTTTATGGGGGATATTTTGGGATTACTTATTTGAGTTGCAGGAATATTCTCAAAGAATGAAAGGAAGCCTGGAAATCTGCCCATGCATGCCACTGCAACCCGTCCCTAAGTGTATCCCCTCACCGTTCGATAGCATCCGGCGTCCCTTCTCCCTTGACATTCTTCGCTTGAATGATTATGATGATAAAAGATTAAAATCATCTGCCCCTCGCAAAGTTTCACACCCATTGCATGAGGGGATGTGAAGTAACGGAACAAAGGAGAAAGATACGGTTATGTGTATTTCCATGATTGGGATTGACCACAATATGGCCCCGGTGGACATTCGTGCAATGTTTGCTTTTACCAGGAAAAATGCCGGGGAGGCCATGGAAAATTTGAAGGAGCAGGCGGGTATTCACGGCTGTATTATCCTTTCCACCTGCAATCGTCTGGAGGTATGGGCCAGCGTGGAGGACGGACAAGAGGTTTCGCTCTATGACTGTCTCTGTGCACTTAAGGGAATCCATGAGGATTCTTACCGCCAGTATTTTGTGTGCCGCAGCGGCAGGGAGGCAGTGGAGCATCTCTTCTACCTGACCAGCGGACTGAAATCCCAGATTTTGGGAGAGGACCAGATTCTTACCCAGGTTAAGGATGCCCTGGGGCTGGCAAGAGAGCATTTTACCACGGACAGTGTGCTGGAGGTGCTTTTCCGCATGGCAGTGACCGCGGGCAAAAAAATTAAGACAGACGTGCCCTTTGCACACGGCAACCCTTCAGTCATCCACCAGGCCATTCAGTTTCTGGAGCAGCAGGGATATAGCATGCGCAATAAGGTTTGTATGGTCATCGGAAATGGAGAGATGGGCAAAGTGGCGGCCCAGACACTCCGGGAGGCAGGAGCGGATGTGACGGTGACTGTACGTCAGTACCGAAGCGGCGTGGTGAACATCCCTCTGGGATGTAAGCGTATCAATTATGGAGACCGTATGGAATATCTGCCTCAGTGTGATCTGGTGGTCAGCGCTACCGCAAGCCCCAACTTTACCCTGAGGGAGGAGCTTTTTGATGATATAGAGCTTACGAAAACGTTGATTCTTATCGACCTTGCGGTACCCCGGGATATTGAGCCGGAGGTGGGCAGGCTTGAAGGGGTCACGCTTTATGATATGGACAGCTTCCGTATGGAGGAGACCTCCGCGGAGCTGCAGGAAAATCTGGAGGCGGCCGGAGCCATTGTGCGTGAGCAGATGGATGAGTTTTTTCAATGGCTGGACGGCAGGGATTTGATTCCACGCATTCAGGAGATAAAGGACGACGCGGTTCATGATCTGAATCTGCGGATTGCAAAAATACTGAAGAACACACCTATGGAGGATGGGGACAGGGAAAAGCTGGTCAAGGCAGTGGACACAGCCGCGGGAAAAGTGGTAAACAAGCTGATCTTTGGCCTGCGCGACAGTCTCAATCAGGACGCCTTCATGGAATGTGTGGCTGGACTGGAGAAAATTTATGAAGAATAAACGATATTTTCCCATGTTTGTAGATTTGTCCGATAAAAACATTGTAGTGGTGGGCGGAGGCAATATCTCTACCCGGAGAGTGAAAACCCTTCTTTCCTTTACCAGGAATATCACTGTGGTAGCGCCGCAGATGACCATGGAGCTTTTGGAAATGGGCAAGGCCGGACAGGTACATACAGAAATTAGGCCGGTGAAGCGGTCGGATTTTGAACGTGCTTATATGGTGATCGCAGCCACAAACGACTGGAAGCTTAACGACGATATTTACCGGGCATGTAAGGAAGAAGGCGTCTATGTGAATGTGGCCAGTGATAAAGAGAAATGTGATTTCTATTTTCCCGGTGTGATCATGCAAGATGAACTGGTGGTGGGAATCACAGCCAGCGGACTTGACCATAAAAAGGCCAAGCGTATGCGGGAGGAAATTGAACGGGTATTGGAAAAAACGGCAGGAGAAGAGGATTGATGAAAAAGGTGATCATAGGCAGCAGGGAGAGCAGATTGGCGGTGCTGCAGAGCGAAATGGTGAAGTCTTACATAACAGAGCACAACCCCGGGCTTGAGGTGGAAATTCTTACTATGAAAACCACGGGTGATATCATACTTGACCGTACCTTAGATAAAGTAGGTGGTAAGGGTTTGTTCGTCAAGGAGCTTGACAAGGCTTTGCTTGAGGGCCGGAGTCATCTTTCTGTGCATAGCTTGAAGGATATGCCCATGGAGGTGAGTGATGAGCTGCCGCTTTTGGCATTTTCAAAAAGAGAGGATCCAAGGGATGTGCTGGTGCTGCCAGAAGGGATGACAGAGCTTGATCCGGAGAAACCACTTGGCTGCTCCAGCCGCCGGAGGACGCTGCAGCTTAAGGAGCTTTATCCGCAGATGGAGGTAAAGAGTATCCGCGGGAATCTCCAGACCAGGCTTCGTAAACTGGACGAGGGGGAATATTCCGGGCTGATTCTGGCTGCGGCGGGGCTCAAACGTCTGGGTCTTGAAAAACGCATTCACAGATATTTTACCCCGGATGAGATGATTCCGGCTGCAGGGCAGGGGATTCTTGCTGTGCAGGGCCGGGAGGATATGAATTATGGCTGGCTTGCAGGCTATAATGATGAAGATGCCTGGGCAGAGGGCATTGCAGAGCGGGCTTTTGTGCGGAGACTGAACGGGGGCTGCTCGTCTCCGGTGGCTGCGTTTGCGTGCTGCCAGGGTGAGGAAATGCTTCTTAGAGGCCTGTATTATAACGAAGAGGACGGCAGCTATTGTCGGGGAAGTATTCGCGGTGACAGGAATGAGGGAGAGCGTTTAGGCGTTATCTTGGCTGAACAGTTAATAGAAAGATGTAAAAAAGGAGAGGTCTGATGGCAGTAGGAAAAGTATGGCTGGTAGGCGCCGGGCCGGGCGATATCGGCCTTTTTACAATCAAAGGCATGACAGTGCTTTCAAAGGCGGAGGTGGTCGTGTACGACAGTCTTGTGGGGCAGGGAGTTCTTTCGAAAATCCCGCCGAATGCCCGCCTGATCAACGTGGGGAAGCGTGCCAGCCACCACACCATGTGCCAGGAGGACATCAATCAGGTACTTCTGACTGAGGCACAGAAAGGGTACAGGGTGGTGCGGTTAAAGGGCGGCGACCCGTTCCTTTTCGGCAGAGGCGGCGAGGAGCTGGAGCTTTTGGCACAGAATGGGATTCCCTACGAGGTAGTGCCGGGAGTCACGTCTCCCCTTTCGGTACCTGCATATAACGGGATTCCGGTAACGCACCGGGATTTCTGTTCTTCTTTGCATATCATCACCGGGCATAAGCGGGCCGGACAGGAGTATGATATTGATTTCCAGGCGCTGGTACATACAAAAGGGACGTTGGTGTTTCTCATGGGCGTGACTGCGCTTGCGGATATCTGTAAGGGCCTGCTGGATGCGGGAATGGACCCACAGATGCCTGCCGCCGTGCTTCAAAAGGGCACCACAGCCGGACAGAAGCGTGTCGTCGCCACGGTGGAAACACTTAAGGCAGAGGTAGACAGACAGGGAATCGAAACGCCGGCTATCATTGTCGTTGGAAAGGTATGTACTCTGGCAGAAAAATTCGCCTGGTATGAGAAGCTTCCTCTGGCAGGATGGAAGGTGCTGGTTACCCGTCCCCGTGACTTAATTTCCCACACAGCGGCCAAGCTTCGGGAAAAGGGCGCAGAGGTGTTGGAACTTCCGGCTATCCGTACGGAGCCTATGGAGGACCAGGCACGGCTCTATGAGGCTTTGGAGCGGCTGGTTACCTATCAATGGCTTGTGTTTACCAGTCCCACTGGAGTGGATGTGTTTTTCCGGGAAATGCAGAACAGGGAAAAGGATATCCGGGCATTGGGCGCATGTAAGCTTGCGGCTATTGGCGAGGGCACACGCAAGAAGCTGCGCGAACGAGGGCTGTATGTGGACCTCATGCCTGAGGTGTACGACGGGGATTCCCTGGGTGCGGCGCTGGCGGAGAAGCTGTGCGGAGGCGAGCATATTCTCATCCCCCGTGCGGAAAAGGGAAATGAGAACCTTGTGAAGCTCCTCTGTGAGGCAGGCGCACAGGTGGAGGATGTGCCTACTTATCAGACCGTATATGACCAGAGTGTATTGATTGACGAGAAAAAAGAATTTGAAGCCGGAGCCATTGACTGTGTTGTATTTACCAGTGCCTCCACGGTAAAAGGATTTGTGGAGGGCACAAAGGGGTTGGACTACACGAAAGTAAGAGCAGCCTGCATCGGTAAGCAGACGAAGGCGGCCGCGGATGCATATGGAATGACGACCTTTATGGCAGAGAAAGCCACCATTGACAGCCTGATCGATTTGGTGGAAGAGATGAAAAGGAGCGAGGAAAAATGGAGCTGATACAAAGACCGAGGAGACTGCGTGGCAGCGAGACTTTGCGCAGGATGGTACGTGAGACAAGGATGGATAAGTCCTCCCTGATCTACCCGCTGTTTGTGATCGAGGGAGAAAATATAGAGGAGGAGATCCCTTCCATGGAAGGCCAGTATCGTTACAGTATTGACCGTCTGCCCTATGAGCTGGAACGTCTGGAAAAAGCCGGAGTGACAAGTCTGATGCTGTTTGGGATTCCCAAGCATAAGGATGAGGTGGGCAGCGGAGCCTATGATCCTGATGGAATCGTGCAGCGTGCGCTGAGAGAGGCGAAAAGACAGTTTCCGGGGCTTTATTATATCACAGACGTATGCATGTGCGAATATACCTCACACGGCCACTGCGGTGTGCTCTGCGGTCATGAGGTGGAGAATGATGAGACACTGAAGCTTCTTGCCCGCACGGCACTTTCCCATGTGGAGGCGGGTGCTGATATGGTGGCGCCTTCGGATATGATGGACGGGCGTGTACGAGCAATCCGGGAATGCCTGGACGCTAACGGCCATAAAGAGACTCCCATCATGTCCTATGCAGTGAAATATGCTTCTGCATTTTATGGACCTTTCCGTGATGCGGCAGGTTCTGCGCCGTCCTTTGGCGACCGCAAAAGCTATCAGATGGATTTCCACAACCGCAGGGAGGGAATGAAGGAGGCGCTCACGGATATCGAGGAGGGCGCGGATATCATTATGGTGAAGCCTGCGCTGTCATACCTGGATATGATTTCCGAGGTTTCCAAGGCTGTTAATGTACCTGTGGCAGCATACAGCGTGAGCGGTGAGTACGCCATGGTGAAAGCTGCGGCAAAGATGGGATGGATTGATGAGGAAAAAATTATCTGTGAGATGGCAGTGGGAGCTTACCGCGCAGGCGCACAGATTTATCTTACTTATTTTGCCAAGGAGCTGGCGAGGTTTATGGACGAAGGGAGAATCGGCTGATGACAAAATCGGTAGCATTATCGGAAGCATTATTTGAAAGAGCGGTAAAACGGATACCCGGTGGAGTGAACAGTCCTGTGCGCGCTTACGGGGCCATCGGAGAAAGCCCGCGGTTTATCGACAGAGCGGATGGCTGTTATATTTATGATGTGGACGGAAACCGCTATATTGATTATATTGATTCCTGGGGTCCCATGATTCTGGGCCATAATTTTCCGGCAATCCGTGAGAGTGTGGTGAAAGCCTGTGAAAAGGGCCTAAGCTTTGGCTGTGCCACAGAGATTGAGGTGGAGATGGCAGAGTTTATCTGCGTACATATCCCCCATATCGAGATGATCCGTATGGTAAATTCCGGGACCGAGGCAGTCATGAGCGCGGTGCGTGCGGCCCGGGGTTACACAGGAAGGAATAAGATTATCAAATTTGCGGGCTGTTATCATGGTCACAGTGATGCCATGCTGGTGAGCGCCGGTTCCGGTGTGATGACAAGCGGCGTGCCGGACAGTGCGGGTGTTCCTGCAGGCTGTACCCAGGATACCATGACTGCGGTATACAATGACCTGGACAGTGTGCGGCTTCTTATGGAGCAGGCTAAGGGAGAAGTAGCGGCAGTGATCGTGGAGCCTGTAGGTGCGAATATGGGAGTGGTTCCGCCTGCCAAAGGGTTTCTCGAAGGGCTGCGTGGGCTCTGTGACAAGGAACAGGCAGTTCTGATCTTTGATGAGGTGATTACCGGATTCCGTCTGGCCTTTGGCGGAGCGGCGGAGTATTTTGACGTGAAGCCGGATCTGGTGACTTACGGAAAGATTATCGGAGCCGGAATGCCTGTGGGCGCTTACGGCGGACGCAGAGAAATCATGGAGATGGTGTCTCCGGTGGGTAAGGTGTACCAGGCCGGTACTTTAAGCGGCAATCCTATTGCTATGGCTGCGGGGCTTACCCAGTTAAAGTATCTTCACAGCCATCAGGAGATTTATAAAGATTTGGCTGAGAAAGGGCAGAAGCTGTATGGTTCCATGGAGCGTATGCTTCGGGAACGCGGGTTTGGTTATCAGGTGAATCATATTTCTTCCCTGGGATGTGTGTTCTTTACCGATACGGCTGTGACAGATTACCAGTCTGCCAAAACCTCGGATACCGCAGCCTTTGCAGAGTATTTCAAAGCAATGCTGGGCATGGGAATCCATCTGGCACCATCTCAGTTTGAGGCTATGTTCTTGTCAGCAGCCCATACGGATGAGGTGATCAGCGAGACGCTGGAGGCAGCGGGCAAATGCCTGGATGCGTAACAGTTGGTGCTTGCCTGAGCTGTTACGGATACTGTGAAAAAATAACCGGAATCCCCATTGGAAACTTGTCCTGATGCGTGGTTTATGGTATAATCAGTCCATACGTGAACCTCATCAGGCTGTGAAGCAGGTATGAGGTTATGAATAAGTGGCGAAGCGGAACAGGAATAACCGCTTTGACCAGACAGAGTTGACAGTAGGAGGCAGGACTTATGGGGAAAAAGAAATATGTAGCCTATGTGGGAACGTACACCCACGGCACCAGTAAAGGAATCCAGGTTTATGACGTGAACGTGGAGGAGGGAACTCTGACTGAGCGCAGTGAGGTACAGGTGAGCAATGCATCCCATACGGCAGTATCCAAGAACGGTAAATATCTTTATTCCATAGAGGATGAGGGCGTGGCTGTGTTTGAACGTGATGAGAACGGTGATCTTACACGTATCAACAGTGTGGATATTGACGGTATGCGCGGGTGTTTCCTTGCCACGGACGTGGACGGCAAGTATTTATACGTGGCCGGTTATCATGACGGTAAGGTGACGGTTGTACATACCCACCAGGACGGACGTCTGGGCAGTCTGATGGACGGAGTGTTTCATAAGGGCCTGGGAAGTGTGGCGGAGCGGAATTTCCGTCCTCATGTGAATTGCGTGCGTCCTACGCCTGACAATAAATATTTGTGTGCGGTTGACAATGGAATCGACCAGGTGAAGGTTTACCGCATTAATAAACGCAGTCATAAGCTGGAGCTTGTGGATATTCTCAGATGTCCGAGAGAGAGCGGACCGCGTATCATCCGATTCAGCGCGGACGGACGTTTTGCATATCTGCTTTTTGAGCTGAGTAATGAGATCAATGTATATAGCTATGACGGCAGCGGAAAGAACCCGGAATTTGAGCTTCTTCAGAGTGTTACAACTCTCTATAAAGAAGGGGACAAGGATGCTATCCATAACGCGGCTTCCGGGCTGGCTCTGGCGCCGGACGGCAAGCATCTGTTCTGCACCACTGCAGGCGAGAATACAGTATCTATGTATGAGATTGATGAGCAGACAGGTATGCTGACGAAGAAGTTTACGCTTCCGATAAGCGGGGACTATCCTAAGGATTTGGTGATTTTCCCGGATAACCGGCATATTGCGGTTGCGAATCATGCCAGCAATTCCATCACTACCTTTACGGTGGACTATGAGAAGAATCTCCTTGTTATGAAGGGCAAGCCGCAGAAAGTGGAGACGCCCAACTGTATCCATATCTGGCCGGTGCCGGACGGAGAGGACATTGAGGATAATAACGAATAAGTGAATCATAAGAGAAGGCCCTTTTCACACGGCACGACTGAACTGCCGTATGGAAAGGGCCTTGCTTTATTCCTGGGGGCAACGGGACATAACTGTATGTCCATTTGGCGGCTGATGCGTGCCTGTTGCGTAGGGGGAGTTAATCCCGGCCGTAGAATTTTACAATGTTATCCAGCCGGGCGCTCATGTTTTGGAAGAGCGCGTCAGTCAGCGTGAGTGCGGCCATTGCTTCCACCACAACCACGGCTCTCGGCACGATCACAGGGTCGTGGCGGCCGTGGATTTCCAGGGAAAGGTTTTCACCGTCCTTTGTTACGGTCTGCTGAACCTGGCTGATGGAGGGGGTAGGTTTAATGTGGGCACGGAGAATGATTTCACTGCCGTCGCTCATGCCGCCCAGGATGCCTCCTGCATGGTTGGAGGTCTTTGTGATCACTCCGTTTTCATTGCAGAAGCCGTCGTTGTCCGTGGAGCCGTTGAGAGAGGTTACCTGGAAGCCATCGCCGATTTCTACAGCTTTTACCGCGCCGATGGACATGAGAGCCTGGGCAAAAACTGCATCCAGCTTGCCGAACACGGGATCGCCAAGTCCGGCGGGGACATTGTTTATGCGGCACTCAATCACTCCGCCCGCACTGTCGTGGTTTTTCATACACTGTTCCAGATATTCCCCGGCTTTTTCTGCAGCCTGTGCATCCGGCATGTAGAAAGCGTTTGCGTTGATCTCCTCCTTGGAAAATGCTTCGGCTGTTACCGGGCCTATGGATTTGGTGTAGGTGCAGAAGGAAATGCCAAGCTCCTGTAAAAGCTTAACGGCGATTGCTCCGGCGGCCACGCGTCCTGTTGTTTCACGTCCTGAGGAGCGTCCGCCTCCGCGGTAATCACGGAAACCATATTTCTGGTCGTATGTATAATCCGCATGTCCGGGACGGTAGGAGTAGGCGATGTTGCCATAGTCTCTGGAGCGTTGGTCTGTGTTGCGCACCATGAGGGAGATGGGAGTACCGGTGGTCCGGCCTTCAAAAACGCCTGAGAGGATTTCCACCAGATCTCCTTCCTTGCGGGTGGTGGTATAGCGGCTCTGACCCGGCTTACGGCGGTCAAGAAAAGCCTGGATGTCCTCCTCGCAGAGGGAAAGTCCGGCCGGACAGCCGTCCACAACAGCGCCGAGTGCTTTTCCATGGGATTCACCCCAGGTAGTGACAATAAATTTATTTCCAAACGATGATTTGCCCATAGTAAGTCCTTTCTAAATGTGCATATTGTAGATATATTTACTAATAATTTATATTGGTACAGCAATATTATATCGAAGTGTTAAAAGTTTGTAAACCGAAACCATTGGAATTGACAAAATTTCATGTTCAAATTATAATGGAAACTGTATTTTCAGCGATACTAAGAGCGTGGATATGGTGAAAAATGACTATATTCTGTTTTGTAGTTGGGGAAAATGAAAACAGAAGGGAAGTGTAAATCGTGGTAAGGATTTTTAAAACAATTGATGGCTCCATCCATCAGATCCAGGAGCCACAAGAAGGATGCTGGATTGCATTGACGAATCCGACAGCGACAGAGATCTTTGAGATTTCAGAACAATTTGAGATAGAGGTAGACGATTTGCGGGCCCCTTTGGATGAGGAAGAACGTTCACGTATTGAAGTGGAGGACAATTATACCTTGATCCTGGTAGACGTGCCTATGATTGAGGAGCGTAATGACAAGGATTGGTACGGTACCATTCCTCTTGGTATTATTGTCACGGATAAAATGATCCTTACCACTTGTCTGGAGGATACACAGGTGCTCACCAGGTTTATGGAGGGAAGGGTGCGTAATTTCTTTACTTATATGAAAACGCGCTTTATCCTGCAGATCCTATATCGGAATGCCAGCATGTATCTGCGATATCTGCGTATTATAGATAAAAAGAGCGAGCAGGTGGAGGAAAAGCTTCATTTATCCACAAGGAACCAGGAGCTTATAGAGCTTTTGGAGCTTGAGAAATCTCTGGTTTACTTTACCACCTCCCTCCGTTCGAATGAGGTGGTGCTGGAGAAGCTGCTCAAGGTGGAGAGTATTAAGCAGTACCCTGAGGACACGGAGCTTCTGGAGGATGTTATTATCGAGAATAAGCAGGCTATTGAGATGGCGAATATCTACAGTGGTATTTTGAGCGGCATGATGGATGCTTTCGCCTCGGTAATCTCCAACAACCTGAATATTGTCATGAAGGTTCTGGCAATCATCACCATTGTAATGAGTATACCGACCATTGTATTCAGTGCCTACGGTATGAACGTGAATACGGCAGGTATGCCCTTTGCAAGCAGCCCGTGGGGATTTTTGATCATCATCCTTCTCTGCTGTGCCATCAGCTTTATCGCAGCGCTGATCCTGTCCAAGAAGAAGTTTTTCTGAGGTGAAAGAGAGCTGTGTAATACTGGTATTGCAAAATAGAGGTATTGTAATTAAGATAGAAATCGTTTAAGGCGAAAAAGGAGACTTATGAAATTTATTGACAAGCTGGAAAGAAAGTTTGGCAGATTTGGAATTCCTAATCTGACCATGTATATTATCATCTGTTATGTTTTAGGGTATTTACTTACTTATCTTAATCCAAGCATTCTCTATATGCTGAATCTGGAACCGGCCCTGATTCTTCACGGGCAGGTGTGGAGACTGGTGACCTGGGTGATTTCTCCGCCGGATGGAGGCTCAAATCCACTGTTCTTTATGATTGCGATATTCTTTTTTTACTATCCAATCGGGAACTCTCTTGAGCGTGCATGGGGAAGCTTCCGATACACCCTGTATGTACTCTCCGGACTGATATTTACTGTGATTGGAGCGTTTCTCATATATTTCCTTACAGGAGGGAGAGCAATAGGCATCGGAAGTATTTTCTCTACGTTTTATATCAGTATGTCTATTTTCCTGGCGTTTGCTACCTCATTTCCGGATATGCAGGTGTTGTTGATGTTTGTGATACCCATTAAGATGAAGTGGATGGCGATTGTGTATGTAGCAATCATTGGTTACGACATTATTGGATATTTGCGCGGCGGATACTGGTATATGATCATTCCAATTGTGGCTTCGCTTCTGAACTTTATCCTCTTCTTCTTTGGAACAAGGGATATGCACCGTTATAATCCTAAGGAAATACGGAGAAAGCAGGAGTTCCGTAAGGCTGTATCACCTACCAGGGTGAATCCGTCCACAGGCGGGATCAGT
This sequence comes from Blautia schinkii DSM 10518, assembly GCA_000702025.1. Classification (GTDB taxonomy): domain Bacteria; phylum Bacillota; class Clostridia; order Lachnospirales; family Lachnospiraceae; genus Blautia_A; species Blautia_A schinkii. Next base: position 212,399 of record KL370851.1, read on the forward strand.
AAGCATAAATGTGCAATCTGCGGCCGTACAGAGCTTGACGATCCGAACCTGGAATTCCGTTTCTGTTCTAAGTGTAACGGAAATTATGAATATTGCCAGGATCATTTATTTACTCACACACACGTTAAATAGGGGGACATGGAAACATGAAAAGAACGAAAATTATTTGTACGCTGGGACCTGCAACCAATAAGAAAACAATCCTTAAGGCCCTTATGAAGTCCGGGATGGATATCGCGAGATTTAACTTTTCTCATGGCACGCACGAGGAACACAGGGAGCGGGTGGACATGATCAAGAATCTCCGCGAAGAACTGAATCTGCCGGTTGCAATGCTTCTGGACACCAAGGGACCGGAGATTCGGACCAAGCTTCTCAAGGATGGCAGGAAAGTAGTATTGGAGACAGGAAGCGAGTTCGTTCTTACCACGGGCGACTATGTGGGCGATGAGCATAAGGTCGCCATTACCTATGAAACCCTGTATAAAGATGTGAAGAAGGGCGGAAGAATACTGATCGATGATGGACTCATTGAACTGGAAATCGAGGACATCAAGCATGGAGATATCATCTGCCGTGTATTAAACGGTGGTGAGCTGGGAGAGCATAAAGGTGTAAATGTGCCTTACGTAAAGGTGAAGCTGCCTGGAATCACCCAGCAGGATAAAGATGATATTCTTTTTGGTATCCAGCAGGAGTTCGATTATGTAGCAGCTTCCTTTGTGCGGGATGCCAAGGTGATTAAGGAGATACGCAAGCTTCTTGATGAGAACGGCGGCAAGGATATCGGTATCATTGCGAAGATTGAGAATGCCGAGGGCGTAGACAATATTGATGAAATCATTCAGGCTTCCGACGGCATCATGGTTGCCAGAGGAGATCTTGGTGTGGAGATTCCTGCAAGTCAGGTTCCCCATATCCAGAAAATGATCATCCGTAAATGTAATGAGAATTATGTTCCGGTAATTACCGCTACTCAGATGCTGGATTCCATGATGCGCAATCCGCGTCCCACCAGGGCGGAGGTGGCGGATGTTGCCAATGCGATTTATGACGGCACTGACGCAATCATGCTTTCCGGTGAGACTGCAGCCGGAAAATATCCCCTGGAGTCCCTGCGCATGATGGTAGAAATTGCTGAGAACGCGGAGCCGTATCTTGATTACCAGGTTCATGTGAAAAACCGGAATATGTACCGTCACGGCCGTGTATCCAGTGCAGTAGGTATGGCGGCAGTGCAGACGGCCAGAGATTTGGATGCGAAGGCGATTGTAACACCGACAATGGCCGGACAGACTGCGCTTTTGATTTCTAATTACCGTCCGGAGGTGCCGATTTATGCCATCACCACAAACGAGACGGTACAGCACCGTCTGCAGCTTGCCTGGGGTGTATACCCGCTGAAGGGGTATGAAAAGGATTCTACCGAACATATTATTTCCCAGGCAATGAGTGTGGTACGCAGGAAGCGGTTGATTAAAAAAGGCGATTTAGTGGTGTTTACCGCCGGCGACCCTGCCACCAATATGAGGACTGGTGAGGGTGCTGTGACCAACATGCTTCACATTATTGAGGCGAAATAGAGCGAAAAATTATAGAGTATGGAAACATAGCGTATAGACATGTAGAGCACAGACTTACGAGGAGAAACAGTACGAGGAGAAATTATTATGAAGAAAAAACCATTTGTAACCCTGGAAAAGCTGCAGGAAATCACAGAGAAATTTCCAACTCCCTTTCATCTTTATGACGAGAAGGGAATCCGGGAGAATGCCAAGGCATTGAATGATGCATTTTCCTGGAATAAGGGATTTAAAGAGTTTTTTGCAGTTAAGGCTACGCCGAATCCTTTTTTGATAAAGATTCTGCAGGAATATGGCTGCGGCTGTGACTGCTCCTCCATGACAGAGCTGATGCTTTCTAAGGCGATTGGCTGCAAAGAGGGCGACATCATGTTTTCCTCCAATGATACGCCGGAAGAGGAATTCCGTTATGCGCATGAGATTGGCGGTATCATCAACCTTGATGATATTACACATATCGAGAGTGTAGAGCGTGCCATTGGCAGTATTCCCAAAACGATTAGCTGCCGCTATAATCCAGGCGGACTTTTCAAAATCAGTAATGACATTATGGACAATCCCGGTGATTCTAAATACGGTATGACTACCGAGCAGATTTTCGACGCTTTCCGAATCCTTAAGGAAAAGGGAGCGGAGGAATTCGGTATTCATGCGTTTTTGGCCAGCAATACAGTGACGAATGAGTATTATCCCATGCTGGCAAAGGTGATGTTTGAGCTGGCTGTGAAGCTTCAGAAGGAGACTGGTGCGCATGTGAAGTTTGTCAACCTTTCCGGAGGAATCGGCATTCCTTACAGCCCGGATCAGAGACCGAATGACATTCTTGCCATTGGCGAGGGTGTGCGAAAGGTTTATGAGGAGGTTCTCGTCCCTGAGGGCATGGGTGATGTGGCGATTTATACGGAGCTTGGGCGTTTTATGATGGGACCTTACGGCTGCCTGGTGACAAAGGCGATTCATGAGAAGCATACGCATAAGGAGTATATTGGTGTGGATGCTTGTGCGGTGAATTTGATGCGTCCGGCTATGTATGGCGCTTATCATCATATTACGGTCATGGGTAAGGAGAAGCAGGTTTGTGACCATATGTATGATGTTACGGGGTCACTCTGTGAGAATAATGATAAATTTGCGATTGACCGGTATCTGCCTAAGATTGATAAGGGGGATCTGCTTGTCATCCATGATACGGGTGCGCATGGGTTTGCTATGGGGTATAATTATAATGGCAAGCTTAAATCGGCGGAGATATTGCTTCGGGAGGATGGAAGTTTTGAGATGATCAGGCGGGCGGAGACGGCTAGGGATTATTTTGCTACGTTTGATTGTTTTCCGATCTTTGAGGAGATTTTAGAAGGGTAAAAGGGGGAACCCCGGAAATGTGTTGAACGGTGAGGAGAAGGGAAAGCGGTGCGGAGCTCTGGTCCTGGTCTTGTCTGGCATTGCTCGCTTCCCTTCAACTAATCGGTAACTGCGACTAAGCCGCTCGAGAAGAGCTCTCGCGGCTAAGTCTCCGTAACCGCTGGATTTTCAGGCGTGCTTCCGCAAAATGCCAGACAAGGCCAGGACCAGCGCTCCGCACCGCTTTCCCTTCTCCTCACCTGGTGCTACGTTTTCGTACGCTTTTAGGTGCGGTTGTAGTTTTCGCGGGCGTTTATTCAAGGCGGTGGTTGAGATGAAAATTTAAGAGGATTTTTTTGAAAAATTGCTTGCTTAATGTCTGGATTTATGGTATTATAAATTTCGGTTCAGATGCCGGCGTGTCGGAATGGCAGACGAGGCAGACTCAAAATCTGTTGTGGGCAACCACGTATGGGTTCAAGTCCCATTGCCGGCATTACCTACCCTGCAAAATGTTGATTTTGCAGGGCTTTTTATTGCTTATTTTTATGGTTGAGGATTAGAGATTATAGTATGGGGAAGGGAGAGATAAGTTTGGAGAATTCTTCAGTTATGTTAAAGAAAAACTGGGTCATCTGCCTGCTGGCAATGGTGTGTTGTGTTTTGTGGGGGAGTGCGTTTCCTTGTGTGAAAATTGGATATCAGATGTTTGCGATTGAGGCGGGGGATACGGCGTCGCAGATATTGTTTGCGGGGGCGAGATTTACTCTGGCGGGTGTGTTGACTGTTGTGATCGGCAGTGTTTTAAGCCGCAGGCTGCTGGTTCCGGGGAAGGGCTCCTGGCATATGGTGGGAAAGCTCTGTCTGGTGCAGACGGTGATACAATACCTGTTATTTTATATAGGTCTTGCGAATACGACGGGGGTGAAATCCTCCATTATAGAGGCTTCGAATGTGTTTTTGGCTATCCTTGCCTCAAGCCTTCTTTTTCATTATGAAAAGCTTGGAAAGGGGAAGGTGATTGGTTGTGTGCTGGGTTTTGCGGGGGTGGTGCTGATTAATCTCAATGGCACGGGACTGGATACGTCTATGAGTTTTTTAGGAGAGGGCTGTGTGTTTCTTTCTACGGTTTCTTATGCGTTTTCCTCTGTATTGATTAAGAAGTATTCCCAGAAGGAAAATCCTGTCACCTTAAGTGGATATCAGTTTATGGCCGGGGGACTGGTAATGGCGCTTGCGGGAGTGGTGATGGGCGGCAGGCTGGAGGGCTTTACGGCTGTATCCACGGGACTTCTCGTGTACATGGCAATGATTTCGGCAGTGGCGTATTCGCTTTGGGGAATCCTGCTTAAATATAATCCGGTGGGGAAGGTAGCGGTTTATGGTTTCATGAATCCGGTATTTGGTGTGATTTTGAGTGCGCTGCTTTTGGGAGAGCAGAATCAGGCTTTTACGTTTCAGGGCTTGATTTCCCTTATTCTGGTATGTATCGGAATCTATGTGGTAAACAGAGAATAGATGTAGAAACTTAAGTAAATAATACCATTTATGAAAAGTTTGTAAAATTAATGTGGCACGCATTGAAATCTGACAAAGGAAGTGCTATTGTATATGACATAATTATTATGAGTAATTTTTTACCATAGATACGGAGGAAATTATATGAACCTAGATAACAAGAAACCAGGCAAGCGGCCGCTGTATTTCTATTATATTATAGCGGGCGTGATCATTATTTTGTTAAATATACTGGTTGTCCCCGCGGTTCAGGAACGAAGTGTTGAGAAAACAGATTATAGTACCTTCCTGAGTAATGTGGAGAGAGGGAATGTGTCCAAGGCAGAGGTGCAGGACGATTATATTTATTACATGGTTAGGAAGAATGGCAAGGATACCATCTGCAAGACTGTGAAGATGGATGATCCGAATCTGGTGGAACGGCTTTACGAGTCAGGCGCCAGTATGGAGGCTGTGGTGCCGGAGAGGCAGTCTATTATATTAAGCCTTCTTCTCAGCTACCTGATCCCGATTGGTATTTTTATTCTGATTGGCCGCTGGCTGAGTAAGAAGATGATGAATTCTATGGGAAATGGCGGACCGGGAGGCATGATGTCCTTTGGTAAGAGCAATGCCAAGGTGTATGTGAAATCCTCCACAGGTATTAAATTTTCTGATGTGGCCGGGGAGGATGAGGCCAAGGAGCTTCTCACAGAGATTGTGGATTATCTGCACAATCCTCATAAGTATGCGGATATCGGTGCGTCCATGCCTAAGGGTGCACTGCTTGTAGGCCCTCCGGGTACAGGTAAAACCCTGCTTGCCAAGGCTGTGGCCGGTGAGGCGGAGGTGCCTTTCTTCTCTATTTCCGGTTCGGAGTTTGTGGAGATGTTTGTAGGTATGGGTGCTGCCAAGGTAAGGGATTTGTTTAAGCAGGCAAATGAAAAAGCGCCTTGTATTGTATTTATTGATGAGATAGATACCATCGGAAAGAAGCGTGACGGCGCAGGCTTTACCGGAGGAAACGACGAGCGTGAGCAGACGCTGAACCAGCTTTTGACAGAGATGGACGGCTTCGACGGCTCTAAGGGTGTTGTCATCCTTGCGGCCACCAACAGACCCGATTCTTTGGATCCGGCTCTGCTGCGTCCGGGACGTTTTGACCGCCGGATTCCTGTGGAGCTACCTGACCTGCAGGGGCGTGAAGAGATTCTTAAGGTTCATGCCAAAAAGATTAAGATTGCAGATTCCGTGCGTTTTGACGAGATTGCAAAGGCTGCAGCAGGTGCATCCGGCGCTGAGCTTGCGAATGTAGTCAATGAGGCTGCGCTTCGGGCTGTGCGTGACGGCAGGAAATTTGCCACACAGGCAGATTTTGAAGAGAGCATCGAGGTGGTTATCGCCGGCTATCAGAAGAAGAACAGGGTACTGTCTAATAAGGAGAAGCTTATTGTTTCCTATCATGAAATCGGCCATGCGCTGGTGGCGGCGAAGCAGACAGAGTCCGCACCTGTGCATAAGATTACAATCATTCCGCGTACCTCCGGTGCGCTGGGATACACCATGCAGGTGGATGAGAAGGAGCATTTCCTTATGTCCAAGGAGGAACTGGAGAATAAGATTGCTACCTTTACAGGAGGGCGTGCGGCTGAGGAATTGATTTTCCATTCCATCACAACCGGTGCGGCCAACGACATCGAGCAGGCGACCAAGATTGCCAGAGCCATGATATCCAGATACGGCATGAGTGAAGAGTTTGATATGGTTGCCATGGAGAGTATGAGTAATCAGTACCTTGGCGGGGATTCCAGCCTGACCTGTTCTTTTGAAACCCAGACACTCCTGGATAAAAGGGTGGTGGAGCTGGTGCGTAGGCAGCATGAAAAGGCTCTCAAAATTCTGGAGGAGAATATCGGCAAGCTTCATCAGCTCGCACAATATCTGTATGAGCAGGAAACTATTACAGGCGAAGAGTTTATGAAGATTCTTCAGGAGCCGCTTCCGGCAGTGGAGGACGCTTCCCGGGTTGTAGTCGATGTACAGGGATAAGCGGATGATCATGTATAGGGATAAGTGGACGATTTTTGTTGTGAATTGGTATTTTATGTGATAATATGTAAATAAGTGGAAGGTAACAGAGGGATTTACCATAAACCTCCGTTGCCTTCTTTTTGTTATGAAAGTCCTGACAAACAGTTGTGTGAATGAACAGGCTTACTTGCGCAGAGGTGCAGGTATTTTATAATGAAGGAGGATGCAGAATGTTTGAGGATAATATGCTATGGATTGGTGCGGCAGAGAATGAAACACAGGACAGGGTGTGTATCATTCCGAAGATGGCTAACCGTCACGGTTTGATAGCTGGAGCTACCGGTACAGGAAAGACGATTACGCTGAAGGTGTTGGCGGAATCGTTCAGCGACTGCGGGGTGCCGGTATTCCTGGCGGATGTAAAGGGCGATTTGGCGGGAATGTGCCTGCCGGGCAAAGATAGTGAGGATATGCGTAAGCGTGTGGAGAAATTCGGTCTTAATGATTTTAAGTATCAGGCCTATCCTACCTGCATCTGGGATGTCCTGGCAGAATCGGGCCATCCTCTGCGCACCACCATCAGTGAGATGGGGCCTACGCTTTTGTCTGAGCTTTTGGAATTAAACCAGACACAGAGCGATATACTTTCTATTGTGTTTAAGATTGCAGACGGCAATCAGTTGATGCTTCTTGATATTAAAGACCTGCGTTTGATGCTGGAGTATGTGGGACAGAATGCAAAGGAATTCACACTACAGTACGGGAATATTTCCAAGCAGAGCGTGGGCGCGATCTCCAGGGGATTGGTGGCCCTTGAAGAGGAGGGCGGTAATCTGTTCTTTGGAGAACCGGCCCTTGATATCCGTGACTGGATGCGGACGGACGCTTCGGGAAAGGGCTTTATCAATGTGCTCCACTGTGTGAAGCTGATTAATTCTCCCAGATTGTATGCGACCTTTTTGATGTGGATGATGTCTGAGCTTTTCGAGATTATGCCGGAGGCAGGAGATGCGGAGAAGCCGAAAATAGTATTTTTCTTTGATGAGGCGCACCTTCTCTTTGACAATGCCTCCAAGCCCCTGCTTCAGAAAATCGAGCAGGTGGTGAAGCTTATCCGGTCAAAGGGAGTGGGAATCTATTTTATCACCCAGAGCCCCTCGGATATTCCGGATGAGATACTTTCCCAGCTTGGCAATCGTGTACAGCATGCACTTAGAGCATACACTCCAGCAGACCAGAAGGCTGTGAAGGCGGCTGCCCAGTCTTTCCGTGCAAATCCTGAGTTTTCCACAGAGCAGGTGATTACAGAGCTTGGCATCGGTGAGGCGCTGATTTCTTTTCTGGATGAGGAAGGGCGGCCGGGTATTGTGCAGAAATGCCATGTGCTTCCTCCGCAGAGCCGGATGGGTTCAATTGAGGAGGATGAGCGGAAGAATTGTCTGCTTCAGGACGGGCTTGGTGCAAAATATGACACTATGGTGGACAGAGAGTCTGCATACGAAATTCTGAAAAAGCGTTTCGACGAGCAAGCGGAGGCAGAGCAGAAAGCGGAAGAGGAAAAGCTTGCGGAAAAAGAGCGCAAGGAGAAGGAAAAAGAAGAAAAAGAGCTTGAGCGCCAGCGGGAAAAAGAGGAGCGTGAGCGTGAGCGCGAAGAGCGGGAGAAAAGGAAGAAACAAACAGCTCTGGAAAAGGGCTTGAACAGTGCGGTCAATACCTTGGGCAGAGAGGTTACCAGAACACTTTTCCGCGGTTTGATGAATACTCTGAAAAAAAGGTGAGATAATTTAGAACGTAATTAATTATTGGTTGGGCCTGGACGCTTTAGTAAGCAGTACAGGCCCTGTGAAATTTCTCTGGGAATTCTCCGGAAGAATTACGGTTGCGCACACTCTCTGAGAATCTGGTAAAGCTCAGGCTGGGCTTTTTTGAGAGAGATGGGAGAGCCGGTCTCATTGAGAAAACAGTGCTTGGTGAAGCCTGTGGAACGAAGCTCCTGTGTATCATGGTCGCGCACCTCGTAAGCACATTTGAGCTTGACTCCGTTGCTGGATTCCACGCGGAGGGTGATGTCTACGGTATCTCCGAAATGAACCATGGAGCGGTACTGGCACTGGGCTTCAAGCACGGGACTGATGATTTTCAGCTCTTTTTCCAAACGCTGGTACGGGTAGCCGATCTCCTCCAGAAAAAACACTCTTGCCTCCTCAAACCAGCGGATGTAATTGGAATGATGGATGACGCCCATCTGGTCGGTTTCATAATATTGTGTTTTGTGGGTAAAGGTAAAAGATTTCATTTGATGCACCTCGATATTATTATTTTATTATAGACGGATTGTGATTGCACAGCTGTTAAGATGATGTTACAGCCCATTGCGGTCAGCAGTATTATAACACACCTTGTGTTTTTTCGTCCATTCCGTTATAATGAGCCGTAGGAAAACATAAATGAGCCGTAATACTGTATGGTACAGTCAGCACACGAGACACAGAGGAGGAGAGGTTATGAATTGCCGGGCAGCAGAGGGAATGGTAAACCGTTATATTAACCATACGCTCACCATTGATGAGCTGGAAGAATTTTTGGAGCATATCAGTACCTGTTCTTCCTGTTACGATGAGCTGGAAACCTATTTTATCGTCCACGAGGCCATGCAGCAGCTTGACGAAGAGCAGGCGGAGACTGCATTTGACCTGAAGCAGCTTTTGGAGCAGGATATCCGGAAATCACGCAGATATATCCGCAAAAAGAAAGCAAGCCGGTTTTTGGCCGGTTTTTTCGTGTGTGTGCTGATTGGCTTGCTGGCGGCATTTTTGATTTACATTTTCTGGGATTTTAAGCAAACCTTAGGATAAAAATACAAAACTCTGGAGGCAGATGAATGAGTGAAAAAATATTACTGATAGACGGGCACAGCATCTTAAACCGTGCGTTTTACGGCTTGCCGGATTTGACAAATTCAGAAGGAAAGCATACGGGAGCTGTATATGGCTTTTTAAATATTCTGTTCCACACCCTGGAGGAGGAAAAACCGGATTATCTGACTGTAGCCTTTGACCTGCACGCGCCTACCTTCCGGCATAAGATTTTTGATGCCTACAAGGGTACGCGCAAGGCAATGCCGGAGGAGCTTCGTGAGCAGGTTCCGTTGACTAAGGAAATGCTGGGAGCCATGGGCGTGAATATCGTGACCATGGAGGGGTATGAGGCAGATGACCTTCTCGGCACTCTCGCCCGCCGGAGCGAAGCGCAGGGGATGGATGTGACCATTCTTTCCGGTGACCGGGACCTGCTTCAGCTTGCCACCGATAAGGTGCTCATACGACTGCCGAAAACCTCCAGAGGAAAGACTACAGTGGAGGATTACCATGCGCAGGAGGTTCTGGAGAAATACCAGGTGACACCGCCCCAGATTATTGAGCTTAAGGCTCTGATGGGCGACAGCTCCGACAACATTCCGGGCATTCCCGGCGTGGGAGAGAAAACAGCCACCAAGATGATCGTGGAGTTTGGTTCTATCGAAAATGCCTATGCGCATTTGGAGGAAGTGAAGCCAAACAAGGCAAAAGAATCCTTAAGGGACAATTATGAGCAGGCGAAGCTTAGTAAGACACTGGCTACCATAGATACGCAGAGCCCTCTGGAATTTTCCTACGACCAGGCCAAGATGGATAACCTCTATACCAGAGAGGCTTATGAGCTGTGTAAAAAGCTGGAATTTAAGAATCTTCTCGGCCGCTTCGACAAGGAAGCAGTGACTGAGAATACGATAGAACAGGAATTTTTCACCTGCAGCGACCTTTCCGGGTGTGAGGCGCTCTTTGAGAAGGCCGCAGCAAATGTGGCGGTAGGTATCGCGCTGCTTTCAGACAAGGATAGGGTGTTCGGGCTTGGTTTGGCTCTTGGTGATAAGGAAATTTACGATATCCCCTGTGGTGGACTGATTACCGGGGAATATCTCTGCGGCAAGCTTGAAGCGCTGGCTGGTAAAACGCTGCTGTGTGCCCTTGATGTGAAGTCCGTGTTGAAGCATGTGGCAATTGATGCTCCGGCACATGTGTTTGACGCGGGGATTGCCGCTTATCTTTTAAACCCGCTGAAATCAAATTATACCTTTGACGATATGGCAAAGGAGTTTTTAAACGGTATGCTTGTTCCTTCCAGAGAGGACCTTTTGGGCAAGGCGTCCATAGAGAAGGCTTGGAATGATGAAATGGAGGGGCTGAGCGTCTATGCCTGCTACAGTGCTTTTGTGGCGTTTGCCTGCCATACACCCATGTGCAGCGCGCTTAAGGACAGCGGTATGTGGAGCGTGTATGAGGAGATTGAGATTCCTCTGGTGTTTACCCTGGATTCCATGGAGAAGTGGGGCATTGAGGTGAAGGGTGAGGAGCTTAAGGCTTACGGTGAGAGGCTGATGGTGCGCATCGGGGAGCTGGAGAAGCTCATCTGGCAGCAGGCCGGTGAGGAGTTCAATATCAATTCGCCCAAGCAGCTTGGCGTGATCCTATTTGAGAAAATGGGCATTCCCGGCGGCAAAAAGACAAAGACCGGCTATTCCACGGCCGCGGATATTCTTGAGAAGCTTGCACCCGAGCAGCCCATTGTCAACGATATCCTGGAATACCGCCAGCTTACCAAGCTGAAATCCACGTACGCGGACGGTCTGGGTAATGTGATTGAAAAGGACGGACGTATCCATTCTACCTTTAATCAGACCATCACTGCTACCGGACGTATCAGCAGCACAGAGCCGAATCTCCAGAATATCCCTGTACGCATGGAGCTTGGAAGGCTTATCCGCAAGGTATTTGTCCCGGAGGAGGGGTTTGTATTTCTGGATGCGGATTATTCTCAGATTGAACTGCGTGTGCTGGCCCATATGTCAGGAGATGAAAAGCTGATTCAAGCGTACAAGGAGGCTCAGGATATTCACAGGCTTACCGCCTCCCAGGTGTTCCACATCCCCTTTGACGAGGTGACGCCGCTTCAGAGAAGAAACGCTAAGGCAGTAAACTTTGGAATCGTGTATGGCATCAGCTCCTTTGGCCTCAGCCAGGACTTAAGTATCACGAGAAAAGAGGCTGCTGAATATATAGAGAAGTATTTTGAGACTTATCCGAAGATTAAGGTCTTTCTGGACAGCATGGTGGAGGAAGGTAAGGAAAAGGGCTATGTATCGACCATGTTCGGACGCAGAAGGCCAATCCCGGAGCTGAAATCCAGCAATTTCATGCAGCGTTCCTTTGGTGAACGTGTGGCTATGAATTCGCCTATCCAGGGTACCGCAGCGGATATCATTAAGATTGCCATGAACCGTGTCTACCGCAGGATGAAGGAGGAGGGACTTAAATCCCGCCTGGTGCTGCAGGTACACGATGAGCTGCTGATTGAAACCCGGAAAGAAGAAATAGAGGTTGTTTCCCGTATCCTTGAGGAAGAGATGAAAGGAGCCGCACAGCTCGCTGTAGAGCTTGAGGTGGACATGCATCAGGGAGAGAACTGGTACGAGGCGAAATAAAATGAGGACAATCGGAATCACCGGCGGAGTGGGAGCCGGAAAGAGTACGGTGCTGGACTATCTTGAGAGTCATTTTGACGCCTGTGTGATACAGGCGGATAAGGTGGGACATTTTTTGATGGAGCCGGGGGAGGAATGCTATGCCTCGGTCGTGCACTTATTTGGAAAACAAGTCATAAAACAAGATAAAACTATTGACCGCAGGCAGGTTTCCGATGTAGTATTTTCTCAGCCGGTTCTGCTTGAGAAATTAAACAGCATCATTCATCCTGCTGTAAAGCGGTACATTCTCCGGAAACTCGAGGAGGAGAGCGCGCAGGGCCGCCGCCTTTGCGTGGTGGAGGCCGCTCTTTTGCTTGAGGACAATTACCAGGTTTTTTGTGATGAAATCTGGTATGTACATACAGACAAGGAAATTAGGATTGGACGTTTGATGGAGAGCCGCGGTTATACACGTGAGAAAGCGGAAGGAATTATTTTAAGCCAGGCTACGGAGGAATTTTTTCACTCCCATGCGGATTATGTGATTGAAAATAGCGGGGATTTGGAAAAAACCTACCGACAGATAGAAGAAGGGATAAAGAGATATGAGACTTTGTAGTATTGCCAGCGGCAGCAGCGGGAACTGCATCTATGTGGGTTCGGAGCGCGCACATGTGCTTGTGGATGTGGGAATCAGCGGCAAGCGCATTGAGCAGGGGCTTAACAGCCTGGATTTGACGGGAAAGGATATTGACGGGATATTGATCACCCATGAGCATTCCGACCATATTAAGGGATTGGGTGTGATTGCCCGGAGATATCAGGTCCCGATTTATACCACAGGAGGGACCGTGGACGCCATGCAGCGCTCAAGCTCCCTTGGAAAAATGCCGGAGGGGATTTTCCATGAAATAAGGGAGGATGAGCCTTTTACTATCAAGGATCTGACTATCAATCCCTTTACCACACCTCATGACGCGGCGCAGCCGGTGGGATACCGCTTTGAGTGCGGAAGCCAGTCGGTGGGAATCGCTACGGATTTGGGAAAATACACAGAGTACATAGTGGAGCATCTGCAAAATCTGGACGCACTCCTTCTGGAGGCGAACCATGACATCCGTATGCTGCAGGTGGGAAAATATCCGTATTATCTGAAACAGAGAATTTTAGGAGACAGAGGACATCTTTCCAATGAAAATGCAGGAAGGCTTCTCTGCCGTCTGCTGCACGACAATCTCAAGGCAGTTTTTCTGGGACATTTAAGCCAGGAAAACAATTATGAGGAGCTGGCCTATGAGACAGTGTGCTCAGAGGTCACACTTGGTGATAACCCTTACAAGTCCCGGGATTTTAAAATCCAGGTGGCAAAGAGGGATTGCATATCAGAAGTAATCACAGTATAGAAAGGGAAAAACTTATGAAAAAGACAATCATTACAGTAGTAGGAAACGACACCGTAGGCATTATCGCGAAGGTCTGCACTTATCTGGCGGACAACAGCGTGAATATTCTGGATATCTCCCAGACTATTGTACAGGGATATTTTAACATGATGATGGTGGCAGACACCAGCGGCTCAGACAAGGACACAGGTACACTTTCTAAGGAGCTAGCGGCACTGGGCGATGAGATTGGCGTGGTCATCCGCTGTCAGCATGAGGACATTTTTAACAAAATGCATAGAATCTAGGGAGAAATGAAGCATGATTAATATTTTTGAAGTAAATGAGACAAATAAGATGATCGAACAGGAGAACCTGGATGTGCGTACCATCACCATGGGCATCAGCCTTTTGGACTGTATAGACAGTGACCTGGACAAGCTGAATCAGAAAATTTACGATAAAATCACAACCCGCGCCCGCGACCTGGTGTCTACGGGAGATAAGATTGCCATGGAGTTCGGGATTCCTATTGTCAATAAGAGAATTTCCGTTACGCCCATTGCCCTGGTAGGCGCGGCAGCGTGCAGAAGCTCGGAGGATTATGTGACCTTAGCGCAGACTCTCGATAAAGCAGCCAAAACAGTGGGCGTGAACTTTATCGGCGGTTATTCCGCTCTGGTGAGCAAGGGCATGACCCCGGCTGAGGAGCTTTTGATCCGTTCTATTCCTCAGGCACTCTCTATCACAGAGCGCGTGTGCAGCTCTGTAAATGTAGGCTCTACAAAAACCGGAATCAACATGGATGCCGTGAAGCTTATGGGCGAGATTGTTTTGGAAACTGCTAAGGCCAGCAAGGACCAGGATTCGCTGGGCTGCGCGAAGCTTGTGATATTCTGTAATGCGCCTGACGATAATCCATTTATGGCAGGTGCGTTCCACGGCGTGACGGAGGCGGACTGCATCATCAATGTGGGTGTCAGCGGACCGGGCGTGGTGAGAACTGCTCTTAAGAAGGTGAGAGGAAAAGATTTCGAGACTCTTTGTGAGATGATCAAGCGTACTGCTTTCAAGGTGACACGTGTGGGCCAGCTTGTGGCGCAGGAGGCGTCCAAGCGTCTGGGCGTGCCGTTTGGAATTGTGGATTTATCTCTGGCGCCTACCCCGGCCATCGGCGATAGTGTGGCTGAGATTTTAGAGGAGATCGGACTTGAGAGAGCCGGCGCTCCTGGTACGACTGCTGCTCTGGCACTGCTCAATGACCAGGTGAAAAAGGGCGGCGTTATGGCTTCCACGGCTGTGGGCGGTTTAAGCGGCGCGTTTATTCCGGTGAGTGAGGACCAGGGCATGATCGATGCCGTTAATGAGGGCGCGCTTACTTTGGAAAAATTGGAGGCAATGACCTGTGTCTGCTCAGTAGGACTTGATATGATCGCAATTCCCGGGGATACCAAGGCATCCACAATTTCGGGAATCATTGCAGACGAGGCGGCCATCGGTATGGTGAACCAAAAGACAACCGCTGTACGTCTGATTCCGGTCATCGGTAAAGGAGTGGGCGAGACAGTAGAGTTCGGCGGACTTTTGGGTTATGCGCCGATCATGCCGGTGAATCAGTTCTCCTGTGAAGCCTTTGTGGAACGTGGGGGAAGGATTCCGGCTCCGATACATAGTTTCAAGAATTAAGGTCGATTAAGGACGAAGGTTTTATGAAGGGGGAAGTGATGAAAAAGCGGGTGTGTGTGGTTATTGCCGTTCTGTTGGCAGTCCTGCTGCTGCTGTGTACAGTACAGGCTTACCCTCAAAATCAAAGTGGAAACCAGGTGATCCGCATAGGATATTTTGACACACAGGGCTTCCTTTATCAGAATCCCGACGGCAGCTATTCTGGCTACGCAGCCGAGTTTTTGGAGAATGTGTCTCAGATTACTGGCTGGGAATATGAATTTATCTGCAGCTCCTGGGATGAGCTGCGTGAAATGCTTGACGCGGGCGAGGTGGACTTCCTGGCCCCCGTCCAGGCTGACAAGAAGCGCAGACAGGAAATGGAATTTGGGCGTTATACCGTGGGTTATGAGTACAGTCTTTTATATGTCCGGGATGATAAGAACGGGATTTATTATGATGACTATGAACAGCTTAACGGCTTAAAGATTGGTGTGGTAAAGGGCTGGCAGCAGCAGAAAATCCTACGAAATCAGGCGCAGAATAAGGGGATTGCTTATGAGGAAAAGGAATTTTCCACGGAGGCAGAGCTTGCCTGGGCACTGCGCAGCGGTCAGATAGACGCTGCTATGTTTTCGTCGGAAAACTACTCAGAGGAATTTAAGCTGGTGGGGCGCTGGGGCGCAAATCCCGCCTATTTTGTGACTTCTCTGGACAAGGCGGAGCTGATGGAGCAGATGAACGATGCCGTCATGCAGGCTTTGGTGCGTGACCCGCAGCTTCAGAACCGTCTTTATGAGAAATATTATACTTTTTCTATGAAAAAAGCTTGGCCTGAGTTTACCAGGGAGGAAGCGGAATATATCAGGGAGGCAGAGGATATTTCTGTTGCTTTGATCGTGGACCGTTTTGCCTGGGGGACAGAAGGGGACGACGGACAGATAGAGGGCATTATACCTGATATTTTTGAACGGCTTGGGGAAATAAGTGGTTTAAAGTTTTCATATTTACCAATGAAAACAGGAGACGCACCTATTGAACATCTGGACGGTGATGAGGTAGTATTGGCCGGAGAAGTGCTGCGCTCTAAAAAATTTGAAGAGCGTAATGACCGTATTCTCACGGTAAACTATGCGCAAGGCTCCTTTGCCGCAGTTGGACAAAAGGGGTTCGACAAGGCACTTACAGATACGCTGACAGTTGCGGTTCCTCAAAAATTTTACGCTATGGCAAATATCATACAACAGAATCATCCACAGTTTACCCTTGTAGGATATTCCTCAATTGACAAGTGTCTGCGTGCTGTGATCAACGGTGAAGCAGATATGGCGCTGGAGGATTCCTATGTCGTGGAACAGCGCCTGCAAAAACCTGAATTTCAATCTCTGCAGGTGGTGCCGGGCTTTGCCGAGGCTGAGGAGTTCTGTATGGCAGGGGTTAGGGGAAGAGATGAAACGCTGATTTCAATTCTCAACAAGAGCATTGCTATGCTGGAACAGGGATTTATCGAAAACTCTATTATCCGCCATACAGTAGGCAGACCATACAGTCTGAACACCGAGGATTTTCTTTATGCATATAGGGTACCGCTGCTGATTGGCCTGGCTGCTTTTTTGCTGTGTGCTCTCTTTTTGATCTTGCTTTTTAATCAGCAGAAAAATCATAATCAAGTATTGCGGCAAAAGAATCAGGAGCTGGAGCGCACGCTTGCATTGGCGGAGCAGGCCGGAAAGGCCAAGGATGAATTCCTCTCGCGCATGAGCCATGAGATGCGTACACCACTTAACGCTATCATCGGGTTTTCTAAGCTGTGTGATGATAACCGCAGCGATAGTGGGATGGTGCACGACTATCACCAGAAAATAGGTGTGGCCTCCAATCTGCTGCTTCATATTATCAACGACATCTTAGATATGTCCGCCATTGAACGGAATAAAATAAAGCTGGAAAGTGTTCCTGTTGATTTGGGCGAGCTTCTGGAGCAGATGGATACGGTATACCAGGACCAGTGCGGGGCAAAGGGCATCAAGTATGAGCGTCATGGATGTATGGAACCTAACGTGCGTGTGTTGGGAGATTCTCTGCGCATATCCCAGATATTTTTAAATCTTTTGTCTAACGCAGTTAAATTTACGGACGCAGGCGGCAGAATTACAGTGGATGTGGAGGAGAAGCTCCTCGATGAACAGAATCTGCTGCTTAAGGCGTGTATAAGGGATAACGGAATCGGTATGTCTGAGGATATGCTTGACCGGGTATTTCAGCCATTTGAGCAGGAGAACGGCTCCGTTGCCAGGAGATACGGCGGTTCCGGCCTGGGACTTTCGATTGTGAAAGGACTGGTGGAAACCATGGGCGGTTCGATTCATGTGGAAAGTGGTAAATGCCATGGGACTGCTTTTTATGTAGAGATACCGTTTCTCTATGTAAAAACAGTTGAAAAACCCCATACTGTGGCCGCTGTTGAGAACACACAGATTTTATGCGGAAAGCGCGTACTGCTGGCAGAGGATAATGAGATGAACGCAGAGATAGCCGGTGAGTTTGTAAAAACCTTAGGAGGAGAGAGTGACTGGGCGAAAAACGGACGCGAGGCAGTGGAGTTGTTCCGTCAGTCCAAGCCCGGTACATATGCCCTGATTCTTATGGATATCCAGATGCCTGAGACTGACGGATATACAGCTACACGTATCATCCGTGGCTTAAATCATCCTCAGGCCGGGGAAATCCCTATCATCGCCATGACAGCGGACGCATTCCTTAAGGATAAGGAGAAGGCGACTGCTGCAGGGATGAATGCACATATCGCCAAGCCAATCGATATCCGGGTGCTGCGGGAGGAGATTGGGAAGTGGGTTTGACGGTGACGCTTACAGCGGTGTAATGCTTAAATTGCTTACGCTTCTGAAAATTATATGAACTGTTGTACTGGATATGAATTGAATATTGTCTAAAGTGTACACTGATTTAGAGCTTCTCTTTTGCTTGATGTATGGTGATTAGCCAACGTAATTATAGCAAATTTGAAGCTCTTTTTATACAATCTTATCGTTGATGTAGGAATGGTATGCTTCGAAGAGTGCGTCTACTATGGGAAGATTTGTTTCTATGTTATCGCGGTGGTAAACATCGGCCAAGTCGTATATCTTCTCAATATTAACTCTGCCCAGGGCATCTACTAATCAATCAGGCTGTAGGTAAAAAATAAATCATTTGCTTTTTGGTCTTCTCTTCCGGTCATTGGGGTACCTCCTCGGGGGATATGAATGCCAGACATTCTTCTGTCATTTCTCTGAATTCCAGGATTTTGAGACGAGTATTGATACGTACAGTATAGACATTAAAAATCGGAGTATTATAACGTTTCGACCAACGTTCGGCCTATTCACGGATAATCGTACAGTAGAACCCGGGACCGAAATCTTTCGTGTTTTTTGTCTTTATAATCCGGGGAGTGATTACTTGCGTATAGCTGCCGTGATATACAGTTGTTTTTCCCATATGACAAACCTCTTCAAGAAAGCATACAGACTAATATTTCATAAATTACTTTCTGGTCTGATTTTACCATATTTATATTTTTTGTGTAATGTATGGTGGTCTGTATAGGGGCAGGTGCCAAGCCTTGTATTTCCTAGTTTACTACCAAATGTATGAATTCTGTAAGTCGCATAGTGTATCGTTGGTCGTGGGGCGTTAGTAAAGTGCATAAATTACTGGAAAATTGTAACGAACTACAATTGAAGATACGGACTGAAACAGGATATAATTACATATAGGCAGGCAGCGTGGTGAAGTGAGACGAACGGAGGATATTTGTTTTCCTGTTGCTTTCTCGGGGAAGTAGTTCAGAGGCGTGAGCTTGCCTGAAAAAGGTATGTAGGAGGTCGAGTATGAAGAAAAAGGCGTTAGCATGGATTTTGGCACTATCAATGACACTGAGTACTATTAATCCCATATTCGCGGCGGATATGGATACGTTTAGTGACTCAACGGGAGAAACGCAGGAGAAATTACAGGAAGAAACTCAGCAAGAACCACAGGAACAGAATCAGGTTCCGGGGGATATGGGACCGGAGACGGATGGGAATGGCGGACTTCAGGAACCTACGGAAACCATGGATAATGAAGACGTATTGTCAGCAGTTGATGAAAATTTGTTCCAGGATGGCACGGATTTCCAGGATGAGCAGCTTTTCACAGAACCAGAGGAAGCAGCAGAAGCACAATTATTTTCTGACGGAGGTGATTCTAACTCATTGGCTAGACAGACTGTTACTGTAACGGCTGATGCGGAAGGGAAGGCAGTTTTTGAGTTTATTCCTGAGGAAAACGGCAGGTATAGAGTAACTTTTGCTGATATTACAAGGGATTATAGTATTAATCATACGACTTATGAAAATTTGATGGGTCTTACTTTTGATGGAAATAGTCTTAATATTAGAGTATCAGAAGCCAACAAACCAACTAGATTCGAAATTACAGGTCTAGCTGCGGGAACCTCTTACTACGCCCAAGTGTTTAAAAGAAAAACAATTGACAGAATAGAGTTGACGGATGAATCAGAGAAATTGTTTGCAGGTGGTGTGTATTCAGATTTTTATGACTGGACATATAAACTACAATGTATAGTACATTATATAGAAGATGGTACGTCAGAAATCATAGGATTTGGGGCAGGTTCAGTTGAAGGATATAGGCTTACATATTATCCAAAGCCGGATAAATATATATGTTATGTCTCAGACTATGATTTTAATACAGCTGGAATGTTCGTAGATATTCCAATACTTGGTAAATATTTTAATGTTGCAGATATGAAGGAGGTGTCGGTTGGAGAAAAAGTAGAAGTAGATGCGGCATCTTTGGATAATGTATATGGAGATAAATATTATCGGTGTTATGTAAGGCCAACGGTCACGGGAGAGTATATACTGAGTAAAAAAAATTGTTGGAATGCGAGGATAATTGATTCCGAGACAGACAACCCTATCAATTCTGACGGAGTGATAAACCTGGAAACAGGAAAAGAGTATCACATAGCAATTAGGGCGGACGAAAATGCAGAAAAGATAAATTTCTCTTTGAATACAGCAGAAAAGGTAAAACGAATTGAGCTTATGAACGGAGACATAATCCCAAGTACTGTATTAAAAGGAATTCGTATAGATACTGTTATGGATTTGTTTTCTCTTAAATTTAGAATTGTATATGATGTCAATGGTAAGGAAAAAATTGTAGAAAATGTCCCATATTTGAATGGGATAGACGGGGCATATGATGGTCAGTATCACATCACTAGTGACTTCTATCAAATCAGTACAGCTTCGGTTGATGCATTTAAAATCAAATTTTATATTGATGAATTAGGAAGTAATGATGTTTCATGTGAATCTAAAATAATTAAAACGTTAAGTGTTTTTGATGCAAAATTTCCAATAGTTGAAGAAAAAAAGACATATGATTCCAGTTATTTTGCTGCCACATTTGAAGGCAAGCCATATTTTCTGTTTACACCTAAAGCAGATTCTAAATATATAGGAAATATAGAAAACGGAAAATTAGGCACAGTTTTTGACATTGCTTCAGGGGAAATAAGGGGCGCAACAATCTCAGATTTAAAAGCAGGACGAACGTATTGTTGCCAATTACTTTACAGTGAATATCCAAACCCGAATAAAGCATTCCAACTTCAGATGAATCCTTTTGCAGGTGTGGAGAAGATAGAAATCCTAAATCCTGAACGTATTCCTTCGAAAGTTTGGTACAAAGAGTGGTTTGTAAAAGATGGTTTGCTTTTTAATGTTTCTTTATCGAATGGAGATACAGAAGTAGTTAATTTATTGGATAAGAGTCCAATTGGGCTACGTGTCACTGAAAGTTATAGAAGTGAGGATATAGAAAACGGAAAGTTAAAGCCAGGAATGCGTACAATTCATTTTACTCTTGATGGCAATGATTTTTATGAAAGTAGAAAAGAAGTTACTCATCAAATTATGGTTGTAAAAGATATTGAAGAATTGGACGAACCGGTTCTAAAAGAAGAAAAGAAATATACTTCTAAAGAACTACCTCATAGCATGGCAAAAATTCAGATTGAAGAAGATGGATATTATAACTTTGTGACAAACGGTGTTGCAAGGTCATTGATAGATGGGAAAACAGAAGAACCGGTAGAGTTCAGTCAAAATAGATGCTGGTTAAAAAAAGACAGAACATATCTATTAATAATTTATCCAACCGTTGATAATTGGAGTGCTGCTATTAGTAAAACACAGACATCAGTTGATGGAGAAAAAGGTATTTCTAAGATTGAAATCACCAGTGGGCTTGAGAATCTACGGCATGAATGGATTTTTGATATGACTCCATATGAGTTCGGAATGGACGACGTACTTCGTTTCCAGGTAACCTTTGGAGATGGCAGCATTAAAAAAGACGTGAAACTAAATGAAACTATATTTTCCAAGGAGGGAAAAGGATATACTATACATACCCGGTATAATTCTCGCCCACCTATACAGGATAATGACGATGAGAAAATCTGGCCTGGAGTTTATAAAATCGGTTTCTGGATTAGTGGAGCGGATGATAATCAGCCACAGACAATGCCGGCTCCCATCACTATGACTGTAAAACCTATTAGTGAGTTTGCAGAGAATGCATTTCCAGTGTTGGAAACAGGGAAAACATATTTCGCCCAGAATTATGATCCTAATTATTGGAATGGGGATAAATATGTATTCTTATTGAAACCTGAATATACAGGGACCTATGATTTATCGGAAATGTATACAGTATTCATGGAACAAGGTGCATATCTTAGATATATCGGAGATGACGGAAGATTTCATATTCGTGCCCCAGATGCATTTGGAATGGAAGCGGGTAAAACATATGCTGTAATTGTTGATGCAGTCACGAAACCATGGTCATTTAGCATAATGAAAGGTCATGAAATTACAAATTTTGCCTTTGCAGATGAGAAACAGGCAGAGAAACTAAACGTCATAGGCGAATTAGCCGATGATACTATGTTTGATAATGTGGAATTTGTAATTGAGAGTAAAAATTCCGAAACAACAGCACCATTTGCATTTGGCGATTATCAACAGGGGTTCCCATACCTTGAATATGATACAAAAGATATCGCTCCGGAGGATTTTGAAGTAGGAATACAGCCAATCAGTTTTTATTTAGAAGGTATCAAAGGTTTAGCAGTGAAATCCACTGTTTCTGTGGAATCCTTAAAAGACATGGTTGATACGTTGCCTGAGATTAAAGTTGGTAATGAGTATGATACTTTGCCGGATAACTACAATTCTGGTAAATGCTTTAATTTCAAACCAGATACAGACGGTACTTATCTGATTAGTTTTGGAAGTATCTGTACTGGAAAATATGCAATAGAAAAGAGCAATGTGAAAGCGTGGGGAGGAAGATTCCTGCAGTTGGTTGCAAAAGCCAACACTTTGTATACTATTTATGCCTATGCTCAGGAAAAAGAGAATACGTTGAAGATATCTGCAAAAAAGGTGTCTAAGATATCTAAATTAGAGGTAGTTCAGGGAAAAGATAAAGTTATTCAATGGCCAGCTGGATTTGGAGAGCCAGATGCATTCAAAGCTGTTACCTGCCGTATTACGACAGAGAACGGACAGACAGAAGATATTAATTATGGAAACAGTTCCGTGGATTTCGGCAAGCTACGCTATGAGTTTGTGGACGAAGATGGAAATGTGTTAGACTTAGATTATGTGTTTGGTGCATATGAGGGGTATGATGGATTAGGCAAATATCGCCTGCGCTTTTTCATGGATGGAATGCCGGAGATAAAATCTGATACTATCTGGTGTGAGATGTGTATGCTGAAGGATATGGGATACACAAAGCTTATACTGAATAAAAACATTAAGGTACATACTCCTTTTGTTAATTTTACAGAAGAGAATACATGGGGAACGCTATTCACGCCAAATAAAACAAGGGACTATCTGATTTCCTATAGCGATGAGAATGTTCAAGGTATCTATGTGTATGATTCAGAAACAGGTGAACTATACGGTGCAGAGACAGATGAGGTTGATTTTTCTGGAAAACCTGTGAAGAATGGGCGTATTGTCAGTCTTGAAGCAAACAAGACGTATGCACTTGTATTTAAAGGCCAAGAAAAAAAATCTGAAATATATGCAAAAGTAACTGAAGCTGGATTCATAGAGGGAATCACTCTAGATACGGAGAAATTAGCTCTTTCCCCAGGGCAGATTAGAACAGTAATTGCGACGGTCGAGCCAGCAGGGTCACAGGATAAGATAGAGTGGTCTGTAGATTCAAGTGCGTTTATTTTAATTCCGGAGGATACAGAAAATACAGATGACCGTTCAATAAAGGTTAAGCTTGCGGATAATGCAGACGTTGAAGCGACAGCAATTCTTACAGCGAAAGCTCCGAATTCAGATGTAAAAGCAACCTGCACACTTTCCGTCGCAAAAATTACAGTTGAGGTGCCTAAAATTAACGGGCATGCACCTTCCACACCACTTACAAAACCAGTAGTCGGTATGTCGGTGAACAAGGATAATGCAGAGGGAAGCAGCGATGCGGAAAAAGCAGAAGAAACCCTAGAAGGAATTGTGAATGGGCTTGCGGAGTCACAGAACCCACCATTAGAGAATGTAGTTATCAAAGATAAAGATGGTAATCTGAATGTAGGGGGAGTAGCTGAAGAAATCAAGGAAATGCTCGCCAAAAAGGGAAGTATTCATACGAATGTTAATATTGATAAAAAACTTCCCACTTCCGAAGAACAAAAAAATATACCGGATAAAGTTGAAAAGGCGATAGGTGTTCTATCCAATGAACTGGAAATACAGGAAAAACTAGACATAAACAT
Source organism: Blautia schinkii DSM 10518 (assembly GCA_000702025.1). Taxonomy (GTDB): domain Bacteria; phylum Bacillota; class Clostridia; order Lachnospirales; family Lachnospiraceae; genus Blautia_A; species Blautia_A schinkii. The sequence continues at coordinate 236,294 of KL370851.1, forward strand.
TCTAATATTAGCAAGGGGTAGCGGCGGTTCGGAAGAAACATTAGGGACAATTGCAAAGCTTCCGGAAAGCAGCTCACTGACTTTTACTGTGCTTCTGACTAGTAATCAGATGCAGAAAAAAATGTATGTAGCCTATGAACATGACGGAGAGGTATATGTTCTTTCCGGCGATAAGGTTCAGCAGAGGGATGGAAAGCTTACATTCGCTAACCACGAATATTCCAGCTACTATCTGCTATCCAGTAATCAGGACTTCACAGTTGTTTATGAAAACACAACACCTACCGGCGGCCGGGAAACTGAGAAGAATATTGCCTACGGAGAGCTGTTAACAGAAAAAACGGTTTCCATCCCCAGCAACTACACTTTCCTTGGCTGGTATGACAAAGATAACGGCAATGAATGGAATTTTGACACCGACCAGGTAACCGGAGATATTACCCTGGAAGGAAGATGGCAGTATAACCCACCATACAACCCACCATACAACCCACCATACAACCCTCCGGCAACCTACTACACTGTGAAATTCGATTCCCAGGGCGGTTCGGCGGTTGCTTCTCAGAGTGTAACCTACGGACAGAAAATCACAGAGCCAACAACACCGAAGAGGGAGGCATATACCTTCGCCGGATGGTACAAGGACGAAGCTTACAAAGAAGTATGGGATTTTGCAAAAGACACAGTGACTGCATCCATGACACTTTACGCGAAGTGGGAAGAGGAGCAGAAGGAACCAGATCAGGTTACAGGCTTCACATATACCACCACCACCACCGCCATCACCTTGAAATGGAACATGGCTGAGAACGCAGAGGGTTATGTGGTTCAGGGACGCACTAAGGGCGAAAAGGATTATTCCTGGAAAAAGACTATAGAAAAACCAGATACCCTTACAATCAAAAACTCTGGGTTGAAGTCAGGTACTGTTAGGGAATACACAATCACTTCGTATACGAAGGTGAATGGCGAAGTGGTTTATGGTACTCCATCGGAAGTGCTCATAGCAGCCACAAAGCCGGGAGCTGTATCCATTAAGAGCGTTTCCTCTAAGAAAGGGTATGTGAAGGTGACGGCAGCCAAGGCAGCAGCAGGGGCAGACGGATATGAATATGCTTACAGTGCTGGTAATAAGTGGGATAGTGAGAAGGATTACAAGATTCTTGGCAGGGTAAAGAAGCTTACATGCACCAATAAGAAGGTTGCAGCCGGAGTCTATGCTGCCCGCGTCCGCGCTTACAAGAGCGTTGACGGAAAACGCATTTACGGAAAATGGTCTGCAGTGAAGTGGTTCGAGATTCCTACAGGAACTCTGACAGCGCCTCAGATTCTCAAGGTAAAAGTAAATAAGAACACAGTTACCGTAACCTTGAAGAATGTAAAGGGAGCAACAGGCTATGATTGTGTACTCGGCACACAGAAGAACCCAATCAAGCCCACTTCCTACAAGTATATTAAGAAAAACCAGAAGACCACCACTATCGTATTCAAGAAGGTTAAGAAGGGCACGTACTATGTAGGAGCACATGCTTACAAAACCACAAAAGGAAAGAAATACTTTAGCAAGTGGTCTAACCAGAAAAAAATCGTGGTAAAATAAAAACAAAATTCCCTCTTGACAGCTTTGCTTTGCCGTGGTAAAGTAAATACAGTTAAACCGATGAGAAAGAAGAGTAGACAGTTAAGTGACATCCCAGAGAGCGGAGGGTGGTGGAATTCCGCATGGAGCTGATTGTTGAATGGCCTTTCGAGGGCGGCCCGAAATCTTAGCAGAGTAGGCGCCGACGGGAACCGAACCCGTTACCAATCAGGAGTGTATGTTTGTACATGAGAAAGTGGACGTTTTGTCAATTTGAGTGGTACCGCGATAATAAGATTCTTATTACCGTCTCAAGCATAGCTTGAGGCGGTTTTTTTGTACTGAAAATTCTTAAAATCATGGTCTGCTGAAACGACGGATTTGTTCTTTCTCACAGACAAAGGGAAGAGATTGGCGAATATCTTTTACCCGGACAATTTTAACGTGCAGCTTATGGTTATGATACCGGGGCGCACCTGAATGTAGAGAGAGGAGAAACAATCATGAAAACAAAAACAACAGCAAAGGTATTAGGAGCAGCTTTATTAACAATGGCACTTGCAGGAACCACCACAGTTTACGCGGCGGAGGAGTATACCATCGGCATCGAACAGTTTGCCGAGCACGGCTCCCTTGACAACTGCCGTGAGGGCTTCCTGGAGGGACTTAAGGAAGAGGGCTTCGAAGAGGGTAAAAACCTCACCATCGAATATAAAAACGCAGCGGCTGATATGGGAACTGCCGGACAGATTTCAAGCAGCTTTGTTACCTCCAAAGTAGATTTAATCTGCGGCATTGCTACACCCAGCGCCCAGAGCTGTTTCAATGCAGCCATGGACGCGGAAATTCCCGTCATCTATACGGCAGTGACCGACCCTGCTGCGGCAGAACTGGTAGATGCGGACGGCAATCCGGTAGGCGAAGTGACCGGAACCAGCGACAAGCTTCCTGTAAAGGAGCAGCTTGAAATGATCCGCACCATGCTCCCGGAGGCAAAGACCATCGGTATTCTTTATACCACCAGCGAGGCGAATTCCGAATCCGCGATTGCAGTATATGAGGAGCTCGCCGGAGAATATGATTTCACCATTGAAACAGCAGGCATCACACAGACAGCAGATATTCCGCTTGCAGCAGAAGGACTTCTGGGCAAAGTTGACTGCCTGACAAATCTTACGGACAATACAGTGGTAAGCTCACTGCCAACCATTCTTGAGATGGCAAATGAGAAGAAGATTCCGGTATTCGGTAGCGAGATCGAGCAGGTGAAGATCGGCTGTCTTGCAGCAGAAGGACTTGACTATATCGAGCTTGGCAAGCAGACCGGAAAAATGGCAGCCCAGGTATTAAAGGGAGAGAAGAAAGCATCTGAAATGCCTTATGAGACAATTGCTGAGAGCAGCCTTTATATCAACAGCAAGACTGCGGAGGATTTAGGCGTAGAAGTACCGGCAGAGCTGACAGATTCTGCGGCAGAGGTATTTACTGAGATTATCGAAGGATAAGCCGTTCTTAAGACCGGTATGGTTAGTTTTGCATCGGGCTCAGTTGTGTATCAAGCGCAGATTCAGCAGTAAGAATGTAACAACAAATTAACGGAGGTCACAAACCATGGACTTTATCATCACAATCCTTGAGCAGGGACTGATTTACGGCATCCTTGCCCTGGGCGTGTATATCACATATAAAATTTTGGATTTCCCGGACCTGACAGCGGACGGAAGCTTTCCTCTCGGGGCGGCGGTGAGCGCTTCTATGATTACAAGAGGCGTAAATCCCTACCTGACCCTGCTTGCCGCTTTTGCGGCAGGGGCGCTTGCAGGAATCTGTACAGGTCTCATCCATGTGAAAGGTAAGGTCCGTGACCTGCTCTCCGGTATCATCATGATGACAGCATTGTGGACCATAAACCTGCGGATTGCAGGGACTTCTAATGTGCCCATCTTTTCCAAGGAAACGATTTTTAAAAACAGCTTTTTAGAAAACTTTCTTCCGGAAGCGCTGCTTCCATACAGGACTATTTTAGTGATCGTCATTTTGGCAGTCATCAGTAAGCTTTTGCTTGATTTCTATATGAGCAGCAAATCCGGTATGCTCCTGCGGGCTGTGGGAGATAACGACAAGCTGGTCATTTCCCTGGCGAAGGATGAGGGCAATGTGAAAATCCTCGGTCTGGCGATTGCCAATGGGCTGATCGCGCTGGCGGGCTGTATTTTCTGCCAGGAGGAGAGAGTGTTTGAGATATCCATGGGAACAGGTGCGATTGTGATCGGGCTTGCCAGTGTGATCATCGGGACCAGTATTTTTAAGAATCTTACGATGATCAAGGCTACCACGGCAGTTATCATAGGTTCTATATTTTATAAAGCGTGTACGGCGGTGGCAATGCGGAATTTCGAGCCCCAGGATATGAAGCTGATTACCGCAGTTTTGTTCCTGGTCGTGCTTCTGGTCAGTATGGACAGAAAGAAGAAGGTGAAGTCACATGCTTGAATTGAAGAATATTTATAAATACTATAATCCGGGTACCCTGAATGAGATGTGTCTTTTCCAGGATTACAGCCTTACGGTGGAGGACGGGCAGTTTGTCTCAGTGGTAGGCAGTAATGGTTCCGGAAAAACCTCTATGCTGAACATCATCTGCGGCAGTATTCCCATTGAATCCGGCAGCATTGTGCTGGACGGTGAGGATATCACCAAGGAAAAGGAATTCCGCCGCAATCAGCGCATTGGCAGAGTTTATCAGAATCCGGCCATGGGTACGTGTCCCAGCATGACCATCCTTGAGAATATGTCGCTTGCGGACAATAAAGGCAAACGCTACGGTCTGGGCCGGGGAACAAACAAAGCGCGCATCAGCCATTATCAGGAGCTTCTGCGGCCGTTAAATCTAGGTCTGGAGGATAAGATGGATGTCAAGGTGGGTTCACTTTCCGGCGGCCAGCGTCAGGCAATGGCACTTCTGATGTCCACCATGACACCGATTGAATTTTTGGTTCTGGATGAGCACACCGCTGCCCTAGATCCAAAGACAGCGGAAATCATCATGGAGCTGACCGATAAGATTGTGAGAGAAAAGAAGCTCACTACCATTATGGTGACTCATAATCTGCGTTATGCAGTGGAGTATGGCGATAGGCTGGTGATGATGCACCAGGGAGAAAATGTCATCGACTGTGCCGGTGCGGAAAAGCAGGCGGTAAGCATCGACGACATTCTGGTGAAATTCAATGAAATTAGCATTGAATGCGGAAACTAAAGAATCACAAGCCTTTTTTCATATTCATGGATAAATCCACGTCCGGTTTTGCGGCATAATATGCTCTCATATACATTGGACGCATATGTGGTTTCCTCCAATAATTTCATACCGTTTTCATCAATAAGCCCCGGCGCATCTGCAATCTTCGTGATCAGAGGAATGTGCCCGTGGGCTTTTATTTCTTTTAGAAGGGGAGCGCTGCTTCTGCGAAAGCCCAGAACCCGCGCGTATGGTATACCTGTGCACATTTCTGCATGTGTTTCTGCGGATGTTTCTGTAGATATTTCCGTAGAAATTCCCATAGGCGCATCATGAATACGGAGCAGTATGTGCAGAAGAGCCCGCTGGATTCTTGTCTGCGTGATATCCTTCGTCTTGAGCAGCCCGGCAAACTGGCGGAAATCCACGAAGTAATTGCGCTCCTTCAGTATGCGTCGGGCCAGACTTTCCGTCATATCAAGATATGCGCAAAGACTTTCCAGATTTTCTGAAAGCAGGCAGTAGTGAAGCAGAGCACTTAAATCGTCTTCTGTGACAAACGCGCCTGTAGATACAGCCTCATCCAGAAGTCTTTTGGCCGGAGCGGGAATCATTCCGTCGAAACAGTTTTCTTTTTTCCACAAGCCCTGATGAATGCTCTGGCGTATGGCAGTTGCAGACGGAAATTCTCCCGGTGTGGAGTTTTCGTCATGATAAGCGCTTCCGCTGCGGAGCAGGGTGACAGGCTGTATTTGGCTGCCCAGCTTTTTCAATGCCTTACAGTATTCAAGGCCGAGAATATTGTTTGGGGAAGAGAGTAGCTTCGCTAACGTTTGCTTGCAACCACAATATTCAGCCAATGCCCGGCTTCTGGCTGACGGATAGGAAAGCCCGCTGCGCAGATGATTCTGTAGCCTGCTTTTATATTCCTCAGGCTCATTTAGAAGGATATCTGCCAACTTTTGCATGGATGCTATTTCTCCCGCTTCGCTCCCGAAGCAGAGCGTGTCTACCACTCCCAGTCCATCCAGAAGCGAAACCCCTCCGGCGGCAAAAAATTCCGCGCTGGCTGTTGCGGCAGAAACCGGGAGCTCCAAAACCAGGTCAGCTCCGCAGTGCAGTGCCATCTCCGTCCTTATATGTTTAGGAAGCAGAGCAGGAGCGCCCCTCTGCACAAAGTCCCCGCTCATAGCAACAATGACAAAGTCTGCCCCCAGCTTTTCTCTCGTATATGTCAATTGATACTCATGTCCTGCATGAAAAGGATTATATTCGGCAATGATTCCGGTAATTTTCATCAAAATTGCACCTCAAAAAATACGTTCTTGTGTCATATTCTACCATCGAAACGCTTGAAATACAAGGATGGTGGGGGTATAATATAATAAGCTATGAAAATTGAAAGGAGCCATTATCATGGGATTTATTGACGTACTCAAAGACAGAGCAAGAGCAAATGTTAAGACCATTGTATTACCAGAGACAGAAGATATGAGGACTCTGGAAGCAACTGAGAAAATTTTAAAAGAAGGTATCGCTAAGGTCGTACTTATCGGTAACGAAGAGACAGTGAAGAAGAGCGCAGCAGAAGGCGGCTTCGACATTTCCTGTGCTGAGATAGTAGACCCGGCAGCTTCTGAGAAGACTCAGTGTTACATTGACAAATTAGTAGAATTACGCCAGAAAAAAGGCATGACTCCGGAGCAGGCAAAGGACATTCTTCTGAACCAGTATCTGTACTATGGCGTTATGATGGTTAAGATGGGCGATGCTGACGGTATGGTTTCCGGCGCATGCCATTCTACCGCAGATACCTTAAGACCATGTCTGCAGATCCTGAAAACCAAACCGGGCACCAAGCTTGTTTCCGCATTCTTCCTGATCGTTGTTCCGAACTGCGAATACGGTGCAGACGGCGCATTTGTATTCGGCGATTCCGGTCTTGTACAGAACCCGAATCCGGAAGAACTGGCAGCAATCGCAGCATCCTCCGCAGAGTCCTTCGAGCTTCTCGTACAGGAAGAGCCGGTTGTGGCTATGCTTTCTCATTCCACTATGGGCAGTGCGAAGCACGCAGATGTGGACAAGGTTGTAGAAGCTACCAAGATTGCAAAGGCAGAACATCCGGAACTCAAACTGGACGGAGAATTCCAGCTTGACGCAGCTATCGTTCCAAGCGTAGGCGCATCCAAAGCACCGAACAGCTCAGTGGCAGGTAAAGCTAACGTACTTATCTTCCCTGACCTTGATGCAGGTAATATCGGCTACAAACTGGCACAGCGTTTGGCTAAAGCAGAAGCATACGGACCTGTTACCCAGGGTATTGCTAAGCCAGTGAACGACCTTTCCCGCGGCTGCTCCGCTGATGACATTGTAGGCGTTGTTGCCATCACTGCCGTACAGTGCCAGGCAGCAGATAAATAAAAGCATAAGAGGCAGCCGAGCCGGTTATGTTACATACTGTCTGGAATTTGCAGACAGTAAACTCCATTTATAAGAAAACCATAAGAAATCAGGAGAGTAAAATCATGAATGTATTGGTAATTAACTGTGGTAGTTCTTCTTTGAAATATCAGCTTATCAACTCCGACACAGAGGAAGTTCTTGCAAAAGGCCTCTGCGAGAGAATCGGCATCGATGGCAGACTTGTATATCAGAAAGCCGGCTGTGATAAAGAAATCACAGAAGCTGCAATGCCTACCCATAAGGAAGCCATCAAGATGGTCCTTGATGCTCTGACAAATGACAAAACAGGCGCGATCAAGAGCCTGACAGAAGTAAACGCAATCGGTCATCGTGTGGTACACGGTGGCGAGAAATTCGCTTCCTCCGCAGTCATCACAGACGAGATGATCGCAGCAGTAGAAGAGTGCAACGAGCTGGCACCTCTTCACAATCCTGCAAACCTTATCGGCATCCGCGTATGTGCAGAGCTTATGCCTGGCGTACCGCAGGTTGGCGTATTTGATACTGCTTTCCATCAGACCATGCCGGCTAAGGCATATCTGTACGGTCTGCCGATCGAGTACTACAAGGAATACAAAGTAAGAAGATACGGCTTCCACGGAACCTCTCACAGCTTTGTATCCAAACGTGCCATTGATTTCCTTGGACTTGACAAGGACAACTCTAAAGTAATCGTATGCCATCTGGGTAACGGTTCCTCCATCAGCGCCGTACAGAACGGTAAATGTGTGGATACCACCATGGGACTTACTCCGCTTGAAGGTGTGGTTATGGGAACACGTTCCGGTAATATTGACCCGGCTATTATGGAATATATTGCAAAGAAAGAAAATCTGGACCTTGCAGGCATCATGAATGTTCTGAACAAGAAATCAGGACTTCAGGGTATGTCTGGTGTTTCCAGTGATATGCGTGATCTTCAGGCAGCAGCAGACGCAGGCAATGTAGATGCAGAAAACGCAATCGAGGTTCTCTGCTATGGTATCGCTAAGTTTGTAGGCGGATATGTTGCAGCTATGAACGGTGTGGACGCTATCGTATTCACCGCAGGTATCGGCGAGAACGCAGGCAATGTACGTGAGAAAGTCTGCTCCTATCTGGGATATCTGGGAATCACTCTTGACGAGGAAGCAAATGGTAAACGCGGCGAGGAAATCGTAATCTCCACTCCGGATTCCAAGGTAAAGGTTGCAGTCATCCCGACAAACGAAGAGCTTGCAATCTGCAGAGAGACAGTAGCACTTGTTTAATAATAGAAATTTAGGGGAGGGTGCGCCGTCAGCGGGGCGCCCTTCTTAAATATCAGGAGTCAGGAAGGAGCTGTGACAAATGAAAAAGAAAACCTGGACAGCCCTTATCCTTTTCCTTGTGCTGATGATGGCCGCGCCGCTCACTGTAAACGCAGGCTGGAAAGTAAATTCTTCCGGCAATTACTATTATTATAACAGTAAGGGAGTCCTGCAGAAGAACAAGTGGATTGGCAGACGCTATGTAGATGCAAAAGGAAAGTGGGTCAAAAACCGCAGTTATATCGAAAAATCGAAGTATGCAAAGAAGTTCAGCCAGCTTGTGCTGGTAGAAGCCAAGGGCAACAGAGCCACCGTTTCCCTTCATACAAGAAACGCTAAGGGCCAGTGGTATGTGAAGCTTACTTCGTCCGGATACGTGGGCCGAAACGGTGTTGGAAAGACCAGAGAGGGCGATCTCAAAACACCCAATGGTCTTTTTACGATGAGCAAGGCTTTCGGCATTAATTCAAATCCGGGTACCTCCATGGCATACCGCAAGGTTGACGGAACCTGGTACTGGGTTTCTGATCCCAGATCGAAATATTACAATAAATTTGTCACTACCAAAAAGGTGAAGCGTGACTGGGGAGAGGCGGAGCGTATCATTGATTATACGACTGCGTACCGCTATGTGCTTTCCGTAGACTATAATAAGAAATGTGTGCCGGGAAAAGGCTCAGCCATCTTTCTCCATTGCTCCACCGGAGGTCCTACAGCGGGCTGTGTGAGTGTCCCGCAGAGCGCAATGGTGAAAATTCTCAAACAGATTAAGCCAGGCGCGAGAATCGCCATCGGTACGGAGGCAAGCCTGAAAAAACTTCTGGGATGCTGATTTTTTTAAGAAGTCAAATGAAAGTCGGTCCCCAAAGGCGCAGAACTGCAGAACCAGCAGCAGAATTTATTCCTAAACCTGCGAAACTTATTTCAAAACACGCAAAACCCTCAAAATATCGTTGACAAATACTGGTCATCTATGTATAATTTATTAGGTGTGGATAGGAGACGATTATGCAGATACATTTATCAGACATTTCATCCAGCGAAGGGAAATGTATTCAGAGAACAGTAGAGTTTGAGATGGATGCCATCACCTTCCAACCCGGAACTTTTCCGGTACTTGCAAAAGAGCCGGTAGAGTTAACCATCACGAATACAGGCAACAGAGTCCTGGAGCTTGTAGGGACAGGCAGTATCACTGTCGGCGTACCCTGCGACCGCTGTCTGGAGGAGGTTCCTGTAGATATTCCTTTGCAGATTAAGAGGAAACTCGATATGAAGCTTACGGATGAAGAGCGTGTGAATGATCTGGACGAGAGTATCTATCTCACAGGTATGGACCTGGATGTGGACCAGCTGGTCTATCTTGAGGTACTGATGAGCTGGCCTTTGAAGGTTTTATGCAAAGAAGACTGCAAAGGAATCTGTAGCCAATGTGGGAAAAACCTCAATAACGGTCCCTGTGGATGCGTGGAGGAGCCTAAAGATCCCCGCATGGCAGCTATCAGTGATATATTTAGTAAATTTAAGGAGGTGTAACATATGTCCATCTGTCCAAAGAATAAAACATCTAAAGCAAGACGCGATAAGAGAAGAGCAAACTGGAAAATGAGCGCTCCGAACTTAGTTAAATGCAGCAAATGTGGTGCCCTGATGATGCCTCACAGAGTATGCAAGGCTTGCGGAAGCTACAATAAACGCGAAATTGTTAAAGTAGAAGACTAATGTAAAAGACGAATGCAAAAAACAGGCGGTACTGCAGAAGATGCAGACCGCCTGTTTTTTAGTTCGCCGTCGTCCCTGTGGATGAACGGAATTGAGCAATGAGGATTTTCTACGTGACTGATTAGTATGTAAAAAGCTGTGTCCAGTAGTTGGTGCCGGATGCATTCTGGTAAAAACCAACACCGATGGTGGTGAAGTTTTTATTAAGGATATTGGCTCTGTGTCCCTGGCTGTTCATCCAGCCATTCATGACCTGTTCCGGAGTTTTCTGGCCCCAGGCAATGTTTTCACCTGAACCACGGTAGCTTACACCCTGCTGGGTAAGTGCTGTGCTAAAGGAGGTGCCGTCGGGCCGGGTATGGGCGAAAGAGGTTTCAATTTCTTTGGCGCGTACCTGTGCTGCCGCCTGTACGTCTGTATTGACGGTAAGGGGAGCTAAGCCCGCTTTCGCACGTTCCTCATTTACCAGATCAGCTACCTGACGGATAAATGCTGCATTCTCATCCTCCTCGCCTGTACCGGGATTTTCCGGCTGGTTGTTGTCTGGGATATCCGGATTTTCGGGCAGACTGCCATCTGGGATATCTGGGCTTTCCGGCTGGTTGTTGTCTGGATTATCCGGGTTATCTGGCAGATTGCCATCTGGGACATCAGGTAGATTCCCGCCTGGATTATCTGGGGTTTCAGGTACATTGTTATCCGGATTATCCGGGAGTTCTGGATTATCCGGAAGTTCCGGAGTTTCCGGCTGGTCTGGCAGGCTGTCATCTGGGATATCCGGGTTTTCGGGCTGGTTGTCATCGGGCAGTTCCGGATTGGCTGGTGGTTCTACAGGAAAACCAGGGATGATGATTTGTATCCAATTGGGATTTGAGCAGTCAATTCCCATTTCCTCCAGCTTCTGTTTTAATTCCTCCAGGCTTGATACGCTGCCGGAAATAACAATCCCTTTGTTCTGCAGCTGGCTTTTTAAACTGTCCAGAGAAAAGGCGTGCACCGGTGTAGCGCCCATGCCCAAACTGCCTATAACTGCAGCAGAAAGAAGTCCTGCTAATATTTTGTGTTTCATAAATACCTCCTTTGTTACGAAAATGTTGTTTAATTGTTACAAATAAAATGCTAACATATACGTCGTGAAAAAGATACCGGTAATATCTGGTGCCGAATTAGCATTTGAGCAGCAGAATTCGCAGTTTTTTGAAGTATAAAAACGATGCCAGGAACTATGAACTGAAAATTATTTAGAGAATCAAACAAGACAGAAGAGTGTTTGGGTCATATATGGTCTGAACACCCTCCTTTTTATTTAACTTAAAAACATTGACTTTAAACTTTGAAAGAGTTAAAATGAAATAAATTTATGTTGAAAGAATAAATTGTTGGGAGATTATATAGTGAGCTTATTGAAAGATGTTCTGGGAATGCATGTGACATATAGTAAGTGGAAGGAAGTCAAAAATCTCCCACTTTACATGACGGGGAATGCTGAATATACAATGGCTGAGATTGATGACGTTCCTTGCATTATCATGGAATTGAAATCAGATATTCCAACTTTGCCGGCAATAAAAAAACAAATAAAAAAAATCCAGGATATAGAAAGAACACCAGTAGTAATCAAGGTCAAAGCTATGTCTGCTTTTCGCAGGAAAAATATGATTGAAGCACGTATTCCATTTATCATTGCAGACGAACAGGCATATCTACCGTTTATGGGAACTGTTTTAAATGCGAAGTATGTCAATAGTAAGGATGCACCTGAACTGGAAAATTTTAAATTTTCAACACAACAACTATTTCTGTGGTATTTATATCAAGAGAAACGGATGGCATATATTTCAGATGCAGCGAGAGTATGTTCTTTTTCGTCAATGACAATGACAAGAGCTACCAGAGAATTAGCAGCTTCAGGGTTCATTGAGGTATCAAAAGATGGTGTGAAAAAGGTTCTGAATTGTAACTGTACGAAAAAAGAATTATTTGAAAGAGTAAAAAAATATTTGAAATCTCCTGTAGTTACAGAAGGCTATCTGGAGAGAAAATATCTAAGCAAGAATATGATTCCGGCAGGGATTTCAGCGTTAGCAGAAAGAAGTATGCTGAATGGCGATAAACTTAAAACATATGCAGTGCTGGATAGTGACTTTGACAAAACAAAGTTGATTCCTGAATTAGTTGATTCTGAAAAACAGGTAAAGATAGAATTGTGGAGTTATGCACCACTTAAATTTGCGAAAGACAGGATTGCTGATCCGATATCCGTTGCTCTTTCGTTAGAAAAGGAAACGGATGAAAGAGTAGAAATGATGATTGAAGAAATGTTAGATGAACTTTGGGAGGAAATCGAATGGTAGCAGGCTTTGAAAGCTTCAAGAATTGGTTTTGGGGTTACGAAAAGGAATATGTTATTATTGGTGGCACTGCCTGTGATATGCTTTTAAGTGAAAATGAAAGAGATTTTCGGGTTACAAAAGATATTGACATGGTTTTAATTGTAGAAGCGATTACACCAGATTTCGCAAGGAAATTTTGGGACTATGTAATAGAGGCTGGATATGAGCATAAAAATAAAAGTACAGGGAATACTCAATTTTATAGATTCAGCCGACCAAAATCAAAGGAATATCCTGCAATGATTGAAATATTTTCAAGGCGATTGGAGCATATTACATTAAATGACGATGCGCAATTAACACCATTGCCAATGGAAGAGGACATTTCCAGTTTGTCAGCTATATTGTTGAATGATACATATTATGAGTTTTTAAAACAAGGTCAGATTGTTTTGAATGGGGTGCCACTACTTAGAACTGAATACATTATTCCATTTAAAGCAAAAGCTTGGATTGATTTGTCTGAAAGGAAAGCGAAGGGGGAACAGGTAGATAGTAAGAATATTCGCAAGCATAAAAATGATGTTTTTAGATTATCTGCGCTTTTGAATCAAAGTACAAGAGTGAAAGTATCTGGTGAAATACAAGATGATGTAAAAACCTTCTTAAACTCTATGGATACTGAAACAATAGATTTAAAATCGCTTGGATTGAGTGGGTATAACAAAGTAGATATAGTTTCTTTCTTGAAAAGAGTATATGGAATAGAACTATAAATAGCATGAAACGCAAATAGAAAGTCTTCCGGTATTGAGCAAACTGTACTCTCAAAAATATGAGGATAGTTTGTGAGTTAATGCACAGGAGATGGCAAGATATCAGGATATAATCCATAAAAAAGGAAAAGTCCGTACCCACAACATCCGCTTGGGAACGGACTTTTCCATTATAGGAATGTTAAATTCTTCATATGCTTTGCCTGAAATCTCCATGGGCTTTTGTTATTATGCATGGTAGTATAATGCTATCAAAATCAAACAAAGGGAGGTTTTCAAAGTATGAAAAAAGTATTAGTAGGTGCCCTTGCCAGTGTTATGGCGATCAGCTCATTATCCTGCATTACCGTTGCTGCAGCGGAGAAGCCATTCGAGGGTGAGACAATCACGGTATTGGTTGACACAGATTTTACGAGAATCGGGTTTGACGCTGTATGTGAGGCTGCAAAGGAAAAACTTGGTCTTGAGGTCGAGGTTGAGACACGTGTCAATGGTTCTGAGGGAGACAATGTAGTTAAAACACGTCTGGTGGCCGGAGAGATGACGGATATTTGCTATTACAATTCCGGTTCCTTACTTAAAGCGCTGAATCCCGCAGACTATTTTCTGGATTTGTCTGACCAGGAATTCATGTCCAAGCTTGAGGACACTTATCTATCAACGGTAACTGTGGATGGTGCTGCTTACGGTATCCCGTTTGAGTCAGCGGCAGTAGGAGGAATTTTCTACAACAGGGAGAAGTACGAGGAGTATGGACTCAGCGTTCCTAAGACCTGGGATGAATTTCTTGTAAACTGCGATAAGCTTAAGGAGGCAGGTGAAACAGCGGTAATCGGTACATACGCGGATAGCTGGACATCACAGATTCCATATCTATTCGATAATTATAATCTGGTTGCCGAGGAACCGGATTTCCTTGACAATTTTGAGGCAGGAACTGCTAAATGGGCAGAGACTGAGGCAGGAATCAAAAGCTTCCAGAAAATTGCAGATATTTCTAAGTATTTCAACGAAGACTATACCGCATCCACTTATGATGACGGTGTAGATAAGATTGCAATGGGTGATGGTATACACTTGTTTATGTTTTCATCCTTCCTGCCGAATCTTTATGATCTGTATGGGAATGAGGTAGGCGATAATATTGGTTACTTTGCCATTCCAGGAGATGATCCTGAGAATGTGGGCGCTACACTGAACATCACATCTTCCTTCTACGCAAATAAGAATTCCGAGAATTTGGATGCTGTGCTGGCGTTTATGGAGTTCTATTTATCTGACGAGGGATTGGATGCATTCTCATCCGTTCAGCAGCCAAATGGGCCTTATTTTGTCAAAGGCTATGAGCTTCCGGATACAGTTTTCCGCTGCATTAAGGAAGATATCCAGCCATACTTTGACGAGGGAAAAACATATCCGGCAGCAGAGTTCCTTGTATCTGTAAAAGGTACCGATTGTGCCGCAATCTGCCAGGAGCTTGGAACCGGACAGATTACCGCTGAGGAAGCTGCAGCAGCATATGACAGAGACTGTTACAAGCAGGCAATGCAGCTTGGCTTAGGCTGGAAAGAGGAGTAAAATAGAATTATAAATACTTAGATTGTATTAGTGAATTTGTAAGAGACGAGGGATGCCGTGGATTGAATACGGCATCCCTGAACGTGCATCAGAAAGGAGGCTGATACGGGTGAAGTTCCGTAAACGGATTTTTTGGGTCTTTACTATCTATGCGCTGCTTATTACTATGATTGCCGGAGGTATTTACGGAGTGATCCGTGTCCGCCAGCATAGAGAAAAAGTGAAGGCGGAGTTGGAAAAACAGGTAAATATAGTATCGGCACAATTTGAACAGCAGGTGCTTCAGATGGATGCAGTGACGAACAGTATTCTTTCTGACAGCGAGGTTCTTACTGCACTTCGGATACTTTCCGGCACGGTACCGGCATATCAGGAGGAGGATAAAAAATGGGCGAGAGGAATTATGAATATCCGCCTGTATTCTGACTATCTGATGAGCAATTTTTACCGGGTTTTATTCTGCAACCAGTCAGGCGAGGTGATCTCTACAAGGCCTTTAGACCAGCCAAATTATGAGAAAGAGGAGCTATTGGAAATCAGTTGGATGGAGGAGGCATCTAAACGTAAAAAAGGATTCCTTCTCACGGAGACGCACGCGGACGATTGGTATCGTAAAAAGGAAATACGGGTGATTTCATTGGTGCGTAAGCTGCAGGGAACCGGCCTTGGCTATCTGGAGGTGCAGAAGCGAGAGGAAGATTTTGGTGAACTGTTCCAGCTCGACAGCCGGCGTTATACCGTGTACATTCACGATAAGAACAATCAGGTCCTTTACACGAACAGCGATAAAAAGGAGGATATCCTGCCCACAGATTTTGTTAAGGATGCATACATTACCCGAAATGTTGATAAGACAGGGGCATCTGTAACAATTGTAGACCACACGGATTGGAGGGCTGAGGGGGTTCGGGAAATGATTCCGGGAGCACTGATGCTTATTTTAGCAGTGGCTGGAATATCGTGTATTTATGTGTTTTTGGCGTCACGATATGTGTCCAGACCTATTCAGGCTCTGGGTGAATATATGAAAAATACAGAGCTTAAAAGTATGGACGAGGAGCTTCCCAAGAAGCTTCCCAACGATGAGATTGACATGCTCTACCGGGAATACCGGGATGTACTCAGGCGTTTGGAAAAATCTATGAAAAAGGAAAAGCAGCTTTCTCTTTTGCAGCTTCAGGCGCAGTTCGATCTTCTTCAGGCACAGGTTAATCCTCACTTCCTATACAATGTGCTGAATGTGATATCAAGCCGGGGGATGGAGGTGGATGATGAGACAATCTGTGATATCTGTGATGACTTGGCTTGGATGCTGCGTTATTCCACGGATAACCAGGAGCGCTATGCAGCTGTGGACAGGGAAGTGAAGTATCTGGAACGATATTTCCATTTGCTCAAATATCGTTATGAGGATAAGCTTACGTATGATATTTCCATTCCGCCTGAGTTAAAGGAGCAGATACTTCCCAAAATCATCCTTCAGCAGATTGCGGAAAACAGTATTACCCACGGTTTTGAAAACGTGAATAAAAAGATGGATATCCATGTATTTGGTATGTGCAGCGGACAAGAGTGGTATATCGAAATAACGGATAACGGTACGGGAATAGATGCGGCGGAGCTTTCTAATATCAGGTCACAGTTAGGCCATATCCGTAGACAGCTCACCACAGACCGCGAGAATCTGGAACTTAAGCTGGGTGGCATGGGATTAAAAAATCTTTATGCCAGACTCTATTTGATATATCAGGATGACATGATTTTTGATATTGAAACTGGTGAAAAAGGTACTACAGTAAGAATCGGAGAGAGGTGCAGGAATGTATCGGGTATTAGTGGCTGATGACGAGCCGGCGGCAAGAAATCATATCGTAAATATTATAAAAAAGAAGTGCAGCAATTACGATGTGTGCGCTGTTGCGGAGGATGGCAGGGATGCTCTGGAGAAACTGGGGGAGTGCGCCGCGGATGTGGTGATTACGGATGTGAAAATGCCAATCATGGATGGAATAGAACTTTCCGGAAAAATAAAACAATTATATCCACAAATGCTGGTGATTGTGGTGAGCGGCTATCAGGAATTTGAGTATGCGAAAGGGGCACTTAAAAATGGAGTGATTGATTATCTTCTAAAACCGGTGCGTCCTATGACGCTTAAGGAAACTCTTGATAAAATGACCGAAAAGCTGGATATCCTCTATTGTAGTCAGAGAAATGAGGTCCTGGGCTGCCTGTGTAATGAGCGTGAGCTTCCAAAGCAGGTGGCAATGGAACAGCTTTTTCAGGAAGATGCGTATTATCTGGCTTTGCTCCATATCAATGCTCTCCATCATGGAAGAGGGGCAGGAAAGCAAATGGAATTACTCACTATGGAGGGAGAGCAGATTTATTGCTACGGTCGTAATGAGCGGGAATTGCTGTTAGTCTGCCCGAAAAAGCTTGTGTATGGAGGCACTTTTTCACAGGTGGTGGAAGCGCAGCTGGCAAGACTCGGGAATGTTCCGGGCAGAGAAGAGCGGTTCGGAGAAAATGGATTTTATACGGCTGTGTACAGCAGACAGACTTATTCCTGGAGGGAGTTTTCTTTGAAGATAAAGGAACTGTATCAGACACTGGAGCGTAATGTGCGGATTGGGGAAAATCAGTTACTTCTTTTGGAAAACACAGAGGCAGGGAGGAAACAGGAAAGCTATTTTGAACGTATGGAACAGATGGTCAAAGACTCCCAGAGAAGCAGGCTCCGGGCGCAGATTCGGGAATTGTTTTCTGTATGGGAGAGACAGCGTCAGACTCAAAAATGGGTGGAAAATCAATTGCATTATCTTCTGTGTCTTTTGTCTAAATATGGCCTTTTGGAGGGCAGCATTGAGGAGAATTCTATGGTGCTGGATGATGCTGTTGCGGATGCTTTTTCTATGAAGGAGCTGTGTGAGAGTGTACTTGCGATTTTGGATGCGGGGGCAGAAGAGGGACTCTATGGTGCCGGCATGGACAAGGAACTGCTGTTTAAAAAGATACAGAAGTTTATGCTTTGTCACTTGTCTGAGGAACTTAGTGTACAGAGATTGTGCAGGGAGTTTGCAGTGTCACAGACCTCTCTTGGGAAGCTTTTCCGCACATATGCGGGCTGCTCCTTCAATACTTGTCTCACCAAAGTGAGGGTTGAAGAGGCAAAGAAGATACTTACTGAGGAGCCGGGAATATTTATCCGAGATGTGGCAGAGCGTACAGGCTATAAGGACCAGTTTTATTTCAGCCGAATTTTCCGGGCGGTCACAGGCGTATGCCCCTCTGATTACCACGGATAAGACATTACTTTTCTATATTTACAACCCGTATTTTTTAGCTTATAATGGACAATTGCCGGGTGTGTCCCGGAGGTGTGATTATGATTAGAAATTTATATGAGAGGGAGACGGAAGGGTAATGATAAAGAAGGGACGGACGTTGGGAAAGCGGATGATGGGAAACCAGATTACGGAAGGAGTGATCTGGAAGCAGCTATTGTTGTTTTTCTTTCCAATTGTGTTTGGTACGTTTTTTCAGCAGATTTATAATACAGCGGACACCGTGGTTGTGGGACGGTTTGTGGGAAAGGAAGCGCTGGCTGCGGTGGGTGGCTCTGCAAGTCAGATTGTGAATCTGATCGTTGGCTTTTTTGTAGGTCTGGCTTCTGGCGCTACGGTGATCATATCCCAGTTCTATGGAGCTGAGGATGAAAAGAATTTAAAGAGGACCATGCAGACAGCTTTCGCCTTTTCCATAATCAGCAGTGTGGTCATTGGCATCGGTGGGATTGTGCTGGCAAAGCCTATGCTTGTGATGATGAAAACGCCATCAGAGCTTATGGCGGACTCGGTTCTCTATTTACATATTTATTTTGCAGGTGTGCTTTTTAACCTTATTTACAACATGGGCTCAGGAATCCTCCGTGCAGTGGGTGATTCCAAGAGACCACTTTATGTGCTGATCATTACGTGTATCCTCAATATTATACTGGATGTGCTGCTGGTGGTGGCATTCCATATGGGAGTGGCCGGCGTTGCGCTCGCTACGGTGATTTCCCAGGCAGTGAGCGCTGTGCTGGTCATGTGGATGCTGATAGACACCACAGAAATTTACCGTCTGCGTCCAAAGGAGATACGCTTATACAAGAAACCATTGGCGGCTGTGCTTCGTATCGGGGTTCCGGCGGGGATGGAGTCAGTGATGTACAATATCTCTAATCTGCTCATCCAGATATTTATCAACGCGCTCGGGACGGACACAGTCGCCGCCTGGACGACCCTGGGCAAAATCGATGCTTTTTACTGGATGGTGATCAACGCATTTAGTATTGCCATCACCACCTTTGTGGGACAGAATTTCGGTGCGGGCAAATTCGGCCGGATGCGGAAGAGTGTGCGTGTGTGTATGCTGATGTCTCTGGCAAGTGCTATTGTTATCAGTGCGCTTCTGTTGATTACAGGCAAATATATCTTCCGGCTGTTTACTACAGATGCATCGGTGATCACCATTGGCATCCGTATGCTGAACTTCCTGCTTCCTGCATACTCGATTTATGTTGTAATCGGTATTTTGTCAGGCGCTCTGCGCGGGGTGGGGAATGTATTGGTGCCTATGCTGCTCACCTGTGGCGGCGTGTGTCTGCTGCGTATTGTATGGCTGTTTACCGTGGTCCCCGCGCGTCCGGGCATCAACTCTATTATGGCCAGTTATCCCGTATCCTGGAGCATTACGGCGGTTCTGTTTATCCTATATTACTTCCGCAAGTTCCCTAAACGGGTAGAGGACATACAGGGGAAGAAATAAAGTCACAGACTATTTTTTAATTTTGCGTTCCATTTCTGGATGACCAGGGGATGAAACTTCATTTCCTTGCGGTCGTAGGTGAGAATGCCGTTTACCTCCTCCTCGATATCCGAGAGCTGTGTGTAAACAGTGGCAGAAATCCCCTCCCTGACTGTGGGGAAAATCACATCGTGCATCAGCCCTTCGTAGCCCTTTGTGAGCTCGTCACGGCTGTGGAAAATGCGGTAGCCGTAAACCTTAGGACAGGCGCTGTGTTCCGGTATACGGAAGGAATATCCGCCGAATTCGGATAGTGCCAGTACCCTCTTATCCTTAGGTACGCGGAGGGTGAAAAAGTAATAATGCAGGCTTTTGATATCTCCGCAATCCTGGTCAAACCAGCCGCTGGCGGAATCCACCAGTCTCTGAGGGTCCAGCGTATGAAGCAGGCGGGTAACTTTTTTAGTGGAAAACTGTCCCCAGCCTTCGTTGAATGGTACCCAGCATACAATAGACGGGTGGTTGTACAGGCAGCGAAGCATTTCTCTGGCTTCGTTCACGTATTCCTGGCGTCCGAGACGGCTCCGGCGGGAGAGGATGGTGCGGTGGATATCCTTCACATCCACATGCAGAAAATGAAACAGTGTGGCCAGATAAGTGACAAACCAATGGTGGTAGGTGGTGCCGCCGTTGACCATATCCTGCCATACCAGCATGCCCAGACGGTCGCAGTGGAAGTACCATCTCTGAGGCTCAACCTTTGCGTGCTTACGAAGCATATTAAAGCCTAAGCTTTTCATTGTGCGGATATCATAGATCAGTGCGTCGTCTGTGGGCGCTGTATAAAGTCCGTCCGGCCAGTAGCCCTGGTCCAGCACTCCTGTCTGGAAATAAGGGCGGTTATTGAGAAACAGCCGTGGTGTGCCCTGGTGGTCGATCTGTACATTGCATTTGCGAAGCGCAAAATAGGTATAGACCACATCCCTGCCGTAGGTAAGCTTAACGGGATAGAGCCAGGGTGTTTCCGGTGTCCATGCTTTGACTTGCGGGACAGGGATTGAGATTTCGTGGCGGGGCGATAGGCATGCTTCTGAAATGACTTCCGTACACACGCTTTCATTTACGCCCTCGGGACCTAAACGGATGGGGGCGTATATACGGCAGGACACCTGGAGTGCGTCGGTTGTAGTATATGTGCCGGATGTGGTATATGCGTCCCGTGCAGTATATGCGCCGGATAGGGTATCTGTGTCGGGTACACTATATGTGCCGGAACCGCCTGGATGCTTCTCTGTACGGCAGCCAGTATCGTCTGTGTGAGGAGCAATATCTCCGGAATCTTCTGTGCATATACGTATTTTAATAGTGGATGCATCGTAATCCGGGGTGATGCGAAGGCTCTTCATGTATTTTGCGGGTACAGCCTCCATCCACACGGTCTGCCATAGTCCGCTCTGGGCTGTGTAGAACATTCCGCCGCTTTTGAGCTGCTGTTTGCCGCGGCTGTGGTAGGAGGTATCGCTGGCGTCACGTATTCCGATGAGAATACTGATGGGCTGGCGCTGGTGTACCAGAGAAGTGATATCCATAGAAAAGGGCAGATATCCGCCACTGTGGGAGCCTGCGCAGTGTCCGTCAATATACACGCAGCAAAACTGGTCTGCGGCACCGAAATGGAGCAGGAGCCGGTCTTCTGGCTGCATGAATCCTTCCGGCAGACTCATACGCCGGAAATACCACAGGGTTTCGTCCGGTTTCAGTTGGCGGTTTACACCGGAGAGCTTTGCTTCCGGAGAAAAGGGCACACGTATTTTACCGGAGAATTTCCCGGGTCTTTTATCGCTTTTGGTGATGGTATAATTCCAAAAGCCGTTTAAATTTATCCAATTGTTTCTCACCATCAGGGGTCTGGGATATTCGTTAAGGGGAATATCCTCTGAGGCTTCTTTTGTCCAGGGAGTTTCTAAATGTTTCATAGGCTGTCCTTTCCGGCATGTTCTGCGGTATGTCGGCTTTACGCAAAGCGCCAAAGTCATCGACAGTGCAGAGATGCTGAGTGTCAATGGTACGTATCTTAGGTGTACCAACTATTTCTTTACATTATACACGCAATTCCAGGATAACTCAAAGAAAATAACTCGATGATTCGATGTGATTCGATGTGAAATAGAAAAAGCGTGAATAGAAAAAGGACGCCGGTATGAGCGTCCTTTTTCCTGCAAAATGTTATGGATACATATATTGTCCCCGTTTGTCCACACCGTAGAAATCGGCGAAGGACAATTGAAAGACATCGGTAGTAAGCTGGGAAAGATTAATCTGGTTTTTGATCACATACTGATAAACACCGCTGTAATCAATGGGTCCCTGAAGGAGAATGCTGTCAAGTTTATTGTCGCGGATAATGGCTCGTTGATATGATTTCGAGTCATGACGGACAAGGACCGTATCGCCCTCTTGGGCCACGCCTCTTCCCAGGGAGAGGGTGGTGATGCCGTAGAAATTCATAGTGTTTTTCATGGCATAGCGGTCTGTGTATTCCATGGGGATGCCGCACATATTGTAGGCTGCGGTTTCGCCCTGCTTCATTGCGTTCGGCCAGATGCCGGAAATACCGGCGACATCGCCTGCTGCATATACATGATTGCAGCTCGTCATCAGATATTTATCTACTTCAATAAAGCGTTCTGCTTTAATCTTACTTCCCTGTACACATTCAATGGCCGGGCGTACACCTGCGGCCACTACCACCAGGTCGCAGTCGATGCGGGTGCCGTCGTCGAGGATTACGGCCTCTATGGAGCCGGAAGCATTAATTACAGTCTCGGATGCCTTGCGTCCCAGCAAAAACGTACAGCCGTGGGCCTCAAACTGTTCGCGGTAAGCGTTTCCTGCGGTTTCATCAAGCTGAAGGGGCAGGATGCGGTCGGCCATTTCCACTACGGTCACTTCCTTGCCCTGCTCTAAAAAGGCGTAGGCAGCGTCCATGCCCACCAGACCGGAGCCGACTACAAGGATCTTCTGTGCTTTGTCGGCCAGGGTGCGGATGTTTTGGGCATCGCATAAGTGGCGCAGTCCGAATACATTGTTTGCTTCGCGGAACTGTCCTACCGGAGGGATGAAGCTGTTTGCTCCGGTTGCGATCAGGAGCTTGTCATAGGCAAGCTGGAAATTATCGGTAAGAGTGAGGGTGCGCTCATCTGTGTCAATGGAGGTAACTGTGCTGTTGTTCATCCAGTAGATATTCTGGTCCTCAAAAAAATCTTCCGGAATGAAGGAGAGCGCAGCCTCATCTCTTTCGTGGCTTAAGTATTTGTGGAGCATACAGCGGGAGTGCACATGTTCATCTGTGGAAACCATGATGATGGCAGCGTCGGGCTGCAGTGCGCGGATGGTTTTGGCAGCCTGTATCCCTGCGGCTCCGGCTCCGATTATAATATGTCTCATCCTTCCACCTCCTCTACATAGATGGCCTACTTGGGACAGGCTCTCACACAACTGGGCCCTTCGGGGTCATGCTGACAGAAGTCGCATTTGATGACCTTGGTCCTGGTGGCTGTGTCGGGTTTTAATACACCGTACGGGCAGTTCATCACGCACATAAAGCAGGAACCGCATTTATTCTCATCATAGAGTACGTGTCCGCTTTCCGGGTCTTTCGAAAGAGCGCCGCTCATGCAGGAGAGGACACATTCCGGCTGGTCACAGTGCCGGCAGAAGATGGGCTTATAGTTGCCGTCCGCGGTAATCACGATGTGGTTTCTGGATTCGTTTCGGATATCCATAAGATTCAGATCGTATACTGTGCCGGTGTCTGCGCGGTGAGCCTGCATACAGGCTACCGTACAGTTTTTACAGCCGTCACATTTGGCAGCATCAATGAAGATTCGTTTCATATGACCACCTCCTAAATTTGTAATCCGCTGCGTTTGTCTAAGATAATCTGCTCCAGAATATCGGCGGATTCTTTTGCGTCAGGATTGATGATCACCTGACCTCCGGTGAGGGATTTCATATCTTCGGTCAATACCTTTACAGCAGCAGGGCTTCCTGTCACGAACGGCGGCAGGCCTAAGTGGAGCGGAAGGCCAAGGGCAAGTCCGAAGCAGCCGTCTGCCAATGCCTGCTCCTCCAGCCACTGAGCCGCGGAGAGTACAAGGGGAAGCTGCGGTAAGTCTACGCCTAATGTCTCTGCGATTTCAGTTGCCACGATTTCCAGGCGTCCGATTGCCAGACAAGGGCCGAAGTTTAATACAGGCGGAATACCAAGCTTTTCGCACACAGCACGGAGCTTTGGTCCTGCGTATTTGGCAGCATCCGGGGTCATGAGACCGCAGTTTTCGATACCGCCTGAGGAGCAGCCTGCTGTGAGTACGATGATATCACGGGAAATCAATTCCTTTGTGAGCTCTACGGTAAGGACATCATGGCCGCCTGCGGTTAAGTTGGAGCATCCCACAACTCCGGCAATACCTTTGATGTCGCCGGATACGATCAGGTCAATGAGAGGCTTCCAGCTTCCGCCTAAGAAATCTTTCAGGGAACCTTCGCTCACTCCGGTGAGGGTGTTGTCGTTTCCGTGGTCTTCCATAAGGTTTAATGGTACATTGCCGCGGCGTTCCTTGTATGCGTCCACGATTTTATCGATAATAAGCCAGCTCTGATCCTCGCGCTCATCAAAGTTAAAGGGAAGAAGCTCGGCGTTTGCTTTTTTCGCTACATCATCCAGGCAGATCTGTTTGATCTTCAGCTCGTCACAGATTGGCTCAATGCCCGGGAGGGTACAGTTGAACTCGGAGAGTACAGCATCGATAGCTCCTGTGGCAAGGATGGCTTCACTTGTATAGTTGTTGCCTGCGTGTCCATCAAATACTTCGGTGTAATGTGCACCGCGAAGCTGTAGATCCTGACCTACACAGGTACAGCCTACCAGCTTGAAGCCTTTGGCACCTGCGGCCTGGGCTTTTTTCACTGCTTCCGGAGAGATAAGCTTATCCTGCAGATCCACAAAGATGGTGTGCTGGTGTCCGGTGATCATGATATTTATGTAATCCGGGTCAATGACGCGCATACCTACAGGCGCCTGACGAAGCTTCGGCTGGCCGAGTAAAACGTCATTTAAAAGATTGGTGAGGGTAAGGCCGTATACACCGGTAGAGATACCAAGCTTCAAGCAGTCTGTGAGCATATCCACAGGGTCGGAGTTTAAATTGGTGGAGCATTTTACCACGCCCTTGAATACCTCGGATTTTGCGCCGCCCGGCATGATGTTCAGCTCTTTCCAGCGTTTTACGCGGGGAGCGTAGGCAATTTTTTCTACTAATTCGGCTTTTACGTATTCCGGCTTGTAAAGGTCGGCCAGTACGGCGTCGGCGACTTTTTCTGCCTTTACGTAATCGTCGGATTCTTCAATGCCGAAAATCTCTGCAAGGTGGTTGAGAGATTCCATGCCTTTTAATTCCCCTTTGGTCTGAGCGGTTTTTTTCAGATTCAGGGCGGTGTTCTCAACAATGTGGATATAGCAGCCGCTGCCTGACGCTACTGCGCGGAGAAAGTTTCTGGCTACGATGGTGTCTGCATTGGCTCCGCAGATTCCTCTTGGTGAGCTGGGAGTGATACGGCACGGGCCGTTGGCGCAGAGACGGCAACAGACGCCTTGTAAGCCGAAGCCGCATTTTGTCTTTTGGGTGTCCACACGGTGGTGGGACGTTTCCATAGGAAGAGAGCGGATAAAGCCCTCCAGTGGTTTATCGGCACTTTTGCAGGTGTTGCATCCATAACACTGATGGTTCATAGGTAAGGTTCCTCCTTGATATGTTAGATTCATGATTTTTGTGTTTTTTTTAAAATTAGGGTGTAAAAGCGTCGGGACTTTTACATTGGTTAAATTTTACAATACTTTACTAAATTTGTCAAGAATTAAACAAGGAACATTTCGCGTATTTTTGGGTGGAAATTGCACGGGTGCAGGGGACCCCGGGAACGTTGTTGAACGGCGTGGGGAAGGAGGACGGCAGGGAATGCGGACGGTAGGGAATGCGGGCGTATAGTGGGTTTTGACATGGAGGGGATTGTACGGTATGATAGTAGAAACAGTATGATGGAAAAAAGTGTGAGGGAGGTAGAATGTAATGGAATGTGAACAGCAGTTTTCAACTTTGATTTATGAGTATTTTCTTAAACGGCTGCATTTCGGATATTATACATATGGTGACACTCTGCCCACCGTGGATGTACTCTGCCGGGAATTCAATGTTTCGGATCATACGATATGGACCGCGCTGCGGCGTTTGCGCGCAGAGGGATATATATCTATGAAAAATGGGCAGGTTACGAAAGTTATTTACAAACAGACGGAAGAGGAGCGGCGGAAAAGTATGAGAGAGTACTTCGCTGAGCGATGGGAGGCTTATAACGATCTCTATGAGACCACAGAGCTTCTTTATGTGCCGCTTATGATCGAAGGACTTTGCCGTATGGATGAGCAGGACAAGGACTATATTGCGCAATTGGCAGAACGGGCCGGTTCTGATGATATTATTTTGTTTTATTGCTCTATCCTGCAGAAAATAGAAAATCCGCTGTTAATGAATCTTTTTTGGGAGACATCCTTGTATTTGGGGGTTCATCTAGTTAGACCGTCACCTGAGTTATTTCAGTATGATGTTACGGTTGGGAGGAGTCAGTTTCAGACACTGGTATCTCTTATTAAAGAAAAATCCTGGAATGACGTACGCAATACACTGATTCAGTATCAGAGAAGTTATATGGATAATATAAGGAAAAGTTTGGAGCATGACCTTCGGGTTGTACCGAAGAAGGAACAGATTCCTTTTACATGGAGAATATACCGTGACCGACCCCAAATCTGTTATAATCTGGCATCCCTTTTGCTGCACGAAATTTATATGGGAGAATACAGAACAACAGAATTTTTGCCGTCTTATGAGAAAATGGCAGAAAAATATGAGATTTCTGTCAGTACAATACGCCGTACGGTTAGCATGTTGAACCAGGTTGGAGCGGTGCAATCCATCAATGGAAAGGGAACCCGTGTTTTTACTATCGGGGAGCGTTGCTGCAGTCCGGACTTTACAAGTTCTGTGGTACGCCGCAATCTGTCTTATTTTATCCAATCTTTCGAACTGCTGTTTTATACCTGTAAGGAAGTTTCCCGGTGTTTCATTCAATCATTGGCCCCTGAGGAAAGACAGGTGATGATTGCCAGATTAGAGGAAAATCAGCGTACCGGACTCTGTGAGATTTCCATATGGCATTATCTGCTTTTTATAACGAAGTACAGCCGCTCACAGGCAATCCGTGAGATTTATGGTACTACTTACAGCCTCTTCCTTTGGGGATATCCGCTGAAGGCATCACTTGAGGCAGCTCCGGATACGGAACGAAACGGGGAATTGTTTACGGCATCTATGCTTAAGGGACTGTTGGAGGATGATACGGAGCAGTGTGTGTCAGCGGTTAAGACCTATATTAAAAAACAGCTGCCCAAGGGAAAAGGCTTCCTTATACACAGTGGAATAAAAGCAGAAGAGCTGCGGCTGTCCCCCTCTATCAGAATGCTGTTGGTGGGTGACTGACGAAATAAAATACTTTATATCGTACTTGGAATACCCGGATAAACTTTCCGGGTATTTTATCATTTTGCTGATAATCTAAAAGGATGGGAAAAACGGTCAATTAC
The DNA here is from genome assembly GCA_000702025.1 of Blautia schinkii DSM 10518. Lineage (GTDB taxonomy): Bacteria > Bacillota > Clostridia > Lachnospirales > Lachnospiraceae > Blautia_A > Blautia_A schinkii. Next base: position 263,771 of record KL370851.1, read on the forward strand.
ACTCGGAAGTAAGTTACTATTTGTATTTTTACTCTATTTATGCTATTGTTCTTGTATATCTATAAGCTTTTGGCCAGGAGGAGTTTGAACGGACAGTCTTACATAAGAGGGAGGGATAATATGTATCATTGCAGTCTTCAAATATGCGTTTTCAGTGAGCAGCCTGTGATTGCCGAGACAATCAGGGGAATTTCACCGCTGGAAAATTTTTTACATAGTGTTATTGAAAAAACAGTCTTTGATGAGCGGCTGCTTTTAGACAGCCAGGTGGTAATCTGGGACTTAGGGCCCACATTTCTTCCTTCTGAACTGCGCCTGCGCTGTCAAAAGAATGCGGTCTTGATTTACTGCGGGGATCATGAAAGGATTCGTGCATTTGACCTGCGGGAATTAAGGGCCGCGGATGATTTCTGGGAAATGCCGTACAGCCGGGAGCGTATGCAGTTACGGATGGAACATATTTTTGAGGATATGAAGCTGGAGCATGATTTATATATGACCCAAACCTGTCTGGACACTGCCATTGACAGTCTTCCGGATATGATGTGGTTTAAATCTCTGGATGGCATTCACGTCAAGGTCAACAAGGCCTTCTGCTCCGTGGTGGGGAAGTCCCGGGAAGATGTGACCGGACGGGACCACTGTTATATCTGGGGTGTTTCGCCGGATGATGCCGAGAATGGGGAGGACTCTTGCAGAGAGTCGGAGGAGGCGGTCATTAAAGCCCGCCGTACTCTGCAGTTTACGGAGGAGGTCAAATGCTCCCGTGGGATGCGTCAGCTGCGCACGTATAAGACGCCAATCATTGACAGGGATGGCGTGACCGTGCTGGGGACGGTTGGAATCGGACATGACGTGACGGATTTGGGAAACATGGGTGCGGAGATGGAGATATTGCTTCAGAGTATGCCCTATGCCATCCTCCTGAGGGACAAAGAGGGACGGATAGTTAATGTCAACAAAAAATTCGAGGAGTATTTTCGGACAGAGAAGGCGGAAGTTCTGGGGCGGGAGTATGAGACGTGGATGGAAAAGGCGTTTATGGAGCCGCACACGATCAACAGTGAAGGGTATGTAGAAGCCATGGTATCGCTGCCTGAGGGTAAAGGAAGAATGCTGGAGATTCATGAGAATATCATCCATGATATTTTCCATAATGCGGTGGGCAAGCTGTGTATTTTTCGCGATGTAACAGTAGAGCGCAGTCTGGAAAGACAGATTCTTCACAGCTCCAACACGGATTTTCTCACAGGACTATATAACCGCAGGTGCTTTTATAATTACATCCACAACAACCGGGAGGATAGGACTGTCAGCCTGCTCTATATTGATCTGGACAGCTTTAAAGCAATCAATGATACATACGGACATAAGGTGGGGGATGCAGTTCTGATACGGGCCGCGGAAGTTTTGACAGAATCGTTCCGGGAAGATTTCGTTACCCGCCTTGGAGGAGATGAATTTCTGGTGGTACGTCTGGGAGACTGTCCCATTGAACAGCTGGAGCAGGAGGCTGATGCCTTTCTCCGGGAAATTCAGAAAGAATTCCGGGCGGCCGGACAGGCAGTCTCGATTTCTGCCAGTGTGGGAATTGCCCAAACGAGTGACCCGGCTATGGACATTGATCTGGTCATCCAAACAAGCGACCAGGCGCTGTACCAAGCCAAAAAAGGCGGAAAAAACCGATATTGTGTATATGGACAGTAACTATACATAGCGAAAAGATATGACCGGCAAAGGTTATATCTTTTCTTTTGTCGGAGAAATGGTTATAATGGACACAGCGTGTTATACCATAAATTGCAATAAGGAAAGCAGAGGAAGATATTTTCATGAACTTGGTTACAATAGAACATTTAACGAAATCATATACGGAAAGGCTGCTGTTTGACGACGCGGCATTTTCTATCGGGGAAGGCGAGAAGGTGGGCCTTCTCGGCATTAACGGCACAGGTAAATCTACACTTTTAAAAATCCTGGCAGGATTGGAGGAGCCGGATGAAGGCTCTGTGGTGCAGCGTCGCAATCTTTACATACGCTATCTGCCGCAGATGCCGGAATACAAGAGTGAGGATACGGTCCTGGAGAGCATCATGAGGGATAATGAAAAAGAAACCCACTACAGCTCCAGAGATGAGATGCAGGCGGAAGCCAAAAGTATGCTTAACGAGCTGGGAATCACAGACCATGATGCAAAAATGGAGAACCTTTCCGGAGGCCAGAGAAAAAGGGTGGCACTGGCAAGTGTGCTCATGAGCCGTGCGGAGCTTCTGATTCTGGATGAGCCGACCAACCATCTGGACGGTTCCATGGCTGACTGGCTGGAAGAGTATTTGAGGAATTTCAAGGGTGCATTGCTGATGATCACTCATGACAGATATTTCCTGGACAGTGTGGTGAATCGAATCATAGAATTAGATAAAGGAAAGTTTTACAGCTACCAGGGCGGGTATCAGTCTTTTCTGAAGCTAAAGGCAGAGCGGCTTGACATGGCAGAGGCAACAGAGCGGAAACGCCAGTCTATCCTGAAAATGGAGCTTCAGTGGATGCAAAGAGGCGCCAGGGCTCGTTCCACCAAACAGAAGGCTCATATCCAGAGATTCGAGGAACTGCGGGATCAGAAGGGGCCGGAGTATGACCGTAACGTAGTCCTGGAATCCATTGCCAGCCGTTTAGGGCGAACCACAGTGGAGGTAAAGGATCTGTGTAAGTCCTATGGGGACAAGCTTTTGATAAAAGATTTCAACTATGTGTTTCTGAAAAATGACCGAGTGGGTATCATAGGTCCGAACGGAAGCGGAAAATCTACCTTAATGAAAATGATAGTCGGCTTGGTCCAGCCGGATGCCGGAAGTGTGGAGATAGGCCAGACTGTGAAAATGGGATACTTTTCGCAGGAAAATGAGGCTATGGATGAAAGTATGAAGGTGATTGACTACATCAAGGATATCGCCGAATATATTAAGACTAAGGATGGAAGCATCAGCGCGAGTCAAATGCTGGAACGTTTTCTGTTCCCGCCAAGCGTACAATATACAACAATCAGCAGGCTGTCCGGCGGTGAGAAGCGAAGGCTGTATCTGCTGCGGATTCTCGTGGGAGCGCCGAATGTCATCCTGCTGGATGAGCCGGCCAATTATCTTGACATTCAGACGCTCACGATTCTGGAGGATTATCTTGATACTTTTCCGGGGATTGTGATTACTGTATCGCATGACAGATACTTCCTGGACCGTGTGGTAAACCGTATCTTCGCTTTCGAGGGAGAGGGCCGTCTTGTTCAGTATGAGGGCGGCTACACCGATTATCTGGAAGCGCGCCGGGTAAAGGGGGTGTCAGAGGAAAATGTTCCGGAGACAGCGACGACAGACAATGGAGACAGGAAAAAATCAGCACAGAAGGACTGGAAGCAGAACCGCCAGGAAAAGCTGAAATTCTCTTATAAAGAGCAGCGTGAATATGAGACGATTGACGAGGATATCGCTGCGCTGGAGGACAGGCTTGCTGAACTGGAGAAGGAAATGCTGGCAAACGCCACGAATTCTTTTAAGCTTCGTCAGATTATGGAGGAAAAAGAGGAAGCAGAGCAGCGTCTCGAGGAGAAAATGGACCGCTGGGTATATCTCAATGACCTTGCTGAGCGGATTGAGGCTGAGAAAAACGGAGGACAGTAGGTTATGGATGTGCATAATTGTGCCTTTCTCATCCTTGCAGGCGGCAGAAGCAGCCGGATGGGAAGGTGTAAGGCAGAGCTTCCCATCGGGGAAACCACCTTTCTCGGATTTATGGTGGATAAGGCAAAGGATATGGGCTTTGGAGAAATTCTGGTTTCCGGATATACTGCCTGTATCCCGGGTCTGAGGAGTAACCCGGGTGTGAAGAGTATCCCGGATGTACTTACGGAGAGGGGGCCGCTGGGGGGCATGTACGCCTGCTTTAAGGAGGCGGATATGAAGGCCTGTTTTGTGATCAGTGTGGATGTTCCTCTTATCGCAAAAGAAACAGTGCAGAGACTGGTGGAGGCTCATGAGTGTACTTCGCAAAAAGCTACGCTGCTTAAGCACAAGGAGCGGTTAGAACCCCTCATCGGAGTGTATAATACAAAAAACACAGATATTCTCTATGACATCATCAAAGAGCGCCCTGCCTCAGTGTTCTCTTATTTTGATAAAATCGGCTTCCGTACCGTGGAATTGCAGGAGCCTTTGGACACTATCCGTAATTTCAATACGCCACAGGAATACAGTACACTGAAGGATGGTCTGATATTTTAATGTGTGAACGGGTGTGCACAACAGCCGGAAGGGAATGAAAATATGGAAAAGAAAGAATTATTCCGAAAAATACCTAAAATAGATAAATTATTGGAGTCTGAGGAGGTGCGGAGGCTGTGTGCGAAATATGGTTACAGCCTTACGTCCGATGCCGTAAGAAATGCTACAGAGGAAATCCGCGGACAAATCCTTGAGGGCAGAGAGAGACAGGCGGAGGAGAGTCTTTCCCGGATATCCGACCGTATATCTGAAATTCTCCAGGAGCAGGATGCGCGGAGAATGCAGCCGGTAATTAATGCCTCTGGAGTGATTCTCCATACGAATCTTGGCCGGGCGCCGCTTGGAAAGGCGGTGATGGAGGGGATTACCCGGATGATGACAGGTTATACGAATCTGGAATATGACTTGGGCACCGGAACCCGTGGTCAGCGCTACGATCATTTTTCAGACATTATAAAAAACCTAACCGGAGCGGAGGCGGCCATTGCTGTGAATAACAATGCGGGTGCCGTACTTTTAATGCTTTCTGCGCTCACTTCCGGGGGAGAGGTGATTGTTTCCCGGGGCGAGCTGATTGAGATTGGCGGAAAATTCCGTGTGCCTGAGGTGATGGAGCAGAGCGGAAGCAGGCTTGTGGAGGTGGGAACTACGAACCGTACCTACCCCGAGGATTACGAAGGGGCGGTGACCGGAGAGACAAGGGCGTTCCTCAAGGTATATACCAGCAATTACCGTATAACAGGATTTACCCGTGAGACCACGGTGGAGGAGCTCTCCGCTGCAGCGCATAAGGCCGGAGTTCCGCTTTTAGTGGATTTAGGCAGCGGATGTATGGTGAATCTGAAAAAATACGGTCTTCCCGGGGAGGATACTGTAGCCGAGGTGTTGAAAAAGGGCGCAGATCTTGTTTGCTTCAGCGGAGACAAGCTGCTGGGCGGTCCCCAGGCAGGGATTATCGCGGGCAAACAGGAGCTGATCGACAAGATCAGCCGCCATCCTCTCACCAGAGCGCTCCGCATTGATAAGTTTACGGCGGCCGCGCTGGAAGCAACCCTCCGCATTTATCTTGATGAGAAAACTGCGCTTAAAGAGTTCCCGGTGCTTGAGATGCTTATGCGACCCGTCGAGCAGATGGAACAGATGGCTCATACGCTGAAAGAGAAGTTGGAAGCCTGTGCGAAAAATCTGGATGCCTGTGTGGAAACTATAGATAACTCTGCGGAAATCCAGGCGGAAAACCGTGGGAAAGGCCGGACAAAGATTCAGATTGTGACTACAAAGGCAAAAATCGGCGGCGGCGCATTGCCGGAGGAGGAGCTTCCCAGTGTATGTGTGTCCGTACAATCTGACAAGTTCTCCGCAGCGGAGCTTTCACGGAGGCTGCGTCTTGCGCGTACGCCCATAATTACCAGAATCGAGGAGAATTCTGTGCTTTTAGATATGAGGACGGTATTTATAGAAGAAATTTCAGTAATATCCGATGTTTTTTCTGAGCTTTTATTGAACTGACATAGATAGTTTGCTATAATAAGAGCGGAAACAAGTCAGAAAACCAGGCATTATGCATAAAAAGATGAGCCTGGTATGTTTCGGACATTGTCCGATAGACAAGGAGGAATTATATGGCAGTCAAGCAAGTACAGACCACCTGTGTGTACTGCGGCGCCGGATGTCAGATGTTAGTGAATGTTGACCAGGAGGCCAATAAAATCATTGACGTAGAGCCGGCGAACGGACGTACCAACCAGGGACGGCTATGCTTAAAGGGTCACTACGGCTGGGATTTTCTGAATGATCCCCAGATTTTGACTAAGCGTTTAAGAAAGCCGATGATCAGAAAAGGCGGCAAAGGCAGTCCGCTGGAGGAAGTAGAGTGGGATGAGGCCATTCGGTTTACTGCCGACAGGCTTTTAGAGATTAAGAATACATACGGCCCGGACAGTATCCTGGGTACAGGCTCTGCCAGAGGAGCCGGAAATGAAGCCAATTATATCATGCAGAAATTCATGCGCGCATGTGTGGGAACGAACAATGTTGACCACTGCGCGCGAATATGACATGCCCCTTCAGTAGCGGGTCTACTGTACTCTTTAGGTTCAGGAGCAATGTCGATGGGCGTCCCGGAAATTGAGGAAGCCAGGGTATTGCTGATATTTGGTTATAATGGTGCGGATTCGCACCCTATCGTGGCAAGAAGGATATTAAGGGCCAGACAGAAAGGAGCTAAGATTATCTGTGTGGATCCGCGTGTGACGGAGACGGCACGTATATCCGACATCCACATGCAGTTAAAGGGCGGTTCCAATATGGCGCTTGTAAACGCCATGGCCCATGTGATCATCGAGGAGGGACTGTGCGATGAAGAATTTATTGCACGGCACACCACCGGTTATGAAGAATTAAAGACATTTGTTGAGAGATATACTCCCGAATATGGCGAGGAGATTTCCCATGTTCCCGCTGACACCATCCGTGAGGCCGCGAGGCTTTACGCCAAGGGGGAGCCGTCCATGATCCTTTACGGTATGGGCGTATGCCAGTTCTCCCAGGCGGTTGATGTGGTCAAGGGCCTGGCAAACCTGGCTCTGATGACCGGGAATTTCGGTAAGCCGGGCTGCGGCATCGGTCCTGTGCGCGGACAGAATAACGTGCAGGGTGCGTGCGACATGGGTGCGCTTCCCAACAGCTATCCGGGATACCAGAATGTAACCATCCCCGAGGTAAGGGAAAAGTTTGAAAAAGCATGGGGTGTTCCCCTTTCCGACCATGTGGGTATTCCTATGACCCATGTGCCTGACCGGGTTCTTAAGGAAAAGGACCCGATGAAACAGATTCATGCCTACTATGTGTTCGGGGAGGACCCGGCACAGTCTGACCCGGATCTCGCTGAGGTGCGGGAGGCGTTGGAAAAGGTAGACTTCCTCATTGTCCAGGATATTTTTATGAACAGGACTGCAACCTATGCGGATGTGATCCTGCCGGCGACCTCCTGGGGCGAGCATGAGGGTGTTTTCACCTGCTGTGACAGAGGCTTCCAGAGATTCCGTAAGTTCATTGAGCCGGAAGGCGATGTGAAGGATGACTGGGAGATCATCAGCCTGATTTCTACAGCCATGGGTTATCCCATGCACTATGAAAATACAGAGGAAATCTGGAATGAGATGATCGATCTGTGTCCGTCTTACACCGGAGCTACTTATGAGAAGCTTGAGAAATATGGCGGAGTCCAGTGGCCCTGCCGGAGTAAGGATATGGAGGATAAGGGTACGCCTTATCTGCACAAGGACGGCAATTTCGCCAATCCTGACGGAAAAGGCAAGTTCTTCTGTGCAGACTGGAGACCGCCTAAGGAATTGGAAAACGACGAGTATCCAATGGTGCTTTCTACTGTCCGTGAAGTTGGACATTATTCTTCCCGTACCATGACGGGCAACTGCCGTACACTGCGCAGTCTGGAGGATGAGCCGGGCTGGGCGCAGATGAACGTGGAGGACTGCCGGGAGCTTGGCGTGGAGGAAGGAGAGCTTGTGAAGGTACTTTCCAAGAGAGGGTATTGCATCACAAGATGTATGCCTACCGAGAGAGTTCCCAAGGGCTCTGTGTTTATGACCTACCAGTGGTGGATTGGTGCGTGCAACAAGCTCACCACAGCACATCTTGACCCGGTGAGCAATACGCCGGAATACAAGTATTGTGCCTGCAAGGTGAAGAAGATTGAGGACCAGAAATGGGCGGAGAAGCATGTTCGTGAAGAGTATGCGGAAATCCGTTCTAAGATGGGTATCCAGGCAGCAAAGGAGGGATATGCGTTATGAATTATTTCGTAAAAGGAAATCCTGATCTGTGCATTGGATGCCGTACCTGTATGATTGGCTGTGTAGTGGCTCATGAGGGTCTGCATATTTTCGAAATCGATCCGGACAGCTATACCTTTAATCCCAGGCTTAAGGTGATCAAGACAGCCAGGATTACAGTCCCGGTTCAGTGTAAGCATTGCGAAAATCCCGCATGTATGGCGGTATGCCCGGAGAACTGCATTCAGCTTGTAGAAAATGCGGTTGTTATCAATACGGATAAATGTATCGGATGCAAGACCTGTATGATGGCCTGTCCTTACGGTGCGATTGAGATGCAGCCGGATTCCGGGCACAGGGTGCAGACGGACGGAAGTCCGCGTATGGTGGCAAATAAATGTGATCTGTGTATCAATTCCAAGAGAGGTCCGGAATGTGTCCGCGTCTGTCCGACTGAGGCTCTGACGCTTGTGACAGAGGAGGACCTTGAGAAAGAAAATGCGAAAAAGCGTATTGCGGCTGCCAGAGCTCTTGCGGAGGTAAACGGTTAATAAAAAGCAGAAAATTGCCGGGAAGGGCAGGCATGGAGCCGCGTCCCTTTCCGGCATTTGTTATATTTAGGTGGTAGGCAGTTTTGTTATGTACGAAGGGATATGACCTGTCGGCAGTATAGCTATATACAAAGGAGAATGTAATTGCGGAATATAGAATTGCAGAATATGAAATTGCAGAATGCAGAAATCATCAGAAAGGCGCAGATTATCCGGGCAGAAGGGAAGAACTGCGGACTTAGAGAGGATTGGCTCATTGCAGAATATCCGTTTACCTTATTTGGAAATGGAAAATATATCCGGGAATTCAACTGTACCCCCTGTTCCGTCAGGGATTTGGAGGAACTTTGTGCAGGTGCGCTTTTTACCTCCGGGCTTATCAATTGCTGGGAGGACATTGTATCCATAGAGATTGGCGAGCGCAAGGGTGAGGGACACTTCATTTACCGGGAAAGCGGAAAGTGTGGACAAGACGCTGCGGCAGAGAGACAGGTCGGTGAAGTGCAGATTAGCATAGAAGATGTTCACCGCATGATGAGAGAGAATCTCGTGCCCACCCGTCTTTTTGAGGAAACGGGCGGCGTACATATGGTAAGTCTCTATAACCTTGCGGACGGCACCCGTCTCATCAAAAAAGAGGATGCTGCCCGTCACAATGCGGTAGATAAGGTCATTGGTGCTGCGCTTCGGAATCATGCTTTCTTTGAAACTGCTGCGCTTATACTGAGCGGCCGTGTATCCCTCGACATTCTCCGAAAGGCCCGCACAGCCGGTATCCCGGTGATTCTTTCTAAAGCAGCGCCTACGGCTCAGTCAGTGGAGGCTGCCGACGAGGCCGGAATAACCTTGATTGGTTTTATCCGTGAGGGAAGGATGAATATTTATACGCATCCCCAGCGGGTGCTGCTGCCCGATGAGGTATTCGGGCAGATGATCCGTGAGAGACGGCGTGAGACGGTGAGAAAGAGCAGATATCTTTAGCAGGCTGCGTTTAGGCGCGGCCGGATGTAGCAGGAGGATAAAATATGAGAAACGAAATGGGTTCCTTTGTGGCAGCGGACAATACCAAATGCACGGGCTGTAAGGCCTGTGAGATGGCCTGCTTCGCCGTCCACAACCAGGGAAATCATGTGGGAAACACCGTAGGAACGGTGGAGCTTCCCATCACAGCGAGATTATATGTAACCAGGGCAGAAGAGCTTTGTATGCCTGTGCAGTGCAGACATTGTGACAATTCTCCCTGCCTGAATTCCTGTACGGCAGGAGCAATCCGCAGGGAAGAGGAAAAGATTATCATTGATGAGGACAAGTGTATCGGGTGCAAAAACTGTATGATGGCCTGTCCTTTCGGCGCCATTGAGCTGGTTCCGGTGTACAGGGCAGGGAAAGAGGTACTGCTGCCCGGAAGTACGGAAGTAAGAAAGACCGCCAGCAAATGTGACCTCTGTGTAAAAAGAGGGATTCCGGCATGTGTGAACGCCTGTCCGAATCAGGCATTGAGCCTTGTGACCCCGGAGGCGGAGCTTGCGGATAAGAGAATTCAGGCCGCGCTTGCGCTGGCCCTGACCAATCAGGCGTGAGAAAGGAGAGACAAGAGCATGACAGTGATTGCGATAGATAAAGAGTTATGTACAGGATGTCAAGAATGCACAAAGGTCTGTCCGGCTTATGCCATTGAGGGAGAGCCTGGCCAGCCACAGACCATCAATACGGACCGTTGCGTCATGTGCGGACAGTGCGTGCAGAAATGTAAAGCGTATCTTTCTGTGTGGGAGCATGGAAAAGAGGCTTATGAGGCAAAAAAGAGAGAACGTGGCCTGCCGCAGAGCGTCCGGGAGCCGTTGTTTGCTGCCTATAATGTATGTCATTTGAATGAACTGAAGGACGCGCTTGCAGACCCGGAAAAATATACGGTGGTACAGGCAGCTCCCGCGGTTCGTGTGGGAATTGCCGAGGATTTCGGTATGGAGCTTGGTACACTTGCGCCGGGTAAGCTGGCCGCGGCGCTGAGGCGTCTTGGCTTTGACAAGGTTTATGACGCTAACTTTGCAGCGGATCTGACGATCATGGAGGAAGGCACAGAGCTGGTTCAGCGGGTAAAGGACGGGGGCGTGCTGCCGATGTTTACTTCCTGCTGTCCTGCCTGGGTGACGTTTATGGAGAGAAATTATCCGGAAATTAGTGACCATCTTTCTTCCTGCAAGAGTCCTCAGCAGATGGGCGGCGCAGTGTTTAAATCCTACGGGGCACATTTGGATGATGTGGATGGCTCCAGGGTATATTCAGTGGCGGTGATGCCGTGTACGTGTAAAGAGTTTGAGTGTAACCGTGTGGAAATGCGGGACAGCGGATGGAAAGATGTGGATGTTGCTATTACCACAAGAGAGCTGGCCTACCTGTTAAAGGAGAAAGGCATAGATTTCAATAGCCTTCCTGAAGAGGAATTCGATATGCCTTTGGGAGATTATACCGGTGCCGGGGCGATTTTCGGCGTTACGGGCGGCGTGATGGAGGCTGCGATACGTACAGGCTATGAGCTGATCACCGGGGAGGCAATCCCGGATGTGAAGGTGGAGGCTGTAAGAGGAACGGAGGGCTTCCGTACTGCCAATGTGAAGGTTGGAGATTTGACACTTAAGGTGGGTATTGTTACCGGGCTTAAAAATGTGATTCCAGTGATTGAGGATATGAAGGCAGGAAGGCTTGATCTGCATTTTATCGAGGTTATGACCTGTCCGGAAGGATGTGTGAGCGGCGGCGGACAGCCAAAGCTTCTGATGGATACATTGGTACCGGAGGCTTATGGTAAGCGCCGTGCTGGGTTGTTTGCGCATGACGAGGCATTGCCATTGAGAAAGTCGCATGACAATCCGGCAATCAAGAAGATATATGAGGAGTTTTTAGAAAAACCGAATGGGAATATCGCGCATCACTTATTGCATACGAAGTATTGCGGGGATTGATGGAGGAATAATGGGTTCCCCGGAAATGTGTTGAACGGTGAGGAGAAAGGAAAGCGGTGCGGGGCTTGTCAGGCTAGATGCCTGACAAGCCCTGCACCGCTTTCCCTGGAAGCCTGCCTTCGAATCACTCTTTCAAAATCATTCACTCAACGTCCAAATTCCCATTTTTCCGTACGTTTTAAATCCTGCGGATGAATAAAAATTCTCTCTCCACTGGCCATAAGGCTCCACGTAAGCGCGCAGAATGCCATTTTCCTTACACCGGTGCAGCGCGGCCAGAAGCATGGCTTTTCCCAGGCCAAGCTTTCTGTATTTCTCACGTGTACTCACAGGTTCCACAAAAGCGGATTTCGTCTCCGTATCCACCCAGAAGAAGGCGTAAGAACACATTTCGCCGTCCGGAGCCTGTACCATCACCTCATACTGTTCATCGAACATAGGCGCTCTGGCACGGTTCTTGTTGGCTTCCGTGCAGGCTGTATTTTCGATACCTTCCTGATCCGGATTGAAGCCCCAGTGAGAAATATTCGTCTTTAAGACAATATCCTGATTTTCCGTCCCGTAAACAAAGCCAAAGCCCTCCGGCAGCATTGGTTCCGGAAGGTCTGTCATGGTATGCTCCATTAAATGTACCTCGTCTGGCAGTCTTTCAAACTGCTGTGACCGCAAAATGCCGACCAGCTCCCTTTGTGCATCGCAAACCCAGAAAGTGTGTTTTTTTCCTCCGACCTCTTCCTCACACATATTGTGCTTCGTCCAGTCTGTCATCTGAGAATATAAAAACTCATATCCCTTTTTTACATAGAAAAAGTTTTCGCCCTTTCTTTCCCCCACACAGAGTCCGACAATCGTACCGTCCTCCTCCCAAAGATGAACACAGTCATGCCAGGGAGCGCTTCCCACACAAACGTACATGGTATTCAGCCTGTACTCCATATCTTCAAAACGCTGTGCCTTCCATCCCGGAAAACGAGGATCAGCCTCATACTCTCTGCGCAAAAAGGAAATCACTCGATTATAATCCTGTTCCTTTTGATACTTCCTGTCAATTATGCCCATAACTATTCCTTTCCCTGTCTGCAAGAGATTTTTCTCTAAGCCCGCTCTCCTAAAGCTGTTCTTTAAGGGCTGCTCTTTGATGATCACTCTTGTTATTATATGGAAACTTATATGGTTTATATAATAACTAACCGAAATAGTTTTGTCAAGTCTGCGCTTTCCATCCTGTGAGAAGTGCCATCATTGACCCCGAAAATATTTTAAAAAAAGATGGCTAACGATAACCATCTTTTATCCGTTACATGTTATAATGTAACTACAGAAGAGGTGGGAAAAGATGAATAAGATTTGGTCTGAACTTAATAAAACAGTACAAACACAAATCAGGAGGAAAGATACCTATAAAACGGGTATTGATACTATATTTGATTTGCGGAATCAGCTAATGCAAACATTGGTATCGTTCAGAGATGAATTATGTAGAGAGGATTTTGATGCTATCCCCTTTATAAACGCGGACGGTTATCATAGTAAAACAATAGCCTATTCCATATGGCATATATTTCGAATTGAAGATATCGTTGCACATACAGTGATAAGTGGAGATGAGCAAGTATTTTTTGCAGGTGATTATCAAGGTCGTATCAATTCGCCCATAATTACAACAGGAAATGAACTTGTAAAACAACAGATTGCAGAATTTTCAAAACAGCTAAATCTGAGAGAATTATATTCATACATCGATGAAGTACGAGCAAGCACCGACAAAATACTTGAAAGATTGTCTTATGTCGAATTGAAAAGAAAAATACCGGAAGAAAGAAAAGAAGATTTAAAATCATTGAATGTGGTAAGTGGCGATGAAAACGCAATTTGGCTGATTGATTATTGGTGTAATAAAGATGTCCGAGGGCTGATTCAAATGCCATTCTCAAGACATTGGATTATGCATATTGAGGCATGCTTGCGTATTAAGAATAAGATACATGCGTAAGTGTAGCCTTGTTTATAAACTTTAAGGATTAAGTTACAGAAAAAAAGTTATATGAAAAGTCATATAAATAAGCAGTTTCGGAGGTGATAATATGGAAATCAAGAAAATTAATTATGATTTTTCAGTATGTAAAGTGGCGGATTATTCACAAGTTGATTTTGACAGTGAATATAGCTTTGTAGGAAAAACGGATGAAGAAAAATCTTTGATATGTATCACAAGTCATGTACCATCTAATGTAATAAAAAGAGAGGATGGGTGGAAAGCCTTTCGTATTCAGGGAATTCTAGATTTTACTTTAATCGGAATATTAGCTGAAATAGCAGGAATTTTAGCGGAAAATCAGATTGCGATTTGTGCCATTTCAACTTTTAATACGGATTATATTTTAACGAAAAAAGAAAATTATCAAAAGGCATTAAAGGTCCTTGTCAATGCCGGATATGAAATTGTTGAGTGAATATAAAGCATTGAACGGCGTACAGGATACTTAAAGCTCATCTATACAGTTCAAGATAAAGTTACACAGCTCCGTGGCCTGGGAGAAGCGGAATACAGGCACGGAAGCTTCTGCAGGTGTGTCGCAGACCACGGCTATGACAGTATCCCGGCATTGCTCGGGCAATAGCGGGAAGTTTCTGCGGCGCACTTCTATTTTAGGAAGGGGCTCGGATTTGTAGCCTTCTACAAGTATCAGGTCCGCATTGTCAATGCGTTCGATCAGCTCCCATACGGAAAGCTCCTGGCTGCGGGTTTCGATGTAGGCCATTTTTTTAGGGGAGCTGATGGCGATCACATCGGCACCGGCATTGGCGTATTCCCAGGTGTCACGGCCCTGGTGGTCCATTTCGAAGCTGTGGGCATCATGCTTGAGCACTGCTACGCGCAGGCCGTGAGCTTTGAGCAGGGGGATGAGTGCTTTTATGATGGTCGTCTTTCCGGAATTGGAGTAGCCGGCAAAGGCAATCACCGGGATTCCGCGAGTGGATTTTGTACGCATGGGAGGTTCCTTTCTAAGTGGGTGTGATATGGCAAGCATCATATAATCAGGGTGAATATGCTTGGGGTATATTTATCTTCATGAAGTATGTTGATGAAAAATGGACTCATGAAACCTCTATGATGTCTATAAGTCCAGCAGGTATACATCCAGCATCGTTCCTGCGGGGACGGGGCTGGAGCCTGCGGGGATTTCTGCAAGGGCGCTGCAGTTTACAAATGAGGAGATAATGTTGTTTCCCTGGGAGCCTGTCTGTGTGAAGAGGACGGTGCCGTTTTCGTATACAATACTGCCGCGCAGATAGCGGGCGCAGGGGCTTGACTTGGGAAAGGACTCCTTGATGCAGGCTTGGGTTCTTGGCGGCAGTACATCCTTCATTCCCCGGAGTTTCTTGATATAGGGGAGAGCAAGGAGGTTGAGGGCGGTGGCGGCGGAGCCGGGATTACCGCTGAGACCCAGGATCAGTCTGCCGTCAAATAGGGCAGCAATAAGAGCAGCTCCGGGCTTGATTGCCAGTCTCCAGAATAAAATCTCTGCGCCGAGAGATTCCAGTGCTGCACGTACTCTGTCGTAGTCGCCCACAGACACGCCTCCGGTGGTGATTACGACATCAGCTTTGGAAGCGGCGGTTTTTATGGCGGCGGCAATGGCTTCGTCACAGTCGCGGGCAAGGCCTGTGAATACAAGGGACGCGCCTGCCTGTTTGATGTATCCGCCGAGAGTATAGAGGCTGCTGTTATGTATTTTTCCGGGAGAGAGGGCCTTGGAAACCTCGACCAGCTCATTTCCGGTGCTGATGAGCGCGGCCTTTGGGACTGCATATACGTGAAGCCTGGGAATACCAAGGGAGGCAAACAGACCGGCAAGCGCTGGTGTTACCACGGTTCCGGCATTGGCCACAAGTGCTCCGGCGTTAACGTCCTCTCCGGCGTGGATGATATTTGTATCCGGCTTGAATGACTGGAAAATGGTTACAGTTTCCCCTGTAAAGCGAGTGTCTTCATAGCGAACCACAGCGTCGGCGCCCTTTGGGATAGGAGCGCCTGTCAGGATTTTCGCTGCCTCACCGGGTCCGATGGCTTTCGTGGGCGCTTCACCTGCGGGAATCTCTTCTATAATCCGCAGGGTGACAGGAGCGGATTCTTTGGCTTCGGTAGTGTCCGCGCTTCGGAATGCGTAGCCGTCTAAGGGAGACTTGGAAAAAGACGGGAGCATATAAGGGGCGTGGTAATCCTCTGTTAAAACCCGGCCTATAGAATCCTCCAGGGGGATGTATTCGGTCTTTCGCTCCAAAGGCAGGGACAGCAGGATACTGCGAGCCTCCTCCAGAGTAATGCCTTCAAGTAAATTTTTCACAGGAATTCCTCCTTAAATGATAACCGTTTAGAGTATTTGAGCTGTTGTATGTTTATTGGTGGCAGTTCGGGCCAGCCTGAACTGTTACTGTTTTTAGTATATCATGGCAGAAAATGTGGCGCAAGAAAATTGACAAAGCACAGTAATATGTTATCATGAATAATAGATGATATGAATGAATAATAGATGACATAAATTTAGAGATTGTGTGTTAGGAGTACATAGATGGCAGGGAAGAACCACGTGATCATCGGTACTGCGGGACATGTGGACCATGGGAAAACATGTCTGGTGCAGGCGCTTACCGGAATTGATACAGACAGGCTGAAGGAAGAAAAGAAAAGAGGCATCACGATTGAGCTTGGTTTTGCCTATCTCAAGCTGCCCGGCGGCGATACGGCGGGAATCATTGATGTGCCGGGTCATGAGAAATTTATCAAAAACATGCTGGCGGGGGCCGGGGGAATCGATATTGCCATGCTGGTGGTTGCTGCTGATGAGGGAGTCATGCCTCAGACCGTGGAGCATCTGGAAATCCTGAAGCTTCTGGATATCCAAAGAGGGGTGATCGCGATTACCAAGGCAGATGCCGCAGATCCTGAGCTGTGTCAGTTGGTTGAGGAGGATGTGAGAGAGCTGGTTCGGGGAACGTTTCTTGAGACAGCACCGATTGTAATTACCAGCGCCCATACAGGTGAGGGGATTGATGCGCTCAGAGAAACGCTGTGCAGCTTGTGTGCAGAGGCGGAGCAGAAGAGACTGAAGGAGCCTTTCCGCCTTCCTATTGACAGGGTGTTTACCATGAAAGGTTTCGGAACTGTGGTCACAGGCACGTTGATTGAAGGCAGCTTGAGTCTTAAGGACGAAGCCATGTTATATCCGTCGGGAGAAGTGGTGAAAGTCCGAAGCATCCAGGTACACGGACAGGAGACGGATAAGGCTTTTGCAGGCCAGAGGGCAGCCGTGAACATTGCCAACCGCAGAAAAGAGGAGATTTCCCGCGGTGAGGTGCTGGCTCTCTCAGGCAGTATGGAAAAAACCATGATGGCGGATGTGAAGCTTAAGCTGATCAAAAGTGCTGCCCATTCGGTGAAAAATGGCAGCCGTGTCCATCTTTATCACGGCTCACGGGATCTTTTATGCAAGGTCGTGCTCATGGAGCAGGATGTACTGGAACCGGGAGAAGAAGGGTATGCACAGCTTCGGCTTGAGGAGGAGACGGTTTTTAAAACAGGTGACCGGTTCGTGATCCGTTTTTATTCCCCGGTAGAGACTGTGGGCGGAGGAATCGTGCTGGATGCCTGCCCCCGCAAACACAGGAGGAACCGCCCGGAGGTTCTCAAATCCATGGAAATCAAGGATAAGGGCGATATTCGGGCGCGTATGGAGGAGTGGGTCCTGGAATACGGCATGGAGTGTGTTCCGGCGAAGACGCTTGCACAGAGGGCAGGACTGGAGCGGACACGAGCGCTCAATGAACTGCGGGTACTGAAGGAAGAGGGCAGGGTGGTGGAAATCACTGCCGGGATTTTTTTCCATGAAGCATATCTTACGAGACTTGGGGAGCAGCTGACCGGGAGACTGGATGAGTATCATAAAAGCTTTCCGCTCAAGGAAGGAATGCCTCTGGAAGAGGTAAGGGGCAGGCTGGGATTACCCGCTGCAGAAGCGGATGGTGTATTGGAATATCTCTGCCAAAAGCGTCAGATAAAGATAAAGGACGCACTGGTCAGCAATTTCAGATTCCGTGTGGTGCGTAATACGGATGATAAGGCGCTTTATAAACAAATCAACAGCATTTATTTGAAATCAGGCTTCCAGCCTCCGTCCACAGAGGAGCTAAAGGCGGGGTTTGCCGCGGAGAAACGCTTTACTCATGTATTCTCCTCCATGATAGCCGGGAAAAATCTGGTCCGGCTTGACGAAAAACATTTTATCCACAAGGATTATTATGAAAAAGCACTGGAAGGTCTAAAGGAGCTTAACGAGGAAAAAGGGCAGATTATACTTGGGGAATACAGAGATTTCCTTGGGATTTCACGTAAACATGCAGTATCATTATTGGAAAGTTTTGACAGAAGCGGGATAACAAGGAAAAATGGAGATGTAAGGATTCTGAAGTAGGATATAGATGAGGTGGATTTACCGGGAGTTGTATCGGATATAAGCGAGTCGGTGCGTTGGCCTGTACGAATATATTTTACGAAATGAATCTGTTTATTTTTTGTTTATTTTGGCGGGAGCACGTGAGAATCGAACTCACCCGGGACGCTCTTAACGCCCCACACAGGTTTTGAAGACCAGGAGGCACACCAGCTGCCTATCTACTCCCAAAATGATTATACTAGGATTGGGAAAGAATAGCAAGAAAAATAGAATCGGAAAGGCCAATAACAACAGGAAGGATAAGAACATGCAGGACTGCCATGGAAGAACCATAGATTATATACGGATATCAGTGACTGACAAATGCAATCTGCGCTGTGTATACTGTATGCCGGAAAAATCTGTTACAGAGAAAGCGCACTGCGACAGGGAGCAGCAGATCCTCACCCAGGATGAGCTGGAGAGACTTTGCCGCTGCTTTGCAAGGCTTGGAATATCAAAGATTAAGATTACCGGAGGCGAACCTCTGATGCGCCGCGATGTGACCGCCCTGATATCCAGGCTCAAGGCAGTGCCGGGTATCGACAACCTTACCCTCACTACAAACGGAGTGCTTTTAAAGGAGCAGCTTCCTTATCTGGTGGAGGCAGGCGTAGACGCGGTCAATATAAGCATTGATTCCTTGGATGAGCAGAGCTATGAGCAGATCAGCCGTCGAAAGGAATTGAAGAGGACACTGGAAGGGATTGAAGCAGCCCTTTCCTATCCTGACCTGGTGGTGAAAATCAATTGCGTGCCTCTCAAAGGCATGAATGACCGGCAGCTTGCGGATATCGCCCTGCTTGCAAAGACCCGGAATATCCACGTACGCTTTATTGAGATGATGCCCATTGGCTTCGGAAAGCAGTTTGCCTGCCAGACAGAGGAGGAGATTAAGCATATCCTTGAGGCAGAGCTTGGGAAGGAGCTTACGCCCTATAAAGGCAGACTGGGAAATGGACCCAGCCACTATTATTCAGTGGAGGGCTTCCAGGGCAAGCTGGGCTTTATCAGTGCGGTCAGCCATAAATTCTGCAGTGAATGCAACCGTGTGCGGCTCACCTGCGGAGGTTTTCTGAAGACCTGCCTGCAGTACAATATCGGCTGCGACCTTCTGGCCCTGCTTCGGGGCGGTGCATCAGATGAGCAATTGACAGATGCAGTTTATCAGACAATTTACAATAAGCCACTCTGTCATCATTTCGATGAGCCGGCGGCGGATTCAGACACAGAGCAGCGCTCAATGTCAGAGATAGGAGGTTGAACATATGACAGAACAAATGGAAAAACAGATGAAAAAACAGATGGAAAAACGTATCAACCCTAAGCAGGAAGAGATAACTAATTATGAAAAGCTATGCCTGGAATGGGCAGGCAGGTTTCTGGATATGGATAAAGAGGCGCTTTGCAGAAAGCTTCCGGAGTTAACCAGGGAGGGAGAATATCTGACCATTAACCATTTTGGCAGAAAATGCGGCATCAACCGTCAAACCGGAGAAATCGTTCCCTTAGATAACCGCGGCGATATCCGGGTAACCGCGAAGCTGAATATTTACACGCTCATCTGGTTTTCCAAGGAACATGCTATGCTTTTGGATAAGTGGGTTCCTTTTGCGGAGCTGAGAGACGCCCGGCCTTTTGCCCCTGCATACAAGAAAGGTGTGACCGATGTATTCTCCCAGACCTTTTCCGGCCATGCGAAGGAGCTTGCCGAGGCATGTAAGAAGCTTGGCGGCACACCGCTGCCGCAGGGAGACGTGGGCTTTCAGATCAATGCGTTTGCCTGCATGCCTGTACGAATACATTTCTGGGATGCAGATGAAGAATTTCCTGCCCAGGGAAACATTCTTTTTGATTACAGCGCCACAGATTACAACCATATTGAAAGTGCAGTTTCCATTGCCGAGGAGGGCATCGTGAGGCTTGCGGAAGAAGCTGGCGTGGCAGTGCGCGGGCATTCATTCCAGATGCGTTGACACAATTTGGCAGTAATTCCAATTATTTAGAAAAGAGGAAAAATTATGAAAAGTCCAATGACAACCCTGTGCTATGTGGAAAAGGATGATTGTTATCTGATGCTGCACAGAGTTTCGAAGAAGAATGATGTAAATAAAGATAAATGGATTGGGATTGGCGGCCATTTCGAGCAGGGGGAAAGCCCGGAGGAATGCCTGCTGCGCGAGGCGTATGAGGAGACGGGACTTACCCTGACCTCTTATCGTTTCCGCGCTCTTGTCACCTTTACCCAGGAGGGGTACGGTACAGAATATATGTGCCTTTATACTGCGGATGAGTTTACAGGTACGTTGAAGGAGTGTGATGAAGGTGTTCTTGAATGGGTGCCTAAAAACCAGCTCCTCACCCTGAATTTATGGACGGGGGACTTGATTTTTCACAAACTGCTTTTGGAGGATGTACCCTTCTTTTCTCTCAAACTCAGTTATCAGGGCGATGAGCTTATAGAGGCTGTTCTTGACGGAAAACCAATCCCTCTTCCTCTTGATTTTTCCAGATACTCTTGACTTTTCCATATCTTCTTTAGTATGATACTCCTTAGGGCGACCAGACCGATAAGAACCAGAGTCATAAGAGTGGTTCCTATGGCTCTGGTCACTCTAAAGTTTAGTGTTTTACGCCGCGGCAGATGCGGCATTGGAGGAAATTATGGCAGAGTTAGTTAGAGTTGTGGTTGATGCCATGGGCGGTGACAACGCACCGGTGGAGCCGGTCAAAGGCGCTGTGCAGGCCGTTATGGAAAGAAAGGACATCCAGGTGATCCTTACAGGACCGAAGGATGTCATAGAAAAGGAACTGCAGAAATATCCCGATTGTCCCAAAGACAGAGTGCAGGTCGTACATGCCTCTGAGGTCATCGAGACTGCAGAGCCGCCTGTGTTTGCAATCCGTAAGAAAAAGGACTCATCAATTGTTGTAGGTTTAAATATGGTGAAGCACCAGGAGGCAGATGCATTCGTCTCTTCCGGCAGTACAGGAGCCGTTCTTGTGGGCGGACAGGTACTTGTCGGGCGCAGTAAGGGAGTGGAGCGTCCCCCGCTGGCACCGCTTATCCCAACGAAGGACGGAGTTTCCCTGCTTATTGACTGCGGGGCCAACGTGGATGCCCGTCCGTCCCATTTGGTGCAGTTTGCAAAAATGGGTTCCATTTATATGGAGAATGTTGTGGGCGTGAAGAATCCCAGAGTCGCCATAGTCAACAACGGCGCGGAGGAGGAGAAGGGAAATGCTCTGGTTAAGGAAACATTTCCTCTTCTGAAAGAATGCGAAGGGATTAATTTCATCGGAAGTATTGAGGCCAGGGACATCCCTGCAGGCTATGCGGACGTGATCGTATGCGAGGCGTTTGTGGGAAATGTAATCCTGAAGCTTTATGAAGGCGTGGGTGCGACTCTCATTGAGAAGATTAAGGGCGGCATGATGTCCAGCTTCCGCAGCAAGATTGGCGCGCTTCTGGTAAAACCTGCGCTTAAGGCCACGCTGAAAACCTTTGACGCCAGCGAACACGGCGGAGCTCCGCTGCTGGGATTAAAAGGCCTGGTGGTTAAGACCCACGGCAGCGCGGTTGCGGTAGAAATTAAAAATGCGATTTTCCAGTGTGTACAGTTTAAACAGCAGAAAATCAACGAAAAAATCGCGGAGCGTCTAAATTAGGAGAGGAGGTTATAGGTGTGGAGCTTGAGAAGTTAAAAGCAATCATAGCTGACGTTCTCAATATCGATACGGACGACATCACGGAAGATACCACATTTGTGGATGACCTTGGTGCGGATTCTTTGGATGTATTCCAGATCATCATGGGCATTGAAGAAGAGTATGATATCGAAATTGACAACGAGACAGTAGAGCAGATCCAGACTGTGGGAGATGCAGTTGAAGCAATCCGCGCAGCTATCCAGTAGGAGTAAAGCGCGATTAGTTTCTTTCGGTCAGCGCAGTAAAAGCGCAAAATTGTGTAAAACTATTACGAGGCAATTGCCATTACAGGGTGCTGCATCATTCAGCACCCTGCAGTGTATCAGGCACGGCAGGTCCGTGCATGGAGAAATGGCATAAGCCTAAGGTGGAGAGTGGAAAATGACTAAAAAGCTAGAAAAATTAGAACAGATTATCGGATATACCTTCCAGAACAAAACCTTACTCAACCAGGCTCTGACGCACAGCTCTTATGCAAACGAGAAGAAGCTGGGCAAGCTTGGAAGCAATGAACGACTGGAGTTTTTAGGCGATGCAGTACTGGAATTGATCAGCAGCGATTACCTTTTTGCGAAATTCCCACAGCTTCCTGAGGGAGAGCTTACCAAGAAACGGGCCAGCCTGGTGTGCGAGCCAAGCCTTGCTTACTGTGCAAGAGAATTCGGCCTACCGGGATTTCTGCTTTTAGGTAAGGGAGAAGATATGACCGGAGGAAGAAACCGGGACTCCATAGTCTCAGACGCCACGGAGGCGCTTTTAGGAGCAATTTATTTAGACGGTGGTTTTGCTAATGCAAAGGAGTTTGTACTGAGATTTATTCTGAATGATATGGAGCATAAACAGCTCTTTTATGATAGCAAGACCATCCTGCAGGAAATCGTCCAGGAGGACGGCAGCCAGCCTGTAGAATATGTGCTGGTGAAGGAGGAGGGGCCTGACCATAATAAAAACTTTACCGTGGAAGCCATGGTAAACGGTAAGAACATGGGCTGCGGCAGCGGCCACACGAAAAAGGCGGCCGAACAGGCGGCAGCATATCAGGCAATCCGCAAAATGAGACAATAGCAGGTGGAATATGTATTTAAAAAATATTGAAGTGCATGGGTTCAAATCCTTTGCCCAGAAAATCAACTTTGAATTTCATAATGGAATCACGGGCATTGTAGGGCCCAACGGCAGCGGGAAGAGCAATGTAGGCGATGCCGTGCGCTGGGTGCTGGGAGAACAGAGTGCAAAGCAGCTTCGAGGCGGCAATATGCAGGACGTCATCTTTTCCGGTACGGAGACGAGGAAGCCCTTAAGCTTTGCCTCCGTGGCAATCACACTGGATAACAGCGACCATAAGCTGCCTGTGGATTTCAACGAGGTGACGGTCACGAGAAGACTGTACCGTTCCGGTGAGAGCGAGTATCTGATCAATGGAAGCTCCTGCAGACTCAAGGACATTAATGAGATGTTCTACGACACTGGTATCGGTAAGGAGGGCTACTCCATCATCGGCCAGGGCCAGATTGACAAAATCTTAAGCGGAAAGCCGGAGGAGCGCCGGGAGCTTTTCGACGAGGCGGCAGGTATCGTTAAGTTCAAAAGGAGGAAGAATACCACCATCAAGAAGCTGGAGGAGGAACGCCAGAATCTTGTACGTGTGACCGATATTTTGAGCGAGCTTACCAAGCAGCTCGGGCCTCTGGAGAAGCAGTCCGAGACAGCCCGAATCTACCTGTCCAAGAGGGAGAGCCTTAAAGAGCTGGATGTCAATATGTTTCTTTTGGAGCACGAGCAGACAGGCGCTCTTTTAAAAGAGCTGGGAGAAAAAAATACCCTTGCCCAGGACAACTTAAAGGAAACGCAGGAGGCCTACGAGCAGACAAAGATAGAGTACGAGCGTCTCGAACAGGAGCTTGAGGAGCTTAATGTCAAGATGGATGCGCTCCGGGAGGAAACCCAGGATAACGCACTGAAAAAGCAGCAGCTTGAGGGGCGTATCAATGTGCTCAACGAGCAGATTGCGGCAGGTGTGCAGAATGAAGAGCATTACCGCAGCCGTCTCCATGTGATTGAAGAGGACTTATCAGAACGAACACAATCCCTGCAGGAGCTTGAGGAGGAGAAGTCCCGCCTGCACGGAAGCCTTCTGGAAATCCGTAAGAAGCTCAAGGCCGAAGAAGTACATATGGAAACCATCCTCGCCAACATTGAGGATTGCAGCAATGCCGTGGAGGAGGGCAAGAATGAGATCATCGAGATCCTCAACAGCCGTGCCACCACCAAGGGAAAAGCCCAGCGTTTTGACACCATGATGGAGCAGATTGACATCCGTAAGGCCGAAATCAGCCAGCGGATACTCCGTCTCAAAAGCGAGGAAGAGGAACAGCAGACGGTCATAAAGAAGGCCAGGGCCGAATACGAGGCCATCACGGCGATGATTGACGCCATGAATCAGGAGTGCGCCCGCCTAGATCAGTCTGTACATGAAATCCAGGATGAATTGAAAAAGCAGAACGCCCAGATGGAAATCGGACAGACTGCTTACCATAGAGAGGAATCCCGTCTGGAATCCTTAAAGAATATCACGGAGCGCTATGACGGTTACGGAAACAGTATCCGAAGAGTGATGGAGCAGAAGGACCGGGTCCCGGGCATTAAGGGCGTGGTAGCTGACCTCATCCAGGTAAATAAGGATTATGAGGTAGCCATTGAGACAGCCCTTGGGGGAAGCATTCAGAACATTGTCACAGACAACGAGCAGACTGCCAAGCAGATGATCGAGTTTCTCAAAAAGAACCGCTTCGGCCGCGCAACCTTCCTGCCTTTAAACAGCATCAACAGCAGGGGGGATTTCCACCAGAAGGACGCGCTCAAGGAGCCGGGAGTGATCGGCCTTGCCAGCGAGCTGGTGACTACAGAGCCGCAGTATCAGGGGCTTGCCGCATATCTTTTGGGACGTGTGCTGGTGGTGGACCATATTGACCACGCCATCGCCATTGCGAGAAAATACCGCCACAGCCTGCGTATGGTCACCATCGAGGGAGAATCGTTAAACCCCGGCGGCTCCATGACAGGTGGTGCTTTTAAAAACAGCAGTAACCTTCTCGGCCGCCGGAGAGAAATCGAGGAGCTGGAATCCAGCGTAAAGGCTCTCAAAAAGGACATGGAGGCCATGCAGAAGGCCATTGACGATAACCGCAGCCAACGGAATGTGATACGCGATACCATCGCAGATTTCCAGGAAAAGCTGCGGCAGCAGTACGTAGCCCAGAATACCGCCAAGATGCATATCAACCAGCTTGAGCAGAAGGCGGAAGAAATCAAAGGCGGCTATGACCAGATCAAACGTGATCAGATGGAAATCCAGCGTCAGGTTATGGAGGTCCAGGAGGATCATGAACGCATTACCCGTGAGCTGAACGCTTCCAAGCAGGATGAGAAGGAACTGGAAACCTTCATTGAGACAAGGCAGAAGGAGCTGGACGACTGGAGAAGCGAGGAGAGCATTGTGAGCAAGAGCCTGGAGAGCATCCGTCTCGAAGCCTCCACCCTGGAACAGAAGGAAAGCTTTGCCGGGGAAAACCTTTCCCGTGTGCTCTCAGAAATCACCGGCTTCAAAGAGGAAGAGGAAAATATCCACGGAATCCTCAAAGAGAGCGGTGTGGAGATTGAGAATAAGCGAAGCTCCATAGAAGAAATCAAGGCAGCGATTGAGGCCTGCTGTAAACAGGAGGAAGAATCGCGGAGCCAAATGGAAATCTGGCAGAAGGAAAAGGATGAACGCAACACAAGCCATAAGGCGTTTTTCGAGAAACGTGATGAGCTTTCCGGGCAGATCAGCCTCTTGGATAAAGAGTGCTTCCGTTTAAAGAGCCAGATTGAGAAGCTGGAGGAGAACCGTGAGGCACAGATATCCTACATGTGGGAGGAATATGAAATCACCCCCAATAATGCGCTTAGCTATCGCAAGGAAGAACTCAACGACCTCAAGGAAATGAAAAAGCAGATTGCCCAGATTAAAGAGGAAATCCGCAGACTTGGTTCTGTGAATGTGAATGCCATCGAGGATTATAAAAATCTTCTGGAGCGCCACACCTTCCTCTCCACGCAGTACGATGACCTGGTGAAAGCAGAAGAGACGCTGATGAGCATCATCCAGGAGCTTGACGAGGGTATGCGTAAGCAGTTCACAGAGAAATTCCGGGAAATCCAGCGTGAGTTTGACAAAGCCTTTAAAGAGCTATTCGGCGGCGGCAAGGGAACCCTGGAGCTCAATGAAGAGGAAGACATCCTCGAGGCAGGAATCAAAATCATCTCCCAGCCTCCGGGAAAGAAACTCCAGAATATGATGCAGCTTTCCGGTGGAGAAAAGGCGCTCACGGCAATCGCGCTTTTATTCGCTATCCAGAATCTGAAGCCCTCACCGTTCTGTCTTCTCGACGAAATCGAGGCTGCGCTCGACGATTCGAATGTGGGCCGCTTTGCCGGATATTTACAGAAGTTGACGAAGAATACACAATTTATTATAATAACACATAGACGTGGTACTATGAATGCCGCAGACAGGCTTTACGGTATCACCATGCAGGAAAAAGGGGTTTCCACCCTGGTTTCCGTAGACTTGGTAGAAAACCAGTTGACCCAATGACAGGAGGAATGGATATGGCAGAGGAAAAGAAAGGCTTTTTTAAACGGCTGGTCAGCGGCCTTACGAAAACAAGGGACAACATTGTGGCTGGCTTTGACTCCATCTTTAAGGGGTATTCCAGCATAGATGATGATTTTTACGAGGAGCTGGAGGAGATTCTCATCATGGGCGACATCGGCATCAACGCCACCACCGCCATTCTGGAAAATCTCAAGGCTCAGGTAGCAGAGAAACACATCAAGGACCCCATGGAGTGCAAGCAGCTCTTGATCAACGGCATCAAAGACCAGATGCGAGTAGACAGTATGGAATACGAGTTTGAGAACCGTAAATCTGTCATTCTTGTCATCGGTGTCAACGGCGTGGGCAAGACCACTTCCGTGGGCAAGCTGGCAGGCAAATTAAAGGATCAGGGCAAGAAAGTAGTGTTGGCAGCCGCGGACACCTTCCGTGCAGCCGCCGGAGAGCAGCTTACCCAGTGGGCCAACCGTGCAGGCGTGGATATCATCGGCGGCCAGTCCGGGGCAGACCCCGCTTCTGTTGTGTACGATGCCGTGGCAGCTGCTAAAGCGCGCAATGCAGATGTACTCCTATGCGACACCGCAGGCCGTCTGCACAATAAGAAAAACCTCATGGAGGAGCTTCGGAAAATATACAGGATTCTGGAGCGTGAGTACCCGGAAGCCTATCTGGAGACGCTGGTGGTGCTGGACGGTACAACCGGACAGAATGCACTTGCCCAGGCAAAACAGTTTTCCGAGGTGGCAAATGTAAACGGAATCATCCTTACCAAGCTCGACGGCACAGCCAAAGGCGGAATTGCCGTGGCCATCCACTCAGAGCTGGATATCCCGGTAAAATATATTGGTGTGGGCGAGACAATAGACGACCTGCAGAAATTTGACGCAGACGCTTTTGTAGATGCCCTGTTTGATAACAGCGCAGTACAGAGCAGCATAGAGGCATGATGTAATATAGAGTATAGTGCATACAGGATGTAATGGACAGTATGCAAGTTATATGCTGTCATGCGAGATGTGATGGATATATATTATGAAAGTTATAGTCAGGCAGGATATGGGATTTTGCAGGGTCTGACATACAGTTTATAGTAGGTACACGGGATCTATACCTGCTTAGAGAAAAAGTTTCCGGCTTTGACCGGAGGTGCTTAAATGCACAGGAATGGAGGAAATATGCTCACACTAGAAAGCTTCGAGGAAGCATCAGAAATCGTGAAACAGGTCACCCAGGAGACAAAGCTCATTAAAAGCAGCTACTTCACGGAGCTGACCGGAAACAAAGTGTTTTTCAAGCCAGAAAATATGCAGCGTACCGGCGCCTATAAAGTGCGCGGCGCTTACTATAAAATCAGCACACTCACAGACGAGGAAAGAAATAAAGGCCTGATTACCGCTTCTGCGGGCAACCATGCCCAGGGCGTAGCCTACGCGGCACATAAATATGGAGTGAAGGCAGTCATTGTCATGCCCACCACAACTCCTTTAATTAAGGTGGAACGCACCAAAAGCTACGGCGCTGAAGTCATCCTTCAGGGAGACGTATACGACGAAGCCTGTGCCTACGCTCTGGAGTTGTCAGAAAAAGAAGGCTATACCTTCATCCATCCCTTCGACGACCTGGCAGTTGCCACAGGGCAGGGAACCATTGCCATGGAAATCGTGCAGGAGCTTCCTCTTGTAGATTACATCCTGGTACCTGTAGGCGGCGGCGGACTTGCCACAGGCGTATCAACCCTGGCAAAACTACTCAACCCGCACATCAAAGTCATCGGCGTAGAGCCAGCCGGAGCAGCCTGCCTCAAAGCATCCCTTGCAAAAGGCGAGGTAGTCACTGTTGAAAACGTAAACACCATTGCCGACGGTACCGCCGTACAAACCCCAGGCTCAAAAATCTTCCCCTACCTCCAGGAAAATCTCGACAGCATCCTCACCATAGACGATGACGAGCTGATTGTAGCATTCCTCGATATGGTAGAAAACCACAAAATGATCGTAGAGAACTCCGGCCTGCTCACAGTAGCCGCCCTCCGCCACCTCGATTTCAAGAACAAAAAAGTAGTATCCATCCTAAGCGGCGGAAACATGGACGTGATCACCATGTCATCCGTGGTACAGCACGGCCTGATCCAGCGCGACCGTATCTTCACCGTTTCCGTCCTTATCCCGGACAAAGCCGGAGAACTGGTACGCGTAGCTTCCATCATAGCCAACGAACAAGGCAACGTCATCAAACTCGACCACAACCAGTTCGTAAGCACCAACCGAAACGCAGCAGTAGAACTAAAAATAACTCTCGAAGCCTTCGGCACAGACCACAAAAAACAGATCGTCAAAGCCCTGGAAGCCGCCGGCTGCCGCCCCAAAGTAATCCGCGCCAGCCTTTAACCTCAATTTTTACCATTATAACAATATTAACAAGAGAAAAGCAGAATGCCTTTACGACATCCTGCTTTTCTCTTTACAACCACATCCGATTTATTCACATTTACTCAATACATTACAATATTGTACATTGCCAATCGGCACCTACAATATCACCCATCATCACCAAATCCGTAAAACACACGCCAGCGTGCCCAACAGGGGGAGCTCGAGGGGGCATTCGGGCTTCGCAACTCTGAGATTGCCCCCTCGACTATTTCACCTCAATCAACTCATACTCATCCGTCCCCAGCCCAATCTTCTTCGCATGCTCAATACTCGTACGCCAATTGGTCGTCGGGAATACCGCACTAAAATGATCATGCCCCTCATGGTCAGCCTCAGAGAGACAGGTATTGGCAATGATCGGCTGTGCATTCACAGCGTCCGCACATGCCACATCCAGAGCAACCGGGTCAAAAGAAGCAAAGAACCCGACATCCGGCACAATCGCTGCATCATTCTCAGCGTGGCAGTCACAGTACGGAGAAACATCAATCACCAGGCTGATGTGGAAGTTCGGACGTCCACTTACAACTGCCTTGCTGTACTCGGCAATCTTGCAGTTCAAAATATCATTTGATTCGTCAGAAGCTGGCTGAACTGCATCCTTCGGACAGACACCGATACATCTGCCGCATCCGACACATTTATCGTGGTCGATGGTCGCCTTGCCCTCTGTAAATATAGGTGCATCATGCGCACAGATTTTCGCACAGCGTTTACAGCCGATACAGAGCTCCTGCTCTACCTGGGGCTTTCCGGCACTGTGCATTTCCATTTTTCCGGCTCTTGAACCGCAGCCCATTCCGATATTTTTAAGAGTTCCACCAAAGCCGGTGGCCTCATGACCCTTGAAATGACTAAGTGTGATAAAAATGTCGGCATCCATAATGGCACGGCCGATTTTTGCTTCTTTCACATATTCGCCGCCTTCTACAGGCACATATTCCTCATCGGTCCCCTTAAGTCCGTCTGCAATCAGCACATGGCAGCCTGTTGAGAAGGGAGAGAAACCATTTGTGTACGCACTGTCCAAATGGTCGAGCGCGTTCTTGCGTCCGCCTACGTATAAAGTATTACAGTCCGTAAGGAATGGCTTTCCGCCAAGCTCCTTGATCACGTCAACCACTACCTTGGCATAGTTGGGACGAAGGAAAGCCAGATTACCCGGCTCACCAAAGTGAATCTTAATGGCAGCGTACTTTCCGTCAAAATCAATATCGCCGATACCAGCTTTTTTGATCAGACGTTCCAGTTTATTCAGCAGACCGTCATTAAATCCAGTACGCATACTTGTGTAATATACTTTTGCTTTTTCCATGAAATAATATCCTCCTTAATACTAATATGTCAGTAATTTCGCCGCAATGATAGTCCAAGATTAATGATAACCTATTAGACTGGAATTGGCAAGAAAATTGTGTTATTATGACAGACAGTGATACACCATATATAAACATTTAGAAGCGAGGTAGAAAATGAATTTACATACATTATACTTAGAATGTTATTCAGGCATCAGCGGGGATATGCTGGTCGGGGCGCTGCTGGATTTAGGAGCGTCATTTCAGGTACTTTGTGATGAGCTTAAGAAGCTCCCCGTAAGCGGTTACGAATTGAAGTTTGACTATGAACAGAAATGCGGTGTATATGCAGGCGCCTTCCGCGTACCCCTGGAAAGTGACAAGTATGTTGACGATGGGCATCACAACGATGGGCATTGCGATGATTCACACGAGCATCATAGCCATGCACATACTCATAGTCATACCCATAGCCATAGACATTACAGCGACATCCGCGAGATGATAGAAGCATCAGAGTTGAGCGAGGGCGTTAAGCAACGCGCCCTGTCTGTTTTTCATGTTCTGGCCGAGGCGGAGGCCAAGGTGCATGGGAAATCCGTGGAGGACGTGGCTTTCCACGAGGTAGGAGCGGTGGATTCCATCGTGGATATTGTGGGTACGGCCATCTGTCTGGAGAACCTGGGAATAGAGAAAATTCTTGTTTCGCCGATGCACGAGGGACAAGGACATACCTGGTGCCAGCACGGTAAAATACCCGTCCCTGTCCCAGCAGTGTTGGAGCTGGTGCAGCAGCACGGACTGCCCTTACGTATCACAGAGGTACAGGGTGAGATGATAACACCTACGGGAGCCGCAGTAGTCGCTGCACTGGCAGATTTACAGGAAAGCCCAGCCAAATACCAAATCCGAAAGGTAGGGATTGGATGCGGCGAGAAAGATTTTCCCCATGCCAATATATTACGTGCCATGCTCCTTGAACCTTTAAAAAAAGAGAGTGAACCAGATACAGTCTGGGTATTAGAGACAAATGTGGACGATTGTACCGGGGAGCAGCTTGGATACGCAATCGAACGTCTGCTGGATGCCGGAGCAAGAGATGCCTGTGCCATGCCCTTATATATGAAAAAACACAGGCCGGCCTTTCTGCTGCAGGTCATCTGCGACGAAAGCCAGGTGGAACAGATGGAAGCAATCCTTTTCCGGGAGACAACCAGCATAGGACTGCGCAAATATCAAACAAAACGCACAGTGCTGGCACGCCGTATAGAAACAATGGAAACACCTCACGGAACGATTAAGGTGAAATGCTGCACACATGGCGCAGCGCAATATTGTTATCCCGAATACGAAAGCCTCAAAGCCATTGCACAGGAAAAAGGACTTCCCTATCAGCAGGTGTACAGGGATGTCATGGAACTTATCCAGATAAAAAGCGAGGAGGAGAATCTTGGCAGATAATTCTAATTCATTGAACGCTCAAGAAATATACACTCATAAAACATATACTCATCAGCCCTTAGATGAAAAAAAACGTCGATTGCAGAGCATACTTGAAACCAATGCGCAGGAAGATTTGTGCGTGGCTTTCTCCGGCGGCGTAGATTCCAGCCTGTTATTGGTGATGGCTTGTGAGGCAGCAGAGATATCCGGCAGAAAGGTCTATGCCATAACCATGGACACGGTTCTGCATCCAAAAGCAGACGTGGACATAGCCAGAAAGGTACTCGAAAAAACGAAAGCGATCCATCAGATTCTGACGCTTGACGAGCTGGCTGTACCGGAAATCCGCATGAATCCCGTGAACCGCTGTTACCTTTGCAAAAAAGAACTGTACAGCCGGATGCTTGCTTTCGCGGCGGAGAAAGGTATTCAAACCCTACTTGAAGGCAGCAATGAGGATGACCTCCATGTTTACCGCCCCGGACTAAAGGCAGTAAGGGAATTAGGCGTAAAAAGCCCTCTTGCACAAAGCAGACTCACAAAGGATGAGGTACGCACGCTGGCAAGGGAATACGACATCCCGGTAGCCGACCGTCCGTCCGCCCCCTGTCTGGCCACAAGACTGCCCTATGGCGCCGAAATAGATTTAGCACTTTTAAGCCGCATCGAAGAGGGCGAGGAAAATCTGAAAGCAATGGGGCTCAGAAACGTGCGCATCCGTGTTCATGGCGATATCCTCCGCCTGGAAGCCGACGATACACAATTTCAACTTCTCATGCAACACAGACTTGAGGTTCTAGATTGTCTGAAAAAGGTGGGCTGTCCTTATATCACTCTGGATTTGGAAGGCTTCCGAAGCGGCAGCATGGATATCCACATTAAGAACACCGAAATATAGCATATGGCGGCGGTTCATTTGTGTTGGATTGCTTATTTAGAGTAGTTGATATTGTACTGTTTGCCAAAAGCGGCAGTTGTTTCCGTTTTGGAAATAACTGCCACTTTTAAAACTTCCAATAATATACGCCTGCTGCCAAAGTAACGAAAGCGTTTAAACAGTAATCTCCCGGAATCCTGTTTTTCTGCCCCCACTCCCATTCGTTTTCCCGTTCCACAACTTCCCGGGGAACCCTTATAATTTTGTCAAGAAAAAACACTTGACACCACCTCCGAAATACGATATGATAGCCAAGGTGATTACAGATGGAGAAGTTTGTAGAGCAAGCATTATTATACGATTTTTACGGTGAGCTTCTGACCACGCGGCAGCAGCAGGTATACGAGAGCGTAGTGCTAGAGGATTATTCCTTGAGCGAGGTGGCAGAGGACTTAGGAATCAGCCGTCAGGGTGTGCATGATATGATCAAGCGCTGCAATAAGACCCTGGAGGAATACGAGGACAAGCTTCATCTTGTAGAGAAATTCCTGAACATCCGCCGTCAGGTGCAGGAAATACGCAAGCTGGCAGGTGAGTATCAGGCCGAAGATATAGCGGCCATTTCCAATGAAATATTAGAGGAGTTATGATAGATGGCATTTGAGAGCTTGACTGAGAAATTACAGAATGTATTTAAAAAGCTGAGAAGCAAGGGACGACTGACAGAAGAAGACGTTAAGATAGCCCTGAAGGAAGTTAAGATGGCTCTTCTGGAAGCCGATGTCAACTTCAAGGTAGTGAAACAGTTTACCAAATCTGTACAGGAGCGGGCCGTAGGTCAGGACGTGATGAACGGTCTGAATCCGGGGCAGATGGTGATCAAGATTGTAAACGACGAGCTTGTAAGCCTTATGGGCAGCGAGACGACAGAGCTTCCAATCAAGCCGGGCAATGAGATGACCGTGCTGATGATGGCAGGTCTCCAGGGTGCCGGTAAGACGACCACAGTGGCCAAGCTCGCTGGTAAGCTTAAGTCCAAGGGCAAACGGCCTTTGCTGGTAGCATGTGACGTGTATCGTCCCGCCGCTATCACACAGCTTCAGGTCAACGGCGAGAAGCAGGGCGTGGAGGTTTTCTCCATGGGAGATAAGCAGAAGCCCGTAGACATCGCCAAGGCTGCCATTGAGCATGCCAAATCCAACCAGCAGAATGTAGTGCTCATCGATACTGCCGGACGTCTGCACATTGACGAAGGCATGATGCAGGAGCTTGCAGATATCAAGGCAAATGTCAACGTAGATGCCACTGTTCTCGTGGTAGATGCCATGACAGGACAGGATGCGGTAAATGTTGCCAAGACATTTACGGACAAGGTAGGCATAGACGGTGTGATCCTTACGAAGATGGACGGCGACACCCGGGGTGGTGCAGCACTTTCCATCAAGGCAGTGACCGGCAAACCGCTTCTGTATGTAGGTATGGGCGAGAAGCTTTCTGATCTGGAGCAGTTCTATCCGGACCGGATGGCATCCAGAATCCTGGGAATGGGCGATGTGATGAGCCTCATCGAAAAGGTGGAGGCCTCCGTAGACCAGGAGCAGGCACAGGAGATGCAGAAGAAGCTGAAGAAAATGGACTTCGACTTCAACGATTATCTCACAAGCCTGGAGCAGATGAATAAGATGGGCGGAATAGGCAGCGTGCTGAACATGCTTCCCGGAGTCGGCGGTAAGATGAAAGACATCGAAGGCATGATTGACGAAAAAGCCATGGACCGCACGAAATCCATTATTCTTTCCATGACACAGCAGGAGAGGACGAATCCCAATATCCTCAATGTGTCCAGGAAGAACCGCATTGCCAGAGGCGCTGGCGTGGACATCGCCGAGGTTAACCGCCTTGTGAAGCAGTTTGAACAGAGTAAGAAAATGATGAAACAAATGCCCGGACTCATGGGCGGCAAATCAGGTAAAAGAGGCGGCTTTAAGCTTCCCTTTTAATATAAATCTAATTTAACCTAAAACAAACAAGATAAATGGAGGAAAACAAAAATGGCAGTAAAGATCAGATTAAGAAGAATGGGACAGAAAAAGGCACCTTTTTATAGAATCGTAGTTGCAGATTCCCGCAGCAAACGTGACGGAAGATGCATCGAGGAGATTGGTACTTATGACCCAACTCAGGACCCAAGCGTATATAAAGTAGACGAGGAAGCTGCTAAGAAATGGCTGGCAGCAGGCGCTCAGCCTACAGAAGTTGTTGCTAAGATCTTCAAGAACGCCGGAATCGAAAAATAAGAGATGCCAGGAAAGGTATTTCTGTTGCGTCCCATAAGGACGGGTCAGGGAGGTATGTAATGAAAGAATTAGTAGAAGTAATTGCAAAATCTCTTGTTGAAAATCCGGATGAAGTAGTCGTTACCGAGACTGAGAAAGATGATGCGGTTATCATCGAGCTTAAGGTGGGACCTGCCGATATGGGCAAGGTGATCGGTCGTCAGGGAAGAATTGCCAAGGCAATCCGCACGGTAGTCAAAGCGGCTTCTTCGAAAAGCAGCAAAAAAGTGATTGTAGATATTCTGCAATGAAAATGAGAGTCAGGAGCTGTGGATACCATGGCTCCTGATTTAATATTATGAGAATGCCGATGAAGGAGTTCATTAGATGGAAGATATGTTAAAAGTAGGCGTGATAACGACTACCCACGGAGTGAGAGGCGAGGTTAAAGTCTTTCCTACCACAGACGACGCGGGCCGTTTTCTGGAATTAGATTATGTGTTTCTGGACACCGGAAAAGAGCTTTGCAGACTGGAAATTGAAAATGTGAAATTTTTTAAAAACCTCGCAATTCTAAAATTCGAGGGGATTGATAATATAAATGATATAGAAATGTACAAGGGCCGTGATCTGTGGATACCCCGTGAGGAAGCGCAGGAGTTGGGCGAAAACGAATATTATATAGCCGATCTGATCGGCATGAAGGTGATCCTGGAGGATGGCAGCGCTTTCGGTACCTTGAAGGATGTGATGGAGACCGGTGCAAATGATGTATATGTGGTAGTTACCGGAGACGGACGAGAGGTACTTCTTCCGGCTATCAAAGAGTGTATTGTCGCAGTAGATGTTGACAACAGCCTTATGACCGTACATTTGATGAAAGGACTGCTGTAGATGAATTTTCATGTATTGACCTTATTTCCGGAGATGATACAGTCAGGCATGAATACCAGTATTATCGGGCGGGCGATCGCGAAAGGGCTCCTGAGCCTGGAAGCTGTAAATATCCGGGATTTTGCTTACAATAAGCATCAGAAAGTGGACGATTATCCATATGGCGGCGGCGCAGGTATGCTGATGCAGGCCGAGCCTGTGTATTTGTCCTATGAGTCTATTGTAAACCGTATCGGCAGAAAGCCCCGTGTAGTTTACCTCACCCCTCAAGGCAGGGTATTTGACCAGGGAATGGCTAAAGAGATGGCACAGGAGGAGGACCTTGTTTTTCTATGCGGACACTACGAGGGGATAGACGAGCGTGTGCTGGAGGAGATTGTGACAGATTATGTTTCTATCGGCGATTATGTGCTCACCGGAGGAGAGCTTCCGGCCATGGTGATGATGGATTCCATAGCGCGGATGGTGCCCGGGGTGCTCAGCAACCAGGAATCCGGAGAGACGGAATCATTTTCCGGGCATCTTCTGGAATATCCGCAGTACAGCCGGCCTGAGGAATGGCACGGCAGGAAGGTGCCCGAAGTATTGCTTTCCGGACACCATGCAAATGTGGAAAAATGGAGAAGAGAACAATCTGTTCTACGAACGGCTAAATGGAGACCTGACCTGCTTAAAAAAGCAGATTTGACGAATCAGGAATGGAATTATGTGCGTCAGCTTAAGAAACAGTGGAAGGAAGAGACGGATATCCCGGGGTGACTCCGGGATATCGCTCATTTTCAAGCTGCCTAGAGATTTTCACCTTTATCGTTCGCTGCATTGCTGATCCGATATGATTGAATTCTTTCAATTAAAGCTTCGGATATGTCAAAATACAAGCTTTGCTGCTCTTGTGTGAGTTCATTAAATTTTTCGCCCAGGGTGAATTCCATTACAGAAGAGTTAATAGGGAGATAGTCACGAAGCAGTTCATTGCCATGTACGTCAAGTATTCGGCAGACTTCTATGAATAAATCAATGCTGCATCTTCTGCGGCCACGTTCAATATTACTGTAATGCTGAAGGGAAATGTTAAGGCGCTCTGCCATCTGCTGTTGTGTATAGCCCTTTTTCTTGCGAAGTTCGCACATCCGCTGTCCGATTTTTGCAGCAGACCCGTTGAGACCTTTTACTTTTGTGGTATTCATTTAACGCTCTCCTTTTTTTCGTATGTTAAATATCATAAAGAATATGGAAAAATATGGAAGAACCTATCTGAAAATAATTATTCAAAGTGGCGTGGTTTACAAGAAAAAATGCACAAAAAGTAATATTTCTTGCACAAATGTAATGAGAGCTGTAGGAAATTGTCGTTGAAGGAACGAAATAAGGGTGCTATAATACTAAAAGTTTTGGATATTTTGAGCCGGTTTCAGGAGGCTTAACTGCTAATTGGCTAAGCGTTGATCATGTAATGGTGATTATGGAATAAAGGAGATTTGTATGAAAACATCAGATTTTTACTATGACCTGCCCCAGGAGCTCATCGCTCAGGACCCGCTGGAGGACAGGAGTTCATCAAGACTGTTGCACTTGTCATTAAATGATAGCAGTATTAAACACAGGCATTTTACAGACATTCTCGAATACCTGGAAGAGGGAGACTGCTTAGTTATCAATGATACCAAGGTGATTCCGGCCCGCCTCTATGGGCATAAGGCCGATACCGGAGCAGTGATTGAGATCCTTTTGCTTAAACGCAGGGAAAATGATATCTGGGAGTGCCTTGTGAAGCCTGGAAAAAAGGCGCGCCAGGGTGCCAAGATTACCTTTGGTGACGGTATTCTTGAGGGAGAGATCATCGATGTGGTGGAGGAAGGGAATCGTCTCATTCAGTTTCATTATGAGGGAATCTTCGAGGAAATACTTGACCAGTTAGGTGAGATGCCTCTGCCGCCTTACATCACCCATAAACTAAAGGATAAAAACCGTTATCAGACTGTCTATGCCAAGAATGAGGGTTCTGCTGCCGCGCCGACTGCAGGGCTGCATTTTACCAAAGAGCTTCTGGAAAAAGTGGAGGAAAAGGGAGTGAAGATTGCCCATGTCACCCTGCATGTAGGGCTTGGGACTTTCCGT
The DNA here is from genome assembly GCA_000702025.1 of Blautia schinkii DSM 10518. Taxonomy (GTDB): domain Bacteria; phylum Bacillota; class Clostridia; order Lachnospirales; family Lachnospiraceae; genus Blautia_A; species Blautia_A schinkii. The sequence continues at coordinate 301,553 of KL370851.1, forward strand.
CCGGTAAAGGTGGACGATGTGGAGAGCCATCATATGCATTCTGAGTTTTATGTGGTGGAGGAGGACCAGGCAGAGCTTATCAACGCTACGAAAAGAAATGGCGGCCGGGTAATCTCCGTGGGAACCACAAGCTGCCGTACCCTGGAATCCGCCACGGGTGAGGACGGCGTACTCCGAAGCGGCAGCGGGTGGACAGAAATTTTTATCTATCCGGGTTACCGTTTTAAAATGATCGACGGTCTTATCACGAATTTTCATCTTCCCGAATCCACCCTTCTGATGCTTGTTTCAGCACTTGCCGGGAAAGAGCCAATCATGCGGGCGTATGAAGAGGCTGTGAAGGAAAGGTACAGATTTTTTTCTTTTGGAGACGCTATGGTCATTCTGTAATGCCCTCTGTCTCTTTGGCTGCGCTTCTTTTGAAGCAGCAGCCATTTTTGGTTGAGCCCGTCAATTGTAATAATGCCAGTGTTATAAACATCTGTATTTTTCAGTGCTAAAGTATTCTTTACAAACTAACAGAATTTGTATATAATTAATCTGGATAAAAAAGACAGAATTTTCTGATATGATAGGTTTAAATGCGGTAGGTTTAAATAAGAAAGGCGATTATTATGAAGAAAAATGTTCTTTTCCGAACGAACCTTTTAGTTTGTGCTGTGATAGTGATAGGGTTCATTATTACAGTATGCATGGGGTATCAGTCCAATCAAAGTATATTCCGCAAAGATATGGAGCAGGTTTCCGTTTTAACTTCGGAAGGGATTTATCATAAGATTGATTCTATTTTTACAAAGCCTATCAATATCGCACTGACCATGGCCAATGACAGCCTGCTTAAGGAGTTTCTCGAAGGAGAACAGCAGCATTTGGGAGAGAAAAAGTTTACGGAAATTATGCAGGAATATTTAAATGCATACCGTGAAAAGTATGATTATGATTCTGTATTTCTGGCCTCTGCCAAGACGAAGCGTTATTACTATTTTAAGGGGCTTGACCGTGTATTGGATGAAAATCAAGAGGAGAATGCATGGTTTTATAATTTTTTGCAGTCATCTGAGGATTATGCCATTAATATTGACAATGATGAAGTCAAGGATGCAGGCAATGAAGTGACCATTTTTATAAACAGCCGTATAAAGGATGAGAGCGGCAATACAATGGGAGTTGTGGGCGTTGGTTTTCGTGTGGATTACCTGCAGTCGTTGCTTAAAGAGTATGAGAATAAGTTTGGGATTACGGCTTACTTAGTGGACAATGAGGGTAATGTACAGATTTCTACTAAAAACACCGGTTATGAGGGCAGGGTCAATCACTTTGAAGTATGCCCTTACAGCGAGCTTAAAAAATCCCTGTTGGATGTCAGTGGCGAGCAGAACGACTTCTGGTATGATGGTGCACAGGGAAGCGGTTATGTAACTGCGCAGTATATCAATAATCTTGACTGGCATCTTCTTGTAGAGAATGATACGACCTCGCTGGATAAGAAACTTGCACGGCAGCTGCTTTGCGAGGTGCTGATCGTCCTTGCTACTATTTTTATTGTTCTCTTTACTATTACAAATGTAATGCATCGTTATAATAAGAAAATCGTAGACCTTACAGTGGCCACAGAGCAGGAGCACCGTTCTGTTTTTCAAAAAGCTACGGAGCAGCTTTATGAAAATATTTATGAAATCGATATTACACATAACAGGGCTGCCAGTGAGGCTACGGAAAGTTATTTCGAAAGTTTGGGCGCTCCGTCTAATATCCCTTTTGACAGGGCACTTCAGGTTATTGCAGAAAAACAAATAAAAGAAGAATACCGTCAGGGATATTTGGATGCCTTTTCTCCGGATAAAGTGCTGGAGGCGTATGAAGAGGGAAAAGAGAAGATTAAATATGAATTTATGATCAGCAATGAAGGAGACAAGTATTATTGGATGCGCATAACAGCCCAGCTCTTCTTTTGGGGAGAGGACAGTTCTGTCCGTATGATGGTATACCGAGAAAATATTGATGCGGAAAAACGGCGTGAGCTTTATATGTCAGAGCAGATTCGCAATGATTCACTTACAGGAGTCTACAATAAAGCCGCTACACAGGATTATATCAAACAAATGCTGTTACAGAATCCGAATAAAAAATTCGTGTTGTTTATTTTTGATATTGATGATTTTAAAAGTGTAAATGATACGCTTGGTCATGCGTCCGGGGATGAGGTATTAACAAAGTTTGCCCAGATACTCAAGGATGAATTCAAAAGCCCCGATGTGGTGGGGCGGATCGGCGGGGATGAGTTTATTGCATTTATGCAGGTACAGGAGAAGGATATTGCAGTTGAAAAGGCAAAAACTCTGTCAATGCTCCTCTGTAAAGATGTGTGGACTGAAGCGGGAGTGTGGCATATGTCTGCCAGTATAGGCTTAGCGTTTGCCCCTGAAGCAGGGATGGATTTCAAGTCGCTGTACAGAAAGGCAGATTCTGCTCTTTATAAGACGAAGAATGGCGGAAAAAACGGATATAACGTATATAACACTTGAATTTAATCGTTTTCAAAAAATATTGTATATTAAGGTGTTTTGTGCTAAAATAAATTGAAACATAAGTGGACAGAGTAACACAGTGACAATTTTTTATGAAAAATTTAAAATAATCAAAATATAAAGGATTGAAATCATGATTTCAGAAAAAAAGATTCTGGTGGTGGAGGACAATTTAATAAACCGTGCTATGCTCTGCGCTATTTTATCTCCGAAATACAAGGTGCTGGAAGCCGAAAACGGTCAGGAAGCTTTACAACAGTTAGAGAGATACGGGGAGCAGATTTCATTGATTCTGCTTGATATTGTTATGCCTGTAATGGATGGATATGAGTTTCTTTCCATTGTTAAGAAGAATCCGGATTATTCTTCGATTCCGGTAATCGTTACTACGCAGAGTGACAGAGAGGCAGATGAAGTGGCAGCGCTTTCCCATGGAGCTGCAGACTTTGTGGCGAAGCCCTATAAGCCGCAGATCATTCTCCATCGAGTAGAGAGCATCATCCATCTGCGTGAAACAGCGGCTATGATCAACATGGTCCAGTATGACCGTCTTACCGGACTTTACAGTAAAGAATTTTTTTACCGACAGGTGCGGAATATTCTACTTGAATATCCGGACAGAGAGTTTGATATCATGTATTCGGATATTGAGAATTTCAAGCTTGTGAATGATGTTTTTGGAATTCCTGCCGGAGACCGTCTGCTGTGCGGAGTGGCAGATATGTATAAGGAATTTGTGGGTAAGGACGGCATCTGCGGCCGTTTTAATGCGGACCAGTTTGCGTGTCTGATCGATCACCAGGATTTTTACGAGGACGAGTTGTTTATCTCCGCGACAGCACAGATCAATTCATTTACAAATGCCAAGAATGTGAGTGTGAAATGGGGCATTTACTCGATTAAAGATAAGAGTATTTCCGTCGAGCAGATGTGTGACCGTGCGCTTTTGGCTGCTCGGAGCATTAAGGGACAGTATGGTAAATATTTTGCGGTATATGATGATAAGCTTCGGAGTAAGCTCCTTCGGGAACAGGCGATTACAGACAATATGGAGCCTGCACTTGCCCAAGGGCAGTTTGAAATTTATCTGCAGCCCAAATACCGAATTAAGGATGGCACCCTCTCGGGAGCTGAGGCTTTGGTGCGCTGGAAGCATCCTGAATGGGGCATGCAGTCGCCGGGAGAGTTTATTCCGTTGTTTGAGAAGAACGGCTTTATTACAAAGCTGGATGAATTTGTTTGGGACAGGGCATGTGCCGTCATAAGTGAATGGGATAAGCTGGGGTATCCTGAGATTCCCGTTTCTGTAAATGTTTCACGGGCGGATATCTACAATGCGGATTTGCCGGAGATTCTCATAAATATTGTGAATAAATATAAGCTTGACCCGGCCCGGCTGCATCTGGAAATCACAGAGAGTGCATACACAGAGAATCCGGGACAGATCATTGACACGGTGAGCCATTTCCGTGAGCTTGGTTTTATTATAGAAATGGATGATTTCGGAAGCGGGTACTCCTCTCTGAATATGCTCAATAAAATGCCTCTTGATATTTTAAAGCTGGATATGAAATTTATCCAAAGTGAGACTGCAAAGCCAGTGAATCAAGGGATTCTCCGTTTTATTATGGGGCTTGCACGATGGATGAATCTGGAGGTGGTCGCTGAGGGAGTGGAGACAAAGAATCAGCTTGAACGTCTGCAGGATATTGGCTGTGACTATGTGCAAGGATATTACTTTTCGAAGCCTATGCCTTGTGCGGAATTTATGGAGCTGCTCAAAGGCCAGAAGGAGATTTTAGCGGGGGAGCATGATGTTGAAGAAACTGCCAGCAGAGAGTTAAACAAGATCCTGGTGGTGGCTGATGAGGATGAAGAATACCGCGCGCAGGTAAGAAGTACTTTTGAAGATAGATATAAGGTGGTGGAGGCTGCGGACGGAGAGACTGCACTCGCCTGCATTGCCAGCTACGAAAATAAGGTTGCCGCTGTCGTACTTAGTTTGACACTCAAAGGTCCCGATGGAACATCTGTACTTGAAGTGCTGCGCCGGGAAAAATCAGTGTGGAATATTTCCGTTGTGGCAACAGCCTTTGCTGATCCTGAAGTGGAGGAACGGGCACTTGAGCTTGGTGCCGATGATTTTGCCGCTAAGCCGCATCATCAGTCCAGTCTTCAAAGGCGTGTTCTGCGGGCTGTGGATTTCAATGTGAGCCAGGAACGGGAGCGTAGTCTTCAGGATGAGGTATACCGGGATTTCCAGACAGGGCTGCTCAACCGAAGGGGGCTGGAGGCAGCTATCAATACTTTGCTTAAGAAGGATGCTCCTTTGGCTGTATATCTTTTTGATTTAGATAATCTGAAGGATGTGAATGATACATATGGTCACAACGGCGGTGATGAGCTCATTAATAAATTTGCGCTTCTTCTGCGCTCTCATACCAGGGGTACAGATATCGTGGCCCGCTTCGGCGGAGATGAATTTGTAGTCATCATGAAACACATGAAAACAAAAAAGAATGCGGTCAACAAGGGAGAAGAAATCTGTACTGCGGCAAGGGAAATTTATATATCAGAAGGGATTAGAACTGCGGCATCCGCAGGAATTGTACTTTGGGATGGTGAGGAGCCGGTCATGAAGGTCATAGAGCGGGCGGACCGTGCGCTTTACTCAGCAAAGAACAGCGGCAAAGGAAGCTGCCGCCTGTGGGATGTGCATGATGTCTGTGCTCTTTCGTGACCACATAAGAAGGATAGCTTGTGCTGCATCAAATTAGTGGGAGGTGGGGGAATGAGGTCTGACAGCAGAATTTTCAAATTGGTTTATGAATATTATGAGGCTAGAATCCTTTATGGTTTTTATCGCTACGGGGACAGCCTGCCGTCAATTACGAAGATTTGTGAGATCTTTTACCTAGCGCCGGCTACGGTACGTATGGCGCTGGCACAGCTTGAGAAGAAGGGGTATATAAAAATCGATGCCAGAAAAGCGGCCAGGGTTATTTATGATGCGGACCCCGCAACATTCTGTGAGAACGGTGCCAGGTATTTTGTACCCCGTAAAGAAGGCATTATGGATCTCACATATTCCGGCAAGCTGCTTTTTGAGCCTCTTTGGGAGGCAGGTCTGCGCCGCTTTGAAGAAAGTGAATGGGACGAGCTTCGCAAGGAGATTATTCAGCCTTCGGATACACAGATTTCTATGATTGTGGAATTTTATATTGTCGCCTTAAGTGCACTTGACAATAAGCTCATTCTTAATTTTTACTGGGAAATGGTGCGCTATGTGTGTTTTCCATATCTGGGAAAGGAGAAACGGATTAGTCTCAAGCTGAAAGACATTTCGAAAAATGAGGTGATTTCAGCACTTAGGAATGTATTGGAAAACTCTTACGACACAGCTGTTTCAAATTTATTTAAGTTTATAGATGAGTCACGTACACGTTTTCATTTGGAGAATGTGGAACAGATACCATTTCGCTGGGATATTTACCGCCAGCGTCCTCAGCTTCGGTACACCCTGGTTTCGGATATCATTCGTGAAATAAGCCATGGGACATATCCCAAAAACACCTACCTTCCATCTCTGCCGAAGATGGCTGAGATTTACGGAGTGGGGCAAAATACGGTCAGGCGTGCGCTCAGCATCCTGGAAAGCCTTGGCGTAACAAAGTCTTACCAGGGAAAAGGAACGCTGGTAAGTCTGAATCCCTCGGAAATTGATTTTTCACGAAAGGAAGTCGAAGAGGGCATGAGGATGTATTGGGAGAGCCTTCAGCTGCTGGCACTTACCATCCGGGGCGTGAGTGTAACAACTTTTCAATCAGTCACGAAGGAGGAACTCAGTCATTTGGCTGGGGAGTTTTCACGGGTGCGCCATGAGGGGAAGAGTTACCTGTCATTTGAAATTTATTTTATTTTTATTGAGGAAAAATGTCCTTTGGCAATGGTGAGGGAGTGTTATGGCAAGCTCCGTGGGCTTTTGGCCTGGGGATATCCGTTTACACTGTTGCGTTTTGGGGAACAGAGCCTTCATGATCAATATGATGAGATCATCGGTTTGGCGGAAGCTGACCTTAGAGAGGGGCGGCTGGAGGAATTTGGAGATAATTTCAGGAGCCTGATCGAATGGCAGCAACAGGAGATTGATTCCGGGAATGTTATTGTTTAAAATACTTCTTGACTTATCATACTGTAACTGATATGATAACAGTAAATAAAAACTGTTGGGATTCGTATAAGTGAAGTGGAGGAACTGGTATGAGAACATTGAATTATGACGCATTGGTGATTGGATTTGGTAAAGGCGGCAAGACACTGGCAGGTAAAATGGCCGGCCAGGGAATGAAGGTAGCATTAGTAGAAAAGGATAAGGGGATGTACGGAGGAACCTGCATCAATGTGGGCTGCATACCTTCGAAATCCCTGATCCACAGTGCTGCGGCTGCTTATCGGCATAAAAACAGCCCTAAGGCCGATATGTACCGTAAGGCAATCGAGGTCAAACGCAGTCTTACCGGAATGCTGCGTAAGAAGAATTACGATAAGCTGGATATGCTTGAGAATGTGACGATTTATGACGGAATGGCACGTTTTGCCGGCGCAAAGCTTGTAGAAGTGGAAACCGCAGAAGAGACTTTCTGCATCAATGCGGATAAGATTTTTATCAATACAGGAGCTGCACCGCGTATCCCGGCTATTGAAGGAATCCAGGACACAGAAGGCGTTTATACAAGCGCAGGTCTGATGGATCTAGATATTTTCCCAGAGAAGCTGGTGATCATCGGCGGTGGTTACATTGGTCTTGAGTTTGCATCTATGTACAGTGGGTTTGGCAGCCAGGTGACGGTACTTCAGGACGGGGATACGTTCCTCCCCAAGGAAGATGAGGACGTGGCAGCTGAGATTAAGAAAATTCTCGAGGAGCGGGGAGTGGAATTCCGTCTCGGTGCCAAGATTAAAAAGGTGGAGAAAGGTCCGGCCGTACTCATTGAATGGCAGGGGGAAGAACTTTGTCTGGATGCAGATGCAGTCTTAGTGGCAACAGGGCGTGTTCCCAATACGGCAGAGCTTAACTGTGAGGCAGCAGGGGTGGAGCTGACACCGCGCGGCGCTGTGAAGGTGGATGAGTATCTGCGCACGACTGCGGAAGGTATCTGGGCAATGGGCGATGTGGCAGGCGGACTGCAGCATACTTATATTTCCCTGGATGATTCCCGTATCGTAGGAGCCCAGCTTTTCGGCGGCAGAGATTATAATACTGCAATGAGAAGCAATGTTCCTTACAGTGTATTTTTGGCTACGCCGTACTCAAGAGTGGGTATGAGTGAGCGCGATGCAAAGGCAGCTGGCTACCAGGTGAAGATTGCCAAGCTCCCCACAGCGGCAGTTCCCAAGGCACAGGTTCTGAAAGCCCCTCAGGGATTCTTAAAGGCTGTGATCGATGCAGACACAAATAAAATCCTTGGGGTGATGCTGCTCTGCGAGGAATCTTATGAAATGATCAATATTGTGAAACTCGCTATAGATATGGGAGCAGACTACACAGTGCTCCGTGATCAGATTTATACGCATCCGACCATGTCGGAAGCATTTAACGACCTGTTTGCCGTCTGACGTGGGAAGGAGAGATTTGTTATGAACAGCGACTTTATCGTGGCAGTACATGCCATGGTATATCTCCATCATAAGGCGGAGACACTCTCCAGTGAAGTGTTGGCTGAAAATGTGTGTACGAATCCGGCACGCATCCGGAGGGTCATGTCAAGGCTTAAAAAAGCTGGTCTGGTGGAAACCAAGGAAGGACGTCTTGATGGCGGCTATTCTTATCGTAAGACAAAGAAAGTTACCCTGGCGCAGATCAGCCAGGCTTTGGATGTGCGTTTTGCAGAGACAAATTGGCATAGCGGCAGCGAGGCTCTGCCCTGTCAGGTAGCGTCGGGAATGGCTGGTTATATCGACGGGCTCTATGGAGCATTGAACCAAAGATGCCAGGACTATCTGGAGGGCATTACCATAGCTGATGTGGAGAAAACTTTATTTGAAAATAAATAAAATCCAACGGAATAACTTAGGATTGACTTGCGGATGGAATCCAGGAGCTGCGCTCCTGGATTTTTTGTGTGATGCGTTCTGCTTCATCGCCTTCCGCCGGAGTTGGCTGGTAATTGTTGTAGCCATAATCCGAGGAGATGGAGCAGGGGATGATATTCGTCACATTGTCAGCTTTTACGCCGTCCTTGGAGATTGTGAAAGTCTGCTGGAAAATCATAGTATCCATATCGCTGGGCGAACTGTTGCCGCCAAAGCAGAAATTTCCCAGACTGTAAACAATATTTTTGCCTTTATAGGTTTCAATACCCTGCAGTACATGGGGATGATGGCCGCATACTAAATCTGCGCCCTCGTCGATTGCCAGACGGCCGAGCGTCATCTGATTATCGTCCGGTACGGTTTCTTTTTCGTTTCCCCAGTGGAAGATGACGATCACAAGGTTTGCACCCTCGGCTTTTACCTTGGCAATATTGTCCTTCAGCTGTTGGGTGCGTTCCAGATGGTCGTTGAGCTCGTAAATGCCAACAAGTCCCACCTTTACACCCTTAATGTCCATCACTGCCGTTTCGTCGTAGCCGAAGTGAACGATTCCTTCCTGGTCCAGTGCTGCCATGGTATCGGTAAAGCTTTGTTCTCCGTAATCATGGCTGTGATTATTGGCTGTGTTGACTGCCTCCACAGAGCCGGATGAGAGAATACCCGCATAAGCCGGCGGTGCTTTGAACGCAAACTGCTTCTCTTCACGTTCTGTTGATTCGGTCAGCGTACCTTCCATATTGGCGATGGTGAGGTCATCTGCACTGAAAATACTTTTCACATTCTGCAGGAAATAGTCCTTGCCGTAGCTGTCATAATAAGCAGTAAAGCCTGAGTCGTAGTCAAAGCTTTCGTCTGTTCCAAGCGTACAGTCACCGACCACACTGATGGTGAGAGATACGGGCGTTTCAGGAAGGACCGCCTTTTTCGCACTTTTATCCGCGGTAGTCATGGATACAATGTCGTCTTTTACAGAGGAACTGCTGGTGCTGGCTGAGTCACCCTTGCCGCAGGAGCGGAAGAGGAGGATGAGCGCTGTGAGAAGCACCACCGCCAGAATCCCGATTCCTGCGAGAATGATTCTTTTTTGTCTCGCCCGGTAGTAGCGGCTCTTTCTGTAAAGGTTCTTTTTATTTCTATAATTCGTATTTCTGTGATTCGCGTTTTTCGCATTTCTATTGCCCGATGAATTGGGCCTTGGTCTCTTTTGTGTAGGGGCAGGCATACATGGCTCCTTTTCTGTATAGTAGACGATTTGTTTTAGCTAAAAAACTTTTCGTAATAGCCCATGACAAAAATAACAAGCACGATCAAGGGCAGGATGAAGGTGAGATAAGGTCTGGCCCATTTGGGGAATTTCACGCCTTTTCCTGAATCAGCCTCCTTGACAAAGTTCTCCCAGCCCCATCCATAGCGGGTGACACAGAACAGAAGATATACAAGGCTGCCCAGAGGAAGCAGGTTATTGGAAATAATGAAATCCTCCAAATCCTGAATGGTGCTGCCGCTGCCAAAGGGCTGCACACTGCTCCATACGTTAAAGCCAAGCACACAGGGCATGGAAAGGAGCAGGATTGCAGCGCCGTTGATCAGCACTGCTTTTTTGCGGCTCCAGTTCCATAAATCCATCGCGAAGCTTAAGATATTTTCAAATACAGCAATGATGGTGGACAGAGCTGCAAAGCTCATGAATACAAAGAAAAGAGTTCCCCAGAAGCGGCCTCCTGCCATCTGGTTAAATACATTAGGAAGAGTCACAAAAATCAGGCCTACACCCTGTGTCTGGTCCACACCAAAGGAAAAACATGCCGGGAAAATGATCAGACCAGCCATCAGAGCAACAAAGGTATCCAGGATTGAAATCTGTATGGCCTCCCCTGTAAGGCTTCTGTCCTTGCCGATATAGCTGCCGAAGATCGCCAGTGCGCCGATACCAAGGCTCAGGGTGAAGAATGCCTGTCCCATAGCTGCGTACACTGCCTGAGCCAGCCCGTTTTCAGCCATACGTTCGAAATCAGGAAGCAGGTAGAATTTCAGTCCCTCAGAGGCATTTGGCAGGGTTACACTCTTGATGCAAAGCACGATCATAATCGCCAGCAGACATACCATCATGAATTTAGTGATACGCTCCACACCTTTTTGAAGCCCCATGCTGCAAATGGCAAAGCCTAAGATCGTGGTGACTACCATCCAGAAGGTCATCTCGCCGGGATTGGCCAGCATGGTGTTAAATACATTGCCCACTGCCTCGGGATGCAGACCGCGGAAAGTGCCGTTGGCTGTTTTTACAAAATAAGCAAGCATCCAGCCGCCCACCGTGGTGTAGAACATCATCAGCAGATAATTGCCCAGCATGGCGCCGTAGCTGTACAAATGCCATTTCGTACCTTTCGGCTCAAGAACATGGAAACTTTTGGCAGCAGACCGCTGGCTTGCGCGTCCTACAGAAAATTCCATGACCATGATCGGCAGGCCGAGAATGAGCAAAAACAAAAGATAAATCAATACAAATGCCGCACCTCCGTATTGCCCGGTTATGTAAGGAAAACGCCATACATTTCCGATGCCGATGGCACAGCCGGCTGATATTAAAATGAAGCCCAGCCGTGATGAGAATTTTTCTCTTTCTTTCATAATAAGTAGTTACCTCCCTCGTAGTCTCAATCAAAGTATAGGGAGTTTTCACAATTTCGTCAATAAGTATCTCTTTTCATCAGCAATATTTTTTGATATAATAGGAAGACTTCATGTGAAAGGAAGCTGATTTATGTTCTATATAGGAAATCATACTACCTCATCTAAAGGGTATGCGGCGATGGGACGTCAGATGGTGGATAATGGAGGGAATACCTTTGCCTTTTTTACCAGGAATCCCAGGGGCGGCCGGGCCAAGGCTATTGATCCTAAGGATGTGGAGAAGTTTTTAGAAATTGCTACAGAGAATCAATTCGGCAAACTAGTCGCTCATGCCCCTTATACGCTTAATGCGTGCGCGGCTAAGGAAAATCTCCGGGAGTTTGCCCGGGAAACCATGGCCGATGACCTGAACCGTCTGGAACTGACTCCCGGTAATTATTATAACTTCCATCCCGGAAGTCATGTGGGACAAGGCAGTGAGACAGGCATTGCGAAAATCGCCGAGGTGCTGAATGCGGTGCTTACAGATGCACAGTCCACTATTGTGCTTTTGGAGACAATGTCCGGCAAGGGCTCTGAGGTGGGAGCCACCTTTGAGGAGATACGTAGTATCATGGACCAGGTGGAGAAGAAGGATAAGCTCGGAGTCTGCTTGGACACCTGCCATGTCTGGGACGGAGGGTATGACATCGTCAATGACCTGGACGGGGTACTGGCAGAGTTTGACAGAATGATTGGTCTTGAGAATCTGAAGGCGGTCCATTTAAACGACAGCATGAATGGCCTGGGCAGCCATAAGGACCGTCATGCAAAAATCGGAGAAGGGGAAATTGGATTGGAGGCGCTGGTAAATGTCATCCGTCATCCGGCACTTCAATCCCTGCCTTTTATCCTGGAAACACCAAATGACGATGAAGGCTGGACCAAAGAGATTGCCATGCTGAGGCAGAGGAGGCAAGAATGAAAACATTGATTTTTAACGGCTCGCCCCGTAAAAAGGGAGATACCATGGAAATGATAAACACACTCAAGGAAGAGCTTGGCGGTGAAATCAGGGTGGTAAATGCCTATCATGACGGAATCCGTCCATGCATTGACTGCCGCTGGTGCTTCAAGAACAAGGGCTGCGCCATCAAAGACGGAATGCAGGAGATTTTCAGCTATATTGAGGAATGCGATCATATTGTGATGGCTTCGCCTATCTATTTCGGGGAGATTTCCGGGATGCTGCTGGCAGTACTGAGCCGTCTGCAAACGTATTTCAGCGCCAGATATCTCCGCAAGGAGGAGCCTGTGCCTAAGAAAAAGACGGGAGGAATCCTTCTCGCGGCCGGAAGCTTCGGGCCAAGGGAAAAGGCGGAGAGTACGGCCAGGATGCTCCTTGAGCAGTTAAGCTGTGAGAGCGCGGCCACCGTGTATGTGGATGGCACGGATAAGAAGCCGGTCAAGGAACGGGGCGATGTGCTGGAGGAAATCCGAATGCTGGCGCGGACTTTGAAGAAAGACTGACAGACGGGGGAATAGGGAGTCACCATGAAAGGAGACACTACTATGAAGAAATTAAAACTTTTTATGACAACATTTGTATTACTGCTTGTGCTTGCCTTTGCAGGCTGTCAGAGCAAGGAGGCAGAGCCTACCATTGATGACAAGGAAGTGTTCGAGGAGGACCTGCAGCCGCTTGATGAGGATGAGCTTGCGGAAATGGAGAATCCATCCGAGACCGATGATGAAATGGTGCCCCTTGAGGAAGAAGAGCTTGATGCTCTTGGATTGGCCGAAAGTGACGGCACGGATGACAGCGAGGACAACAAGGGCGGCATCCAGGTTAAAGAGGACGGAAGCTACACCAGCAAGGAGGAGGTAGCAGTCTATATCCATACTTATGGACATCTGCCATCCAACTATATTACTAAGAATGAGGCAAAGGAGCTGGGCTGGGTGAGCAATGAGGGCAATTTAGATGAGGTCGCTCCGGGCAAGAGTATTGGTGGAGATAGGTTTGGCAACTATGACAAAATGCTTCCTGTGGAAGAAGACCGCACTTATTATGAGTGTGATATTGATTTTGACGGTGGATACCGCAATGATAAGCGTATTATTTATTCAGACGACGGTTTGATTTTCTACACAGGAGATCATTACGAGACATTTGAGCAGCTTTATTGATATTTGAAAGAAGCGGGGAGAGAAAGAGGGATTATTAAGTAATGGACAGAAAATATAAGCGTACGCTGTACGCCAGCTATTTAGGCTATGTGACCCAGGCAATCGTCAATAATCTGGCGCCGCTTTTGTTTGTCACTTTTCAGAGGGAATACGAGATTTCTGTAGCCCAGATTGGATTTTTGGTGACATACAATTTTGCGGTGCAGATGTTGGTAGATATTCTGGCAGCGAAATATGTTGAGAAAATCGGGTATAAAAAAGCGATTATTGCGGCCCATCTATTAAGCGCATTAGGACTTGTGGGACTGGGTGTGCTGCCTGATATGGTGGGAAATCCGTATTTCGGACTTCTGGCTGCCATCACAGTGTACGCGGTGGGCGGAGGCCTGATTGAGGTCCTCGTCAGTCCGATTGTCCAGGCTTTGCCCATGGATGAGAAATCCACGGCTATGAGCCTGCTCCATTCCTTTTACTGCTGGGGCCATGTGATGGTGGTTTTATGCTCGACCGCATTTTTTCTGCTGGCGGGTATTGCACACTGGCGGGTGCTCACGGCGCTCTGGGCAGTGGTGCCATTTTTGAATGTTTTTCTTTATGCAGGAGCGCCTATCCGGGTGCTGGTGGAGGAGGGGGAGGCCCTTCCTATGCGTAAGCTTTTTACGATGAAGCTGTTCTGGCTGTTTTTCTTACTGATGATCTGCTCCGGTGCTGCCGAGCAGGCCATGAGCCAGTGGGCATCATATTTTGCGGAGAGCGGGCTCTCTGTATCAAAGACGGTGGGAGACCTCATGGGTCCCTGCATGTTTGCGGTACTCATGGGCCTTTCCCGTACATTCTACGGAGTGAAAGGGGAGAAGATTCCGCTGAAATCTTTTATCTCTCTCAGCAGTATCCTCTGTGTGGGCAGTTATCTCCTGGCCGTATTCGCACCGCATCCGCTGATTTCGCTGGCGGGCTGTGCACTGTGCGGATTATCAGTGGGGATTATGTGGCCGGGAGTATTCAGCCTGGCTGCGGAGTATTGCCCGCAGGGAGGGACCGCCATGTTTGCATTGTTTGCTCTGGCGGGAGATATCGGCTGTTCTGGCGGTCCCTCAGTGGTGGGAAGTGTGTCAGGCGCCTTTGACGGCAGCTTAAAGGCAGGTCTGCTGGCGGCGATTGTATTTCCTGTGATTCTGCTGCTTGGGGTGAATCTTTTACACAAGCACCGCAGCGGAGAAGCGGCATCGCAGGCCGTATCATGAAAGAATTTCGTTTTTCAGTTCTTTTCCGTTCAGGAAAGCCCAGGCATTTTCCAGAGTGGTTTCAGCTATGTTTGTGAGTGCCTCCTCAGTAAAAAAGCCCTGGTGGGAGGTCATGGTCACATTGGGGAAGGAGAGAAGCCGCTGTATGGTGGAGCTTTGCAGGATGCGTTCTGACATATCCTCATACACAAAGTCTGTCTCCTCCTCATATACGTCCAGTCCTACGGCGAAGAACTTGTGATCCCGGATTCCGTTGATCAGGTCTTCTGTTTTGATCAGGCCGCCGCGGGAGGTGTTGACAAGGATGACTCCGTCCTTCATCTTTGCAATGGAGGCTTCGTTGATCAGATGACGCGTTTCCTCGGTGAGTGGACAATGCAGGCTGATCAGGTCGCTGGTGGAGAGTAGTTCATCCAGAGGCACATACTCCAGGAAATCAAGAGACTTGTCAGGGTATAGGTCATAGGCGATTACTTTCATGCCGAAGCCCAGGCAGATTTTTGCCATGGCCTGACCGATTTTGCCTGTGCCGATGATTCCGGCTGTTTTTTGGTACAGATTTACCCCCATCAGGCCATTAAGGGCAAAGTTATTTTCCCGGCATTTGATATAAGCCTTATGGGTGTGGCGGTTTGCTGTGAGAACAAGCGCCATGGCATGTTCGGCTACTGCTTCAGGGGAATAGCCCGGCACACGCAGCACTTTGATTCCGTATTTATGTGCAGTATTTAAATCGACATTATTATAGCCAGCACAGCGCATGAGAATCAGCTTTACGCCTCTGCGGTTCAGCTCCTCGATCACCGGAGTGCCAAGGTCTGCATTGACAAAGGCACAAATGGCTTCATAGCCTTCGGCCAGGGATGCGGTTTCTTCATGGATATTTGCCTCGATAAACTTCATTTCTATACCTGGATAGTTTGGAAGTAGTTTTTCAAAGAACTGTTCGTCATAATTTTTAGTACCGTAAAATAGAATTTTCATAAAAGAATACTCCTCTCTGGTAAAACCTTTGATTGTGTGATATACTCATAAAAAATTTGCAGCTATATTGTATTCTTATAGCTGTATCTATTATACTATGGATGGCGGCAGAAAAAAGTGATGTCGTCACGTTTACAGGTTAAGATACCCGTGGATAAAAAAATTATACAGAAGGGAGATAGGAACATGCAGCAGGTATACTTAAACGGAAGCGAATTTGAAAGTCCGCAGGAAGTACATGAATTCCTGGCAAGGGAGCTTGATTTTCCTGAGTATTATGGGGGAAATCTATCCGCGTTATATGATGTGCTGACGGATATCAGCGACGATACAAGAATTGTGGTCAATCTTTCCGGGGTCGAGGATGATGAGCTTCTGGACACTCTGGAGCGTATGGTGGAGGTCATGACAGATGCCGCAGATGAGAATGAATATCTGGAAATAGAATATTAATAAGAGAATAATAAGTAAGAGCAAACAAAGAGTACAAGTCACTGATTCATGAGGGACTTGTACTCTTTGTTGTATATATCATAGGATAATAGGATTCAATCACGGATCATTCAGTTATTATGCATGGCCAAGGCAATAGAGGTCCTGGTAAAATCCGGGATAAGAAATATTAACGCAGTCACCGCCTGTGATGGATAAAGGTCCGTCGCAGATGGTTCCAGCTACGGCAAAAGACATAGCCACGCGGTGATCCAAAAAGGAGTCAATTTGCGCGCCTTTAAGCGGCCGGCCGCCGTGGATGATCATTCCGTCGTCTGTGGCTTCGATGTCAGCCCCCATACGTTTCAGATTGTCTACCATTACCTGGATACGGTCGGATTCCTTGACCTTTAGCTCCTGCGCGTCCTTGATAACCGTGGTGCCTTCGGCAAAAGCGGCCATTACTGCGATCATCGGCAGCTCGTCTATGAGTGTGGGGATGATATCTCCGCCAATGGAGACACCGTGCAGACTACTGGTCCGTATCAGTAAATCAGCAGTTGGTTCCCCCTCCTGGTTTACGTTCAACAGCGTAATATCAGCGCCCATATCCCGGCAGACACGGAGCATGCCGTCTCTTGTTGGATTGATCCCTACATTTTTTAGAAGAATTTCACTGTCTGGCGTGAGCAGTCCGGCGGCGATGAAATAGGCAGCGGAGGAAATATCTCCGGGAACACGGATATCTCTTGCCTCAAGCTGCGGCTCAGGCCGGATGGAGGCAGTGGTTCCCTCCGAATGTACGTCAGCTCCAAAATAATTAAGCATCAGTTCCGTGTGGTTTCTGGAAAGTACAGGCTCGGTGACGCTAGTGATGCCGTCTGCATAGAGTCCGGCCAGCAGCACACAGGATTTCACCTGGGCAGATGCCACGGGTGAATTATAGTGAATGGCGTGAAGCGGTCTGCCGCTGATACGAAGCGGTGCACAGCCGTTATTCTTAAGGCTTACAATGTCCGCGCCCATGGAGAGAAGCGGGGTCATGATACGCTTCATGGGGCGGGACTGGATGGAGGCATCCCCGGTGAGCTCAGAGACAAAGCTCTGTCCGGAAAGAATACCGGAGATCAATCGCGTGGTGGTGCCGCTGTTTCCCACGTCGAGAATCCCCTCCGGGGCACGAAGACCGTGAAGTCCCTTGCCGTGTACCAAGAGTTCCTCACCGTTTCGTTTAATATCAATTCCCATTTTGCGAAAACAGGAGATGGTGGAGAGGCAATCCGCACCTTCCAGGAAATGGCTGATCCTCGTGTCACCCTGTGCCAGAGAGCCGAACATTACTGCGCGATGGGAAATAGATTTGTCTCCCGGCACTGTGAGCACACCTCTCAGATTTGTCTGTTTTTTGATTTCCATAGATGAGTACCTACCGTTCATATACTATATAATTACGTTTTCGAAGAAGAGCTGCGCCGCGGTTCAGGGCGTCTTCTTCATAGAATTCGATTTTCAGGACACCTTCCTCAAATTCCCTGTTGTGGATGATACCGATGTTTTTGATGCTGATCTTATCCATGGCAAGGATCGTGGCAATGGTGGCGATTCCGCCCGCCTCGTCAGCGATGTCCAGATAGAGTACATAAGCCTTGCGGATTGGTCCGTTGTCCACTACGTCGATGGAATCCCGGTAATCTCTGGAGCTTGCAAACATCTGGTATAGGTTCTTTGCTTCCTTATTGTCAACGGAGCAGCGGATTTGGATAAGCATACGGATAAACTCATCCAGCACAGAAGAAATATTCTTCTGGTTCTCCAGGCAGATCTGCTGCCACATGACAGGAGAGGAGGACGCGATGCGGGTGATGTCCCGGAATCCCCCGGCTGCGATTGTTTTCATATATTCCGCGTCATTGTCCAGCATATTTACCAGGTTTACAAGTGCGGAAGCAATGATGTGGGGGAGATGGCTCACCCCGGCTGTGATAAAATCGTGCTCCTCCCATGTGAGCACCATGGGAATCGCGCCCAAAGAGGAGATGAGCTCCGTAAAATCCGTAAGCTTGTCCAGGGCAATCTCCCCACCGGGAGTGACGATATAATAGGCATTCTCAATGAGCCGGTCACTGGAATGGGCGAAGCCTGTCTTTTCCGAGCCGGCCATAGGATGTCCGCCGATAAAACAGCCTTCCATTCCCAGCTCTTCAACCTTGCCATGGATGATGCCCTTGACACTGCCCACATCGGTGATGATCGCGCCCGTTTTGATGACAGATTTCAGGTATTCCAGATATTGAATATTAAATTCAACAGGTGCGCAGAGAAAAATATAGTCACAGTTATGGAACCGCTCGTCCTTCGCTTCACATACTGCATCAATGGTATTTCCGCTAAGAGCGGATGCCAGAGTTTCCCGATTCTGGTCATAGGCCAGGATATGGTAATCCGGATGGTATTTCCGGATGGCTTTGGCGATGGAACCGCCAATCAGTCCGAGACCGATAAAACCGATGGTTTTCATGATAGGTGTGCATCCTTTCCAGTTACTTTTCGTCGTTTGTCTTACTTTATTGTAAAAGATTAGGGACAAAAAGTCAATTCTCGGAAAAAATAACAAAAATTTTCAAGAAATTTTTGAAAAAAAGTTGTTAAAATTATATAAAATACTTGAAAGTGCTTAAGAATTTTAGTAAAATATGAACATATTAGACAAACAGGGAGGTATTACATATGGACGTTTTTAGAACTGACCGAATCAGAAATGTAGTCCTATTAGGTCATGGTGGAGCTGGCAAGACAACTTTGGCAGAGGCAATGGCCTATTTGGCAGGCATGACAAACCGCCTCGGCAGAGTTGAGGATGGCAATACAGTCAGCGATTATGACAAAGAAGAAATTAAGAGACATTTTTCCATCTCTACCACATTGATCCCGGTACCTTGGGATAAGGTAAAGATCAATGTCCTGGACACTCCCGGATATTTCGACTTTGTAGGTGAGGTTGAAGAGGCTGTAAGCGCAGCAGATGCGGCGATTATTGTTGTTTCCGGTAAAGCTGGTGTTCAGGTAGGAACACAAAAAGCATGGGATATGTGTGAAAAATATAAACTTCCGCGTATGATTTTCGTGACAGATATGGATGTGGACGATGTCAGCTACCGTAAAGTTGTGGAAGAACTGACGGAGTTATATGGTAAGAGGATTGCACCTCTTCATTTCCCAATCCGCGAGGATGGTAAATTCGTAGGTTACGTCAACGTTGTCAAACAGGCAGGAAGAAAATACATAGATAAAGGTAAGAAGGAAGAGTGTGATATTCCTGAGTACCTGAATGAATATCTGGAGAAATACCATGATATCCTTATGGAATCCGTGGCTGAGACGAGTGAAGAGTTTATGGACCGTTACTTTGAGGGCGATGAGTTCTCCGTGACAGAGGTTTCCGCGGCTCTCGCTATGAACGTGCAGGAAGCAAGCATTGTGCCGGTATGTATGGGATCACCTGTGAACCTTCGCGGCGTTTCCAATCTGCTGGATGATATCTGCGGATATTTCCCGAGCCCGGACAAACGTTCCTGCAATGGTATCGCGCAGAAGACGAACGAAATTTTCGAGGCAAACTACGACTTCACTAAGGCGAAATCCGCATACGTGTGGAAGACCATCGTGGATCCGTTCCTGGGCAAGTATTCGATGATTAAGGTTTGCTCCGGCGTTATCAAATCCGATGATACCCTGCTCAATGTAGAGAAGGGCGATGAAGAGCGTTTGAATAAATTATATGTGCTGGAAGGCTCCAAGCCGATTGAGGTATCTGAGCTTCATGCCGGTGATATCGGCGCAATCGCTAAGTTAAACAGCGTACAGACCGGTGACAGCCTGGCAACCAAGGCAATGCCGATACTTTATCCGAAGGCAGTTATTTCCAAACCTTATACCTATAAGAGATATAGGGCTGTGAAGAAGGGCGATGAGGATAAGATTTCCCAGGCACTTGCGAAGATGATGAGCGAAGATAAGACTCTGCTCGCAGTGAATGACGGCGCGAACCGTCAGAGCCTGCTCTACGGTATGGGCGACCAGCATCTTGATATTGTGCTGAATAAATTAAAAGAACGCTATAAAGTGGACATCGAGCTTACCAAGCCGAAAGTACCTTTCCGCGAGACAATCCGCAAGAATTCTGACGTGGAAGGCAAGCATAAGAAACAGTCCGGCGGCCACGGCCAGTATGGTCATGTTAAGATGCGCTTCGAGCCGTCAGGCGATCTGGAGACACCTTATATATTCGAGCAGGTTGTAGTAGGCGGTGCTGTGCCGAAGAACTATTATCCGGCAGTAGACAAAGGGCTTCAGGAATGTGTTGTCAAGGGACCGCTTGCTGCTTATCCGGTAGTCGGTGTGAAGGCTACACTTTACGATGGTTCCTACCATCCGGTAGACTCTTCGGAAATGGCATTTAAGATGGCTACCATCCTTGCTTTCAAGAAAGGTTTCATGGATGCTTCCCCGGTTCTTCTGGAGCCGATCGTTTCCATGAAAGTAGTTGTTCCGGATAAATACACCGGCGATGTTATGGGTGACCTGAATAAACGCCGCGGACGTGTGCTGGGAATGAATCCTGACCATGCGGGCAATACCGTGATCGAGGCGGATGTTCCGATGCTTGAGATTTACGGATATTCCACAGACCTGCGCTCTATGACAGGCGGCAGCGGTGATTTCTCCTTTGAATTCGCGCGCTACGAGCAGGCTCCAAGTGATATCCAGGCGAAAGAGATTGAGGCAAGAGCAAGTAAAGTAGAGGGTGGAGAGGAATAATCCCGTTACACCCGCATAGCGAAAAGGTTTGCTTGTGCAGACATCTTCAAACATAAATACACAAAGGCAGAGGCAGTACGGCAGAAATCCGGCTCTCTGCCTTTGTTGCTTTTTATGGAAAAACAAGTTATAATGGGCAGTAATATCAGGGCTGGCCGAATCGGCGCTGATAGCGACAACATTATAAACGACAACATAATAAAAGGAGAGCAGTATGTTCAGAAAAAAGGGAAAGCTATTTGCAGCGCTTGCGGTCATTATCCTTGCGGGGATTTATTACTATGCCACAATACCTGCCATTAACATTCATTCCAGTGGGTTCTGGGTGTTTATTATTGGTGTGATGGTGCTTGTGCTGGCAATCTACGGTGTGCGCAGAGTGCATACCGTGCAGGAGATCAAGCAGAATAAGGTGCTGAAGATTGGTATCGGTGTGGTGGGCCTGGTGGTCGTGATCTACGCAGTGGGAAGTATTTTATCCTCACCTATCATCAATGCTCAGAAATACCAGAAGCTGATCGAGCCGGAGACAAGCAACTTTACGGACGATATCGAGCAGATCAGCTATGACCAGATTCCGCTTTTGGACAAGGATTCCGCAGAGCTTCTGGGTAACCGTAAGATGGGAAGTATGGTGGACATGGTATCCCAGTTTGAGGTGAGCAGCCTTTATTCCCAGATCAACTATAAGGGGCGCCCGGTACGTGTCACCCCGCTTGTGTATGCAAGTCCGATCAAATGGATCACCAATATGCGCCAGGGTATCCCGGCTTACATCACCATAGATATGGCGACACAGAATACAGAACTTGTGAAATTAAGCGAAGGCATCAAGTATTCGGAGTCCGAGTATTTTAACCGCTATATTTACAGACATCTGCGATTCAAATATCCGACCTATATCTTTGACCAGCTAAGTTTTGAGATAGATGATGAAGGAGTACCATACTGGATTTGTCCGGTTAAGAAGTTCAACATCGGTCTGTTTGGGGGACAGACGATCGGCAGAGTGGTGCTGTGTAATGCAGTGACCGGAGAATGTACGGACTATAAGGTAGAGGATTGCCCTACCTGGGTGGACCGTGTGTATCCGGCAGATTTGCTGGTGCAGCTTTATGATTACCACGGAACCCTGAAAAACGGATTCCTCAACAGCGTGCTGGGGCAGAAGGGCTGCTTAAAGACTACACAGGGTTATAATTATCTGGCCATCGACGATGACGTTTGGGTTTACACGGGCGTTACCTCGGTGAGCGGCGACCGTTCCAATGTAGGCTTTGTGCTTATGAACCAGAGGACGAAGGAAACGAAATATTATGAGATTCCGGGTGCCGAGGAATATTCTGCCATGGGTTCTGCGGAAGGCCAGGTACAGAATCTTGGATACCAGGCAACTTTCCCACTGCTTTTAAATATTCACGGGGAACCTACTTACTTCCTGGCACTTAAGGATAATGCAGGGCTGGTGAAAAAGTACGCCATGGTCAACATTCAGAAATACCAGAACGTTGCCATCGGAGACACTGTGGCTGCGTGTGAAAAGACTTATGTGAAAATGATCAAGGGAAGTAACGCTGCCATAGCGGATGAGAACAGTAAGAAGATTACCGGAAAGATTAAGCGGATGGCACAGGGCGTTATCGACGGAAACACACATTATTATATTGTTCTGGAGAATCATGATGAACTCATTTTCGATGTGCCGATTACAGACTTCCTGGGGATTGTTAAGTATGATGTGGGAGACAGTATTACCATCGCTTACAATGAAGCGCAGCCTGCAAACACTGTCATTTCAGTGGAAGGTGATGCGGGAAGCGCCGAAGGTTCCGTAGGTCCGGACGGTGAGGGTGCTGTCGAACCGGATGTCGAGGGCGCTGCGGACGGTGCAGCAGAGTCGGATAACAGCGTAGAGGGGCTGGATGATGAGCCGATAGAGTCTGGCATGGACGAGCCCGCAGTTTAACGAAATAAGTGAGAATTTTCCCACCTCTACAGGTGGCGAGATGAATCACCGAGCGTGGATTGAAGCAAAGAAATAGTTTAAGGATATATTGCAGGAACGCCGCAGACCATTAAGTTGGATGCGGCGTTCATTTTTGTACAAAAATTTTTCATAGCGAAGATTGAAGGAGTAAATGAAACACCTAATCTATTGTATGTTTATGGGGTAATATTGTTAAAATTTTCCTAATCTATTTCGGGTAATTGTGAGAATATTATGCGGAAACTGTATAATAATAAGAATTAAAGTTGTGAATAACTGTGTATGCGATTTTATACAAGGGTTTTCCGTCTGTATCTAAAATAGTACAAGATAAACCTTGACTATTTTTTAACGATAATATATATTGTAGCCATGAAGTGTTAATAAAGCATTTACAGAAAAATAGGAGGAAATATATGAGACAGGAATGGGCTTCATTTAACGAAGGCATTTGGCAGAAGGAAATCAATGTACGAGATTTTATTCAGAAGAACTACACACCTTATGAAGGTGACGAATCCTTCCTGAAAGGTCCTACAAACGCGACTAGAGAATTATGGGCACAGGTTATGGAGCTTACCGAGGAAGAACGCGGCAAAGGCGGCGTTTTAGACATGGATACAAAAATTATTTCTACCATTACCTCCCATGGCCCCGGATACCTGGACAAAGAGAAGGAAAAAATTGTCGGTTTTCAGACGGACAAGCCCTTCAAACGTTCCCTTCAGCCCTATGGAGGAATCCGTATGGCAGTGAAAGCCTGTGAGGACAACGGTTATCATGTTGATCCACAGGTTGTAGATTTTTTTATGAAGCACAGAAAGACACACAATGACGGTGTGTTTGATGCATATACACCGGAAATGCGCGCCTGCCGTTCCAGCCATATTATCACAGGGCTTCCGGATGCTTATGGGCGCGGACGGATTATTGGTGATTACAGACGTGTGGCCCTCTACGGGGTGGACAGGTTGATTGAGGATAAGCAGAAACAGAAGGATACTACAAGAACGATTATGTATTCGGATGTGACAAGAGAGCGCGAAGAGCTGTCAGAGCAGATTAAGGCATTAAAAGAGCTTAAGGAGCTGGGAAAGATTTACGGTTATGACATTTCCCGTCCGGCAGCCAACGTGCAGGAGGCTTTCCAGTGGCTGTATTTCGGTTACCTGGCAGCGATTAAGGAGCAGAACGGCGCGGCTATGTCATTGGGCCGGACCTCTACTTTCCTCGACATCTATGCAGAGCGTGACCTCAAAAACGGTACCTTTACAGAGGAAGAAATCCAGGAAATCACAGACCACTTTATCATGAAGCTCAGACTTGTCAAATTTGCAAGAACACCGGAATATAATTCTCTTTTCTCTGGTGACCCCACCTGGGTTACGGAAGCCATCGGCGGTATGGGCATTGACGGCCGTTCCATGGTTACGAAGATGTCCTACCGCTACCTGCATACGCTGGAAAACCTGGGCACTGCTCCTGAGCCGAACCTTACGGTACTGTGGTCCACCAGATTACCCCGCAATTTCAAGCGTTTCTGTGCCAAGTCCTCCATCATGTCTTCCTCCATCCAGTATGAGAATGACGATTTGATGCGTGTTACACACGGAGATGACTATGCGATTGCCTGCTGCGTCTCCTCTATGCGTGTGGGGAAAGAGATGCAATTCTTCGGTGCCCGTGCGAATTTAGCGAAATGTCTGCTCTATGCCATCAACGGCGGTGTGGACGAGGTGACCAAGAAGCAGGTGGGACCCAAATACCGTCCTGTCACCTCCGAATATCTGGATTACGATGAGGTTATGGAAAAATTCCAGGATATGATGAAATGGCTTGCCTGCGTGTATGTAAATACACTGAATATCATTCACTATATGCATGACAAATACAGCTATGAGCGTATCCAGATGGCTCTTCATGATAAAAAAGTGACCCGTTGGTTTGCCACAGGAATCGCCGGACTTTCCGTAGTTGCTGATTCTCTTTCGGCAATCAAGTACGCAAAGGTAAAAGCCGTCCGTGATGAAAATGGGATTGTGGTAGATTATGAGGTGGAAGGTGATTTCCCGAAATATGGCAATGACGATGACCGCGTGGATGATATTGCGTATGACATAGTCCATGAGTTCATGCATTATATTAAAGGCAACCATACCTACCGGGGAGGAATTCCCACGACTTCTATCCTTACCATCACCTCTAATGTGGTATATGGTAAGGCCACAGGCTCCACACCGGACGGAAGAAAAGCCGGAGAACCTTTCGCGCCGGGCGCAAATCCTATGCACCACAGAGACAGCCGGGGAGCGGTCGCTTCCTTAAGCTCAGTTTCCAAGCTGCCGTTTAAGGATGCCCAGGATGGAATTTCTAATACCTTCTCCATTATTCCCGGAGCACTGGGCAAGGACGATGCAATTCTCTTCGATGATATCAGCTTTGAGCTGCCAGCAGATTGTGCTTGCTGCGAGCCGAATTATGCGGAGGACAGAGAGGAAGAAGTATAAATTTATGCCCGTTAAACATATTAAGGAGGATTATACCATGAATATCAGTGACGCTCAGATTGACAACTTAGTGAATTTATTGGACGGCTATGCAGAAAAAGGCGGCCACCATTTAAATGTTAATGTATTTACAAAAGACACTCTTCTGGATGCGCAGGCCCATCCGGAGAAATATCCGCAGCTTACTGTGCGCGTGTCCGGATACGCGGTAAACTTCAACAAGCTTACGAAAGAGCAGCAGGATGAAGTGATTTCCAGAACCTTTCATGAGGGAATGTAGTGAAAGGGAATGCAATGAAGGGATATATCCATTCCACAGAGAGCTTCGGGACCGTTGACGGTCCCGGAGTTCGTTTTGTGGTGTTTTTCCAGGGCTGTCCCCTGCGTTGTCAATACTGCCATAATCCGGATACCTGGGCAGTGAAGCGTGGGAGAGAAATGACGGCGGACGAGCTTTTGGAAGAATATGAGAGAAATAAGACATTCTACCGAGGCGGGGGGATTACCGCGACCGGGGGTGAACCGCTTCTGCAGCTTCCGTTTTTAACGGAATTATTCCAAAAGGCGAAAGAAAGAGATATTCATACCTGTCTCGACACCTCAGGGATTACCTACAGGGAGAAAAAGGCGGAGGAATTCCGGGAACTGTTTCAGGTGACGGACCTGGTGCTTCTGGATATCAAGCACAGCAAACCCAAGGGACATGAGGAGCTTACCGGACAGAAGCAGGACCATGTGCTGGAATTCGCCCGTGCGCTTGAAGACACAAAAGTACCGGTAATCATCCGGCATGTAGTGGTGCCGGGGATTACAGATGGGGAAGAGGAGCTTTTGGAGCTTGGCTGCCTGATTGGTGGAATGAGAAATCTCAAAGGTCTTGAGGTGCTTCCTTATCATACGATGGGAGAGAGTAAATATAAAGCTCTCGGTATGTCATATCCATTACAGGGCGTGCCTGCCATGGACTCCGACGGGGCCAAAAAAGCCAGGGAGATTATCCTCCGGGGTATTCGAAATGTGCGGAATAAGAAATGATATTCGTGCTCAATTGTCTTTTTCCCGATGACGGCTGCGGTAGACTCCCGGTGATACTCCATAGAATTTGAGAAATAAACGACAGAAATGGCTGGTATCCGAGCAGTGCACTTCCCGGGCAATTTTCCCGATACTGCGGTCGGTATGTGTGAGCAGCCATGCCCCGTGTTCAATTCTCTCACGTGTAACAATCTGTGAGAAAGTCATACCTGTCTTCTTCTTTATCATCCGGCTCAGATAAGAAGCCGTATAATTGAATTTTGCACAAAGCGTCTCCAGAGTGATGTTTTCATAATTGGCCTGGATATATTGGATGATCTCCAGAGAAGAATCGTGGGAATACTCCTTTGGTGAGGTTGCCAGATGACTCTGGTGCTCCCTTAAAAGATATACAAAAAGAAAGCTCAGATAGCTGGAGAGCATAGCTTGCCAGTGAGGGGGCTTTTTTTCGTATTCCTGATACATTGAACAGATGAGGTGCAGAAGTCTGCGGTCATTTCCTGTATGGAAAAGTATCATCGGGGAATCACCGTCTCCATAGAGTATCTTGTTAAAGTATGTATTCAAAAGGTTCTGCTCAGACAAAACACCGAAAAAGTAAGCTTGAAAGGCGGGTTTTTGGATGAGGATATTTACAGCCAGCAGATCATCTGTATCGGAATGAATATAGTGGGGAATATCAAACTGCCAGAAGCAGAAGTCCCCTGCCGTGAGCGGGTAACGCTTGGAGCCGCATACATGAGTACATTTTCCCGAAAGCACATAGAAAAATTCAAAAAAACTGTGTTTATGTTTGTGCGGAGGAATATAGCGCACATGCTTCATAACGTGGATAGGACCATCCGTGAAAAATGGTTCTTTGGTGTCTGGAAGAATGGCATAGGGAACAGAAGTGCTCATGTGAAGCACCTCTTCCGCATAATATTCATATTCTTCCTGAATTTTTGCGGCTTCCTCTGCCGTGTAGGTTCCCAGATGATGGCGCAGCAGGTAATGATTACGAAAGGCAGTTTCCAAATAATTGAATTCTTTCAGATCCTTCAGCGTCTCTTCGATGCAGCTTTCTTCTTCAATCGTCGGTATGTACATAGGCTCACCTGTCATATTTCTTATCATATGTTGTTAACCATATTATATAAAGCCGGCAATCGGAAGTCAAATTCATTATGCAATAAAGTCAAAAAGATTCCATTTGTGGATTAAGAAAAAGTCTATAATTGCAATATGTAAGGCAAGAATCAAATGGCACCGAGATGGAGCCGTATAAAAGAAAGGGGAACAATTATGAAGCAGAGAAAAATTGCCATACTGCTGGCAGGGGCAATGGTGTTCAGTAATCTGGCAGTGCCGGTGCTGGCAGCGGAAAATGCAGAAAACGAAAAAAATGAGGCAGTCCAAATTTCAATTAACCTGGATGAATTTGCAAATCCGGGCATAGAATACCGACCGGGAGTACGCTGGTGGTGGCCCGGCGGTGCGGTGGATGAGGAAACACTTAAAAAAGAGATTGATTATCTCGCGGAAAAAGGTTTTGGGTATGTAGAAATCAATCCGTTTGATGTATCCACGGTTTTGGCAGGGGATGAAGAAAGAGTCCTCTCTATTTACACACCAGAGTTTTACCAGCTTTTGGAAATTGCTGTCGGCTATTGTGAGGAAAAGGGAATCACTGTGGATTTGAACATGGGGTCTGGCTGGAATGCTAACAGCCAGGATGTGACCTATGAGGAATCCATGGGAAATATGGCATTAGGCCGCAGCACAGTAACTGGTGCAGAGGCAAAAGAAGCTGTGACCATACCAGAGGCTGAGAAGAGCTGCTTTTATGTAGGGGACAGTGCAAAAGGAGAATGGAAGGATGAAAGCGTCAAACTTCAGGGGGTCCTTGTGGCTGAACTTACCGGAGAAAATGGAACGGATTTTGTTGAGGGTGAAGGACTTTTCGGGCCTAAGCCTTCCTATGAGGATGTTTATGATGCAGAAGGAAATGTCATCAAATCTTATGATACACAGGTTATCTTGAATCCTCAGAACAGCTTTTTTATTGAGGCGGGCGATGCTCAGCTTCAGGATGGTTCTCTTGTCCTTGGGGACGAGCTTAAGGCAAAGCTTGAAGATGACAAGCGTTATGAGATTGTTGCCATGTATTATCTTCCTTCCGGCGGGAAAGCAATCGACAGCGCACCTAAGGACTGGTATACCGTAGACCATATGGATGCCGCCAAAGTATCAAATTATCTCAATAACTGGCTGGGAAATGAAAATCTCTCCGCAATCCTGGAAAAGCATTCGAATGTTCGTGCACTTTTTAATGACAGCTATGAATTCTATTCTGATATTTATTACACGGAGAGTATGGAACAACTGGCAAAGGACAGTGAGAATAACGGTCTTGGTTATGATTTCAGTAAATATTTGCCAACCCTCTACAGACAGTACAGTGCAGCACCTTATTATATGGGGCTGGGAACAGCCGATACATACCTCACCTATACCTCTGACGAGGAGGAAAAAGCCAGAATTGCCTATGACTATAATACACTTGTAAACAAGAAATTCCAGGAAGGGATGGAAGCATTCCAAAAGGGGGCTAATGAACATGGGCTTCTCTATCGTCAAGAGGCGTATAATCCGCCAATTGATACCATTGGTTCGGCAGCCTATATAGATATTCCAGAGACTGAGCAGGCCAATGAGATGGATTTGATCAGAACCTCCTCCGGTGCACATTTATACGGTAAAAATCTGGTGACCTGTGAACAGTACACCCTGGGACGGACCCCGCTGGCAAACAGTCTGGAGCAGGTGAAAATCGGTTATGATATTATGGCTACCAGTGGCGTAAATAATTTCTTTTATCATGGTCTGATGTACGGTTATGGAGTCGACAGTGAGGAATACGGTGAAATGGGATGGGCTCCATTCCCCTCTATCGGCATCAATATGTCTGAGAGGAATACCTTATCAGAATATTTCGGTGAGATGAACGATTATGCGGCCCGTGTCAATTATCTGATGCAGCAGGGAAAGGCAAGCAGAGACGTAGCTTATTATATGCCGTTTAACGGAAGCCTGTCCGAGACAGATGCAATAAAGACAATGAATGAACAGGGGATTTCCTGGGAAGCCATTAACGACGATAGTATTGTTGCTGATGATACCCAGGTTGTGAATGGACAGATTTCTGCAAACAACGGAAATATGGTTTATGACGCGCTGGTAGTGGAGACGGATAAAGTTCCTGTGGCTACTATGGAAAAGCTGAAAGCATTGTCAGAAGCCGGAGCAAATATTATTTTCTTTGGCTCTTCACCGGAAAAGCAACCGGGATATTGTGACGGAAGCTATCAAGAGGAGGATGCAAAGGTAGCTGAGGCTTCGAAGGCTATATTGGAAAACGGGGGTGCGCTGGCGGCAGATGCAGCTCAGTTCGGGAGTATGCTTGAGGAAAAAATCAGCCCTGAAGTTTCCTACGAAGCAAATGACAATGTTCGTTTTATCCGCAGGACATTGGAGGATGGAGCTGAGCTTGTATATCTGCGTAACATCAGTGCGGAGGAAAACACCATCACGGTAGATGTAGCGGATGAATACGGAAACTGTTATTTCCTTGACCAGAGTACAGGTAAGGTTTACGATGCACAGAAAGCAGAGGATGGAACCATTACCTTTACCATGGATGCAAGTGTAGATAATCTTGGTGGTATGTCAGATGATGGGGTAAACAGTATGGCGATTGCACTCCTCTGTGAGAAGGAGGGAGCAGCAATTGATATAGCATCACTCGAAGAAGGGACACCGGAATTCCTGGATCAGTCAGAGGCAGCGGAGAGTAAGGATGTATCAATTACTACGTTGAAAGTGGCAGACATAACCTACACAGAGAATGTACTTGGTAAATGGAATACAAATGAATTCCAGGGCGGAGAGTTGAAAAATTCTGCTGACACCGGCATTTATACCGGAATCTTCACTATGGATAAAGCGTCCGAGGGACAGAGAGCGGTTCTTACTTTAGAGGAAGTCTATACGGCGGCTAAGGTTACTATAAACGGAACAGAGATTGGAAGTATTCTTTACGCACCTTATGAAATCGACATCACAGATGCGGTTCAGGAGGGGGAAAATACAGTTGAGATTCAGGTGACACCGCGTAAATATAATGCGGTTCATACAGACGCGGCTGATGAAGAACTGGTGGATACCGGACTCGTAGGGAACGTCACAGTAGAGATACGGTAGGAATATTAAGAAAATAAGAGATACCGGGAAGGGAAAGCGTGCGACGCTTTCCCTTTCGTTGCTTTACTTGTTCCGTTGCTTTACACGCATTTATACGCACTATATTTATTGTATATATGGTTTGATGGCTTTTTATTCCTGTAAGATTCCATATTCTGTCATCAGGCTGTTTTGAAATTCCAGGTCGTGTGTAGCCTTACGCAAGTCATCTAAGCGATTATCTCTGAGCAGCAGTTGGATTAATTTACTGATGTTCTTTGTGGCTTTCGCTTCGCCAGTTAAAAAAGCACTATGTATATCACCCTGGTACATAATCCTTGCTTCGCATTGAAGCTTGATTTTTTCCTCTTCAGTAAGCTCACGGAGGGTGACAACTGCCTCCTGCATAGCTTCAGACTGTTTTGCCATATCCAGAACCTCCTCCCATTCAGTGGCGCAGAAAAGTTTGGCCCAATGATAAAGAATTGGGTTTTTGTTTATTCCTGTAAGATTCCATATTCTGTCATCAGGCTGTGCTGAAACGCCAGGTCGTCTGCGGCTTTACGTAGGTCATCCAAACGATTATCTCGGAGCAACAACTGAATTAATCGACTGATGTTCTTTGTAGCTTTTGCCTCGCCTTTTGTCTCACCTTTCGCCTCGCCCTTTGCCTCACCTTTCGCTTCGCCAGTTAAAAAAGCACTATGCATATCACCCTGATACATTATCCTTGCTTCGCATTGAAGTTTAATTTTTTCCTCTTCAGTAAGCTCACGGAGGGTGACAACTGCCTCCTGCATAGCTTCAGATTGTTTTGCCATATTCAGAACCTCCTCCCATTCAGTGGCGCAGAAAAGTTTGGCCCAATGATAAAGCTCTGGGTTTTCTTTTTTCTGCCCGGTTTGTTCTATCTGACTTAAGTCTACCATAATTATGGTGATATCGCCAGAAAAAATATGTCCGTTTTTAGAATTTGTAAATTGGTATTTGCTGATAAATTCATGATAGTCCGGAAAAGGAGAACGATTCACAAATCCAATATGAACACAGGGGAGGACTTTTGCGTAATCTTCTCCTTTATGTAAATCTGTGTACAAGCGGCAGGTGTAGAAGGTAGAACGTTGGGGCCAGTTGAGGAGATTACCGATTTGCATTTCCAGATTAATCATCCGGTTTTTATTAAGCAGGATCCGGATGTCGAGGATACAGGTTTTGCTGTCAATAGACTCGCCAAGTAGAATAGGATTTGTGATATCGACTGAAATAATATCCTCCGGCGAAAGCTCAAGCACGGCACATAGCAGGCCCTTAAGTGCAATAGGATTCTCTTGAAACACAGCTCGGAACATGTAATCGTTAGTAAAACCGTAAGGCAGGGAACCGCTCAATTCGGATTGCATTTGTTCGAATATTTGAGCTGTAGAGTAGCTCGATGAATTTATACTCTGTGAGGTTAATAAGTTACTGGATGGTTTCGATATAAAATTTTCAGACGTGTGGTTTTTCATAAGATAATTCTCCTTTAGATGTGTTTTTTAGAAAAGTTTTTAGAAATATAACTGGTATACCCGGATGAACGCCTGAAAGATCACAGGCAGAGATTATGCCGGATAATGATTTATTATAGAACAAAACGGCGTAAAAGAAAAGGGGAAACTTTCTAAAATTCCGATAAAATATTTTAAAAAATGGCATATTCATGCAATAAAACGTGTCTCTGCCGCATTATAATAGTATAATGTAAAAAAGGCAGTATTATGTGATTGGATATGCCTACAATAAGGAGAGAAAAAGTATGAGGTGGAAAAATGAAAAAAATTACAAAAAGGCAATAGTTTTGATGTTGGCAGTTGCAATGTTGGGCGGGAGCCAGACTATCACCTGGGCATCCGACAATTTTTCATCGGCGTCGGAGAATGCCCTATTTTCAGATGGTACTCAGTTTATTTTTGAAGACAATGTTGAAATTGCTGAGGACAGAGATGGTGATATAGGAATTCAGAATAGGTTTACCGAAAATCTTGGAGAAATTGATGCGGCATCTTCTAAAGAATACGATCTATCCTGTTCACCGAATACGTTGGAATTCAACAAAAAATTCTTTGATGAGAATGATGGTTCCGAATATGAAATTTTAGTCACAAATACTGGTACAAAAGATACATCTGTTTACGTACATGATTATATGCTTAAGAATTTCCGTGTGAAAACAGATAATTTAGGTCTGGAGGAAGAAGACCCACCAAAACTAAAGCCTGGGGAAAGCCGGCATTTTTTTGTGGAGCCAATGCATTTTTATGGTACATATGATATGGAAGTGTTCTATTTCAAAACGGATGACGGGAGCGAATTTCCTATACAGGTTTCCATGAATTATGAAAAACCTAAGCCTCCCTTACAGCTAACACCTTATCAGGTCAAATTCGGTGATATTTATGTGAAGTCTAAGGAAGAGCAGGAGCCAATAAAGGTTACAATCCGGAATGCATCCGATGAGAAAATGGAGGTGGGATTAGAGCTAGATCCAGCAGAATATTTCCGTGTGGGGAAACTGTCCAGGAATATCCTTGAGCCGGGAGAGACTTCTGAATTTAATGTCTGGCCGGATAATGGCTTGCCAGTGGGAGAATACAGGGCTGCAATTAGAATACGCATGAAATTTGACAGCGGAAAAGAAGAAGATTTCCTGCAGGATGTTATGGTGAATGTGGGTGACAGGTTGTTTACCGGGGTATTGCCTTTTGAATCTATAAAAAATATTCCGAACGGCACTGAGAAAGAGGAGAAAGCTTTGAGGCTTCCGGAATCCCTCACAGTTTACGGCGAAGATAAAAACACAACTTTCCAGGTTCCTGTAATTTGGTTTTTGGATGAGTGCAGCTATGACCCGCAGATAAAGGAAGCGCAGACATTCTATGTCCCAGGGAAGCTTGTGCTTGAGCCCGGTGAAAACGGTAATCATCTGGATACCTCTGTTCTAATGGAGGTGCAGGTAAAGGAATACCAGGCAATAGGAATTCCTGTTATCAAAAAAACAGCGGCAGTAACAAACTATGTCAGCGCCACCCTTGCAGGTAAGGCAGAGGAGGCAGAAGGCTATCAGTTTGTAGTTGTGAAATCGTCAGATGATTTGGAAAAGGAAGAATTCCTATCAGTGAAGGAAACAGACAAACTGTCTGCGAATGTGAAATATATTCCCCAAGGGAAACATATTCTTTATTGCCGTGGCTACAGAAATAAGAAGGATTCTGTGGAGTATGGAGCGTGGTCTGAGGGAAAAGAAATTAATGTAAAATATGATACACCTCAGGAACCGGCCATAGAGAGTTACATATGGAACAATTGTGATATTAGACTTAATATCAGTATTCCGGAGAAAGTGGATGGATTTGATGTGGTATTGGCAAATACCTATGAGGAGACAGAACCTGTAGATTATGCACTTGTGAAGACAAGCTATCCCGGGACAAGTAAAGAAATAGTTATTTCTGGCATACCAAAAGGCAGATACTATGTAGGAATTCACAGTTACAAAAAAACGGCAGGTGTCAAAGTACTAAGCCGCTGGTCTAATCTTATTTCTGTAGTAATAGATAAAGGCCTTGTGAAAACAGCTCCTGTAATAAAAAAGACTACAATTTCCCGTAGAAATCTTACATTACAGAGTGCAGTACCAAAAGGAGCCAATGGTTATGATTGGGTACTTGCAAAAAAATGTGTGAAAAATAAAAACGGGACATATAAACCATCAAGCTATGTTTCTATCCAAAAGAACAAAAAGGTCGGGAAAATAGTATTTAAAAATATTAAGCCTGGCACTTATTATCTCACCGGCCATGCATATGTGAAAGGTTACCAGAAGAGCTTTGGAAATTGGGCAAAGCCGAAGAAAATTGTTATCAAGTGATGATTTGGCCTATGTTTCGCTGCAGGAAAGACCCAGAAAAGACATATAAGCGAAGGGAAAGAGGCGGAAAGGAAGGATGAAAATGAAAAAGAAAACGAGTAAGAAAATATGGAAACAGTTAACTGCAGTGTGTACCTCCGCAATTGTGCTGCTTAATGTATCATCTTATACATACGCGGCGGAATTCAGTGCAGAGGAAGTATTCTCATCAAATCAGGAGGCTGATGAGAGTTATACGGAGGAACTCTTTTCCTCGGAAACAGACATTCCGGAGGCTGATTACAGGGAAAACACAGGGGCGGACTTTTCCGGGGCTGATAATGTAGAAGTCACAGATGAGGGAATTCCGGTGACCGAACATGCAGGAAGTACAGATACAGAACTTTATCATGAGGATGAGCCGAATAGTGATACGGCAGATAGACTGACTGTCGACGAAATGATAGAGCTGAATGAATGTGTTCCCTACATCAGTACACTGTTTTTGCCGAATGCAGAGATGGGGACCTATTACACTGCTCAATTGGAGGGTATCAGCAACAACAGTCAGAGTCTGCGGTGGAGTATCAATAACACGAACTCCCTGCCGCAGGGAATCTATCTTACGACAGACGGCAGGCTTATAGGAACTCCGAGAGAAAAGGGCACCTTTATTCTCCAAATACTTGCGGATAACGGACAGGCCACAGCCGCCCGCCGTTTGGAGCTTAGAATTACCGAAACGGAGCCTGCGATAAAGGCATACGAGATTGGCCTTGAAAAGGATATCACAGACATGGGCATTTTTCCTTCGGGAGGACAGGGCTGGGACTATATCGGTGTGAGAAACAAGGGGCAGAACGCTTTGCATCTGAAACCGCTGCCTGAGTCTGAAAATTTCCAATTATCCTGGTATGATGGATTCAGTGGTGTCATAGAACCGGGGGGAATGGCATACATCACGGTGTGTTCTCGGGAGGAACTTCCGGACGGATACTACGAAGAGACAGTAAATATAGCTACAGAAGAAGGATATTCCGCGCAGGCGGTGCTGAAGATCAATATCGGACCTGCATCCATGAAGGATTATGACCTACAGATTTCACAGGTAATCGTCGATGAGGATGATTTTGAAGATCCTGAGACACGCGTGGAAGAATTTGTACTTATTAAAAATATTGGGCAGAAGGAGACAAAGATAACCAGGGATGCCTCCATGCTGACGGCTTACCGGGTGGAAGATCACAGCATCAATATTGATGATGACGAAGCAGATTATGTACACAGAACACTGAAGCCAGGTGAGAGTATTACTTTATGTATTGTGCCGCTGCACCATTACGGAAGCTTCCATGAAGAGTTTTATGTATATACGGATGACGGAAGTAAATTTGCCGTGCCAATCATACAAGAAATTGAAGACCCCAATTTTCTGGCAGATCAGATGGAGATAACACCCTCGCAGATAAAATACGATAGCAGATATGTATTTTACGAGGAGGCACCGGAACCGCGTGAGATTTCCGTGAAGAATAAAAGCAGCATGGCAGTCACCCTGTTCCAGCAGGGGGATGTTGGGCTGAGGATAGGAAAACTTGATAAAACCAGGCTTGAACCCGGAGAAACAGCGAGCTTTGCGGTACAGCCGGCAACAGGCTTAAGCGGCGGTGATTACACCTGGTGGATCAATGTGAATGCCCAGTCAGATGATGGAAAAAATGCGGTTTTGTCATCAAGGGTGAGCTTTCGTGTGTACAATACCAATTTTGAAGGAATCGATGAATTTTCTGATGTGTCAGGCTTGATGAACGGTACTGAGAAAGCAGTGGAAGCATTGAGACTCCCTACTTATGTATGGGTTAATGGTTATGAAGGCGATGAGTTCTCTACCCTGGTAGAATGGAATATAGAGGAATGCCCCTATGACCCGTCTGTCAAGGAGGAACAGATTTTTACCGTAAAGGGTAACTTGTTGATTCCTCCGGAACAGAACAACAAGCATCTGGACACCTCCGTGGAGATTCAGGTACAGGTGAAAGCTTATGATCCCTTAAGCAGGCCGGTAATCGACAGCGTATTTGTAAGTGACAACTACTTAATGTCTTCTTTATATGATAAAAGCAATGAAGCCACCGGCTATCAGTTCGTTCTTGTGAAGAATGAAGCAGATTTAGAAAAAGAGAATTTTGTCAAAACCCAAAACAGTACCTCAACCTCCGTGACCATCAAAACAATACAAAAAGGAGAGTATTTTCTGCATTGCCGTGCGTATAAAAAGGCTGAGGGCAAGACAACATATGGGGATTGGTCGGAGGGAAAGCAGGTATCTGTAACAGTGACCACAGGTAAGGCACCGAAAATCACCAAGGCCACAGTAAACGGCTGCGATGTCCGTATCACAGTTACTGCACCGGATAAGACTGCAGGCTTTGACGCTGTGCTTGCGAAGAAAAAGAGCGGCGGAATGCCTGTAAATTATGTGGTTACAAAGGCTAACCAGAGTTCAAAGAAAAATACCATCGTTCTCAATGGAGCGCCGAAAGGGACGTATTATGTTGCAGTGCACAGCTACACAATCCAGAATGGCCGCAAAATCCTAAGTCCCTGGTCCAATCTGATAAAGGTTACTGTAAAAAAAGGAAAAATCACCACCCCGCCTGTAATCAAAAAGGTCAGTGTGTCCGGGCGTAAGGTAACCATAGTGACCAGCCGCGCCAAGGGAACTGCCGGTTCTGACTGGATACTTGCTAATAGAGTAGTATATAATAACGACGGTACCTATAATAGCGTTTATGATTACGCTTATATACAAAAAAACAAAACAGCTGCCACGATCAGTTTTAAAAACGTCAAACCCGGAACTTATTATCTGATAGGCCACGCATATATGAAAGGTTATGCGAAAAGCTTTACTAACTGGTCCGGAATAAGGAAGGTTGTAGTCAAATAGCTAAGAAATTACAAGAAAATCATCATAAAAAATAGTGATAAAATAAATCCCAGAAAAATAAATCCCGGCACTTGACAAAATCTCCCCAGATAGGTAGAATAGCAATTAGTTCATTTATAAATGCTTAGAAGAGGAATAGTAAGATTCCCCTGCGTAAACAGAGAACTGCCGGTTGGTGCGAGGCAGGTGCGCATGAATCCCAACTCGCCTTGGAGCAGCCGGACTGAAACATCAAGTAGGCCCGGACGGGAATTCCCGTTACAGAAATCAAGAGTGCACCGGTATACCGGTGAATTAGAGTGGTACCACGGAAGCCTTGGCCTTTCGTCTCTAGTGTGGGACGGAAGGCTTTTTTTCATCCGTGGATTTCCTATAAACATGAAAAATACATTTCAGGAGGAATGAATCATGGCTGTACCTTATAATCATAAGGCAATCGAAGCAAAATGGCGCACCAACTGGGAGAAAAGCCCGGTAAACGTCAACGATGGAAAGAAACCGAAATATTACTGTCTGGACATGTTCCCATACCCGTCCGGAAACGGCCTTCATGTAGGTCATTGGAGAGGCTACGTAATCTCTGACGTCTGGAGCCGTTATAAAATGCTCCAGGGCTATTATCTGATCCACCCCATGGGCTGGGATGCTTTCGGTCTTCCGGCTGAGAACTATGCCATCAAGATGGGCGTGCATCCGGCAATCTCCACCGCGGAGAATGTGAAGAATATCAAGAATCAGATCAACGATATCGCAGCAATCTATGACTGGGATATGGAAGTCAACACCACAGACCCGGAATTTTACAAATGGACCCAGTGGATTTTTGTGAAAATGTTTAAAGAGGGCCTGGCCTATGAGAAGGAATTCCCCATCAACTGGTGTCCGTCCTGTAAGACCGGACTTGCCAACGAGGAAGTGGTAAATGGCTGCTGCGAGCGCTGCGGAGCTACCGTCACCAAGAAAAATCTCCGCCAGTGGATGCTGCGCATCACCAAATATGCGGACCGTCTCTTAAACGATCTGGATAAGCTGGACTGGCCGGAAAAAGTAAAGAAAATGCAGAGCGACTGGATTGGCAAATCCTACGGCGCGGAAGTGGAATTCCCGGTTGAAGGCAGAGATGAGAAGATTACCGTCTACACCACAAGACCAGATACCCTCCACGGAGCGACCTTTATGGTACTTGCTCCAGAGCATGACCTGGCGAAATCCCTGGCAACAGACGAGACAAGAGAAGCAGTGGAGAAATATATCTTTGACGCTTCCATGAAGTCAAACGTAGACCGTCTTCAGGATAAAGAAAAAACAGGTGTATTTACCGGAACCTATGCGATCAATCCGTTAAACGGGGCGAAGGTGCCAATCTGGCTTTCCGATTATGTTCTGGCGGATTACGGTACAGGGGCGATCATGTGCGTACCGGCCCATGATGACCGTGACTTCGAGTTTGCCACAAAATTCAATATTCCGATCATCCAGGTTATTGCCAAGGACGGAAAAGAAATCGAAAATATGACCGAAGCATATACAGAGGCTTCCGGTACCATGATCAATTCCGGAGAGTGGAACGGAATGGAATCCGCTGTGCTTAAAAAAGAAGCACCGGAAATGATTGAGAAAATGGGTATTGGCCGAAAAACTGTCAACTATAAGCTGCGTGACTGGGTATTCTCCCGTCAGCGTTACTGGGGCGAGCCCATTCCGATCATCCACTGCCCGAAATGCGGCGCTGTGCCTGTACCGGAGGACCAGCTTCCTCTTACCCTTCCTGAGGTCGAGAGCTATCAGCCTACCGGAACAGGGGAATCCCCGCTGGCAGGCATTGACGAGTGGGTAAATACCACCTGCCCGTGCTGCGGCGCTCCGGCCAAACGTGAGACAAACACCATGCCACAGTGGG
This sequence comes from Blautia schinkii DSM 10518, assembly GCA_000702025.1. GTDB lineage: Bacteria > Bacillota > Clostridia > Lachnospirales > Lachnospiraceae > Blautia_A > Blautia_A schinkii. Next base: position 340,941 of record KL370851.1, read on the forward strand.
CAGGCTCTTCCTGGTATTTCCTGCGCTATGTGGACAATAAAAACAGCCAGGAGCTTGTATCCAAGGAAAAGGCAGATAAATATCTTCCGGTTGATATGTATATCGGCGGCGTGGAGCACGCGGTACTTCACCTTCTGTACTCCCGTTTCTACACTAAGTTCCTGTATGATATCGGAGCTGTGGACTTTGATGAGCCGTTTAATAAGCTGTTCAATCAGGGTATGATTACCGGCAAAAATGGCATCAAAATGAGCAAATCAAAGGGCAACGTGGTATCACCCGATGATCTGGTCCGCGACTATGGCTGCGATTCCCTGAGAATGTACGAGCTTTTCGTAGGTCCGCCGGAATTAGACGCAGAGTGGGACGACAGAGGAATCGACGGTGTTGCCAGATTCCTGAAGCGTTTCTGGACCCTGGCAGTGGACAGCATTGAGAAGGATGTTCCTGCCAGCAAGGAGATGGTGAAGGTTCGTCATAAGATGGTTTATGACATTACCCAACGTCTTGAAAGCTTCAGCTTAAATACCGTTATTTCCGGTTTCATGGAATATAACAACAAGCTCATCGAGCTTGCTAAGAAAACAGACGGCGCAGTCGATAAGGAAACCATTGAGACGGCAGTTGTACTTCTGGCTCCTTTTGCACCACACATTGCAGAGGAACTGTGGGAGAGACTGGGACATGAGGATTCCGTATTCCATACCACCTGGCCGGAAGCCGATGCAGAAGCCATGAAGGATGATGAAATCGAGGTTCCCGTACAGATTAACGGAAAAACCAAGCTTGTCATCAGCATTCCTGCCGACATTTCCAAGGACGAAGCCATTGCCAGAGGAAAAGAAGCCCTCGCAGGCAAGCTTACCGGAACAATTGTAAAAGAAATTTATGTACCAAAGAAGATTATTAATATCGTACAGAAATAATTTATCTCTTACGACAAGAAAGAATTCTGCTTTGCAGGAACATCTGCTTGTGGCGGTTGCTGAGCGCTTGTACAGCGAATAATAACTAACTTATTATTCGTTGTACTAATGGCACTTGTCAAGCAACGACCGAAACGGAGAATGTCTAAGCGGCATAGATAAATTAGAAAACGGCGTATGCGCATAGCGGCATACGCTGTTTTCGCTCATTGTATGACAATAAAATTTCTCCATCTGCCTGGCAGGTGGAGAAATTTTACATGTGAAATCTTATTTTACATTATGAAATCTTATGACTACCTATACGAAGGAGAATATTTATGAATGTAACATTTCGATTTGCAGAGAGAAGTGACGCCGGAATGATTCTTGACTTTATTAGAGAACTGGCGGAGTATGAAAAAATGCTGGATGAGGTGGTTGCCACAAAGGAACTTCTGGAGTACTGGATATTCGATGAGAAAAAAGCGGAGGTAATCTTCGCGGTAGAAGATGGAAAAGAAGTTGGCTTTGCCTTGTTCTTTCACAATTTTTCCACCTTCCTGGGAAGGGCCGGCCTCTATCTGGAGGATTTGTTTGTAAAGCCGGCCTACAGAGGAAAGGGATACGGAAAAGCTCTTTTGCACGAGCTTGCAAAAATTGCGAAAGAACGGGGCTGCGGCCGGCTGGAGTGGTCCTGTCTGGACTGGAACCGGCCAAGCATTGATTTCTATCTGTCCATGGACGCAGAGCCAATGGAGGAATGGACCGTCTACCGTCTTGCAGGTGACAGGCTACACGCCCTGGCGGACAGTGCCCGGATGCAGTGAGGAGAGGTAAGGATTTACAGAACCTTTGTAGTCCACTTACTGCAATCCCACACCTCCGACACCACATCCCGGTAAAATTCTGGTTCATGGCAGATGAGCAGAATACTGCCCTTATATTCAATCAGCGCCTCCTTGAGCGCAGCCTTGGCATCTACATCAAGATGGTTTGTAGGCTCGTCAAGAAGCAGCACATTTGTCTCCTTGTTTACAAGCTTACACAGCCTCACCTTTGCCTGTTCGCCGCCGCTTAACACGCGCACCTGGCTCTCAATATGCTTGGTGGTCAGACCGCATTTGGCAAGGGCGGAGCGTACCTCATACTGGGTGTAGGACGGGAACTCTGCCCAAATCTCTTCGATACAGGTGGTTTTATTATCACCCTTGATTTCCTGCTCAAAGTACCCGATCTGCAGGTTTTCGCCAAGCTCACAATCACCCTTGAGGGCAGGAATCAGGCCAAGGATGCTGCGCAGAAGAGTTGTTTTACCAATCCCGTTGGCACCGATCAGGGCAATTTTGTGACCGCGCTCCATGGACAGGGAGAGAGGCTTGGAAAGCGGTTCGTTATAACCGATCACGAGATTTTTCGTCTCAAAAATGTACTTGCCGGGAGTACGGCCCTGTCGGAAATGGAACTCTGGCTTCGGCTTCTCTGCGGCAAGCTCGATCACATCCATCTTGTCCAGCTTTTTCTGCCGGGACATCGCCATATTCCGGGTAGCGACGCGGGCTTTATTGCGGGCCACAAAGTCCTTAAGCTCCGTGATTTCCTGCTGCTGACGCCGATAAGCTGCCTCAAGCTGGGATTTTTTCACCTCGTAAACCTCCTGGAAATGGTCGTAATCACCGACATAGCGGTTAAGCTCCTGATTTTCCATATGGTAAACCAGATTAATGACCTCATTGAGGAAAGGGATATCGTGGGAAATAAGGATAAATGCATTTTCATAGTCAAGCAGGTAGCGCTTGAGCCAGGTAATATGCTCCTCATCCAGGTAGTTGGTGGGCTCATCAAGCAGAAGGATGTCCGGCTTTTCCAGAAGCAGCTTGCCAAGGAGGACCTTTGTACGCTGACCGCCGCTTAAGTCGGTCACGTCCCGGTCAAGTCCAATATCAAGAAGTCCGAGAGCACGGGCAACCTCCTCCACCTTTGCATCGATGACATAGAAATCGTGCATGGTCAAAGTGTCCTGGATGGTACCAAGTTCTTCCATGAGGTCGTTCATTTCCTCTTCGGAGGCAGTGCCGAGGGAATCGCAGATAAGGTTCATCCGCTCCTCAAGCTCGAAGAGATAGGCAAAGGCGGATTTCAGCACGTCGCGGATGGTCATGCCCGGGGCAAGTGCGGTATGCTGGTCCAGATAGCCGACACGGACGTTTTTGGCCCATTCGATTTTGCCCTCGTCAGGCATGAGCTTGCCGGTGACAATATTGAAAAACGTGGATTTGCCTTCTCCGTTTGCGCCAACCAGGCCGATGTGCTCGCCTTTTAGGAGGCGGAAGGAAACGTCATTAAAAATGGCCCGGTCGCCGAAGCCATGGGTTAGATGTTCAACATTTAAAATACTCATAACAGATTGATTCTCCTTTGGGATTTAACGCATTTAATCTTTCCTAAAATACCACAAAGACGGTAGGGAATGCAACTGAAAAAGACGGATTCTATGAAAACTTATTTAATTGTTGGAGGGGACCCCGGAAATGTGTTGAACGGTGAGCGGGAGGGAATTGGCTGGGGCGGTTTAGTGCAGCGTTGGGCAGATGCTCGCTTCCCTTCAACTAAATGCCAACTGCGACTAAGACGCTCACGAAGAGCGTTCGCGTCTAAGTCTCCGTAGGCATTGGATTTTCAGGCGCGCTTCCGCAAATCTGCTCAACGCTGCACCAAACCGCCCCAGCCAATTCCCTCCCGCTCACCTACCACTACGTTTTCGTGCCCTCCGTTGGGGGTGTCTTTTTCGGCGGTAGTTTGTTTCATCATGGAGGGGAAGTTCACTGCGAAAGCTGTCCTAATACAGTGATCATTGTTATGGGTACATTATAAGCTGTTCTAATACAGTGATGAATGAGTAATTGGCGCAGTGACTTGTCTGTTGGAATATCTATTGGGTTGGTATACATTTTTGTTTCAGGTTGTGCTTAACGTGTGCCATTGGCACACATCAGCATCAATAGCGGTAGCAAGCGCTGAGGCACATTTCTCTGTTTTGTATATGAAGGAATCTTCCGGTATTAGGAACATATTCGGTTTAGACTAAGTGGTGGCGAGAGCGACAAGCTGTCAAGAGGGGGAGGAAACGTAGTGGTAGGCTAGGGGACGGAACTGCGGGGCGGGGCGGCGGGACTGTACTTGCCAGGCAATTTGCGGAAGCGCGCCTGAAAATCCATTGCCTACGGAGACTTAGACGCGAACGCTCTTCGTGAGCGGCTTAGTCGCAGTTGGCAATTAGTTGAAGGGAAGCGAGCATTGCCTGGCAAGTACAGTCCCGCCGCCCCGCCCCGCAGTTCCGTCCCCTAGCCGTTCAACAACTTTCCAGGGGCCCCCTCACAAATCAATGTTGTAACCTGGTAAAAGGTGGGGTATAATATTTTTTGCATCTGTGCAAGCACGATAATATTCAGATACAAGGAGAGTGAGCAATGAGAGAGGGGAAAAAGAAAATTTCCGACATATTGATAGAGGGTATTGCGGATATCATACTGCCGACCATACATTTGCTGACGGCCTCGGGAATTATGAAGGGGATTTTGGCAATATTGGTGGCAGTACATATACTTGAGGATACAAGCGAAACCTATATGGTCCTGAATGCCATTGCGGACAGTGCGTTTTATTTCCTGCCAGTGCTTTTGGCGGTGACTTCGGCTAAAAAATTTAAGGCCAGTACCTTTACTGCAGTAACGGTTGCAGGGATAATGCTCTATCCAACGCTTACCGCAGTGATGGAGGCAGGGCAGGATCTTCATTTTCTGGGAATTCCCATGAAGTCTGTGATTTACCATTCCAGTGTGATTCCAATCATATTGACAGTGGCACTTCTGCACTATGTGGAGAAATTTTTCGACAGGGTTCTGCCGGAAATCCTGAGAAATTCATTAACACCGTTTTTTAGTGTTTTGATTGCCGCCTTGGCTGCGCTTTTAGTGTTTGGCCCTGTGGGAGGGTTCATTGGAGACGGCCTCGCTGCGGGGTATGGATGGGTGTACGCATTAAGTCCTGTCCTGGCCGGAGTTATCCTAGGAGCGGCGGTGCAGCCTATGGTCATATTTGGTTTCCACTGGAGCCTAATCATCATTGGTATGAATAATTTGGCTGTAAACGGCTATGACACAGTTCTGCCCTTAATTGGTCCAGGAGTGTTTGCCCAGGTAGGCGCGGCGATGGCTGTATTTGTAAAATCCAGGGACAAGGGCTTCCGCACTACCTGTGTGTCGGCTTCCTTATCGGCGCTTTTCGGTGTGACGGAGCCGGTGATGTTTGGTGTAAACCTATTATTGAAAAAGCCGATGATTGCGGTCATTGTTTCCGGGGCTGCTGGCGGTGTGCTGGCTGGCTTGTCCGGGGCGCGTGCCATGGCATTTGGACTGCCGTGTCTGGTGACTTTGCCCATTTTTCTGGGAGAAGGCTTTTTGATGCTTGTGGCCGGCTGTGCGCTTAGCTTGGTATTGGCTTTTATAATTACATATTTTATGAAATTCGACCCGGATGTAATGCGGGCGGAGATCAATGAAATGTCAAATAAATCAAAGGAGGAATAAGAAATGAATGCAAACGTAACACGGGAGGAGGCTCTTGGCCTTCTGAAAAAATACAACCAGGAGTCTTTCCACATCCAGCATAGTCTGACTGTGGAGGGAGTTATGCGTTGGTTTGCAAAGGAAAACGGAGAGGATGAGGAGTTCTGGGGACTTGCCGGACTGCTTCATGATGTAGATTTTGAGAAATATCCCGATGAGCATTGTCAGAAAGCGCCTGAGCTTCTTGCGGAGATTAATGCTTCACCGGAGCTGGTGCACGCAATCTGCAGCCATGCTTACGGTATCTGCAGTGATGTAGAGCCGGAGCATTTGATGGAGAAGATTCTTTTTGCCACAGACGAGCTTACCGGTCTGATTGGTGCGGCAGCGCTGATGCGTCCTTCTAAAAGTGTCATGGATATGGAAGTAAAGAGCCTGAAAAAGAAATTTAAAGACAAACGCTTTGCCGCAGGCTGTTCCCGTGATGTAATAGAAAAAGGTGCTGAAATGCTGGGCTGGGATATGAATGACCTGTTCGAGAAATCCATTCTCGCCATGCGTTCCTGCGAAGAATCTGTAAATCAGCAGATGGCCGAACTTGGATAAGGAACAAAGTCTGCACAGTGTGTGCATCCTCTTGAGGCAGCAAATATAATTTTACAACCTCTCCGCGGGAATTCCCAGCATTCGCTTATATCACGCTTATGTGATTTGCTGACAATGGATATCCATAGGAGAGGTTTATTTCTGCGAAAAACGGGCCAATCGGACCAAGACAGAAATGCCGCTGAACATATTGTTTCTTCACTGGTTTATTCCCGCAGGCAACGGGCCCAAGCGGACATACTTGCGTGTATGCCCATTTGGCGTCCATTTAACTTTTATCACTTAATCAGTGACTTCTTTTATCGCGCTGATATCCGGCTCGGCCATCAGAGAGTAGTTTGTATAATAAACCACAAATCCGGGCTTGGCTCCGCCGGGCTTTTTCACATGCTTTTTCTGGATATAATCAATCTCCACCTTAGGTGCGGTCCGGCCCTTAGAATAGTAGGCAGCAAGACGTCCTGCCTCCTCAAAAGTACGGTCCGGCAGCTCACCGTCCTTTGCCTTCACCACAACATGAGAACCGGCCATTTTTTTCGCGTGAAACCACCAGTCATTGCCGGTTGCAAATTTGAAGGTCAGCTCATCATTCTGGAAATTATTCTTACCTACATAAATATCATAGCCGTCGCTGGATATGTAATGGAACGGCTTTGATTTTGTCTGCATTTTCTTACCCTTTTTGCCAGTATAATGACGTTTAATATACCCGTACTCAGTCAATTCCTCCTTGATTTGCGCCAGGTCACTTTCAGCCAGGGCGATATCCAGAGCATTTGAAATAGACTCCAGATGTTCAATCTCGCTTTCCGTATCTGCAAGCTGCTGCGTGAGCGCCTCCTCGGTGCGCTTCAGCTTCCCATAGCGGTCAAAGTATTTCTTAGAATTCTCCGCCGGAGTAAGAGTCGGATCCAACGGAACCGTAATCTCCTCATTCGTATAATAATTCAACGCCTGAAAAGATTTACTCCCTTCCTCCAGACCATAACCGTAGGTGTTGATCAACTCTCCGTAAACCTTATACTTATCCTTCTTGGCAGTATCCTTCATCTGCTTCTGCTGAAGTATATATTTCTTACGGTTCCGCTCTAAAGCTGTCTGCACAATCCTGCGCAGGTCCGCGGATTTCTGACGTATGCGGGTAATAGTATTTTTAGAGGCATAATACGTCTCCAGCATAGCCGAAACACTGTCGAAACTTTTCGCAGAATATTCACTTCCATATTGCTGGAAAGCCAGAACACCATACTCAACAGGCTCGTCCCCGCGGTACACAATATTAGGGCTGAAATCCCCCTCCTTCACCTGCTCCATCAGCCGCGCAAAGGTATGATAAAGATGAACACAAGCCGTCTCATCCAAAGACTGAGCCGCATCACTGCCATCAATCGAGGCTCGGAAACAGATTTCCTCAGCAACCACCGGACTTAATCCCGTAAGCGTGGAGTACAGCGCCTTAGAAATATTACAAGGCTTACGGCACACCCGTTCAACAAACTCCTCCTGAGTAATACAAAGCGGATCCACTTTCTCCTGCGTCTTCGGAATAAAATACTCCCGTCCGGGCAGCACCTCACGCACAGAACTCATATGCGAAGACACATGCTTAATACTATCCAAAATCATCCCCTTATCATCACAGAAGATAATATTACTATGCTTACCCATCAGCTCCATGATCAAAACCTTTTTACACGGGTCGCCCAGCTCATTCAAATGCTCCAGCTCAAACTCCACCACCCGCTCCAAACCCGGCTGCCTGATATCCGTAATCCGCGCACTCCCCAGATGCTTCCTCAGCAACATACAAAAATTAGGCGCCGTAAGAGGACTCACCTTATTCTTCCCCGTAAAATAAATAAGCGGCAGAGAAGCACTAGCCGAAAGCAGCAACCTATACTGCCCCCCAGGCCCCTTACACGTAATAAGCAGCTCATCCCCTTCAGGCTGCGCAATCTTATTAAACCTCCCTCCCCTCAAACTATTATTCAATTCCCGAACCATTGCCGCAATGGTAATTCCATCAAATGACATTTAAAACTCCTTTCATCACCCATATTTCTACTATAAAGCATTACCATAAAATCCCCCAAACAACAATACACCCTTAACTTATTGACATACTTAGTACAATATATCAGTTACCTATTATTGATCATATCAGTTATTTTGACAGACAAGCATTTCCTAAAGCATCACCTTTACACTTACTTTTGACAAAAAATCATCATTTCAAGTATGGCAAGAAGTTTAATGTATCTATAAAAAGATACTCAAAAAGATACTTGAATTCAAGTGTCCACTGTTATGGATACATTATAGAACCATCCCAGTTACCACCACCCACTACCACACTACCGCACAACCTCCCCCACCTACAATACCTACCTGCAAAAACGACAGCCCCAAAGATGGGGAAAAACGTAGTGGCAGGCGAGGAGGAGGAACCGGGGGACGGGGGCGGGCATTATTGCTGTGAGGCTGATTTGCGTAAGCGCGCCTGAAAATCCAGCGTTTACGGAGACTTAGACACGAAAGCTCTTCTTGAGTGTCTTAGTCGCAGTTAACGATTAGTTGAAGGCAAGCGTGCATCAGCCACACAGCAATAATGCCCGGCCCGCCCCCCGGTTCCTCCTCCTCGCCGTTCAACACCTTCCGGGGCCCCCATCCAATCAGTATAACACACAAAAAAAGCATTTGACTAGGGTTTTAGAATGAACTATAATAAATCTGTATGTAAAACCGCTGTCCCTTCCGCGGACAGCCGCCCGTTCCCTAAGAGAACGACGAATCTATAAAAAGAGAGAACAACAATGATTAAAAGTATGACAGGCTTCGGCCGCGCAGAAGTAATTACAAGTGAACGGAAAATCACCGTAGAGCTGAAATCCGTTAATCACAGGTATCTGGACTTGAATATTAAGATGCCGAAGAAGCTAAGCTTTTTTGAGGGAGCCATCCGAAATCTGATGAAAACCTATATCCAGAGAGGTAAAGTCGATATGTTTATCACATATGAGGACTATACACTCAGCAGGGTGGCTTTGAAATACAACCGGGAGCTGGCCAGCGAGTACCTGGGCTATCTCAAAGAGATGGCGGAGGAATTCGCATTGGAGAATGACGTACGTGTGTCCGTACTCTCCCGATATCCTGAAGTGTTCACCATGGAAGAGCAGTCTGAGGATGAAGAGGAATTGTGGGGCTGTTTAGAAGGACCGCTCAGAGAAGCGTGTGAGAAGTTTGTATCCACCCGCGCACAGGAGGGCGAGCATTTAAAGACCGACCTTCTGGAGAAGCTGGACGGACTGGATGCCAAGGTATCCCAGGTAGAGACCAGGTCACCGGAAGTGGTCAACGCTTACCGTGAGAAGCTGGAGACTAAGGTCCATGAGCTGCTTGCGGACTCGCAGATTGACGATGCCAGGATTGCGGCAGAGGTAGTGCTGTTTGCGGATAAAATTTGTAATGACGAAGAAACTGTGCGCCTTCACAGCCATATCCGTGCTATGCGTGATATACTTAATGAAAGTGAAGGAGTAGGAAGAAAATTGGATTTTATGGCCCAGGAGATGAACCGGGAGGCCAACACGATCTTGTCGAAATCGAATGATCTGGCCATTTCCAATATTGCCATTGATCTCAAGACAGAGATTGAGAAAATCCGCGAGCAGATTCAGAATATTGAATAACAGAGGTAGTAGTGTGGCCAAGTTAATTAACGTAGGTTTCGGGAATGTAGTGAATTCCCACAAGATAGTGGCAGTGGTAAGTCCTGACGCCGCGCCGGTCAAGCGTATGGTTCAGAGTGTGAAAGGCACCAGGTCACTGATAGACGCAACCCAGGGCAGAAAGACGAAGGCAGTGATCGTCACCTCTGATGATTATCTGGTGCTCTCGGCGCTTCAGCCGGAGACCATTGCCCGCAGGTTTGCAGATGTATACGATTATGAAGATAAGGGAGAGGTCCATGAGTAAAGGTGTTTTAGTTGTGGTATCAGGCTTTTCCGGCGCCGGCAAGGGCACGGTTATGAAGCGGCTTCTGGAGAAATATGACAATTATGCGTTGTCCATATCGGTTACCACCAGGAATCCGCGCCCGGGGGAAGAGGACGGGAGAGAATATTTTTTCCGTTCCAGGGAAGAATTCGAGAAGCTCATCCACGATGACGCGCTCATCGAATATGCACAGTATGTAGAGAATTATTACGGAACACCCCGTTCCTATGTGGAACAGCAGCTTCTGGCAGGAAAAGATGTAATCCTGGAGATTGAGATTCAGGGTGCGATGAAGGTAAAAGAAAAGATCCCGGAGGCGCTGATGGTATTTGTCACCCCGCCCTCTGTGGAGGAGCTTCAAAGACGTCTTTCGGGCCGCGGCACAGAGACACCCGAGGTGATCGCCGAGCGGCTTTCAAGAGCCAGCGAGGAAGCAGAAGGAATGGCTGAGTATGACTACCTTCTGGTGAATGACGATATCGAGGAATGTGTGGAGACTCTGCATGAAATCATCCAAAGCGAGCATCGCCGAATGACCAGGAATGAAGAGTTTGTACGTACCATCAAGGCGGAAGCCAGGGCATTAACCAAAAATTGAGCACAACATAATGGCGTATTGCCATTTATTTGAAAGGAGAACTATATCTATGATCCATCCATCTTATTCAGAATTAATTCAGGCAATCAATACCAATAACGAGGAAGACGACACCATTCTTGTAAACAGCCGTTATTCCTTAGTTCTTGCCACGAGCAAACGTGCGCGTCAGATTATTGCTGGTTCACAGCCGCTGGTGGAAGGCGCTGCAGGCAAAAAGCCGCTCTCCATCGCTATTGACGAGCTTTATAAAGGGAAAGTGAGCATCCTCGCCGGACAGAAAGAGGAAGAAGAGGAACAGCAGCCCACAGCAGAAGAAACAACCACAAACGAAGAAGCATAAATGAAAAAGGCTGCGGTAGGCAGCCTTTAAGTGCGTTAGGAGTTTACATGAAATTACTATTCATATCATTAGGCTGTGATAAAAACCTGGTGGATTCCGAGGAAATGCTTGGTCTGCTCACCAGGAACGGTCATGAGATTGTGGACGATGAGACGCAGGCGGAGGCCATCATTATCAATACCTGCTGTTTCATCAATGATGCCAAGGAAGAAAGTGTGGAGACCATCCTTCAGATGGCAGAATATAAAAAAGCAGGGAGCTGTAAGGTGCTGATCGTTACGGGATGCATGGCACAGCGCTATCAGAAGGAGATTATGGAGGAAGTGCCGGAGGTAGACGCAGTGCTGGGCACCACCTCTTACGGAGACATCGTAAAAGCTGTGGAAGAGGCCAGTGCAGGCCGCCGCTTTGAAGAGTTCCGTGATATTGATTATCTTCCCGAGGATCAGGGAGGCCGTGTACTCACGACCGGAGGCCATTACGGATATCTGAAGATTGCAGAGGGCTGTGACAAGCACTGTACGTACTGTATCATACCCAAGCTGCGCGGCAGATTCCGCAGTGTACCTATGGAGCGTCTGATCAGCCAGGCCGCCCTCATGGCGGAGCAGGGAGTGAAGGAACTTATTCTTGTGGCGCAGGAGACGACCGTGTACGGGAAAGACATTTATGGTAAGAAGTCTCTACACCTGTTATTAAAAGAGCTTTGCGCAATTAAGGGGATTCGCTGGATACGTATTCTTTACTGTTATCCTGAGGAGATTTACGATGAGCTGATCGAGACTATCCGCGATGAAGGAAAAATCTGTCATTATCTAGACCTCCCCATTCAGCATGCCAGCGACCGCATTTTAAAAAGAATGGGACGGCGTACCACAAAGGCCGAGCTTACAGAAATCATAAATAAGCTTAGGCAGGAGATTCCGGATATTGTGCTGCGCACCACGCTGATCACAGGCTTTCCGGGAGAGACACAGGAGGACCATGAAGAGCTGATGGAATTTGTGGATGAGATGGAGTTTGACCGTCTCGGCGTATTCACTTATTCCCCGGAGGAGGATACCCCGGCAGCGGTTATGGAGGATCAGGTGCCTGAGGAAGTGAAGGAAGAAAGACGCGATGAGCTGATGGAGCTTCAGCAGGAGATTTCTTTGGATAAAGGGAACAATCGTATCGGCCAGGAGCTTCTGGTAATGATAGAGGGTAAGGTTTCCGGCGAGAGTGCATATATCGGAAGGACATACGGAGACGCCCCTAAGGTTGACGGCTATATATTCGTACAGACAGGAGAATTGCTGATGACCGGTGATTTCGCCAGGGTCCGTGTGACAGGCGCGCTGGAATATGATTTGATAGGAGTGTTGAGAGATGAATACACCGAATAAATTGACAATTGCCAGAATGGTACTGGTCCCATTTCTTGTGTTCTTTATGCTCTCTGGATGGGGCGGGGATGCCAACCGCTATATCTCACTGGCTATATTTGTGGTGGCAAGTGTGACGGACTGGTTTGACGGACATTTGGCCAGGAAATATAAGCTGGTTACAAACTTTGGGAAGTTTATGGATCCGCTGGCTGATAAGCTGCTGGTATGCTCGGCGATCATCTGTCTTGTGGAAATGGACCGCCTGGAGGCTTGGATCGTCATTATAATCATTGCAAGAGAATTTATTATCAGTGGGTTCCGTCTGATCGCGGCAGAGAGCGGAGTCGTCATAGCAGCCAACTACTGGGGGAAATTTAAGACAGTTTCCCAGATGATCATGATCATTCTACTGATTCTTGATTACAAAGGCTTCTTTGCAATACTGGCAGAGATTTTCGTGTGGTTGTCTCTGGCTTTGACTGTAATCTCTCTGGCAACTTATATATGGCAGAATAGAAAAGTTTTATCCATGCAGGAATAAAAGCGTGGCGAGTCCAGGGATACGATGAGGCCGTGGTTTCACATACATACGGCCGGTAGAGAGGAAGGAAATATCTATGATTACTGAACTGATATCGGTAGGTACTGAGATACTGCTGGGCAATATTGTAAACACGAACAGTGCGTATCTTTCTGAAAAATGCGCGGAGCTTGGTCTCTCCGTTTATTACCAGGGAGTGGTGGGCGACAATGAAGAGCGGATGAAGCTTGTGATTCAAACCGCTATTGAGCGCTCCGATGTAGTGATACTCACCGGAGGACTGGGGCCTACAGAGGACGATATGACAAAAGAGGTGACAGCCGGGCTCCTGGGCCTGCCGCTGGTTGAGGACGCCCACACCAAAGAGCGTTTGGAAAAATACCTCAAGGAATACGAAAACAATAATGCACAGCGCCGCATCACTGCAAATAATTATAAGCAGGCGCTTGTTCCGGAAGGTGCGCTGATTCTAGACAATCACAACGGCACGGCTCCGGGACTTATTATAGAGAAAAACGGAAAAACCGTTGTACTTCTCCCAGGTCCGCCCGATGAGATGAAACCTCTGTTTGAGGAGGAGGTATTCCCTTACCTGCGTAAAAAGCAGCCGGAGGTCATTTACTCCCAGATGGTGAAAATCTGCGGCATTGGAGAGAGCCAGGTAGCAGAGGAGGTTCAGGACCTCATAGATAAGCAGACAAATCCTACGATTGCTCCTTATGCAAAGATTGGCGAAGTGCATCTGCGCATTACAGCCAAGGGAGAAAATGAAAAAGAGTGTAAAAAGCTCATTAAGCCCATTGTACGTGAGCTAAAGGAACGCTTCGGCAAAAATATATTTGCCACAGACGAGGATAAATCTCTGGAAGAGGCGATTGTAGATATGCTCAAGGACCAGGGGCTTACCCTGGCACTTGCGGAATCCTGTACAGGAGGAGAGATTTCTGCAAGAATCGTCAATGTATCGGGTGCGTCCGATGTGTTTACCCATGGTTTTGTGACATACAGTAACCGGGCGAAGCGCAAATGTCTGGGTGTAAAGAAATCCACGCTTAAGCTGGAGGGTGCTGTCTCTGCCAAATGTGCCAAGGAGATGGCGCGAGGCGGCTGCTATTTCTCAGGTGCGGATATCTGCCTTTCCATTACCGGTCTGGCAGGACCCGGAGGCGGCACGAAGGAGCTTCCTGTAGGGACTGTGTTTATGGGCTGCTGCTACAACAGCAAGGTCATTACCCAGGAATATCATTTCAGCGGAAACCGCAGCAAGATTCGTGAGCAGGCAACTGCGCACGCACTGGCCCTTCTTCGTGAATGCATCATGGAGGGCATCAGTAAAAAAGGATAATACCGCCACAGGCGGGGGAGCTCGCAAGCGAGCTCCTTTTTTTCGTTATCGGATAAGCTTCATAAGGTTAACTACCCGGTCCAGCTTAGCAGCTTCCTCGGGAGACTTGCCCATTTTAAGCACTTCTATAATCGTTGAAATCTCATTCGCATTGAAATTCAGCCCGTTATTTTTCCCTTGGTTTGCAGCGGACATCAAAAACGGGAGCATATCACTTGCGCTTTTTCCGTTTCCCTGTTCCGCCAGGCTCTGTAAAAGGTCCAGCTTGCTTTTGTCCATCCCTGCAAGCTTAGGGTTTGTTTTCCAATCGTCACTCATCAGCAATCATCCTTTCTTATCCGGATTATCATTCATCAACTGAAGCATTTGTACCATTGCCATCATATTTACCATCTGGTCCAGCTTGCGTCTGCTTTCCCCATAGCAGAATCTTCGGATGTCCTCGATCATATCCAGAGGCTCGGCAGAGGGAGAGGCGGCAGCACACATCTGCATTCCCCGGTTGGCGGGAGAGAAAAGCGTCAGAGTGTTAGCAAGCTCCCTGGCCTTTGTATACACGGATAAAACCTGCTGGCCCTGGGGAGGCAAATAAGGAATGGCTGCTTTAAGCATCTGGTCACTGTCAGAGCCAACCATCTGGTCCAGTGTTGTCTGAGAGATAAATTCCTGATCCATATAAAGATTCCTTTTTCCTAAATACTATGTTTTATAATTATAAAATATGACGGAGAGCCTTGTCCTGACATATCATAATATGAGAACACTCATTTAATCTCTGTCATACAAAGACGGAGGAACAGAAAGGACAGCAGTATCAATGGATGAAAAAAAAGAAAAATTGATCATAGACGGAAACGCTTTTTATGAATTGGATTTAGAATGTCTGGAGGTAAAACGCAGAGCAAGAGAGGAGGCAGAGAAAAGAAAGCGGCAGAAAAGGCAGAGGAAATAACCTCTGCCTTTTCTTTAAACATAATTAGCATCCGCAGCCGTTTCCGAGCCCGCCGCATAACAGCAATACAATGATGATCCAACAGCAGTCACCGCCGCCGCCGATACCATTGCCGCCGCATCCGTTGTTGTTGCCGCCGCAGCAGCACAGAAGGATGATGATCCATAAGATACAGCTGCAGGAATTATTTCCGAAGCCTACGTTGTTTCCACATCCACAGCCTGCGTTATTTCCGCATCCGCAATTGCTCTCACATCCACATCCGCATCTTTCCTCACCACATCCACAGTTTGTAGCAGCTAAATCACTCATTTATAAGTCCTCCAAATTTTGTTTACACTCCATACTATGTTGAGCGGTGAGAATGTGTTACAAAACTGGGAGCAGGTTTTTTTAGTAATCTTTTATTGCCGTGAAAATGCTGTGAAAATTGCCGCGAAAAATGTCGCGAATGGCGTGAGCGGATGGCAATTACGAACAATTTAGTTGACAGTAACTATTGCTTCGTATATAATAAAATCAAATGTAATATTTTTGTAATGTTTGAAATGGATTCGACATAAATAGCTAATTTTATGAAAGAAGCGAGGAATGAGATATCATATGAAAAGACTATCATGGAAGAACTTTTTCCGTGCATTACTTCTGGCCCTGCTGGTATCTGCGGCGTGTGGAAGTGTGGCTGCCCCGGCAAGGGAGGTTCAGGCTGCAACCGCAGGATTTAAAACAACAGGCGGTAAAACCTATTACATAAAGAAGGACGGCACGAAGCAGAAAGGATGGCTGACGCTAAACGGTAAGAAGTATTATTTTAATACGAAGACCGGCGTACAGCTTAAGGGCTGGCAGAAGGACAAAGCAGGTAAGAAAATCCGTTATTTCACAAAGGGCCAGGGATATATGGTCACCGGCTTTCTTACAGACAGTGCAGATCATACCAGATATTTTGAAAAAGATACCGGCCTGATGGTAAGAGGGTGGATGAAGGACAGCTCCGGCAATAAATACTATTTTACCAGCGGGGAAGGCGTAATGGCCAAGGGCTGGCTTAGTAATAGTAAGGGAGATACCAGATATTTTAACAAAAAGAATGGTATTATGTATGTAGGACTCAAAAAAATCGGTTCTTACTATTACTACTTTGCTAAGAGCAACGGAATCCGCTATCAGAAGGGCTTCGGTAACGTGGGGAAGAAGAAATACTATTTCAGCCCCAAAAACGGACGGGCCCAGACAGGCTGGATGACACTTGACGGCAAGAAGTATTACTTCAATGATAAGGGCGAAATGTACTATGACACCTCTCAGAAGGTGGACGGTAAGAATTACATTTTTGACACCAACGGTGTAGCTACGGAATCTGAGTATGAGATCAGCGGGAATCTGGTCAAGGTCTCTGATAAGAACGGTACTTTTTCCATGGTTAAGGAGTTTATCACTCACCCTGGCATTGCCAACGGAGAAGTGAGCGATGTGGAGCTGCTTGCCGCACTCTGTGAGTCTGAGGCAGGAAACCAGGGAAAGGAAGGCATGATTGCCGCGGCAATGTGCGTATTGAACCGTACGATTTATGAAAAGAAAGAATTTCCCTCCAGTCTCCGGTATAATATTTATCTATCACTGCCTTCAAAGGATTATCCTCAGTATTCGGTGGTGAGGGACGGGGCGCTTCTTAAGAAGCTTAATGGACAGTATTACAATCGTGCACTGGCGTTTGAGGCCGCCCAGGAGGCGCTTGATATTTATAAGAAGCATGTGCAGACCGGCGCAGCCAGAAAGATTTCCGGAATTAAGCTGCCTGCCAAGAAGAAAAATGATTTCGATTATATGTATTTCATGATGGAGAGTTCTTTCTGGAAACAGGACCTCAATTTCAACAAACTGGACAAATTCCTGTATAAGGACCATATGTTTTTTGTAGATTGGATTTCTCCGTGATAGTATACAGAGATGATATTTTCGGACGCTTTGTAAAATAAGTTAAATGGGATAAAGAGGATCTTTCCGAGAGGAGGGTCCTCTTTTAGATGTATTGCATAATTTTCTGCCTAAAACAATTCTTGGAAATGACAGACAGTTATGGTATGATATGTCCATCATAGTCCTTAGGAAAGGAGATTTTATGGATCCATATATAACAACAATTGTGTGTGTGATAGCGCTTCTTGCCGTGTTTGCTATCTCTATTGTACATGAAAACCATAAACAAAAGAAAACCACCCTCAAGAAAATCCGCCGGGTTTACGGAAATGTCCCGGAGCAGGAATATGAGACTGGGGATATTGAGCGTATTTCCCACTATTTCCGCAGAAAAAACAGCCAGGGCTTTGTGATTGATGATATTACCTGGAACGACCTGGATATGGACCGGCTTTACATGATGGTCAATCAGACCATGTCCTCGCCGGGGGAGGATGTACTCTATTCGATGATGCGCACGCCGCTCATGTCAAAGGAGGAGCTTAAGGCAAGAGATGATTTAGTGGAATTTTTTGCCACCCATGAAGAGGAGCGTACGCAGACGCAGCTTATGGTGTCCAAGGTAGGGAAAACAAGGATTGGCTCCCTGTCTGATACGGTGTTTGCCCTTACCAATGCACCTCTTTTAAAACCGGCACTGCATGTTGTTATGCTAGTTGTAATTTTGTCAAGCCTGGTGCTGATACCTTTTAATCCTTTGCTGGGGTTTGCCCTGTTTTTTCTGCTGAGTATTTCAAATGTTATCATTTATTATGCCAGTAAAGATTATAAGCTCACTGAAATATATCTGGACTGCATTTCAAGTCTGCTTCGGATGCTTGCCACTGCGGATGAGATGGAGACAGTAAATTGGCCGGAGACAAAGAAGCAGATGGATGCTATCCGTGACGGCAAGAAAGTATTTGCGTCCCTGCGGAAAAAAGCGGTATTTATAACCGGAAAGAATAGCGGTTCAGGTGACTTTCTTCAGGCTATTCTTGATTATGTGCGCATTGTGTTCCATGTAGATATCCTTGCCTTTAATTCCGTGCTGCGTGACGTGCAGGGCAAATCAGACAAGATTATGCAGCTAATAGACAACATCGGGGAGCTGGATGCAGCGATTTCCATTGCTTCCTTCCGTGAGCTTCTGGTGCTTAAATGTAAGCCGGAGTTTGAGGAGTATGACGGCTCTGCCATCAGTCTTGAGGTTGAGGATTTGTATCATCCGCTGATTACGGAGGCGGTGGCTAACAGCATTACGGCTACAGGCGGCACGCTGGTTACAGGCTCTAATGCCTCAGGCAAGTCCACTTTCCTTAAGAATGTTGCCATTAACAGTATCCTTGCCCAGACCATTTATACCTGCACCTGCAGCTATTACTGCGCGCCGCTTTTGAAGGTGATGACCTCCATGGCACTGCGTGATGACTTGAGCGGCGGCGAGAGCTATTTCATCGTGGAAATCAAGTCCTTAAAGCGTATCCTTGATGAGAGCAAAAAGAAGGAACCACTTTTGTGCATCATTGACGAGGTGCTTCGGGGGACGAATACGATTGAGCGTATTGCAGCTTCCTCAAGGATTTTGAGAGAGCTGACAGGTAATTGGATGCTGTCCTTTGCTGCCACCCATGATATTGAGCTTTCTTATATACTGGAGGGTATCTTCCATAATTATCATTTCGAGGAGGAAGTGAAGGACAATGAGGTCACCTTCAGCTATATGATTCAAAACGGCAGGGCAACCACCAGAAACGCCATCAAGCTTCTGGATGTGCTGGGATATGACAAAAAGGTGGTGGATGCGGCCAGAAATGCCGCAGAGGAATTTGAGCGCACAGGCGTATGGAAAACAGCGAAGGGAGAGTAAGAGAGATGGTAGTTGAGATTTATACAGACGGTGCGGCCAGAGGGAATCCCGACGGCCCGGGAGGTTACGGCACCGTGCTTCATTATACAGATACAAAGGGAGAGCTTCATGTCCGGGAGTTTTCCCAGGGGTACAAAAAGACGACAAACAACCGCATGGAGCTGATGGCTGCAATCGTGGGGTTAGAGGCTCTTACAAGACCATGCCAGGTAGAGCTGTATTCGGATTCAAAGTATTTGGTGGATGCGTTTAACCAGCACTGGATTGATTCCTGGATTAAAAAGGGATGGAAGCGCGGAAAGAATGAACCTGTGAAAAACGTGGACCTCTGGCAGCGTCTCCTGAAAGCCAAGGCTCCCCACAAGGTGACCTTTCATTGGGTCAAAGGACACGACGGTCATGAGGAGAATGAAAGGTGCGATTATCTTGCCACCTCGGCGGCGGACGGGAATGAACTGATTGACGATGTACAGCAGTAACGGATGCATTGCTTTGTCTTGCTGTGTTTCAATGCTTTAAGTTGTTAAAATGTGCCTAAATTTTCTTGACAAACAAAAATACAGTTTGTATACTTTCAATTAGCATATGCAAAAAGCTTTGAAGGGAAGAAGTAATGCAGGAGGAAACACACAGAGAGCTGCCGGTTGGTGAGAGGCGCGTGCGGAACTTGTATGAATACATCCCGGAGCTCCGTACCGAAAGATGGTTGTTGATTTCGAGTAGGCTGCGGCGGAATGGCACCCGTTATTGTGCTGGAGTGATGGATTACGTCACTTGCGGAGGCAGAGGATGCGAGTCCTTTGTGAATTTAGGTGGTAGCACGGGGCCCGGTTCTCGTCCTAAAAAGGACAGGAACCGGGATTTTTGTATACATGCACAGGACGCTGCCCATAACGGACAGAGGTTCAGATGCTGCTAATCTGAGATTATAACAGGAGGAAAACACTATGACAGTTTGGGAAGAACTGAAAGCCCGCGGCCTCATTGCACAGGTCACGGACGAGGATGAGATCAAAGAGATGGTTAACCAGGGGAAAGCCACCTTTTATATTGGCTTTGACCCCACAGCGGACAGTCTCCATGTGGGACATTTTATGGCGCTTTGCCTGATGAAGCGTCTGCAGATGGCGGGCAATAAGCCTATCGCCCTTTTAGGCGGCGGGACCGGTATGATCGGCGATCCCTCCGGCAGGAGCGATATGCGCCAGATGATGACACCGGAGACGATCCAGCACAATATAGACTGCTTTAAGAGACAGATGGAGCGTTTTATTGATTTTTCTGAGGGTAAGGCAATGATGGTCAATAATGCGGACTGGCTCATGGGACTGAATTATGTGGAGCTTCTTAGAGAAGTTGGTTCTCATTTTTCTGTAAACCGTATGCTTACGGCAGAGTGCTATAAGCAGCGTATGGAAAAAGGCTTAAGCTTCCTGGAATTCAACTACATGATCATGCAGAGCTATGATTTCTACATGTTATATCAGAAATACGGCTGCAATATGCAGTTCGGCGGCGATGACCAGTGGAGTAATATGCTGGGCGGAACCGAGCTGATCCGCCGCAAGCTTGGTAAGGACGCATACGCCATGACCATCACCCTGCTTCTGAACTCTGAGGGCAAGAAGATGGGCAAGACACAGTCCGGCGCAGTATGGCTTGACCCGAATAAGACCACACCGTTTGATTTCTACCAGTACTGGAGAAATGTGGATGATGCGGATGTTATCAAATGTATGCGTCTGCTCACTTTCCTTCCCCTGGAGGAAATCGAAGAGATGGCTAAGTGGGAAGGCAGCCAGCTCAACAAGGCAAAAGAAGTGCTTGCTTACGAGCTTACCAACCTCGTTCACGGCGAGGAGGAAGCCAAGAAAGCCCAGGAGGGCGCGCGTGCATTGTTCGCAGGCGGAGCCAACACAGAGAATATGCCGGCCACAGAGCTTGCCGCAGAAGATTTCGCTGAGGACAATACCATTGATCTTATCAGTCTGCTGGTGAAAACAGAGCTTGTTCCCAGCCGTTCCGAGGGACGCCGTGCCATTGAGCAGGGTGGCGTATCCATCGATGGTGAAAAGATAACTGACATTAAGCATACGGTTTCCAAAGACAGCCTGCAGGGTGAGGGAGTCGTGCTGAAGCGCGGCAAAAAGAAATTCAACAAGGTGTATGCAAAATAAAGCGTGTGCAAAAAAGGATGGGCTATGCCGTACCTGAATATAGATATAGCTGCGATACCGCGGCAAAGGAGGAAATGATAGAATGAAGAAATACGGAGTGAACGAACTTCGCCAGATGTTTCTGGACTTCATGGAAAGTAAGGGCCATCTGGTAATGAAGAGCTTTTCCCTGGTACCCCAGGGAGATAAGAGTCTTCTGCTCATCAATGCCGGAATGGCACCGTTAAAGCCATATTTTACAGGGGCAGAGATTCCGCCCAGGAACCGGGTGGCAACCTGCCAGAAATGTATCCGTACAGGCGATATTGAGAATGTAGGAAAGACTGCACGTCACGGTACCTTCTTTGAGATGCTGGGCAACTTCTCTTTTGGCGATTACTTTAAGAAAGAGGCTCTGGAATGGTCCTGGGAATTCCTTACCGAGGTAATCGGACTTGATCCTGACCGTCTGTATCCGTCTGTTTATCTGGACGATGACGAGGCCTTTGATATTTGGAATAAAGATATCGGTATTCC
This sequence comes from Blautia schinkii DSM 10518, assembly GCA_000702025.1. Lineage (GTDB taxonomy): Bacteria > Bacillota > Clostridia > Lachnospirales > Lachnospiraceae > Blautia_A > Blautia_A schinkii. The sequence continues at coordinate 362,687 of KL370851.1, forward strand.
GGCTGAGCGTATTTTCCGTTTCGGCAAGGAGGACAACTTCTGGGAGCATGGTGCAGGTCCCTGCGGTCCTTGCTCAGAAGTATACTATGACCGCGGAGAAAAGTTCGGATGCGGCAAAGAGGGCTGTACCGTAGGCTGTGACTGCGACCGCTACATGGAAATATGGAACGACGTGTTCACACAGTTTGAGAATGACGGAAACGGCAATTACACAGAGCTGACACAGAAGAATATCGATACAGGTATGGGCCTTGAGCGTCTGGCAGTGGCAGTTCAGGAGGTGGATTCCATCTTTGACGTGGATACCATCTGTGCACTGCGTAACCTCGTATGTGAGGTGGCAGGAAAAGAGTACGGCAAGGTATATGATGACGATGTATCCATCCGTCTGATCACAGACCATATCCGTTCCGCAACCTTCATGATCTCCGACGGCATTATGCCCACCAATGAGGGACGCGGCTACGTACTCCGCCGTCTCATCCGCCGTGCGGCAAGACATGGACGTCTCCTGGGAATCAAAGGCACCTTCCTTGCGAAATTAAGTGCCATGGTGATCGAAGGCTCCAAGGACGGATATCCGGAGCTTGAGGAAAAGAAGGAGTTTATCTTCAAGGTGCTCACCAATGAAGAGAACCAGTTTAATAAGACCATTGACCAGGGCCTGCGCATTCTCTCTGACATGGAGGAGGAGATGAAGGCTGCCGGACAAACTGTTCTTTCCGGTGACAATGCGTTTAAATTATATGATACCTACGGCTTCCCGCTTGACCTGACCAAGGAAATCCTTGAGGAAAAGGGCTACGGCATCGACGAGGAAGGCTTCCGTGCAGCTATGGAGGAACAGCGTACCAAGGCTCGCGAGGCACGTGAGGTGACGAACTATATGGGCGCGGATGCGACCGTATATGATGAAATTGATGCGTCAGTGACCACGGAATTTGTAGGGTACGATTCTCTTGTCTTTGACTCAAAGGTGACTGTCCTTACCACAGAGACAGAGATTGTGAATTCACTGATGGAAGGTCAGAAGGGCACAATCTTTGTAGAGAAAACACCTTTCTATGCCACCATGGGCGGCCAGGAAGGCGATACAGGCGTAATCGAGACTGCCAACGGCAAATTCATCGTAGAGGATACCATCAAGCTCCGCGGCGGTAAATTCGGCCATGTAGGACATATGGAGTCCGGCATGATTTCCATGGGTGAGACTGTGACCCTGAAGGTAGACGCTTCTGCCAGAAAGAGCACGGAGAAAAACCACAGCGCAACGCATCTTCTTCAGAAAGCATTAAAGACAGTGCTCGGTTCCCATGTGGAGCAGAAGGGCTCTCTTGTGACACCTGACAGACTGCGTTTCGACTTTGCCCATTTCCAGGCTATGACAGCAGAAGAGCTTGCCAGGGTTGAGGCTCTTGTAAACGAGCAGATCCAGTGTGGCCTTGAGGTGCGCACAGACGTGATGAATATCGAGGAAGCTAAGAAATCCGGTGCGATGGCATTGTTCGGTGAGAAATACGATCAGGAAGTGCGCGTAGTATCCATGGGCGAGTTTTCTAAGGAGCTCTGCGGCGGTACCCACGTTTCCAACACCGGTTCCATCATGCTCTTTAAAATCGTTTCCGAGTCCGGTATCGCGGCAGGTGTGCGCCGTATCGAAGCACTCACCGGAAACGGCGTGCTGGAATATTATAAAAAGCAGGAGGAGCTTCTTACCACAGCGGCAAAGGCTCTCAAAGCAAGTCCGTCCGAGCTTGTGGAAAAGATTTCCCATCTGCAGGCTGAGGTTAAGACCCTTCAGAGCGAAAACGAGTCCTTAAAGAGCAAGCTTGCACAGGGTGCTCTGGGCGACGTGATGGATCAGGTTGTGGATGTAAAAGGAACGAAACTTCTGGCTGCGAAATTAGAAGGCGTTGATATGAATGGTCTGCGCGATTTGGGTGACCAGCTTAAGGAAAAATTAGGCGAGGGCGTTGTCGTGCTGGCAGCAGTAAATGAAGGCAAGGTAAATCTCCTTGCTATGGCAACTGACGCCGCACAGAAATCCGGCGCTCATGCAGGCAATCTTATCAAGGCTGTGGCTGCCATTGTAGGTGGCGGCGGCGGCGGACGCCCGAATATGGCCCAGGCCGGCGGCAAGATTCCCGAAAAAGCACAGGAAGCAATCGATGCTGTGGCAGGTATTTTAGAGGGTCAACTCAAATAAGTGAGATTTTTTGTAAAAAAACACCAAAACCAGTTGACGAACCTCCGGGCAATGATATATAATATTAGACGTGCAAGAAAAATACCCAGACAGTTGTATTTAAGCACAATCTACAACTGGAGGGAGGTTAGGTGTGAGTCTATGTCAAATGTAATCGTAAAAGAGAACGAGACTTTAGATAGCGCTCTTCGCAGATTCAAGAGAAGCTGTGCTAAAGCAGGAATTCAGCAGGAAATCCGCAAGAGAGAGCATTACGAGAAGCCAAGCGTTCGTCGTAAGAAAAAATCTGAAGCCGCAAGAAAACGTAAATATAATTAATTGTGCGCGAAAATCCCTGACTTTTAGTCAGGGATTTTTAACTACCGGCGTATGAAGTGTCTGGTAGGAAGGAAAGTACGTGAAGAAGAAGGATTAGACATGAATCTGATAATTATGCCACTTAGAAAAATAGCGAAACTTCTGTTCAACCGGATATTTTATGTTGTATTTGCTTTGCTGGTACAGCTTGGATGGATTTTACTCACTGTCTGGCGGCTGGTAGGCTATTCAAGGTATATATCCATGGGACTGAATATTCTCAGTATTCTGGTAGTTCTGTGGATTGTAAATAAGAAGATCAACCCGTCTTATAAGCTGGCTTGGACCATGCTTATCCTCACAATCCCGGTTTTTGGCCTTTTGTTTTACCTGCTGTTTGGTCAGTCCAGAATTGCAACTGCTATGCAGGAACGGTTCGAAGAAATCCTTAAGCAGAGTGAGGACCATTTGCGGGGCGATGAGGTGACGCGTGAAAAGCTGAAGGACACAGACTGTTCTATTTATAAACAGTCAGAATATATCCGCAAGTATTCCGGTTACCCGGCGCATGAGCACACAGCCATGGAATATTTCCAGGTGGGTGACGATATGTTTCCGGTACTTGTACATGAGCTGGAGCAGGCACAGCATTATATATTTATTGAATACTTTATTATCAATGACGGAGTGATGTGGCGCACTATCCTTGAAATTTTGGAGAATAAAGCTGCCCAGGGAGTAGATGTGAGACTCATTTATGATGATTTCGGCTGTCTTACCACTCTGCCGCACAAATATTACCAGCTGCTGCGCTCCAAAGGAATCAAGTGCGAGGTGTTTAACTCGTTCCGGCCGCTTCTCAATGTAATCCAGAACAACCGGGACCACAGGAAGCTATGTATTATTGACGGACATACCGGATTTACCGGAGGCATCAACCTGGCGGATGAATATATCAACCAGAGAGAGCGCTTCGGTCACTGGAAGGACACAGCCGTAATGCTCAAGGGCGAGGCAGTATGGAATATGACAGCCATGTTCCTGCATATGTGGAACGTGGTGACACGCTCTAAGGAGCCTTGCGTGTTTGATAACTATTTTCCCCACACGTATCATCCCGAGCCATTTGAAGGAAGCGGATTTGTACAGCCCTTCTGTGATACGCCCCTGGATGATGAAATCGTGGGTGAGAATGTGTATTTGAACATCATTAACAGAGCGAAGCATTACGTATATATCTGTACTCCGTATCTGATCATTGACAATGAGATGATGACCGCGCTCTGTCTGGCTGCCAAGAGCGGTGTGGATGTGCGCATTATGACACCTGCAGTTCCGGATAAGAAGATGGTATTTCTGCTTACTCAGTCATACTACGAGCAGCTTCTTGAGGCCGGTGTGAAGATTTTTGAATACCAGCCCGGCTTCCTCCATGCGAAATCCTTTGTGTGCGACGACGAGGTTGGAGTTGTGGGCACCATCAACCTGGACTACCGGAGCCTTTACCTGCATTTCGAGGATGGCGTGTGGATTTACCGCAATTCCGTAATCTGGGATATCAAGCAGGATTTTATGGAAACGCTCGATTACTGCGAGGCCATAGATATTGAATTCTGCCGTAACCGCAATATCGCAGTCCGTGCCATGCAGAACGTGATGCGCTTATTGGCGCCTATGCTTTGATTGTTTTATATTATGATTGTTCAAAAAGCCCGAATCGTTTAAGAATTCGGGCTTTTTCTGTTATTTCAGAAAATATATCTGGACAAATCGGAAATAAGTATGCTATGATAATCTCCATGTGCATCCGTGGCGGACATACTGCGCGCAGATGTATGGCAGAAAGCAGGAAGATCCTGCATAAGAAAGGAAATATATGGAGACAGTAAGATTTGAAGATTTAGAGCTATGCCCGGGAATATTGAGAGCAGTGAGGAAGATGGGCTTTGAGGAAGCATCCCCCATCCAGGCAAAAGCCATTCCCGCGGTAAAGTCAGGACGTGATATCATCGGTCAGGCACAGACAGGTACAGGAAAGACAGCAGCCTTTGGCATCCCCCTTTTAGAGAAAATTGACCCGAAGAACAAAAAATTACAGGCGATCGTGCTCTGCCCGACCAGAGAGCTGGCCATCCAGGTGGCTGAGGAAATCCGTAATCTGGCTGAGTATATGCACGGCATTAAGATATTACCGATATACGGCGGACAGGAAATTGTGAAGCAGATCCGTTCTCTGAAGAGCGGCGTACAGCTCATCATCGGCACTCCGGGCCGTGTAATGGACCATATGCGGAGAAAAACGCTGAAGATGGACGAAATCCACACAGTTGTGCTGGATGAGGCGGATGAAATGCTGAATATGGGCTTCCGTGAGGATATTGAGACCATCCTTGCAGGTGTGCCAGAGGAAAGACAGATTGTACTTTTCTCCGCAACGATGCCAAGACCCATTCTGGAGATCACCAAGAAGTTCCAGAACAACGCAGAGCTTATCAAGGTAACAAAGAAGGAGCTTACCGTTCCGAACATTGAGCAGTTTTATTATGAGGTGAAACCTAAGAACAGGGAAGAGGTGCTTTCCAGACTTCTGGATATCTATCATCCCAAGCTTTCCGTAGTATTCTGCAATACCAAGAAGCAGGTGGATACACTGGTGAACGGGCTTCTGGGCAGAGGATACTTTGCAGCAGGACTTCACGGCGATATGAAACAGGCCCAGAGAGACCGGGTTATGCAGGGCTTCCGAAGCGGTAAAACAGATATTCTCGTGGCGACGGATGTGGCGGCCAGAGGAATCGACGTGGATGAGATTGAGGCGGTATTTAATTATGACCTGCCCCAGGACGATGAGTATTATGTACACCGTATCGGCAGGACCGGACGTGCAGGCCGTGTGGGACGTTCCTTCTCCTTTGTATCCGGCAAAGAGGTTTATAAGCTTAAGGAAATCCAGCGCTACTGCAACACAAAGATTCGTGCCCAGAAGGTGCCGTCTCTCGACGATGTGGCGAACACCAAGATTGACAAGGTACTGGACGAAGTGAGCTATATGATCGAGAATGATGACCTGACATCCTTCCTGGAGACAATCCAGGCAGAGGTAAATGAATCTGACTTTACCAGCATGGATATCGCCGCTGCTCTTCTTAAGCTGTGTACAGGATCCAGAGAGGAAAATACAGATACAGACCTGTTCGAGGATACCGGAGCGGAAGAGCCGGGTATGGTGCGTCTGTTCATCAATATCGGCAAGAAAGACCGTGCCAAGCCGGGAGATATCCTGGGAGCCATCGCAGGCGAGAGCGGAATGCCGGGCAAGATTGTGGGAACCATTGACATGTATGACAAATACACCTTCGTGGAGGTGCCCAGAGAAAATGCCAGAGAGATACTGGAAGCGATGAATCATGCAAAGATCAAGGGAAAAGCCGTAGCAGTGGAACCGGCGAACCAGAAAAATAAATAATCCGGCGGATGGGATTGTGCAAGGTCCGGCAGCCTGATTTATATGAAATGCTTTGGAGACGGTTGAAGCCGCCTCCTTTTTTCTTCTCTAAATCAATGCTTTTAATTGTCCAAATGGAATAAATACATCAAGATTGGTCGGCAGATGCAGAGTTTCCTCACAGTTAATAAAATCAACGAAAGTTAACCCAAAATCCATTGTACTTACAGACGAAAAGGGCTAAACTAGAATCATTCAAAGGCGCAGACACAGGAAGTAAAGAGTTACAACGCGCACAGCGTCACAAAGTGTATTGTATAAAGATCTAAGGAGGCCATAGAGTATGAAAGAATTAAAAATAGGCGATATACTTGCAGACAGACGGAGCAGAAAGGGTGTGACACAGGAGGAGGTCGCGGAATATGCGGGCGTTTCTAAGGCATCCGTATCCAAATGGGAGAACGGCCTGAGTTATCCGGATATCACTATACTGCCGCTTCTGGCAACCTATTACAATATAAGTATTGACGAGCTTCTGGGCTACCGGCCCCAGCTTGAGGACCGGGAGATTAGAAAGAAATACAGAGAATTTTCCGCGAAATTCGCAGAACGGCCTTTTCATAAGGTATTAGAGGAGGTCAGGGACTTTATACGAAGCTATGATTCCTGTTACCCTCTGCTGTTATCCATGGTGCAGCTTTACATCAATAATTACATGCTGGCAGCGTCCCAAAAGGAAGGCGAAATGCTGCTCGATGAAGCCAAAGAGCTCTGTGTCAGAATCCTCACGGAAAGTGAAGATACACTTCTGAAAAAAGACGCTCTGACCATGGAGTCCCTGATCTGTCTTATGAGAAAAGAGCCGGAGGAGGTTTTTGCACTTCTTGGGAGAAAGTTAAGGCCAATGCTGCCCGGGGACCTCTTTATAATCAGTGCCTACCAGATGATCGGGGAAACTGGTCAGGCTATGGAATATACACAGGCATTGCTGTATCAATACCTGGTAATCTATATAGACCTTATGGGAACCTATTTTACTGTGGGCAGCAGGGAGCAGCAGGAAGAATGCCTGAACCGTATCCGCAAGCTGGCGGAAGCCTTTGACATGGAGCGGCTGATGCCACATAAGCTAGCAAGCGTGTATGGCGGAGCCATGATGCATTATGCTGCCCTTCAGGATGAGGATAAAGTCATTGAGAATTTTCTCGCCTATGTACATCTCATCGAAAGGGAGTGGAAAAATTTCTCCATACACGGGGACAAATTTTTCGATAAGCTTGATGGCTGGGTACAAGATATAGGACTTAACACGGAAATGCCGAGAGACAAGAGGCTCGTGCGCAAGGATATGGTGTCAAGTGTGGTTGGCAACCCTGTGTTTGACAGCGTACGCCATAATCCGGAGTTCCAAAAGTTGGAGAACAGACTTAAAGATCTGGAAGACGAGCCAAACCAATAACAGGAGGAAAGAAATGAGCGCAGTATTAGAAATTAAGCATTTTACAAAAACATATGGAAACGGGAAATGTGCTGCAAAGGATGTAAATCTCACGGTCCAGAAGGGAGAAATTTACGGATTCATCGGCCATAACGGTGCAGGTAAAACAACTACAATCCGTGCGCTTGTGGGAGTGATGGATTTCGAGGAAGGAGAAATCCTAATTGCGGGCCATTCCGTAAAAAAAGAACCGGTAGCCTGCAAATCTGTGCTGGCGTATATCCCCGATAATCCGGATATCTATGAATTTCTTACCGGAATGCAGTACCTTGATTATATGGCGGATATTTACGGGGTGGACACAGAGACGAGGAAACAGCGTATCCACAAATATGCAGAACTGTTGGGGATGAGTAAGGATCTGGGAAATCTCATCGGTAATTATTCTCACGGAATGAAGCAGAAGGCGGCGCTTATCGGTGCTTTTCTTCATGAGCCCAAGCTTTTGGTGCTGGATGAGCCTTTTGTAGGGCTGGACCCTGAGGCTTCCTTCCGTGTGAAGGCGATGATGCAGGAGCTTTGTGAAAAAGGCAGTGCGATTTTTTTCTCCACTCATGTGCTGGAGGTGGCGGAGAAGCTTTGTCATAAAGTGGCCATCATTAAGGAGGGCAGCATTATCGCCAGCGGAACCATGGAGCAGGTAAAGGGAGACAGCAGTCTGGAGGAAGTATTCCTGGAGGTGGTAGAGCATGAAAAATAAGATTTCACTGCTCCTAAAAATACAGATCATGCGTGTGCTGAATCCGGCCTTTTTCAGAGATAACAGTGATAAGAAAAAGAAACGCAGGCTTCTCCTTACCTTGGCAGGAGCAGTTTTATTGGGGATGCTGCTGATGTTTTACAGCGGTCTGATGGCATACGGATATGTGAAGATCGGAGAGGCGGCGGTGATACCAAGGATGATGTTGGGGACCTGTTCTTTACTGCTTATCGTGCTTACTTTTTTAAAGAGCGGAGGAGCGCTTTTCGGCAGCCGGGATTTTGACATGGTGATGTCGCTGCCAATAAAAGCTTACCAGGCTGTAATTGCCAGGATTGGAGCACTGTATTTCGTAGGACTTTTTGTGTTTGTGATTTTTTTCCTCCCGGCTATGGCTGTATATGGTGCTCATGAGGGCATGAATGGGGGAATGGTGTTTTCCATAGTGGTGGTGCTGCTTTTCGGGCCTGTGCTTCCTACGGCGTGTGCATTGGCGCTGGGGACCCTTATTGTGGTCATAACCAGCAGGATGCGGCACACACAGCTTATATCGCTGATCCTTTATATGGTGGTTTTTCTTGGCTTTATGGTATGGACAGGGAGCCTTTCCGGTTCAGATGAGACAAAGCTTGCGGAAATCGGCATTCTGATTTCTGATATGATGGGCAGGCTCTATCCTCCTTCGGTGTGGGCTGTATCCATTACGGAGGGCCGGGGAATAGGCGGAATTCTGATGTTTATTGTGGTTTCCTCCATAGTGCTGGGAGTGTTTACAGCTATTGTGTCAGCCTTTTATGTTCCAATCAACAGTACGGTCGCTTCTCTTAGAAGGCGGCAGACAAAGAGGGTGCGCACAGGCAGGGCAAAGTCACCCTTCCGTGCGCTGTATCATAAGGAGGTACGAAGACTTTTAAGCAGCAGTATTTATGCAATGAATACTACAGTGGGAGTATTGCTTATGCTTCTGGCAGGCTTCGCCGTTTTGGCGGTTAGTCCGGCGAGTATCGAGAAAGCATTGGGCATGCCGGGCATCATGCAGGCTGCGAATGGATTTCTTCCGTTGCTTTTGGCGATCATGGTGTCTATTTCGCCTACGACAGCCCCGTCCCTTTCCCTGGAGGGAAAAAGCAGATGGATCATGTGTTCTCTGCCTGTGGAGCCAAGAAAGATTTTTGAAGCAAAAATCGCTCTTAATCTTTCCATTACGCTGCCCGCCCTGCTTGTGAGCGGCATATGCTTCTGGGTGAGATTCAGGCCGCAGGGGCTGCAGACATTGCTTTTATTTTTCGTTCCGGTATGCTACAGCATTTTTTCTTCCGTGTTCGGTATGTACATGAATGTGAAATTCCCCAAATATGACTGGACTCATGAGCAGCAGGCGGTAAAGAACTCCACTTCCGTATTTATTTCTGTCATGGCGGGCATGCTCCTGCCCATCATTCCTTTTATGACAGTTCTGCGTTTCCCGGCCTGGGCAAATCTGATTTCTGCGGCCGGGGCGGGGGCGGCGCTTGGAATCGCCCTGTATTGCGGCCAAAGACTCAGACACACCGTGCTGTATGAATAAAAGCCGATGGCGATGCTTCTGTGCATTCGTACACGCAGGCTTTCGGTCTGCACAGACAGCCGGGATTTTCAGGAAACTCCATACAAACTCCATAAATCTGTGGTATGATAATATCACAGATTTTAGGGAGTGAGGATGAACAGGATGATGAGAATATTGGTTGTGGAGGATGATCTGGATATCCAGGAACTTTTAAAGAATTATCTGGAGGAGGCCGGGTATGTGACGGAACTGGCATCTGACGGGGTGGAGGCGGTGTCTTACTTTACAAAAGGGGAATATGATCTGGTGCTTCTTGATGTGATGCTGCCCAAGATTGACGGTTTTGGAGTTTTGGAAATCATCCGCAGGGAATCCCAGGTTCCGGTGATCATGCTTACGGCGTTGGATGACGAAAATTATCAGATTAAAGGGTATGACCTGGAGGTGGATGAATACGTGACCAAGCCCTTTTCCATGCAGGTGCTCCTGCGGAAAATCGCAGCTGTGCTGCGGCGGCAGGGAGGCAGAACGGCGGCTTCGGGAGAACAGCTTGATTACAGAGAGCTTCGTCTGGATCTGGAGGGCTATCATGCCTGGATGGGGGAACGGGAGCTGGACCTTACTCAGCGGGAGTTTGAGCTTCTCAGGGAATTTCTCACAAATCTGGGCAGAGTACTTACCAGAAGCCAGCTTCTGGACGCGGTATGGGGCATGGACTATTTCGGGGAAGAGCGCATCGTAGACACACATATTAAAAACCTGCGCAAAAAGATGCAGGCAGACTACATAGAGACGATCAGAGGGGTGGGATATCGGATTGATAAAGTACATTAAGCAAAAGTTAAGTATAAAGATTTTTGTTGTCACCACTCTGCTGCTTATGGGAATCGCAGCGGCTACCTATGGTTTTGTTGCCTTATTTATGCCGCTCACCTATTCGGAATCCCTGAACCGAAGTTTGGAGAAGGAGGCGGAAAAGCTGGCAGAATCGCTCTCCGGATATAAACTGGATAACGCGTATACGCTATTGTCCAATTTCGGGGAAGTCTATCAGTCTGGCCTTATCCTGATAGACAGCAAGGGGGATTTAATATATGACAACAATTGGATAAGCTACTTTGACGGGCTTGATGTGGTAAACGATATGGGAGATAATTCAGCGGAAAGTGAGGATGGCCCCTGGCTGGGACAGTCTGATGACACTTTTTTGCATGAAGGTGATGTGTCAAAAAGCGAGGATGAGGAGGAAGATGAGGATATAGCGACAGAGCAGCATAGTGTAGCTGAGACGATTGGGAATGTGATGGATACTGTGACTGAGATACGTACAGAGACTACGGTTGAAGCGGTTGAGTCCGGTTCTGCGGAGAGTACAGTGGAGGATTTGGAGCAGAAGGCCATGGGAAGGTTTCCGGTCACCTTTTCCGGGAGTGATGAAGAGTACACCTTATTTGTATTCGGCTCTACAGAACAGGTGAACCAGGCTGTGGCAGCTTTAAAACGAGTGCTGCCCTGGCTGCTCCTCACTATTTTTGTGGTGTCTGTGCTGGTATCCTTATTCTATTCCCGCTACCTTACACGTCCCGTGGTACGGCTGAGCAGGTTGTCTCAGAGAATGGCGGATTTAGATTTTGAGGTGAGAAGCCAGGAGCAGAGAGAGGATGAAATCGGGATACTTTCCCGCAGCCTTGATACCCTCTCCGATAACCTGGACACTGCGTTGACTGAGCTTAAAACAGCCAATGCACGGCTAAAGAGCGATATGGATCAGGAACGTGAGCAGGAGCGGCGCCGGATGGAGTTCTTTTCCGCTGCATCCCATGAATTAAAGACACCTGTTACTATTCTTAAGGGTCAGGTGGAGGGCATGATCCAGGGAGTGGGAAGCTATAAAGACCGGGATCATTACCTCAACCGTGCGCGGGAGGTAACACTTACCCTGGAAAGTATGGTCCAGGAGATCCTTACGATTTCGAGAATGGAATCCAGAAACTTTTCCATCCGCCCGAGAGAGACCGATTTAGCCGAATTGATCAGGATACAATTGGCGGATTTAAATGAATTGTTTGAAAAGAAACAAATGGATATGGAAATAAACCTTCCGGATAAACTGATTTGGACGGCGGACCCGGATATGATGACGACCGTTATACGGAATCTATTGGTGAATGCTGTACGCTATTCACCCGAGAGAGCCAGGATATCCGTGAGTATGCAGCCTGAAAAAGCTGCGGTGGCTATCCGTGTGGAGAATTCCGGTGTTTGGATTCCGGAGGAGAATCTGCCGCAGATTTTCGATGCCTTTTACCGTGTGGATTCCTCCAGAAACAGAAAAAGCGGCGGCAGCGGGCTGGGGCTCTATATTGTCAGGGAAATACTTGAGCAGCACCATGCGGTGTACACCATGGAAAACACGGCCAGCGGCGTCCAGTTTACCTGCCGTCTGCCCGCAGATGTTTCTATGATCACTCAGGAGCATATCCCTATTCCACAGAACGAAATACCGCTCATCTCCACAAAAACCACATAAAACTTACAAACGCACTACATAAGAATGCACTATTCTTAGGTTGTAAGGAACAAGCAACATAAGTTCAAACAACCTAAGTTCAAACAAGAAAGGGGCATTCTTAAAATGAAAAAACAAAGTTGGTTTAAAAAACACGAAAAGGCTGCAGTTGCCGCAGCCTGCGCCGCAGTATTAGGAGTTACCGGGATTACCGCATTTCAGCTTCAGTCAGTACACGCAATGACCTACAGTGTGGAAAAGGGCAGCAGAGATACCGGGATTCAGGTGACAAAAAAAGAACGTCAGGAAATGAGAGAAAGGATAGAGGAAAAAATCCGGGAGCTTGAAAAATACGATGTGACCTATGACAGCAGAGAAGACGCTATATACTACGACGGACGCAAGGTACTTTGTATTGTGGATCAGCTGCGTAACGGCACAAATACGGAGGATTATATTTACTGCGCAGACGGTGACATTACTCTCTATACAGAACGGAATGCGGATGGTGTGCTTACAGGCGTGCGCGTTGATTCCGGGGAGGATAACAGGTTCCGGGGTGATTTTTTCGATGACGATTACATCTACCGGGGCAAAGACGATGAAATTTTCTTCGGTTTTGATGATGAAGAGGAATGGGAAGAAGAAACAGAATATTTAAAAGATAAATATGGAAACTTGTTTATGTTCAGCTTCAGTACAGCTGTAGATGAAGTAACCGTATTAGACCAGGGAACCGGTGATGTGTGCATAGAGAGAGATGCTCCGTTTGGAACTACAGTGATCAGCGATTACGATATTGCTGCTGAAGCCGCAGAAGCCATAGGTGAGACAATCGAATCAGAAGAATTGGACAGTGCTATGGAAGATCTTGGACGGGACGTAACTGCAAAGAGTGCCCGTGCTGCTGAGACCATTGCAGAAGAGGGACGCTGCAGCAGTGCATACATGGACGAGAACAATGTAATGTACATGGATGATAATTATGATTTATTTGAATCACTTGGACTTAAATGGAATAAAGATAAGGGGTATTGGACTTACAATGATGAGAAGGTAAAGGTTATCTGGGTTGAGGACGGGAGCTTTACCAGTTACGGGAATCTTTCTGACGGAGTTTATCTGTATGTCAGGAAAGACAGTGGAAACGGAAAGGTCTCTTTCCAGGTAGAAGAGCTGACAAGGTCTGAGATGCAGGAGCTTAGCCAGCAGAATCATCCGGGCAATTCCATTCCGTGAAAGTAAAATACCCCGCAACACATCTGCACTTCTGTACTTTGTTATGGTCGGTTCATTGCCTGTGGGAATAAAATAGTAATAAGAAAAATCTGAGGACAGAGTGGGGAAATACCTGCTCTGTCCTTAGATTTTTATCTTGTAAGCAGATAAGACTCCCACCTCTATAGGTGGTGAGTAAATAACAAATTTGTCTTGGTGGGAGTCCAATCTCCTTCCAAGATAAAGCCTCCGGCGGATTGCAGAGCCGCACAGATGTATTATGTCATGCAGAGCATGACGTGCGGCTCGCAGCAAGTACGCCGAGGCGTACTTGAATAGGTTTAGCAGCAGTAATGATGAACCTGTGCTGGCAGGTGTCAAATTTCTCTGCCAGATAAAGTCTCCGCAGGATTTTCATGTCATATTTTCCTTGGTTTTCTTTTACAATAGATATAGAATAAGTTTAGTAGGAGAATGTTATGCGGGGGAAGTGGATAAACATATTTTTATCCGGGATATTGGCTGCCGGCCTGCTGCTGACACCGATATCTACATACGGAGAGACGCAAGACACAGGGCAGGACACTACGTCCGACAGCGGTGCAGAAAATGCGGCCCATGATGATACATTGATCACATCACCAAGCGGTGTACTGATGGAGGCACAGACAGGAACGATCATTTATGAAAAAGACAAGGATACCAGAAGAAGTCCGGCCAGCATTACGAAAATCATGACCTTGATCCTGATTTTTGATGCCATTGAAAATGGTGCGTTAAAGATGGAGGATACCGTGACCACAAGCGCCTACGCCAAATCCATGGGCGGTTCCCAGGTGTTTCTGGAGGAGGGCGAGACACAGGATGTGGAAACCATGATCAAATGCATTGTTATCGCTTCCGGAAACGACGCCAGCGTTGCCATGGCCGAGCACATTGCAGGCAGCGAACAGGAATTTGTCAAACGTATGAATGAACGCGCTGCGGGACTTGGGATGGTCAATACCCATTTTGAGGACTGCTGCGGCCTTACGGAATCTACAAATCATTATACCTCTGCTCACGATATCGCCATCATGAGCCGTGAGCTTATTACAAAATACCCCAAAATCCTGGAATATTCCTCCATATGGATGGAAAACATTACCCATGTTACCAGACAGGGGACCAGTGAATTCGGTCTTACCAACACAAACAAGCTGATTCGCAGCTATGAAGGCTGTGTGGGATTGAAGACAGGAAGTACGAGTATTGCCAAATTTTGTCTTTCCGCAGTGGCGCAGCGAAACGGAATTACCCTTATCGCTGTGGTCATGGCAGCTCCGGAGGTGAAAACACGGTTTAAGGATGCGGCGGCGCTGCTTAATTATGGTTTTTCCAAATGCAGCCTGTATGTGGATGAAAAACTGTCGAAGCTTCCGCTGATTCCTGTGAAGAAGGGTGTGAAGGATGAGGTTCCGATTGCTTATGAGGAGCAGTTTAAATATCTGAGCACCGATGGTAAGGCGATTACGGATGTTAAGAAAAAGCTGAAGATTCCAAGAACTGTGGAAGCTCCGGTGAAAAAGGGGGAGCAGGCGGGGGAGATGTTTTATTATATGGGAGATAAGGAATTGGGGAGCGTAAGGGTGCTGTATGCGGAGTCGGTGAAGAAGGCTACGTATGGGGATTGTTTGAGGATTGTATTCCGAGAAGTGTTTTCCTGATTTATAGAGGGGGAAGGGGACCCTGGGAAGGTGTTGAACGGCAATGAGAAGGGAATTCGGGGAGCGGCGCGGGCTGTGGGCGTGTGAGGCAGATGCTCGCTTCCCTTCAACTAATCGGTAACTGCGACTAAGCCGCTCACGAAGAGCGTTCGCGGCTAAGTCTCCGTAACCGCTGGATTTTCAGGCGCGCTTCCGCAAATCTGCCTCACACGTCCACAGCCCGCGCCGCTCCCTGAATTCCCTTCTCACTGCCTACCACTACGTTTCCGTTCCCTTCCTGGAAGTTGTTCTTTTCGCAGGAAGTATTTTGAGTGCGAAACAGAAGCGCTATTTCACCAAACAGATTTCTTCCGGTGTAAGGGACAAGCGATTCGGAGGGGGTGGAAACGTAGAGGTAGGTAAGGAGCAGGCGGCTGGGGGACGGGGAAAACGGCAGACGTGTCAGGCGGATTTTGCGTAAGCGCGCCTGAAAATCCAGTGCCTACGGAGACTTAGACGCGAACGCTCTCGTGAGCGTCTTAGTCGCAGTTGGCACTTAGTTGAAGGGAAGCGGGCAACCGCCTGACACGTCTGCCGTTTTCCCCGTCCCCCCAGCCACCTGCTCCTTACCGTTCGACACCTTTCCGGGGGTCCCCTCCAAATGTTTTGACAAAATACGAGCGGACGGGTTATAATAAACATCGTGTGACAACAGCAAAGCAGACAACAGTAAAGTAAACACCACGAAGCAGCACTCTAAAAAGAAGTGAACGCCTGCCGTGTGTAAATATATGGAAAAATATATAGAGAAATATATAGAGGGAGTGACCGAATATCATTATGGAACAGAAGAAAAAATCACCAAATAAACTCAAACTATTAGCAGGCTATTATAAACCCTATAAACGCCTGTTTTTTGCCGACCTGTTTTTTGCGGTTCTGGGGTCTGCCGTAACACTTGTGATTCCTCTCCTGGTGCGTTACATCATGAATTCCGTAGGCGCAATGCCCACCAGCGAGGCAAAAGGTATCATTCTCCAGATTGGAATCGGCATGCTTGTACTCATCCTGGTTCAATTGGGCAGCCGTTATTTCATCACCTATTACGGACATATGATGGGCGCCTATATCGAACATGACATGCGTAACGAGATTTTCAGCCACTACCAGAAGCTTTCCTTTACATTTTACGACAATCAGAAGGTAGGCCACCTGCTTTCGAGGATTACCAGCGACTTGTTTGATATCAGCGAGCTGCTGCACCACGGGCCAGAGGATATCCTGATTTCGTTTATCAAGCTTTTGGGTGCGTTCATCATCCTCCTGAATGTCAACTGGAAGCTGGCGCTGATCAGTATCGGTATTGTGATTGTGATGCTGGTTTATGCGCTTATCTTTAACAAGAAGATGAAGTATGCGTTCAAGGAGAACCGTGCGCGTATCGCGGATATCAACAGCCAGATTGAGGACAGCCTTGCAGGTATCCGTGTAGTGAAATCCTTTGGGAATGAGAAGCGTGAGATGGAGAAATTCGCAAAGGGCAACGAGCGTTTTGTGGATGCGAAAAGACTTACATACCGATACATGGCAGGTTATCATTCAGGCATGGATGCTTTTACTACACTGATTACGGTGGCATCCCTTGTGGCAGGAGCGTTTTTCCTTACGGACGGAACTCTTTCGGCTGCGGACCTGGTAACCTTTCTTCTCTATATCAACAATTTCACAGAGCCGGTGACTAAGCTTGTGAATTTTACCGAGCAGTTCCAGAATGGCTACAGCGGTTATGACCGTTTCCTGGAGATGATGGCTATCGCCCCGGATATCGCGGATGCGCCGGATGCGGTTTCTCTTGACCATGTGGACGGGGATATCCGGTTTGAGGAAGTTTCTTTCCGCTATGAGGAGAACCAGGAGGAGGTACTTTCCCATGTGAATCTGGAGGTGAAGCCGGGTGAGTACGTGGCGCTGGTGGGAAGCTCCGGAGCGGGAAAAACTACGCTTTGTAGCCTTATTCCGCGGTTTTACGATGTGTCCGACGGCAGGATTCTGTTGGACGGCAGGGACATTCGGCAGATTAAGCTTAAGGACCTGCGCCGCCAGATTGGGATTGTGCAGCAGGATGTATACCTTTTTGCGGGAACGATTATGGAAAATATCCGCTACGGTAAGCCGGGGGCTTCTGACGAGGAGGTTATCCGGGCGGCTAAAGCAGCCAATGCGCATGACTTTATCATGGAGATGCCTGCGGATTATGATACAGATATCGGACAGCGAGGGGTGAAACTCTCAGGTGGACAGAAGCAGAGGCTTTCCATTGCAAGAGCATTTCTGAAAAACCCACCGATTCTTATCTTTGATGAGGCCACTTCTGCGCTTGATAATGAGAGCGAGAAAGTGGTGCAGGATTCTCTGGAAAAGCTTGCCAAAGACCGTACGACGTTTGTGATCGCACACAGATTGTCTACCATCCGTAACGCAAGACGGATACTTGTGCTGACGGAGGAAGGGATTGCTGAGGAGGGAACTCATAAGGAGCTGCTTGCCAAGGACGGTGTTTATGCAAGACTCTGCGAGGCAGGGTTATAGGAAGGTTCTGCGTAGCAAGACTTAGAACGAGTTTATTGCGAGCAGATGAAGGATAGGAAGACTCTGAGGAGCGCAGTTTAGAGCGAGTATTTGCGGGGCAGAAGAAGAGAAAGACTCCGCGAGGGCAGAGCTATAGGAAATTCTGACGAGACGGAGTTGGGTAAGACACTGTGAGGCAGGGTTATAAGGAATACTTTGCCAAGCGGGGCCATAAAAGGAGAATAATTGCATGATACAAGATATCGCACCATATAAATTTAATAACCAGTATCACCCGTGTGTGCCGAAGGCGGAGAGTTTTGTGCTCATGTATGAGAACCGGGAGGTTTGGGTGAAGGAAAAGGATGGGAAAGTGAGTTTTCCCACTTTCCGTGAGCTTGAGGAGACGGACCCCGGCATTTATGAACGGGCGGTTTATCTTTTTTCTATTGATCAGGAAACGTTTTTTATTGTGAAAAATCTTGACGTAACGGCTTATGAGGGGTATTCCTTCCGACCGCTGAATTTCCTTCGTACAGCAGAGCCGCAGTATCTGGCGTTTGCCGGGGCTACGGGGCATCAGCTTTATACGTGGTACCAGAACCGCCATTACTGCGGACGCTGCGGTAAGCCTATGGTCCATGACGCGCGGGAGCGGATGATGTACTGCGCAGGCTGCGACAACAGAGAATACCCTAAAATCTGTCCGGCTGTGATTGTGGGAATCATCAACGGGGATAAGCTTCTCCTCTCCAAATATGAGGGTAGGGAGTTTAAACGCTACGCACTCATTGCCGGATTTGCGGAAATCGGGGAAACGATTGAGGATACGGTCCGCAGAGAGGTTATGGAGGAGGTTGGGCTTAAGGTGAAAAACATCCGTTTTTATAAAAGCCAGCCTTGGGCCTTTACGGATACGCTGCTGATGGGCTTTTATTGTGATCTGGACGGCGATGAGACGATTACGCTGGACCGAGAGGAGCTTGCCATGGCAGAATGGGTAAATAGGGAAGAGATTCCTGACGAAGGCGAAAACATCAGCCTTACAAAAGAAATGATGATGAATTTCAAAAAGGGAGGGTTATGCTGATGAAGGAAATCAGAACAGTAGATGCTGTGGGGCATATTCTCTGTCATGATATCACACAGATCATCAAAGATGAAAAAAAGGGAGTTCTTTTTCAAAAGGGGCATGTAGTGCGGGAGGAGGATATTCCGGCGCTGCTTTCTGTGGGAAAAGAGCATTTATTCGTATGGGAAAAGCAGGAAGGAATCCTCCATGAGAATGAGGGCGCTGAGATTTTATATCGTATCTGTGCGGGAGATTGTATGCATGGAACACCGGTGAAGGAAGGAAAGATTGAGCTGGTAGCTGATATCGACGGTCTGCTGAAAATCCGCCGTGACGCGCTTGTGAAAATAAACAGCCTTGGAGAGATGATGATCGCCTCCCGCCACGGTGATTTTCCGGTAAAAAAAGGAGACAAGCTCGCGGGAACGCGGATCATTCCTCTTGTAATAGAGAAAGAAAAAATGGATAGGGCAGTTTCGAAGGCAGGGGAGAATCCCATTTTCACAATCCTGCCTTATCAGCATAAAAAGGTAGGCATTGTTACCACCGGAAGCGAAGTGCAGAAGGGCCTGATCAAGGATACCTTTACGCCTGTGCTCAAAGAAAAACTGGCTGAATATCCCACAGAGGTAATTGGGCAGACTACTCCGGGAGACGTGAAAGAACAGATTACGGCCGATATCCTTTCGTTTATCGAAAACGGTGCGGATATGGTGATCTGCAGCGGCGGAATGAGTGTGGACCCGGATGACAGAACTCCGGGCGCCATCAAGGATACCGGCGCGCAGATTGTCACCTACGGAGCCCCGGTTCTGCCAGGTGCAATGCTGCTCGTGGCATACTATGAGCATGACGGACGTACTGTGCCCATCCTTGGACTTCCCGGATGTGTGATGTATGCCAAACGTACGATTTTTGATTTGATATTGCCGCGGATTATGGCGGATGATGAGATCAAGGCTGAACAAATAGCAGCCTTAGGGGAGGGCGGACTTTGCCTGAACTGTGATATTTGTACATTTCCGAATTGTGGGTTCGGGAAGTGAAACGGGCATCCAAGCATGTCCGCATAGCTCGTTAGACGCGGAAGTAAAGGAGATTCATGAAAACATTCAGAACCAAGAACTATGAAATCCGTTCACCTAAAATCAGAGACACCATCGGCGCACGTTTTGCCGTGATGACGGATCTGCATGGGCTGGAGTTCGGTGAAGGGAACCGGGAGCTGATAAGCGCTGTGTACAAACATAAGCCGGACGCTGTGCTTGTGCTGGGAGACATGATCGTCCGTGAGCAGCACGAGAGTCTGCTGCGTGCGGGCAATATGCTTTCAGAGCTTGCATCCAGATATCCGGTATATTACGCTCTGGGAAACCATGAATACAAAAATTTTACCACAGAAAAACACCGCAGCCAATATATGGAATATGAGGAAAACCTGGAAAAGGCAGGCGTGCGCTTTCTGCATAACCAGCAGGCATGCCTGGAGATTGCAGGTACGAAATTCACCTTTCATGGACTGGAGCTGCCGCTTATCTATTACCACAAGCCGAATTCCCCGAAGCTTTCTCTGAAGGTAATGGAGGCACTGATCGGCACGCCGTCATCTGAGGGAGTGCATGTACTTTTGGCTCATAACCCCAAGTACGGAAACACATATTTTTCCTGGGGAGCAGATTTGATTCTTTCCGGGCATTATCACGGCGGAGTTGTGCGGTTGGGTGAACACAGAGGGCTTACCTCGCCGCAGTATATTCTTTTTCCGCCTTATTGCTGCGGAGATTTCCGAAAGGGAGACAGACAGATGATCGTAAGCGCGGGGCTTGGGGAGCACACCATACCTGTGCGTATCAATAATCCCCGGGAATTGCTGATGGTCACCATGAAACCTCTTGAAAATCAGGAGTAATCCAGTTAAAATAAAAATTATTTGGCGGTTGTTTTCCAAGATACCAGACAGGAATGTATCAGCACAGGAAGCGGCAGCCTACAGAAAGAGGACGGTTTATGGCTATACCGGTTAAGCTTAATGTATTTGAGGGACCTTTGGACCTGCTCCTTCACCTGATTGATAAAAATAAAATCGATATCTATGATATCCCTATTGTGGAGATTACGGATCAGTACATGGAGTATATTCATTCCATGGAAGAGGAAGATTTGGGAATCATGAGTGAATTTCTGGTGATGGCGGCCACGCTTTTGGACATCAAATGTAAAATGCTCCTGCCCAAGGAGATTAACGAGGAAGGCGAGGAGGAGGACCCGCGCGCAGAGCTGGTGGAAAAGCTTCTTGAGTACAAAATGTACAAATTCATGTCCTACGAGCTGAAGGAGCGTATGGATGACGCCGGAACCGTGTTTTATAAAAAGCCTACAGTTCCGCCCGAGGTATTATGCCACAGAGAACCTGTGGACCCCCGGGAGCTTCTGGCCGGACTGACTCTGGAGAAGCTCAACGCAATTTATAAATCCATCATCCGCAGGCAGGAGGATAAGATCGACCCCATCCGAAGCAAATTCGGCAAAATTGAGAAGGAGGAGGTCAGTCTTTCCGACAAAATGCTGGAGATGAAGGAGTTTGCCAGAACGCACCGCCGTTTCAGCTTCCGAAGCATGTTGGAAAAGCAGTGCTCTAAGGTACAGGTGATTGTCACCTTTTTGTCCATTCTCGAGTTGATGAAGATGGGACATATTCAGGTGGAGCAGGAGTCATTGTTTGACGATATTCAGGTGGAGGTTGTGACAGACCCGGATACCTGGAAGAATTTAACAGAAAATGCAGACGACGAATGACAGGAATGAGGATTTTCAGTGGAAATTAAGAAGATTGAGGCAGCAATAGAGGCGATACTTTTTACTATGGGGGAATCTGTGGAGCTTTCTCAGATTGCCAAAGCCATCGAACAGGATAACCAGACAACAGAGAAGATAATTCATAATCTCATGGACCGTTACCAGCAGGAGGAACGGGGAATCCAGATCATTGAGCTGGAAAATTCCTTTCAGATGTGTACAAAAAAAGAATATTATGAGTATCTGGTGCGGATAGCCATGCAGCCCAAGAAGCCGGTGCTTACCGACGTAATGCTGGAAACCCTGTCCATCATTGCCTATAAGCAGCCCGTGACAAAGGCTGAAATCGAGAAAATCCGCGGAGTGAAGTGTGACCACGCGGTGAATAAGCTTGTGGAATATAATCTGGTGAGAGAGCTTGGCAGGCTGGATGCACCCGGACGTCCTATCCTTTTCGGGACAACAGAAGAATTTCTCCGCTCCTTCGGGGTCCAGGCCATCGAGGAGCTGCCTATGCTGGACCCGGTACAGATTGAGGATTTCAAAGCGGAAGCGGAAGAAGAAATCCAGCTTAAGCTGGACATATAGAAGGAGATGGTATTATGCCTACCACATATACACATGATTTATTCGGAAAAAAGGTGTATGCAAAGCTCCCCGGTGAGATGAAAAAAGTCATCCGGGAAAATGGAGAGCTATACCGTATCGGGCTTCATGGGCCGGATATTTTGTTTTATTTCATGATGTCCAAGAACCCGGTGAGCCGGTTCGGAGTGACTATGCATCACGAAAAAGCGAGAGCTTTCTTTGAGCAGGGGATGGAGCGTGTGCGGGAGAGCGCAGATGAGGCGCTTCTTTCCTATTTGCTGGGCTTTGGCTGCCATTATCTGCTGGATTCCACCTGCCATCCATATGTGAACCGCATAGCGGAAGAGGGTGTAGTATCACACACTTTGCTGGAAAAGGAGTTTGACCGCACCTTGATGCTGGAGCAGGGGAAAAATCCACTGCATTTTTATCCGTCAGATTGTATTGTGCCGCGGATGTCCAGTGCCAAAGTCATCCATAAGGTACTGCCCTTAATCCGCACAATCAACATCTACATTTCTCTAAAAATGATGAAGTTCATGACAAACGCTATGGTATATGACGACGGCGGGAGACGGAGAAAATGGCTTGCACGCCTTTTCGCCCTGGCGGGAAAGAAGAACGCCAAGACTTTGCTTGACCATTTTATGACAGAAACGCCTGCGCCCGAATGCGCCAAGCCCGTAGAGGAATTGAAAAAGCTCTACGAGGAAGCCTTAGAAAAGGCCCCTGCAGAGCTTGAGAGTCTGTATGCACTTTCTGTGGAGCCGGGACATCTGTCAGAGCGCTGGAATCAGACATATAGCGGCTGAAGATTATTCCAGAACATGGTCCATGCCCTGTCGGAGGATGGTATACACATGGTCGTCCGACAAGGAATAAAAAACAGTCTTGCCGTCGCGGCGGAATTTCACCAGGCGGCTCTGCTTGAGTACGCGGAGCTGGTGTGAAATTGCGCTCTGAGTCATATCCAGTACGTCCGCAATATCACACACACAAAGCTCCTGGCCGGAGAGTGCGTAGAGGATACGGATTCTGGTGGGGTCTCCGAACACCTTAAACAGGTCGGCCAAATCCTGGAGAAGCTGGGGACTCTCGATTACATGCCGTTCGATATGCTCATGTATATGCTTTTCACTGCACAGCGGAGGCGCTGTGCTTTCTTTTTCTTTATCATTTAATCTGTCATTCATTTTTTTCACCTCTTGCAGTTATCATACACGAAATAGTGAAAATCCGCAAGAACAATCATAATCCGGACAAGGCCGCATAAGATATACTTAGATACCTGCCCGCCCTATGCATTGCTCTGCATTTTGCGCTAGCCTGCGTTTACGGCAGATTGTGAAGCGGACAGTCGTTCTTAGAAACAGTTTGTGAGGTGGAGTATGAAAATCAGACAGATTGCTGCAGTCAGCGTACTCACGGCTGCTATGGTTGTTTCACAGGTATCCTCAGCCGCCGGCGGGGATATGTCCCAAGTAGTACAAATGGTTCCTGATCTCGTCGAAATGGTAAAAAGCACTCAGGCAGGAGCAGAAATACAGACAGGAACAAACTTACAGACAGGAGCAGGCTTACAGGCAGGAGCAGGCTTACAGGCAGGAGCAGACTTAGAGACAGGAATAAATGTACAGACAGAAACAAACGTACAGGCAGGAGCAAACGTACAGACAGGGAAAGACACACAGATAGAAGGAGACATGCAGACGGGAGCAGATACACAGACGACTGCAGAAACAGAGACAGACACACTTATTCAGACATTGGCAGATGGAGTTTCCGAGGACAGTCCCGGAAATCTCTATGCACTATCTGCAGTGCTCATGGATGCGGATTCCGGCCGCGTACTTTACGAAAAAGACGGTGAAGTGCCCAGAGCCAATGCCAGTACGACCAAGGTAATGACCTGTATTCTGGCTCTTGAGAACGCTCCGGGAGACGACTATGTGACAGTATCGGCAAATGCCGCCGCCCAGCCCGATGTCCAGCTCAACATCCGGGAAGGAGAGCAGTATTACCTGGAGGACCTCCTCTATTCCCTGATGCTCAAAAGCCACAACGATTCTGCCGTAGCCATTGCGGAGCACATCGGCGGCTCAGTCGCAGGCTTCGCAAAAATGATGAATGACAAAGCAAAAGAGATTGGCTGCACAGACACACATTTTGTCACCCCCAACGGCCTGGACGCCAAAGACAGCGGCGGGGAGCACCATACCACAGCCCGCGATCTGGCCCTTATCATGCGCTACGCCATTCGTAACAAAACATTTCTCCACATCACAGAAACCAAGGACTACACCTTTTCTGATATCAGTAAAAAACGGCAATTCAGCATACATAACGCCAACGCCCTCTTAGACATGAGGGACGGCGTACTCTCAGGAAAAACCGGATTTACCGGAAACGCAGGCTACTGCTACGTATGCGCCTGCGAAGAGAACGGAAAAACCTTCATCGTAGCCCTCTTAGGCTGCGGCTGGCCCAACCACAAAACATACAAATGGAGTGACACAAAAGCCCTTCTAAGCTATGGAAATACCAATTACAGCTACCGCACCTACTGGAGCGAGCCCACTCTTAAAAACATAAAAGTCGAAGGCGGCGTCTCTGACACCCTGGGCGTCGGCGTCCCCATATACCTCACCGGCACATACAACATTCCCCCCGAAGAAAAAACAAAAAAACTCCTCCTAAAAGCCGACGAAAAGCCCGAATGCCGTGTCACCCTTCCCAATACCCTGGAAGCCCCTGTCCGCAAGGGGCAGCAGATTGGTAAAATCACCTACTATCTCGATGAACAGAAATTGGGAGAATACCCGATTTTGGCGGAGAAGAGCGTTGAGAAGCTGAATTTTACTTGGTGTGTCAATAAAGTGTTTCATGATTTTTTTCACTGAAATCAAACCGCAAAGGAAAACGCAAAGGGTCCGTTGCGCCGGACCCTCTGCACACCCTTCGCGCTTTTTAAAAGGAGTTCGGCGTTTTGTAGGGCGGGAAGTTGTTGACTTGGATTTTCTGGCCGGGGGAGCGGCAGGCGTAAGGTTAAAAAGATTTGCCACGCGTTCTTTTGAGTATGAGAATATTGATGGTGGTGCAAATGGTGATATAGATTAGCCAGCAGAGGCCGAAGGTGATGAATGAATTTCCTAGCAGGGGGATTGGTGCGAGGAGTCCCCGGAAACCTCCGAACAACCCGTCAAAAATGTTGAAGCAGCAGGATAGGGGGATGAGTGGCAGGATCCATATGTTGGGTAAGATGAAAAATAGTTTGGCTTTAGTTTTATCTTTTGTGTCAATTAGCTGACCGGTCAGGAATATGCCTGTACCTATCAGCATGATAATAAGTCCTAAGCCAATGGCATAAGTCATTTGCCGTTCAAGCCATACGATTATGGATGCAACCAAACCGATACCATTCAGAATCGTGCCAACGATAGAGAAAACTGCCGCACTCCATTTCTTTTCAAGTTTGCGTTTGGGTTCAATTCCTTTTAAAAGAAAGTCAGTTGTCGTATCAAAATAATCACTCAATAAAATGATTCTTTCAACATCAGGAACACTTTGTTCGCTTTCCCATTTAGAAACTGCCTGTCTGGAAACACCAATTTTATCCGCAAGCTCTTCCTGTGATATCCCCTTCGACTTCCTCAAATGCTGTATCCTGTCCCCTATATTCATGCTTAAATCCTCCTATATTATTTGATGACAAAATGATAGCAAAAACAAACATTACAGGCCACCATTCTCACCTCGCAATCCTGCAACTGATGGTTGCAAATCCGCTATGTCAGAATATTATCTTTCAGCAACTAAATTTGATGTACATATTTTCATATGATTATTAACCGTTAGTACACCCCAAGTTTTTTTGTTGGCTGGTGAAGCAGGTGGGATAAAAATAGCTTCTGCAATTACACTACTTTGAATTTTGCCTAAATTGGTAATGCTATAACCGTTTTGTGAACCATATCCAAACATATTTCTTCCCACAAATGTCCCTGTGTTACTTCCAAAATCTCCTAATGTAGATATTGCAACAGCGTCAATCAGCTCTGGCAGCATATGTATATAACAGGCAAGCACAAGCATTTCTTTCTGTGGGTGTTGACGTATGTTTATGACTTGTGACGATACGCGTTTGGCAAGGGTAATAACATGTTCCTCGTTCTTTTTCACGGAAACGCTAAAAGCAGTAGAATAATTTCCCATTGCCCCTTTTCTATAGCATTTTGTCTGATTACGAATATCGGCTGCAATAACCACCTTATTTGTATGCTCTTCCAACATCATCTTTGCAATCAGCCAGTCGTTTACAGAAACACCTTGTTGTTTGCATAAAGTCAGTATTTCTTCTAACCTCTCATTACAAACGGTGAAAATCTCCCGTTTCATTTCGTGTTTTTGAATATAGTCTCTTTCAAATGCGCTATATTCCTCATACATAACTTGCCGCCCTTCTTTTTTCCACCTTCTGTTTGCGTCACCTATGATCAATTTACTGATAAGAGGTAAATCGCTGTTTGAGGGAAGATCGTTTAAACATTGAATTAGGCGTTCCGGGGCAAATTGCGGTATTACTCCGTTAGCATAATGCTCTGCAAATTCCTCTGCCAGTTGTAAAAGCCCTCTGCCGTCACACAAAAGATGGTGGGCAATAAAAAGAATTTGAAATTCATTATCCTTTGGATAGACCACTACTTTTAGCAGACTTTCTTTCTTGACATTCCACCCGCGGACAGATATTTCTTCATAATCCTGTTGCCACAAAGCGACTTCATCTTTTACGATTACAGGAATATTCAGATAATCTTGTCTCTGATAATAAAATCTGCCAGTGTCCGTTTCCTCTGCAATTAAACTTTGCAGAAACGGGTGCACTTTTTGAAGAGTGTCTATGCTTTGTCTTAGCTGTCCTTCATCATAATTGCTTTCTATTTTTGCCATAATTCCAAAGTGCATATTAGGACACATAAAATGTGCACGTTCTGTATACAAATAATTTTTAACTGATTCCATATTTTTTCTCCAATTCAATATTTTCACGCAAAGCAATATCATTCAACACCTTGTCCTGATGTGCTTCAATGGCTAATAAGATTAGCAAAACAGCGAATACCGATCCTGCCAAAAACAAAGTAATTGAAGAAAGCCAATGCCACCCTGCCGCCCACAATAAAATACCAGTTACAAATAATACTCCAATGAGTTTCATCATGATAAGCCCCGGTTCAAGCATATTCAGTTTATATTTATAGTGGTTATCATAGTACATGTTCTTATGTTTCATTTGCCGAACCTCCCTTGTTTTCATTGTGATATAATTTGAAACTGGCACATGCTTCTATAAGTAACTGCTTTATTTCTTCGGTTGAAATGTTGGTTGTGTTTGTAGAAACAATCGTTGCTATACCATGCGTAAATATCCATGTTTTCACAAAAACGTCCGGTTCAATCGGAACAGGAACATGTTTTGCCAAATCGTAAAGGCTCTCAAGTCTTGCTCCACTATCTGACATACATAGAAGATGAAACAGATTTTTTTCATTTTGAGCCAGTTCCACATACTTTAGTCCCATGCTTAAAAAAAATGGCACTTCTGTATCAGAAGGCTGTTGTAGCATGGTTTCTTCAAAGAGTTTCTGAGTTTTTTTATAAACCTCTTTCTTTAGTTCTTCCATATTGCGAAAAGTATGAAACACTGGTTGAGTAGAGCAATTTAATTCACTAGCAAGCAAACGTGCGGTTACTTTTTCAAAACCATATACTTTTGTCAACTCAAAAGCTTTTTCAATAATAGTTTCTCTGGGTATCTTAACCTTTGGCGGCATAAAATCCTCCTTTTTCAATAACTAAGATATATATCAATGTTATTATATGCTACACAAAGAATTTTGTCAATTCCTGCAGTTCATATTAGGAAAAGCTTTGCATCCCATATCTCTTGAAATAATCCCCGCCCATCCACAATCCCCGGCCCATTTAGCTTCGCCAACCACCCCGGCCAGACCTGCCCCAAACGACAGCCTCCCTTCCTATATAACTTCGGCAATCTTCAAAAAAAGCCCGAAGGGTGTGCAGAGGGACCGGGGCTTGGGTCCCTTTGCGATTTTATAACAAAAATTTTTTGTGCGGGAAAAATTTTTTCAGGTTAAAAATTTAACAAAAATGTCTTAAAAGTATTGAAAAATTCTGTAAAAAAAGGTACAATTAGAATCGGCTAAATTTTTGGTTATACTTTTTAAATTCTTATAAAAATGGAGGGCAAACAAGAATGAGTAACGCAACACAAAGCTTAGCAGGCACAAGAATCACTTCTTTGCTTGACGCGAACAGTTTTGTTGAAATCGGACAAAGTGTAACAGCCAGAACCACAGATTTCAACATGACTGAAATGAAGGCACCTTCTGATGGAGTCATTACCGGATATGGTGTCATTGATGGGAATCTGGTATATGTATACAGCCAGGACGCTTCTGTTTTAAACGGAACTGTAGGCGAGATGCATGCCAGAAAAATTTCTAAATTATACGATCTGGCAATGAAAACAGGTGCTCCTGTGATCGGACTGGTTGATTGTGCCGGACTTCGCCTTCAGGAAGCTACAGACGCGCTGGAAGCATTCGGTGAGATTTATTTCAAACAGACTCTGGCTTCCGGTATGATTCCACAGATTACAGGCATATTCGGTACCTGCGGCGGCGGTATGGCTGTGATTCCGGCTCTGACTGATTTCACATTCATCGAAGCAAAAAAAGGCAAAATGTTCATCAACACCCCCAATGCACTGGAAGGCAACCACGTATCTAAATGCGATACAGCTGACGCGAAATTCCAGAGCGAGGAGACAGGCCTTATTGATGCAGTCGGAACAGAGGATGAGATTCTGGGACAGATCCGTGAGCTCGTAAGCCTGCTTCCTTCTAATTTTGAGGACAATGATTCCTTTGACGAGTGCACAGACGACCTGAACCGCGTATGCGAGAACCTGGAAAACTGTGTAGGCGACACTGCCATTGCACTTTCCCAGATTGCTGACAACGGACAGTTCTTTGAGACAAAAACAGCTTACGGAAAAGACGTGGTAACAGGTTTCCTTCGTCTGAACGGTGCTACTGTGGGTGCAGTTGCCAACAGAACCGAAATATATGATGCAGAAGGCAATAAGACAGAAGAGTTTGACGGAAGCCTTTCTGCAAGGGGAGCAAGAAAAGCAGCAGATTTTGTGAAATTCTGTGACGCTTTCGATATCCCGGTACTTACTCTTACAAATGTGACAGGATTTAAGGCTACACTCTGCAATGAGAAAATGATGGCGAAATCCGTGGGCGAGATGGTACATGCATTTGCCAGCGCTACCGTTCCTAAGGTAAATGTGATCATCGGCAAGGCATACGGAAATGCTTATGTAGCTATGAACAGCAAGGCTTTGGGCGCAGACATGGTTTACGCATGGGAGAACGCAGAAATCGGCATGATGGACGCTTCCCTGGCTGCAAAGATCATGTATGCCGGCGCAGATGCCAAGACCTTAAGCGAAAAAGCAGCCGAGTACAGGCAGCTTCAGTCCGGTGTGGCTTCCGCAGCAGCGAGAGGCTATGTGGACACAGTGATCAGTCCTGCTGACACCAGAAAATATGTGATCGGTGCATTTGAAATGCTGTTCACAAAAAGGGAAGAACGTCCGGCTAAGAAACACGGCACGGTCTAAGCGAGGTGGAGCATATGAAGCAGATTTTCAAGAAAATATCCTCTGTCTGCATGGCGCTTCTCTGTGTGGCTGCCTTAACAGTGGTCACAGCAGGCGTGGTCAGCGCGGACAGTGAAATCGACGAGACGCTTAAGCAGAATATAATCATGACGGCTGAGCAGCTCACAGAGACGATCATCCCACTTTCCGAAGAGGAAATTGATGGTTATAAGAGTGCTGGAGACAGCTTTACCATAGGAGCAATGGACTCCTGGACCAGCGCAAAAGAGGAACTGGGTGACAAGAAAGACGAACAGGACGGCGAGACAGAGGTCACCTTCGGAAGCGGACAGTATACAGCTACCGTTCCGGTATCTTTCGAAAAAGCCGACGCGAACTTTGTATATGTGTTCGAGGAGAATGGAACTCCTGTTTCCATGAGCGTTGACGTTCAGTATCCACTGTCTGTTACTCTGGAGAGAGCCGGGTTAAACACCCTGATGGGTCTGGGAACCGTATTTATCATGCTGATCTTCCTGAGCTTTGTGATTTATCTTTTCAAATTTATCCCAGGGTTTGTGGAAGGAAAGAAAAAAGAAGCTTCTTTACCGGAAACTCCGGCACCTGCAGCAGCTTCGATTGCTGCTCCGGTAGTGGAGGAAGTAACAGATGACACAGAATTGATCGCAGTTATCGCAGCAGCAATTGCAGCTTCTGAAGGAACCAGCACCGACGGATTCGTTGTTCGTTCCATTCGTAAAATAAATCGTAAAAAAAGGTAAATGACATTAGGAGGATTATAAAATGAAAAGTTATACAATTACTGTAAACGGAACCGCATATGAAGTTACTGTAGAAGAAACCGGCAGTGTTTCCGCACCTGCAGCAGCCGCACCAAAAGCAGCTCCCAAGGCTGCACCGAAAGCAGCTCCTAAGGCTGCCGCTCCCGCAGCAGGCGCAGGCGCTGTTAAAGTGACCGCTTCCGTACCCGGAAAAGTAGTTAAAGTCGTGGCTTCTGCCGGACAGGCTGTTAAATCCGGTGATAATGTAGTGATTCTGGAATCCATGAAAATGGAAATCCCTGTAGTAGCTCCTCAGGACGGCACCATTGCCAGCATTGACGTTGCTGAAGGTGCCTCTGTAGAAAACGGAGATACCTTAGCAACTATGAACTAGGACGGGAGGTAGTCAAATGTCTTATGTAATAGATACCGTGTCCAACCTGATTCATCAGACTGCATTCTTCAATCTGACCTGGGGCAATTACCTGATGATCGTAGTGGCATGTGTGTTCTTATATCTTGCGATTAAGCATGGGTTTGAACCGCTGCTACTGGTGCCGATCGCATTTGGTATGTTGTTGGTAAATATTTACCCGGATATCATGCTCCGTATTGAAGATTCTTCCAGTGGCGTGGGTGGACTTTTACATTACTTCTATTTATTAGATGAGTGGAGTATTTTACCCTCCCTTATCTTCATGGGTGTAGGCGCGATGACAGACTTCGGTCCGCTGATCGCCAACCCTAAGAGCTTTTTGATGGGTGCAGCTGCACAGCTTGGTATTTACATTGCGTACTTCCTGGCTATTTTCCTCGGCTTCAACGGAAAAGCAGCAGCAGCAATCTCCATCATCGGCGGTGCTGACGGACCGACCTCCATCTTCCTGGCAGGTAAGCTCGGACAGACTGCTCTCATGGGACCGATCGCGGTGGCGGCATATTCCTATATGTCCCTCGTTCCCATTATCCAGCCGCCGATCATGAAAGCGTTCACCACAGAGAAAGAACGTAAGATTAAAATGGAGCAGCTTCGTCCTGTTTCCAAATTAGAGAAAATTTTATTCCCGATCGTTATCACGATCGTGGTCTGCCTGATTCTTCCGACAACAGCTCCGCTTATCGGTATGCTGATGCTTGGTAACCTGTTCAGAGAGTCCGGTGTTGTAAAACAGCTCACCGAGACGGCGTCCAACGCGCTGATGTACATCGTAGTTATCCTCCTGGGTACCTCCGTAGGTGCATCCACCAGCGCGGAGGCATTCCTTAACCTGAACACATTAAAGATCGTTGTATTAGGTCTTGTGGCCTTTGCCTGCGGTACTTTCGGCGGTGTTATGCTGGGCAAGCTGATGTGCAAGCTGTCCGGAGGCAAGATCAATCCGCTGATCGGCTCTGCCGGCGTGTCCGCGGTTCCTATGGCTGCCCGTGTTTCCCAGAAGGTGGGAGCTGAGGCAGACCCGACGAACTTCCTGCTGATGCACGCAATGGGACCAAACGTTGCCGGTGTTATCGGTACGGCCGTAGCAGCCGGAACCTTCATGGCTATCTTTGGCGTTTAAGCGAATAAAAATATAAGGAGAAAAATTATGGCAGAATTAGAAAAAAAACCTGTAAAAATAGTGGAAACCATTCTGCGTGATGCCCATCAGTCCCTCATCGCGACTCGTATGAGCACCGAGCAGATGCTTCCGATTGTAGATAAACTCGACAAAGTCGGCTACCATGCAGTAGAGTGCTGGGGCGGAGCTACCTTTGATGCTTCCTTACGTTTCCTCAAGGAAGACCCGTGGGAAAGACTTCGTAAGTTACGCGACGGCTTCAAAAACACGAAGCTCCAGATGTTATTCCGCGGACAGAATATCCTTGGATATCGTCCGTACGCAGATGACGTGGTAGAATACTTTGTACAGAAATCAGCAGCCAATGGTATTGACATCATCCGTATCTTTGACTGTCTGAACGACCTGCGTAACCTGCAGACAGCAGTTACCGCATCCAACAAAGAAAAAGTACATGCACAGGTTGCTCTTTCCTATACATTAGGAGATGCTTACACTCTGGAA
Organism: Blautia schinkii DSM 10518; assembly: GCA_000702025.1. GTDB lineage: Bacteria > Bacillota > Clostridia > Lachnospirales > Lachnospiraceae > Blautia_A > Blautia_A schinkii. The sequence continues at coordinate 395,353 of KL370851.1, forward strand.
TACTGGACAAACATTGCAAAGCGCATCGAGGAGATGGGTGCTGACTCTATCTGTATCAAGGATATGGCCGGACTTCTGCTTCCGTATGAGGCGACTGAGCTTGTTGGCGCTCTGAAGTCCGCAGTTAAGATTCCGATCGACCTGCATACGCACTACACCTCCGGTGTGGCTTCCATGACATACTTAAAGGCTGTTGAGGCCGGCGTTGATATCATTGATACCGCTATGTCCCCATTTGCTCTGGGAACCTCCCAGCCGGCAACTGAGGTTATGGTAGAGACCTTCAAGGGCACACCGTACGACACAGGCTTTGACCAGCAGCTTCTTGCTGAAATCGCTGACTACTTCCGTCCGATGCGTGACGAAGCGCTTGACAAAGGTCTGCTCAATCCGAAGAACCTTGGCGTTAACATCAAGACCTTACTGTATCAGGTACCGGGCGGTATGCTCTCCAACCTGACCTCACAGTTAAAGGAACAGCACGCAGAGGACAAATTCTACGACGTTCTCGAGGAGGTTCCGCGTGTGCGTAAAGACCTCGGCGAGCCGCCGCTTGTTACACCGTCCTCACAGATTGTTGGTACCCAGGCTGTATTCAACGTAATCATGGGCGAGAGATACAAGATGGTTACAAAAGAGACAAAAGACGTGTTAAGCGGAAAATATGGAGCAACGGTAAAACCGTTCGATCCCGAAGTGCAGAAAAAATGTATCGGCGATACAGAGCCGATCACCTGCCGTCCTGCAGATCTTCTTGACAATGAGCTGGATAAGCTGGAAAGCGAGATGGCTCAGTACAAGGAGCAGGATGAGGACGTATTATCCTATGCACTGTTCCCGCAGGTAGCTACCGACTTCTTCAAATATCGTCAGGCTCAGCAGACAAAAGTCGACGAGACAGCAGCAGATACGAAGAACGGAGCATATCCGGTATAGAATTATGTGCAAAGGAGCTTGCGTATGCAGGCTCCTTTGCTTGAATAAGGATGGTACCTGAATGAGCAGAGTATTGATAATCGGCGGCGGAGCCGCGGGAATGATGGCCGGTGTGTACGCAGCGCGGCGCGGCCACCAGACAGAGGTGTTGGAAAAGAACGAGAAACTGGGAAAGAAGCTCTATATCACGGGAAAGGGCCGCTGCAACGTGACGAATGCGTGCGATACAGAGGAATTGTTTCCTGCAGTGATGAGCAATTCCAAGTTTCTGTACAGTGCATTCTATACCTTTGGGCCTGAGCATGTGATGGACTTCTTTGAGCAGGCGGGAGTACCCTTAAAAACAGAGCGGGGCAACCGCGTATTTCCAAGCTCAGACCATTCGTCTGATATTATCCGTGCCCTGGAAAGAGAACTGAAAAAAGCAGGGGCAAGGATTCATCTGCGCACAGAGGTAAAGGCTGTGGAGTCAGACGAAAACGGCGTTACAGGCGTGCGTCTGGCGGACGGCTCTTTTCTGCCTGGTGATGCGGTGATCGTGGCCTGCGGCGGTCTTTCTTATCCCACCACAGGTTCTACGGGAGATGGATACCGTATCGCACAGGAAACAGGCCACAAGGTCACAGAACTGAAACCCTCCCTGGTGCCTTTGAAAACTAAGGAGGACTATATTCCGCTTTTGCAGGGACTGTCACTGAAAAACACAGGCCTTACGGTGAAATCCGGAAAAAAAGTGGTGTATAAGGATTTTGGGGAAATGATGTTTACCCACTTTGGTGTCACTGGCCCTATGATCCTCTCTGCCAGCGCCCATATCGGGCGTTACCTGGAAAAGGGCGAGTTGAACGCTTATCTTGATTTAAAGCCTGCTCTCAGTGCAGAGCAGCTTGATGCAAGAGTGCTCCGCGAGTTTGAAGCGGGGCAGAATAAGCAGTTTAAAAATGTGATCGGAGTGCTTTTCCCCTCATCCCTTACACCGGTGATGCTGAAACTTGGAGGGATTGAGCCGGAGAAGAAAATCCACGAGATTTCACGAGAAGAACGCCTGCATTTTGAACAGCTTATCAAGGCTTTCCCCTTTACCATTACGGGGATGGGAGAGTTTAAAGAAGCGATCATTACAAGAGGCGGCGTGTCGGTGAAAGACATTCAGCCCCAGACCATGGAATCCAGGAAAGTGAAGAACCTGTATTTCATTGGTGAGGTGTTGGATCTGGACGCAGTAACCGGAGGCTTTAATCTTCAGATTGCATGGTCCACTGCCTATCTGGCAGCGCAGGCCATCGAATAACATTTAAGGAGGAACTGGGAAATGGGATGCAACATTGCCATTGACGGCCCGGCTGGGGCAGGAAAAAGTACCATTGCCAAAAAAGTGGCGGGAGAGTTATCGTTTATTTACGTGGACACAGGCGCCATGTACAGAGCGATGGCCTTGTTTCTGCTGAACCGCAAGGTAGACTGCAGTAACGAGGAGGAGATAGGGGAAGTCTGTACACAGGCTGATATCTCCATCGAATACCGTGACGGAGAGCAGATCGTACTGCTGAACGGTGAGAATGTTAATGCTCATCTGCGCTCCGAGGAGGTGGGCAGGATGGCTTCCGTAAGCTCCGCGAATCCCAGGGTAAGGGAGCATCTTCTGATGCTTCAGCGCGGTCTGGCCCAAAGCCACGATGTAGTGATGGACGGCCGTGATATCGGCACGGTGATTCTTCCCCGGGCCGAGGTTAAAATCTATCTTACCGCCAGTGCGGACACAAGGGCTAAAAGACGTTATCTGGAGCTTTCAGAAAAAGGTCTGGTCTGCGATTTCGAAGAAATCCGTAAGGATATTGTGGAACGTGATGAGCGCGACATGAACCGCGAGGTATCGCCTCTGAAACAAGCAGAGGATGCGGTCCTGGTAGATTCCTCCGAGCTTTCCATCGATGCGGTGGTCGCAGAAATCCTGCGTATTTACCATGAAAAGGTGGAATGCTGATATGAAGGTAAAAGTGGCGAAAACAGCGGGTTTCTGCTTTGGCGTGAAGCGTGCTGTGGATAAAGTGTACGAGCTCATCGCATCGGGTGATAGGGCAATCTATACACTGGGTCCCATCATCCACAATGAGGAGGTTGTCTCTGACCTGGAGAGGCGTGGCGTTCGTGTCATCACCGAAGAGGAGCTCGAAACATTGAGCGGCGGCACAGTGGTGATCCGTTCCCATGGAGTAGGCCGGCACGTGTATGAGAAGCTTAAGGTGTGCGGTCTTGATTACGTGGACGTAACCTGTCCCTTTGTTCTGAAAATCCACAGGATTGTGGAGCGTGAGAGCGCTGCCGGCCGTCATATTGTGATCATCGGAGACAAGGATCACCCGGAAGTAAGGGGAATCTGCGGCTGGTGCCAGGGTTCTTATACAGTCCTCAAGGACCTGGAAGAGGCGGAAAACTTTACTCCCCACCCCCAAAAACCACTAAGTGTTGTGTCACAAACGACATTTAATTACAACAAATTTAAAGATTTAGTTGAAATTCTCGGGAAAAAGAGTTATGATAATAATGTTTTAAATATGCTGAATGTTTTAAACACTATTTGTAATGCTACCGAAGAACGGCAGAGAGAAGCGAAGGACATAGCCGGAGAGGTAGACACTATGCTGGTCGTAGGAGGCCGGCACAGCTCCAATACTCAAAAGCTGTTTGAAATATGTAAAAAGGAATGTGGAAATACTTACTTTATACAAACACCTGTAGACTTGGATTCTGAAATGTTCCAATGCAGTAGTTGTGTAGGTATTACAGCAGGGGCTTCCACCCCAAAGAATATTATCGAGGAGGTTCAAGAACATGTCAGAATTAAGTTTTGAACAGATGCTGGAAGGTTCCGTAAAAACTATCAGAAATGGAGAAATCGTACAGGGTACTGTCATCGATGTGAAAGAAGATGAAATCATCCTGAATATCGGGTATAAAGCAGATGGTATCATCACTAAGAGCGAATACTCTAATGATGCAACAGTTGTACTTGCGGATGTTGTACATCCTGGCGAGACCATGGAAGCGAAAGTTTTGAAGGTAAATGACGGCGAAGGCCAGGTTATCTTAACCTATAAGAGACTGGCAGCAGAGAAAGGCAACAAACGCCTGGAAGAAGCATTTGAGAATCAGGAAGTTTTAAAAGCTCCGGTTACTCAGGTTTTAGACGGCGGATTATGCGTGAATGTAGAAGAGGCAAGGGTATTCATCCCGGCAAGCCTTGTATCCGACACTTACGAGAAAGATTTATCCAAATATGCGGATCAGGAGATTGAGTTCATCATCACAGAGTTCAACCCGAGACGCCGCCGCATCATCGGAAACCGCAAACAACTTCTGCTTGCTGAGAAAGCTGAAAAGCAGAAAGAACTCATGGAGAGAATCCACGTTGGCGACACAGTAGAGGGCGTTGTTAAGAATGTAACCGACTTCGGCGCATTCATCGACCTCGGCGGTGCAGACGGTCTGCTTCACATCTCAGAAATGTCCTGGGGCAGAGTTGAGAATCCGAAAAAAGTATTTAACGTAGGCGACCAGGTTAGAGTCCTGATCAAAGAGATCAACGGCGACAAGATTGCCCTCTCCCTGAAATTCCCGGAAGAGAACCCATGGCTTTGCGCAGCAGAGAACTTTGCTGTAGGCAACGTGGTATACGGCAGAGTGGCACGTATGACCGATTTCGGTGCATTCATCGAGCTTGCACCGGGAGTAGACGCACTTCTCCACGTATCCCAGATTTCTAAGGAGCACGTAGCGAAACCGTCAGACGTCCTTTCCATCGGCCAGGAAATTGAAGCTAAAGTCGTAGATTTTAATGGCGACGATAAGAAGATCAGCCTTAGCATGAAAGCTCTTCAGATGGCTGCACAGGCAGACGAAGAAGGCTATGCTGAAGAAGAGTGATTTGACTTTTATTAAAAGTAAAGGAAAAGAGATATTGCGTATGCGATATCTCTTTTTTTATATTTGTAAAACCGCAGAGGGTCCGTGGCGCCGGACCCTCTGCACACCCTTCGCGCTTTTTAAAATGGAACTATTTTAGCATTTTCAGCATAGTGGGGAGTGTCCTTTGGAGAAAGGACTTCACTTTTTCTTTGTTTTCCAGGAAACTATTATCACATGTTACGTATGTATAGCAATTGGCGGCTGTTGCAGGTTCTTTAAGGGATTTATCGAGGTATGCGCTGAGGGATTTGGGGACGGCCATGTCCTCGCCTGGCAGATAGTCGTAATCTTTGTAATTTTCGTAATATTGACGTACTCGTCCGGTGTACGTGGTTATAGACAGCCGTACATCTGTGCCTTCTCCTGTGATATAAAACTCGTCACTTCCATTGGAAAAGCATTTCGGAAGCGCCTGCTCAAGTGACAGATGGAGGAGGAGTTTTTCGCCGTCGTATTGCGCGGATGTTACCTCATATGTACCTTCATAAAGAGAAAGATAGCTTAGGACGGTACAAATTCTTCCAAGGCCGATCAAATCCTCTTCGTTATGTCCAAGGACTGTTTCCCTGGCTCTGGTATCTTTCTTTTTGAGGAAGCTGCGGTAGAGCTTAATGCATTCACGTCCGTCACAGTATTCGCGATTTTGGGTGTCCAGGAATGCTTCGAGGTCGGGCTGGCGCATCTTTGGAAGTTTTAGAAGAGCTTTCACGGGCTTTAGTTCCTGATATAGGTCTAAGGATGGAATCTCTTCAAAAGGCACCGGGATGCCGTGGAGCCTGCACCTGGCTTCTATATAGGGTTGGTCAAAATGGTTGCCGTTATACTGAATGGTACAGTTATAGCTCTGTGCAAAGGTGGAGAATGTCTGTAAAAGGAGAGATTCCTCTTGTTCGTTTTCGCACATCCATTGGTGTAATTGCCAGTTATCTTCCTCGAACACTATAGCGCCGATGAGATACAAAAAAGTGGAATTTCGTGATAGTCCGGTCGTTTCAATATCGTAGAAAAGAGGCTTGAAATCTTTGGTTTCTACCCTTGGACTAGATAAATTTTTAACACTTTCAAAGTCCGGAAACCCTTGAAAAATAGGCATTTTTTTAACAATCATGTTAACATTTTTCCTTTCGTGGATTGTATCTAATTATACACAAGATTTTTGCATTTGGGTAGTGAATTTTTTTCTAAAAAGAGTTATAGTATAGGTAAGTGATTCGTCAGAATATATAAAGAAGGTTGAGAATTAAAATGTGGGATTTAACCATCGGTGGAGTTGATTTTTATCATCTTATCAATTGGTTTTTTATATATAGTTTCTTTGGCTGGCTATGGGAAACCTGTTTTGTATCTGCTAAGAAAGGCCAGTATGTGAACCGTGGATTTATCAACGGTCCTTTTTGTACGATTTATGGCTTTGGAGCCTTGGCTGTTTATCTGATTTTGAAGCCGGTGGGTGACAGCCTGCTTTGGCTGTTTCTTGGCGGTATCGTGGTGGCGACGGTCCTTGAGTATCTGACCGCGGTGCTGATGGAGAGTATTTTCCATACCTCCTGGTGGGATTACAGCGATAAGAAGTTTAATTTTCAAGGACGCATCTGCCTGGGAGCTTCTCTTGGCTGGGGCTTTTTTACCGTACTTCTTTTCCGTGTGCTTCATCCCCTTGTGGAGGAGATTGTGGGGCTTTATCCCCAGCTTGCAGGTGAGGTGGGCGTTTGTATGCTTACAGCAGGCTATGCGGTGGATTTTTGTTTTTCCGCGGCTGCAGCTTTCCATCTCCACGAGCGTATACCGGCTTGGGAGCAGGCACTCAATGACATGCAGGGTGAGCTTCTTGTAAAAGTGAGGGAGACAATGGGCACTTTGGAGAGAGCCAAAGGCTTTACCATAGACAGTGTGAAAGAACGTCTTGAGGACGTGGAGCTTCTCAAGGAACTTGAGGAGAAGCGTTCCGCACTGATGCGTGATCTGACCAGGGAGCTTGACCAGCGTAAGCAGGCTATGGCTGCAATGTTTGGACATAACGTAAGCCGTTTTGTCAAGGCTTACCCCAATCTGAACCGTGGATACCGTATCCATAAAGAAAAACGGGATAATAAAAAACAGAAGAAATCATAAGCGGCTTTTATGAGTGCTTAACATAAAGGAGGGAATGATACATATGGGACTTTTAACCTTCAAGGGTGGTGTCCATCCTTATGATGGAAAGGAATTGTCCAAGAATTATCCGATTGAAAAATATCTTCCAAAGGGGGAAATGGTGTATCCGCTTTCCCAGCATATCGGCGCTCCTGCGGTGCCGGTGGTTGCCAAGGGCGACCGTGTGCTGGCTGGCCAGAAGATTGCCGATGCGGGCGGTTTTGTCTCTGCACCTGTACATTCTTCTGTTTCCGGTACGGTGAAGGGAATGGAGCAGCGTCTGACTGCCACAGGCTCTATGGTAAATTCCATCATCATTGAGAATGACCAGCAGTATGAGGAAACGGAATTTACACCTGCCAGACTTGAAGAACTCTCCAAGGAGGAAATCCTTAAGCGGATTCAGGATGGCGGAGTAGTGGGAATGGGCGGGGCCGGGTTCCCTACGCATGTGAAGCTTTCGCCCAAGGACCCTGACAAGATTGAATTTGTTCTGGTCAACGGTGCGGAATGCGAGCCATATCTGACCAGTGATTACCGCAGGATGCTGGAAGAACCGGAGAAAATCGTGGAGGGCCTGCGTGTGATGCTGACACTCTTTGACAATGCCAAGGGGTATATCTGCATTGAGGATAATAAGCCTGACTGTATCGAAAAAATGAAAGCGCTTGTGGCTGATATCCCGCGTATTGAGGTGAAGGAGCTTATGACCAAATATCCTCAGGGTGGTGAGCGTACGTTGATCTACGCGACTACCGGACGGGAAATCAATTCTTCCATGCTTCCCGCTGATGTAGGCTGTGTGGTTGACAATGTAGATACCGTGGTTGCCATCTATAAGGCTGTGCTTCTGGGCCGTCCGGTCATGAGCCGTATCGTCACAGTAACCGGTGATGCAATCAATCAGCCGAAGAACTTTACGGTACTTACCGGAACGAATATGGAGGAGCTTATACAGGCTGCGGGCGGGCTGAAGGACCACGCGGCTAAGGTGATTTCCGGCGGCCCGATGATGGGCTTTGCCATGTATGACCTTCATGTTCCCTGTATTAAGACTTCATCTGCATTTCTCTGTCTGGAGAAGGACCCTGTATCTGAGGCACAGCAGACGGCCTGTATCAACTGCGGCAGATGTGTGAGCGTCTGTCCGGGCCATGTGCTCCCGGCCCGTCTTGCTACCTTTGCGGAGCACGGGGATATGGCTGCTTTTGAGAAATATGACGGTATGGAATGCTGTGAGTGCGGCTGCTGCAGCTATGTTTGTCCGGCGAAACGGCCGCTGACCCAGAGCATCAAGTCAATGCGTAAGATGGTTCTTGCCAACCGTAAGAAGAAGTAGAAGAGGGGGAAGTGTACAATGGATCAGATGTTACATGTATCATCGAATCCCCATGTAAGGGATAAGATGAGTACAAGCAGAATCATGCAGCTGGTAGTGATCGCACTGCTTCCTGCCAGCGTATTCGGAATTTGGAATTTTGGGTTTCGCGCCCTTTTAATCATCCTGGTGTCTGTCGTGTCCAGTGTGGCTTTTGAATGGCTGTATGACCATTTCATGCACAAGCAGAATACGATCACGGATTATAGTGCAGTTGTCACAGGGCTTTTGCTGGCGCTTAATATGCCGGCTTCCATTCCGCTGTGGATGCCAGTGCTCGGCAGCGCTTTTGCCATTATTGTTGTTAAGCAGCTTTTCGGAGGCCTGGGACAGAATATCATGAACCCGGCCCTTGCAGGACGCTGTTTCCTGATGATTTCCTTTGCGGGAAAGATGACGGACTTTGCTGTTTCTGACGGTTTTCGAGGTGTTGTGGACAGTGTGACCGGAGCTACCCCTCTGGCAGCACTTAAGGACCATGGTTTTACAGACGGCTCCGTGCCGGTTTGGGATATGTTCCTCGGTAATACCCAGGGAACCATCGGTGAGACCTCTGCTCTGGCGATTCTCATCGGCGCGGTGATTCTTCTCATCTTCAAGGTGATCGATCTGAAGGTGCCGCTTACATACATCGGAAGCTTTTCTGTTTTTGTAATTTTGTATATGCTGTTTTCAGGGATGGGCTTTGACGGTAATTACTTATTCAGCCATCTGTTCGGCGGCGGTTTGATGCTCGGTGCGTGGTTTATGGCCACGGACTATGTGACTACGCCGATCACCGTTAAAGGACAGCTTGTATATGGCTGCTGTCTGGGTGTGCTCACCGCAGTATTCCGTCTGTTCGGTGGCTCTGCAGAGGGTGTTTCCTATGCGATCATCTTCTGTAACCTGCTGGTACCGCTTATTGAACGTGTCACCCGTCCAATCGCATTCGGGAAGGGAGGCAAGAAGGCATGAGCAATCGAATTATAAAAGATACCATCGCCATCACCGTGATCACGTTGGTGGCAGGACTGGCTCTCGGACTGGTGCAGGACATCACTGCCAAGCCGATTGCTGAGCAGAAGAGTATGGCAAAGGAGAAGGCTTACAAGGCTGTATTTGCTGACGCAGATTCCTTTGACACCGTATTTACCGGAGAGGATCCGGATCTGGAGGCTTTTCTTGACGAAAACGGCTACGGTGCACAGAATATTGACGAAGTGATGCTGGCTAAGGACAGCTCCGGCAGCGAACTCGGTTATGCGTTTACCGTGACTACCTCGGAAGGGTACGGCGGGGATATCCAGTTTGCCATGGGTGTCAAAGATGACGGAACCTTAAACGGGATTTCCATCCTTACCATCAATGAGACAGCCGGACTTGGAATGAAGGCGAAAACAGATGAATTCCAGGGGCAGTTCAGCGATAAAAATGTAGACAAATTTGAATATACGAAAAACGGTGCCACCGCAGATGATCAGATTGACGCTTTGAGCGGAGCCACCATCACCACCAATGCAATGACCAACGGCGTCAATGCCGGGTTGTGTGCATTCCAGTATGAGAAAGGAGGAAATTAAGCGATGAATGCAAATTCACCTATGGAACGTTTATCAAATGGTATCATCAAAGAAAATCCTACCTTTGTGCTGATGCTGGGTATGTGTCCGACTCTGGCAGTTACGACCTCCGCTACCAACGGTGTGGGTATGGGTCTGACGACTATGGTTATTCTGGCGGCTTCTAACCTGATGATATCCCTGCTTCGGAATTTTATCCCGGACCGGGTGCGTATGCCCGCTTTTATCGTAGTAGTGGCATCCTTTGTGACGATCGTGCAGTTATTACTTGAGGGATTTATCCCAAGCTTGTATGACTCTCTGGGCCTTTATATTCCTCTGATCGTAGTAAACTGTATCATCCTCGGACGTGCGGAGTCTTATGCCTCCAAGAATCCTCCTGTGCCTTCACTTTTTGACGGAATCGGCATGGGGCTTGGTTTTACACTTAGTATCACCTGTATTGGTGCAGTGAGAGAGATTCTCGGCGCAGGACAGCTTTTCGGAAAACAGATTCTTCCGCTGGCTGACGCAGCCGCTGGTAAAATCGGCTTTGAGCCAATCACTATTTTCATCCTTGCCCCGGGCGCATTCTTTGTTCTCGCTTTCTTATCCGCGCTTCAGAACAAATTTAAGCTCGGCGCCGCCAAACGCGGTATTGATCCCAGTAACCCGGACTGCGGCGGAAGCTGTGCTTCCTGCGGCAATTCCATGTGCAAAGGGAAAAGGGGGTAAGGCAGCATGAAAGAATTATTGATTATCGGAATCGGCGCCGCCCTTGTAAATAACGTAGTGCTCAGTCAGTTCCTGGGCCTGTGTCCTTTCCTGGGCGTATCTAAAAAAATCGACACGGCGGCCGGCATGGGCGCAGCGGTAATCTTCGTTATTACCCTGTCCTCCTTTGTTACGAGCCTGATTTACAATTTTATTTTAATCCCGACGAACCTTACATACCTGCAGACGATCGTATTTATTCTGATCATCGCTGCACTTGTACAGTTCGTGGAGATGTTCCTGAAAAAAGCGATGCCGCCTTTATACCAGGCGTTGGGTGTTTACCTGCCATTGATCACCACCAACTGCGCAGTGCTCGGTGTGGCGATCATCAATGTGCAGAAGGATTACAACGTACTGCAGGGCACCATCAACGGATTTGCTACGGCTGTCGGCTTTACCATTGCGATTGTGCTGATGGCAGGACTCCGTGAGAAAATTGAATACAATGATATTCCGAAATCGTTTCAGGGATTCCCCATCGTACTCCTGACAGCAGGACTGATGGCAATTGCCTTTTTCGGATTTTCAGGATTGATTTAAGGAGGGTGATAAGATGAATGTTGGAGCAATTATCATGGCAACCGTTGTGGTTGCGGCAGTAGGCCTCTTCATCGGCATCTTCCTGGGAGTCGCAGGAAACAAATTCGCAGTGGAGGTGGATGAGCGCGAGGTGGCTATCCGCGATGCACTTCCGGGAAACAACTGCGGCGGCTGTGGATATCCGGGCTGTGACGGCCTTGCGGCTGCCATTGCCAAAGGCGAAGCGCCGGTAAACGGCTGTCCTGTGGGCGGAGATCCGGTAGGGAAAGTAATCGCAGAGATCATGGGCCAGGAGGTCGTGGAGAGCGCACGTCAGGTGGCCTTTGTGAAATGTGCAGGAACCTGTGATAAGACAAAAGAAAATTACGATTATTCCGGTGTTGAGGACTGTGAGATGATGGCCTTCATTCCCGGCGGCGGTGCAAAAGCATGTGCATTCGGATGCCTTGGCTACGGAAGCTGTGTGAAAGCATGTCCCTTTGACGCGATACATATTATCAACGGTGTTGCTGTGGTAGACAAAGAAGCATGTAAGGCCTGCGGCAAATGCGTGGGAAAATGTCCGAAACATTTGATCGAGCTGGTACCTTATGATCAGAGTACCTTCGTTGGCTGCAGCTCTCATGCCAAAGGCAAAGCAGTGACATCCGCCTGCGAGGTAGGCTGCATCGGATGTAAGAAGTGCGAGAAAGTATGTCCGAATGAAGCGGTTACGGTCACAGACTTCTGTGCACATATTGACTATGAGAAATGCACGAACTGCGGCGCCTGCAGGGAGGCATGCCCGAGAGGTATCATCCTATAATTACAAGATTTCTCCCACCGACATGAAGCCGGTTTGAGCATCGGTGTAAGCGTTAAGTACAGTGAATATGTCCGGTGTGGATGGAAATAAACTTATTGATAGTTTTAAAACTCCTATGATGACGGCGGAGGCTGCTGCAATTTTGCAGCAGCCTTTGCTGTGTATATATTTCACGGCAGCCTTTGCGTGTATACTTGCCGGCAAAGAGCTCGTGTGGTATGATAGCGATAATTGCAATGGAGGTCTGTATGAAAAAAAAGGATTTGATTCTGGCAGGCGGCATCTGTGCGCTGGCGCTTATTTTATGGCTGGCTGCACAGTTTTTTCTGCCCGGAAACCACCGTACCATCCGCATAACGGTAGACGGGGAACTGTACGGAGAATATGCTCTTGAAGAAGATCAGGTGATTGCCATCGGGGAGACAAACGTCTGTGAAATTAAAGATGGCCGGGTAAAAATGATTGAGGCTGACTGCCCGGATCATCTCTGCATGCACCAAAAAGCCATTGATGCCGGAGGCGGTACGATCGTGTGTCTGCCCAACCGAGTAGTCATTGAGGCAGGAAAAGACGATTCCGGCGGCGGCCTGGACGCTGTGGCCTGATTTAGGAGGAATATGAATAAAAAAACTGCATATTTAGGACTTTTCACAGCCATTGCCATGATTTTCGGATATGTGGAGACACTGCTTCCTGTTTTTGTGGGCGTACCCGGAGTGAAGCTTGGTCTGGCGAATCTGGCTGTGGTTTTTGTGCTCTATGAATATGGAATAAAGGAAGCGGCGCTTGTTTCTGTTGTGAGAATATTGGCAATCGGGTTTTTGTTTGGGAATTTGTTCAGTATAGCGTATAGTCTGGCGGGGGCGGTTGTAAGCCTTGTCTGCATGGCGCTGCTGAAGCGTGTGCCGGGATTTTCTGTTGTGGGAGTGAGCATCACGGGCGGCGTGACCCATAATTTGGGACAGCTCCTGGTTGCAATGGCTATTGTGGAGAACTTCAGTCTTATGTATTATCTGCCGGTGCTGTTGGTGGCGGGGGTGATTACAGGGTTTTGCATTGGGGTGCTGGCGCAGGAGGTCCGAAATCGTATCTCAGGGGGTCCCCCCGGGAAGTTTGTGAAACGGTGAGGATGAGGGACTTGGGGGCCGGGCACAGGCAGGTGTTATCCGTGTCGGGCCGATGCTCGCTTCCCTTCAACTAATTGCCAACTGCGACTAAGCCGCTCACGAAGAGCGTTCGCGTTCAGCGCACTGCCCAGCTTATCTCTGGCGAAACTCCTTGTCTAATTTCCCATCGGACTTCGTTGGCTTCAATCGCCGATGCCACCGCATCGACTCATTCAGCCGCCTTGCCGATGGAAAATTATCCTTCGGATTTTCACCAAAGATAAGCTGGGCAGTACGCTAAGTCTCCGTAGGCAATGGATTTTCAGGCGCGCTTCCGCAAATCGGCCCAACACGGATAACACCTGCCTGTGCCCGGCCCCCAAGTCCCTCATCCTCACCTTCCTCCACGTTTCCGCTCCCCCTTCGAAAAGATTGTGTTTTCACCGGAAGATATCTGCAGGCGGAAAATAGGTCGCTCCGGTGCGTGTTGAGCTTACCGTAATATGAATCAAACGTGCTCCGGCATCCTTGCTGCGGGAAGTGCACGATGCTCTGCACATAATAGTACACCCGTACTCCGCTGCGCTCTGCTAGAGGTTTATTTCTACCCAAGGTTTACATTTACAGAATATTTACATCTGTTGAAAGATTGCATATATCGAAGATTTAAGTCTATCGAAGGCTACAATTATTTGAGGTTTCATCTACCGCAGTTTTTATGTTGCGGCGAAAGGAACAAGTGTTTACGAAGGGGTGGGAACGTAGAGGAAGGTGAGGGGGAGGAAAATCGGGGCGGGGAGCTGGCGGCTGGGATTGTCAGGCATTTTGCGGAAGCGCGCCTGAAAATCCATTGCCTACTAAGACTTAGGCGCGAACGCTCTCGTGAGCGTCTTAGTCGCAGTTGGCAATTAGTTGAAGGGAAGCGAGCAATGCCTGACAACCCAGCGCCAGCTCCCCGCCCCGATTTTCCTCCCCCTCACCGTTCAACAACTTCCCGGGGTACCCAGCTTTGACGATTAAATTAATTTTTAAAAAAAACCTCCCACTTTATGTGGGATTGCGAGATAATAAAACTGACCAAAGGATTATTTCTTCGCAACCGCATAAAGAAAGGAGGTTTTTATCATGAAAACAAAAGCAAAGGTAACCAGAAAAGATACAAGGGAACACCTGGCCCAGTTTCATCTGGCATGCGAACTGGTAAAGGTGATCCGCCACTATTTCCCCGGACTCCTGTCCATGTTGAAACGACTGGATGACCCACGCCACCAGAGTTATATCACTTACGAGAGCCATGTCTTACTGATGACACGCATCCTCTCTTCTATATTTTATATCAGCAGCATGAGAAAAAC